>NZ_CAXHZD010000002.1:0-886647 GCF_964021855.1 uncultured Sulfitobacter sp.
TAACAAGGTAGCCGTAGGGGAACCTGCGGCTGGATCACCTCCTTTCTAAGGATGTTTCTAGTAAATGAGCTTGCTCATCTCGTGAAACACTTAGCAGGACAGCAAACAAAGCTGTCCATATTCGGTTACATCTTATGATGTAACTTGAACCGAGCCGTCCTCATATCTCTTCAGAACAAGAACACGAGCTACCGCTCGTATGGGTCGGTAGCTCAGGTGGTTAGAGCGCACGCCTGATAAGCGTGAGGTCGGAGGTTCAAGTCCTCCTCGACCCACCATATCCCCACGGGGAATGATGGGGCCTTAGCTCAGCTGGGAGAGCGCCTGATTTGCATTCAGGAGGTCAGGAGTTCGATCCTCCTAGGCTCCACCAAGCTTTTCCGAAAGGGAAAGCGTCGACCAAACAGGGTTTTGCGAAGCAAAGCACGAGTTGGTCAAAGGACAAGATAGTGATTAGATCGGCAAGCAGTTTCGACTGTTTGCCCGTCCAATCGGACGGTGCGACCGCGCATTGCTTTGCAATACGCTCATCGCATTGGTGACATTCCTTTGGAATGCACCTGATTGACATCGTAAAGAGAGATAAAGTTACTTTGAGAGTAATCTTAAAGTAACAAACAACACTGTTTGTTTACACCGAGTAAGGTTGTGAACTCAGTTGCTGCTCCCTCGGGAGCCGGCGTTTAACGGACTGTTTCCTCGGTCTTTTAGGCGTATCGCGATTGAAACGAACGTGTTGTCCAAGTCAAGTACACTAACCAGAGACATGACGCCTACTTCCTGCACGGAAGGTGGGCTAGATGCATGTCTCGCTGTCCAACCTATAGTGGTTGGGCGGGTAAAAAAGTATGCTTTTGATCTGGAATAAGGAAAGACAGTTTCTTACCAGCTTCTGTCTTCCACGTTAGACTGGTGTTCTACACTCTACCGGCCGTTGAGGGTCTAAATTATCCTCAAGTAGCCGAATAGGCGGTAGGACATTAAACCAGTCTTGCTTTTTCTGGATCAAATCAAGCGCGAAAAGGGCGTTTGGTGAATGCCTTGGCAGTAAGAGGCGATGAAAGACGTGATACTCTGCGATAAGCCATGGGGAGCTGAGAATAAGCTTTGATCCATGGATTTCTGAATGGGGCAACCCACCTGATATTTTGTTATTACTGCTCTTCGGAGCAGCTAATAATGAGGTAAACCAGGTATTTATAGACTGAATACATAGGTTTATAAAAGCAAACCCGGGGAACTGAAACATCTAAGTACCCGGAGGAAAGGAAATCAATTGATACTCCCCTAGTAGCGGCGAGCGAACGGGGACCAGCCGAGCCTCAATTGTGGTTAGAATGCGTTGGAATGCGCAACCAAAGTGGGTGATAGTCCCGTATAAGAAGCATGAGAGGACGTATTAAGTAGGGCGGAACACGTGAAATTCTGTCTGAAGATCGGAGGACCACCTTCGAAGGCTAAGTACTCCTTACTGACCGATAGTGAACCAGTACCGTGAGGGAAAGGTGAAAAGCACCCCGACGAGGGGAGTGAAACAGTACCTGAAACCGAACGCCTACAATCAGTTGGAGGGGCTTTACGCCCTGACAGCGTACCTTTTGTATAATGGGTCATCGACTTGGTCTCACAAGCAAGCTTAAGCCGTTAGGTGTAGGCGCAGCGAAAGCGAGTCTTAATAGGGCGTTGAGTTTGTGGGATCAGACCCGAAACCGAGTGATCTAGGCATGGCCAGGTTGAAGGTAAGGTAACACTTACTGGAGGACCGAACCCACATCCGTTGAAAAGGATCGGGATGAGCTGTGCCTAGGGGTGAAAGGCCAATCAAACTCGGAGATAGCTGGTTCTCTGCGAAATCTATTTAGGTAGAGCGTCATCCGAATACCCTCGGGGGTAGAGCACTGGATGGGTAATGGGGCCCCACAGGCTTACTGATCCTAACCAAACTCCGAATACCGAGGAGTACTAGATGGCAGACACACGGCGAATGCTAACGTCCGTCGTGAAGAGGGAAACAACCCTGACCTACAGCTAAGGCCCCTAATTCATGGCTAAGTGGGAAAGCAGGTGAGACGACCAAAACAACCAGGAGGTTGGCTTAGAAGCAGCCATCCTTTAAAGATAGCGTAACAGCTCACTGGTCTAAATAAGTTGTCTTGCGGCGAAGATGTAACGGGGCTCAAGCCATGAGCCGAAGCTTAGGATGCATTTATTGCATGGTAGCAGAGCGTAGTGTGACATAATTCCATGTCTCCTTAACCACTTCGGTGGGATTGGAGACGCGGAGTTTTCTGTGAAGCGGGCCTGTGAGGGATCCCGTGGAGAGATCACTAGTGAGAATGATGACATGAGTAGCGACAAAGAGTGTGAGAGACACTCTCGCCGAAAATCCAAGGGTTCCTGCTTAAAGCTAATCTGAGCAGGGTAAGCCGACCCCTAAGGCGAGGCCGAAAGGCGTAGTCGATGGGAACCAGGTTAATATTCCTGGGCCAGATGGAAGTGACGGATCTCGAGGGTAGTTCATCCTTATCGGATTGAATGGGCTGCTTAGAGGTCCCTGGAAATAGCTCCATCGTTAGATCGTACCCTAAACCGACACAGGTGGATAGGTAGAGAATACCAAGGCGCTTGAGAGAACTATGTTGAAGGAACTCGGCAAAATACCTCCGTAAGTTCGCGAGAAGGAGGCCCGGTTTCTAGGCAACTAGAGGCTGGGGGCACAAACCAGGGGGTGGCGACTGTTTATTAAAAACACAGGGCTCTGCGAAGTCGTAAGACGACGTATAGGGTCTGACGCCTGCCCGGTGCCTGAAGGTTAAAAGGAGGGGTGAGAGCTCTGAATTGAAGCCCAGGTAAACGGCGGCCGTAACTATAACGGTCCTAAGGTAGCGAAATTCCTTGTCGGGTAAGTTCCGACCTGCACGAATGGCGTAACGACTTCCCCGCTGTCTCCAACATAGACTCAGCGAAATTGAATTACCTGTCAAGATGCCGGTTTCCCGCGGTTAGACGGAAAGACCCCGTGCACCTTTACTACAGCTTCACACTGGCATTAGGCCGAACATGTGCAGGATAGGTGGTGGGCTTTGAAGCGTGAACGCCAGTTTGCGTGGAGCCTCCCTTGAGATACCACCCTTGTTCTGCTTGATGTCTAACCGCGGTCCGTTATCCGGATCCGGGACCCTGTGTGGTGGGTAGTTTGACTGGGGCGGTCGCCTCCTAAAGCGTAACGGAGGCGCGCGAAGGTTGGCTCAGAGCGGTCGGAAATCGCTCGTTGAGTGCAATGGCAGAAGCCAGCCTGACTGCGAGACTGACAAGTCGAGCAGAGTCGAAAGACGGCCATAGTGATCCGGTGGTCCCAAGTGGGAGGGCCATCGCTCAACGGATAAAAGGTACGCCGGGGATAACAGGCTGATACTGCCCAAGAGTCCATATCGACGGCAGTGTTTGGCACCTCGATGTCGGCTCATCTCATCCTGGGGCTGGAGCAGGTCCCAAGGGTACGGCTGTTCGCCGTTTAAAGAGGTACGTGAGCTGGGTTTAGAACGTCGTGAGACAGTTCGGTCCCTATCTTCCGTGGGTGTAGGATACTTGAGAGGAGTTGCCCCTAGTACGAGAGGACCGGGGTGAACGATCCACTGGTGGACCAGTTGTTATGCCAATAGCAGTGCTGGGTAGCTATGATCGGACAGGATAACCGCTGAAGGCATCTAAGCGGGAAGCCCCCCTCAAAACAAGGTATCCCTGAGAGCCGAGGTAGACCACCTCGTCGATAGGCCAGAGATGTAAGCGTAGTAATACGTTCAGTTGACTGGTACTAATGGCTCGATAGGCTTGATTTGATCCAGTAGAAGCAAGACTTTTACTAATCACTCAAAAGCATACACACATACATAACTGTACTGACTTGGACATTTGTTGAATTTATTCGGTTTGGTGGTCATAGCGTAAGCAAAACACCCGATCCCATCCCGAACTCGGCAGTTAAGTGCTACTGCGCCAATGGTACTGCGTCTTAAGACGTGGGAGAGTAGGTCACCGCCAAACCTAATAAGTTCAATAAATGCGTATCTCTCTAAACGATAACAATATAAAAAACGCCCGCCTAGGATAATCCCTAAGCGGGCGTTTTGCGTTAGAGGATAGCGAGACTTGACCCGGAACAGTTTCAACATTACTCAGATCGCAGGCCGTGGACGCCTGCCTCCCGCTGACGTTTGTCTTGGTTAAGTTCTACGCTCGATTATTTCTATTACCTCTTTCCGCATGTCGCGCGGATGGTAACGCGGGTCCCATCTCTAGCTGCGCGATCAAGCGAGAGAGATATGGGATATGTCTGATACCCCCACAAATACCTTCACCGATGGGCCGCTAGGCACCATCTATCTGAAAACAGCCTTGCCGATCATTGTCGTGATGGGGATGAACGGGCTTTTATCCGTTGCTGACGCGTTGTTTCTCGGCATCTATGTCGGCCCCGAAGCGCTGGCGGCGGTCACGCTGATGTTTCCGATCTATATGCTGATCGTCGCGCTCTCCACGCTGGTGTCGAACGGCATGTCCAGTTTGCTCGCTCGGTATCTTGGTGCTGGCGATTTGGAAGATGCCCGTGCTGTGTTTACCGGCGCGCACGGGCTGGCAATTGGGCTGGGTGCCTGCCTGATCCTGTCGTTCATCTTCCTGGGGCGGCCGATGACACTGCTCGCTGCTGGCGGGTCGGATGTTCTGGCCGAGATGGGCTTGGCTTATCTACGGATCACGGTGTTCTTCTCGCCGCTTCTGTTCATTCTATCGGTCAATTCCGACGCTTTGCGTAACGAAGGCCGAGTGGGTTTTATGGCCGCGATGAGCCTGCTGGTTTCTATTGCCAACATCGGCTTTAACTATGTTTTGATCGCCCTGTTAGACATGGGCGTCGCGGGGTCTGCATATGGCACTGCCGCTGCACAGGCGCTCGCTTTTGCGATTATTCTGGCTTTTCGTTTCTTGGGCGACACGTCGCTGCGGCCATCGACCTTACTGTATCATTCACTGAGAGGGGGCTGGGGCAGGATCCTTGCATTGGGCGCGCCGCAAAGCCTGAACTTCATCGGTTTGGCGCTTGGTTCGGCTGCAATTATGACGGCTCTACAATGGGTTGATAGCCCCAGCTACGCCGATACGGTTTCTGCTTACGGCATCATTACCCGCGTTATCACCTTTGCCTTTCTACCGCTTTTGGGGCTGTCCTTTGCAATGCAGACGATCACGGGCAACAACTATGGTGCAGCACTTTGGCAAAGATCGGATGCCAGCCTGCGGATCGCGATATGGATCGCGTTCATATACTGCCTTGTGATCCAGTTGCTGGTGACGCGGTTCCCCAGCCAGATTGCGGGCACATTTGTCGAAGACATGGGCGTCATTATTGAGGTGGCCCGCATCCTGCCAATCATGACCTGCGTCTTTTTCCTGATGGGGCCATTAATGATGGTTGCCGCATATTTTCAGGCCATCGGCTCGGCGACCAACGCCGCGATCTTGGGGTTGTCAAAAACCTACGTCTTTGCGATCCCGCTGACGTTCTGCCTGCCTGTTTGGTTTGGGGAGATTGGTGTCTGGTACGCAGGCCCGCTGGCCGAGCTCATGTTGCTCGCTCTTACGGGGCTGGTGCTTTGGCGCAGCGCGCAAGGGACCCAGCTGAAATGGGGTATCTTTCATCGTGAAAAGGCAGCGGCCTTATGAACACCTGAACCTGTTAGTCCTTGTCCGGTTCATCATCGTCCAGCAATAGCCGTGCGGCGCTGCCTTCGGCATCGTCGTACTGGCCGCTGCGCAGGGTCCATAGAAAACCGCACAGGCCCAAGCCACCCAAGATGATGGATACTGGGATCAGGATTAGCAGGACATTCATCGGACAAACCTGACCCGCATGGCGTTGAGGATAACGGTGATCGACGATGCGGACATGGCGATCGCGGCGAGCAATGGGGTCGCATAGCCGAGCAGGGCGACGGGAATGGCGATGGCGTTATACCCGGCGGCGATGGCAAAGTTCTGTTTCGACAAACGTGACGTGCTGCGTGCAATACGGATCAGCAGCGGGAAATCATCAAGGTTTTCGCGTAGTAATACAACATCTGCCGCGTTGCGTGACGCGTCCAACGCGGAGGACGGGGCCACGGAGGCATGTGCGGCGGCCAAAGACGCGGTATCGTTCAGCCCGTCGCCGACCATCAACACATGGTGCCCTTCGTTCTGTAATTCCGTCAGGTAGCTGTGTTTTTCCGTCGCGCTTATCTCGGCGTGAATATCCTGAACGCCAAGCTGGCGCGCGAGGGCGCTGACAGTTCCCTGCCTGTCACCGCTAAGGATTTGCGGCGGAATGCCCAAATCACGAAGCCCTTGAAGGGCCACATTGACCCCTTGGCGTGGGGTTTCGTGCAAGGGGAGTTCGACCGCAGGCTGTTCCCCGATTTTCAGCCCAAGCCCGTCAAACGATGCACCCAGCCATGCGCCCCGTCCAAGTTTGACGGTTTCACCCTCGCAAACCGCCTCCATGCCATTTCCCGAAATTTCAGTGATATCGGTAAGCGTTGCTGCTGACGCATCGGGCAACGCACCGATCAGCGCACGGGATACGGGATGGTCAGACGCTTGCGCCAACCCGCGTGCGATGGCGGCCTGTTCGGCTGTCAGATGATCCAACCGCGCACTGCCCCCGGCAAGGGTAAGCGTTCCGGTCTTGTCAAAAATCGCGACATCAACCTCGGCCAGACGTTCCAGCGCGGTGCCGGATTTGACCAAAAAACCCAACCCGTAGAGCCGCCCGATTGCCGCCGTGGCCACGGCTGGCACAGCCAGACCGAGGGCGCAAGGGCAGGTGATAATCAGCACGGCAACGGCGATATTCAACGCATGTCGGACGTCACCATCGATCAAAATCCACGCCACGAAGGACGCGAACGCCAGCAGATGCACCGCCGGCGCATAGATACGCGCCGCGCGGTCAGCGAGGTTGGTATAGCTGTTGCGGCTGTTCTCAGCCATCTCGACCAGATGCGCGACGCGCCGCAATGTTGTGTCATCGCCGACGGCGGTGGCGGTCATCTCGAACGGGGCGCCCAGATTAATCTCGCCGGCTTGAACCTGTTGACCTTTCGCCAGTGTGATCGCGGCGGATTCACCGGTCAGGAACGACCGATCTGAAAGCGCCTGCGCGCTGTCCAATCTGCCATCAACGGGCACACGCACGCCCGAGGGGATCAGCAAACGGTCACCGACAGCAAGGTCGGACACTGGCGTTTTGACGGCCTTACCGTCCTCGATCCGTTGGGCTTGGTGGACCTCAAGTGCGGCAAGTTCCTTGGCCGCGGATCTGACAGAACTGCGCGTGTGATGATCCAGATAGCGACCGATCAGCAAAAAGAACGTCAGCGAAAGTGCCGCGTCGAAATAGGCATGCGCGCCGCCGTTCAATACCTCGTACAGCGACATGCCTGTGGCCAGCAAGATCGCCAGCGAAATCGGCACGTCCATGTTCAACCCGCGCACCCGCAGGGCAGACCACGCGCTGGTGAAAAACGGTTGCCCGCAATACAGCACCGCAGGCAAGGAAATCGCGGCAGAGATCAGGTGAAACAGCTCGCGGGTGGTATCGGTGGCACCCGACCATATCGCGACTGAAAACAGCATGACATTCATCATGGCAAAGCCAGCCACCGCCAGACGCACCAACAGGTTGCGCCCCACGCTGTCTTGGCGTGTTTCAAGCATCCCGACATCCAGCGGGTAGGCGTCATATCCGATAGACTTTAGCGCCGCGACGATTGCGTCAGTGTCGATATCATCGCCATAAACCGACAACTGCTTGAGCGACAGATTGACCCGCGCGCTGTCCACATCGGGCATGGCGTTCAGCTTGCGTTCAACCTTGCCGATGCAGGCGGCGCAGTGGATGGTGGGCAGGGATAGGACAACAGCAGGGGCCGCATGATTTTCGGCGTGTTTCAACGCCAACGGGGCCGCAACGCAGCCCGGACATGCGGCAACCATTGTCATTTCTGCACCCTTACAATCACACGCTGTTGAAACAATGCCCCGTCGATCGACCGCATTTTCAGACGCAGGTTCCAGTTGCCTGCCCCCGCATCAACATCGGCCACATAGGATTGACCGTTGAATTTGAAATCCGGCGTTTGATCTGCGGCAACGCTGGTGGCGCGGCCAAAGATGGCCTCTTCGATCACGGGGGAAACCGGCGCGTCGCCTTTCAGAATGGTCAGCACCAGATGATCGCCCGTCAACGTCGCTGCGACATCCCAATTCAGCGCCTCTTGCGTCGCGCGGTCCGCGTCGAAACTTTGCGAGGCGACATAGGAATTCTTGACCTCAAGGCCCGGAAAGGTGCGCACGGCATTGAATGCCAGCGTCAGATTGACGGCGATGATGACACCAAAAGCCATCGCGAAGCCCGTGAAAACATGCCAGCCTTTAAGCTCGTGTTGCATCTAGTTTCCCTTTCCATTGAACGTTGTCGCTTTGGACGCACGTGTTTGTGCGGTGGTGTCTTCGACCCAGATACGCAGATCGGTTGCGGCGCTATTTGCCGCCTGATCTTGGGGGCGGGCCGTGACATAGACGCGCTGCAGAACCGTTGTATCCGCCGGAACATTCAGGGAAAGATCATCAGTCCCTTCCAGTTCGATGCGCAGGGTTTCATCGCTGCTCAGCCGCAGGCGGAAGTCGCGGTCTTCGCCTGACTTGTTGCGCAAACGCACGTCATAGATGTTGCGGATCGTACCGTCGGACAGGGTCACATAGGTCGGGTTCCGGACCGGGCTGACCGTCAGTTCAATATCAGAGCGGACAAACAGCGCATAGACAAGCCCCAGACCGATCAGCAGCCAAATGGCCGTGTATAGAATCGTGCGCGGCCGCAGGATATGTTTCCACAATGGTTTGACAGGCGCGCCCGCACGTTCGGCGGTTTCGTCGGACAGGGCCAGATAATCAATCAATCCGCGCGGTTTGCCGATCTTGTTCATGACATCATCGCAGGCATCAATGCACAGCGCACAGGTGATACACTCCATCTGCTGGCCGTTACGAATGTCGATACCCATGGGGCAGACGTTCACGCAGGCCATGCAATCGATGCAATCGCCTGTCTCGGCGACGGGTGCCAGAACGGGCGCGGCGGGCTTGTCGTCTTGGCGGTATGGCGTGCCGGGATAGCGTGCTTCGCCCGGGCCAGCGGCCTGCGCGTCAGCTTCGGCTTTCAGGGCTTGGGCTTTGCTGCGGCGGCGGTTGTTGCCCTTGCCACGCGGTTCACCGCGCCAATCGCGATAGGCGACGGTGATGGTGTCTGGGTCCATCATTGCGGCTTGGATGCGGGGCCAGGGGCACATGTAAATACACACCTGTTCGCGCAGGAACCCGCCAAAGATAAAGGTCGTCGCGGTCAGAATCGCGATGGTGATATAGGCCGCCGGATGCGCCGTGAGGCTGACCAGATCGCGGGCCAATGTCGGCGCGTCGGTGAAATAGAACACCCAAGCGCCACCCGTCGCCACGGCAATTGCCAACCACACCGCCCATTTCGTCAGGCGCAGCCGCCATTTGCGAAAGCCCCAGCTGGCTTTGTGCAGTCTGACGCGGGCGTTCCGGTCGCCTTCGATCCAGCGTTCCACAAGGATAAACAGATCGGTCCAGACGGTTTGCGGGCAGGTGTATCCGCACCAAACCCGGCCCAATGCCGATGTGAACAAAAACAACCCCAAGCCCGCCATGATCAGCAAACCCGCCACGAAATAGAATTCATGCGGCCAGATTTCGATCCAGAAGAAATAGAACCGCCGGCTGGCCAGATCGACCAAGACCGCTTGGTCCGGCAGGCTGGGGCCGCGGTCCCAGCGGATCCATGGGGTGATATAGTAAATGCCCAGCGTGACGATCAGGATCGCCCATTTGAAACGGCGGAAAAACCCCGTGACCTTGCGCGGAAAAATCGGTTCGCGGGGTGCATATAGGGATGGGGGGGATGTTTGATCGGTCATATGTTTCTTCCTGTTCGCCCCATTCCTTAGCCGGGTTCAGGGCCGCCCATATTGATCTTGATCAACAAACATCCCCGAAGCGGCAAGTTTTGCGAACAGGCACGCTTTCGGGGATGGACCAGTTGGGGACGCAACTGGTTGCTGCCGTGCTACTCTCCGCCTCCCAAAGAGTGCACGTATGCGGAAACGGCGCGAACGTCGGCTTCGGTCAGGCGCGGACCCCAAGCGGGCATCACTCCAAAGCGGGCGTTTTTCACGGTTTCGGTCAGGGTCTTGCGATCCCCGCCATAAAGCCAGATCGCATCGGCCAGATTGGGGGCACCCTGTGTGCGGTCACCCAATCCGGTGTCCCCGTGGCACACCGAACAATTGTCGGCGAAAACGGTGGCACCGGTCTCGGCCAGATTGGCGTCGAATTCGGCGTTTGACAGCGACACCACATGTTCGACCACGGCGGTAATCTCGTCTTTCTCCAGCATCTCGCCAAAGGCGGGCATCTGGGAATAACGCGCATCATCGTCTTGTTCGTTGCGGATGCCGTGGCGGACTGTGTATTCAATCTCGGCCATATCACCGCCCCAAAGCCAGTCATCATCCAGCAGGTTGGGATAGCCTTTGGCCCCAGCCGCACCTGACCCGTGACATTGCGAACAATTGGCGCGGAACACCGCACCGCCGCGTGCCACAGCATAACGGTTCAGATCGGCACTGGCGGGCAAGACGTCCATATCGGTCGCCAAAAGTTGCGTCACCAGATCGGCATTCTTGCCCTCATGGGCCGTAATCTCGGCCGCGACATTCGCGCGGGTGGACCACCCCAACAGGCCCTTGGTCGCCCCGGAAACCATCGGCCATGCGGGATAGGCAATCGTGTAAAGAATGCCCCAGATGATGCACAGGTACAGCGTCCAAAGCCACCAGCGCGGCAGCGGTGTGTTCAACTCTTCGATACCGTCCCAGCTGTGGCCGGTGGTGTCGGTGCCGGTGACGTCGTCTGTTTTGCCCTTAGACATGGTCATCCCCTTTATTCGTCATGCTTTTGGGTTTTGTGTCGTCGCCCAAGGGTATCTTGGCCACGCTGGCGTAAACCTTGGTGCTGCCGGGCCGAAAGGCCCACAGGACAGCGCCGGCAAAGAACAGGAACATCGCAAGCAAAACCCAGCTATCGGCGAGTTCGCGCAAGAAGGAATAGGTGTTCATTTCAGCTCTCCTTAGCGGCTGGCGTCTGGGGTGAAGGTCGAAAAATCAACCATGGTTCCAAGAACTTGGAGATAGGAAATTAGCGCGTCCATTTCCGTCAGTTCCGGTTGGCTGTCAAAGTTGGCCACGGCGGCACCGGGATAGCGTTCCAACATACCGTCATAATCGGAATCCGGGTCTGCCTGGGCGCGGAAATCTGCGCGGGCCTCTTCGATCTGTTCATCAGAATAGGGCACGCCGACAAACCTGTGGGTCTTCAACAGCGCCTCGATATGGGTCGGCTCGATCTGCGCGTCCATAAGAAAGGCGTATTTCGGCATGATCGATTCCGGCACAACGGATTGCGGATCGCTTAGGTGATCCACGTGCCACGCATCGGAATAGCGCCCACCGACGCGGGCCACGTCAGGCCCCGTTCGTTTGGACCCCCATTGAAACGGGTGGTCATACATCGATTCAGCCGCCAGCGAATAGTGGCCATAGCGTTCCACCTCGTCGCGCATGGGGCGGATCATCTGGCTGTGGCAGACATAGCAACCTTCGCGCACATAGATGTCGCGCCCCGTCAGTTCGAGCGGCGAATAAGGCCGCACGCCTTCGACTTCTTCGATGGTGTTTTCCAGCCAGAACAGCGGGGCGATTTCTACGATCCCCCCGACCGTGACCACCAGCAGCGATGCAACCAGCAGCAAGGTGGGGCTTTTCTCAAGGATGGCGTGTTTGTCGATAAAGGCCATTGTTTCAGCTCCTTATTCTGCTGGTGTTGCGTTGGAGGGCAGGGCCGTGGTGACCGGTTTCGCACCGCGAATGGTCATCCACATGTTCCACACCATGATCAGCCCACCAGTGAGGTAGAGAACCCCACCCAAGCCGCGCACCACATACATCGGGAACTTCGCAGCAACGGTGTCGGCAAAGGAGTTAACCAAGAAACCCTGATCATCGACTTCACGCCACATCAGACCTTCCATGATGCCGGTGACCCACATCGACGAGGCGTAGAGAACGATGCCAATCGTGGCCAACCAGAAGTGCCAGTTGATCGCGGACATCGAGAACATCTTGTCACGACCCCAGAGCTTCGGCGTCAGGAAGTACAGCGCACCAAAGGTGATCATACCGTTCCAGCCAAGTGCACCGGAATGCACGTGCCCGATGGTCCAGTCGGTGTAATGCGACAGAGAGTTCACAGCGCGGATCGACATCATCGGACCCTCGAAAGTGGACATGCCGTAGAACCCAAGCGAGATAACGAACATCCGCAAGATCGGGTCGGTGCGCAGTTTGTCCCAAGCCCCTTGCAGGGTCATCAGACCGTTGATCATGCCACCCCAGCTGGGCATCCACAGCACGATGGAAAACACCATACCAAGGGTCGCGGCCCAATCGGGTAGGGCGGTATAGTGCAGGTGGTGTGGACCCGCCCAGATGTACAAAAAGATCAGCGACCAAAAGTGGATGATCGACAGCTTGTAGGAATAAACCGGACGGTTCGCCTGTTTAGGGACGAAATAATACATCATCCCCAAGAAACCGGCGGTCAGGAAAAAGCCCACGGCGTTGTGGCCGTACCACCACTGCGTCATCGCGTCTTGGACACCCGAAAAGACCTGAACGGATTTTGAGCCCCAAAAGCTGACCGGGATCGACAGGTTGTTGACGATATGCAGCATCGCAACGGTGATGATAAAGCTAAGGTAAAACCAGTTGGCCACATAGATATGGCGTTCGCGGCGCTTGAAGATCGTGCCAAGGAAGACGACCAGATAAGCGACCCAAACGATGGTCAGCCAGATGTCGGTGTACCATTCGGGCTCGGCGTATTCTTTCGATTGTGTGGCCCCCAGCAGATAGCCGGTGGCGGCCAGAACGATGAACAGCTGATAACCCCAGAACACAAACCACGACAGGTTGCCGCCGAACAGGCGCACCGAACTGGTCCGCTGCACAACATAGAACGACGTACAGATCAGCGCGTTGCCCCCAAAGGCAAAGATCACCGCCGAGGTGTGCAAAGGCCGCAACCGGCCAAAGTTGGTAAAAGGCTGACCCCAGTCAAAGTTCAGCTCTGGAAAGGCCAGCTGAAAGGCGATGAAGGTGCCGACAAGGAAACCCGCGATGCCCCAAAAGGCTGTCGCGATCACACCGGCGCGGATCACACCGTCAGCGTATCCGGTTTCAGGGACGGGTACAGGTTCATCAATGCGCCGCAGCACCCAGATGAACATACCGGCGGCAACCGCCATGATGACGAAAGCATGAAACTTATAGGCCAGATCGTGACCCCAGTTCATGCCCATAGCGGCAATCAGGGCAATAATCCCCAAAACGATGAGTTTAAAATAGTTCATAATGCACCTTCTTCTTGGCGTGCCCTATTCGGGTACGCGCAGCTGTTCGCAATTGTCGGGTAGCGGCTGGGAGACTGGGCTTCTTTGATCTAAATCAATTTTGCCCAAACACTGGGCTACCGGATCACATGAACCGCGCATTTTGCGTGCCGCACGACGTAATGCGCGACCGATCCCAACAAGATGTCCGAGATGTTCGGCTGATGGGACGCGATAACGATGCAATCAGAATTGTTCTGGCTCGCCCATTTCAGGATCTGCGTGCCGGGTCGGCCTTCGGCGGTGGCGGCATGGCAATTGGGCAGCATCTTGGCCAGCTCGTCCAGCCTGCTGCGCAATGTTTTGCGCGCCTCGACGATAAAGTCGTTCGGAACGTATTCGGACACATACACCGGTATTTCTTCGATCACATGCAGCAGCGTGAAATGCGCCCCCTCGTCAGCCAGCGCACGCGCGGCCTCGAATGCGGTCTCGTTTTTCTCGGGATGGTCCAGAATCACTGGAATCAGGATATTCTTGTACATCAGGTGGTCTCCTCTTGGCTGAGAGAAGATAATCAGGTCGCAGCAGCGGCCGTTTTGATGCAGATCAAGTCTCGTTATCGACGGGTGTGTTGCGCGCCAAATTCAACGGCCATCCTTGATCTAAATCAAAGAAAACGATCCCCCGTGTATGCAAGATATTTGCATGACAGAATTTAAGCAACTTCGCCGCTATGGCATTCTGGATGCCAAAGTGCCGCGGTACACCAGTTACCCGCCCGCCAATCATTTCAGCGATCAGGTGGGGCAGGCCAACCAGTCTGAATGGCTGCGCGCCGTGCCTCAGGGTTCCGCTGTGTCACTTTATATACATATCCCGTTTTGCAAACGTCTGTGTTGGTTCTGTGCCTGCCGCACGCAAGGAACATCAACGCTCCGCCCGGTCGAGGTATATGTAGAGACCCTTTTGCACGAGGTTGATCTGATCCGCGCGCGCCTGCCCAAGGACGTGTCATTGTCGCGGCTGCATCTTGGCGGGGGAACGCCAACGATATTGCCCTCTGATCTGATGGCGCTGTTGCTGGATAAAATCTTTGCGAATTTTGAAAAGGGTGACGCGTTTGAATTCTCGGTCGAGATCGACCCGACCGAGGCATCGCCGGACTTGCTGGATACTTTGCTAAGCTATGGCATGAACCGGGCCAGCATTGGCGTCCAAGACTTCGACCCCGACGTGCAAAAGGCAATCGGGCGTTTGCAGTCGTTCCAACAGACATCAGATGTGGTGCATCACCTACGGTCCGGAAATCTGCACAGCCTGAACATGGATTTGCTCTATGGGTTGCCCTTCCAAACCCAAGAAAGCCTGAGCCAGTCCTTGCAAGAAGTGATGTCACTGCAGCCCGACCGCCTGGCGCTTTATGGCTATGCCCATGTGCCATGGATGTCTAAACGTCAGGTGTTGATCGACGAATCCGCCCTCCCCGATCCGCAAATGCGCTATGAACTGTCGGAAATCGCGCGGGTTTTGCTGACCTCTGACGGGTTTGAACAGATCGGCTTTGACCATTTCGCGCGCCCCGGCGACGGGCTTTCAATCGCCAAGGCAACAGGGCATCTGCGGCGCAATTTTCAGGGATATACCGATGACACCTCCGACGTCCTTATCGGGCTTGGGGCATCGTCGATCTCAAAATTCCCCCAAGGCTACAGCCAGAACGAATCCGCCACCGCAAAATATGTCACCGCGATCGAGGGGCAAACCCTTGCCGGCGCGCGGGGCTATGCCCTGTCTGATGCCGATCGCTGGGTGGCGTTGGCCATTGAACAGCTGATGTGCGGCTTTGCCGTGAACATCGCGCAGTTGCAGGCCGATTTTCCGACCTATGCGCCAATCATATCAACTGCGTTTACGCAGCTTGCGGCGGCATTCCCCTTGGGCGTCACGCTTCATGACAGCAGCCTAACCGTGAATCCGGGGTTCGAGCCGTTGGTGCGCATTTTGGCCGGTCAACTGGACGCATTTCAAGCATCGCAAACGTCACATAGCAGCGCGATCTGATTTCATCCCACCTGCAACAGCGACTTGGGCAATCGCCCGTGTACGCCTTTTTCTTGGTTCACCGATTGCGTCACTGCAAAATCCACCGCCAGCGAACACAGCTGATAGGCTTGGGTTTCGCTGATATCCACGCGTTCGCGGATCATCGCGATCATTTCACGCAGCGCGATTTGCAGCGCCGTATCCAGACTGGCGTGAAACCCCATCGAGATAATCTCGTCCTTGGTCTCTGCCCTTGGCAGGGTCATCTGCGCACCCGCACCTTTCAGAACGTCAAAGCGGAATGTACCGGTCAAAGCAGTCTCTAACGCGGTGATACAGACCTCTCCATCGCCTTGGCATCCATGCCCGTCACCACAGGAAAACAGCGCGCCTTTCGCGTGAACCGGCAGATACAACGTGGCCCCTTCGGTCAGCAGTTTCAAATCCATGTTGCCGCCATGCAGCCGCGGCTGGATCGACGTGACCTCGCCCCAGTTGGCGGGCGGGGCGACACCCATCACGCCAAAGAACGGGTTGAGCGGCAAAACAGCCCCCCACGGCAACCGTGCGGTTTTCGCGGCGACATCAATCGGAATATGGGTGAGCGTTTCGGCCGAAACAGGGAATTCACCGGGCAGGGTGCCCGCCGTCGGGCGCACAACATTGAACCCCCAGTCCGCACCCAGTTCGATCTTTTCGATGGTGATCTTCAGCACGTCGCCGGGCATGGCCCCCTGAACCGCGATGGGCCCGGTCAGCAGATGCGCCTGCCCCGGAATGTCCGCCGCCAAAATGGCGTGCTGTTCTGGTGCAACTGTCATCCCTGACCCATCGGGCGGCAGAACGGCGGCGCGCCCGGAAAAGGTTTGAATGGTGGCGCGGTCCCCGTCTGCGATGGTCAGAACCGGGGGATGGTCCGACCAGAAGCGCCCCCAATGAACGGTTTCAGGGGTGGCCAGAAGGGAATGATCGGGCATGTTTTGAATTCCAAAGGGATGGCAGGGCTAAAACAGGCCAGCCTCGCGTGCGATTAACGCAGCTTGGGTGCGGTTGGCCGCCCCGATTTTACGATAGAGCGTCTTCATATGCAGTTTGACAGTTGGCTCTGTAATGTCCAGATCGCGCGCGATTTCCTTGTTCGATTTCGCCTCGGTCAGCCCCTTTAGAACCTGCAACTCGCGCGGTGACAGTTTTTCGGCCAGGGGGTGTTCGGGGCTTTCATCCAGCGCGGTCATGAAATCGATGGGGGCATATTGCTCGCCCATGGCCATAAACTTGACCGCGTTGATCATCGACTTGGCCGGCAGTGTTTTCGGCACAAAACCGGCGGCACCTGCCTCAAGCGCGTTTTCAGCAATCTCGCGGGTGGCTTCGCCGGACAACAGGGCCACACGCTGACCGCCCTTCATGGCCAATGTCACGCGCAGCCCTTCAAGGCCGTTCATGCCGGGCATATTCAAATCCAGTAGCACCAAATCAAAGGGGTCTTCCGCGTCGATCAGCTTGTGCGCCTCGCCCAGATTGGCAGCCTGACGGACAGCAATATCGCCTTGCGCCTCTAGAAACATAACCAATGTATCGCGCACGAGGTCATGGTCGTCGGCGATAAGTACGCGCATTAAGGTCTCCTTGATTAGTAATACACGTAAGCCGAGATGGTGATTATTGCACGATAATAATATGATTATCCGGTCGTTTCAGCCAACGCCCTTTAGGATAGTTTTGCCCTCATATGGGTAATGATCTGCCGCAATAATCCTATATACAGCACACACATGTAGCCAGATGACGCACGTAACCGGGAATGCCGATCTGGACACTCAAGCGGCGTCAAGTGAGCGCGCAGGGGCTTACCCTATCAGTATTTTGCCAGCGTTTTTCAGGCCGCGCTTTGCATGACTATACGAAAGGATAGGTTGGTATCCAAATGCTCAGTCGTACGATCGGCGGTCTCATGTCATAGAAGCCGCAGTCAAGGATAGGATTCGCGTTATGTTGTCATCATTTTTCAAGGCCGTTATGTTTTTAACGATTTCAGTCATGCCAGTTTGGGCTGACGATCTTGGGATGGCACAAGGCGACGTACTTCTGACTGTTTCGGGTGCCATCGAAACAACAAACGCCGACGGTATGGCACAGTTTGATCTGGAAATGCTCGAAGCGCTTGATGCGGCGGTGATCGATACATCGACCATCTGGACCGATGGCACCCAATCCTTTCAAGGTGTGTCATTGGACGTATTGGTCGACCGCTTGGGTCTTACCGGCGACACCCTGCGTGCCACGGCGATCAATGACTACGCGGTCGATATCCCCATCTCTGACGCGGTAGAGGGCGGACCGATCATCGCGTATCGGCTGAACGGCGACACATTGTCCGTGCGCGACAAAGGCCCGCTTTGGATTGTGTACCCTTACGATTCAGATGCATCCTACCGCAGCGAAGTGATCTATTCGCGCAGCATCTGGCAGCTCGACCGGATCGTCGTAATAGACTAAAAGGAAGGGGCATATCGTCCCTTCGGGTGCCGCCGACCACAGGAGGCAAGCCTATATTACGTTTGGCAAAGACATCTTTACGCCTTCGGCTTGTGCTTTCAGTACTGCTGGGGGCGATTGGCATTGTGTCTATCGTATTTCTGGCCACCCACGTCGCGCGTGACCTTAGGCTGCTGAACTCCGCCAGTTCCGACAACGTGCAATGGACGCTGTCGCAAGCTGAGGTGGAGTTTGTCGAATTTCAACTGCATCTCGCGACGCTGGACACGGCGGACCCCGCCGACCTTAAAATGCTCCGGCGCGATTTTGATATTTTCTACAGCCGCATTCGAACGCTTTCGCAATCGTCGCTTTATGCCGACCTGCGCAAACAGTCCGAGTTCTTCAATAGCCTTTCAAACGTCGAACGCTTTCTGGATGAAACGGTTGATGAAATCGATGCCGATGATGCGGGCTTGATTGCGGCATTGCCTGGTATGCGCGAACGGGCCGACGACATACGCAAAATCGTGCGCCGGATGTCGAATTCGGGGCTGAACTTCTTTGCCCGCGATTCAGATATACGCCGCACCAGCGTCGCCGTTACCCTGATGCAAATGGCGTTTGGCGTTACTGCCCTGCTTGTGGCCTTGCTGTTGCTATCCCTTTATCTGGGGGTGGTGAACCGCCAGAACATTCGCCGCCGGTCCGAGGTGATCGAAGCCAGTAAACGGATGAATGTGGTCACCAGCACCGCACTGGACGCCGTAATCGTGGCAAATGCCGAAGGTCACATTCTGGATTTCAACACCGCCGCCGAACAGATTTTCGGATACACCGCACAAGAGGCGCTGGGCCAAGAGCTGGGCGCCATGATCGTGCCGGATCAGTACCGCGATGCCCACGAGGCGGGTATGCAACGCATGCGCGACCAAGGCGAAAAACGCGTCGTCGGCAAGGGCCGGATCAAGCTTGAGGCCAAGCGCAAGTCCGGCGATAGCTTTCCTGTGGAACTGGCCGTGCAATCGGCCACCACCAGCGAGGGCGAGATTTACATCGCCTTTCTGCGCGATATCTCGACCCAGGTCGAAGCGGAACGCGAATTGGTGATGGCCCGCGACAGGGCGATGGCGGGCGAAAAGGCCAAGACCGATTTCCTTGCCACGATGAGCCACGAAATACGCACGCCTTTGAACGGGCTTTTGGGCAATCTAACCTTGCTGTCCGAAACCAAACTTAGCGCTAAACAGTCGCGGTATATCAAGAATATGGACACCTCGGGCAAGCTGCTGATGAGCCATATTTCAGACGTGCTGGACATCACGAAATACGACGCGGGCAAGCTGCGCCTGCGCCCCGTTGCGATGGACATCAGTCTGCTTTTGCAAGACATCGTTGATAATCAAAGCGGTGCTGCCTCGGCCAACGGCACCACGTTGGAGTGGAGCTGGATCACTGCCCCCGTAAACTGGATTCGTGCAGACCGTGACCGCATCCAGCATATTTTGATGAACGTGATCGGCAATGCGGTGAAATTCACCCGCGACGGGCAGATCGTCATTCAGGTCGAAACCGATGAACAAGCGGGCCAATTGCCTGAATTGCAGATCACCGTATCTGACACCGGCATCGGCATGACCGAAGACCTGCAAGAGCAGATATTCGACGACTTTATGACCGGGGACAGCTCTTACGACCGGGATGTTGGCGGCACCGGTTTGGGTCTGGGCATCGCGCAACGTTTCGTCAAAGCGTTGGGTGGCAGGATTGATGTGGCCAGCAGCGTGGGGCAGGGCAGCACCTTTAGCATCCGCTTTCCGATTGAACCGATTGACGCCCCCGACCCGAAAATCGCGCAGCGCAAACCTGCGGCGCAGCCCAAAGGCAGCGCGATCCTGCTGGTCGAGGATAACGAGATCAACCGCGTTGTTGCCCGCGAAATGCTCACAGCCGCCGGGCACCTCGTGACCGAGGCACACAACGGGGCCGAGGCGGTCGAGATCGCCCAAGACATCCGTTTTGACCTGATCCTTATGGACATCAGCATGCCGGTATTGGACGGGCGCGGGGCGACCCGTGCCATCCGCGCAGGCCAGGGCGTGAACGCCAAGACGGCGATTGTCGCGCTGACCGCCAATGCAATGGCAGGCGAACAACAGACGTTCCTATCAGACGGTATGAACGACATCCTGACCAAACCCTTGGTGCGCAAAGACCTGCTGACGGTGATCGCGCAATACGGTCATCCCCAAAATGCCCCGTCCAAGCCCGCCGAGGCCGCCTCTTCCTCCGTAGCGACGCAGTATCTTGACGATCTGCGCGAGACTCTGGGGGTGGATCAGCTGTCGTCGCTGCTGGACCGCTATGCGCAAGAGGTCGACCGCACAATAACGACTTTGTCCGACCCCGCGCATAACGCGTTGCCGGACATCGCAGCTTTGGCGCATCGCTTGGCAGGGTCCTCTGCCTCAATGGGTGCGATGGAAATGCGCGCCGCATTCCTTGCGATCGAAACGTCCGCCAAAACCGGTGACAAGCTGCGCACGGATAAATGGATCGCCGGACTGCCCGAAATTTGGGCCAGAACGCGCCCCTTGCTGCAAGCCGAACGTCGCACAGTGCCCCGCGCCGACAGCTAAACCGCGCGGGTTTCTCTGCGCATACCTGTTGCAATCTCTCTTGAATAAAACGGTCTGACAGACATTCGGCTGGGGCCGCGTATCCCAAAGGATAGGGGACTAGGCGATTGCGCCCTCCACCTCTCCGGCAGCGTCGGAGACGTCGACCAAACCCTTCGGTAGGAAGAGTTCAATAATTTGATTGGACCCCCCATGCCGACAGCAACGAACGACATACCACGCATCGCGCGACCCAGATGCACCCCTCCCAAATCTGGTCGCGCCACTGCGGCGTCACGCCCGTTGACGTCACGGTTCGGTCTGGCGGCACATATACCAGTGTCCCCGGAAAGGTTTCTCCCATGACGCGCGCCTCAATTATTGTGCCAGCCTTTAATGTGGCCAGCACGCTTAAACAAACGATGCAGGCGTTGCTTGCTCAAACCTATGGTTCCTACGAGATCATCATCGTGGATGACGGATCGTGCGATGAGACACCCCAGATCGCCACGCAGTTTTCAACTGATTCACGGGTCAGCGTACTGCGTCAGGCGAACCGCGGTGTTGCGGCGGCGCGCAACGTGGGTATCTCCGTCGCACAGGGTGAGTTCATCGGCTTTTGCAACGCGGGCGATTTGTGGCTGCCCAACAAGCTGGCCCGCCACGTCAGCCATCTTCGCGCGCACCCCAAGGTCGGGGTCAGCTTCTCCGGCTCTACATTGATTGACGGGGCGGGCACTGTGAAAGGCCGCGTGCCGATGCCCTGCGTTACCGACATCTCGCCGGCCTGTATTTTCAAACGTAACCCGATTGATAACGGGTCCGCGATGGTGATCCGCCGCGCCGCGCTGACCGACATTGCCTACCGCCCCCGCCGTGAAATCCAGCGCGACTGGTATTTTGACGAAACCTTTCGCCATTGCGCGGATATCGAATGTTGGACGCGCATGGCCTTGACCACCGATTGGGCGTTCGAGGGGATACGCGATGCGTTGACCCAGACCCGCGTTACCGACGGGGGGCTGTGTGTTAAGGCCGACCGCCAGTTGGACGCGTGGGAACGTATGGTCGCCAAACTGACGCCGCTGGACCCCGCTTTCTTTCGCATGAATGCCCCTGCGGCTCGCGCCTATCAGCTGCGCGACATGTCACGCCGGGCGATCCGCGATCTTAACGGGGCACGTGCGGTTAATCTGACCTATGGCTCAATGGCGCAATCGCGCGCACCCTTGATCGAAGACCCCGGTCAATCGCTACGCACCATTTGCGCAGCCGCAGCGCTGTTTTGCGCAGGCCCGAAAACCTCGCGCCGCGTGATGCAGATAAAGGCCGCGCTATTTGGCTCCAAGGCCGTCTTGTAAGCGCGGGCATGGTGGCAAACCGCGCCGGTATCTGATCCCCAGACTTGACGCCGCGCGTGGTGGCTGACACGACTTTGGCGAAGCTCATTCTTAAGGACCAGCCATGCCCACACGCGCAATCATGATTCAGGGCACCGGCTCTAACGTGGGTAAATCGATGCTTGTGGCAGGGCTGTGCCGTGCGGCATTACGGCGGGGCATTTCGGTCGCGCCGTTCAAGCCGCAGAACATGTCAAACAACGCCGCCGTCACCCATGACGGCGGAGAGATCGGCCGCGCACAAGCCCTTCAAGCCATTGCATCGGGCCGCAGCTTGTCGGTCCATATGAACCCCGTGCTGCTCAAGCCCGAAACCGACACCGGTGCGCAGGTCGTGGTGCAGGGCCGTGCCCGATCACGGCTTGAGGCCGGCGATTTTGGCGCGGCCCGCAAGGCGTTGCTGGAACCCGTTTTGGAAAGCTTTGGCATCCTTGGCAAAACCGCTGATCTGATCATCGTCGAAGGGGCAGGCAGCCCGGCCGAGACGAACCTGCGCAAGAATGACATTGCCAACATGGGCTTTGCCCGCGCCGCAAATGTGCCGGTGATACTCGCGGGCGATATCAATCGCGGCGGTGTGATCGCCCAGATCGTCGGCACCCAAGCGGTGATGGACCCTGATGACGCGGCCATGATCGCGGGCTTTCTGATCAATAAATTCCGCGGCGATGTGCGCCTGTTTGATGACGGGTACCAAGACATCATCGACCGCACCGGCTGGACGGGGTTTGGGGTTCTGCCATGGTTCAGCGGCGCGCATTTGCTGCCCGCTGAAGATGCGGTTGATCTGGCTCGCGCACGGTCGGACGGGGCGTTTCATATTGTCTGCCCGATGCTTTCGCGCATCTCGAACTTTGATGACCTTGACCCCTTGGCGGCAGAGCCATCGGTGCGGCTGACCATGATCCCGCCGGGCATGCCGCTGCCTGCGGATGCGGATATGGTGATCTTGCCCGGTACAAAATCCACCCGCGGCGACCTGAATTTCATGCGCGCCCAAGGCTGGGATATCGACCTGCTGGCGCATGTACGGCGCGGCGGCCATGTCTTGGGGATTTGCGGCGGCTATCAGATGCTGGGGCAAACCGTGGACGACCCCCAAGGGATCGAAGGCCCCGCTGGTCAGGACGCGGGGCTTGGCCTCTTGGATGTGGATACGCGCATGGCGGCGGATAAAACCCTGACCCGCGTCACCGCGACCCATAGTGCCACAGGTGCCCAGATCGACGGCTACGAAATACATATCGGCCAAACCAAAGGCCCCGATTGCCAGCGCCCCTATTGCCAGATCGACGGTGTGCCGGATGGCGCGGTGGCGCGGGATGGCAAGATTGCAGGCACCTATCTGCACGGGCTGTTTTCCAATGACAGCTTTAGGAAATCATGGCTGGCCCAATACGGGCTGGCGGCGGCACCGGTATCCTACAGCCAAACGGTCGAGGACACGCTGGACCAGCTGGCCGACCATATGGAGCAGCATCTGGATGTCTCCGCGATTCTAGACAGCGCGGGCCCGGTCTAAGCCTTCCGCCAAAGCACTCTTGTGTCTTGATCGGATCAAGGGGATACAAGCGCACCTAATAGAAAGCAGTCTAAATGGAACGTAATCTTACACTTGTTGCCTTGTTTGCAGCACTTATCGCAGCGCTTGCGCTGATCCCCCAATTCACGCTGGCCTTTGGTGTGCCAATCACGGCGCAAAGCCTTGGTATCATGCTGTGCGGCACCGTTCTTGGGTCCAAACGCGGTGCCCTTGCTGTGCTGTTGTTCATGTTGCTTGTCGCCATGGGCTTGCCCCTGCTGGCGGGTGGTCGTGGCGGTCTGGGCGCGTTCATGTTGCCGTCGTCCGGCTTCTTGATCGGCTTCCCCTTTGCCGCATTTGTCACTGGCCTGATCGTTGAAAAATGGCAGGGCCCGTCGCTGGCCATCGTCGCGGGTGTCGCGTCGATCATCGGCGGCATCATTGTGCTTTATGCCTTTGGGATTGCCGGTCTTGCCATCGCGCTGGACAAAACCCTGCTGGAATCGGCCGCATTGGTTACCGTCTTTATCCCCGGTGACATCATCAAGGCGGTACTGGCTGGCCTGATCACAGCAGCGCTGTACAAGGCCCGCCCGGCAAGCGTGTTGTCACGCGCCTAAAGCCAAGGGTTTAAACGATTGTGAAAGCGCCCTGATGACGGGGCGCTTTCGCCCATATCCCGAATAGCCGTCATGATTTGCAGCCCGCTGTAAGTCGCGCTTAGCGCCGCGGGTTACTGGCGGGCATACACATCCTCATACCTGATAATATCGTCTTCACCCAGATAGCTGCCGGTTTGCACTTCGATCAGCACCATGGGGACTTTGCCGGGGTTTTCCATGCGGTGCACGGCCCCGAGCGGGATATAAACGGACTGGTTTTCGCTGATCAGTTGCACGGTGTCATCAACGGTGATCTTAGCGGTGCCTTCGACCACGATCCAATGCTCTGACCGGTGGTGATGGCTTTGCAGGCTCAGCGATGCACCGGGGTTCACCACGATGCGTTTCACCTGGAAACGCCCGCCAATGACCAGACTTTCGTACCACCCCCATGGCCGGTAATCGCGGGGCAGTTGGATCGCTTGGCTTGATCCCTTGGCCTTGAGCGCATCAACCGCTTCCTTCACGCGCTGCGCCTTGGATTTGTCGGCGACCAGCACCGCGTCGCCCATGGCGATGGCCACGATATTGTCCAGCCCGATACCAACCAGCTGCAACCCGTCGGTTTCCGACCGCAGCAGGGTATCTTTGCAATCAATCGCGGTGGCATTGTCCGAACAGACATTGCCCTGCGCATCGGGGCCGGATTCCATCCACACGGCATCCCAGCCGCCCAGATCGGACCAGCCCGCGCCAAAGGGCATCACGGCCAGATTGTCGGCCTTCTCCATGATCGCATAATCGACCGAGATATCATCGGCCTTGCCCCATGCAGCAGGGTCTAGCCGGGTAAAGCCAAGGTCCGGATCGGCCTTGCTGAGTGCGTCGGTGACGGCCGTCAGCAAGGCAGGTGCATGGGCCTCGTAAGCGGCAATGATCGCATCCGCAGTGAACAGAAATATCCCCGCGTTCCACAGGAAATTCCCCGCCGCCAACATCTTGGCCGCACGGTCAGCGTCGGGTTTTTCAACAAAGCGCGCCAGCGATTGTGGCGCATCTGCCCCCGCATCAGCACCCGCCGCCAGCTCAAGATACCCATAGCCGGTTTCAGGGCGCGTCGGCGTGATCCCAAAGGTCACCAGATCGCCCGACTGCGCCCGCGGCACAGCAGCCTGAACCGTCGCGGCAAAGGCATCCGTGTCGGGGATCACGTGATCCGACGGGGCCACCAGCATCAGCGCGCTCGGGTCGGTTTTGGCAATCCACAACGCAGCAGCAAGGATCGCCGGCGCGGTATTGCGCCCCTCGGGTTCGATCAGAATACCCATCGCCGCTTGTTCCACCTGCGCCAGTTGTTCGGTCACAATAAAGCGGAACGGGTCCCCCGTCACAATCACAGGTGCCGCAAAACCGTCACCAGACAATCGCCGCGCCGAGGCCTGAAACAGGCTTTCCTCGCCCATCAGCTTGGCAAATTGTTTAGGGTATGACTTGCGCGACAGCGGCCAAAGACGCGTACCAGAACCGCCACAAAGAAGAATAGGATGGATCATGATAGGAACCTTAATAGCGATTAATCTAACGAGACATTAATAAATTGGCGGGGCGAAGTCTGCGGTGCAGCGGCTAGGCACGTAATTCAGCCAACGCCTCAACAGCTTCGGGGATCGGATAGTGATGATTGCCGACAAACAGCCCGTTCACATCGATATACTGCGCATTCGGCAGGTCACCGTGGATGACATGGGGGATATGCTCCATCACCGGGTTCTTGGTAAAGTTGCCCGCGACGATGGGGCGACATTCAAACCCAAGGCCGTTCAGCTTGGTCACCAGTTCACTGCGCGTGATCCCAACATCGGGGCGCAGCAGCAGCGAGAACCCGAACCAGCTGCTTTCGCCGATTTCTTCTTGCAGGGTGAACAGCGGATGGTTTGACAGCCCGTCAACGAACAGCTTGGCATTGTCGCGCCGTCCCTTGATCAGGTCGGGCAGCTTTTTCAACTGCTCTTTGCCCAACGCGCCGGACATCTCAAGCGGGCGCAGGTTGTAGCCCGGCAATACAAAGTTAAAGCTTTCCTCGAACGGATCGTCGCTTTTGGTGCCCGTCACAAGGTTTTCTTTGGGCAGGTGCCGCGTCCAGCCATGGGACCGCATGGACAACATAATATGGTACAGCTCTTCGTCATCGGTGGTGACAAGGCCACCTTCCATGGTCGAGATGTGATGCGAGAAGAAGCTGGAAAAGCTGCCCACATGGGCGAATGTTCCGGTCTGTTTCCCGCCAAAAGTCGCACCCATA
Source organism: uncultured Sulfitobacter sp. (assembly GCF_964021855.1). Classification (NCBI taxonomy): domain Bacteria; kingdom Pseudomonadati; phylum Pseudomonadota; class Alphaproteobacteria; order Rhodobacterales; family Roseobacteraceae; genus Sulfitobacter; species uncultured Sulfitobacter sp. Next base: position 26,533 of record NZ_CAXHZD010000002.1, read on the forward strand.
GATTCGCAATTGTCTTCCAGCAGCACGATCTTGCGGTCGCCGATGATTTCCTTGATCCGGTCAAAATCATTGGGATTGCCCAACAGGTTCACGATCATGATCGCGCGGGTCTTGTCGGTGACGGCCTCTGCCAGCGCATCCAGATCATAATTCAGCGTGCCACGGTCGATATCGACGAACTTCTGTACCAGACCGTATTGGGCCAGCGGATAATATGTCGTGGACCAACTCACGGCGGGCACGATAATCTCGTCCCCGGCTTTCAGGCGCAGGTCGTCGTTTTTCGAATAGAACAACGCGCCGGTCATCAGCAGGTTGGCTGAGGACCCGGAATTAACCATAACCGCGTATTTCGCGCCAAAGAACGCAGCAAACTGTTCTTCAAAGCTGCGGACCTCGGGGCCCATTGAATACATGTCCGATTTGATCACCCGTTGCAGGGCATCCTGCTCGGCCTGATCCCAAGAGGAGGTCGCAAGAGGAAAGCGCGCGCTCATGATTTTGATGTCTCCAGATAGTATTGATAGGTCTTGGTGATGCCATCCTCGAGAGAGGTTTGCGGCTGCCATCCCCAGGCGGTTTGGCGCGATGTATCGGACAGCTTGCGGGCCATGCCTGTTGGCTTGCTCAGATCATGGGTAAAGCTGCCGTCCCATCCGATCACCCGCGCGACGGTCTCGTAATATTCGTTGATACTGTGGTCTTGGCCGACGCCGACATTCATCAGATCGGGGATGTTTTCAATGTCATCCGCCGCGCGGAACACCGCATCCGCCAGATCGGCAGAATACATAAATTCACGCCGCGCCATACCATCGCCCCAGATTTCGACCGTCGGATCGCCCGCCAGTTTGGCGTCATACACCTTTTGAATGATCGCGGGCAGCAAATGCGATACCTGCGGATCAAACTTGTCATAGGGCCCGAACAGATTGCAAGGGATCAGCGTCTTGTACTGAAACGTCGGATCTTCGCGACGGATATATTCGCACAGCCGCAGCGCAAAAATCTTGGCAATGGCATAGCCTTCATTCGTCGGTTCCAGCTCTCCGGTCAGCAGCAAATCCTCGCTTAGCGGGTTGGCGGCAGCGCGCGGATAAATGCAGGTCGATCCCAGATTGATCAGCCGCTTCACACCGGCCTCATAGGCCCCCATGATCACGTTGCGACCAATGGTGATGTTACGGTCCAGAAACGCGACAGGTTCGGCCATATTGGCGCGGATGCCGCCGACCTTACCAGCGGAATGCACGATCAGATCGGGCTGTTCAGCCTTGATAAAATCCGCCACAGCGGCGCCGTTCATCAGGTCCAGTTCGCGGCTGGACGGGGCAACAATCTGCCAATTTGCGGCGGCGGCATGATCTTGCACATTCCGGCCCACCATGCCGGAACCACCGGTGAGGAATAGTTTCCCTGACATGGATTAATCCTCGCGCGCGATGAACGCATCAAAGCCGTGATCGATCAGCAGCCGCGCACGTTTGGCGATTTTCAGATCGCTTTGCACCATCTCCACACACATTTCCTGCGTTGTGATCTGCGGTTCCCAACCCAGCTTTTCTTTGGCTTTGGCGGGCGACCCCAGCAGCGTTTCCACTTCGGCGGGGCGGAAGTATTTCGGGTCGATCTTCAGAACCACATCGCCGGGTTTGACGCCGGGGGCATTGTCGCCTTGGATGCTGTCCACGATGGCGCATTCGTTGACGCCGGTGCCCTCGAACCGCAGGGTGATCCCCAGCTCGGCCGCCGACCAGATGATGAACTGGCGCACGGAATATTGCACACCCGTCGCGATCACAAAATCATCGGGTTCGTCCTGTTGCAGCATCATCCACTGCATGCGCACGTAATCCTTGGCATGGCCCCAATCGCGCAGCGCGTCGATGTTGCCCATGTACAGACAGTCCTCCAGCCCTTGGGCGATATTGGCCAGCCCGCGGGTGATCTTGCGCGTGACAAAGGTCTCGCCGCGGCGGGGGGATTCATGGTTAAACAGAATGCCGTTGCAGGCATACATGCCGTACGCCTCGCGGTAGTTCACCGTGATCCAATAGGCGTACATCTTGGCCACCGCATAGGGGCTGCGCGGGTGGAAAGGCGTGGTTTCGGTCTGCGGTGTCTCTTGGACCAAACCGTATAGCTCGGACGTCGACGCTTGGTAAAACTTGGTCTGTTTCTCAAGACCCAGAAACCGGATCGCCTCAAGCAGACGCAATGTCCCGTTGGCATCCACATCCGCCGTATATTCCGGCGATTCAAAGCTGACGGCGACATGGCTTTGCGCGCCAAGGTTATACACCTCGTCGGGCCGTACTTCGCTAATGATCCGCGTCAGGTTGGAACTGTCGGTCAGATCGCCATAATGCAAATGCAGCTGTGGGTTGGACACATGGGGATCTTGGTAAATATGATCGATCCGCTGGGTGTTCAGCGACGATGCCCGCCGCTTGATCCCATGCACCTCATACCCCTTTTCCAGCAGGAATTCCGCAAGGTAAGACCCGTCCTGGCCTGTAATCCCGGTGATTAGCGCGCGTTTCGTCATGGATAGCCCCGTTTCTGCCGTCAACATTATAGCGTCCCCGTCCGTGCAGGGCTAATTGTTGTTTAATCAGGATACGGGGGCACTGGCAAACCCATGCGGCACGTCGCGGGTGCAGATCAGGCGTTTGGGCGCAATATTGCCCTTGGCGGGCAAAGAAAAACCCCGCCCCCTGTGATAAGGGGCGGGGTTCAGATTGTTTAGCCGATGATGGCGTTCAGCGTGGCCGAGGGGCGCATGACCGCTTCGGTCTTGGCCGGGTCCGAATGGAAGTACCCACCCAGATCAACCGCTTTACCTTGGACCTCGGCCAGTTCGGCCATGATCTTGTCCTCGTTCGCGGCCAGCTTTTCCGCGATGGGGGCAAAATGCGCGGCCAGATCGGCGTCGCCAGTCTGTGCGGCCAAGGCTTGCGCCCAATACATCGCGAAATAATAGTGGCTCGCGCGGTTGTCGGGCTGTCCCACTTTGCGCGAAGGCGATTTGTTGTTGTCGAGGATACCTTGCGTGGCATCATCAACCGCCTTGCCCAAAATCCGCGCCTTTTCGTTGTTCTTTTGATCGGCCAGGAACTTGAGGCTTTCACCCAAGGCGCAGAATTCACCCAGTGAATCCCAACGCAGGTGGTTTTCTTCGACCAACTGCTGAACGTGCTTGGGGGCGGACCCGCCAGCACCGGTTTCAAACAAACCACCGCCCTGCATCAGCTTCACAATCGACAGCATCTTGGCCGAGGTGCCCAGTTCCAAAATCGGGAACAGGTCGGTCAGATAGTCGCGCAGCACGTTGCCGGTGATCGCGATGGAGTTCGCACCAGTGCGGATCGTCTCAAGCGTTTGGCGCGTGGCTTTTGCAGGCGACATGATCTGGAACTTGTCAGCCACGCCTTTCGCCTCAAGGATCGGCTTTACATAAGCGATCAGCTCGGCGTCATGGGCGCGGTCTGCGTCCAGCCAGAAAATCGCTTCGCAACCTTCGGCCTTTTGACGGTCGATGGCCAGTTGCACCCAGTCTTCGATCGGTGCCTTGCGGGCCGATGCAGCACGCCAGATGTCATTCGCCTCAACGCTATGTTCGGAAATCACATCGCCATTGGCCGCGATCATTTTCACAGTGCCATCGGCAGGAATTTCAAACGTGGTGGGGTGCGAGCCGTATTCCTCGGCCTTTTGGGCCATCAAACCGATGTTCTGGACGGTGCCCGATGTCGTCGGATCCAGCGCGCCGGTTTCTTTGAAATACTTGATGCTTTCGTCATAGACGGGGGCATAGGAATTGTCAGGGATCACACAGTTGGTGTCGTGTTCCTTGTTGTCCGGGCCCCAGCCCTTGCCGCCAGCGCGGATCAGCGCGGGCATGGACGCATCGATGATCACGTCAGACGGGACATGCAGGTTGGTGATGCCCTTGTCAGAGTTGACCATATACATCGGCGGACGCTCCGCCATGGCGGCTTCGACCGCGGCAACAATCTCGGCGTTGCCTTCAATGCGGGCCATCATGTCGCCGATGCCTGCGTTCGGGTTCACGCCCGCGGCTTTCAGCTCTGCATCATATTTATCGAACACCGGCTTCAGGAATTCGCGCACGGCGTGGCCGAAAATGATCGGGTCCGACACCTTCATCATCGTCGCTTTCATGTGCAACGAAAACAGCGTGCCGTCTTTCTTGGTCTCTTCGATCTGCTCGGCCAGGAACTTGTCCAGCGCCTTGGCAGACATGAATGTGGTGTCCACAACCGTGCCCGCTGGGAATGTCACGCCGTCTTTCAAAACGGTCTCGGACCCGTCCGCTGCCACATGCACGATTTTGGCTGCACCGGCTTGGGCGTCGCTCAACGTCAGGGATTTCTCGTTCGAGAAGAAATCACCGCCCGACATCGCGGACACCTTGGTCTTGCTGTCCTTGGACCATGTGCCCATCGAATGCGGGTTGGCCATTGCGTATTTCTTGACCGCAATCGCCGCACGACGGTCAGAGTTGCCTTCGCGCAGAACCGGGTTCACAGCCGAGCCTTTGATCGCGTCATAGGCGGCGCGGGCTTTTTTCTCGGCGTCGGTGCTGGGGGCCTCGGGATAATCAGGCAGGGCGTACCCTTGGGATTGCAGTTCCTTAACGGCCGCAACCAATTGCGGAACCGACGCGGAAATGTTGGGCAGCTTGATCACATTGGCATCCGGCGTTTTCACCAGATCACCCATCGCGGCCAGATCATCCGATTGCTTTTGATCGGCGGTCAGCGCGTCAGGAAACGCCGCCAGAATACGACCGGCCAGCGAAATGTCGCGGGTGCCAACAGACACGCCCGCCGCATCGGCAAAGCTGCGAATGATCGGCAGCAGGGAATAAGACGCCAGTTCGGGTGCCTCGTCTACCTTGGTGTAAATGATGTCAGGTGTGTTCGTATCAGCCATGGTTTCAAGCCTTTCAGGAAGTTTGGTATGCGATAGTACACTAAAGCAGAAATATCCACCTCATCTGCGCAAGATATATCGTCATTTTGCAAGAACGACAGCGGGTTTCGCATGGCCCGTGCCAGCCCGCATCGCATCGCCAGAACGCATCTTGCGGCGAAATCATAGGGTTGGCCTTTGTCCTGCCATCGGCCAAGGTGCGCGCAAACAGCAGTTTCAAAAAGGCACGAAGCGATGAAATCCTATCCCAAAGTTTGGTTCATGCGGCACGGCGAAACCGAATGGAACGCCGAAGGGCGCGTGCAAGGCCAAACCGAATCCGTCCTGTCGCCGCGCGGCCTGCGCCATGCCGAACAACAGGCGCGGCTGATGGCCCCCATTCTAAAGGCTGATTTGCCCTGTTTCGTTTCGCCCCTGAAACGCACGCGCCAGACAGCCGACATCGCATTGGGCGGGCGCAGCTATGAAACCGACGATCGCCTGAAAGAGGTGTTCGCCGGCGAGTGGGAAGGCCATTTGCGCGCGGACATCTACAAAAACCTGCCCGGCGGCATCACGCCCGATAGCCCGCATATGGAGTTTTATTCAGCCGCTCCGGGTGGTGAAGGCTTTGACACATTCCAAGCCCGCGTGCGGGATTTTGTGGCGTCGCTGACCCGGCCAACGGTGATCGTGGCCCATGGCCTCAGCGGTCAATTGCTGCGCGGCGAATTATGCGGGCTTGATCGGGCCGAGTTGGGCCAACTGACAAACCGTCAGGGCTGTGTCTACGTCCTCGAAAACGGGGTCGAAACGGTGCTGGAATTGGACGAAACTGTTTAACCCTGTGGCCTGCCGCGGTTTGAACAAAGGAACGTTTTGATGGCCGGTAAAATCTCTGTCGCGGTGGTGGGCTGCGGTCTGATCGGGGCCAGCTGGGCGGCCCTGTTTCTGCGTGCGGGCCATGATGTGCGCGCGTGGGACCCTGATCCGCAGACGCTTGGCGGGTTTCGGGATCGGGTCGCGGTGCCATTGGCACAGCTGGAAGAGATCGGCGGGCCGACCACTCTAGGGGAACTGCATCTGGGTGCTGATCTGGGCGACGCGCTCAAAGATGTGCGTTTGGTGCAGGAAAACGCCCCTGAAAACGTGCCGCTGAAACAAGACCTCTATGCGCAGATCGAAGCACTTGTTGCAGACGACGTTATCATCGCCTCCAGCACCTCGGCGCATCCGTGGTCGCATCTGTCGGTTGGCATGAAGCACCCCGACCGCCTGATCACCGCGCACCCGTTCAACCCGCCGCATCTGGTGCCTTTGGTCGAAATCTTTGGCACCGATGATGCGGTGGTGACATGGGCCGAGGGGTTTTATAGCAATATCGGCTCCGCCCCTGTCAGGCTCAAGAAAGAGGCCGTCGGCCATATCGCCAACCGGCTTGCATCCGCCCTGTGGCGCGAGGCCGTGCATATCGTTGCCGAAGGCATCGCTGATGTCGAGGCGGTGGACAAAGCACTGGTGAACGGCCCCGGCCTGCGCTGGTCCGTGCTGGGCGCGCATATGGCCTATCATCTGGGCGGCGGCGCGGGCGGTATGGCCGGATATCTGGACCACCTTGGGGCCAGTCAGGAGAAACGTTGGGCAAGCTTGGGCAACCCCAGCCTGACCGAAGATGTGCGTGAAAAACTGGTGGCGGGTGTTACGGCAGAGGCGGCAGGGCGCAGCATAGCCGAGTTGGAAGCAGAGCGTGACGCCGCGCTAATCGCCTTGGCCAAGCTGCGTCAGAAGTCAGATTGATCAGATAGATTTGCGCGCGCGCATCGCCGCAGTGATCGTACCATCGTCAAGATAATCCAGCTCGCCACCAATGGGCACACCTTGGGCCAGCGACGTCAGGCGCACCTGCCCGTCCAGCTGATCGGCGATATAATGCGCGGTGGTTTGCCCGTCGATCGTGGCGTTCAGGGCCAAAATAACTTCGCTGATGTTTTCGCTGGCGACCCGGTCAATCAGACGCGGAATGCGCAGTTCTTGCGGGCCGATGGCATCCAGCGCGGACAGCGTGCCGCCCAAGACATGATAGCGCCCTTTGAACACGCCCGACCGTTCCATCGCCCACAGGTCCGCCACGTCTTCGACAACGCAAATCTCGCCATTGGCGCGTTTTTCCGATGTGCAGATGTCGCAGACATCGCTGGTGCCGACGTTGCCGCAGTTCAGGCATTCCCGCGCCGTGGCCGCCACGGTTTGCATCATGTCGGCCAATGGCGTCAGCAGCAGCGCGCGTTTGCGGATCAGGTGCAGCACCGCGCGCCGCGCCGATCTGGGGCCAAGGCCAGGAAGCCTCGACATCAGATCAATCAGGGCGTCGATATCGCGTGTGCTGCTCAAGGGTGTGGACCTCGCTGCGGGGTTAAAAAGAGATTTTATGCCTTCGGCGAGGATTTAGATCCATTTGGAAAGATCAAAAGGGCAGTTTCATGTCGGCGGGCAGGCCCATGCCTTCGGTCAGTTTGCTCATCTCGGACTGGGCGCGATCGGTGGCTTTGGATTGCGCGTCTTTGATCGCGGCAAGGATCAGGTCTTCGACGACTTCTTTTTCGTCGCCGTTGAAAATCGACGGATCAATATCAAGCGATTTCAGCTCGCCCTTGGCGGTGCAGGTCGCTTTGACAAGGCCGGCCCCGGATTCACCTTCGACGATGATATTGTGCATGTCTTCTTGCATCTGCGCCATCTTGCCTTGCATTTCCTGCGCGGCTTTCATCATTTTGGCCATGTCACCCATGGCACCCAAACCTTTTAACATTGTGTCGTCTCCTGAATTTCGTGTCTTGATCTATATGCGAATTGCGACGCTGCAGGACAAGGGGGTGCCCCCCTGCGCGCTAGTCGTCCTCGAACGGGTCCCATTCGTCTTCGACCTCGGGCAGGGCCTCGGACACGGCGGCGGCGGCGATGTCTTCGGGGGTGCGGATCGACAGGATTTTTGCCCCCGGAAAGGTTGCCATCACGGCCTGCATCAGCGGGTGGTTTTCAGCCTGTGATTTCAGGGCATTTTCCTTGGCATCGCGGATTTCGGCGATGGTTTCCGCGTTGCTGTCGCCAACGATAATCACCGCCCAGCGGTTGCCCGTCCATTGTTGCAGCCGCGTGCCCAGACGTTGCGCCAGATCGCGCGGCGCGTCATCGGTGGGGGTGAATTCGATGCGACCGGGTTGATAGGCGGCCAGCCGCAGGGTGTTTTCCACCTCGACCAGCAGCTTTACGTCGCGGTTGGTGCGGATCAGTTCGACCACATGTTCAAAGCTGGGAAACCGCGCGAGCGCTTGGTCAACCGCAGGGGCGGTGGCCGTCATGGTGACACCGGACGCGCCACCCGATTGAACGTGCTGCCCCCCCATCGCCGAGGTGCTGCCGCCACCACCACCGCCGCCGTTTGGCGCGGGGGTCGGGGCCGCGGGCGGCGGCGTGGCATTGCCAAGCTTGCGCACCAGCTCTTCGGGGCTGGGCAGGTCGGCCACATGGGTCAAACGGATGATCGCCATTTCGGCGGCCATCATTGCGTTGGGCGCGCTTGCGACCTCGTCCAGCGCCTTAAGCAGCATTTGCCACAGCCGCGTCAGCACCCGCATGGGCAGGGTTTCGGCCATGGTCAGGCCGCGACTGCGTTCTTCGGGGGATACAGTGGGATCTTCGGCAGCATCAGGCGTGATTTTCACGACCGACACCCAATGGGTAATCTCGGCCAGATCGCGCAGCACGGCCATCGGATCGGCCCCGTCCGAATACTGGCTGCTCAGTTCATTCAACGCACCCGCCGCATCGCCGCGCAGGATCATGTCGAACAGATCAAGCACCCGGCCACGGTCGGCCAAACCCAGCATCGCGCGCACTTGCACGGCGGTGGTTTCGCCCGCGCCATGGCTGATCGCCTGATCCAGCAGGGATGTCGCATCGCGCGCCGATCCTTCGGCGGCACGGGTGATCAGCGCCAGCGCATCATCGGCAATCTCGGCCCCTTCGGCCCCCGCGATTTTGCGCATCAAACCGATCATCACCTCGGGTTCGATCCGGCGCAAATCAAACCGCTGACAGCGCGACAGCACCGTGACCGGTACCTTGCGAATTTCCGTGGTCGCAAAGATAAATTTGACGTGTTCGGGCGGTTCCTCAAGCGTTTTCAGCAGGGCGTTGAACGCGCCTGTCGACAGCATGTGCACCTCATCGATGATGTACACTTTGTACCGGGCCGAGGCCGCGCGGTAATGCACAGAATCAATAATCTCGCGGATGTTGCCGACACCGGTGTTCGATGCGGCATCCATCTCCATCACATCGACATGGCGGCCTTCCATGATGGCCACGCAATGTTCGCATTCGCCACAAGGTTCGGTCGTGGGGCCACCATTCCCATCCGGCCCGATGCAGTTCATCCCCTTGGCGATGATCCGCGCGGTGGTGGTTTTGCCGGTGCCCCTGATCCCGGTCATGATAAACGCCTGCGCAATGCGATCAGCCTCGAACGCATTTTTCAGGGTCCGTACCATGGCGTCTTGGCCGACCAGATCGGTAAAGGTCTCGGGCCGGTATTTGCGGGCAAGAACGCGGTAGGCGGTGGTGTCTGACATGACGGTCCTTCGGGGATTCGGGTTGCACCATAAGATAGGGCGGGGGCGGGGCAGCGTCCACCGTTGTTGGGCCGGGGAATGTGCGGCCCCGCGTTAAGCGTTGAATGCGATACCGCCTAGAGTGTAAACATATCCGAACCATACCGATATAACACATCAAATCTTACAACTGGGGGCACGCGATGCGGCTGCGAGGGATACGGCGAAGCAAGAATGTTGAAGTACGCGGCGGCCGCCGGGGCAGTGGCGGGCGCGCAGGCGGTCTGGGGCTTGTCGGCGTGTTGGCGGTTCTGGCCATCGGCTATTTCACCGGCATTGATGTGTCGCCCTTGATCGGTGCTGGCGGCAGCCAACCCCAGCAAAGCGCGCCTGTCAGTCAGGCAGACGCCCAAGCCACGCAGTTTTCGGCGCAGGTTCTGGCCACAACCGAAGATGTCTGGGGCAAGATTTTCCACGAACAATTGGGCCGTGATTATGTGCCGCCAAAGCTGGTCGTGTTCTCAAGCGTGACGCAAAGTGCGTGCGGCGGCGCATCCGGCGCGTCGGGGCCGTTTTACTGCCCCGCCGATCAAAAGGCATATCTGGATACGGATTTTTTCAACATGCTCTCGCAGCGCATGGGCGCGGGCGGTGATTTCGCCGCCGCCTATGTGATCGCCCACGAGGTCGCGCACCATGTGCAAAACCAGCTGGGTATCCTGCCCAAGGTCGACGCGCTGCGGCGGCAATCCTCCAAGGCAGAGGCGAACGCACTCACCGTCCGGCTTGAGCTGATGGCCGATTGTCTGTCCGGCATTTGGGCGCAAAACGTCAAAGGGCTGATGGAGCGGGGCGATCTGGACGAGGCGTTGAATGCGGCGCGTAAAATCGGCGATGACTATTTGCAAAAGCAGGCCGGTCGCGCACCGCAGCCGCATACCTTTACCCACGGCACATCCGCACAAAGAGCAGGCTGGTTCCAGCGCGGCTATGACAGCGGGCAGGTTGGTCAATGCGATACTTTTGCGGCTGAACGGCTGTAAGGCATGCTGCGTTCGGTCGTGTAAGGTAAAATTTACTTTTATAAACAGGTAGTTAAGTTACCCATGGGTAACTTGGCTGCTGAGCGCAGGCGTGCCGAGGCTCTCAAATGGACAGCGGCATTTCGGGGGCGTGTGATTTTGGGGATTTTGGCTACCCCTCTCGTGCCATCCTTTGGATGACCCTGCCGAGGTGACGCGCATTTTGCTTTGCAAAATACGCTTAGGTGAGAGGCTGATAACGACCCAAGTGGGGCTCGTTACGGCTGCTTCCTTCCGGATCTGACCGGGTTGGCGAGGCACCTGCCCGCACCAACCTCTCAAGGGTCATATAGTATAGCGTTTTTCAAAGTGCAAGGTTCACAAGGTGATCTGGATGCGGTCAAATCCGGTTTCCGTGTGTCCCAGTATTTCGGGGCAAAGCGCGCTGATCTGCGAAAAATACCGCGCGGCATTGGGGCTGGATTCGAACACGGCCTTGAACGTACCGCCACAGTTCAACTGCCATGGGGTGATGTGCATCCAGTCGGTGAAACCGTCGTTTTGCAAGGCCTGCACAATCGCTTGCACCGGGGTCAGATCGCTTTGGAACAGGGGGGCGGGCAGGTTCAGGTCGGTATATCCGCCGCCGCCCGCCGCGCGAAAATGGTTCGTGGCGATGATGAACTGTTGATCGGCGGTGACCGCCGCGCCCGCGTGCATCAGCGATGTGATCCGTTCGCCAACGGGGCGCGATGGATCAATGATATAATCCAGCCCGTAAATCGTATCAAAAATAAAGCTGGGGTTGCGTTCGTCCCGCAGCTGTTGGTCGGGTGTGTCGGGGCTTAGCTGGTTGTACACACAGGCCGAATGTTCCAGCCAGTCGCGCAGCATCGCCCCGGTGATCCGCAAGGCGCAAATCCGGTTGGTGGCAGGGGCGAAATTCGCCAGATGCCGGCGCAGTACCGGCCCTTGCGGTATGTGGATATAGTTCGTCGGGCCGCTTTTTTCGCCCACAGTGCGGGTGGTGGCGGTTGCTAATATGGGCAGGTGATCATAGCCGCTGCCCGCCAATCCTTGCTTGACCTCGATCGCCTTGGACCTTGCTGCAAGGGCCAGCGTGTCGGTGGGGCGCACCATCCCGAAATAGCTGTGCAGATCACAGCCGATCTCGGCGACCGGTTCTGCAAGATAGGCGCGTGTGGCCTGATGGGCCGGGATGGTTTGGTCGATGATGGCGGGGTCGGGTTTCAGGGTGCCCGCATTGGGCCAAAGCCTGCTGGTGTATTTTTCGATATGCCAGCCGCCGCCCGGCGTTTGCACTAGATCAAGGTCGATCACCCCCAGATCAGACGCCCCGTTGCCCGGCATCACGATGGGCGATGCGGTGACAGGACCGGTACAGGTGACGGGGGCCAAGGGGTATCGCTGATGCGTGTGGCCCGCGATGACCACATCGATATCAGGCACTTGCGCCAATGCGGCGGCCCCTGAATTGCCGGTGATCTTTTGCCCATCGGACGGGGTGATACCCATATGGGCAAGGGCGATGACCAGCCCGGCCCCATCCCTTCGCAGCTTCTTGGCGGCGGTGGCCAGTGACACAAGCGGGTCCTGGATACGTGCATCCGTGGGCAGTTGCGATGCGTTCCAAATGGCGGTCTCTTGGGGCAGGGCCGACAGAATGCCGAGGGTCAGCGCGGCCCCTTGCGATGTATCGGTGCCGGTTTTCAGCACGGCATGGGGGCGCACGCCCGCAATAGCACCGCCGGAAAGATTGGTCGAAAGCACCGGCGCATCCAACTGACCAATCACATCGGCCAGATAGCCGGTGCCATAGTCCAGATCGTGATTGCCCAGCCCGATGGCGTCATATTCCATCGTGTTAAAGGCGCGGATTATGGGGTGCGTGGACGCGGTGCCAGACGTGCTTTGCCAATCGGCCAAAGCGGTGCCTTGCAAGAAATCACCATTATCCAACAAGACCGTCGACCGCCCCTGTGATCGGGCTTCGTCGCGCGCGGCGGTGACCATGGTGGCCAGTCCGGCCAGACCGGCGGTGCTGCTTGGCGCGTCGAACGCATAGTCGAACCCCGTGAGGTTCATGTGTAAATCGGTCGTTGCAAGTATCCGCAGCTTTGCGGTGATGCGCGTCATGAGGGGGCGACCCTAGCGGTTGATGGCATAAGGTGGCCTGTGCTGTCGGCTGGTGTCGATGGTCAAAGGCTTGGCTCCGGACTTCTGTATTCTCGCTAAGGTGGATGTATTGTATTTCACTCTCGCTTCGATTGAAAGCGTCTCGTGCGGGAAATCCCGGCGGGCTTGGCTTTGGGTCTTATGCTGGCTACCAAGTGGGCAAACCAGATTTGAGGGACGATATGAAGCACGCTGAAACAGTAACATTCGGGGGATCGTCGCTTGACCGTGCAGGGGAACTGCGCGGCGATAAAGAGGCCGTCGCGGCGGCAAAGGCCGATGATGCCGCCCGTGCGATATTGTTTTGGCGGGGTAAGGTTCTGATCGATCCCACACGTCCTGCGTCCCTTGTGCGTTTGCCGCTTGATCATCCGGCGCTTGACGATGCCAGTGGTACACCAATTCTGCTGGGCCGAGAAGACGGTGCAGCACGGTTTGCCTATGACCTGTCGCAGTGGATGCCCGACGACGTTGACCCGCGTCAGTTGGGGCAATTTCTGGACCCAAGCGAACAGCACCACCCGATGCTGCCGCAGGACTATGTTTTTGTCGAATTGCGGCGTGTGATGACCTGGCTGGACCCGCGCGATGCGGAACTGGCCGCAACTGGCAAAGCGATTTTGGCGTGGCATGATATTCACGGGTTTTGCGCCCGTTGCGGGTTTGAAACCGTGATCAATGACGCAGGGTGGCAGCGTAATTGTCCGGCCTGCCGCGCATCGCATTTTCCGCGCACTGACCCGGTGGTTATCATGCTGATTACCCATGGTAATTCGGTTCTTATGGGGCGGTCGCCGGGCTGGCCTGCGGGGATGTATTCGCTGCTGGCCGGGTTTGTTGAACCGGGCGAAACGCTTGAGGCCGCCGTGCGCCGCGAAGTGTTCGAGGAATCGGGCGTGCGCGTGGGCGAGGTCAGCTATCTGGCGAGCCAACCATGGCCGTTTCCAGCGTCTTTGATGTTTGGCTGCGCGGGTGTTGCAACCAGCAACGAGATCACCATTGATCCCAAAGAAATCGAAGACGCGGTTTGGGTCACGCGCGAGGAAATGCTGGACGTGTTCGCAGGCCAGCACACCACCATCCTGCCCGCACGCAAAGGCGCCATTGCGCATTTCTTGCTGGAAAACTGGCTTGCGGATACACTGGATTGATATGATTGATTGAGATGGCATTTCTTTAGGTTAATTGGACGGTATTATGAAATTTTCGACGAAAGAGGATATCGACGCACCTATTGATGCGGTGTTCGAGATGCTGTGCGAGTTCGACAACTTTGAACGCGCGGCCATGCGGCGCGGGGCAGAGGTGCGGCGGGTCGATACAAAGACCGAGCCGGGCACCGGTATGAAATGGGAAGCGGCCTTTGACATGCGGGGCAAGCGCCGCGAGATCGAGGTTGAAATGGTGACCTTTGACCAGCCGACCGAGATTTGCCTTGAATCGATGTCGCCGGGGTTGCTTGGCACCGTGTCCTTTGAACTTCTGGCATTGTCACGCAGCCGCACACGGATCGCGGCCAGCCTTGAGATCAAACCGAAAACCCTGTCGGCGCGTTTGTTGGTGCAGTCTTTGAAGCTGGCCAAAACGTCATTGACCAAGAAATTCAAACGGCGCGTTGCCGAATATGCCAAAGACATGGAAGAGCGGTATCAGCAGGCCAAGTAAGGTCTGCTGAACTGCATGTATAGCTGCGCCAAGATCAGCTTTGCCGGTCGGGGTCGGCCGGATAAACGCCCAGAATTTCCAGCATATTGGTGAAATATCCCAATTCCTCAAGCGCGCGTTGCACGGCGGGATCGTCGGGATGCCCTTCGATGTCGGAATAGAACTGGGTCGCGGTGAACGATCCGCCGACCATATAGCTTTCCAGCTTGGTCATGTTGATGCCGTTTGTCGCGAAACCACCCATCGCCTTGTACAGGGCTGCGGGGATGTTGCGGACTTCAAACACGAAAGTTGTCAGCATTTTTTCGGCGCGGCGGGTCATGTCGATATCGGGGGCCATCAGCAAGAACCGCGTGGTGTTGTGATCAAGGTCTTCGATGTCGCGCGCCAGCACGTTTAGCCCGTGAATATCGGCGGCAACTTCGCTGGCCAGCACGCCGGTGTTGCGGTCATTTGACGCGGCCAGCTCTTCTGCGGCACCGGCGCTGTCTTTTGCCGCCTCTGATGCGATCCCATGGGCGTCAAGCCAGCTGCGCGCCTGCGGGATCAGCACCATATGGGCGCGGGCCAGTTTGATATCTTCTAGTGGAACGCCGGGTTTGGCCATCAGGCAGATGCGCACCCGTACAAAGGCCTCGTCGATGATGTGCAGGCCGCTTTTGGGCAGTAAACGATGGATATCTGCGACGCGGCCATAGGTCGTATTCTCAACCGGAAGCATGGCAAGATCGGCGCGGCCTTCGCTGACGGCAAGGAACACATCCTCGAATGTCAGGCAGGGGACGGGAATCATATCGGGGCGCGCTTGGAGGCATGCCTCGTGGCTGTAAGCGCCCAAAGCACCCTGAAAAGCGATGCGAGGAGAGTTTTTTTGGCTCATTTCGGGCATCCTTTATCAGACCTTTACTATTGTCAGCGCTTCGTAGGGGTAACTACACCTTGCCCCGACGAAGGGAAAGCAATAGATACGCGGACAACCCTATGCCCGAATACCAACGATGGACCTTCACGCATGTTCGATACAATGACGATCACTAAAGTAGCTGCCGGCTTGTTTGGGGCTTGGCTTGTTCTTTTGCTTGGCAAGTTCGCCAGCGAAGTAGTTTACCACAACGAAGTGCACGGTGACGCGGGATATGTTGTCGAAGTCGCGTCGGCTGGTGGCGATGAACCCGCTGAAGAAGTTGATTTCTCGGCTGTGTTGGCGTCTGCCGATGCCAGCGCCGGTGCCAAAGTTTTCCGCAAATGCGGTGCCTGTCACAAAGTTGAAAACGGCGAAAACGCAGTTGGTCCGTATCTGTACGGCGTCGTTGGCCGCCCCGTGGACAGCGCCGATGGCTTTACCGCCTATTCCGGTAACCTTGAACAAGCAGCTGATGTTTGGACACCGGAAAACCTGAACGCATTCCTGACCAAGCCATCCGCATTCGCGCCCGGCACCACCATGGGTTTCGCGGGTCTTGGCAAAATCGAAGATCGTGCGAACGTTATCGCGTATCTCGACAGCCTCGACGACTGATCTGTCGATCTGATTTTACGAAGGGCCGCCCCACCCGTGGGCGGCCTTTTGCGTTTTGCGGTCGCATTTCAGTGAGATAACATATTCGCAACTTGTATTCGGGCGCTTTGGGCCGTTAGCTTATGCGCTAGGACGGCCCTGCCGATATGACATTTTGCAAAGGAACATCTTGATGCCCCGCACCCATGCCCGCGCTGCAATACGCGCACGCACTATGACATCTCAGCCGGTTTGGATGATGTTGCTGGCGTTGGGGGTTATGTTGGTCGGCGTCGCAGCCTATGCCCAAGAGGGCAAGATTATCCGCAGCCACGGGTATTCGTTTTACGGTGATCTGAAATACCCCGCCGATTACCGGCATTTTGACTATGTGAACCCCGATGCCCCCAAGGGCGGCGAGATTGCGATCTCGACCCTTGGGACGTTTGATTCGATGAACCCCTATTCCCGTAAGGGTCGCGGTGGGGCGTTAAGCAGCATTATGTACGAAAGCCTGCTGGGCGAAGGGACGGGCGGGGAGCAAGCCCCGGCGGATGTTTATGGCGAAAGCTATTGCCTGCTGTGCGAGAGCCTTGAGTATCCCGAAACCAAAGACTGGGTGATCTTTCACATGCGCAAGGATGCCAGGTTTTCGACGGGCGATCCGGTCACCGCCCATGACATCGTGTTCAGCCATAACCTGCTGTTGGATCAGGGCCTGAAATCCTATGGCGATGCCGTGCGCAAGCGTATCCCCAAGGTCGAAGCGATTGATGATTACACGGTCAAATTCTATTTCACCCCCGGCATCTCGCGCCGCAGCCTGATCAGCCAAGTGGGCGGTGTGCCCGCGTGGTCCAAGAAGTGGTTTGATGAAACCGGCGCGCGGCTGGACGAATCCCGCTTGATGACGTCGCCGGGGTCTGGCCCCTATACTGTGGAAACGGTCGATGTGAACCGGCGCATTGTCTACAAACGCAACCCTGACTACTGGGGCAAGGACCTGCCGTTCAACGTGGGCCGCAATAATTTCGATACGATTCGGGTCGAGTATTTCGGCGACGAAAATTCCGCGTTCGAGGCGTTTAAAGCAGGCGAATACACCTTCCGCGCCGAGGGCAGTTCAAAGAAATGGGCGTCGGCCTATGATTTCCCCAAAGTTGCCGCCGGTCAGGTGGTCAAAGAGGAGATCCCCGATGGGGCCCCGCCCACACCCGCGGGCATTGTTTTCAACCTTGGCCGCGATGTGTTGAAAGACAAACGTGTCCGTCAGGCGATTGCCTTGGGCTATAACTTTGAATGGACGAATGAATCGCTGCAATTCGGGCTGTTCAAACCGCGCGCGTCTTTCATCCAAGACACGCCTTTGATGGCCACCGGAAAACCGCAGGGCATGGAGCTTGCCTTGCTTGAACAGCTGGGTGATCTGGTGCCCCCTGAAATGCTGACCGAAGATGCGGTTATGCCGCATAGCTCGGACGGGTCGCGGCTGTTGGATCGGCGCAACCTGCGCCGCGCGATGAAGCTGCTGGATGATGCCGGATGGGCCGTGGGGACAGATGGCAAACGCTATGACGCAAGCGGGCAGCCGCTGCGCCTGAATTTTTTGATGGATTCTGCCGGGTCGCCCACGTTGTCTGCGATTGTCGAAAACTTTATGTCGAATTTGCAGAACATGGGCATCGATGCGGTGCTTGAGAGAGTCGACAGTTCGCAATTTACGGCCCGCCAACGGGATCGCGATTACGATCTGATTTACGATCAATATCCGACGTTTCTGGGCACCGGCACAGGCTTGGCCCAGTTTTTCGGGTCAGAGGCGTCCAGCTATTCGGTATTCAACCCCGCAGGTGTGGCCAGCCCGATGATCGACGCGATTATTGAAGTGTCCCTCGCGGCGCAAACCAAGGAAGAGGAAGACGCCAGCCTGATCGCGCTGGACCGTGCCTTGCGCTACGAGTTCTTCATGATCCCGACATGGTACAATGACAGTTTCTGGACGGCGTATTATGACCAGTACGAACACCCCGAAAACCAGCCTGCCTATGCCTTGGGCTATCTCGATTTCTGGTGGTACAACGCCGACAAAGCAGCGGCCTTGCGCGCCGCTGGTGCGCTGAGGTAAACGCCGCATATGGGCGCTTATATTCTTCGACGGCTATTGCTGATTATTCCCACTTTGATTGGGATTATGCTGATCAACTTTGCGCTGGTGCAGTTCGTGCCCGGCGGCCCGGTTGAGCAGGCAATCGCCCGTATTCAAGGCGGCGGTGACGTGTTCGAAGGGTTCTCGGGCGGGGGGAATGACGCGGGCAATGCGGATATTGCAGGCAGCACAGAAAACTATGTCGGCGCGCGCGGTTTGCCCCCTGAATTCATCGCAGAGCTTGAGAAAGAGTTCGGCTTTGACAAGCCCCCGGTTGAGCGGTTCCTGAACATGATGTGGAACTATATGCGCTTTGATTTCGGAGAGAGCTATTTCAGGTCGATCAGTGTTATTGATCTGATCAAGGAAAAGCTGCCGGTGTCGATTACGCTGGGGCTGTGGTCGACGGTGATCGCATATCTGGTGTCGATCCCGCTGGGTATTCGCAAGGCGGTCAAGGACGGCACAGCTTTTGACACATGGACATCTGGCGCGATCATTGCGGCCTATGCGATCCCGGGGTTTTTGTTCGCGATTTTGCTGCTGGTGCTGTTTGCGGGCGGATCATACTGGCAGATATTCCCGCTGCGGGGGCTGACATCGGATAATTTCGACCAGCTTAGCCCGCTTGCCAAGGTCGGCGATTATTTCTGGCACATTACCTTGCCGGTGCTGGCATCGACCATATCGGCCTTTGCAACGCTGACCTTGCTGACGAAAAACAGCTTTCTGGACGAGATCAAAAAGCAATATGTGATGACGGCGCGGGCCAAGGGGTTGTCGGAACGCAAGGTGCTGTATGGCCATGTGTTCCGCAATGCGATGTTGATTGTGATCGCGGGTTTTCCGGCGGTGTTTATCGGCGTGTTCTTTGGCGGGTCGCTGATCATCGAGACGATATTCAGCCTTGATGGGCTGGGTCGTTTGGGGTTCGAGGCAGCGGTCGCCCGTGATTATCCCATCGTGTTCGGCACCTTGTTTATCTTTGGTCTGATCGGGCTGGTCGTCGGTATTCTGTCTGACCTGATGTATGTATTCGTCGATCCGCGGATCGACTTTGAGCGGCGGGAGGGGTGATCTGATGGCATTATCCCCCCTTAACCAGCGCCGCTGGCATAATTTCACCCGCAACCGCCGCGCCTATTGGAGCCTTTGGATTTTCGCGATCCTGTTCGGGATTTCGCTGTTCGCGGAGTTCGTGGCGAACGACAAGCCGATCTTGGTGAATTATCGCGGTGATTATTTCATGCCGATCTTTCAGTTTTATCCCGAAACGGCGTTCGGCGGCGATTTCCAGACCGAGGCCGTGTATCGCGACCCCGAGGTGAAATGCCTGATCGCAACTGGCGGGCTGGTGGATTGTTTTGACGATCCCGATCAGTTGATCGAGGACGCCCAAGACGGTGAAATTGACGGCCAAGCGATCGAAAAAGGCTGGGCGATCTGGCCGCCGATCCCCTATTCGTTCAACACCGCCGTGGACCGGCCCGGTGCGGCCCCCTTGCCGCCCAACCGTCAGAACCTGCTGGGCACCGATGGCACCAAACGTGACGTGTTGGCGCGGGTCATTCACGGGTTCCGGCTGTCGATCCTGTTTACCTTGATTGTGACGGGTGCCGCATCGCTGATCGGCATTATTGCGGGGGCGGTTCAGGGCTTCTTTGGCGGATGGACCGACCTGATCTTTCAACGGGTGATCGAGATTTGGTCGTCCACCCCGTCGCTGTATGTGATCATCATTATGTTCGCCATTTTGGGGCGCAGTTTCTGGCTGCTGGTGTTCTTGCTGGTGCTGTTCAGTTGGACATCTTTGGTGGGCGTTGTGCGTGCCGAATTCTTGCGGGCGCGCAACCTAGAATATGTGCGCGCGGCGCGGGCGCTTGGGGTGGGGAATGTGACGATCATGTTCCGGCACATGCTGCCCAACGCGATGGTGGCCCTGCTGACGATGCTGCCGTTTATCATTACGGGCACGATCAGCACGCTGGCGATCCTTGACTTTTTGGGCTTTGGTTTGCCGTCTTCGGCCCCGTCGCTGGGCGAGCTGACATTGCAGGCAAAACAGAACCTGCAAGCGCCGTGGCTGGCGTTCACGGCGTTCTTTACCTTTGCCATCATGCTGTCTTTGCTGATTTTTATCTTTGAGGGCATCCGTGATGCATTCGACCCAAGAAAGACATTCTCATGACTGGTGCGCCAACCATGACCGAGACTAAATCCGCCCTGCTAGAGGTCAAAGACCTGCGTGTGTCCTTTCGTCAGGAGGGGGCGTTAACGCAAGCCGTTAAAGGTGTCAGCTTTACCGTTGAACGGGGCGAGACTGTTGCCTTGGTCGGTGAATCCGGTTCGGGTAAATCTGTGTCTGCGCTAAGCACGGTGTCGCTGCTGGGTGACAGCGCCGAGGTGTCGGGGTCTGTCCTGTATGACGGGCAGCAGATGATCGGGGCGAGCGATGCCTTGCTGCGCAAGGTGCGTGGCAACGATATCAGTTTTATCTTTCAAGAGCCTATGACCTCGCTGAACCCGCTGCACACGATTGAAAAGCAGTTGGGGGAATCGCTGGCGCTGCATCAAGGTGTGGTCGGCACCGCCGCGCGGCAACGCATTATCGAGCTGCTGAACAAGGTGGGCATTAACGACGCCGAAAGCCGTCTGGGGGCCTATCCACATCAATTGTCGGGCGGGCAACGGCAGCGCGTGATGATCGCCATGGCGCTGGCCAATAAGCCAGATGTGCTGATCGCGGATGAACCGACGACGGCGCTGGATGTGACCATTCAGGCGCAGATTTTGGACCTGCTGAAAGAGCTGAAAGACAGCGAAGGCATGGGCCTGCTGTTCATCACCCACGACCTAGGCATTGTGCGCCGCATCGCCGACCGCGTTTGCGTCATGCAACATGGCGAGATTGTCGAGCAAGGCCCGACAGCGCAGATTTTCGATAACCCGCAACATCCCTATACGCAAAAGCTGCTGGGGGCGGAGCCATCAGGCCGTCCTGACCCCGTGCCAGAGGGTGCCGAGGTGATCGCAAGCACGGATCATCTGAAGGTGTGGTTTCCCATCCAGCAGGGGTTCCTGCGCAAGACCGTGGATCACGTGAAGGCGGTGAATGACGCCAGCCTGACAGTACGTGCCGGCGAAACCGTTGGGATCGTAGGCGAATCCGGGTCGGGCAAGACCACCATGGCGCTGGCGATCATGCGGTTGATTGCGTCAGAGGGTGGCATAAACTTTGCGGGGCAAGACGTGCGCAAATGGTCGACGCGTGAATTGCGACGCCTGCGCAAAGACATGCAAATCGTGTTTCAGGACCCGTTTGGCAGCCTGTCGCCGCGGATGACCTGTATGCAGATCATCGCCGAGGGGCTGACCATCCACAACGTCGATCCCGAGCGAAACCAACGCGAGTTGGTGCGTGATGTGATGGTCGAAGTGGGGCTGGACCCGGCCACGATGGACCGCTATCCGCACGAGTTTTCAGGCGGCCAGCGCCAACGTATTGCGATTGCGCGCGCGATGGTTTTGCGGCCGCGTTTGCTGGTGTTGGATGAGCCGACCTCGGCGCTGGATATGACCGTGCAGGTGCAGATCGTTGATCTGCTGCGCAATCTTCAGCGCAAGTATGGCTTGGCCTATCTGTTCATCAGCCACGACCTTAAAGTCGTGCGTGCGATGTCGCATAAGGTGATCGTGATGAAGCGCGGGGATGTCGTTGAATATGGCGATGCCGATACGCTGTATGACAATCCGAAATCGGATTACACGCGTAGCTTGTTGCAGGCGACCACCTAAGAAATAGACGGTCGGTGCCTGTTTAGCCGGGGCCGATCATGAAGCAGCTGACATTGCGGGCGGCCAAGCGACGGCAGGCCAGATCGGCGGTCTCACGGGTCATGCCCAGGAAATTCGCATCATACCCTTGGGGGCGTTGGACCACTTTGCGCAATGTGCCGTCCAGCGTCGAAATCTCGGACAGGGCGGTTTTGACCAGGACGGTTTCGGCGGCATAGCGGCTGGGGAAACGACCCACATTGACGCCCCAGTGACGCCCGCCGGATGTCGAAACGCGTGTGACCACCTCTTGCTGTTGCGGTGGTGCCTTTTGGACCTGTGTCGGTGCAATGGATGCGATGAGCCCAGTTGGCCGCGCGGTGGGGCGCGGGGACACGGCGGCAAGGCTGGCGGATTGTACATCCTTGGCGGGGGCCGCTGCCACGGCTTGTTTGATCGCGGCATTGATGTCCTGCGCCAATAGGGGCGAGGTGGCGACCGGTGCCTCTGCCGTGGCGATGACCACGGCGTCGTTTGTGGTGGGGCGCAGGTGCGGGCGCTTGGAGGTTGTGACCGCGCCAACGAGGCGAATGGTCTTGCCTGCGCCACCGGAATTATTGGCAACCGGCGTGTCTTCGATGTCGGCATAAAGCGGCTTGGCAGGTTTGATAAGCGGCGCTTTGGAAGGGGCGCGGCGGAAACCAAGGTCCATCAGTTCCGCAACTTTTGCGTTGCGTGCGGTGGTCGAGGTGCCGCCAAACACGGTCACGATGATCCGTTCATTGCCGCGCTCTGCCGAGGCGGTCAGGTTAAAGCCCGCAGCGCGTGTGTAACCCGTTTTGATCCCGTCGGCACCTTTGTAGGACGCCAGAAAGCGGCGGTTGGTATGGCTGACCTTGCGCACGCCGGCATCGGCGGTGATGCGGGAAAACAGGTTGTAATATTCGGGGAAATCATACAGCAGGTGGCGGCCCATGGTGGTCATGTCACGCGCGGTGGACATGTGACCGGATTCCGTCAGGCCGTGGGCGTTTTTAAATGTGGTGTTGGTCATGCCAAGCGCCTTGGCCGTGCGGTTCATGCGGCGGGCAAATTTGGCTTCGGAGCCGGAGATCGCTTCGCCGATGGCGGTGGCGGCATCGTTGGCCGATTTCACCGCAGCGCCGCGGATCAGATAGCGCAATGCAATGGTCTGGCCCGGCCGCATACCCAGTTTGCTGGGCGGTTCGGAGGCTGCGTGTTTGCTGATCTTGACCTTGGTATCGAGCGAAATCTCACCGCGCTTGATCGCGTCAAATGCGATGTAAAGTGTCATCATTTTTGTGAGGGAGGCCGGATGCAATCGCGTGTCGGCATTTCGGGAATGAAGAACCTCGTTGGTTCTGGCATCAATAACGTAGGCGGCGTAGGGAGCTGCCATGGCGCTAAGGGGTAGCACCACCAAAATCCAGATAGCCGCAAGAATGAATAGCCCATACCGGGCCGGCTGCACGCGCCGCGCTCTCATGATAACTGCCTTTGCTCTGCCTCGGACCGCCGATTTTTCGACTGGCCACTAATTATTAAGCTTAACGTACCACAGGTCGCATTTTCGATAAACCCTTTGAAATCAAGGATTACATGAAAAGGTGAATATTCCGTGAGCCACATCTAGCGGAAGCGATTCGGGCAACCACTAAAGATGCTATTGTGACGGCAATGTGGCGTTGATTTGACGGAAATAATGCGAATCTTGCGGCGGTCTGAGGGCGCAAAAATCAGGTTAGAATTTGTTCTAATTCTGAGAGATCCGCGATTTGCCGGAACCGTTGCGCATGATGGGGGGGCTCCGCATGTTCAAGCGCCCAGGTTTGCCCGTGCGGCACATGGATGCCCCAACCGCCCGCATCGACCATCGGGACCACGTCGGATTTCATCGAATTGCCGACCATCATGCCCCGTTCGGTGCCGTCGCCAAACTGGTTGAAAATGCGCTTATAGGTCGCCGGGGTCTTGTCCGACACGATCTCGATCCCGTCGAACATATCGCGCAAGCCCGAAAGCGCGAGTTTGCGTTCCTGATCCAAAAGATCGCCCTTGGTGATTAACACCAGTTTGTAGCGCCCTTGCAGCGCCTCGAGGGTTTCCTGAGCGTGGGGCAGTAAATCGACGGGATGAGACAGCATTTCGCGGCCCGCATCCAAAATTTCGGCGATGACGGTTGCGGGGACTTTGCCATCCGTGACCTCGATCGCGGTTTCGATCATCGAAAGGGTGAACCCTTTGATCCCAAAACCATAATGCGGAATGTTCCGCCGTTCGGCGATCAGCAGCCGATCCATCAGCGTGTCGGGCGCGGTATGATCGCGCAGCAGGTCGGCAAAGTGGTCTTGGGTCAGGACGAAATAATGTTCGTTGTGCCAAAGCGTGTCATCGGCATCAAACCCGATCAGGGTGAGCGGCTTGGCCATCTTTCCAAGATCCTCTTTTATAATGTCTGTTTCAGGCTATATAGACGCTTATACGACTCACTTGAACCACTTCTCTCGCAGCAGGAGCAGCAATGCGCCTTGATGATATTATGATGGCCGGCAAGGATCGCGACGACGAAGATGTCGATCTGCTGACCAAAGTCAAACCCAAGACCAAGCGGCCGCCGATGTATAAGGTGATGCTGCTGAACGATGATTTCACCCCGATGGAATTTGTCGTCCACGTGCTTGAGCGTTTCTTTGGTCTGAACCATGCGCAAGCGTTCGAGATCATGCTGACGGTTCACAAAAAGGGTCTGGCGGTTGTGGGTGTGTTCAGCCACGAAATTGCTGAAACCAAAGTGGCGCAGGTCATGGATTTCGCGCGCAGGCATCAGCACCCGCTGCAATGCACCATGGAAAAAGAAGAATAACACTTGATTGATGCACGTTTGCAGCTGGCGCTTGACGGCGGTGGCCTTGAATTACCGGATGAGGGGACGATTGCCGTCTTCCAGCCGCCCCGTGACAGTGATTTGCCCGGCCTTGATAAGGACCGCGTTCAGATCATTCAGGATTTCAAACCGGATTATGACGTTTGGGCCGCCCGCGGCTATGACGTGGTGCGCAGCTTTGAGGGCAGCTATGCCGCTTGCATCGTCTGTCTGCCCCGCGCCAAGGCAGAAGCCCGCGCGATGATCGCCGACGCCTGCGAGGCCTGCGACGGCATCGTGGTGATCGACGGCCAAAAAACCGACGGCGCTGACAGTATCCTGCGCGAAATGCGCAGCCGCGTGACCATTCACGGACCGATTTCAAAGGCGCATGGCAAACTGTTCTGGATCGCCGAACCAGCCGCAGAGTTTTTTGTGGATTGGAAACAGGGGCCTGAACAAACCGATGGCGGTTTCTGGACCGCGCCGGGTGTCTTCTCGGCGGACGGGGTTGATTTGGCTTCGGCGCTTTTGGTGGACGCATTGCCAGAAAAGCTGGGCGCTGAGGTTGCCGATCTGGGCGCGGGTTGGGGTTTTCTATCCGCGCATATTCTGACCCGGGAAAGCGTTCAAAAGCTTTACGTTGTCGAGGCAGGGCATATGGCATTGGAATGTGCCCGCCGGAATGTCGGTGACGACCGCGCCGAATTCCTGTGGGAAGATGCCACGGCGTGGGAGCCACCGCACCGTTTGGACGCGGTTGTGATGAACCCGCCATTTCACACCGGCCGCGCCGCCGAACCGCAAATCGGTCAGGCCTTTGTCGCGGCGGCCGCGCGCATGTTGGCACCGCAAGGCAAGCTGTGGATGGTCGCGAACCGTCACCTTCCTTATGAGGCCGAGCTGAAAACACGCTTTGCCCATGTAGAAGAGATTGGCGGGGATGCGCGGTTCAAGCTGTTTCACGCAGCCCGGCCCCTGCGAAAACGTCGCTAAGCGCCCGTTGGCGGTATAAGGAACCAGTTTTATGTCATTTTCGATCAAAGGCAAAAACGTCATCGTGACAGGTGCTGCAAACGGGATCGGCCTAGCGATTGCGCGACAGTTTGCTGACAAAGGTGCCAATGTCATGTGCGCCGATATGGATGAAAAGGCCCTGACCGAAGAGTTCGGCAATACCAAAGACGAGGGCAATATCCGCTTTTTTGCAGGGGATTTGCGCCAGCGTTTGACGATTGCCAATCTTGTATCCGCAACCATTGATGCCTTTGACGAGGTCGATGTGCTGGTGAACGCCTCGCGGCAGTTTTTGCCGACGGACGCATTGAATAACGAAGACACCAGCGTTGAAACCCTGTGGCAGGAAAACGTGATGACCGCGTTGCAGTTGACGCAGCAGGTGTCGAAACGGATGATCAAGCAGGCCGAGGACCGCCCCGAGGGGGTGGTGGGGAGCATTATCAACCTCAGCTCGATCGCATCGCGGCACACGCGACCCGAGCTGATGGCCTATTCGATGGCCGCCGCCGCGCTGGAGCAGATGACACGGTCGATGGCGCTGACGCTGGCCCCGCACCGGATCAGGGTGAATGCCGTTGCGTTCGGGTCGGTGATGAGCGGATCGTTGAAGGCGTCGGTCGCGGATAACCGTGAATGGCGCGATGATATTCGCAGCCACACGCCGCTGGGCCGTATCGCTTCGCCATCCGAATTGACCGACACCATTCAGTTTCTCGCGACGGACAGTTCCAGCTTTATGACGGGCGAAGTGATCGTGGTGGACGGTGGCCGTTCGCTGCTGGACGCGGTGGATGCACCTGCGCACTGATCTGCGCGAACGAGGTAATAGAATATGACAGATAATTTCGAGGCTGAAAAAGCGCGCGCGGCCGCGTGGTTTCACGAACTACGCGACCAGATTGTCGACGCGTTCGAAGGGTTGGAAAACGGACATGATGCCGGGCCATTGGCAGATGCGCCTGCTGGCCGGTTCGAGGTCACAAAAACGACCCGCAGCAGCGACGATGGTTCGGATGCCGGTGGCGGCTTGATGAGCGTCATGCGCGGCGGGCGTGTGTTTGAGAAGGTTGGCGTCAATATCTCGACCGTTTATGGCACGCTGGGCGAGCGGGCGCAGGTGGCCATGGCCGCGCGCAAGGGCATTCCTGGCATGAAAGACGACCCGCGGTTTTGGGCCTCTGGCATCAGTCTGGTGGCACATATGCAAAACCCCCATGCCCCGGCGGTTCACATGAACACCCGCATGTTCTGGACACCCCATGCGTGGTGGTTTGGCGGCGGATCAGACCTGAACCCTTGCATCGAATATGCCGAGGATACCGCGCATTTTCACGACCAGCAAAAGGCCCATTTGAACCCCCATGGTTTGGGCTTGTACCCCAAGCTTAAGGAATGGGCCGACGAATATTTCTATATCCCGCACCGTAAGCGTGCGCGCGGTGTGGGTGGTATTTTCATGGATGATCATTGCACCGGCGATTGGGAGGCGGATTTCAAGCTGACCCAAGACATCGGTCGTGCGTTCCTGCCCGCCTATGTCCCCCTTGTCGAAAAGCGCAAAGCGCAAAGCTGGGATGACGCGGATAAGGATGCCCAGTTGGTGCATCGCGGGCTCTATGCTGAGTATAATCTGGTCTATGATCGCGGGACGAAATTCGGGCTTGAGACCGGGCATGATGCCAATGCCGTATTGATGAGCCTGCCGCCCTTCGCCAAATGGGTGTGATGCTCTGACAGCGGGCAGGGGGCCAGCCCCCGTCCTGCGGACTCCCCCGGGATTTTGGACCATTTGGAAATGGGCAGAGGCGGGGGGTTATGCGCCCCCGTGCCAATCAAAGAAATGCGAGCCGGCTTGGGCGAGCAGTTCCTGCGCGAGGTCGACGCCCATTTGACCGCCATCCGAGATCGGGCCGCTGCGGGTGCCTTTGATGACTTCTGATCCGTCGGGGCGCAAGACTTCGCCGCGCAAGTGCAGGGTGTCGCCGTCCAGTGTGGCAAGCCCTGCGATAGGGGTTTCGCAAGAGCCGTCCAGTGTGAGCAGGAAAGCGCGTTCCGCGGTCAGGCGTTGGCCTGTGGGGGTGTCGTGGATGGCGGACAGCAGCGCCTCTGTCTCGGCGTCGCCAGCGCGGCGTTCGATGCCAATCGCGCCTTGGGCGACGGCGGGCAGCATGTCGGTGTCGTTGATCGGGGTGGCGGGGACGTTTGCCATGTCCAGACGGTTCAGCCCTGCCATGGCGAGGAAGGTACATTCGGCCACGCCATCGGCCAGCTTGCGCAGGCGGGTCTGTACGTTGCCGCGGAATTCAACAACTTGCAGATCGGGGCGCTTGTGCAGCAATTGCGCGCGGCGGCGCAGGCTGGAGGTGCCGACGACCGCGCCTTGGGCCAGTTGATCCAGCGCGGACATCTGGGGCGCGACAAAGGCGTCGCGCGGGTCTTCGCGCGGCAGGAAGGTATCGAGCAGCAGGCCGCCGGGTTGGATAGTGGGCATGTCTTTCATCGAATGCACGGCGATGTCGATCTTGCCTGCCAGCAGGTCTTCTTCGATTTCGCGGGTGAACAGGCCCTTGCCGCCGATTTCCTTGAGGGGCCGATCCTGGATCATATCGCCGGTGACCTTGATCACCACCACCTCGAACGCGGTCAGGGGCAGGTTAAACGCCGAGGACAGCCGCGCACGGGTTTCATGGGCTTGGGCCATGGCGAGGGGCGAGCCACGGGTGCCGATGCGCAAAGGGTTCTGAGGGGTAGGCAAGGTCAAGGTCATGAAGTTCTCTTTGGGCCAAGTCAATTTTGTGCGACAATGCGGCACCCGCGCCTTGACTTCCAGCCCTCACATCTTGACCAAGGCAAAAGATTACCTGAGGAGCCGACACATGGCGCAGACAACAGCCCCAACCAAAACCATTTTGCGCGCTTTGGCGGGTGAAACGCTGGCGACACCGCCGATCTGGATGATGCGGCAGGCGGGGCGCTATCTGCCCGAGTATAAGGTCACGCGCGCCGAGGCGGGGGATTTCCTGTCGTTGTGCTATAATCCTGACCTGGCGACCGAGGTCACTTTGCAGCCGATCCGACGCTATGGATTTGATGCGGCGATTTTGTTTGCGGATATTTTGCTGGTGCCACAGGCGCTGGGGGCGGATCTGTGGTTTGTCACCGGCGAAGGGCCGCGCTTGTCCACGGTCACCACGCAGGCGGATTTCGACAAGCTGAAACCCGTTGATGTTATTCACGAGACGCTGAACCCGATCTATCAGACCGTGCGCAACCTTGCCGGGGCTTTGCCGCCGGAAACCACGTTGATCGGCTTTGCGGGCGCGCCATGGACTGTGGCGACCTATATGATTGCGGGGCAGGGGACCAAGGATCAGGGGCCCGCGCATCAGTTGCGGATCAATGACAACCCGTTGTTCGAATCGCTGCTGAACCTGATCACCAAGGCGACGATTGAATATATGTCGGCGCAGATCGAGGCCGGTGCCGAGGTCATGAAGATTTTCGACAGCTGGGCGGGGTCGCTGTCGGGCGAGGCATTCCAGAAATACGCGCTGGAACCTGCGCGCGAGATCACCCAAGAATTGAAGAAACGCCACCCGGGCATTCCGATCATCGGCTTCCCGCGTGAGGCGGGCGATCAATATATTGGTTTTCACAAGGCCACCGGTGTGGATTGCGTTGCGCTGGATAATTCCGTGTCTGCTGAATGGGCTGCGGCCAATGTTCAGGTGGATGGCTGCGTTCAGGGCAACCTTGCGTCACGCCATATGGTTACCGGCGGGCAGGATTTGATCGATGAGACACGCACCATCGTAAAGGCCTTTTCCAAGGGGCCGCATATCTTTAATTTGGGTCACGGCATCACGCCGGACGCCAATCCTGACAACGTTCAATTGATGATTGATACGGTTCGCGACGCAGGTTGATGACATTAGATTGGTTTTGGCCCTTGACGGGGGCCAAGGCCCGTCATATTCGAAGCGCCGATGGCGTTATAGCTCAGTTGGTTAGAGCGAACGACTCATAATCGTTAGGTCCCTGGTTCAAATCCAGGTAACGCCACCATCCCCCACCTATATAAGTCCGCTATGTGGCCCAAGAATTCGCCAGTTGTGTGAATTATTTTGCATTAGCGGGGCATTTCGTTTGACGGTTACAAAGTCAGGCGCGCTAAGTTGCACGAAAGTGCGAATTTGCCGGTGCGCAGAGACCAATGCGAGATCGTCCAAAAGAGTATCGAAAAGATAATGACAAGTATTGTTAGATGGCCTAACAATATTTGTTAAGAAACGCTGCGTTCCCTGATCTAGCTGGGAACATGCGATTCAGGGGAGGGAAACGGATGTATCGAGGAGAGCATCACATCTGTGATTGCGGTGCATTTGTTGTTTGTCCCCCGTATTGAGCGACCCCACGGAAAGCCCGCATTAAAGTGGGCACCGTTACGACCAACGAATAGGGAGAGAAAACATGATGATGAGAAGAACCATACTGGGTGCCGCTGCGGCAGCGCTTGCTGTTGGGATGAGTGCGACAGGTGCCTTGGCGCAAGACGTCACGCTGCGCATGCACCAGTTCCTGCCGCCACAGGCCAACGTGCCAATGCAGGTGTTGGACGTTTGGGCCGATAAGGTTCAGGCAGACAGCGGCGACCGGATCAAGGTTGAACGCTATCCGTCCATGCAGCTTGGCGGTAAACCACCAGAGCTGATGGACCAAGCGATTGATGGCGTGGCCGACATCGTCTGGACCGTGGTCGGCTATACGCCGGGCCGCTATCCATCGACCGAAGTGTTTGAGCTGCCGTTCATGGTGAACGACGCACGCGCGGCCAGCTCTGCCTATTGGCAGATGTTTGAAAAGCACATGAAAGATGGCGAATTCAAAGATGTGCACATCTTGGGCACATGGGTGCACGGCCCCGGTCTGCTGCACACCAACAAGGAAGTGCGCACGCCTGCTGATATGCAGGGTCTGAAAATCCGCGGCGGATCACGTTTGGTGAACCAGCTGTTGGAAACGACCGGTGCGACGCCGGTTGGTATGCCGGTGCCTGCGATCCCCGAAGGCCTGTCCAAAGGAGTTATCGACGGGACGACCATCCCGTGGGAGGTTACGCCTGCGCTGAAAGTGTCAGAACTGGTCAAGAACCACACCGAGTTCGCGGGCTCTGCGCTGTATACGCTGACGTTTGTTCTGGCGATGAACAAAGACAAGTACGAAAGCCTGCCTGACGACCTGAAAAAGGTTATCGACGACAATTCCGGCCATGAATTCTCGGTTTTTGCAGGGGGGACGCAAGCGGATGCCGACGGCCCCGCGCGCGAAATCGCGGTGGGTCTGAACAACAACATCGTCACCCTGTCCGACGCGGAAACGCAGGTTTGGCGGGATGCGGCGCAGCCGATCTATGCCAGCTGGATCGCAGATATGGACAGCAAAGGCATCGATGGTCAGGCGCTGATCGACGAAGCCCGCAGCCTGATGGACGCCTACGGCAAGTAAGCTGACGACCATAGCCATGGCCTGCGGCGTATCAAACGCCGCAGGCCTTTCGCCATACAGATTACCCAACTTAAGAGATGTCACATGCATCGGCTGATACAATTTCTTGCCCGGTTTACCGCAGTTATCGGGGGGCTCGTCTTGGTCGTTCTGATCCTGATGACGACGCTTTCGATCATCGGGCGCACCGCGAACAAGGTGCTTCATAACGAGTTTTTCCAAACCCAGCTAAACGGTCTGTCACAAGCCCTGCTTGATCTAGGCGTCGGAGAGATCAACGGCAATTACGAACTGCTTGAGGCGGGCATTGCTTTCGCGATTTTCTCGTTTCTGCCGATCTGCCAGTTTTACGGGGCCCATGCGAGCGTTGATATCTTTACCTCGGTTCTGTCGCGGCGCGCCAACCGCTGGATCGCGGCCTTTTGGGAACTGGTCCTGACAGCCGTGATTATCCTGATTGTCTGGCGGCTGTTCGAGGGGATGCAGCGGTATATCGGCAATGGCGAGACGACATTGTTTTTACAATTCCCCGTCTGGTGGGCCTATGCCGCCAGCTTTGCTGCAGGCATCATATCGTGCATCGTGGCGGCATATTGCGCCGTTGTGCGCGTGATCGAAGCAGCGACCGGCGAAAATATCCTACCCAGCGAACAAGGGGCGCATTGACGTGACCAATCTAGAACTGGGCTTTTGGTCCTTCCCTGTGCTTTTGTTGATGATTTTTTTGCGCGCGCCGATCGGGTTGGCGATGTTGCTGTGCGGATTTGGTGGCTGGTATTTCGCCATGGGCGGTAACCCGACCCCGCTGCTGGCCAAGCTGAAATCCGAGACTTACACGACATTCTCGAGCTATTCATTGTCGATCATTCCGATGTTTTTGCTGATGGGGCAATTTGCGACCCTGTCGGGCATGTCCACGGCGCTGTTCAAAGCCGCCGAAAGCTTTCTGGGGCATCGCAGGGGCGGTGTCGCGATGGCCGCTGTTGGGGCTTGTGCCGGCTTTGGCGCGATCTGCGGCAGTTCGCTGGCCACGGCGGCAACCATGTCCAAGGTCGCCCTGCCTGAATTGCGCCGCTATGGCTATTCGGGGGGGTTTTCCACCGCAACGCTGGCGGCAGGCGGCACCTTGGGCATCCTGATCCCGCCCTCGGTCATCTTGGTGATCTATGCGATTTTGACGGAACAGAATATCGCGAAACTGTTTTTGGCGGCGTTCATTCCCGGCATTCTGGCTGCCCTTGGCTATATCGTCACGATTTCCATTTATGTGCGCCTGAACCCCAATTCGGCAGGCACGCGCCCCGCGGTCCCCATGGCAGAGCGGTTCAAGGCGCTGGCAAATACTTGGCCGGTTCTGGTGATCTTTTTCATCGTTGTGGGCGGCATCTATCTGGGCTGGTTCACCCCGACCGAAGGGTCGGCCATCGGCGCGGCGGGCACGGGGCTGGCGGCGTTGCTGTCAGGCAGTTTGAACTGGTCCTTGCTGCGCGAAAGCCTGCTGGGCACCGCGAAAACCACCGGCATGATCTTCTTTATCGTGCTGGGGGCCGGGTTCTATAACGGCTTTCTGGCGCTGTCGGGCGTGCCGCAGTTCATGGCCGATTGGGTCGTGGGCCAAGGGTACAGCCCGTGGTTTGTGCTGACGATCATCTTGGTATTCTACCTGATCTTTGGGTGCCTGATGGACAGCCTGTCGATGATACTGCTGACCGTGCCGATTTTCTTTCCGGTGATTTCGGCGATGGATTTCGGGATGAGCACGGAACATCTGGCGATCTGGTTTGGTATCTTGGTGCTGATTGTTGTCGAGGTGGGGCTGATTACGCCGCCCGTGGGGATGAACCTGTTCATCATCAACTCGATGGACCGCGAAACGCCCATGACCGAAACCTATAAGGCTGTGATGTATTTCGTGGGGTCCGACATCGTCCGCGTGATTATTCTGGTGATGTTCCCCGCGATCACATTGTTCCTATTGCCGGGCTAGCCGGGCCTTTGGCCCCTCATTCCGGCAGTCGAAAATAGTAAATGGCTCTGCCCGACGTGCGGCGGACAAGGAGAAATCATGACGAATAGCGCCAATCTGCTACCGCATAAGGTGACCAGAACGGACCGCCCTGATGGGACGATCATACTGGAATCCGGCTATGATCTGGGGCCGGTGGCCCGCTGTACGGGCGATTGGTTGCACGACTGGGCAGCGGCGGCACCGGACCGGGTGTTTCTGGCAGAGCGGTCGGGTGCCGGTTGGCGCACGGTCACCTATTCACAAGCACTGGAAATGGTGCGTGCCATAGCGGGGCATCTTTTGTCGCGTGATCTGGGGCCGGAAAAACCCATTTTGATTATTTCGGGCAACAGTGTTGATCACGGTTTGCTGTCGCTTGCCGCGCAATATGTGGGCGTGCCGACGGTGCCTGTGGCCGAGCAGTACTCGCTGATCCCTGCGGCCCTGCCACGGCTTGATTACGTGGCCAAGCTGGTGAAACCCGGGATGGTCTATGCGTCGGACGGGGGCACCTATTCCTGCGCTTTCGGGTTGGACAGCCTTTCGGGCGTGGAAAAGCTTTCCTTGGCACCCGGTGATACAGGGGCCACGGATTTCAACAGTTTCCTGACGCCAAGCGGGGCAGATGTGGATGCGGCATTCGCCAAGATCACACCGGATACGTTGGCGAAAATTCTGATGACCTCGGGCTCGACCTCCGACCCCAAGGGGGTGTTGACCACGCAAAAGATGATGACCACGAACCAAGCGCAATTGGCCCAAGCCTTGCCCTTTGTGACGGCGCGCCCCCCGCAATTGGTGGACTGGCTGCCGTGGAACCACGTTTTTGGCGGGTCGCATAACTTTAACCTGATGCTGGCAAATGGCGGCAGTCTGTACATCGACGAAGGCAAACCCGCCGCTGGAATGTTCGACAAGACCCTTGCCAACCTGCGCGAGATTTCGGGCACCATCAGCTTTAACGTGCCGGTCGGGTTCGCCCAATTGGTCACAGCGCTGAAGGCCGACAAACAACTGCGCGAACGCTATTTTGCGCAGCTTGATATGATCTTTTACGCGGGGGCGTCGCTGCCGCAGGCAACCTGGGCCGAGCTGGAACGCCTTGCCATGGAGACGCGTGGCAAGCTGCCGCTGATCAATTCATCTTGGGGTCTGACGGAAACCGCGCCAGCCGCGTTGTTGCAGCATGAACCGGCCAAGGGCGCGGGGATCGTGGGCGTGCCGCTGCCCGGTGTGATGGTGAAACTGATCCCCGACGACGACGGGCGCTGCGATGTGCGTGTGGCGGGGCCGACAATCACCAAGGGCTATCACGACAACCCCGAAAAATCTGCCGAGGCGTTTGACGAAGAAGGGTTCTTTGTCACCGGCGATGCGATGCGGTTGATTGACCCGAACGACCCTGCGCGCGGGTTGATGTTTGACGGGCGCATGTCCGAAGATTTCAAGCTGATGACGGGCACATGGGTGCGCGCGGCGCAGTTGCGGTTGGACCTGCTGGCTGCCTTGGCCCCCTATGTGTCGGATCTGGTGCTGACCGGTCAGGGCCGCGAGGAAGTGGGCATGTTGCTGGTGCCCAACCACGCCACGATCAAGGCAGAGGGGTGGCAGGTGTCGGATGATGCGGGCGCAATGATTTGCCCGCCGCTGATGGAGAAAATCGGGGCCGTGATGAAAGAGCTGGCCGCAAAAACGACCGGCAGCGCGTCGCGTGTGACCGGGGCTGTTATCCTGACCGATCTGCCGTCAATGGGCGACGGAGAAGTCACGGCCAAAGGCAATCTGAACTTTCCTAAAATGCTGATGCGCCGTGCCGATTTGGTCGCCCGGATTTATGACACTGCGGACGGGGCCCGTATATCGGCGGATTAATGCAATAAATTGCCCATATAGGCGAGTTATCTTGCGGCAGCATTTTGTAAATGCACAATAAAGCATCGACGTTTGGGAGGACCGAGATGACCGCTGCCAACACTATAGCTAATGCAGTCACATATTTCGTCGACCGTCACACAGAAGAAGGACGTGAGGACAAGGTCGCATATCGGGAAATTGGCCGTGGCCGGACATTAACCTACGGGGACATGGCCACGGGCGCAGCACAAGTGGCGGGGGCATTGGCGCGTGCCGACATTCGCCCCGAAGAACGCGCCGCGGTACTGGTGCTGGACCAGATCGAATTCCCGCAGATTTTCTGGGGTGCCATTAAATGCGGTGTCATTCCGGTGCCGATCAACACGCTTTTGGCGGCGGCCGTCTATGACGCGATCCTGCGGGATGCGCGCGCTGCGATCCTTTTCGTGTCGGCTGAACTGTGGGACGTCGCCAAACACGCAGTGGCGGGAAACCCCTATTTGCGGCATGTGGTTGTGATCGGTGATCCGGTCGACGGGACCACCAGTTTTGACGATTTTTTATCGGGCGCAGAGCCGCGCGCAACCTTGCCGGTCAGCCCGGACGAGGTTGCGTTCTGGCTCTACTCATCAGGATCGACAGGCCAGCCGAAAGGCGTGGCACATGTGCATTCATCCTTGCGGGCGACATCAGACACCTATGGCAAACAGGTGCTTGAGATCGCTGAGGATGATGTTGTGTTTTCCGCGGCCAAGTTCTTTTTCGCCTATGGCTTGGGCAATGCCATGTCGTTTCCGCTGTCTGTCGGGGCAACCACCTTGCTGCTTGCAGGGCGCCCGACGCCGGATGGCGTGGTGGATATTCTGAACACGGAAAAGCCGACGGTGTTTTGCGGTGTGCCGACGCTGTATGCGGCGATGGTCGCGCATATGGACAGCGCGGGAGGTCTGAAGGCCCCGCTGCGCACCTGCATTTCGGCGGGCGAAGCTTTGCCGGAAGAAGTGGGGTTGAGGTGGGAAAAACACGTCGGTACCTGCATCCTTGACGGGGTCGGATCGACTGAAATGCTCCATATCTTTCTAAGCAACCGTAAGGATGATCTGGTTTACGGCACCTCGGGCGTTGCGGTGCCCGGCTATACGCTGCGTCTGGTGGACGAGCTGGGCGAAGACGTGCTGCCCGGCGGCGTGGGGGAGTTGTTGGTGAACGGGGCCTCGGCCGCGAATTCGTATTGGAACCAGCGCGACAAATCCCGCAGCACGTTTGAAGGGGTCTGGACCCGCACCGGCGACAAATACGAGCTGGGTGAGGATGGCCGGCTGACCTACTGCGGGCGCACGGATGACATGTTCAAAGTCTCCGGCATCTGGCTGTCACCGTTCGAGGTCGAAGGCGCGCTGGTCAGCCATCCACGCGTGTTAGAGGCCGCCGTCGTTGCTGCTGAAGACGCGGACGGGTTGGAGAAACCCAAAGCCTTTGTCGTGTTGAAAGAGGGTAGCGCCGACGATGCCCTGCTGGCCGAGCTGAAAAGCCACGTCAAAGAAAAGATCGGCAAATGGAAATATCCCCGCTGGATCGAGGTGGTCAACGACCTGCCCAAAACAGCGACGGGAAAAATACAACGTTTCAAATTACGAGAGGAAGCATGATGGGTGTGACATGGGCAAACGAGGCAGGTCAGCGGCTGACGGCAGGCGGTAAATCACTGGAATACGCCGCATGGGGGCCGAAGCCTGCGGATGCGCCAACGCTTGTGCTTTTGCATGAGGGGTTGGGCAGTGTCGCGCTCTGGCGCGATTTTCCGCAGGCCTTGGTTGATGCCACCGGCTTTGGTGTGCTGGCCTATTCGCGGGCGGGCTATGGGGCGTCTGATCCCGTCGATTTGCCGCGCCCGCTGGATTACATGACCCGCGAGGCCGAACAATCGCTTGGCGATGTGTTGGACGCGGCCGGCGTCGAGCACGCGATTTTACTGGGCCATTCCGATGGTGCCACGATTGCCACGATCTATGCCGGTTCCGTGTCGGATATGCGCATCCGGTCGCTGATCCTGATGGCCCCTCATTTCTTTACCGAACCGGGCGGGTTGAGGGCGATCAGGTCGGCTGGCGACGCCTATAACGATGGCGATCTTAAGCAGAAGCTGGCCAAGTATCACAGCAATGTCGATGTGGCGTTTCGGGGCTGGCACGACGCCTGGACCGATCCGAAATTCGAGGCATGGAATGTCGGCGACAGCATCGACCATCTGCGCATTCCGGTTCTGGCCATTCAGGGGCGTGATGATCCTTATGGCACGTTGGCGCAAATCGAAGAGATCGAGACGCGAATATATTCACCTGTTGAAACGGCCATTTTGGACAATTGTGGCCATGCCCCGCACATGGACCAACCCCATGCCAGTTTGGATGCGATCCGCGAATTTTGCGCCCGGCTGGACCGGATCGAGCGTGAAATCGTTCAGGTCGCTTAAGCGGTGGGCGTTTCGGTCCCTCCGCATGCACATGTGCCGGGCCTGAACGCGCGCCATCCCGAGGATTGGTTCGATCACATCAAGGCAAGTGTGACCGAGGAGACGCCGATTGAGCTGCTGGGCCAGACCGAGGCTTGGCAGGTTGGGCTGTTCTATTTCCATGACGGGTATTTTTGGGAATGCCACGAGGTTCTTGAGGCGGTTTGGATGCGTGCACCGGATCCTTCGCCGGAACGGGCCATCATACAGGGGATGATCCAACTGGCGAATGCACGGCTGAAAATCCGGATGGGAAAACCGAACGCGGCCCGCAGGCTATGCGCCATGGTGGACGATCTTTTGCGGCAATGCGGGGCGGCTGAAACGATTCTGGGCCTTAGGCTGCGTGATATTGAGGCTTGGGTTCATGAGACCCGAGATCAGATTGAATTGCGATATGATGCATAAAATGTGCATATATTTAGAATGAATCCAGAAATATATGGCAGTATCCTGCCATATTGCGCATCTATCTAACAAACAGCCGGTACTGTGATGCAGCATATCACCGGACCACGAGGGGGGACTGCCTGTGACCAAGATTATCGATTTCCAAACTGATCCGTCAAAATACCGTCATTGGAAGATCGAATATGATGGTCCCGTCGCGAACCTTTATATGGACGTGGATGAAAAGGGTGGGCTGTTCGAAGGCTATGAGCTGAAGCTGAATTCCTATGATCTGGGCGTCGATATCGAATTGTCCGATATTGTGCAGCGGATGCGGTTTGAGCACCCGGAGGTCAAAGTCGTGGTGATGCAATCGGCCAAGGAAAAGGTGTTTTGCGCTGGTGCTAATATTCGCATGCTTGGCGGCGCTGCGCATAGCCACAAGGTTAACTTTTGTAAGTTCACCAACGAGACGCGTAATACCTACGAGGCAGCGCTGGCCGACAGTGGTCAGAACTATATCTGCGCGGTCAAAGGGGCCTGCGCGGGCGGAGGATACGAGTTGGCGCTGGCGTGCAATCACATCATGCTGACCGACGACAGCACATCCTCGGTTGCCCTGCCAGAAGTGCCCCTGCTGGCGGTTTTACCCGGCACAGGCGGCCTGACGCGCGTCACCGACAAGCGCAAGGTTCGCCGCGACCGCGCCGATGTGTTCTGCTCGATCGAGGAGGGGGTGAAGGGCAAGCGCGCCAAGGAATGGCGTTTGGTCGACGAGGTGATCCCCAACTCGAAATTCGATGAAATGGTGGTTGAGCGCGCGCAGGAAATGGCCGCCAATTCAACCAAGGCAGATGTGGCGCAGGGTATCGAGCTGACACCCCTCGCACGGAGTTTCACGGCGGATGGCATTACCTATTCCACGGTGGAAGTGGTCCTGAACCGCGGTGCAAAGCGGGCGACGGTGACGATCAAAGGGCCGGATGCAGCTGCCCCTGCCGATATGGATGCGCTGACGGCCCAAGGCGCAGACGCGTGGATATTGCGCTGCGCGCGTGAACTGGACGACGCGATCCTTCACCTGCGCAATAATGAAAAAGAACTGGGCCTGATCGAATTCCAGACCCAAGGCGACCCAGAACTTGTCGTCGCACACGAGGCGCTGTTGCTGGCCAACAAGGACCACTGGCTGGCCAATGAAATCCTGCAATATTGGAAGCGCGTGTTGAAGCGGGTCGATATGACCTCGCGCAGTTTGGTTGCGATTGTCGAACACGGATCGTGTTTCGCCGGCCCCTTGGCCGAACTGCTGTGGGCCGTGGATCGCAGCTATATGATGCTTGAGGAATTTGACGGCGATAACCGGCCCCTTGCAACGGTGACCCTGACCGACGGCAACTTCGGCACCTATAAAATGGGCAACGACCTGACCCGGCTTGAAACGCGGTTCTTGGGCACGCCCGAGGATATCGCGACGCTTGAGGGATTGAAGGGGCAACCGCTTGAGGCCGATGCCGCCGACGAGGCCGGACTGGTCACTTATGTCTATGACGACATCGATTGGGAGGATGAGGTGCGCCTGTTCATGGAGGAGCGCGCCAGCTTTAGCCCCGATGCCATGACGGGGATGGAGGCGAACCTGCGCTTTGCTGGCCCCGAAACCATGGAGACCCGCATATTTGGCCGTCTGACCGCATGGCAGAACTGGATTTTCCAACGTCCAAATGCCGTTGGCCCAGATGGCGCGCTGCAACGTTACGGCACAGGCGTGCGCGGTGAATACAATATGGAACGTGTGTAACGGGCACGGATTTTTTCAAAAAATCCGACCCAAAATCTTTGAAAGATTTTGACCCCACGAGGAGGAAATCAATGATCGACCTAATCAACGTAAGCTACGACACTCAGATTCCGAACAACGTGAATCTGAGCCAGGATAAGAAGGTGCTGAAAGCGCTGGAGAAATGGCATCCAGGGTACATCAACTGGTGGAATGATCTGATCCCTCAGAACTTTCAGGAATCGATGGTGTATCTGCGCACCGCCGTGTCAGTTGACCCGAAAGGCTGGGCAAAGTTCGATTATGTAAAGATGCCCGAATACCGCTGGGGTGTTTTGCTGGCCCCCGCCGTGGAAGATCGTAAAATCCCGATGGGTGAGCATTACGGCGAACCCGCGTGGCAAGAAGTGCCCGGCGAATACCGCAATATGCTGAAGCGCCTGATTGTGATCCAAGGCGATACCGAGCCGGGATCGGTCGAACAGCAACGCTTCCTTGGGCTGACCGCGCCGTCGCTTTACGACATGCGCAACCTGTTCCAAGTCAACGTAGAGGAAGGTCGCCACCTTTGGGCGATGGTCTATCTGCTGCAAAAGTACTTTGGCCGTGATGGCCGTGAAGAAGCCGATGACTTGCTGGTGCGGTCCTCGGGGTCGGATGACAGCCCGCGCATGCTGGGCGCGTTTAACGAGGAAACGCCGGATTGGCTGTCGTTTTTCATGTTCACCTATTTCACCGACCGCGACGGCAAGATGCAGTTGGAAAGCCTTGCGCAGTCGGGCTTTGACCCGTTGTCGCGCACCTGCCGCTTTATGCTGACCGAAGAAGCGCACCACATGTTTGTCGGTGAAACCGGCGTGGGGCGCACCATTCAAGCCACGCTTGAGGCGATGAACAAGGCGGGCATCACCGACCCCTACGACATCAATAAAATCCGCGACTTGGGCGTGATCGACCTGCCCACGATCCAGAAAAAGCTGAACCTGCACTATACGTTGTCACTGGATCTGTTCGGGCAAGAGGTATCAACCAACGCGGCGAATGCGTTCAACTACGGTATCAAAGGCCGGTATATGGAGCAGCGGATCGACGACGATCACAAGCTGCAAAACGATACCTATGCGGTCACATCGGTCAAAGATGGCAAGATCGTTACCGAAGACGTGCCTGCGCTAACCGCGATCAATATGCGTCTGCGCGATGACTATGTGCGTGATGCCGCAGGCGGTGTCGGGCGCTGGAACAAGCAGATTGCCAAAGCGGGTGTCGATTATGCGTTCAAGATGCCGCACGAAGGGTTCCACCGTCAGATTGGCGTGTTCAGCGCCGTGGCTGTTGACCCCGATGGTAATATCATGTCGTCGGATGAATGGCATAAACGCAAAGACGAATGGCTGCCGACCAAGGCCGATGGTGATTATATCCAGTCGTTGATGGTACCGTGCTATGAGCCGGGCAAATACGCCAGCTGGATCGCCGCACCCAAAGTTGGCATCGATAACAAGCCGGGCGACTTTGAATATGTAAAGTTGCACATGGCCTAGAGCGCGCGGTGGGTTGTACCCACCCTACGCAGATAACAACGGTGGGTGGGCTTTGGTCCGCCCATCCGCACATAAAGCCGCAGGAGCATTCGCCATGAACCAGCCCGTCAAACAGCACCTCATCGACCCCGAGATCTGTATCCGGTGCTATACCTGCGAAATGACCTGTCCGGTGGGCGCGATTGAGCATGACGACAACAACGTCGTTGTGAATTTCGACGCCTGCAACTTTTGCATGGATTGCATTCCGGTCTGCCCGACTGGGTCGATCGACGAATGGCGCGTGGTCGATACGCCCTATACGCTGGAACAGCAGTTCGAGATGGACGAACTGCCCGATCAGGAAGACATCGCCGCACCCGCCCCATTGTCGGACGAGGGGGCCGTGGACCCAATCGCGGCACTGCTGGCCGAAGCGCATAAAGGCGCGGGTGGTAAGGCCATAGCCCCCCTGACGGCCAGCAAGCCAGCGGTCAACATGTACAACCTTGGCAAGCCTGCCAAGATGAAGGTGCAGGGCAATTACCGTCTGACCGACGACCCTGACCATGACGTGCGCCACATCATCCTTGACCCCGGCGCGCTGCCGTTTCCGGTGCTTGAAGGGCAATCGGTCGGCATCATCCCCCCCGGCACCGATGCCGAGGGCAACGCGCATCTGCCACGGCTTTATTCGATCTCAAGCCCGCGGGACGGTGAGCGCCCCGGTTACCACAACATCTCGCTTACGGTGAAACGCGAGGATAAGGGGCTGGCGTCGAACTATCTGTGCGATCTCGAGACCGGGGCCGAGGTCGAGGTGACAGGCCCCTTTGGCGCGACATTCCTGATGCCAAGCGATCCGCAAGCGCATTTGCTGCTGATCTGTACAGGCACCGGTTCCGCACCCATGCGTGCCTTTACCATGCAGCGCCAGCGCA
This sequence comes from uncultured Sulfitobacter sp., assembly GCF_964021855.1. NCBI lineage: Bacteria > Pseudomonadati > Pseudomonadota > Alphaproteobacteria > Rhodobacterales > Roseobacteraceae > Sulfitobacter > uncultured Sulfitobacter sp. Next base: position 68,799 of record NZ_CAXHZD010000002.1, read on the forward strand.
GTGGCGCGACAGGTGGGATGACCATGTTCTTTGGTGCGCGCACGCCGCAAAGCCTGCCGTATTTCGGCCCGCTCAAGAAGATACCGGAAAGCCTGATGAAACAGCATCTGGTGTTCAGTCGCGAGGCGGGTACAGACAAGGAATATGTGCAGGACCGGATTATCGCCGAGCAGGAAACCGTCGCGGAATTGTTGGCCGACGATCACACCTATATTTATATCTGCGGGTTGCGGGGCATGGAGGAAGGTGTTGAAAGGGCGATGACTTCAATCGCCGAAAGCATGGGGCAGCAATGGGAAGCGTTGCGCGACACCATGCGTGAAGACGGCCGTTACCATGTGGAAACCTACTGAATGACCGACACGCCTTTTGTTCATGAAATTCGCGTAACATGGGGCGATTGCGACCCGGCGCAGATTGCATATACCGCCCGTTTGCCTTGGTTCGCCCTGGATGCGATTAACGCGTGGTGGGAAGAGCATTTCGACGGTGAAGGTTGGTTTCAGATGGAAATCGATCGCAATATGGGCACGCCCTTTGTGAACCTGTCGATGGATTTCAGCAGTCCCGTCACCCCGCGCCACCGTCTGATGTGCGAGACCTATCCGACGCGGCTGGGCGAGAAATCGATCACCTTCGGGATGAAAGCCTATCAGAATAATGTGCTGTGTTTCACGGGCAGCTTTACCTGTGTGTTTACCCAAGCGGACGTTTTCAAAAGCATGCCCGCGCCTGATCGTATTCGCAAAGTAGTCGAACCGCTGATCCGCGACGCTTAATGCACTTTTTTGCAGATTTTTGTTGATCCCACAGGGATGGGGGTTAATCTTGCATTATTGTTCATTAATGGATGCTTATGCCCGATATTCACCCCCCGTCCACCCCCGGCGAAGAGCTGATCAAGCGGATCGCCGTTCGGGTGCGAGAGGCGCGAAAATCTCGGGGTTTGCCGCGCCGCGTTTTATCCGAGATGTCAGGCGTGTCACCGCGTTATCTTGCTCAGCTTGAGGCGGGGGAAGGCAATATCTCGGTCATTTTGTTGCAGCGGGTAGCCGGTGCGCTTGAGCTTAAGATCGAGGCGTTGCTGGCAGAGACCATACCGCTTGATCGGGATGCAGAGCGGATTGCGCAGGTTTTCAGCAAGGCGAACGCTGACGTGCAGCAACAGGTGCGTGCGTTATTGTTCGCGCAAAGCAAGACGGAACTGCGGGCGGGTCGCATCTGTCTTATCGGTTTGCGTGGTGCCGGGAAATCGACATTGGGCAAGTTGGCGGGTGATGCGCTGGGGCTGCCCTTTGTTGAGCTGAACAAAGAGATCGAGGCCGCATCCGACATGCCAATCGCCGAGGTGATGGCGCTGTACGGGCAAGAGGGATATCGCGAGCTTGAGGCCGAGGCGTTAGAGCGGGTCGGTGCCAAGCATGACAAAATGATCCTTGCCGTCGCCGGTGGCATCGTCGCCGAGAAAACGACCTATACCCGGCTATTGCAGCGGTTCCATACGATCTGGGTCCACACTAGCCCTGCGGAATATATGCAGCGCGTGCGCGCCCAAGGTGATGTGCGCCCGATGGAAGGCAACCCCGCCGCGATGACGCAGCTGAAGAACCTGCTGGATACCCGCACCCCGCTGTACGAGCGTGCGGATGCGCAGATCAACACGTCAAACCGCCCCGTAAAGGCATCGCTTAAGGACCTGCTGCGTATTATCGAAAAGCGGCATTTTCTGGATGTGCTTGACGGGTGACAGCGTCAGCGCACAGGCATGTGGTTCTATACGATCTGGGCACGGCGAGTGCCGATTTGATCCACGTCTTGTCCAAGGCCGGTTTGACCGTCAGCGTGATAGAGCCTGACCCGGGAGACGCGGCCCGTGTGGGCGCGGTTCTTGGGCGGCGATTGCCTGATCTGGATATGCGTGTGGACAGCGCCGTGCCGATGCACTGCGACGTGTTTGTTAGCCGTGCTGCGAACGCTGGCCAAGCGCTGCAGGGCGCATTGGGTGTGGTTCTGGATGGGCCGCAGTCGCTGGTTGGGCTTACTGATCCTGCGCACGCGGTGTCGATGGATTTACTGGACCCACGATTGGTAGAACTCAGTTTTGGCAGCGCCTCCGCCGACGCCCGCCGAATGGCCGTGGAGTTTGTAAAATCCCTGAATGTACCGTTCATGCAAAGCAGAGGGGATGCGTTCGCGGGCACTGTCTTGCAAGACGCGGCCCTCGCGTTGGTGGACCGGCTTTTGCTTGTGGGCGTGACCCCGTGGGAGCTGGACGAAGCGCTGGAACATGCGGGGTTCCGCGAGGGGCTTTTGAAGGCGCAGGACCATATTGGTTTGGACGTCGCGTTTGCACGGCGCAGGGCGGCGGGCACCGATCTTTTGGTTGCCGACCGCATGGTCCGCGAGGGGCGATTGGGGCGGTCTATTGGGGTCGGCTGGTATCGGTATCCCGGTGGTGGCGGTGCTGTGATCGACCCGCTGATGGAGGATATGGTCGTCGAAGAAGCCCGCTTTGCCCAGATAGATCAGATGCCGCTTACGGCGGCGGAAGCCGCAGACGCTTTGATTGTCGGGGTGATGAATGCGGCCAGTGGCATGTTGCAAAGCGGCGTGACGCCGCAAGAGCTGGATCAACTGGCGTTTTACAAATTGGGGCTGCCGGACATCATCGCGCGTGCGCGATCAATGGGGCAGGCGGCGTTGGAACAGCGCTTGCGAGACCTGCAAGTGATCCACCCTACGCTTTGGGCACCATCGCCTGCCTTGTCCCTGCTTTTCTAACGCGCAACGAAAAAAGGGGCCACGAAAACGCGGCCCCTTTCCCAAAATTTTATGGACGTGATTACATGGTCCACGCCATACGTGCCGGGTGGTATTCGAACCCGATGTGGTGGTTCGCGCCAACCAGACCTTCTTTGGTGTGGTTATACAGCGACCGCCAATAGGGCTGGATCGTCACGCCTTCGCTTTGGATCAACGCTTCACCTTCGGCCATGATCGCACGGCGTTTTTCAACGTCGGCAACCGACAGTGCTTTGGTCAGCAGGGCGTCGAATTCGGGGTTGGACCAGCCGAATTCATTCCATGCTTCGCCAGAACGATAGGCCAGCGCCCAGATTTGCACGCCCAAAGGCCGCGCGTTCCAGTTGGTCGACGAGAACGGGTATTTCGTCCAGTCGTTCCAGAAGGTCGAACCGGGCAGAATTGTCCGCTTTACCTTGATGCCCGCATCACGCAATTGCGCGGCAACCGCATCGGTGGTGTCTTTGCGCCATGCATCGTCGATCGAGAACAGCTCGTGTTCGAAATCGGCCATGCCCGCCTCGTCCATCAGCGCCTTAGCGGCGGCAGGATCGACCTTGCGCGGGGGTAGTTCCGCATATTCGGGGTGCATCGGGCCGACATGGTGGTTTTCGGCGACCAGACCGCGCCCCGCATAGCCCAGTTCAAGCAGGACGGCGTTATCAACGGCCATCATAATCGCCTGACGGACCCGCGCATCTGCGTATGGCTTCATGCCGTCCACCTCGGCAAGCTGGTTGGGACGGATTACGATGGTTGCCGCAGTGGCGATTTCGTTTTCGTTCCAGCCATCAAGCGTGCCGAACACGTCAATGAATTCACCCTCAATGGAATAGGTCGCGTCGATCTCGTCCGCCTCGGCTGCCGCAACAAAGGCGGAGGGGTCTGTACCGTAATCGATATATTCAAGCCGGTCGATGTAGGGGCCGCCATATACGTCGGTGCCCCACCATGTGTGATCGGGGTTCTTGACCAAGACACTTTTCACGCCGACCTCAAGAGATTCAGGCAGGTAGGCACCTGTGCCAACAGGATTGTCCAGCATGGTTTCGGCGTCGAACCCTTCGGGAACGATTGCAGCAGGGTAATCGGCCATGCCGGGGATCAAGGTGATGTCCGGACGCGGCAGCATCAGTTTGACGGTGTGATCATCGACCGCAACGATGGACCCTTCGATTGCTTTTCCTGTGCCCTCGTCGATCAGGGTCGCGAAACGGCCAGCCATTGAGTTGCCTTCGACGGATTTGTCACACCAACCTTCGATGTTGCGCACCACGTCGGCGGCGGTAAAGGCGTTGCCATTGTTCCAGGTTACGCCCTTACGAACGTTCAGTGTATATTCGGTGGCGTCGTCGTTAATCTCCCAGCTTTCCAGCAAGGCCGGGGTAAACGTGCCGTCATTTTCCCAGATCGCGAGGTATTCGAGCCACCCGCGCGAGAAGTTTGCGATTTGCGACCAGTCATAGGTACGCGGATCTTTGAGGGCGCGCACTTCCATCTGCATGCGTACTGTACCGCCTTCTTTGTGGGCGGCGGCGCTGGCAGGGGTGGGCAGACCAATCATTGCATAAGCGGTGGCAGTGGTTGCGCCAAATGCGCTGGCCAGTGCCAGAAATTCGCGTCGGTTTACCGGATCAGCCTTGGCGGCCTCGGCTGATTTTAGAATGGCCTCTGGCAGGGGCTTACCGGTACGGGTCAAAAAACTCATGATCTTCCTCTCTGTTGGTGTGGCTGCGGCTTTTGCCGCTTTCCACGTTCGCCCCCTTGGCTGTGGCCGCAGGGTTGGTGATGCAGTTGATCTGCGCTTGTCGCCTAGTTGAACCTAGGTTTGGTCGGTTGAGTGTCAACTTTGCATTGCCATGCGTCAAGGCTGTAGCCGGAGATTAGCCCGTAAAGCCTCGGAAATGAGGAAAATGCGGCGCGCTGCGCCATATGATTTTTGGCATCTGCCAAGGGCAGATGAGTGCCTCCGGCGGGGATATTTATGAGCCAGAGAAGTCAGGACGAGGTGGTTTGCCCTGCGGTGGCGAGCAGGTTTTCGAGTCTGTCCAGATTACCGATTTCGTTTGCGAAGATCAGCACGAGCCGTGCGTTAAGGGCATGGCTTTGCGCGTCGGTCAAACCGGCATGGGTATCCATCAGCGCATTGTAAAAGCTGTCTGCATCTGGGCCGAGGTTATCGTCGAGGATCATATTATTGCTCCGAGGGCGCGGTCGCGGGCCGCGATGATTGCGGCGGGGTCGGGTGTGTCGAAGACGGCGCAGACATGGCCGTCGGGACGCAGGAGATAGATTTTATCTGTACCGTAGCGGGTTTCGGCGTGGCCATCCGTGGCGCGGTAGCAGGGGTAATCTGCAGATTGATTGATGCCAAAGCGCGCAATGCCCGCGATATCGGGCAGTGGCATCGGGCTGGCGGTAAGAAGGGTAAAATCGCCGTGGGTTACGGTCAGCAGCCATGTTTGCCCCTGCCCGTCATGAAGGGGAGCGTCGATCAACGCGGTGCCCGGCGGCACGGGCGCGGCCCCCGTGGTTTGCAATGGTGATGCGGAGAGGTCGCAGGGCTGCGACAGCCGGCCCGAGTTGATCAGTTTGCGCGCAAAGGGGTGTTCGGCGGCAAGGTGTAGAACCTGATCACGAAAGAGGGCCTCGACTGAGGATTTGGGGGTCATGAAATTGGTGGCGCGCGACGAGTTGAGTATGTTTTCTGCGGAGCCGTGGACCCGTTCGATGTTGTAGCTTTCGATAAGTGGTTGGCGGGCTTTGCCTTGTAAGACTGCGGCGAGTTTCCAGCCCAGATTATCCACGTCCTGAATGCCGCCATTGCCGCCGCGCGCGCCAAAGGGGCTGACCACATGGGCGCTGTCACCCACAAAGATCACGCGGTTATGCACGAAGCGGTCCAGCTTGGCACAGCGAAATTTATAGACGCTCATCCAATCAAGGCGAAAGGGTGTGTCGCCGACAATGGCCTTGATGCGGGGGATGACTTTGGCTTCGGCCGCTTCTTCCTTGGGGTCGGTGTCGGGGCCAAGTTGCAGGTCGATGCGGTAGATGTTGTCGGGCTGTTTGTGCAGTAGGGCGGATTGGCCGTTGTGGAACGGCGGGTTGAACCAGAACCAGCGTTCGGGCGTGTCGTCGCTGCCAAAGGGGGAGGTTTCCATTTCGACGTCAACAATCAGGAAGTGTTCCTCGAACGTTTGGCCGTTGAAGGGGAGGTTCATGCGGGTGCGTGTCGCCGATCCTGCGCCGTCGCAGGCGAGATAGTAGTCGGCTTCGAGTGTGTAGTCGCCGTCGGGGGTGGTGATGTCGAGGGTGACATGGTCGCCGTGATCAGTGTGATTTGTGACCTTGTTGAGGAAGCGCAGGTTGATCAGATCGGGGAATTCTTGGGCACGTTCGGCGAGGTACTGTTCAACGTAATATTGCTGCAGGTTGATGAAGGCGGGGTACTTGTGACCCGGTTCGGGCAGCAGATCGAAAGCGTAGACCTGATTTTCCCCGTGAAAATTACGCCCGACTTTCCAAGTGACCCCCTTGGCCAGCATCCGTTCGCCAATGCCAAGACGGTCAAAAATCTCAAGGCTCCGCTTGGCCCAACAAATCGCGCGCGAGCCGATGGATACCACGTTGTTGTCATCCAGCACGACCGAAGCCGTGCCGCGTTGGGCCAGATCAATCGCCATCGCCAAGCCGATGGGACCCGCGCCGACGATCACCACCGGATGGCGGGGTTCGGGGCGCGTCAGGCCCGGCGGGGGCGTGTAGGGGAAGGGGGCGTAATCATAGGCCATGACGGGTTTAGCTTTGCAATTCTTCCCACATCTCTATGTCGCGCTTGTCGGTCCAGATGCGGGGGTGGCTGATCCCGCGGGCCTCGTCATAGGCCCGGGCGACGTTGAACGGCAGGCAATGTTCGTAGATCGCGTAGTCGGCAAATTTCGGATCACACTCGGCGCGCACGGCGTCCCATGCGTCTTTGAGCGTGCCATTGCGTGCTGCAACGCGAGCAGCAGGGCGATAGGTGCTTTCGACGAAATCGCGGGTATTCTCGATGGCGGCGTTTACCATGTCACGGCCGACCAACGCGTCACCACGACCGGGGGCGATGGCATCGACATCGTAGGCTTTGATCGCGTCCAACGTGTTGCCCCAATCGGCGAAATACCCGTCACCGCAGTAGCAGGCGGAATGGTATTCGACGATGTCGCCCGTAAACATGACGTTTTCATCGGGGACATGGACGACGATATCGCCTGCAGTATGCGCGCGGCCAAGGTGCATCAGGTCAACGCGGCGATTGCCGAGGTAGACGGTCATGCGGTCGTTGAAGGTGGTTGTGGGATAGGTCAGGCCGGGAATGGATTCGTGGCCTTCGAACAGGCGGGGGAAACGTTGGAATTCGCTGTCCCAATCCTCTTGCCCGCGTTCATTGACCATACCGCGTGCCATTTCCGACATGATGATTTGGTCGGCGTTGAAGGCAGAGGCCCCGAGGACGCGCACGGCGTGGTAGTGGGTGAGTGCCACATGGGTGATGGGCTTGTCGGTGACTTCACGGACCTTTTCGATGACTTTATTGGCAAGTCGCGGGGTCGCCTGCGCCTCGATGATCATGACGCTGTCATCGCCGATGATCACGCCAGAATTAGGGTCGCCCTCGGCGGTGAAGGCCCATAGGTCTTTGCCCACTTCGGTAAAGGAGATTTTCTTTTCGGTCATGTCCCCTTGGGAGGCGAATTTCTTGGACATTTGTATTCCTTTATCGGGTGTCTGCGCGCGGGGCGATTGTTGGAGCCTCCGGCGGGAGTTTATTTGGCAAAATGAAGCAGGTTAGCGCTGCGGTTTGGCGGGGAGGATGGTGCCAGCGCAGGCCCCGAACCCGATGCGGTAACCGTCGCCTTGGGCGTGGCCGGTGAGGATCATGGTATCGCCGTCCTCGACAAAGCTGCGGGTGGTACCGTCTGACAGGGTGATCGGTTCCTTGCCGCCCCAGCTAAGTTCCAGCAGGCTGCCGCGTTCGTGTTTTTCGGGGCCGGAGATCGTGCCGGAACCAAGCAAATCGCCGGCGTTCATGGAGCAGCCGGAGGAGGCGTGATGCGCCAGTTGTTGCGGTGCCGAATAGTACATTGTGTTGTAGTTGGTGCGCGCGAGGACTTCTTGTTCGCCGCCGTCGGGTTGGATCAACACGCTTAGGTCGACGTCATAGAGCATCGGCTTGGGTTCTTGCAGGTAGGGCAGGAGTTGCTTTTCACGTTCGGGCGTAGAGGTGCGGAACGGCTCAAGTGCTGCGCTTGTTACGATCCAGGGGGAGATCGACGTTGCAAAGGCTTTGGCCTGAAATGGGCCGAGCGGCTGGTATTCCCACGCCTGGATGTCGCGCGCCGACCAGTCGTTGAGCAGCACATAGCCAAAGATCATTTCATCCGCTTCGGCCACGCTGATGGTGTCGCCCATGTCGGTCGATGTCCCGACGATTGCCCCCATCTCAAGCTCGATATCTAGGCGTTTGCAGGGGCCGAAGGTTGGCGTGTCAGCGTCCGGTGCTTTGAGCTGGCCATTGGGCCGATGGATGTCGGTGCCTGAAACAACCACAGTCGAGGCGCGGCCGTTATAGCCGATGGGGATATGCAGCCAGTTCGGCGGCAGCGCGTTTTCTGCCCCGCGAAACATCGTGCCGACGTTGGTGGCGTGGTGACGGCCTGCGTAGAAATCGGTGTATTCAGACACAACGAGGGGCATGTGCAGGCGGATTTCGGACATGGGCACAAGATGCGGCGCGACTTTGGCCTGATCGGGGCTGCCAGTGGCGAGAAGTTCAGTCAGTTGTGACCGCAGCTTGGCCCATGCGTCAGGCCCCAGATCCATCACGTCGTTCCAATAGGGCACATCGAACACGGGATCAAAATGCAGCAGGATTAGGTCTTCTGCCTCAACCGCGGCCATATCCAGTACCATATCGCCAATTGCAACACCGCAGCGCGGTTCAAGGCTGTCGGTCGAAAATACGCCGTAGGGCAGGTTGTTGAGCGGAAAATCAGTATCGGCGCTGTTCGCGCTTTCCACCCATGAAGTGAGCAATGTCATAATCTGTCCTTGAATTAATATGTCTGCGCGACCCTTGGGCCAAAGTCTATTTCTTGCCCGATGTGCCGTCGAACTTTTTCTCGAGGCTGTCCCAGCAATCGATGTAGTCATCCTGCAGGGGGGCCTCTTTCGCGGCGAATTCGGTGAGGTGTTGGGGGAAACGCGTTTCGAACATGAACGACATGGTGTTGTCGAGCTTTTCCGCCTTTAGATCGGCGTTCGATGCGCCCTCGAACGCATTTTTATCAGGGCCGTGGGGCAGCATCATATTGTGCAGCGACATACCACCCGGGATGAACCCTTTGGGTTTGGCATCGTACTGCCCATAGATGTTGCCCATCAGTTCGGACATGACGTTTTTGTGGTACCATGGCGGGCGAAAGGTATCTTCGGCGACCATCCAGCGTTCGCGGAACAGCACAAAGTCGATATTTGCCGTGCCTTCGACGCCCGAGGGGGCGGTTAGCACGGTGAAGATCGACGGATCGGGATGGTCGAAGAGCACAGCGCCCACGGGGCAATAGGTGCGCAGGTCGTATTTAACGGGTGCGTAATTGCCGTGCCACGCAACGACGTCCAAGGGGGAATGGCCGATCTTTGTCTCGTGGAATTGTCCGCACCATTTGATTGTCACGGTTGAGGGCGCATCGCGGTCTTCGAACGCTGCGACCGGCGTTTTGAAGTCACGGCGGTTGGCCATGCAGTTTGCGCCAATGGGGCCACGACCGGGGAGTTCGAATTTCTGACCGTAGTTTTCGCAGACAAAACCGCGCGCTGGGCCTTCGATGACTTCGACGCGGTAGACCAAACCGCGCGGGATGATCGCGATTTCCTTGGGCTCTAGGTCGATCACGCCCAGTTCGGTGCAAAACCGCAACCGGCCCTCTTGGGGGACGATCAGCATTTCGCTATCGGCGGAGTAGAAATACGCATCAACCATGCTGTCAGTGACCAGGTAGATGTGGCTGGCCATGCCGACTTGGGTATTCACATCGCCTGCGGTTGTCATGGTCCGCATGCCGGTAAGCCAAGTGAGCCTGTCGGTTGAATGCGGCACCGGATCCCAGCGATATTGGCCAAGGCTGGTCACGTCCTGCGGGATATGCGGCGCGGATTTCCAATACGGCAGGTCGATTTTTTCATAACGGTGTGAATGCTTTACCGACGGGCGGATGCGGTAGCACCATGTGCGTTCGTTCTGGTGGCTGGGCGCGGTGAACGCCGTGCCCGACAGCTGTTCACCATACAGGCCATAGTTGCATTTTTGGGGGCTGTTCATGCCTTGGGGCAGGGCACCGGGTAATGCTTCGGTTTCAAAGTCATTGCCGAAACCGGGCATATAGCCAGCGGTGGTTCCCATCGGGCTGGTGGCGGTTGTCAGGTCGGATGGGGTTACTTGGCGGTTCACAAAAGCCTCCCTTGCAAAATCTGTTGCGTTTGTAATAGTTGTTTTTGTAACTAACAAGCGGTCCCTTACATGTCAGACGCCGATTTCGACCTTACCCAGTTCCTGCCCTATCTGCTGAACCAAGCAGCCGAGGCCAGCAGTCTGGAGTTCCAGAAAATCTATAAAGACCGCTATGGCATGCTGCGAACCGAATGGCGGGTCCTGTTTCATCTGGGGCTATACGGGCGCATGACGGCAAGCGAGATCGGCGCGCGCGCCAATATGCACAAGACCAAGATCAGCCGCGCGGTACAAAGACTGGCCGAGCGCCGCTTTGTGACGCGGACCCGCGACGATGCTGACCGCAGGGTCGAACACCTGGCCCTGACGGCACAGGGGCAGGCGGCCTATGCCGACCTGCATCAGGTGGCGCAGCGCTATGATGGCGACCTGACGGCAGGCCTTGGCCCGGACGACCGTGTTGCGCTGAAAAAGATGCTGGTGGCGCTGTCGGCCAAATTTCCAGCGGGCTTTACTTGAGCGCGGTTCGGCGTCACCGATAGCACATGAATGATCAAGCCCGTGGATTTCTAGTTACCTTGATCGGCGTCCTTTGTGTGGTGCCGGATTCGCTGTTTGTGCGGCTGATTGATGCGCCCGCGCTGACGATCGCCTTTTGGCGGTTGGTGGTGGCTGGCGGGCTTATCTGCGGGTGGATATTTTGGGCCAAGGGCCCAGGGCCGTTTCAAGCAGTGTTGAGAACCGGGCGCTACGGCGCGATATATATGGTCGGCACAGGGGCGAGCGGCGTATTGTTTGTCTTGGCTGTCAGCCTGACCTCGGTCGCCAATGTGGTATTCATCATCGCATCGCTGCCGGTTTTCGCGGCGATCTATAGCCGTATTTTTCTGGCAGAACCGATAAGCCGCCGGATGTTGATCACGATTGCTGCTGTCATGGTGGGCATGGCGTTTATCGCCTATGGGTCGGGTCACACGGGGCATGCCAGTTTGGCGGGGGATCTGCTTGCTTTGGCCGTGTCCGCCTTGTTTGCAGCTGGGTTGACGGCGGCGCGCCATGCCAAGGCCGTGTCCATGGTGCCGGGGGCAGGCCTATCCTATTTGATCGCGGCGTTGCTGATCGCCCCGTTTGCGGCACCGCTTGCCATGCCCGCTGACCAAGCGCCATTGGTACTGGGCCACGGTGTTTTCATCATGGTCAGTTCGGTGTTGTTGGCGCTTGGCCCGCGCTACATTACCTCGGCCGAGGTCGGCCTGTTGGTGCTTTTGGAATCGGTGCTGGCACCGCTATTGGTCTGGGCTGTCGTGGGCGAAGATCCGGGCGGTTATGCGTTGATCGGCGGGGGGCTGGTGATTTTGGCGCTATTTGCGTCAAATATGGTGGCCCTGTCCCGCCGAAAACCGATCAGAAATTGATTTCAACGCCCGGCAGGTTGAGGGCCTTCATCAGGTCGCGCAGTTCTTGACGGGCCGCCACGTTCGAGATGTTGAGCTGCTTGACGCCAATATCTTTGAGGTCCAGCAGGGTCAGCCCGCGCGGGAACAGCTCGCGGAAAATAACCCGCTCGTTAAAGCCGGGGGCAATCCGAAAGCCGATCCGCTTGCTAAGGTTGGCAATCGCGCGCTCCATCTTGTCTTTGTTGACCATGCGCTGCGCCCCCATGCGGTTGCGCACAACGATCCAGTCAATCGGGGCAAGGCCCGCTTGGGCGCGCAACTGCCGCGCATTCCAGACCATTTCGGAATAGACCGATGGGCCGGTGATCTTGTCGCCGGTTGCGTCAGTATGGGCCAGCAGATCAAAATCGATAAAGCTGTCATTCAGGGGGGTGATCAGTGTGTCGGCCAGTGAATGCGCGACTTGGCTCAGCCGAGTGTGCGATCCGGGGCAGTCGATCAGGATAAAGTCGCTGACCGGTTCCAGTTCGGCAATGGCGGCGCTGAGACGGTGATCATAGATGTTTTCGCCGGGCTTGAGGGCATCGGCCTCGACCTCGGGCAGTTCGTGCATCGTGGGGGACGGCAGATCAAGTTCGGCTGACGCAAGAAATGATTCACGATTGTCGATGTACCGACCAAAGGTGCGCTGGCGCAGGTCAAGGTCCAACACACTGATCCGGTGACCCATCCGCGCGAGCGCAGTCGCCACATGCATTGAAACGGTTGATTTGCCCGCTCCGCCTTTTTCATTTCCGACGACGATAATATGCGCCATTTCTAGCTGTCCCTTCTACTCCCCCGCTTTTGCCGGGGCCACATTAGGGCGAACCATATGGCAGATATGGTGCTTTTGGAAGCACTAGCGCGCCTAGATTGTGGTTAATGTATCAGGACCTTGCCGCGTTCCATCTTGCGATGGATTGGTGGGCATTATGGCGATGCGGGCTATGCGATGCGGTTGGATTGATTTACGCGGACGCGCCCAGATGGCTGCGGCAGGTCGTGATCATCTGCGTCAGTTCACGCCGGTCGCCATAAAGCCGCTTTAGCGCAGCGGCCAGCACCAATGCTTGCCTGTATTGCCTGCTGTGCATCAGGTTCAGGGCCGCCGACAGATCTTGCGTCCACAGTTCTGGCTGGGCAGGCGGTGCGTATTTGGGGGCAGAGGGCTGATTGCGAGGTTTTTGGGCGGGACGGCGGGTCAGGCAGGACGTGGTCATCAGCGAACCTTTCTAGGAGGGCTGAGGCGACGTTGCCTTGAAATCCTTTTCAAAACCTAAACGCGGGTGGGTTGGGACCCGAAAATTTATGCGAAACGCGGGTGGGTTTTCGGCACCGTGTCAGGCCGTGCGTGTTGAGCCAACGAGGATGTCGGTTTAGCATAGGGCCGTAAACGCGGTGCAATACGCAAACTTACCAGAAAGGAACGCGCAGTATGATTGCCTATGTCACTGTTGGGGCTGATGATATCGCGCGCGCAAAGCGGTTTTATTCGGCGTTTCTGCCAGCCCTTGGTTACGGGCTAAAGGAAGGCCCCGAAGGGCTAAGCTATGCGCTGCCTGTTGAGCCGGGTCAGTCGCCGGTTCTGCCGGATTTCTACGTTAAGCCAACCTTTGATGGGGCCCCGGCGTCGGCTGGAAACGGTAGCATGATCGCGTTCGAGGCACGCAGCCAAGCCCAAGTTCGCGACCTTCACGCCGCGGCCCTTGCGGCTGGCGGTTCGGATGAAGGCCAGCCGGGTTTTCGCCCATCATATGGGCCGCAGTTTTATGTGAGCTATCTTCGCGACCCTCAAGGCAACAAGATCGCCCTGTTCTCAAGCGATCCGAACGAGCCAGGGCGGGACGGATAACACGGTTTGCGCAGTGGGTGCCCGCATAGCGCCGCACCAATAAAAAATGGCGCGCCTCGGTGAGGCACGCCATTTTTCGTTCGTAATAGGCAGAAGGGTTTAGAAGCCCAGACCTGCGTATTTGTTTTTGAACTTGGACACGCGGCCGCCGGTATCCATCAAGCGGGATGTGCCGCCGTTCCATGCAGGGTGCACGGAGGGGTCAATATCCAACGCCAGCTGGTCGCCTTCTTTGCCGTATGTCGATTTCATTTCCAAGATCGTGCCGTCTGTCATTTTGACGTTGATCGTGTGGTATTCGGGGTGTGTATCGGCTTTCATGACAGCTCTCCTTACGCGTTCGCGCCAGATTTTGGCTTGTAATGGGCGTTCTCGACAATCCGTGCCGATTTGCCGCGACGGCTGCGCAGGTAATACAGCTTGGCGCGACGAACGCGGCCACGACGGACAACCGTGATGCTTTCGATGTTGGTCGAGTGCAGCGGGAATACGCGCTCTACGCCTTCACCAAAGGAAATCTTGCGCACGGTGAACGAACCGGCAATGCCGTGGCCGTTGTTGCGTGCAATGCAGACGCCTTCGTAGTTCTGAACGCGGGTACGTGTACCTTCGGTCACTTTAAAGCCCACGCGGATGGTGTCTCCGGCGCGGAAATCTGGGATTTCTTTACCCAGTTCGGCGATTTGTTCCGCCTCGATCTGTGCAATCAGGTTCATCTGATCGTCTCCTATGAATGCTCGCGGTTAGTCCACGAAGTTTTGCGCGATCCCATAGCTTCGGTCTGTCTGGCGGGCCTGCCGTAGCACCCCATCGAAGGTAGCATCATCTTTGCTTTGGATTTCTGCGGATGCAGAAAAGGCTGGAGCCGCAAAAACGATTCCAGACGTAGGCGTCGTATAGGTCGGATAGTCCCTTGGATCAAGAGGGTATCACCGCCTAAATGCGTCGCCCTTCAGGTGGTGAAATAGGGGGCCAAATTGCTGCGCACGCGGTCCAGCACTGTGTCGCCATCCATGTTGGGCACGAACGTCTGCCCGGTGATCGCCTCGTACGCGTCGATATAGACCTGCGAGGTCGCTGCAATCAGATCGGCGGGGATTTCTGGGATGTCATCCTTGTAAGGATCGCAGCGGGCATCGACCCAAGACCGGATCACATCCTTGTCAAAGGACGGGGGGCGGGTGCCGTTTTCCAATGCCGCTTGATACCCATCGGCCAGCCAGAAGCGCGAGCTGTCCGGCGTGTGGATTTCATCGGCCAGCAAGATATTCCCATCGGCGTCGGTGCCGAATTCATACTTGGTATCGACCAAGATCAACCCGTTCTTGGCGGCCATTTCCTGACCACGGGCAAACAGCCGCAGGGCGATGTCGCTGATCTGGTCCCATTGTGCTTGGGTCAGCAGGCCCTGTTCAACAATTTCAGCCTCAGTCAGCGGCGCATCATGACCGCCATCGAATTCTTTGGATGTGGGCGTGATGATCGCATGGGGCAGTGCCTCGTTATCGCGCAGCCCGTCGGGGAATGTGTGGCCGTACATCTCGCGCGCGCCCTTTTTGTACAGCGTCAGAACAGAGGTTCCGGTGGAGCCTGCCAGATACCCGCGCACGACAATCTCGACCGGGAGAATGGTCAGACGTTTGCCAATCACCACATTGGGGTCAGGGTATTCCAACACATGGTTGGGGCAGATATCGTTGGTGTGGTCAAACCAGAACCGCGCTGTTTGGGTCAAAACCTGGCCCTTGAACGGGATCGCCGTCAGGATACGGTCAAAGGCGGAGATCCGGTCGGATGAGATCAGAATGCGGCGGTCATCGGGCAGATCATAGCAATCGCGCACTTTGCCGAAATACGGGTTTGGCAGCTCGTCAATGCGGGCATGGTCAAGGGTGCGGCTGAGATCGGTCATGATTTGCCCTTTGGTTTTGGGGAGTATTTTGCCCACATATCAGGGCGGCGCTGTTCTGTCAGGAGTTCACCTTGGGCCAACCGCCATTTCGCGATTTCGCCGTGGTTGCCCGACATCAGAACGGATGGAATTTCGCGGCCCATCCATTCGGCGGGGCGGGTGTATTGCGGATGTTCGAGCAGGCCCGAGGAATGGCTTTCCTCGACGGTGCTTTCGGCATTTCCAAGCACGCCGGGCAGCAGGCGCACGGTGGCATCGATCATCGCCTGCGCGGCAAGTTCGCCACCGGTCATGACAAAATCACCCAAGGAGACTTCGGTAATGCCGTAATGTTCGATCACGCGCTCATCGACGCCCTCAAACCGGCCGCACAGCATGGTGACGCCTGAACATTTGGCCAGATCGGCGGCCATCGCCTGATCAAAACGGCGTCCGCGCGGCGACATGTACAGGATCGGCCAGCGTCCGGCAGCGCCCGACATGGCATCCTCGATGGCGGGGCCAACCACATCGGCGCGCATGACCATGCCCGCGCCGCCGCCTGCGGGGGTGTCATCAACATTGCGGTGTTTGCCAATGCCGTAGTCGCGCAGATCGTGGGTGCGCAGCTGCCACTTGCCCTCTTGCAGGGCGCGGCCGGTCAGGCTGGCCCCCAACACGCCGGGGAAAAGTTCGGGGAAAAGCGTCACAATCTCCGCGCGCCAAACGCCTGCGTAGTCGGGGGTGTCTTGCATCAATTCACGCGGTTTCAGCGTCGGGCGCACCGATTGGCGGCCGTGGGAACGGGGCTTTGCGGGCTCACTAGGGGCGTTGGTCTTGCCTGGCGGTGTTGTCATGTCACATTGGCCTTTTCCAGCACGGCTTTTGCAGGGCCGCGCGGGGTCTGGAACGCCACCCCATTTTGCAAGCGCGGCTTAATCAGCCTTGGCATCGGGGAGTATCCCGTCAGGGGGATCGGCGATAATGCGACCTGTGGCCATATCAACCGTGGGAACCGCCGCCTTGGTAAACGGCAGAAATACCGTGGCCGAGGTGCCAGCAAGCTGCGTTTCCAGCAGATCATCCGCGCCGTGGTTTTGAACGGTCTTGACCTTGCCGATCAATGTGCCGCCGGTATCAAACACCTGAAGCCCGATCAGATCGGCGTGATAGAACTCATCATCGAGCAGGGACGGCAGCTGATCCCGCCGGGCAAAAAGCACGGTGCCGCGCAGGGCGTCCGCTTCTTCCTTCGAGGCGACGTCAGCAATGCGGGCGACAAAGCCGTTCTTGATCGGGCGCACCAGGGCAATTGCAAAGCTGCGCTTGCCGTCTTCCGACGTCAGGGGGCTGTAGGTTTCGATGTCTTCGGGAACCGCGCAATAGCTTTTGATGCGCAATTCGCCGCGCACGCCATATGATCCCGCAATCGCGCCTACGGATACTTTGTCGTTCATTGCAATAACTCCGAATTCACACAGATTGTGCCGGTCCACTGACCTTCACCAGCCTTACATTCGCTTTTCATCAACGTACGTTCAAACCAGATGCCAATGGCAATACCTAAACTAAGAATAACGATGAGACGCAGCAATCGGAACATGATCGGCTTTCGGGTCGGGGACGACGTCAGGGCGCGGTCGGTGTCAGAGTGATGAGAAAGTACATCGGACAGCCTGCATTGGCAAAGCGAGGCCGGCTGTCGAATATACCTGTAGCTTCCCGGCGCAGCAAAGACCGCGCCGGGGAACCGTTTGATTATTCTGCTGCGGCTTCTTCTGCTGCAGGCTCTTCCGCTGGTGCTGCTGCGGCTTCTGCTGCTGCGGCGGCCTTGGCGGCTTTTTCTTCAACACGCTCTTGGGCTTTCTTGCCCGGTGTACCCTTCTTGGGGTTGCTGCGCTCTGTTTTTGGGGTCACGCCTGCGGCTTCGAGCATACGTGCAACGCGGTCTGTTGGCTGTGCGCCTTTGCTCATCCAGTATTGAACGCGCTCGACGTCCATTTTCACGCGCTCTTCGCTGTCTTTGGCCAGCAGAGGGTTATATGTGCCCAGCTTTTCAATAAAGCGGCCATCGCGTGGCATGCGGCTGTCGGCAGCAACGATACGGTAAAATGGGCGCTTTTTGGAACCGCCACGGGCGAGACGAATTTTCATGGACATGATGTATTTCCTTTAGGTTTAGGTGTGGTGGGTTTCACCCACCCTACGACTGGTGTTGTTTGTGGTGCTGAATGACTTCAGCGATGATGAAGTTCAGAAACTTCTTGGCGAATTCGGGATCGAGGTCAGCCTCTTTCGCCAAATCTTCGAGACGTGCGATCTGACCGGCTTCGCGGTTGGGATCGGACGGGGGAAGGTCGTGTTCAGCTTTGAGTTTCCCCACAGCTTGAGTGTGTTTGAACCGCTCGCCCAGCGTGTAGACAAGGATCGCATCTAGGCGGTCGATGCTCGCGCGGTGTTCTTTAAGAACCTCGGCGGCCAATTTAACACTATTGGTCATTACAGCCCCAATTCATCTACGGTCGCGCCGTCGAACATCGGCTTGGTGAACGAACGGTCATAACGGCGGATGCATTTGGTGCGTTTGGCGTGTTCATAGGCGCGCAGACATTCAGGATCGGCCCACATCTTGTCGCGGTACGCCTCGTAATCGGTGAGCGACGGAAAGGAAAAGTGGCAATATGCGATGTCGTTGGGGCCCTCGTGCGGCATATGATAGCCGTGATGGATGCCACCCAGCTTCACCACAAGGTGCAGCCACGCTTTTGCATAGATTTCGAATTCCGGCAGTTTGTCGGGGTCGATTTCATATCTGACGGTGCAACTGATCATTTCTTTTTCCCAAAGCCTGACAGGCCGCCGGGCAGGTCCATGCCGCCGCCCATACCACCCATGCTGGGCAGTTTGCCGCCCATTTGTTTGGCCGCCGCTTCAAGCGCTTTGGGGTCCATCCCTTGTGCCATTGCGGCAGGATCCATGCCGCCTTTGCCGCCCATCATGCCCTTCATGGCTTGTTTGAGCATGCCGCCTTTGCCCATTTTGCCCATCTTTTTCATCATATCGCTCATCTGGCGCTGCATCTTCATCAGCTTGTTCAGCTCGGACACTTCGAGGCCGGCACCCTTGGCGATACGTTTTTTGCGGCTGGCTTGCAGCAGCGCGGGGTTGGCGCGTTCTTTCTTGGTCATCGACTGGATCAGGGCGATCTGGCGTTTGAGCACTTTGTCGTCAAAGCCAGCTTCCTCGACCTGTTTGGCCATTTTACCCATGCCGGGCATCATGCCCATCATGCCTTGCATCCCGCCCATCTTGAGCATCTGTTCAAGCTGCATTTTCAGGTCGTTCATGTTGAACTGACCCTTGGCCATGCGGCGCATCATCTTTTCGGCTTGTTCGGCCTCGATGGTTTCTTGGGCTTTTTCAACAAGGGCGACGATGTCACCCATGCCAAGGATACGGCCCGCGATACGTTCAGGCTCAAACGTCTCGAGCGCGTCCATCTTTTCGCCAAGGCCGACGAATTTGATCGGCTTGCCGGTGACCGCGCGCATGGACAGGGCTGCACCACCGCGACCGTCACCGTCCATACGGGTTAGGACCACACCGGAAATGCCGATGCGGTCGTTGAAGTTTTCAGCCGTTTGCACGGCGTCCTGGCCGGTCAGACCATCGACCACCAGCAAGGTCTCGCGCGGGTTGGACACGTCGCGGACGGCTTCGACCTGTTGCATCAACTCTTCGTCGATGGACAAACGACCGGCGGTGTCGAGCATATAGACGTCATAGCCGCCCATGGCCGCTTGGGTCTTGGCGCGTTTGGCGATCTGGACGGGGTTTTCGCCTTTGACGATGGGCAGGGTATCAACGCCGATTTGCACGCCAAGGATCGCCAGCTGTTCCATCGCGGCGGGGCGGTTGACGTCAAGCGATGCCATCAGCACGCGTTTGCCGTCGCGGTCTTTCAGACGTTTTGCCAGTTTTGCGGTGGTTGTGGTTTTACCGGAGCCTTGCAAACCGACCATCAGGATCGGGGCGGGGGCGTTGTCGATTTTCAGGGAGCCGGGCTCGCCCTCGCCGCGCAGCACATCAATCAGGGTGTCGTGGACGATCTTAACGACCTGTTGACCGGGGGTGATCGATTTGGTGACCGCTTGGCCGGTGGCCTTGTCTTGGACGGCTTTGACGAAATCACGGGCAACGGGCAGGGATACGTCCGCCTCAAGCAGGGCGACGCGGACTTCGCGTAGGGCGGTTTTGACGTCTTCTTCGGACAGCGCACCTTGTTTGGTGAGGCGGTCAAAGACGCCGGAAAGGCGTTCGGATAGATTCTCAAACATGGGCCATGGCCCCCTTCGGTCGGTTGCGGATGATCCCAATTTAGGAACGCCGCGTTAAATACACAAATGCCCCCACGGGCGTAACACGCTGGTGGGGGGCGATCTCTGGCCGCGCCAGAGACCGGAAGGCATAGTGCTTCCGGGATTTGTGGGTCGTTTAAGTGAGGGGCGGGTTTGAGTCAACCCGCCCGTCGTGCCCGATGATCAGGCGGCCAGTGCGTCAATGGCGTCGTTGGCGCGCGCCATCGTGCCTTCGGGGTCTTTGGCCAGCGCATCTGCCGAAACGATGGTGACGTCTGTCATGCCCATAAAGCCAAGAACGGTTTTCAGGTAGCTGGTATTGAAATCCGCGGGGGATCCCGCTGGAACGCCGCCCGATGCCATGGCGATGATCACGCGTTTGCCTTTTACCAGACCTTCGGGGCCGGTTTCGGTATAGCGGAATGTAACGCCGGTGCGAGCGATCAGATCGATCCACGCTTTCAGGGATGCAGGCACGCTGAAGTTATAGAGCGGCGCGCCGATGACGATGGTATCTGCGGCCATCAGTTCGGCCACCAGTTTATCGGATTCGATCAAAGCCTCGGCTTGCTCGGGGGAGCGGGTCTCGGCCGGGGTGGCGCGGGCAACGGCCCATGTTCCGGTGATTTGCGGCAGCGGTTCCAGTGCAAGGTCGCGCACGGTTACATCTGTGTCGCCCAGCGTGGCGATGATGCGGTCGGTCATGGCGCGGGTTACGGAATCGGTGGTGTTGGCAGAGGAGTCAACGCGTAGAATAGACATGGGAGATGTCCCTTATTTTGAGTTTCTGTTCCCTGATCTAGATGCGCCTTGCACGGGCGGACGCAACTTGCGAAAACCGCGTAGGATCTGTTCGATTTTGCACATATCTCCGTTTGAAAGGGTGCCGCAGTGGATAATTGGGATGAGATTAAGACAGCTTATCAAGTCGCGCGCATGGGCACCGTGAGCGGCGCTGCCGAAGTTTTGGGCGTGCATCATGCCACCGTGATCCGCCATATTGATGCGTTAGAGGCGCGCCTGTCCGTCAAACTGTTCCAGCGGCATGCGCGTGGCTACAAGGCGACCGAGGCGGGGGAGGACCTGTTGCGCGTGGCGCAGGCGACGAACGACCAGTTCAGCCAGTTGGCCAACCGCATTAAGGGGCGCGGAGAGAGCGTATCAGGCGAGCTGGTCGTGACGTCCTTATTAGGACTTGCCGACTGGGTCACGCCCTTGCTGGTTGAATTTCAAAAGCAGAACCCGGAAATTTCCATCCGCTTCCTGACCGGCGAACGCTTGTTCCGGCTTGAATACGGCGAAGCGCATGTGGCGATCCGCGCGGGCAAGGTGCCAGAGCAGCCGGACAATGTTGTGCAGCCCTTCAGGGCGCTTAGGGTGGGGCTGTTTGCGCATCGCAGTTATATCGAGGCGTTTGGCAAGCCGTCGGGGGTCGAGGATTACGGAAACCACCGTTTTGTTATTCACGACGATATGGAAAACCGCGCGCCGTTCTTTCAGTGGATGCGAGCCGTGGTGCCGAAAAGCGCGATGACCTTTCGCTGTTTGGATTCAAATGCGCTGACAACGGCCATTCGCAGCGGTGCCGGTATCGGGTTTGTTGGATACGAGGAAGTGCTGGATGACCCCGATCTGATCGAGGTCCATCCGCAGTTGCCTGAATGGGATTCAGCCCTTTGGCTTGTTACCCATGTCGATTTGCACCGAACGCCCAAGGTTCAGGCGCTGCTGAAATTCTTGAAAGACAGCGCGAAGGGGCAATCTGGTGCGGCCTGATATTCAGGGGCATCTGGCGATGCTCACGTTCTCGGCTTTGGTGGCGGGGTCATTTTCGTTGGGGTCGATGTCGGCGAACATGATATCGCCTGCGGCATTGAACGCGGCCAGGTTCGTTATTGCGGGGGCTGTGATCGCTGTCGCGGTTGCCGCGACAACGGGGATCACCCGTGAAGCTGCCCGTGCGCCGTGGCGCTATGTGATATTGGGCGGGCTTTTCGCCATCTATTTCGTGTTGATGTTCGAGGGGTTGAAAACTGCGCAGCCCGTTAGTGCGGCGGCAGTTTTCACGCTGACACCTGTTATTGCTGCTGGTTTTGGCTGGCTGTTGCTGCAGCAGAAAACAACGCTGCGGATGGCCTTGGCGCTGGCCATCGGTGCGGTTGGGGCGCTGTGGGTGATTTTCCGGGCTGATTTTGCCGCCCTGCAACGGTTTGAGGTCGGGCGCGGTGAGGCAGTGTATTTTATCGGCTGTGTCAGTCACGCGCTTTACACGCCGATGGTGCGCAAGCTGAACAGGGGCGAGCCTGCGGTAGTGTTCACGCTGGGCACGCTTATTGGCGGTGGCGTGTTGATCTTTATCTATGGGTGGCGCGATGTGTTGGGCACGGACTGGCTGGCGCTGCCGCCTATCGTCTGGATCACCATCCTTTATGTCTCGGTGGCGGCGTCCTCTGCCACTTTTGTTTTGCTCCAGTTTGCGTCGCTGCGGCTGCCCTCGGCCAAGGTGATGGCCTATACCTATCTAACACCAAGCTGGGTGATCTTATGGGAGATCGCATTGGGTAATGGTGCCCCATCCCCGCTTGTGCTGGGCGGCGTTTCACTGACCATTCTGGCACTGTATCTGCTGCTGAGAAATGATCAGGCCCCGGTAACTTAGATAAATAATTAATTAATTTTGGAACCAACCGTCGCGGTACCGCGTTTTGATCACGGAAAGTTCATAAAGGAATCGTTACATGCGTAGCATTATTTATCTTATCGGTCTGGTCGTAGTTGTTCTTGCCATCTTGCGCTTTGCGTTCGGCATTATCTAACTACATCAAGCATGGCTCTTTCGTGTTATTACCTCGTCATGGAAGAGCCAGCAAAACCTACTCCGACTCGATAGCTTCAGCGTTTGACGATTCCGCTTTAATCTCCGCTGCCAGAAATTTCTCAAAATCATCCAGATTTACAGGGTCAAACTGACCAAACCCTTGCATCCACACCGATGGCGACTGCAATGCGGAAGGTTCAAGTTTGCACCACTTAAGACGCCCGCGCTTTTCCTGCGCGATCAGGCCGGCCCGTTCCAACACGCCCAGATGCTTTGAAATCGCGGCAAGGGACATATCGAACGGCTCGGCGACGTCCGTGACGGCCATGTCATCCTCCAGCAACATCGACAGAATGGCCCGACGGGTCGGGTCAGCAAGGGCTGCAAATATTGCGTCTAGCTGGGCGGACATGGTGCTACTTTATTGAAGGTCAAAGGGCGTGGATCTGCTTTCAGATATCCATAGCGGATCGGACTCTCAACCAAAAGGTTGAATAACAATCAGGCGCAATTTCGGGCGGTTTTGACCCTGCGACAGGGCGTTTTGGTTGGTTTTGAATTCACAAAATTAAGTAAAATCAATTAGATAGATGAATATTCAATCCTGTTGACTCGGATGGGCAGTAAAAGTAGCTAAGCACCAACACATCCACGGGGATTTTTGGCGTGACCGATCCGGACCAACAGCAGCGACTAAAGCAGCTTGAGGCCAAGATTGCAGCGGCTAAAAAATCGCAAGCACCAAAGCCCCGCGTGGATGAGCATTATTCTCAGGCATCGCTTGCCTGGCGGATGGTGATTGAACTTTGCGCCGGTCTTGGGATCGGTTTTGGCATCGGATATACGTTGGACTGGTTCTTTGGAACGCTCCCGATATTCATGGTGCTGTTTGTAATGCTGGGCCTTGCGGCTGGGGTAAAGACGATGCTCCGCTCTGCGCAAGAAATCCAGGAAAAGAAGATGGCCGAAACGGTCGAAGAAGATAAAGGGCCCTGACATGGCGGCAGAAGCACACGGCGAAGAAGCGGGCGGCTTGGTTTTCCACCCGATGGATCAGTTCATCGTTAAGCCGTTCTTTGGCGATGGCGCTG
Organism: uncultured Sulfitobacter sp.; assembly: GCF_964021855.1. NCBI lineage: Bacteria > Pseudomonadati > Pseudomonadota > Alphaproteobacteria > Rhodobacterales > Roseobacteraceae > Sulfitobacter > uncultured Sulfitobacter sp. The sequence continues at coordinate 92,545 of NZ_CAXHZD010000002.1, forward strand.
TTTCTTGGTACACGATCACCAACGCAACTGTCTGGATGGCACTGGCCGTTCTTGCAGTGTTTGCCTTGCTGGTTCTGGGCACGTCCAAGCGGTCGGTTATCCCAACGCGGATGCAGTCGGTGGGTGAGCTTGCTTATGGCTTTATCTACAAAATGGTCGAAGACATCTGCGGCAAAGACGGGGTTAAGTATTTCCCCTACATCATGACATTGTTCATGTTCATCGTGTTTTCGAACTTCCTTGGCCTGCTGCCAATGGCGTTCACACCAACGTCGCATATCGCTGTCACAGCGATCATGGCGTTTGCAGTATTCTTTGCCGTCACCATTCTGGGTTTCGTCAAAAACGGCGCTTCTTTCTTGGGTCTGTTCTGGGTGTCCAGCGCGCCACTTGCGCTGCGTCCTATTCTGGCGCTGATCGAAGTTATCTCGTATTTCGTGCGCCCCGTCAGCCACTCCATTCGTTTGGCGGGTAACATGATGGCCGGTCACGCCGTGATCAAGGTTTTCGCAGGCTTCGCCGCGATTGCAGCCATCGCGCCTTTGTCCATCGTCGCGATCACCGCGATGTACGGCCTCGAAATCCTGGTGTCCTTTATCCAGGCCTACGTGTTCACCATTCTGACGTGTGTCTATCTGAAAGACGCGCTTCATCCGCATCACTAACAACGGGCGTGGGTCATTCCGACCTGCCCCACCTCATCACCTCAATTCCATCGTAAGGAGAATTCTCATGGAAGGCGATATCGTACAAATGGGCGCATACATTGGCGCGGGTCTAGCATGCATGGGCATGGGCGGCGCGGCAGTCGGTGTGGGCAACGTTGCAGGCAACTACCTTGCCGGCGCACTGCGCAACCCTTCGGCAGCTGCTGGTCAGACTGCAACACTGTTCATCGGCATCGCGTTTGCAGAAGCCCTGGGGATCTTCTCGTTCCTCGTTGCTCTGCTGTTGATGTTCGCCGTTTAAGCGTCAGACTGACACTTCCTTACGCTTCGGGCAGCGCGTTACGGCGCGCTGCCCAAGGGATTTGAACGTTTTGACAGGAGGCCACAATGGCAACTGAACCAATTGATATGGAAGTCGCTGGCATGTGTGTCAACGAATTCGGCGGTGCCATTGGCATGCCCCAACTTTGCGGCGAATGGTTCGGCAACCAGATCTTCTGGCTGGTCGTGGCGCTGGTTGCGATTTACTTCATTCTGTCCCGCATCGCTTTGCCGCGCATTGGATCTGTTTTGGCTGAACGCCAAGGCACAATCACCAATGACATCGCTGCTGCCGAAGACCTGAAGGTCAAGGCAACAGAGGCAGAAGCCGCATATGACAAAGCGCTGATCGATGCCCGCGCCGAGGCGCACCGCATCGTTGCAGCTGCAAAAGCAGATATTCAAGCCGATCTGAACAAGGCAATTGCGCAAGCAGATGCCGAGATCGCCGAGAAAGCTGCAGAATCCGAAAAAGCCATCACTGAAATCCGCGCAACCGCGCTGCAAAATGTCGAAGAGGTGGCGAAAGACACCGCTCAGGCGATTGTGGCTGCTTTGGGTGGTTCCGCTGATGCGAAAACTGTTACCGCGGCTGTCGAAGCCCGGATGAAAGGATAAGCCATGCGTTTGACTTTCTCAGCTTTGATTGCGGGTCTGGTGGCATCACCAGCTTTTGCAGCGGGCGACGTTTTCTTTTCGCTGAAAAACACAGATTTCATCGTGTTGCTCGCGTTCATCTTGTTCATCGGTGTTTTGTTCTACTTCAAAGTACCTTCGCTGTTGTCGGGTATGCTCGACAAGCGCGCGGACGGGATCAAATCGGAACTGGACGAAGCCCGTGCCCTGCGTGAAGAAGCGCAGACACTGTTGGCCAGCTACGAGCGCAAGCAGCAAGAAGTCAAAGATCAAGCCGACCGGATTGTAACAGCTGCAAAAGCCGAAGCGACCGAAGCTGCGGATCAAGCCCGTGCCGATCTGGAGAAATCCATCGAACGTCGTTTGGCCGCCGCAGAAGAGCAAATCGGTTCGGCGCAGGCCGCTGCTGTTAAAGAAGTGCGCGACCAAGCGATTGTGATCGCTGTTGCCGCTGCAAAAGATGTTATCGCCAAGAAAATGACTGCCGCAGAAGGCAATGCCCTGATCGCAAGTGCAATCGCGGATGTAGATTCAAAGCTGCACTAAGCTTACCAATCTTAACGAAAGGCCTCGGATATTCTCCGGGGCCTTTTGTGTTTTGGGGTGTCTTCTAGAGATCAGTCTTGCTGCGTCTCGTGTTGTAATCTTTGATGCGCAACAACTTCGTTACGCTCTGCCCGTTGCTGATCGCGTAGTGCGTTTTCGACATAGTTCAGATGTGCTTCAACAGCCGCGCGCGCAGCATCTGGATCGCGGGCTTGTAGGGCGTCGTTGATGGCGCGGTGCTGATCCAGCAGGGCAGATCGGGTGGTCCGTTGTTTGAACATCACTTGGCGGTTATAGAACACGCCACCTTGCAGCAGATCATACATCGACCGCATCATATGCAGCATCACCACATTATGGCTCGCCTCGATAATGGCCATGTGGAACTGCGCATCTAGCTGTGCTTCGTCCTCTGGCGCGCGGGTGTTCTGTGCTGCTTCCATCTTGCGGAATGTTGCGTCGACAACCTTGAGGTCCGTTTCTGACGCCAAACGTGCTGCGCGCTCTGCGGCAAGCCCCTCCATATCGCGGCGGAAAGACAGATAGTCGAACACCGCCTCGTCGTGGCGGGCGAAAAGCTCAATCAGCGGCGGGGAAAAGGCACCCCCAAGCACGTCAGCAACATAGACGCCGGCACCCGGTTTGGCCGTCAGCAGCCCCGATTTTTCAAGCCGTGCAATCGCGTCGCGCAACGATGGGCGCGACACATCGAGCCGTTTGGCCAATTCGCGCTCGGCCGGCAGGCGTTCGCCGGGGCGAAGGATACCGCGCAGGATCAGTTGTTCGACCTGCCGAACGACTGCTTGCGATAGCTTTTCGGACGATACAGGTTGGAACGGCATAAAAAGACCCCTTGAATTGGTCAAATTATATGACCAACGCGGCGCGCCGACAATATCTTTGTCCGAGTTTCATTGGCTGTTAATCACGGTGTCCTAACGATTGGGCATGAAAAATCTATGCTTACTTGTTTTCACCCTTCTCAGCTTATCCGCCTGTAACTCGGCTGGCCCGCATTTCCGGGGGCTGCCAGCGACCAGGGTCGAAGTTGATGGATCCGCATTTGATGTGCGGGTGCGCGGTGATCTGGCCGAAGCGATGCGGATTAACCCGGAATACGCGCCCCGTTTTGGCCCAATCAGGGATCGTGCGGCTTTTGCGATGTCTGCGGTCAGCGGCTGCGACGTGACGGATGTCTTGGGCGATCAGGCGTTGGCGACGGGTGTTCTGGCCTGCGGCGTATCAGCGAGGCCCCGCACGGTACGGCCGCCCATCAAGTGCCGTTTGACAGCACATAAACCGGCAAAAATGCACGATCCGCCGCATCGCAGCCTTTTGTGCAAAACAGGGGCATAGCTCAATATCTTGTGGATAAGCGGTGTCTTGCCTCTTTCCCTAGCGTCTTTCGATTGACAGGACGCGATGCATCACGCCTAGTTGTATGCATCTTGGGAATCAGACCAGTGAGGGCAATTGCGGTTTTCCAAACTTAGACTGACGGGGTTCAAAAGCTTTGTTGATCCAACTGACCTGATCATCGCAGATGGTCTGACAGGTGTGGTCGGCCCCAATGGCTGTGGGAAATCAAACCTGCTCGAGGCGTTGCGTTGGGTGATGGGTGAAAACCGCCCCACCGCCATGCGCGGCGGCGGTATGGAAGATGTTATCTTTGCCGGTGCCTCGACCCGCCCGGCGCGCAACTTTGCCGAAGTCGCCCTGCATATCGACAACACTGAACGGTTGGCCCCAACTGGTTTTAACGATGCGGACCAGATTGAAATTATCCGCCGCATCACGCGTGACGTTGGCAGCGCCTATAAGGCGGCGGGCAAAGATGTGCGCGCCCGTGATGTTCAGATGCTGTTTGCCGATGCCTCGACGGGGGCGCATTCGCCCGCGTTGGTCCGGCAAGGGCAGATTTCAGAACTGATCAACGCCAAGCCAAAGAACCGCCGCCGCATTCTGGAAGAGGCTGCGGGTATCTCGGGGCTATATGCGCGACGTCACGAGGCCGAGCTGAAACTGAATGCTGCCGAGGCGAACCTCGCCCGTGTTGATGACGTGATTGAGCAGCTTGCCGCGCAATTGGCGCAGCTTGCACGGCAAGCCCGACAGGCCGCACGTTACCGCGAGATTGGTAATGATCTGCGCAAATCCGAAGGGATGCTTTTGTATCGTCGCTGGCGGGAAGCGGATGATGCGCGTGCGGCAGCTGCGGATGAATTGCGCACCCGCGTAACCGAGGCTGCGCAGGCTGAAGGCGCGGTTCGGCAAGCCGCCAAAGCACGTCAGATCGCAGAAGACGCGCTTCCGCCGTTGCGCGAAGAAGATGCCATCGCGGCAGCCGTCGTTCAGCGACTTGGGGTGCAGCGCGATACGCTTGCCGATCAAGAGGCCCGCGCGCAGGAAACCATCGACGCATTGACCAATCGGATCGCGCAATTGACCCGCGATATCGAACGCGAAGCGGGGCTGAACCGCGACGCGGGTGAGACAATCGAACGACTAGAGTGGGAAGCGAAAGAGCTTGAGAAAGCCGGAACAGGTCACGGTGCCGCCTTGGAAGCCGCCGCTGAAACTGCCCGCGAGGCCGCATCGGTTTTGCAGACCCATGAAGCATCGCTATCGCAGATGACCGAAGACGTTGCCCGCCTTGCCGCACGGCACGGATCGGCGGAACGTCTGCTGGGCGACAGCCGCAAAACATTAGCCAAGTCAGAGAGCGAGGCCGAAAAGGCACGCGATGCTGTCGCGCAAAGTAAGGCTGCCTTAGTGAAAGCCGCTGCTGATTTCGATGCAGCGACCACAGCCGAGGCCGCCGCCGCGCAACAGGCCGCAGATGCTGAAACGGCACTCAACGAGGCGGAAGAGGTCCGTGCGTTGACCCAAAGCCGCGAAGCCGAAGCACGCGCGGAGCGGTCGGAAGCTGAAGGCGAGATGAACGCCCTGCGCGCCGAAGCTGGTGCGCTGGCCAAGCTGGTGGAACGCGATACTGCTGAAGGCGGCCAAATTCTGGACCGCTTGCAGGTCGAACACGGCTTTGAAAAAGCGCTTGGTGCGGCGCTGGCGGACGATCTGCGTGCCCCTCAGGTCGACGAGGATGGCCCGTCGGGCTGGGCTGTATTGCCCGCCTATGACGTCGTGCAGCCTTTGCCGGACGGGGTAACCGCGCTTACGGCGCATGTGTCCTTGCCCGATGTTCTAGCCCGCCGGATGAGCCAGATCGGCCTTGTCGAGGCGGATGAGGGACCACGGCTTCAGGCGGCATTGCGCCCCGGACAGCGGTTGGTGTCGCCCGAGGGGGATCTGTGGCGGTGGGACGGTTTCCGCGCGTGGGCAGAGGATGCGCCATCGGCGGCCGCGCTTCGATTGCAGCAGATCAACCGGTTGGAAGTGTTGAAGCAGTCGCTTGAGCAGGCCAGCCAGCGCGCTGACGGCGCACGGGATGCGCATGAAGCGCTGCAACAAACGTTGATCGCGCAGACCCAAGCGGACAAACTGGCGCGCGATGCCCGCCGCGACGCAGATCGCGCGGTTGCGGATGCAGGCCGCGCGCTTAGCCGGGCAGAGGCGGACCGCAACCTTGCCGAAGGGCGGCTGGAAAGCCTTGGGTTGGCGGTGTCGCGCCACGAGGAAGAAGCCATGGCAGCGCGTCAATCCGTGACCGAGGCCGAGCGCGCCCTGGCCGAGCTAGATGATGTGGCTGAGGCCCGCGAAGGGGTTGAGAACCTGCGGATGACGGTGGAGGGCGCGCGTATTGCGATGATGTCGCGCCGGTCGGCCCATGATGAATTGCGCCGCGAGGGCGATGCCCGGCTTAAGCGTGCGCAAGAAGTGACCAAGGAATTAAGCGGCTGGCGTCACCGTTTGGACACGGCTGAAAAACGCAGTGCCGAGTTGGTGGATCGGAAGATTGCATCTGAGGCTGAGCTGAAGGATGCGAGTGCCGCGCCTGCCGAGATTGCTGCCAAGCGGGATGAGTTGACCCAGGCGATCACCACAGCAGATGCCCGCAAGGCAGAGGCCGCGGATCGTCTGTCTGTGGCCGAGGGTGTATTGCGCGAGGCGACCGTGGCCGAGCGGGATGCAGAACGGCTGGCCTCAGAGGCGCGCGAAGCACGTGCCCGCTCCGAGGCACGTGCGGATGCTGCGAAAGAGACGGTTGCCTATGCCGCAGAGCGCATCGCCGAAGATCAGCAGGTAACGCCAAACCAGTTGTTGGCATCGCTGGATGTGGACCCTGACAAGATGCCGACATCTGAGGTGCTAGAGGCTGATGTGAACCGCCTGAAACGGCAACGGGAAGCGTTGGGCGCGGTGAACTTGCGTGCGGAAGAGGACGCCCGAGAGGTTCAGGAAGAGCATGACAATCTAGCCACCGAGAAAGAGGACCTGACCGAGGCGATCAAGACCCTGCGCAGTGGCATATCCAGCCTGAACCGCGAGGGGCGCGAACGTCTTTTGACGGCGTTCGAGCAGGTAAACAGCAACTTTACGATGCTGTTTAGGCACCTGTTCAATGGTGGTGAGGCGAATTTGGTCATGGTTGAATCTGATGATCCGCTGGAAGCCGGGCTTGAGATTATGTGCCAGCCGCCGGGCAAAAAACTGAGCACGCTAAGCCTGCTATCCGGGGGGGAGCAAACCCTGACGGCGATGGCGTTGATCTTTGCGGTATTCTTGGCCAACCCGGCACCAATCTGCGTACTGGATGAGGTCGACGCCCCGCTGGACGACGCCAACGTGACGCGGTTCTGCGATTTGTTGGATGAAATGTGCCGCCAGACCAACACGCGGTTTTTGATCATCACCCACCACGCCGTCACCATGGCGCGGATGGACCGTCTGTTTGGCGTCACGATGGCCGAACAGGGCGTCAGCCAGTTGGTGTCGGTGGATCTGAAAAAAGCTGAAACGCTCGTTGCCTAGAACAGCGGCAGGCGGCTAACCCCGTCCATGCGGCGCGCTGAAGCCAATATTCGGGTTGATCGGAATGATCCGGTTCGGGTTTATCGTCTCGTGGCTATAGTGATAATGGCGCACGATATGATCCATTTTTACCGTCTCGGCCACGCCCTGCATCTGATACAGTTCGCGCGTATAGGCCCAGAGGTTCGGGTAATCGATGATACGCCTGCGATTGCATTTGAAATGTAGGTGATAAACGTTGTCGAAGCGTACCAATGTTGTGAACAGACGCCAGTCAGCTTCTGTTAGGGTGTCGCCCACAAGGTATCTATTGTTGGTCAAAATCCCCTCTATCCAGTCGAGGCTGTCAAAGAGGGGGTGCACCGCTTCGTCATAGGCGGTTTGAGTCGTGGCAAACCCGCATTTATAGACGCCATTGTTGACGGTGTCATAGACGCGGCTGTTAACCGCTTCGATGTCATCGCGCAGGTGTTCGGGCCAGTAGTCGGTGGTGTTGCCGGTGATCGCGTCGAACGCGCTGTTGAACATCCGGATGATTTCGGAGGATTCGTTCGAAACGATTGTTTCGTTCACTTTGTCCCACAAGATCGGCACGGTCACGCGGCCGCTGAATTTAGGATCTGCGCGGGTATAGATGTCGCGGGCATAGGGGTAGTCAAACAACGTATCGCCCGTGGCACCGGGGAAATCTGTTGCGAATGTCCAACCGTCGCCCAACATGTCGGGGTGAACGGCCGAGAGGGATATGTGTTCTTCGAGACCTTTGAGGGCCCGGAATATCAAAGCACGATGGGCCCATGGGCAGGCGTAACTGACGTATAAATGATAGCGACCGCTTTCGGCCTTGAACCCGCCATCGCCGCTGGGGCCGGCGCTGCCATCAGCCGTCACCCAGTTGCGAAATTTCGCAGCAGAGCGTTCGAATTTCCCGCCAGAGGATTTCGTATCGTACCATTGGTCTTTCCAGACGCCATCTACCAAAAGACCCATTGATCACTCCTTTACTTAATCAAACTAAGCTAGCGTTTTGTATGAGTATGGCCACAGGTATGCGCGCACATCGGCATCTGCAAAGATGCACCAGTGTGAACTTTTTGAAAGCACCGGTTGATTTCGCGCAGCTTCACGTCATCTTGGTTAATAATGGGGGTGTGACATGGAAATTTCTCTGCCAAAGGATATCCAAGCCGGATTGGATGCGGCGCGCGTTGAAAGTTTGCGCAAAGCGTCCAAGCTGCGGATTGACGTGAATGGAACGCAATACCCGGTTCTGCGCTTTTGGAAGACCGGTTTTGCAATGGACATTGAAATCGCGCCAAAGCTGCGCGGCCTTGTCGACATGTATGACGGATCAATCCATCTATTTCAGTGCCTGATCGTCGCCGCCGAGGAAGAAGGCGGCGAGATGCAGTTTGAATTCAAACGGGCAACCAAAGTGGCCCAAAAACCGGCGCTTGATTTTGTGCGAGCAGCTGATGCGCCCGTGGCGTTGATCGCCATGGACACACCAACCTAGCCTTTACTGAAGGTCGCTGAACGCGTCGCGAAGCCGGCTGCAGGCTTCCTCGATTCGGGCGCGCGGTGTGGCGAGGTTAAAGCGCATGAATGTCTCGCCGCCCTTACCAAAGGTCGGACCATGGTTCGCCGCAATGGCTGCGGTTTCCTCGACCCGTTTGGTGAATTCGGATCGGTCCATGCCTGTCCCGTCAAAATCGACCCAAGCCAGATAGGTTGATTCCAGCGGCATCGACTTTAGCCCCGGAATCGCATTGATCGTGGCGTCGAAAATCCGGCGGTTGTCGTTCAAATAGGCGACCAGATCATCCACCCAAGCGGCCCCTTCGGGCGAATAGGCTGCGGTGGCCATCACCAAACCGAACGAATTCGGCGATATGCCCATTGCGTTCATCCGCTTTGTAAACGCTGCGCGCAGCTTGGGGTCTTGGATAATCACATTGCCGCAATGGCCGCCCGCGATGTTAAAGGTCTTGGTCGTCGCGGTCATCATCACCAGACGATCTTGTACATCGCCGATCAATGCCATCGGTGTGTGGGTAATGCCGGGCATGACCAGATCATGGTGAATTTCATCAGACACCAAAACCAAGTCGTGACGTTTGGCAAAGGCTGCAACCTGCGCCAGTTCATCTTTGGTCCAGACGCGGCCACCCGGGTTATGCGGCGAACAGAACACCAGCATGGTCTCGTTGCCTGTCATCTGGGCGTCATATGCGTCAAAATCCAGCTCGTACCGGCCATCGTTGTTCACCATCGCACATTCAACAACCTTGCGGTCGGCAGCGGCGATCACGCGTGCAAAGGCGTGATAAACGGGGGTGAATAGAACCACACCATCGCCGGGCTTGGTAAAGGCGTCGACACACATTGACGTACCGTTCACCAACCCATGTGTCGTAAAGATCCAGTCTTGTTCGATTTTCCAGCCGTGACGATTCTCCATCCACCATTGGATCGCGCCCAGATATTTGCTGTCGTCGCCAAAATAGCCGTATACGCCATGGTCCAGCATGTCTTGTAATGCGTCTTGAACGACCGCTGGCGGGCGGAAGTCCATATCAGCGACCCACATGGCAATGCCCGTATCGGCTGGCACACCGTAAATCGGCTCCATCTTGTCCCATTTTGCGCAATGGGTGCCGCGGCGGTCGATGATTTCGTCAAAACTCATAGGGCGCTCCTGAAATAATTCGCCTGCAAGCTAAACCTAATCTGCCTGACCGCAAGCCCCGAGGTTGCGGTGTGGCACCGGTTGTCCTAAATCACATGCATGAAACGTAACATTCTTCTTCACCCCGATCCTCGCCTGAAAAAGGTCTGCGCGCCTGTCACGGATATGACAGATGAATTGCGCGCTTTGGCAGATGATATGCTGTCCACCATGTACGAGGCACCGGGCATTGGCCTTGCCGCGCCCCAGGTGGGTGTTCTTGACCGGTTGATTGTCATGGATTGCATCAAGGAAGAGGGCGAAGCGCCGCGCCCTTTGATCATGTTCAACCCTGAAATCATCGCAGGGTCTGACGATCTGAACACCTACGAGGAAGGGTGCCTGTCGATTCCTGATCAATACGCTGATGTGACCCGCCCTGCCGAGGTTGACGTGCGTTGGATTGATCGCGACGGTAACGAACAGACCGAGACATTTAGCAAGCTGTGGGCCACCTGTGTGCAGCACGAGATTGACCACCTCGATGGTAAGCTTTTCATCGATTACCTCAAACCGTTGAAGCGCCAGATGATCACCCGCAAAATGACCAAGCTAAAACGCGAACTGGCCCGCGGATGAGCGTGCTGGACATCGTGATCTGGCCAGACGCCCGGTTGACGCAGGTGTGCAAGCCGGTCGACATCATCACGCCCGAGATTGTGCAGTTGATGGCCGATATGTTCGACACGATGTATGACGCCCCCGGGCGCGGCTTGGCCGCCCCTCAAGTAGGGCGGAGCGAGCGTATCTTTGTATTCGATGCAGGTTGGAAGAACGGCACGCCGACCCCTATCGCCTGCGTGAACCCCGACATTGTGGCCCTGTGCGACGAACGCCTGACCGGGGAGGAAGGGTGCCTGTCGATCCCTGATGTCCCCATGGATATCGCGCGCGCGGCTCAAGTAACCTTGCGCTGGACTGACCTTGAGGGCAGCCACGAACGCAGTTTTACCGGCGCAGAGGCGGTGATCGTTCAGCATGAATACGATCACCTTGATGGCATCGTGATTTATGACCGTGTGGAAAAGGATACTGCCCAATGACGGTTCGGAAAACTGTGCCATGGCCCAATGCCTGTCTGCGTACAGCCGCGGCGGATGTGCCCGAGATTACGGATGAAATTCGCGGTCTGTGGGATGATATGATCGACACGATGGATGCCATGCCCGGCGTTGGCCTTGCCGCGCCGCAGATTGGGGTGATGCTGCGGGTTGCGGTGGTCGATGCTTCGCAAGGGCGGGACAAGCGGATCAGGTTGGCCAACCCCGAGATTTTGGATGCCTCCGCGATCATGAACGAACATGAGGAGGCAAGCCCGAACCTGCCCGGTGTCTCCGCCAAGGTGAAACGCCCGCGCGGTGTGACGGTGCGCTATCTTGATGAAAGCGGCGTTATCACGCGCCGCGATTTTGTCGGTCTTGAGGCCACAAGCGTGCAGCACCAGATCGACCATTTGGCGGGCAAGATGTATTTCGATAATCTGAGCAAAACCCGCCGGGATATGCTGCTGCGCAAGGCGCGGAAATTCAAAGGATAGCCACATGCGCGTGATCTTTATGGGAACGCCCGAATTTTCAGTGCCGGTGCTGGATGCGCTGGTATTGGCGGGGCATGATGTCGTTTGCGTCTATTGCCAGCCGCCGCGCCCCGCAGGCCGGGGCAAGAAAGATCGCGCCAGCCCTGTTCAAGCACGGGCCGAGGCTTTGGGCTTGCCTGTCCGGCATCCCGTTTCGCTTAGAACGCCCGAGGCGCAGGCGGAATTTGCAGCACTCAATGCCGATATCGCGGTTGTGGTTGCCTACGGTCTGATCCTGCCGCAAACGATCCTTGATGCGCCCGCGCAGGGATGTGTGAACATTCACGCCAGTCTGCTACCGCGCTGGCGGGGGGCTGCACCCATTCACCGCGCTATCATGGCTGGTGATGCGGAAACCGGCGTGTGCATCATGCAGATGGAGGCTGGCTTGGACACCGGCCCCGTGCTTTTGCGCGAGGCGACACCGATCCGAGCGACTGAAACCACAATTCAACTGCACGACCGGCTGAGCGAGATGGGCGCGCGATTGATCGTGGATGCCTTGGCGCAGCTGCCTGATCTGGTGCCAGAATCGCAGCCCGAGGATGGCGTGACCTATGCCGCCAAGATCGATAAATCCGAGGCACTGATTGACTGGACCAAACCAGCGGTTGATGTCGACCGTCTGATCCGTGGGCTTTCACCCTTTCCGGGTGCGTGGTTCGATCTGGACGGTACGCGGATCAAGGTACTGGGGTCGTCCCTTGCAGATGGGAACGGTACGGTGGGAGAGGTGCTGGACGCAAACCTGAGGGTTGCCTGCGGAACGGGGGCCGTGCAACTGACACGCTTGCAACGTGCGGGCAAAGCGGCACAAGATATCGATGTGTTTCAGCAAGGCGCGCAAATCGTGCCAGGCACAATTTTGGGCAAAGGATAACGCTATGTTTCCATCGATAATCGGCACCGTCGTGATCGCAGGGATCGTTGGCTATCTGGCGGAAAAGTCGGGCTTTACCCGCAACGGGATTCTGGCGTCGATCATCATCTGTGTGGGCGGCGCGTTTCTGTTTTACTTTGTGCGCCTGATGTTCGGGTTCGGGTTCAATTCGCCGGGGCTAAACGCGATTGTTTCATCCATCGGCGCGCTGATTATTGTCCCGTTTCACTGGCGTCGCAAATAGCCTTAGACGCGGGGCGGGCGGCCTTTGTAGACGGGCAGGTTCCACCCGAAATAGAGCGATCCAGCACGCAAAATCCATGTCACGCAGGCCCCTGCAAACAGGGCTATGGCATCGTCATTTAGAAAAATGCGCAGCACGACGGCCGTGGCCGCCCCTGCAAATGCGGCTGTGACGTATAATTCACCTTGCTTCAGAACCAGCGGCACCTCGTCCACCACCACGTCGCGCATCAAGCCGCCCATGCAGCCGGTGATCATACCCATCAGGACCACGATGACCGGCGACTGATCTAGGGAAAACGCGACACCGACACCGGCGGCAACAGCCACGGCCAGTGCAAAACTATCCAGCCAAATCAATGTGCGGTAACGGCTTTCAAGTCGGTGCGCGGTAAAGAACACCACAAAGGCCGCCGCAGCGGCGACGCCCAGATAGGCAGGGTTCGCGATCCAGAAAATCGGGTTACGGTCCAATAGCAGGTCGCGCAGCGTGCCGCCGCCCAAGGCCGTCAGGCATGCGATAAACCCAAACCCCACAAGATCAAGCTGGGCCCGGCTGGCTACCAAGGCACCTGTGATCGCAAAGACCAAGACGGACGCGTAATCAAGAAGGTCGGTCAAGATCATTTGCCTTTGAACGGGGCCATGCCCGCCCTTGCCAATTCATCCGCGCGCTCATTTTCGGGGTGACCCGCGTGGCCCTTGACCCATTCCCACGTGACTTGATGGCTTGCATTGGCTGCATCCAGACGTTGCCAAAGCTCGGCGTTCTTCACCGGCTTTTTCGCGGCGTTCTTCCAGCCGTTTTTCTTCCAGCCGTGGATCCAGCCGGTGATGCCATTTTTGACATAGTTGCTATCGGTCACGATGGTGATTTCGGTCGCGCGGGCCAGTGCCTCAAGCGCGCTGATCGCGGCCATCAATTCCATCCGGTTGTTGGTGGTGGCTGCTTCGCCGCCCTTCAACTCGCGTTCTTTGACAATCTTGCCGTCTTCGGTTGCGCGCATCAAAACGCCCCAGCCGCCGGGGCCGGGATTACCTGAACAGGCCCCATCGGTATATGCAGTCAGTTTCGCCATGCGCGCAGGCATACCCAGTCTGCGAGGGTGCCGTCCAGCCCCTTATCGCGTCCTGTTGCATGCTCTTTGACCGTCAAGCCCGCGTTGGCCAAAAGACCGGTCAACTCGTCTTGGGTGAAATAGGTATAAAGCCGGCCCAGAGTGTCGCGATTTTCGCCTGTGCCTGTCTTTACCCCGATGTGGAAAACCCCGTTTGGGCGCAGGGCGGTGGCGATGTTTTGCAGGTGGCGCGGCATGTCACTGCGGGGCGCGTGCAAGAGGCTAAAGTTCGCCCAAACCCCATCATACAGATCGGCGCCCGTCAGATCATCAAAGCTGGCTTGTTTGGCCGTGACCCCATGCTTTTGCGCGGCGAGGGCCACCATTTCTGGCACAGGGTCTATTGCGGTGACGACAAGGCCCGCGCGGGCCATATGCTCGGCTGCGATGCCCGGACCGCAACCCAGATCCAGAACAGTGCCGCCCGGTTTTACCGCGCGAATGAACGCGTGGAGTTGTGGATCACCAGTGATGCTCTGGTTAAAGTCCGCATATTCCTGCGCTTTGGCCGCGTAGACGCCAAGTGTTTCTGGATCGCTCATAAAAATACGCCTGTCGCGAGGCAGATCAACACGATCGCGGTCAGCAAGACACGCAGTTTCATCCACCATTCAGGGGCCAGCCCCCACCGCCAAAACGCGAAATCTAGCGCCAGCAATCCGGCAAAGCCGAACATCAGGTTCATGCCAGCCCCGACCGGGCCGCCGCCCGTCATAAAAAACGCCCAAAGGGCCGGAATGACTGCAAGGGTGTACCCCGTCGCAGCCTGCGCGCCGTCCGCCTTTGTGGCAAAGCCCCACAAGACGCCGGACATGAACGACAAAATCACAGCGCCATAGAACAGCTGGATATAGGGGCCAACAAAACGGCCCCCCAGATTGGTGGCAGCCCAAGTGGCCAAGGGGTCATTCACCACGGTCAACGCGCCCCAGATAAATGGGATCAGCCCGGCAAGGCCAAGAATAAGCGGGGCGCGGGGGATGGTCGTCATGCGGGCACCCGCAAGACGCGCGGCACCTTGAATTCGACGTTCTCAACGGCGGTCTCAACCAGTTCTTCGGTGACGTCGTAGCGGGATTTAAAGGCGTCGATGACTTCGTTGATCAACACTTCGGGGGCGGATGCGCCCGCCGTGATCCCGATGCTTTTAATCCCGTCCAATGCACGCCAATCGATGTCATCCGCACGCTGAACAAGCTGGGCATAGGAACAGCCCGCGCGGGATCCGACCTCGACCAGCCGCTTGGAGTTGCTGGAGTTCGGGGCACCGACCACCAGCATGGCATCGCATTTGGGGGCCATGGCCTTGACCGCTTCTTGGCGGTTGGTCGTGGCATAACAGATGTCTTCCTTGTGGGGGCCGACGATGGCGGGGAACCGCGCGTTCAGGGCTGCGACGATGTCTGCGGTGTCATCAATGCTGAGGGTTGTTTGCGTAACATAGGCCAGCTTTTGCGGGTCCCGCACGGTCACGGTTGCCACGTCTTTCGGGGTTTCGACCAGCAGTACTTCGCCGTCGGGCAGCTGACCCATGGTGCCAACGGTCTCGGGGTGCCCTTCGTGGCCGATCATAATCATCTGAAGGCCCGCATCCGCATGGCGCTGCGCTTCGATATGGACCTTGCTGACCAACGGGCAGGTGGCATCGACATAGACCATATTGCGGGCCTGCGCGGCATTGGGGACGGATTTCGGCACGCCGTGGGCGGAAAAGATCACCGGGCGGTCATCGGGACATTCCGAGAGTTCCTCGACAAAAACTGCACCCTTTTCACGCAGCCCGTCGACCACGAATTTGTTATGCACGATCTCATGGCGCACATAGACAGGTGCGCCCCATTTTTCGATCGCCATTTCAACGATCTTGATGGCGCGGTCGACCCCTGCACAAAACCCGCGCGGGGCCGCAAGATAAAGGGTCAGGGGTGATTTTGACATGTCCGGCTCCTTGGGCTTGGTGATTAGATAAGTGTTGCAGGCACAATCGTCCAGACGGGGAGGGGTGGCCGATCTATCCGAGCCGTTGCAGAAGACTGTTTTGCGCAGCATTTCAACGGCGCGCGGCGCTGTCTTCAATGGGCCACGCACCACAAGGGGGTCGAACGAATCAGAAGATATGGTATAAATCTGATGCAGTGTTGATTTTAGACTGCGCAAAAAACCATTTCAGAACGCGTGCCCGCAGTGGTTAAACCACAATTACTGCGGGCTATTTGTTACCGATCAGGCGTCGTTGGTTTCGCGTGGCGGGCGACCGATGACATCGCGCAGGTCTTCGAGTTCGATAAAGTTGTCCACTTGGCGGCGTAGATCATCCGAGATCATCGGTGGTTGGCTGCGAATGGTGCTGACGACCGACACGCGCACGCCTTGACGTTGCAGGCTTTCGACCAGAGGCCGGAAATCACCGTCGCCCGAAAAAATTACGATGTGGTCAAGATGCGGTGCCAGTTCCATCGCGTCGACGGCCAGCTCGATATCCATGTTACCTTTGACTTTGCGGCGGCCCATGCTGTCGGTGTATTCTTTGGCGGGCTTGGTCACCATCGTGAAGCCGTTATAGTTCAGCCAATCGACCAAGGGGCGGATCGGCGAGTACTCTTCGTTTTCAAGCAATGCAGTATAATAGAATGCGCGCAAAAGCTTGCCACGTCTCATGAATTCAGTGCGAAGCAGCTTGTAGTCTATATCGAAGCCAAGGCTTTTGGCGGCGGCGTAAAGATTCGAACCATCTATGAATAGTGCTAAACGTTCGTCTTTATAAAACATATGATGTCCTTGTCGAAATAGACTTCTTAAGTATGGGGCATTAACGAATGATACTTCAGCCTACGGTTTTTTTGCGTGAAATCAATCATCCCCTTTGCGCACCCATAGCTATTTGTGACGAGGCGGCAAGTGATAAACAACTGTAAATCCGTAAGTCGCGAACCTAACCGCCAAAAACATGCGTGGGTAGCATTGGGGAGCAATCAGTCATCGGCGGCAGGTGGACCGGCTGAAACTGTGACCCGTGCGATCGCGTTGATGACGCAAAAGGGATGCGAAATCCAAGCGAAGAGCCAGCTTTTCGGCAACCCTGCCTTCCCGCGCGGGTCGGGCCCAGATTACGTGAATGCCGTGGTCGGGTTCCAAACCGATTGGACACCCGCCGCCATTCTTGAGGTATTGCATGACATCGAAGCGACCCTGGGCCGGGAGCGGTATGTCCGCTGGGGGTCACGATCTGTTGATCTGGACCTGATCGCGGTTGGGGAAGCGGTCTGCCCCGATGCGCAGACACAGAATCACTGGCGCATGTTGCCGCTTAGCGATCAGATGGCCGAAACGCCGGATAATTTGATCCTGCCGCACCCGCGAATTCAAGATCGGGCCTTTGTATTGATACCGATGGCCGAAATCGCGCCGGACTGGCTGCATCCGACGCTGGGCAAGACAGTTTTGCAGATGTTGAATGACCTGCCGCAACAGGATAAGGACGAAGTCAGACCGATTCAATAAGCCCTTGTAAATCTCGCAAAGGGCTTCTAAATAGTCGGCTTCTTGCAGCATTCATGATTGGAGCATCCTATGGCCCGCGTCACCGTTGAAGATTGTGTGGACAAAGTTCCAAACCGGTTTGAGCTTGTTATGCTTGCCGCGCACCGTGCCCGTGAAATTGCAGCAGGTTCCCCTGTTACAGTTGATCGTGACAATGATAAAAACCCTGTCGTTTCCCTGCGCGAAATCGCTGACGAAACGCAGTCTGCTGACGATCTGCGCGAGCGCCTGATCGAAAGCAATCAGAACCAGATCGAAGTTGACGAACCAGAAGAGGACGCAATGGCGTTGCTTATGGGGGCTGAACAGGACAAGCCGGAAGAAGACAGCATGTCCGAAGAAATGTTGCTGCGGCAATTGATGGCAGCGCAAGGGCAGGGCTAAGACCCGCGCCCTTCGGGGCTATGAGGCAGTACAGGCATGAACACCGCCGAAATTACGGCTGACGATCTTGTCGCGCTTGTTCGCGCCTATAACCCTAAGTCCAACGAAGACCACATCCGCCTCGCCTATGACTACGGCGAGAAGATGCACGAGGGGCAGTTTCGCCATTCAGGCGAGCCCTATTTCACGCATCCGGTTTCTGTCGCCGCTATTCTGACCGAGCAGCAGCTGGACGATGCCACGATCATCACCGCGCTGCTGCACGACACGATTGAAGACACCAAGGCGTCTTACGCCGAGGTCGAAAAACGATTTGGCCAGGATGTGGCCGAGCTGGTTGATGGCGTTACAAAGCTGACCAATCTTCAGCTGAATTCGACCGAAACCAAACAAGCCGAGAATTTCCGCAAACTGTTTATGGCGATGTCCAAGGACCTTCGGGTGATTTTGGTCAAGCTGGCGGACCGTTTGCATAACATGCGCACCATCAAATCGATGCGCCCGGACAAGCAGGTTCAAAAGGCCCGCGAAACCATGGACATTTATGCGCCGCTTGCAGGGCGCATGGGTATGCAGTGGATGCGCGAAGAGCTGGAGGATCTGGCCTTTCGCGTGCTGAACCCCGAGGGGCGGCAATCGATTATCCGGCGCTTTATCACCTTGCAGCGCGAAACCGGCGATGTGATCCAGCGGATTACCGGCGATATGCGCCAAGAGCTTGAAAAAGCCGGGATCGAGGCCGAGGTCTTTGGCCGTGCGAAAAAGCCGTATTCGATCTGGCGCAAGATGCAGGAAAAGGATCAGTCGTTTTCGCGGCTGTCCGACATCTATGGTTTCAGGGTGATCACCACCACTGACGACGCCTGCTATCGCGCGCTTGGGGTTATTCACCGGCGCTGGCGGGCTGTGCCGGGCCGGTTCAAGGACTACATCAGCCAACCTAAAACCAACGGCTATCGGTCGATCCACACAACTGTTTCGGGTCGCGACGGCAAACGGGTCGAGGTTCAGATCAGAACCCGCCAGATGCATGATGTCGCCGAAACGGGTGTGGCCGCGCATTGGTCGTATCGCGACGGTGTCCGGTCGCGGAACCCTTTTGCCGTTGATCCGGTGAAATGGGTCGCGCAACTGACTGAACAGCTCGATTCCGAAGAAGATCACGAAGATTTCCTCGAAGCGGTCAAGCTTGAGATGTATGCCGATCAGGTGTTCTGCTTTACGCCCAAGGGCGAAGTGGTCAAGCTGCCCCGTGGTGCGACGCCGATTGATTTTGCCTATGCGATCCATACGCGGATCGGGTCGGCCTGCGTGGGGGCCAAGATCGACGGGATGCGGGTGCCATTGTGGACCCGTGTCAAAAACGGCCAGTCGATCGAGATTATTACCGCACAAGGCCAAACGCCGCAGGTCACGTGGTTGGACATTGCGACCACCGGCAAGGCCAAGACCGCGATCCGCCGGTCCCTGCGCGAGGTTGATCGTGCGCGGTTTGTGAGCCTTGGGCGCGAATTGGCGCGTTCTGCCTTTGAACAGATTGGCAAACGCGCGACCGAAAAAGTGCTGCGGACGGCGGCGCGGAACCTAAGATTGGACAGCCCAGAAGATTTGCTTGCGCGGCTAGGCTCTGCCGATCTGACGGGCGGCGAAATCGTACAATCCGTCTATCCGCATCTGCAGCCAAAACCGGGTGAACAGGTGGACCAAAAACGCGCCGTTGTCGGTTTGCAACCGGGGCAGTCTTATGACCGTGCCCCGTGTTGTCAGCCGCTGCCGGGTGAACGCATTGTTGGCATCACCTATCGCGGCAAAGGCGTCACGATCCACTCGATTGATTGTGAACGGCTGTCGGCCTACGAGGATCAACCGGAACGCTGGCTGGATTTGCGCTGGCATGATGGCCCGCATCCCGCCGCTTATGGCGCGACGCTGGATCTGACGATTGGCAACGGGGCCGGTGTGTTGGGGCGGATTTGCACGTTGATTGGTCAATCGGGGGCCAATATTTCAAATCTGGAATTTTTGGACCGCAAACCTGACTTTTACCGGTTGCTGATCTACGTAGAGCTGCGAGACATAGCGCATCTGCATTCTTTGATGCCGACCCTAGAGGCAGAAAGCGAAGTGGCTGAGATCAGCCGACATAGAAACATGAAGGCTTTGAAAGCGAACGACAAAGAAGCCTGAGCACGCGAAGTTTGCCAAATCCAAGGACGAAGAGTTGATTTTTAAACGTCGCGACCCGAAACCTGCATTGCGTGCCATGGCCGAGTTCATGTGGCCGCGTGGTGGTTGGACTCGTGCGTTTCATTACGTCAAACACCGGATGCGCCGCCTGCCAGACACGCCCGAACGTATCGCGCGGGGCATTTGGGCGGGTGTATTCACGACGTTTACGCCGTTCTACGGGATGCATTTTATCGTGGCTGCGTTGGTCTCGCGGCTGATGCGGGGCAATATGTTGGCCGCCTTGATGGGCACGTTTTTTGGCAACCCGCTGACCTATGTGCCGATTGGGCTGTCATCCCTGTCGATGGGGCACTGGATACTTGGCTCTCCGATGGGGCGCGGGGAACACCGGTCATTCGGCGGCAAATTTGTCGATGCGGGTTATGACCTGTTTGCCAATTTCATTGCAATCTTTACGGACCGCACCGCGGATTGGTCTGGGCTGACTGTATTTTGGCATCAGGTGTTTTACCCCTATCTGATCGGGGGCATTTTGCCCGGTATCATCTGCGCAACCATCGCCTACTATCTGTCGGTGCCGCTGTTGCGGGCCTATCAGAAACGCCGAAAAGGTGTGATCAAAGCGAAGTTCGAGGCGCTCAAGAAAAAGGCTGCGGCCAAAGCAGAAGCGAAACGCATTATAGAGCAGACGGCTCAGAAGGGGAGTGATCATGGCAGTGCAGGGTAAGCTGAGACTTGGGGTTAATATCGACCATGTTGCCACGGTAAGAAATGCGCGCGGCGGTGTGTATCCTGACCCGTTGCGTGCAGCGCGCGCCGCACAGGACGCAGGCGCAGACGGCATTACCGCGCATCTGCGCGAAGACCGTCGCCACATTACCGACGCCGATATTGAAGGGCTGCAAGAGGTGCTGACCGTGCCGCTGAACTTTGAAATGGCGGCGACGGATGAAATGCAGGCGATTGCATTGCGCCATAAACCGCATGCAGTGTGCATCGTGCCCGAAAAGCGCGAGGAACGCACGACCGAGGGCGGCCTTGAGGTCGCGCGCGAAGAAAACAAACTGGCCCATTTCATCGCCCCCCTGCGCGAGGCGGGCTGCCGCGTGAGTATTTTCATCGCGGCCGACAAGCGCCAGATCGAAGCGGCCAACCGCATCGGTGCCGAGGTGATCGAATTGCACACCGGTGCCTATTGCGACGCCTTTGCCGAAGGGCATTGGGAAGTGGCGCAAAAGGAACTGCAAAAGCTCGAGGAGATGGCCAAGTTCGGGCATGATCTGGGGCTGGAAATCCATGCGGGCCACGGGCTGACTTATGACACCGTATCCCCCGTGGCCGCATTCCCCGAGGTGCAAGAGCTGAACATCGGCCACTTCCTGATCGGCGAGGCGATCTTTCTTGGGCTGGGTCCGGCGATCGCAGAGATGCGCCGCTTGATGGACGATGCACGGGAAGAGTAAGGCGGCGCTATGATCCTTGGTATCGGAACTGATCTTGCAAATATCGAGCGTATCCAAGGGACGCTTGACCGTTTCGGCGACCGGTTCCGCAATCGTGTGTTCACGGACATTGAACAACAAAAGGCCGAGCGTCGCCGCGACGTTGCAGGCACCTATGCAAAACGTTGGGCGGCCAAGGAAGCGTGCTCAAAGGCGCTTGGCACCGGCCTGCGGATGGGGATCGCTTGGAAAGACATGGCGGTCACCAACCTGCGCAGCGGTCAGCCGGTGATGCATGTCACGGGCTGGGCGGCAGAGCGTTTGGTGCAAATGACGCCAGCAGGTCACGAGGCGATTATCCACGTCACATTGACCGACGATCACCCTTGGGCGCAGGCTTTCGTGGTGATTGAGGCGCGCCCAATCAGGTAATTGCCGCCATTACTTTGATATCTCTCGCTATGGATGTGCTGGCGCGCCGCGCATCGCTTGACTTGGGGCATTCCTGCCCGCATGTAACCACAAACGGATCATCAGGAGCGCCAGCATGGCCGCGAAGGAAAAAACAGGCAACGCGTTTGTCGAGACCATCAAAACAATCGTCTATGCGTTGTTGATTGCAGGGGTGTTTCGCACGCTGTTTTTCCAACCTTTCTGGATCCCGTCCGGGTCCATGAAAGAGACGCTGTTGATCGGTGATTTCTTGTTCGTGAACAAGATGGCATATGGCTATTCCTATGCGTCCTGCCCCAGCATTATCGCCCCGCGTTTTGGTATCGAAGTTGATGCAAAAGACATCTGCGGTGTGTTTGACGGCGACAACTCTCGTTTGTTCGCATCCGAACCCGAGCGTGGCGACGTTGTGGTGTTTCGTCACCCTGTTTCGGGGCGCGACTATATCAAACGTTTGATTGGTTTGCCGGGTGACAAGGTTCAAATTACGCGCGGCGTGGTCAGCATCAACGGGACCGCGGTAAAACTGCGCGACGATGGCGTTTTTGAAGAAACGATGGAGCGTCAAGGCCCGCAAGGCATGCGGCCGCGTTGCGAAAACGGGGCCATTGGCCAAGGCGGCGTTTGCAAAAAGTCCCGCCAGATCGAGACGCTGCCAAACGGTGTCGAGCACCCGATTTTGAACATTGGCGATCAGGCATCTGACAACACAGGCATTTATACCGTCCCCGAAGGGCACTATTTCTTTATGGGTGACAACCGCGACAACTCTGCCGATAGCCGTTTGGCGCAGCAGGCTGGCGGCGTTGGCTTTGTTCCATTTGAAAACCTGATTGGCCGTGCAGACCGGATCATGTTCAGCTCGGGCGGGCGGTCCATGTTGTTCTTCTGGACCTGGCGCAGCGACCGTTTTTTCAAAGCGATCAAGTGAAGTTAAGCGCGGATCTAAAAGCCTTTGAGGGCCGTATCGGGTATAATTTTACTAAACCCGAACTGCTAAATCGCGCGGTCACCCATGCGTCGATGTCCTCGGCCAACCGGGACGACAACCAACGGCTGGAGTTTCTGGGCGACCGGGTGTTGGGTCTGGTCATGGCCGAAGCGTTGCTGGCGCTGGACCCGGGTGCGACCGAAGGGCAGTTGGCCCCTCGGTTCAACGCGTTGGTGCGCAAGGAAACCTGTGCCGATGTCGCGCGTGAAATCGATATGGGCGCGGTCCTGAAACTGGGGCGGTCCGAAATGCTGTCTGGCGGTCGCCGCAAGCAAGCCTTGCTGGGCGACGCAATCGAGGCAATAATCGCAGCGATCTACTTGGATGGTGGGCTGGAGCCCGCAAAAGACTTTATCCTGCGGCATTGGGGTGATCGTGTTAACACGGTCAAGCAAGATGCCCGCGACGCCAAAACAGCGTTGCAGGAATGGGCGCAGGCCCGTGGGTATCCGCCGCCATCCTATATACAGACCGACCGGCAGGGGCCGGACCATGCGCCGGTGTTTACAATATCTGCACAGGTTGAAAATGGGGCAAAGGCTGTCGCGACAGCCCCCTCGAAACGTCAGGCCGAACAGGCCGCCGCCAAAACGCTTTTGGCACAGTTGGAGAAAAACTCATGACCACGCGTGCTGGCTTTATCGCCCTGATCGGTGAGCCCAATGCGGGCAAATCCACGCTATTGAACCGGATGGTCGGCGCGAAAGTGTCGATCGTAACCCACAAGGTACAGACCACCCGCGCACGTATTCGCGGCGTCGCGATGGAAGGGGACAGCCAGTTGGTGTTCGTTGACACCCCCGGCCTGTTCCAGCCGCGCCGCCGTTTGGACCGCGCCATGGTTGCCGCCGCATGGGGTGGCGCTGCGGATGCTGATATCGTCGTTCTGTTGATCGAGGCGAACCGAGGCCTGACCGAAGGCGTCGAGCGGATTCTGGAAGGGTTAGAAGGGATTGGCGAGGGTCGTAAAGTGGCCTTGGCGATCAATAAAATCGACCGCGTCGATGCGCCGGTTCTGCTGGGGCTGAGCAAAGAGATGAACGAGCGGTTCCCATTCGTGGAAACATTCATGATCTCGGCCGAGCGTGGTCATGGTATTGATACGCTGCGCCAATGGCTGGCGGGTGAGCTGCCCGAGGGGCCATGGCTGTATCCCGAAGACCAGATCGCCGACCTGCCGATGCGCATGATCGCGGCAGAAATGACCCGTGAAAAGCTGACGCTACGTCTGCATCAGGAGTTGCCCTATCAGATGACCGTCGAGACCGAGAACTGGGAAGAACGCAAAGACGGCAGCGCCCGGATTGACCAGTTGATCTATGTCGTTCGGGACGGTCACAAGGGCATCGTTTTGGGTGCCAAAGGCGAGACGATTAAGTCGGTCAGCAAGGCGGCCCGCGAGGAGCTCGAAGAATTCCTTGGCCGTAAGGTGCATCTGTTCTTGCAGGTTAAGGTACGGCCGAACTGGCTGGATG
Organism: uncultured Sulfitobacter sp.; assembly: GCF_964021855.1. NCBI lineage: Bacteria > Pseudomonadati > Pseudomonadota > Alphaproteobacteria > Rhodobacterales > Roseobacteraceae > Sulfitobacter > uncultured Sulfitobacter sp. The sequence continues at coordinate 116,665 of NZ_CAXHZD010000002.1, forward strand.
ACGCAGAACGCTATACTGAAATGGGGCTGGAGTTTAAGGACGGCAATGTCTGATTGCTGGATTAACCGACCCTGCGGGGCGGATTTTTTTCCATTTGGAATTGGGGTTGGCGCATGGCGCGGCTGACGGCGCGGTTCTGGGTCGACGCCTATTTGGCGCGGCTGCGTGTCTTTGATATTCCTGCGTTTGTTGTGGCGCATGGCGATGACACGGGCGGGATTGTTTTGGTCAAGCTTGCGACCCTTGATGGCAACGCAGCACTTTTTCACAAAAGCTTTGATCTGATGAGCGGCGAACGCGCCTGGGTCGAGATGACCAGCGGGGCGGAGGCCGATGTGGATGCGTCTATCGCAAAGCAACGCGGTTTTGACCCTGATCTTTGGGTGATCGAGGTCGAGGACCGGCAAGGGCGGCATTTGCTGTTTGATGAGGGGCTGAGCTGATGGAGTGGCGCGATCAGGGCATATTGCTGAGCGCGCGGCGACATGGGGAAACCTCGGCCATTATTGAGGTGTTCACCCCCTCGCAAGGGCGGCATGCGGGCATTGTTCGAGGCGGGGCCAGTCGTAAGATTGCGCCGATCCTTCAGCCTGGTGCGCAGCTTGATGTGGCGTGGCGCGCACGGCTTGAGGATCATATCGGTGCGTTTACGGTGGAACCCGTGCGCAGTCGCGCCGTCACAGCGATGCAAGACCGTCTGAGCCTTGCAGGCCTGAACACGGTCACTGCTTTGTTGTCGTTCTCGCTGCCCGAGCGTGAACCGCATGCGCCTTTGTACCATCGCACACAATCATTGTTGGATTTGTTGGATCAGGGCGATCTGTGGCCGCTCGCGTATCTGCAATGGGAACTAAGCCTGCTGGAAGAGCTTGGCTATGGCTTGGATCTAAGCGCCTGTGCCGTGACGGGGGCGCAGGAGGGGTTGGCGTTCGTATCGCCAAAATCCGGCAGGGCCGTGACCCGCGAGGGGGCTGGCGAATGGGCCGACAAAATGTTGCCGCTACCGCCCGTATTGCGGGGGGAGGGCGACGCCGCGAACGACGAGATTGCGGCAGGCCTGAAAACAACGGGCTATTTTCTGGAGCACCGTCTGGCCCGCGATCTGGGAGGGAGGCCGCTGCCAGAGGCACGCGCGCGTTTTATCGACGCGTTCAGTCGGCAGCGTTGAAGACCATCATTAGCCCGCCGGGATTGGACAGGATCATCGTGTCGCCGAGGACTTCGGATATCGACGCCGCCGACAGTGCATCAAAGAATGCCGTTTCTTGGGCTAAGGCCGGGCAGGCCATTTTGGTTGAAACGACCTGCGTCACGTTGAACCAAGGATAGGGAACATCCAGCGTCGCGGAGAAACGGTTACAGGGGCCGTTGCCTGCGACTTTGTGCTTTGCCGGAAAGGTGAGGGTCGCCGTGTTTGCAAACGCCGCGCCGTTCAGTTCGACCAACTGCCATGTCTTGTCGGCCCCGCCATAGCTGCGCAGGGTTTCGTCGGCATCGCACCCCGCAAGAAGGGCGAGGGGTAGCGCGAGCGTGGCGGGGTGAAGCATGCGTAGCCCTCGTTTGAGCATCTGCCCGACATGGTTTGTGCCGGACAGATGGTAGCCGTTTGGATTAGCCAAGCAAGCGGCGTGCGATCACCTGAGCCTGAATTTCAGCTGCACCTTCAAAGATGTTCAGGATACGCGCATCACACAACACGCGGCTGATCTTGTATTCCAAGGCAAAGCCGTTGCCGCCATGGATTTGCAGGCCATTATCGGCAGCTGCCCATGCAACACGTGCACCCAACAGTTTCGCCATGCCAGCCTCCACGTCGCAACGGCGGCCCTCGTCTTTCTCGAACGCCGAGAAATAGGTTAGCTGGCGGGCAATCATGATCTCCACGGCCATCATCGCCAGTTTTGACGAAACGCGGGGAAAGTTGATCAGGGATTTGCCGAATTGCTTGCGGTCGATCGCATATTGCATGGCGATATCCAGCGCTGATTGCGCCACGCCGATTGCACGCGCCGCTGTCTGGATACGCGCCGATTCAAAGGTTTCCATCAGCTGTTTAAAGCCTTTGCCTTCTTCGCCGCCCAACAGGTTTTCGCCTTTTACCTGGAAGCCGTCGAATGCCAGTTCGTATTCCTTCATGCCGCGATAACCGAGCACTTCGATCTCGCCACCCGTCATGCCATCGGTCGGGAAAGGGTTGGCATCGTCGCCGGGTGTCTTTTCAGCCAAGAACATCGACAGACCTTTGTAGTCTGTCGTGTTCGGGTCGGTGCGGGCCAGCAATGTCATCACATGGGTCCGCGCGGCGTGGGTGATCCAGGTCTTGTTGCCGGTGACGCTGTAATTATCGCCATCCTTCACGGCACGGGTCCGCAGAGACCCAAGATCAGACCCGGTATTCGGTTCGGTAAACACCGCAGTCGGCAGAGTTTCAGCGCTTGAGATACGCGGCAGCCATTTGGCTTTTTGTTCGTCAGTCCCACCTGCGAGGATCAGCTCAGCTGCGATTTCAGAACGGGTGGCGAGGGAACCCACACCGATGTAGCCGCGGGAGAGTTCCTCGGACACGACACACATGGAGGCCTTGGATAGGCCAAAGCCGCCGAATTCTTCTGGTATCGTCAGGCCAAAGACGCCCATTTCAGCCAGTTCATTGATGACTTCGATCGGGATGAGCTCATCCTTGAGGTGCCATTCATGGGCAAAGGGTTCGACTTTTTCCACAGCATAGCGGCGGAACTGCTCGCGAATCATCTCAAGTTCTTCGTCGAGGCCGGACCGGCCAAACATGACATTAGCGGACTGTTCCTGCATCAGCTCGACCAGGCGCGTGCGGGCGGCTTGGGTGTTGCCGTGCTGGGTAAGCGCTTGGATCGCAGGGTTCATGAGGCCGCGTTGATCAGCTTGCCCCAAACCCATATCCTGCAGGCGAAGGATTTCGCCCTGGTTCATTTGGATGCCGCCGTAGATCTGCCAAAGGTATTCGCCGAACGCGATTTGGTGAATCAACTGCTCTGTCTCGCCGAACTGGCCGTCAGCGCTAAGCTTTTTTGCCCAAAGCTGCATCTGGTTCAAAGACTGCGCATATGTTGCCAACCACGCCAAGCCATGCGAGGAAGTTTGGTTTGCCTCGACCAAGCCGTTTGAAACGCGACCATCAACCGACACCACGTCGCGCACGGATGCTTTGGCTTTTTCTAAAATCTCGTCGACGGGGGCCAATGCCTGCCCGGTCAATTCAAGAAGATCATCAAGTATGACTTGCGCGCCGCTGGTCAAGCCGTGTCCATCATGTGCCATTTCGTACAGTCCTTTTCTAGCTTGCGAGGGGGATACTCCTTTCGCAGGTGCAGCACAATAAAGATACGTTTTCATGCGTCAATTTGGATGAAAATTACGCGGCGGAATTTTCGTGCACTCGTCATTTCAACTGATATGACGGCGTTATGGATATATTTTTTGCATTTCTGTCGCCGCAGCAACTGGTCTTTGCCTTTGGTATCGCGCTGGTGGCGGGGTTCATAAAAGGGGTCGTGGGATTCGCGATGCCCTTGGTGTTGATTTCGGGGCTGACATTTTTCCTACCGCCCGAGCTTGCATTGGCGGGGCTGATATTTCCCACGGTGGCGACGAACTTGTTTCAGGCGTTGCGTCAGGGATTGCACGCGGCGTGGGCGTCAACGCGAATGTTTAAGGTGTTCCTGATATCTGGGGGTATCACGCTGGTGCTCTCTGCGCAGATGGTACGCTTTTTATCGCCGCAGACGATGGCCTTGGTCATCGGCGTACCCATCACGTTGTTCGCGCTGTGGCAGCTTGTCGGGCGCAGCTTTAGCCTTGCCCAACGATCTACCAAGATTGAGGTGTTGGTAGGTGGTTTTGCTGGTGCTGTGGGTGGCGTTTCAGGTGTGTGGGGGCCGCCAACGGTTGCATATCTGACGGCGCTTGGCACACCCAAGCAGGATCAGATGCGCGTGCAGGGCGTGATTTACGGCCTTGGCGCGGTTGCGCTGCTTTTTGCGCATTTCGGGTCTGGGGTGCTACGGGCCGACACGGTCCCGTTTTCGATCGCCATGATCGTGCCTGCCCTTATCGGTATGTGGCTGGGCAGCCAGATCATGGATCGAATTGATCAGGCGTCGTTTCGAAAAGCGACGCTTGTCATTCTTTTGATCGCAGGCGCGAATCTCGTGCGCCGCGGGCTGATGGGCTAACGCCTCAGCCCTGGCGCGCGACGGTGACGCCGGACACATCTTCGATAAATGTCACAATGCGCGACTTGACCCCGTCGTCACGGATTGATGCCAAGGCGCTGACGATTTCAACACTTGGGTCGCTTTTGGGCGCATCATTGGTGTTGTCATGCAGACCTTCGAAAAAATACGACGGCGCGACGTTCAGGATCTGAGACAGTTCAAACAAGCGGCTGGCAGCGACGCGGTTCGATCCAATTTCGTATTTCTGAATTTGTTGGAAAGACAGATTGAGTTGCTTGGCAACATCGGTTTGGGAGAGACGGCGTAGGGTGCGAATTTGCTTCAACTTTTTACCTACATGAACATCTACGGGATGGGACATAATCACTAATACCTCTGGTTGTTGTCCCATAGTCATCGCCAGAACTCGTTTTCCGATCAATTGGGTAGTTATTTTCAATTTGTGGTTATCAATGCACCCTAGACGTGTTACAAATGTAGTATTAAGGTATTATAAATTTACCATCGGATCATTATGACCAAAGAAATGAAAATTGAAGCTATGGAAAAAGTGCGCGAGAAAGCGCCGGCCTTGCTGTATGAAATGATACGCTCTTTCGTGGTTCTTGCTGACACGTTGAACCTTAGCCACGCCGTTATAAAGCTGGACAGTACGCGTCAAACGGTGAGACGGCACATTGCCAGTCTCGAAGAGAGAATGGGCCAAACTTTGTTTACGGTTGATAACCGTCGATACCAACTTACCGAGGTCGGACACGAGGTGCTACCCGAGGCAATTGAGCTGCTGGGACGCGCTGATATCTGGTCTACGGGCAAGATTCGCAACATCGACGGGCTGCATCAACTGTCGCACGAAGAGCCAAATGGGTGGACTTTTTACCAGCAGCAGCAACCTTTGACCCAAATCTGGCAAGACGAATCATCTATGCTGCGCGAAGTATTTAAGGGCTGGGTTCAAAGCAACGGTGAACTAGACAGCCCATATTTCGAAGAGCACCGGCCCTATATTCTTGTCTATCGCGACTCACCCAGTGGGTGGCTTTGCGTCGAAGTCGGTGAAAAATCATTCTATACTAAGTGGTGGGGATGGAAAAATGCGCGCAGCAGCATTGGCCGTCCACTGGGGCAATTTCCCGGGGGGCCTGAATTTGAGGCAATGCTTGATGTCCCCTTTCGCGAAGTACAAGCACACGGTGGGGTTCGGCTGGACGAAGTCGTGACCCAAATTCCACGAGAGGAGGGCGGAGGTCCTATCCCATTGGCATACAAAAGACTTTTGATGGCCAGTCGATTTCCAGACGGAAGTTTTGCCCTGATTGCCGTTGTTGATAGATCGCGATCAATTACGATTTCGGGTCTTGATCAGTCGACTCTTAAGGTGATGCCATCCGATGCGATTGTCTCATTCTGACGGGATTCTAAAAAAAACGAGCGTATAAGCGCCATTTGCGTTAACTTTGATGTGTAAATGTATCAAAGGAGAATTTCTGATGACGCTGCACCGCTTTCAAGAAGGGGACCGATTCCTCGCGAATGGTATGGCTCTTTTGGGCCAAGCAGGGATCAGCCTGACGGTTGGGTATGACTTTAATGAGTATACCGAAATCCTGAAAGAAGCACGTCCCGGGCACCTCTTGGGGATGCCATTCGACCCCAAACTGCATGAAATGAACGAGAGCAACGCGTTCTGGATCGTCGGCAGAAATGCCAAAGGCGACGTTATGCATACCCAAGCAATGCGTATGCTTGATCTTGGCGGGGCGAACCTTGCAGAGTATTTGCGACGCTCGTTTACTGAGTTTCCACCACCCGGCGTTGATATTGACCTGCAGCGTTCAAGATACCGCGCAGGGCCCGGTGCGCAGCGGATCGCCGGAACGGTCGCCTATCACGGAGAGTTCTGGGTAGGCACGACACCACGAGAATTCCGAAATGCGGGCCTGTCCTCAATCTTGGGGCGCTATGCATTCTGGCAGTCTATTCAACATTGGAACCCTGACCACGTGATCGCGTTTATGCAAAACTCGGTGGTTCTAAAAGGCTTCCCTGCCCGCCATGGCTATATGCATACTGAACCGGGCACCCTTCGTTGGTTCCTGACCGGTCAGGACACGCCGATCGAAGGCTTCATGGCCTACATGTCAAACGAGGATATTCGTTTCATCCTTGAGATGCCTATGTCTGATCTCGCGGTACAAGCCGCCTGAACAAAAAGAGCCGCGGATTGCCGCGGCTCTTTTCTAATATTCGATCTGGGACTTAACCGATTGCGGCGGCTTTAACGTCTTCGTCGATATAGGGCATGTACTGCTCAAAGTTCTCCGAGAACATGTTGACCAGTTTTGCTGCTTGGCGGTCATAGGATTCCGGGTTGTCCCATGTACGGCGTGGATCCAGCAGAATGTCCGCAACCCCATTGACGGATACAGGAACCTGAAAGCCAAAGTTGGCGTCTTTGCGGTATTCGACCTCTGCCATTGACCCGTCGAGCGCCGCTGTCAAAAGAGCGCGCGTCGCCTTGATCGGCATGCGGCTACCGGTGCCGTAAGCGCCGCCGGTCCAGCCGGTGTTCACCAACCAGCAGGTCGCGCCGTGGGTGGCGATCTTTTCGCGCAGTAGGTTACCGTATACCTCAGGGCGGCGGGGCATGAAGGGCGCGCCAAAGCAGGTTGAGAATGTAGGCTCCGGCTCTGTCACGCCGCGCTCGGTGCCAGCAACCTTTGAGGTGAAGCCAGACAGGAAGTGGTACATTGCTTGTGCCGGTGTCAGGCGCGCGATGGGGGGCAATACACCGAATGCGTCGCAGGTCAGCATGATGATGTTCTTGGGGTGACCGCCCGTTGCCTTGGCAGACGCGTTGGAAATGTAGTGCAGCGGATAGGCGCAGCGCATGTTCGCGGTCAGAGAGTCGTCATCAAAGTCGAGCTCTTTGGTTTCTTCGTCAAAGACCATGTTTTCGATGACAGTGCCGAATTTCTCGGTTGTCGCGTAAATCTCTGGCTCTGCTTCGCGGCTCAGGTTGATGGTTTTGGCATAGCAGCCCCCTTCAAAGTTGAAGGTGCCGTTGTCCGACCAGCCGTGTTCATCATCACCGATCAATGTGCGGCCCGGATCTGCTGAAAGCGTGGTTTTACCCGTGCCAGACAAACCAAAGAATACAGCCGTATCGACAGGGTTGCCGGTGGCGTGGTTGGCCGAGCAGTGCATCGGCATGATGCCTTTTTCGGGCAACAAGTAGTTCAGCAGGGTAAAGACAGATTTTTTGTTCTCGCCGGCGTATTCAGTGCCGCCAATCAGGATGACCTTTTTATCAAAGTTCATCGCGATCACTGTTTCGGAACGGCAATCATGTTTTGCAGGGTCGGCTGAAAAGCTGGGGCAGTTGATCACCGTGAAATCCGCGATGAAATCGTCCAGCGCGTCACGTTCGGGACGGCGCAGCATGTGGCGGATGAACAAGCCATGCCAGGCAAGCTCGGTTACCATGCGCACATTGATGGCATGTTTCGGGTCGGCCCCACCAACAAGGTCTTGTACGAAATAGTCGCGGCCCTGCATGTGCGCCAGCATGTCCTGGTACAATGCGTCGAACCCTTCGGGCGACATTTCGGCATTGTTTTCCCACCAGATCGTATCGGCAACGCTGTCCGTTTTTACGACATGTTTGTCCTTGGGGGACCGGCCTGTGAACTTTCCGGTTGTGACGAGAAAGGCACCGCCTTTGCCCAAAGTGCCTTCATCACGCTTCAGCGCGGCTTCCACCAACGCAGGTTCGATCATGTTGTAATAGACATTACCTAGCCCGCTCATGCCTTGGTCTTCGAGGCGGAATTGCGGATTTACGCGGCCTAATGTCATGTGATGTCTCCTGTAGGTGCGCCGATGAGTGACGCCAGTTAGTGCATAAAATGCTTGGTCTGCTTGACCATGTGGGCGTCTTAGCACGGCGTTTTATCGGATGAACAGGCAGCTTTGACACAGTTAGCGCCATCATCTTGTTCTTTGTTGGCCAGCCCCCAAAGGAGCGGTTTTCAACAACGGATGGTTTTGCAATTATGACACAGTAAGTGCGGCAATTTAGTCATTCCTAACCAAATTGTGGGGGAAATAAGGCCATATGCGCGAGTGATTCGCACTTTAGCATTGATTCGCCACCGCAAATTGACGATCAGTTAAAGAAAAAAGTGATAGTTGAGCAGTATAAGGAAACGGGCGATGTCGAAAATTGCATTGGTAGATGACGACAGGAACATCCTGACGTCGGTTTCGATGACTCTCGAAGCAGAAGGTTTTGAGGTTGAAACGTATAATGACGGGCAGGCGGCGTTAGACGCTTTCAATAAAAAGCTGCCTGATATGGCTGTGCTGGACATCAAGATGCCCCGCATGGATGGGATGGATCTGCTGCAGCGGCTGCGTCAGAAAACCGCGATGCCGGTGATCTTCCTGACCTCCAAGGATGATGAAATCGACGAAGTGCTCGGCCTGCGCATGGGGGCTGATGACTATGTCAAAAAGCCCTTTAGTCAGCGGCTTTTGGTTGAACGCATCCGCGCGCTACTCCGCCGTCAGGAAGCGGTCGAAACAAACGAAGTCGGCGATACCGAAGAAACCAAGGTTATTGATCGCGGCGACCTGCGCATGGATCCCTTGCGCCATGCGGTCAGCTGGAAGGGCAATGACGTTTCATTGACCGTCACCGAATTCCTGCTTTTGCAGGCCTTGGCGCAGCGCCCCGGCTTTGTGAAATCACGCGACCAGTTGATGGACGTGGCCTATGATGACCAAGTGTATGTGGACGATCGGACGATCGACAGCCACATCAAGCGTCTTCGCAAAAAGATGCGTACGGCGGATGACACATTCTCGGCGATTGAGACGCTTTACGGTATTGGCTACAGATATAACGAGGATTGATCTGAAGGATGGCGATTGCCGAAAGGGATTTTGTGCGAGACACAGCCACCAATATTCAGGATGGCGATGTCGTGCTGGGCGACGATTGGGTTGCACCGGACACGGACGCGACTGATGAATTACGTGGCAGCCGTGCACGCCGTGGTCTCTTTTCCTTGCGGACCTCGCCGCTGACGCGCAAAATTATTACATTCAATCTGATTGCGTTGAATGTGTTGGTTGCGGGTATTTTATACCTCAACTCCTCGCGCGATAGTCTGGCCGTGCAACGCGGCGCGTCGTTGGTTTCAGAAGCTGAACTGATTGCCGATATTTTCGAGGCACAATTGCCCGAAGGTGCGACGGTAGATCTGGCTGCGAATGAACCGATTGATGTGGCCGCAAGCCTGGGCCGGTTGGACCTGCGCAGCGGGATCGAGGTTTTCGTTTTCGCACCGGATCAAACCCTATTGACAAGATCAGAGGGCCGGACCCCAACAGAGGGCACCCGCCAGCCCAGAAAAACCTTTCTGACCGATGGCCTGAACTGGTTGTGGTACACGCTTTCGAACCCCTTTGGGCGGGTCCCGCCTACGGACGTTTTGCCTATCCAAGACCAGCTCAAGACGATGATCTCGAACACGCTTTCGGGTGGGACGCAAATCCAGAACAACCTTGATGCGGATGGTGGTACCTTATTTACGGTATCCACACCCATCGCGCAGAACGGTGTGCCAATCGGCGTGGTTGCCGTGACATCCGCAGCCGGAGAGATTGATGAACTTGTGCGCGGCGAGCGTGAACGCGTCTTGCAGATGTTCGTGATCGCGACGCTTGTGTCCATCGGGCTTAGCCTTGTTTTGGCCTCAACGATTGCCAACCCTTTGGCTGATTTGGCCGCGGCGGCTGAACTGGGGCGCGACAAGGATGCGCGCAAGATGAACCCGGGCCGCATTCGAATTCCCGATCTTACTGCGCGCCCTGACGAAATTGGCCGCCTGTCCGGTGCGCTGCGCGGTATGGTGTCGGCATTGTATAATCGCATCGACGGAAACGAACAGTTCGCGGCGGACGTGGCTCATGAGATCAAGAACCCGCTGGCATCGTTGCGCTCTGCCGTGGGGACGTTGCGGTTGATCAAACGCGAGGACCAGCGTGAAAAATTGCTGGATGTTATCGACCATGACGTGCGGCGTCTTGACCGCTTGGTCAGCGATATTTCCAACGCGTCACGCTTGGACAGCGAACTGGTCAAGGAAGAAGAAGAACCGTTCGACCTGCTCGCCATGATCGGTAATCTGTCGCAATACCTAGGTGAAGACGCCCGCAAAAAGGGCATCGATTTCATCACGGACCTGCCGAACGAGCCGATTATCGTTCATGGCCTTGAAGCACGGCTTGCCCAGGTTTTTGTGAACCTCATCACCAACGCCGCGTCCTTTTGCGAAGATGGCGACGCCATCCGCGTCTGGGCTCGCAAACGCGAGAACCGCGTTTTGGTCGTTGTAGAAGACACCGGCCCCGGCATCCCCGATCAGGCGCTTTCTAAGATTTTCAAACGGTTCTATTCCCAACGCCCCGAGGAACATTTCGGAAATAACTCCGGCCTTGGCTTGGCAATCTCGAAACAGATTGTCGAGGCACATGGCGGCGTTATCTGGGCCGAAAACATTCGCCCGACAGAGGCTGACATCACGTCCGAGCCGCTTGGCGCGCGCTTTGTCGTCGGCCTGCCCATTTAGGACGTGGAAGACACCCCACCGTCCGAGCAGGTGATCCACGCAACTACGGTATGTCTTGATGGACGTGGGCTGATTATCTTGGGCCCTTCGGGGTCGGGTAAATCAACCTTGGCCCTGCAACTTTTAGCGCTTGGCGCTGTGCTTGTTGCTGACGACCGAACCCATATTTCGCGTGCCCCTTCGGGTCTAGTCGCTGATTGCCCCACCGCGATCTGCGGCATGATCGAGGCGCGCGGTGTTGGTATTCTGCACGTACCGCATGAACAGAATGTCCCGGTTTGTCTTGCAATCGATATGGGCCAAGACGAAGTCGAGAGACTCCCGTTGCCACATGAGGTAAAGCTGTTGGGGCAATCCGTGCCATGTTTACACAAAAGTGAAGGGCCGCATTTTGCCGCAGCTCTTTTCCTCACCCTCAAGAATGTGCAACCAAAGCGACATGAATGACGCCCTGAAAAAGACCCGACGTGTTGTCTTGGTGACCGGTCCCGCCGGTGCCGGCCGATCCTCTGCGCTTAACGTGCTTGAGGATGCAGGCTTTGAAGTGATCGATAATATCCCCTTGCGGATGCTAGTGGCGCTGCTGGATGCCCCCGGTCAGATCCGGCCGATGGCCTTGGGTATTGACCAAAGGAACCGCGATTTTTCGACCGACCGGGTGACCGAAGTGTTTGCCCAGATGCGGGCGCGGCCCGACGTTCAGGCTGAACTTTTATATCTCGATTGCGCGACCGATGTCTTGCTGCGGCGTTTCTCCGAAACCCGCCGGCGTCATCCCTTGGCGCTTTCCGATGCGCCTTCCGAAGGGATCAGACTAGAGAAAGAGCTGCTGGCCCCCGTGCGCGCGCAGGCGGATACCTTGATCGACACGACCGAGTTGAACATCCACCAGCTGCGCGAAGAGATTGAGCATTGGTTTGCCGTTGGTGGCACGCATCACCTTAGTATTTCGGTCCAGTCCTTCTCCTATAAACGCGGATTGCCACGTAGCGTTGACATGGTTTTTGACTGCCGTTTCCTGCGAAACCCGTTTTGGGAACCTGCGCTAAGATCGCTGAACGGGACGGATACAGCCGTCCAGGATTACGTCAAACAGGACCCGCTTTATGACGCCTTCGCCAAACAGGTCCTTGATCTCAGCTTATTGATTTTGCCAGCCTGCCAGTCAGAGGGGAAATCGCACATTTCAATCGCGTTTGGGTGTACGGGCGGTCAACATCGTTCCGTTACTTTGGCGCAAGCCCATGCTTTCAGCCTTGCAGAAGCGGGCTGGCAGGTGTCAATTAGGCACCGCGAACTGGACCAAAAAAAGCGGGAAGAGACGGCGCGTTGATAGGCATTGTTATCGTAGCACATGGGGGTCTGGCCAAAGAATATTTGGCTGCAATCGAACATGTTGTCGGGTCCCAAAATGGTGTCCGCGCGATTTCGATCGATGCCGATCATGACCGCGCAGCCAAAGAACAAGAAATCTGCGAAGCCGCCAACGCGGTTGATACCGGCGGCGGTGTTGTTGTTGTGACGGACCTGTTTGGCGGATCGCCATCGAACCTGAGCCTTATGGCGTGCCGCCCGGAAAACCGACGCATTATTTATGGTGCCAACTTGCCCATGCTTATCAAACTGGCCAAGTCCCGCGATCTAGATGTTCCCGAAGCCGTGCGCGCCGCGCTTGCCGCGGGTCGAAAGTATATTGATAGCCAAAATGTCAGTGCAGGATAATAAGGCCCCAAGATGACCCAGGTTTCACTGAAGATTGTCAACGAAAAGGGGCTTCATGCCCGTGCTTCTGCCAAACTGGTCGAGGTCGTCGAAGCATTTGATGCGCGCGCTGAAGTGAGCAAAGATGGTATGTCGGCCTCGGGTGACAGTATCATGGGGTTGTTGATGCTGGCGGCCTCCAAGGGGTCTACCATCGATGTACAGACCTCCGGCCCTGATCAGGATGCGCTGGCAGAAGCCTTAACAGCGCTTGTGGCCGACAAATTTGGCGAAGGTCATTAGGTCTGTCGACATGCGAATGATCCGCCTCCGTGTTAGGGACCTCTCGTTTTGATAAATGATAGCCAGTCAATTCGTGACCCACTAAAGTCGGAAGAAGACGGAGACACCGTTTTCTTCACTAAATACGACCGCCGAAGCCTGTCATATGCGTCTACTTTTGATCACCCGATCAAGTCGCGCGTGATCAGCTTGATCGAGCTTTTTACAGGCAAGATTTCGATTCTCAGAATGATCCGCAAGTTGGAAGCAAACGGTGCGCCGAAGGGGCAGGGGTTCTGGCGCGCCGCTCTGGATACGATGGGTATTGAACTAACAACACCGCAACATCAACTTGACCGCATTCCCAAGTCTGGCCCTGTTGTCATCGTTGCCAACCACCCTCACGGTATGGTGGACGGTATGATCTTTGCCGACTTGATTGGCCGTGTGCGCCCCGACTACCGGATTTTGACCCGCTCTTTGCTAACCTCGATCGACGAGGTGGCCGGCAGTTACATGATCCCGGTACCGTTTCCCCACGATCCTGACGCGCAGCGCAAGGGCGTCGAAATGCGGGCGAAAGCGATGTCGTTCCTGAAAGATGGCGGTGTTGTCGCGCTGTTCCCCTCTGGCGTGGTCGCGTCGTCCGACACATATTTCGGCCCGGCGGTTGAGGCTGAATGGAACGTCTTTACAGCGAAAATGATCCGCAGATCAGGTGCCCAAGTGGTGCCGATGAAGTTTCCGGGCTCCAATAGTCGCGCATACCAAATCGCCAATAAAATCTCGCCAATGCTGCGTCAGGGGCTTTTGCTGCACGAGATCGTGCATGCCTGCAACAAACCTCAGGGCCCGATTGTGGGGCACCCACTGACAGACGCGCAATTGGCAGAGTTTAAGGATGACCCGCGTGGGTTCATGGCTTGGCTACGGAACCACACGCTTAATCTAAAAGATTAACCTGTTTCCAAATGGTCAAAAATCCCGGGGGTCTGGGGGCTGGCCCCCAGACGGTTCATTAAAAACTCAGCGGGTCGGTACGGGCACGTCCCCACGGTAGTCATAAAAACCGCGCTGCGTTTTGCGGCCAAGCCATCCGGCCTCCACGTATTTGGTCAGCAAGGGGCAGGGACGGTACTTGGTATCTGCCAACCCGTCATGCAGCACGTTCATAATGGCAAGGCACGTATCCAGACCGATAAAATCGGCCAGTTCGAGCGGCCCCATCGGGTGATTGGCCCCCAGCTTCAGCGAGCTATCAATGGATTCGACGGACCCCACGCCTTCATAAAGCGTATAAACAGCCTCGTTGATCATCGGCATCAGAATCCGGTTCACAATGAATGCGGGGAAATCTTCGGCGGAGGCTGCGGTTTTACCCAATTTTGCGACCACGGCCTGACATGCTGCGAATGTTTCTTTGTCCGTGGCAATGCCGCGGATCAGTTCGACCAATTGCATCACGGGCACGGGGTTCATGAAATGGAAACCCATGAATTTCTCGGGTCGGTCTGTTCTGCTTGCAAGCCGCGTGATCGAGATCGAAGACGTGTTCGATGTCAGGATCGTGGTCGGCTTAAGATGCGGGATCAGATCCTCGAAAATCGCCTGTTTCACGGTTTCGCGTTCCGTTGCGGCCTCGATGACCAGATCGCTTTGACCAAGATCGCTTAGGGTCTGTGTCGTGGTAATGCGCGCAAGTGCGGCGTCGCGATCCGCTTCGGCGACTTTGCCCCGGCCGACCTGACGATCAAGGTTGCCGGTGATGGTATCCACTGCGGCTTGCAAGGCCTCGGCACTGACGTCGGTCAAGAGAACATCATACCCGGCCAAGGCCATAACATGGGCGATGCCGTTGCCCATTTGGCCCGCGCCAACGATGCCGATTGTCTGGATATCCATGCGCTGTCCTTTGTTGTTTTGCGCGCAGCATAGGGCGCAGTGGGTAGTAGCTGCAAGGGCCGGATTTGATGATAAGTTCTCGTAAATTCAATCTTTAAGCTATTCGAAAACCTTTGCAGCCATCTTGAGCCTTGGGTGAGTTAATAAAGGTGGGTGTAATGACCTATGTTGCGATGGGGCCGGGGGCTCTGGACTATCAGCCGTGCCGATATGGTACGTCAAAATTACTTTTCAGGGGGCCAAAGCGTGCACTGGATGAACCTTATATTGCGTTTATAGGCGGGACAGAAACCTATGGGCGTTTTATTGCGAAACCATTTGCCACGCTGGTCGAAGAAGAAACCGGTCAGCGCTGCGTTAATTTCGGCTGTCTAAATGCGGGGATAGATGTGTTCGCCCGCGATCCTTATGTCCCAGTGGCCGCTGCAGAGGCTGTGATGACAGTTATTCAGGTGATGGGTGCCCAGAACATGAGCAACCGTTTCTATTCGGTCCATCCGCGGCGCAACGACCGGTTTTTGGCACCGTCTGATTTGCTCAAGACGATTTTCCGCGAAATCGACTTTTCGGAGTTCCATTTCAACAAGCACTTGCTGACGACGCTTAGGAAAACGTCGCCAGACCGTTTCGATGCGATCTATAATGAACTGCAATCGGCTTGGGTCACACGGATGAGACTGCTGGCCGAGCAGATGAACGGCAAGGTTATTCTGTTATGGTTTGCCGATCATCACCCGGCAGAGGACATCCTGCCATTAAACGGGCTTGGCGATGATCCGCTGTTTGTCACGCGCCGTATGATTGCGCAGGTCGCGCCCTATGTCTCTCAGGTAGTGGAGGTCGTGCCATCGGCCGCAGCCAGAGGTGACGGTACAGAGGGGATGGTGTTTGCCCCCTTGGAAGCGTTAATCGCGCAGGAATTTCCCGGACCGCGTGCCCACCAAGAAGCGGCGGCGGCTGTCATTCAGGCCATGTCGAAAATGGCCTGACGGAGCGTTAGAATGAAAAAGGCCCGCCATTTCTGACGGGCCTTTCTATATTCAATTTTCAGCTTAGGCTTACAGCTTTTCGATCAGCTCCGGCACTGCTTCGAACAGGTCGGCAACCAATCCGTAGTCGGCAACCTGAAAGATGGGGGCTTCTTCGTCTTTGTTGATTGCGACGATGATTTTGCTGTCTTTCATACCGGCCAAGTGCTGGATTGCGCCGGAAATACCGACAGCAACATAAAGTTCGGGTGCGACGACCTTGCCGGTCTGGCCCACTTGCCAATCGTTCGGGGCATAGCCTGAATCGACCGCAGCGCGGGACGCGCCAACGGCGGCACCCAGTTTGTCGGCCAGTTTCTCGATCAGGGCAAAGTCTTCTTCGGAGCCGACACCGCGGCCGCCGGAGACAACCACACCAGCGGATGTCAATTCAGGACGGTCGCTGGCAGCAACGTGATCTTCAACCCATGACGATAGGCCGGGATCGGCAGCAGCCGAAATTGTCTCAACAGATGCGGAACCACCGGTGCCAGCCGCGTCAAATGTCGATGTGCGGAAAGTGATAACTTTCTTCGCATCGGTGGATTTGACTGTCTGAACAGCGTTACCGGCATAGATTGGACGCTCGAACGTGTCTGCATCAACAACACCGGAGGCGTCAGAGATGATCATGACGTCCAGCAGCGCCGCAACGCGGGGCATTACGTTTTTTGCGTCGGTCGTGGCCGGTGCAACGATGTGGTCATAGTCGCCAGCCATCGACACGATCAGTGCCGCTGTCGATTCGGCCAAGCGGTGACCCAAAGATGCGTCTTCGGCGACGATCACTTTGGACACGCCGTCGATCTTGGACGCCGCTTCGCCTGCCGCTGCAGCAGAGCTGCCTGCGCACAATACGGTTACGTCACCGATTTGCTTGGCCGCGGTGACCGCTTTTGCGGTCGCGTCCATTGCCAATTCGCCATCGGTTACTTCTGCAAGGAGTAGAACAGCCATTACACAGCCCCCGCTTCTTTAAGTTTCGCCACAAGTGCGTCAACGCTATCAACTTTGATACCTGCTGCGCGTTCCGCTGGTTCAACCGTTTTCACGATTTCCAGACGGTTGCCGACCTCGACGCCGTAATCGGCAGGGGTCTTTTCATCCATCGGCTTTTTCTTGGCCTTCATGATGTTTGGCAGCGACGCATAGCGTGGTTCGTTCAGGCGCAGGTCAACAGTTACGACTGTTGGCATTGAAACCTTGATGGTTTGCAAACCACCGTCAACTTCGCGGGTCACAACGGCGCTATCGCCATCAATTTCGACCTTGGAAGCAAAGGTGGCCTGTGACCAACCCAAAAGCGCAGAAAGCATTTGGCCTGTCGCGTTCATGTCGTTGTCGATCGCTTGCTTGCCACAAAGAACCAGCCCGGGCTGTTCTTCGTCAACAATCGCCTTAAGGATCTTGGCCACGGCCAGCGGTTCGATGTCGTTGTGAACATCGTCAGCTGCGACAACCAAAATGGCCCGGTCAGCACCCATGGCCAAAGCTGTGCGCAAGGTTTCTTGCGATTGCTTTACGCCGATGGAAACAACCACGACTTCGTCGACCTGACCGGCTTCTTTCAGACGGATCGCCTGTTCGACAGAAATCTCATCGAACGGGTTCATGGACATTTTTACATTAGCAAGATCAACACCCGTGCCGTCCGCTTTGACGCGTACTTTCACGTTATAGTCGATCACGCGCTTTACAGGTACCAATACCTTCATGGGCGTTATCTCTCCTCAGTTTACGACTCGGATATTTGGCCAAGTCATTTGAACTCTTCGTCGGTGTAACGAAGCATCTCGTATCAAAACAGATCAAAAACGGCGTTTTGCGTTGTTTGGACGCGGCGTTTTCAATTATTTTTTGTTATCTGTTTGCCCCCGGCACCCACAAAACATCATTTTCGCCGCTGTTGTTGGCCATCCGGGCCGCGACAAAGAACCAGTCGCTGAGACGGTTCAGATAGCGGACGGTGGCTTCGTTTACGTCTTCTTGCTGGGCAAGCTGGACAGTCAGGCGTTCAGCGCGCCGGGCAACCGTGCGGCAGACATGCAGATGTGCAGCCAACTCGCTGCCGCCGGGCAGGATAAAACTACGTAGCGGGGCAAGGTCTTTGTTCATCACGTCGATTTCGCGCTCTAGCCTGTCAACTTGTTCAGGGGCTATGCGCAGGGGCGGGTATTCTGCCGTGGCGTCGGCGCTCATGTCCGGGCGGCACAGATCGGCACCGACATCGAACAGATCATTCTGAATACGGGACAAGGCCATATCGGTTTCACCCGTGGCCACTAAACGGGCCACGCCGACAAAACAGTTTAGTTCGTCTGACGTGCCGTAGGCCTCGACCCGGGGGTCGTGTTTTGGAACGCGCGTCCCATTGCCAAGCGCGGTATCGCCTTTGTCGCCGGTGCGGGTGTAGATTTTGTTCAGGACCACCATCAGCCGGCATCCTTGCGCAGATAGACATATAACACGATCAAAACCACGGCGATAAACTGCGAAATAAGCCGCAGCCGCATCAGCTTGTTTGAATTGCGCTTGTTAAATTCGCCGCCGCTGGCAAAACCGCCCAATCCCATAATCAGAATGATGATCACAGCCAGCACCGCAATGCAGACCAGTATAAAGAGAGGATCTGAGAACATAGGTTTTCCTTTGTGCTAAGCCCAGATGTAGCGAGGCAAGCGTATTGCGCAACCGTAATTTACCGCGCCAGCACCCAGTCAAGCGCCTGTGTCGGCAATATCCGCCGTAAAAACCCCGATATATATGTGGGGGTCGTGACATAATAACGCGGGCGCGGCTTGGGCGCTTCAAGCGCGTGAACCAGCTTTTTCACAACGGCTTCTGGGGGCAGCTCGAACGTGTCCGGCCCGCTGCTTGCATAGAGCCGTTTTCTAAGTTTGCTTTCGTATTGATCCCGGCGTGGGGAGGCTTCCCAATCGATCCAGCGTTCGAAATACGGGATCGAATTGGCGCGGATTTTTGAGGTCACGGGACCGGGTTCGATCAAAACGATGTGGATCGGCGTGTCGCGCATTTCGATCCTTAGGGTGTCGGTCAGCCCCTCAAGCGCGAATTTTGTCGCGTTATAGGCCCCGCGCCACGGCATCGTCACCAAGCCTAAAACAGAGGAACATTGCACAATCCGCCCGTGCCCTTGGGCACGCATGATCGGTAAAACGACACGGGTCAGCTCGTGCCATCCGAAAAAGTTGCTTTCAAAGATATCGCGCAGCGCGTCCGTGGGCAGGTCTTCGACGGCACCGGGCGTCGCATGGGCACCGTTGTTATAGAGCGCATCCAGCGTTCCACCTGTGGCGTCCAGCACATTTTCGAGTGCTGAATGAATGCTGGCGGTATCCGTATAGTCGAGCAACGGGCTGTCGAACCCTTCGGCGGTCAGCCGGTCACAATCTGCTTGTTGGCGGCAGGATGCGAAAACACGCCAGCCCCGTGCGCGCAGCCCATGCGCGGCGGCATATCCGATGCCAGAGGAACAGCCGGTTATCAAAATGCTTTTGTCGGTCACGAAAGGCCCCTTTATCCAAGGCCTTTCATCGCGTGTTCGTGCCGTGATGGCAACGCAGCTTAAACGCCGGAGAGCAGATAATCGGCCATCCAGCCCACAGGGCCGCCATTTAGCGGGCGCAGTTGCACCCAGCCATCGCCGTTGTCGTTGATGATCTCAACACTATCGCCGCGGGTCAGTTGGGTGACGACATCGTATTCCGTGCCGGGGCCGCCGCGTACGTTTACGCTGTTGCCTGACACTGTCCGGATATCGCCAGATCCACTCGCTTCGATGGTAACCGCGCCTGTGTCATCGGGGGTAATCAGGCTAGGGATGATTGCCGGTGTGTCTTGGCCGGATGTGGTGCTGCTCAGATTAACAGGGACCAAAGTCACTTCATTTGCCAAGGGGGCCTCGGCGGCTTTGACGGCTGCATCGACCGCCGCCACGAGATCATCGATCTGGGCGGTGTCGTCTGTTTGCGCAGTGTCAGGTTCGGGCGTGTTGCCAAATCCGGGTGGTGTGGTGTCAATCGGCCGGATATTAGCCAACCCTTGCTGGGTATGGGGTGCGATCTGTGGCTTGGCGCGTGCCACTTCGATCTGTGGTTCATCGCCGGCAACCGTCCCTTCGGTCAGGGATGGCTCGACGACGGGCGGGCGCGGGGGCTCAAAATCAGCGCCACCGCTTAGTTCGTAGAAAGCCAGGCCCAAAAACCCAAAGGTCAGTAGGATAAACCGTTTCATTTTGTACGTCCTCATTGCAGCATTGGGTCACGAGCCAAGCAGTTGGCATCCCCAAGACACGCACTTAGCCTTTTTACCACAAATTGCCCGTTGACGGCGCGAGAATCTTTTGAGCGTTGCAGGGCGGTAACAGTCTGGTGTTGCCTGGCGTCATTTTAGCCAAACAGCCGCTTGCCGCTTCACGCCTGCTTGGATAAACACCTTCCATGTCAGATGTTACCGCCCCCCCAGAATTCGATCCTCGGAACGTGTCCGAACCGCTGCGTATCGCGTTGGGCGACCGCTATCTGACCTATGCATTGTCGACAATTATGCATCGCGCGCTGCCGGATGCCCGTGACGGGTTAAAACCTGTGCACCGCCGTATTCTATATGCCATGCGCGAACTGCGGCTTAGCTCGACAGGCGGTTTCCGCAAATCAGCCAAGATTTCCGGCGACGTGATGGGGAACTATCACCCGCATGGCGACGCCGCGATCTATGATGCGATGGCGCGCTTGGCCCAAGATTTCAACGTGCGCTATCCGCTGGTTGATGGTCAGGGCAACTTTGGCAACATCGACGGCGATAACCCCGCCGCAAGCCGCTATACCGAAGCGCGCATGACGGCCGTCGCCGAGGCGATGCTGGAAGGGTTGAACGAAAACGCCGTTGATTTTCGCGAAAACTATGACGGTACGCTGACCGAACCTGTGGTGTTGCCCGCGCAGTTCCCGAACCTGCTGGCCAATGGGTCGTCAGGCATCGCGGTTGGCATGGCGACGAATATTCCGCCGCATAACATTGCAGAGCTGGTGGATGCCTGTATTCACCTGATTAAATTCCCGAACGCAGGCGATGACAAACTGCTTGATTTCGTGCCCGGCCCCGATTTCCCCACGGGCGGGATTATTGTTGAACCGGCTGAAAATATCGCCAATGCCTATCGCACGGGCAAGGGCGGTTTCCGCCTGCGCTGCCGCTATGAGGTCGAAGATCTAGGGCGCGGGGCGTGGCAGGTTGTCGTCACCGAAATTCCCTATCAGGTTCAGAAATCCAAGCTGATCGAGAAAATCGCCGAGCTGATCCAGCTGAAAAAGATACCGATTTTGGCCGATGTGCGCGACGAATCCGCCGATGACATTCGCCTTATTCTTGAACCGCGGTCGAAAAACGTCGATCCCGAGGTGCTGATGGGCATGCTTTACCGCAGCTCCGACCTTGAGGTGCGGTTTTCGCTGAACATGAACGTGCTGATCGACGGGCTGACGCCTAAGGTTTGCTCGATGAAAGAAGTGCTGCGGGCCTTCTTGGATCACCGTCGCGAAGTTTTGCAGCGCCGTTCGGCACACCGGATGGAAAAGATCGATCACCGTCTTGAGGTGTTGGAAGGCTTTATCGTCGCCTTCCTGAATCTGGACCGTGTGATCGATATCATCCGCTATGATGAAGACCCCAAAGCCGCGTTGATGGCCGAGGATTGGGGCAAAGACCACGTTCGCGCGACGAACGAGGCCGATTATGTGCCACCCGCACCGACAACTGAAAATTCGCTAAGCGAAGTTCAGGCAGACGCGATTTTGAACATGCGCCTGCGGTCGCTGCGCCGTCTCGAAGAGATGGAATTGCTGCGCGAACAAGCCGCATTGATGGAAGAACGCGCGGGCCTCGAAGACCTGTTGGAAAACGACGAACTGCAATGGACCAGCATCATCGATCAGTTGCGGGCCACCAAAAAGCAGTTTGGTAAAGACTGGACCCTGGATGGCAAGAATATCGGCAAGCGCCGTTCGACTTTCGCCGAGGCAGGCGAGATCGAGGACGTGCCGCTTGAGGCGATGATTGATCGTGAACCGATTACCGTTGTCTGCTCTGAAATGGGGTGGATCCGGGCGATGACCGGCCATATCGACCTGAACCGCGAGCTGAAATTCAAAGACGGCGACGGCCCCCGCTTTATCTTCCATGCTGAAACGACCGACCGCTTGCTGGTGTTTGGCTCGAACGGTCGTTTCTACACCGTATCTGCCGCCACACTGCCCGGTGGGCGCGGCATGGGTGAGCCATTGCGCTTGATGGTGGACCTGCCAAACGACGTGCAGATCATTGATATTTTCATTCACAAAGCGGGCCGAAAACTGCTGGTCGCGTCCTCTGCCGGGGATGGTTTTGTGGTGCCCGAGGACGAAGTTCTGGCGCAGACCCGGACGGGTAAGCAGGTTCTGAACGTCCGCGGTGACGTCAAAGCGATGATCTGTGCCCCCATCACAGGCGATTCAGTCGCTGTGGTTGGTGAGAACCGCAAGGTGCTGGTATTCGGGTTGGACGAGTTGCCTGAAATGGGGCGTGGCAAGGGCGTGCGCCTGCAGAAATACAAAGACGGCGGCATGTCGGACGCGACGACGTTTGTTCGTGCCGACGGGCTGAGCTGGCTTGATCCGGCTGGGCGCACCCGCACCGAATCCGATTTGACTGAATGGACAGGCAAACGTGCTGGTTCGGGCCGCATGGCACCCCGTGGTTTCCCGCGTGACAATCGTTTTGGCTAATCGGCCCAACAAATGACTGATGTCGCTTTGACATCGCCCAAGTCCGATGCTGTCGGCCTTCCTGTATATTTCACTGGTTCCCGCGGTGCGCTGTTTTGGCTGGCGCTTAAGACAGGTTTTCTGACCGTTATCACGCTGGGATTTTACCGGTTTTGGATGAAAACGCGTATGCGGCGCTGGTTCTGGTCGGCGATCCGGCCCGGCGGCCATCCGATGGAATACGTCGGTGATCCGTGGGAAAAATTGCTGGGCTTCTTTATCGCCGTTGTCATCCTGACGTTTTACATTGGCATCATCAATCTGGTGGTCATGTTCGTCAGTTTTTCGGTCTTTTCCAGCGCGTCCGTGGGGTATCTGGCCAGTGTCGTGGGGGTAATACCGCTTTGGTTTTATGCGCAGTACCGGGCACGGCGCTATGTTCTGGCCCGGACCCGCTGGCGCGGTGTGCGCTTTGGCCTTGAAAAAGGTGCTTGGGGCTATGCATGGCGGGCGTTGGTGCATTGGGCGGTGACCTTGCTAACGTTGGGGTTGCTATGGCCCCGCATGACGTTCTGGCTTGAGAAATACGTGACGGATCGAACCTATTTCGGCTCGGCGCGGCTGCATCAAGGCGGGCATTGGGCAATGCTCTACCGTGCTGCGATCCCGTTTATTCTATCGCTTTTTGTCATGGCAGCGGGCGCGATCTGGATGTTCTGGCTCGACCCGATTGTGGTGTCAGCTGACATAACAACCGACGGGGTCATGCACTCGATTGAGGAAATGATGGACGGCGGCGCGGCAGCACTTCCTGTTGTCGGGGTGGAACGGCTGGGGATATTTTTGCTCGGGATTATCGGGTTGCTGTACGGGGCAATTCACTACCGCTTTGTCTCAAAACGTTTGATGGCCAATTACAAAACGACCGAAGGGATCACGCTGCATTCACGGCTAAGCGGCCCGCGGGTCGCCAGTATTTACGTTTTGGGCAGCTTTATCGCCTATCTCGCCTTGGTGCTGGGGATCATGGGGCTGGTGATTTTCGCAGTTCTAACGCTGGGGCCTTCGGCGATGCTGGGCGGCGCAATGGGTGATTTCGGAGCGGCTGTGGACCTTCCCCAGATTGTAGCTGTCCCCATGATCGCGATCTTTTACCTGTCGATATTTTTGATGTGGAACGTGCTTTACAGCACTTTCGTCACCTTTCCGTTGATGCGCCATATGACCCAAACGCTGTCGCTGCCACAGCGCCATGGGTTGCGGGGGATCAGCCAGCGTGCGCGCGATGAATTCGCCGAGGCCGAAGGATTTGCCGAAGCATTGGATCTGGGGGCCGCGATATGAGCATGGGGTTCAATGGTTTTGGCTCTGCCTATTTCGACGGTGACCGCCCGATTGGTAAAGAGGTCAGCCTGCACATCGCTAATCACAATCTTCAGATCGGCCTTGATGATGGCACGACGCTTTTTTGGCCTGTCAAAGATATTCGCGTTCTTGAGGATAACGCCAACAAGCACAGCTTTGCCTTGCGGCTGATCACGGACCCCTTGGCGCGGCTGTTGGTTACAGATCAAATGCTGCTGGGGTATTTGCCAAACGCAACGCGCCGCAGCCCGCCAAAAGGCCGCGGGAAACTGGCCCTTTGGGCAGCCGGAGCGGTTGCCGCTGTCGCGCTTCAGGTCATGGTTTTGGTGCCTTTGCTGGCGGACCGCCTAGCGGTTTTCATCCCACCCGCCGGTGAACGAGCGTTGGGCGAAGCGACCTTTGAACAGATACGCGACGCGTTAGGGGATACCGCGCTTGCGCCGCTGGCCATGTGCGAAAACCCGGCTGGGGTCGCGGCGCTTGGGCAAATGACTGCTGCGCTGATGGCGGGTGAGGGCGCGCCAGAGGGTTTAAGCGTTACGGTGCTGGATCACGATATGATTAACGCCTTTGCCTTGCCGGGCGGGTTCGTCGTGATCTTTAAAGGGTTGATCGATCACGCGGAAACCCCTGACGAAGTCGCCGCTGTGCTTGCGCACGAGATCGGCCATGTGGTCAGTCGTGATCCGACACGGCATGCGCTGCGTTCGGCGGGTTCCATCGGCATTTTGGGCCTGCTGTTTGGCGATTTTGCCGGGGGTGCCGCTGTGTTGTTTCTAACGGAACGGTTGATCAGCGCGAGCTATAGCCAGCAGGCTGAAACGGACGCTGACGCATTCGGCTATGCGAGACTTGACGCCGCAAATGTATCGCCAGCCGCGCTTGGCACGATGTTTGAACGGCTGCGTGACGAACATGGTGAAGGCAACGAATTGTTGGGCCATTTCCTAAGCCATCCCAGCCTGTCGGACCGTATTGAAAATGCCCGCGCCGCCGCTGATGAAACCCGCGAATATGCGCCGATACTGGACGATGCTGGCTGGGCAGACCTGCAATCGATCTGCGACTAAACCGGCTCTGCCGTTAACCAAACACCACCCTCGGGGCGGAGCGTGAGGATCATCACGGGTTCAGGATCCTTGCCTGCGACGGCTGTGAATTTGAACCGCGAGAGCAAGGTGGCAAGGATGATAACCGCCTCTTGCAGCGCAAAGCTGGCACCGATGCAAATGCGTGGGCCATCGCCAAAGGGCAGATAGGCATAGCGGTCAATCGATTTGCGGTCGGCAAACCGTTCGGGTTTGAACGCATCGGGATCATCCCACAGCTGTTCATGACGCCCCAACGCATAGATCGGGATCATCACCGTATCGCCCGGTCTGACCTCGCGACCGCCCAGCGTATCATGTTTTTGCGCAGTTCGTGAAAGCATCCCTGCCGGTGGATAAAGGCGCAGCGCCTCGTCGATGATCTGGCGAATATAGGGCAGGTGTTCGACATCATCGCCCGTGGCCGCGCGGCCCCGTAGAACCGATTGCGCCTCGGCACGGGCCTTATCTTGTGCGGCTTCATCAAACCCCATCAGATACAGCGACCACGACAATGTCAGGGCCGTGGTTTCGTGCCCTGCAACGATGAAGGTTAGCAAGTTATCGCGCAGTTCTGCGGTGTTCATCTGCCGTTTCGTTTTAGGGTCCTCGCCGTCCAGCAGCAGGTCCAGCAGATCGGGGGTGCCGTCGCTGCCGCGCTTGGCGCGTGCCTCAATCGCGGTATCGGCCAGACGTTTCATCTGGCGAACGGCCTTGCCAGATACGATCCGGTCTGGGCGGGGCACCCAGTCGGGGAAACCCAATATGTCGAACAGGCTGACCTTGCCCGCTTGGGCGATGTAATCCTCGATCGCGACATGCACGGCATCGCGGTCAATGGTGTCATCGCCCGAAAACGTGACATCAGAAATCACGTCAAAGGTGGTTGTAACCATCTCGTCCAGCATGTTGATGGCGCGGGGGCCTGCGGCTGTGATGCGGTCGCAGGATCGTTCAGCAGCGGCAGTCATCATCGGTGACAGGTTCAGCATATTGCGCGCCGAGAACACCGGGGCGGCAGCCCGACGTTGCCAACGCCAATGGGCACCTTCTGCAATGAACAGCGAATCCCCGATAGCCGGTTTCAGCAGATTTTTGACAACGAGGGATTTTGGATAATCCTCCAGCCGGTCCAGCAGCACCTCGCGGATGGCTGTGGGGTCCATGACCATATGCCAGCGTTTGCCGGTCTTACCCGATACCATGGGCTGCTTGGTGGCGATGGCGGGTATGATGCTTAGAATGTTGCGCCGCGCCATTTGCAGGCTTTTCAGAATGCCCCAAGGTCGGGTCACCAAGGGCACACGGACGGGAAGGGGCGGTTGGCTCATACAAAAGGTGCCTTTCTGCGACACATTATAGTTAGGGCTTGGGCCGTTGGTTGCAAATGGCCCAAAAGATTGCACCCCCGTTGGGCTTGGGGTATCGCCATGGACACAGTTTGCGCCGATGGAGGCTTTAGATGTTTCGTGTTCTTGCCATTTTGATGACCGTTACCTTTGTTGCTGCCTGCAACGGCGCGGCCGATCTGAACAAGGCCCCCGTGCCGCTTGGCGACTTTAACCTATACCATAACATTGTGGTCGCGCCCAAAGTTCAAAAGCTGCCGATCAGCCGCGAGGTGAGCGAAGAGGTGCTGACCACCGCCGTCAAAGACGCGATTGCAGAACGTTTTGATCGCTATGATGGCGCGCACGATTATCACTTTGGCGTCAGCGTAGAAGGTTATGTACTGGCCCCTCCCGGTATTCCGCTGGTGCTGGCCCCCAAGTCGGTGATGATCCTTAACCTGAATGTGTGGGATGACGCGGCGGGCAAGAAGCTGACCGACAAACCGCATCAGATTACCGTGTTCGAATCGTTTGATCAGGGGCCGATTGTGGGGTCGGGTTATACCAAGACCGCCGAAGAGCAGCTTAAGAACCTGAGCCAGAACGCTGCCAAGTCGATTGAGAACTATTTGGTCAAGCAAAATGAGGCCGAAGGGTGGTTCAATCGCGATGCGAATGCTGTGATTGAGCGGGCCGATACCGAGCCTGCACCGGCCGCCAGCACGGAATAAGCTGAAATTACTTTGCAGATGCTGGTTTCAAGCGCGAACAGACGCTTGATTTTATGCGCCAGACCCAATACATCGCCCGCCAGATAGGTTTGGGTCTGACGTAGGGCCCACATTAATATAAAGGGCTGCATCATGGCTAAGGCAAAGTTTGAACGTAATAAACCGCACGTAAACATCGGCACGATTGGTCACGTTGACCACGGCAAGACGACGTTGACAGCAGCGATCACCAAGTATTTTGGCGATTTCCGCGCGTATGACCAAATTGATGGCGCGCCCGAAGAAAAAGCACGCGGCATCACCATTTCGACAGCCCACGTTGAGTATGAGACAGAAAACCGTCACTACGCCCACGTCGACTGCCCCGGCCACGCTGACTATGTGAAAAACATGATCACCGGTGCGGCGCAAATGGACGGCGCGATCCTGGTTGTGAACGCGGCCGATGGCCCGATGCCACAAACCCGCGAGCACATCCTGCTGGGCCGCCAGGTTGGTATCCCGACCATGGTTGTTTACATGAACAAAGTGGATCAGGTTGACGACGAAGAGCTGCTGGAATTGGTGGAAATGGAAATCCGCGAATTGCTGTCTTCCTACGAATACCCTGGCGACGACATGCCTGTAATTCCTGGTTCCGCTTTGGCAGCCATGGAAGGCCGCGATCCTGAGATCGGTGAAAACTCGATCCGCGCGCTGATGGCCGCTGTTGACGAATACATCCCGACACCAGCACGTGCTGTTGACCAGCCGTTCCTGATGCCAGTGGAAGACGTGTTCTCGATCTCTGGTCGTGGTACAGTTGTGACAGGCCGTGTTGAGCGTGGCGTGATCAACGTTGGCGACGAGATTGAAATCGTTGGTATCCGCGACACCAAGAAAACCACCTGTACCGGCGTTGAAATGTTCCGCAAACTGCTGGACCGCGGTGAAGCTGGCGACAACATCGGTGCCCTGCTGCGCGGCGTTGACCGTGAAGGCGTTGAGCGTGGTCAGGTTCTGTGTAAGCCAGGTTCGGTTAAGCCACACACCAAGTTCACAGCCGAAGCGTATATCCTGACCAAGGAAGAGGGTGGCCGTCACACGCCGTTCTTCGCGAACTACCGTCCACAGTTCTACTTCCGGACCACAGACGTTACCGGTACCGTTCAGCTGCCAGAAGGCACTGAAATGGTTATGCCTGGCGACAACCTGCAGTTCGACGTTGAACTGATCGCACCCATCGCGATGGAAGACGGTTTGCGCTTTGCGATCCGCGAAGGCGGCCGCACCGTTGGCGCGGGCGTTGTGTCCAAAATCAACGAGTAAGCCCAAAGCGGGCCAGCCCCGCTCAAGCTCGCACGTATACAAAGGCCGCTCTGGAAACAGGGCGGCCTTTTCTTTTGCCACGCTGGGGGTAGACTGTGCGCCTTACGAAAGGCGGCACCATATGGATATCACCCACGAATTTTTTCCCGGCGCGATTGGTCAAATCATTCAAATGCACGGGGTGCATTATGCCAAGCATTGGGGCTTCACGAGCTATTTTGAAGCTAAAGTGGCCGACCAGATCGCGAAGTTTACCCAAAACAAGCAGGATACGGATCTGGTGTTGATCGCGCGGGATGACCAAGGGGTCGCCGCCTCCCTTATCCTAGACCTTCATGACCCGGAATCAGGCACGCGTGGTGCGCATCTTAGATGGTTTATCTGCGCCGACAGATGTCGGGGCACGGGAATGGGGCGCAAGCTGATGTCGCTGGCCGTCGCCCATGCCGAGACGCACAGCAACGGTAAAATGTGGCTGACCACCTTTGCGGGGTTGGAGCCCGCCTTGCATCTTTACCGCAGCTTCGGCTTTGTGCTGCACGCTGAAAGCGAGGGTGATGTGTGGGGAACCGTTGTGAATGAGCAAGAGTACCACCGCGCGGGCAATATCTAGAAGGAATTTCGGGTCGGATAGCGCATATGCTCTTGATCCTTTGGTGATTCCAGACTACCCCACCACTCGGCATAGGGGTTTAGCTCAGTTGGTAGAGCATCGGTCTCCAAAACCGAGGGTCGTGGGTTCGAGTCCCTCAGCCCCTGCCAATTTTCCAGACAATGCGATGTTGACATGCATGCCTCTTGGGGCGACCTGTCGTATACCGTATCTGCGCGGTGACGATTGAAGTCTTGAATTCGGTCGCATTGGCCGCTACACCGCAGAAACCTTTGAAAAACAGGAAACGCGTCATGGCCACAGTCAATCCACTCCAGTTCATTCAGCAAGTGCGCTCGGAAGTGTCCAAGGTGGTATGGCCCACCCGTCGTGAAGTGATGCTGACCACAGTGATGGTCTTTATCCTTGCGGCATTGACGGCGGTGTTTTTCGCAATCGTTGATATTTTGATCCGCGGTGGGTTGCAGTACGTGCTGACCTACTTTGGCTGATCGACCCGGGGATGTGCAAAACCTTGCTCACCCCCTTGAAACATTTGGGCATGCGGGCTATCCCGCAACCCTAACCTGACAAGGGGCGTGCGGCGATTCGAGTTGCGCGCCGATTTTTTGTTCAGGAAAGGCAGGCAGGTGTCTGCCGCTTTATTGAGAATTTGATGCGGCATAGATGCGCATCGCAAGACAGGGACCAGAGTTCAGATGGCGAAAAGATGGTATTCGGTCAGTGTTTTGTCGAATTTCGAGAAAAAGATCGCCGAACAGATCCGCACCACGGTCGCCGAGCAAGAGCTTGAGGACCAGATTGACGAAGTGCTGGTCCCCACCGAAGAGGTGATTGAAGTTCGGCGCGGTAAGAAGGTCACGACAGAGCGGCGCTTTATGCCCGGCTATGTTCTGGTGCACATGGAAATGTCCGACCGTGGTTATCACCTGATCAACTCGATCAACCGCGTCACAGGTTTCTTGGGTCCACAAGGGCGCCCGATGCCGATGCGCGATGCCGAAGTAACTGCGATCTTGGGCCGTGTCCAAGAGGGCGAAGAAGCACCACGCACCTTGATCCACTTTGAAGTGGGTGAGCGCGTTAAGGTTGCTGATGGTCCGTTCGAAGACTTTGACGGCATGATCGAAGAGGTCGACGAAGAGAACCAGCGCCTTAAGGTGTCTGTGTCGATTTTTGGCCGCGAAACACCGGTCGAACTGGAATTCACTCAGGTCAATAAACAGGTCTGAGCGGGTCGGCGGGGCAACCCGCCATGCGGTGGCGACACCGTTCGTTTGTGGGAGGCGAGGCTGCGCGCAGTCAAACCGGACCACGCTAGTAAACGATCACAACGCGTTGTGGTTGCGTAGGGTGGGTGCAAACCCACCGACATCAAAAGGAGAAGGCCAATGGCCAAGAAACTCGTCGGTACGATGAAGTTGCAAGTTAAAGCGGGTCAAGCGAACCCATCCCCACCTGTTGGTCCTGCATTGGGTCAGCGCGGGATTAACATCATGGAATTCTGTAAGGCGTTCAACGCCAAGACAGCGGACATGGAGCCAGGTGCCCCTTGCCCGACCGTGATCAGCTATTATCAGGACAAGTCCTTTACCATGGACATCAAGACGCCACCTGCGTCCTACTACCTGAAGAAAGCCGCCAAGGTTAACTCTGGTGCGAAAACACCAAGCCGCGAAACCGTTGGTTCTGTGACCACCAAGCAGCTGCGCGAAATCGCAGAAGCGAAAATGGCCGATCTGAGCGCGACTGATGTAGAAGCTGCGATGAAGATCATTCTGGGCTCCGCCCGTTCCATGGGCATTGAGGTGAAGTAAGATGGCAAAATTCGGAAAACGCACCCGCGCCGCACGCGAAGCATTTGCTGGCAAAGAAAACCTGACAGTTGAAGAAGCCGTCACGTTGATCAAGTCGAACAGCAACACAAAGTTCGACGAAACCATCGAAATCGCCCTGAACCTTGGTGTTGACCCACGTCACGCTGACCAAATGGTTCGCGGTGTTGTTGGCCTGCCAAACGGCACAGGCAAATCTGTACGTGTTGCAGTATTCGCCCGTGGTCCAAAAGCAGAAGAAGCCACAGCAGCTGGTGCCGATATCGTTGGCGCAGAAGACCTGATGGAAGCTGTTCAAGGCGGCAAGATCGACTTTGATCGTTGCATCGCGACACCTGACATGATGCCAATCGTTGGTCGTCTGGGTAAAGTTCTTGGCCCACGTAACCTGATGCCAAACCCAAAAGTTGGCACAGTGACCATGGACATCAAAGAAGCTGTTGAAGCTGCAAAAGGCGGTCAGGTTCAGTTTAAAGCTGAAAAAGGCGGCGTTGTGCATGCCGGCATCGGCAAACTGTCCTTTGACGAAGCAAAATTGGTTGAGAACGTGCGCGCCTTTGTTGGTGCCGTGTCCAAAGCCAAGCCTGCAGGCTCCAAAGGCACATACATGAAAAAGATCGCACTGAGCTCCACAATGGGCCCAGGTGTGACTGTTGAAGTAGACAACGCTGTAACCGAGTAATTCTTCGGTTTCATAACGTTCGTTTTAAGAAGGCTCTTCGCAGATCGCGAGGGGCCTTTTTTTATTGCGCGTATTCTATTTTCGCCGGTGCCTTTAATGGGCTCTCGGAAATATTGGAATAATCAACGGGGCCATGCTAGCACTCTATGAAAAGCAAGAGGCTGAGCAAAGATGCAGGATCCGAACAAAAAAGTAGAGCGCGTAAGGCGTCGCGACTTTAAGAAATTCGTTGCAAATAATGCTGATAAGGTTCGCGTCGAAAAGCTGAATGGCGAGAGCGCGTTGATTGCCTATGAGACGGACGGCGAATTTGATTACGAGCTGTACAAAGAGATCCAGACGCTTGGCAACAAGTTCAAACTGGACAGGCAATGGGTCGGGGAGGACCACATCGCAATCTTGTCCCAGTATATAAATGCCAGTGATCTTAAGCCAAAGACCGGAATTTGCCACGGGACCCGCCAGGGGTTTGAGCAGAAATGGTTCCGTGATCATTTGGCGGGTGATGTCGATGTGATCGGTACCGAGATTTCCGACACGGCTACGCAGTTCGAGCATACGATTCAATGGGATTTTCACGAGACCAAGCCCGAGTGGGAGGGCAATACCGGATTTATCTACTCGAACTCATGGGACCACTCCTTTGACCCCAAGATCGCCTTTACCGCTTGGGCTAAATGTCTGGCCCCGGGCGGCTTCATGTTTCTAGATCACGGGATCGGATATGATCCTGAAAAAGTCAGCCCTTTGGACCCGTTCGGGATTTCCCGTGAAGGACTTGTCGAATTTCTGAACGCCGAATGTGGGGACTATGGTCAGGTTAAAGAAGTCATTGATGGCGGAAGGCACCGACGCAATCTGATTTCGACCGTCATATTCCATGCAAAGTAAAGCCGCGCAAATTGTGCCAGTCGAAAAGGTGCATGGCGATATCGCTGTATACTCGTGCTATTTTGGAAAATACGAGCCGCTTAATCTTGAATCGATGGGGAACGGCGAAGGCTATGACCGCGCCCTGATTACTGACAACCTTTCGCTTGAGTACCCGGGCGCGCAAGTCGTTGGTGGTACCGGTGAGGCTGATGCGGTGATCGCGTCGCGTTCAGCCAAGCTGTCTCCGGAACCCTATTTTCCCAATCACCGCTGGGTCATTTATGTCGATAACCGCGCAACGCTGATCCGAGACCCTAAAGAAATTGTGGCGGAGATTGAGGCTGAATACGACGGCGATGCACCTGCCGGTCGGTATCTTTTTTCCCATCCCGGTCGGGAGTGTGGCTATCGGGAACTCCGGGTGCTGATGCGGCGCTCAAAGGTCGGCCCCGAAGCGCATGAGCATATCAAGGGTACGATGCAGGAGGCCGGTTTCCCGCCGAATAAGGGTCTCTATATGAATACCATAATGATCCAAAAGATGGGTGACCCAGCCACGGCAGAACTGAACGCTTTGTGGTGGGGGTTTTTCCAAACGTTGTGTCAGCGCGATCAGGTGACGCTGCCCTACGCGATGTGGTTGAAAGGTTATACGCCGCGAATTTTGTCATCGACGGCTCGGGACTTCATCGAATGGCCCATATACTCCTTCAAGGATCGCCGCAGATTTCAGAGGGCAAACCGTTAGTTTGAACTCCGTTCACCCTTCGGTACCCCGCTGGTCGGCCACAAATGCACCAAGTGCGTTGATGTCAAAAGCGGGTGGGTAAAATTTGCTCTTGGCATTCTGCGCTACAGCCCCTAAACACGCCCTCGATTCACCTGAAGTTTCTTTGGGTGAGTCTTCTGTCCGAGACGAAGGGTGGCGATGAGCCTTAATTTCCTTTCTGAGATGGGAGACGTTAGAATTACCAAGCGCGCAAGCGTGAGGGCATTTTGGCTTATTCCCGTAAAATGGACCAAGACTGTTTGCGAAAGCAAACTTAATTGAGCCGGGGGGTAACCCCCAGATTTGGAGTAAAACTGTGGATAGAGCCCAGAAAGAACAGTTGGTCGACGAGCTCGGCCAAATCTTTGAAAGCTCTGGCGTCGTTGTGGTTAGCCACTACGTCGGCCTGACAGTTGCTGAAATGCAGGACCTCCGTGCGCGCGCTCGCGCCGCGGGCGGGGCCGTGCGTGTTGCCAAAAACAGGCTCGCCAAAATTGCCCTTGATGGAAAGCCATGCGAAAGCATCGCCGATCTCCTGACGGGTATGACCGTTTTGACCTATTCCGAAGATCCAGTAGCCGCCGCTAAGGTTGCTCAGGACTTCGCCAAAGAGAACCAAAAGTTTGTGATTCTCGGTGGTGCAATGGGTGAGAACGCACTGGACGCCGCCGGTGTCGAAGCCGTGTCCAAAATGCCTTCGCGGGAGGAGCTTATCTCCACCATCGCGGGCATGCTGGGCGCACCTGCTTCCAACATCGCTGGGGCCATTGGCGCACCTGCAAGCAATATCGCATCCATCTTGTCCACAATCGAGGACAAGGCGGCTGCGTAAAGCAATATCGTCAAGCTGGCGCAGGGTTGAACACTCGCGTTGGAACACACATATCGTAACGGAAAGAGCTAAAACATGGCTGATCTGAAAAAACTGGCAGAAGACATCGTTGGTCTGACACTGCTTGAAGCACAAGAACTGAAAACCATCCTCAAAGACGAGTATGGCATCGAGCCCGCCGCTGGTGGCGCTGTGATGATGGCTGGCCCTGCCGATGCAGGTGCTGCCGCTGAAGAGAAAACTGAATTCGACGTCGTTCTGAAGAACGCCGGCGCATCCAAAATCAACGTGATCAAAGAAGTTCGCGGCATCACCGGTCTGGGCCTGAAAGAAGCCAAAGACTTGGTCGAAGCTGGCGGCAAGATCAAAGAAGGCGTCGACAAAGCCGAAGCCGAAGAAGTAAAAGCCAAGCTGGAAGCAGCTGGCGCAGAGGTCGAACTGGCGTAAGCCATTTGATCTGGGTGCCGTTTTCTTTCAAAGAAAACGGACCGGAATTTTCAAAAAAATTCCGGGGCAGCCCGCAAGTGACAAGGCTGGATGGGGTGTTTCCCTGTCCAGCCTAACCTATTTTGACAAGTATTTCGTCTGAAATGCTTCTCTGGATAGGTCCTAAGGGTCGGAAGAGGTGCGGTGGGACGTGCTTCAAGAATTGACCAGGATTTACCGCTCTTATGGGCGCGCATCACGGCCCCGGTGATGGCGTGCTCGGCAAGAGACACGAAAGGTGACATGACACATGGCGCAATCCTTCCTTGGCCAGAAACGTCTACGTAAATACTATGGCAAAATCCGCGAAGTGCTGGAGATGCCGAACCTGATTGAGGTTCAAAAATCCTCTTATGATCTGTTCCTACGCTCCGGCGATGCGGACACACCGACAGATGGTGACGGCATTCAGGGCGTCTTCCAGTCGGTATTCCCGATCAAAGACTTTAACGAGACTTCGGTGCTTGAGTACGTCAAGTACGAGCTTGAAAAACCCAAATACGATGTTGAGGAATGTCAGCAGCGTGACATGACCTACAGCGCGCCTTTGAAGGTGACGCTGCGCTTGATCGTATTTGATGTGGATGAAGATACCGGCGCGAAGTCGGTAAAAGACATCAAAGAACAAGACGTGTTCATGGGCGATATGCCTTTGATGACACCAAACGGCACCTTCGTTGTGAACGGTACCGAGCGTGTAATCGTTTCGCAGATGCACCGTTCGCCGGGCGTGTTCTTTGACCACGACAAAGGTAAAACCCACTCTTCGGGTAAGCTCTTGTTCGCTTGCCGGATCATTCCTTACCGTGGTTCGTGGTTGGATTTCGAATTCGACGCGAAAGACATCGTATTTGCGCGTATCGACCGTCGTCGCAAACTGCCTGTCACAACATTGCTGTACGCGCTTGGCCTCGACCAAGAAGCGATCATGGATGCCTATTACGACACCGTGAACTTCACGCTTCAGGCGGGCGAAGGCTGGGTTGCACCATTCTATCCAGACCGCGTGCGGGGCACACGCCCTACATATGATCTGGTTGATGCCGCGACAGGTGAAGTCCTGTTCGAAAAAGGCAAAAAGATCACGCCACGCGCCGTCAAGCAGCTGGTTGATGAAGGCAAAGTAACCGAGTTGCTTTTGCCGTTCGGCCACATCGAAGGCAAATTTGTTGCACGCGACATCATCAACGAAGAAACCGGTGCGATTTACGTCGAAGCCGGCGACGAGATGACGCTTGAGTATGACAAAGACGGCACGCTCATCGGCGGCACCGCCAAAGAGCTTGTTGATGCGGGCATTACCGAGATCCCACTCTTGGACATCGACAACATCAATGTCGGCCCCTACATGCGCAACACAATGGCGAACGATAAAAACATGAACCGCGACACCGCGCTCATGGATATCTACCGCGTTATGCGCCCGGGCGAGCCGCCCACGGTCGAGGCCGCGTCGAACCTGTTCGACACGTTGTTCTTTGATAGCGAACGCTATGACCTGTCCGCTGTTGGTCGCGTGAAAATGAACATGCGTCTCGCGCTCGACAAAGAAGACACACAGCGCACGCTGGACCGCGATGATATCGTATCCTGCATCAAAGCGCTGGTTGACCTGCGCGATGGCCGTGGCGATATCGACGATATTGACCACCTTGGTAACCGTCGTGTGCGTTCCGTTGGCGAATTGATGGAAAACCAGTACCGCGTTGGTTTGCTGCGTATGGAACGCGCAATCAAAGAGCGTATGTCCTCGGTCGAAATCGACACCGTGATGCCGCAAGACCTGATCAACGCCAAGCCAGCAGCCGCTGCGGTGCGTGAATTCTTCGGCTCTTCGCAGCTGTCGCAGTTCATGGACCAAACCAACCCGCTGTCCGAGGTTACGCACAAGCGTCGCCTTTCAGCGCTTGGACCAGGTGGTCTGACACGCGAACGCGCGGGCTTTGAGGTACGTGACGTTCACCCGACCCACTATGGCCGGATGTGTCCGATTGAAACGCCTGAAGGTCCAAACATTGGTCTGATCAACTCGTTGGCGACCTTCGCCCGCGTGAACAAGTATGGCTTTATCGAAACACCCTACCGCAAGGTATCGAACGGTGTGGTTTCCGATGACGTTCAATACATGTCCGCGACCGAAGAAATGCGCCACACTGTTGCGCAGGCCAACGCGAACCTTGATGAGAACATGAAGTTCGTAAACGAACTGGTATCGACACGGAAATCCGGTGACTACACGCTGTCGCCCTCCGAAAGTGTTGACCTGATCGACGTTTCGCCAAAACAGTTGGTGTCCGTTGCGGCATCGCTGATCCCGTTCTTGGAAAATGACGATGCGAACAGGGCCTTGATGGGCTCGAACATGCAACGTCAGGCTGTTCCATTGCTTCAAGCCGAGGCCCCGCTGGTGGGCACCGGTATCGAAGAAGTTGTGGCACGGGATTCCGGCGCGGCATACATGGCCAAACGTGGTGGTATCATCGACCAAGTCGATGCATCGCGTATCGTCTTGCGTGCAACCGAAGACCTTGAGCTGGGCGATGCAGGGGTAGACATCTACCGCATGCGCAAGTTCCAGCGTTCCAACCAAAACACCTGCATCAACCAGCGTCCGCTGGTGAAAGTGGGCGACACGGTTGTTAAAGGTCAGGTTATTGCGGATGGTCCGTCGACAGACATGGGTGAACTGGCCCTTGGTAAAAACGTGGTCGTCGCGTTTATGCCTTGGAACGGCTACAACTACGAAGACTCCATCCTGATCTCCGAGCGGGTTTCGCGCGATGACGTGTTCACGTCGATTCACATCGAAGAGTTCGAAGTGGCTGCACGCGATACAAAGCTTGGGCCAGAGGAAATCACACGTGATATTCCAAACGTTGGTGAAGAAGCGCTGCGCAACCTCGACGAGGCTGGCATCGTGTACATCGGCGCGGATGTTGAACCAGGTGACATTCTGGTCGGCAAGATCACACCAAAGGGCGAAAGCCCGATGACGCCAGAAGAAAAACTGCTGCGCGCCATCTTTGGTGAGAAAGCATCGGACGTTCGCGATACATCGCTGCGTGTGAAGCCGGGCGATTTCGGTACAGTTGTCGAAGTCCGCGTCTTTAACCGCCACGGTGTTGAAAAAGACGAACGTGCCTTGCAGATCGAGCGCGAAGAGGTTGAACGCCTTGCTCGTGACCGTGACGATGAACTTGGTATCCTCGATCGCAACATCTATGCGCGTCTGCGTCAGATGATCCTTGGCAAAATTGCTGTCAAA
The DNA here is from genome assembly GCF_964021855.1 of uncultured Sulfitobacter sp. NCBI lineage: Bacteria > Pseudomonadati > Pseudomonadota > Alphaproteobacteria > Rhodobacterales > Roseobacteraceae > Sulfitobacter > uncultured Sulfitobacter sp. The sequence goes on from NZ_CAXHZD010000002.1 coordinate 154,369, forward strand.
GGTCCGAAAGGCGTCAAGTCGAACAGCCCGATCACCGAAGAACTGCTGGATGAGCAATTGACCCGCGGTCAGTGGTGGCAGTTGGCCCTGGCCGACGAAGACGATGCGAAAATCGTCGAAGCGCTGAACGAACAGTACGAAATCCAAAAGCGTACATTGAATGCCCGCTTTGAGGACAAAGTCGAAAAAGTACGCCGTGGCGATGATTTGCCCCCAGGCGTGATGAAAATGGTCAAAGTATTCGTAGCGGTGAAGCGCAAGCTGCAACCGGGCGATAAAATGGCCGGTCGTCACGGCAACAAGGGTGTTATTTCCAAGGTTGTACCGATGGAAGACATGCCATTCCTTGCGGATGGTACGCCAGTAGACTTCTGTTTGAACCCGCTGGGTGTTCCATCGCGTATGAACGTTGGTCAGATCCTTGAAACCCACATGGGTTGGGCAGCACGCGGCTTGGGCATCAACATTGACGAAGCACTTCAGGAATACAAACGCTCCGGCGATTTGACACCTGTGCGCGAAGCAATGAGCCACGCATATGGCGAAGATGTCTATGAAGAAGGCATCGCCGGCATGGACGAAGCAACGCTTGTGGAAGCGGCGGGCAACGTGACCCGTGGTGTTCCAATCGCGACGCCCGTCTTTGACGGTGCCAAGGAAGCAGACGTGAATGACAGTTTGACACGGGCCGGGTTCGATACCTCGGGTCAGTCGGTGCTGTTTGACGGCCGCACAGGCGAGCAATTTGCCCGCCCCGTGACCGTTGGCGTCAAATACCTGCTGAAGCTGCACCACCTTGTGGATGACAAAATCCACGCGCGTTCCACCGGTCCATACTCGCTGGTCACCCAGCAGCCATTGGGCGGTAAAGCGCAGTTCGGTGGTCAGCGCTTTGGTGAGATGGAGGTCTGGGCTTTGGAAGCTTATGGCGCTGCATACACCCTGCAGGAAATGCTGACTGTGAAATCGGATGACGTTGCAGGCCGTACGAAGGTCTATGAAAGCATCGTCAAAGGCGAGGACAACTTTGAAGCCGGTATTCCGGAATCGTTCAACGTTCTTGTCAAAGAAGTCCGTGGCCTTGGCCTGAATATGGAACTCCTGGATGCGGAGGAAGACGAGTGAGTTAAGCGCCGGAGTTTTTCAAAAACTCCGGACCGTTTTCTTGCAAAGAAAACGTCTCATTCCCTTCGCTTTCGAGATCACTTTAAGGATTTAAGATGAACCAGGAACTGACAAACAACCCGTTCAACCCCGTCGCGCCGATGAAGACGTTCGACGAGATCAAGGTATCTTTGGCATCGCCAGAGCGTATCCTGTCGTGGTCGTTCGGTGAAATCAAGAAACCCGAAACCATCAACTACCGTACGTTCAAACCAGAGCGTGACGGCCTGTTCTGCGCACGTATCTTTGGCCCGATCAAAGACTACGAATGCCTGTGTGGTAAATACAAGCGCATGAAATATCGCGGCGTTGTCTGCGAAAAATGCGGCGTCGAAGTTACGTTGCAAAAGGTTCGCCGCGAGCGGATGGGCCACATCGAACTGGCGTCGCCTGTTGCGCACATCTGGTTCCTCAAGTCGCTTCCATCGCGGATCGGCCTGATGCTGGACATGACACTGCGCGATCTGGAACGTGTTTTGTACTTTGAAAACTACGTCGTGATCGAACCCGGCCTGACAGAGCTCACCTATGGTCAGATGATGACCGAAGAAGAGTTCATGGAAGCGCAAGACATCTACGGCATGGACGCGTTCACCGCGAACATCGGTGCTGAAGCGATCCGTGAAATGTTGGCCGCAATCGATCTGGAAGCCGAAGCAGATATGCTGCGTGCAGACCTGAAAGAAGCGACAGGCGAGCTGAAGCCGAAGAAGATCATCAAACGTTTGAAGGTTGTTGAATCCTTCCTCGAGTCCGGTAACCGGCCTGAGTGGATGGTTATGACCGTCATTCCGGTTATCCCGCCAGAATTGCGCCCGCTGGTGCCGCTGGATGGTGGCCGCTTTGCGACGTCTGACCTGAACGACCTGTATCGCCGCGTGATCAACCGGAACAACCGTTTGAAGCGCCTGATCGAACTGCGTGCGCCCGACATCATCGTGCGTAACGAAAAGCGTATGTTGCAGGAATCTGTGGATGCGTTGTTCGACAACGGCCGTCGTGGCCGCGTGATCACGGGTGCCAACAAGCGTCCGTTGAAATCGCTGTCCGACATGCTGAAAGGTAAGCAAGGTCGCTTCCGTCAGAACCTTTTGGGTAAGCGCGTCGACTTCTCCGGTCGCTCGGTTATTGTGACTGGTCCGGAACTGAAGCTGCACCAATGTGGTTTGCCGAAAAAGATGGCGCTCGAGCTTTTCAAGCCGTTCATCTATTCGCGTCTGGAAGCCAAAGGTCTGTCTTCCACTGTGAAGCAAGCCAAGAAACTGGTCGAAAAAGAGCGTCCCGAAGTTTGGGATATCTTGGATGAAGTCATCCGCGAACACCCCGTCATGCTGAACCGTGCGCCTACGCTGCACCGTCTTGGTATTCAGGCGTTCGAACCGGTTCTGATCGAAGGTAAAGCCATCCAGCTGCACCCGCTGGTTTGTTCCGCCTTTAACGCTGACTTTGACGGCGACCAAATGGCTGTTCACGTGCCGCTTTCGCTGGAAGCCCAGCTTGAAGCACGCGTTTTGATGATGTCCACGAACAACGTTCTGTCGCCTGCAAACGGCGCGCCGATCATTGTTCCTTCGCAGGACATGATCTTGGGTCTGTACTACACGACGCTTGAGCGTGAAGGCATGGTTGGCCAAGATATGGTGTTCGGCTCTGTTGAAGAGGTTGAGCATGCTTTGGACGGCGGTGCGATCCACTTGCACTCGAAAATCAAGGCACGGATCAAGCAGATCGATGCCGAAGGTAACGAAGTGATGAAGCGCTTTGATACGACACCTGGTCGTATCCGTTTGGGTGCTTTGCTGCCTCTGAACGCCAAGGCACCGTTTGATCTGGTCAACCGTCTGTTGCGCAAGAAAGAAGTGCAGCAGGTCATCGATACGGTTTACCGCTATTGTGGCCAAAAGGAATCCGTCATCTTCTGTGATCAGATCATGACAATGGGTTTCCGCGAAGCTTTCAAAGCCGGTATTTCGTTCGGTAAGGACGACATGTTGATCCCTGACAGCAAATGGCCACTGGTTGAAGAAACCCGTGACCAGGTGAAAGACTTTGAACAACAGTACATGGACGGCCTGATCACTCAGGGTGAAAAGTACAACAAAGTTGTCGATGCATGGTCAAAGTGTAACGACAAAGTCACCGATGCGATGATGGGCGCGATTTCCGCAACCACGTATGGCGATAACGGTTCTGAAAATGAACCTAACTCGGTTTACATGATGGCGCACTCCGGTGCGCGTGGTTCGGTTACGCAGATGAAACAGCTGGGCGGGATGCGCGGTCTGATGGCAAAGCCGAACGGCGACATCATCGAGACCCCGATTATCTCGAACTTTAAAGAAGGTCTGACCGTTCTGGAGTACTTCAACTCCACCCACGGTGCTCGTAAGGGTCTGTCGGATACCGCTTTGAAAACAGCGAACTCGGGTTATCTGACCCGTCGTCTGGTGGACGTGGCACAAGACTGCATCGTTCGTATGCATGACTGTGGCACCGAAACAGCGATCACTGCTGAAGCTGCGGTTAACGACGGTGAAGTTGTATCGTCGCTGGCAGAACGTCTGCTGGGTCGCGTTGCGGCTGATGATATCCTGCGTCCTGGCACTGACGAAGTGTTGGTTCCTGCGCAGACCATCATCGACGAACGTCTGGCGGATATCGTGGATGAGGCGGCTGTTTTGTCCGCACGCATCCGCAGCCCGCTGACCTGTGAGGCCGAAGAGGGCGTCTGCGCCATGTGTTACGGTCGTGACCTTGCACGTGGTACTTTGGTGAACCAAGGTGAAGCTGTCGGTATTATTGCTGCACAGTCGATCGGTGAACCAGGCACCCAGCTGACCATGCGTACATTCCACATTGGTGGTGTTGCACAAGGTGGCCAGCAGTCCTTCCTCGAGGCATCCCAGCCCGGTAAGATCGTGTTCGACAACGCCCAAACCCTTGAGAACGCCGCAGGCGATATCATGGTCATGGGTCGGAACATGAAATTGTCGATCGTGGATGAGAACGGCGAAGAACGCGCCAGCCACAAAGTCGGCTACGGTACCAAACTGTTCGTCAAGGAAGGTCAGTCGATCTTGCGCGGTGACAAGCTGTTTGAATGGGATCCGTACACACTGCCGATCATCGCCGAGAAGTCCGGTATGACCAAGTTCGTCGACCTTGTGTCGGGGATCGCGATCAAGGACGAGACGGATGATGCGACAGGCATGACCCAGAAGATCGTGATCGATTGGCGCGCTGCCCCCAAAGGCAATGAGCTGAAACCTGAAGTCATGATCTTGGATGCCGATGGCGAGCCGGTCCGCAACGATGCGGGCAACCCGGTGACCTACCCAATGTCCGTTGATGCCGTTCTGTCCGTTGAGGATCAGACCGAAATCAAGGCCGGTGACATCGTTGCGCGTATCCCGCGCGAAGGTGCCAAGACCAAGGACATTACCGGTGGTCTGCCACGTGTGGCCGAACTCTTTGAGGCACGTCGCCCCAAAGACCACGCCATCATCGCGGAAATCGACGGTTACGTGCGTTACGGCAAAGACTATAAGAACAAGCGCCGTATCTCGATTGAATCGTCCGAGGATCCGGATCACAAGGTTGAATACATGGTGCCTAAGGGTAAGCACATTCCGGTTGCGGAAGGTGACTTTGTCCAAAAGGGCGATTACATCATGGATGGTAACCCGGCACCGCACGACATCCTTGCGATCATGGGTGTAGAGGCTTTGGCCGACTACATGATCGACGAGGTGCAGGATGTTTATCGCCTGCAAGGTGTTAAGATCAACGACAAGCACATCGAAGTTATCGTTCGTCAGATGCTTCAAAAGTGGGAAGTTCAGGACAGCGGTGACACCACATTGCTGAAAGGCGAACACGTCGATAAGCAAGAGTTTGACCAAGCCTGCGAAAAGGCGATTTCCAAAGGTGGCCGTCCGGCAACGGGCGAACCGATCCTTCTGGGTATCACCAAGGCCAGCTTGCAAACCCGCAGCTTTATCTCGGCGGCGTCGTTCCAAGAAACCACACGCGTGCTGACCGAAGCCTCGGTTCAGGGCAAGCGCGACAAGCTGGTCGGTCTGAAGGAAAACGTTATCGTTGGCCGTCTGATCCCAGCCGGTACCGGTGGTGCGACCCAGCAGATGCGCAAAGTTGCAGCGGATCGCGACAACGTGGTGATCGAAGCCCGTCGCGAAGAAGCTGAAACAGCCGCTCGTTTGGCAGCACCAGCCGCGACAGCGGATGATGTGGCCGGTGGGGATGTGTTCAAGACCGCCCCAAGCGACGACGAAAGCCGCAGCTGATCATTGATCTGATCTAGAAAAATAAAAGCCCCCGCTAAGAGATCAGCGGGGGCTTTTTGCTTTGGGGGTGATCTCCTTCTGCCGCCGCAGGCACCCTCGTGCTCTGGTCCCTGTCATCCGTCAGGATCGGGACTGGTACTTTCAAGGTTGATCGGGCAATGATCGCCCTATGTAACCCCAGCTGAAAGCCCGCACATGTCGCCAAATCTAATCGGAGCCTTGTTCATGATGGGCTCAATGGCGGCGTTTACGCTGAACGACACGATGACCAAGACAACTGGCGGCGAGGTCCCGTTGTTTCAGTTGTTGTTCCTGCGGGGGTTAATCTCAATCTCTCTTATATTGGTACTGTGGGGGCGTCTGGGGCCGATGCACCTACGGCTTAGCCGTCGCGATTGGAAACTGGTTGGCATCCGATCCGCGTCCGAAGTCGGGGCCAGTTTCTTTTTCGTGACCGCCTTGTTCAACATGCCGCTGGCGAACCTGAGCGCGATTTTACAATCGCTGCCATTAACCGTGACCTTGGGCGCTGCCCTGTTTTACCGCGAGGCCGTCGGCTGGAAACGCATGTCGGCCATTCTGGTCGGTTTCATCGGGGTCATGTTGATCGTCAAACCCGGCACCGCAGGCTTTAATATTTGGTCGGTCTATGCCTTGGTTGCGGTGTTGTTTGTGACCATACGGGATCTGAGCACAAGGCGGTTGTCAGGGGATGTGCCATCCATGACGGTCACGCTGGCGGCGGTTCTTTCTGTCACCATCTTTTCCGGGCTTGCGCAGCTGGCCACGCCTTGGGCACCGGTTTCGGGTGCCCATTGGACGGCCATCGCGGCGGCGGCTGTTTTCGTTTTGATGGGCTATTACTTTAGTGTTCAGACCATGCGGATCGGCGAAGTTTCGTTCATCGCACCGTTTCGATACACGGGGCTGATCTGGGCGCTGATCTTGGGGTGGTTCGTCTTTGGCGACTGGCCGCTGCCCTCGACCCTTGCTGGGGCAGGGATCGTTGCGGCCACCGGTCTGTTCACGCTTTACCGCGAACGCAAATTGTCACGCCGCTGAAAATGCCGCGCGCACGGTGTCTGCGTCGATGGCAAAACGTGTGCGAAACATCTCTTCTTGCTCGGGTGTTAGGGGTGTAACATCGGCGGGTTTCTCGCCTTTCTGCCGACTGTCGTTCGATCCATTATGGCCACGCACAAACATATGTTTGGTGTCAAAGGACACTGTGGGCATAAAGCGGTTAATCTTGTTATGTGCGAAGTTCATGATCGTCATGGGACAGCGCGGGCGCACGTACATGCCCAAGGCCGCGACGTCCAACGGCCGGAAGACTTCGATCGCGGATATGCCCTCAGCCCCGTATTCAGCAATCAACCCTTTGTTCCAGTCAAATGCGACCGTGCGGTTTTTCCTGATCAGCCCAGAACAATCTGCTGGGGCAGCCCGCAACCGTTCGACAAAATCCACCGCGACGGCATCATCATCGTCAAACCGGAACTGCAGTGACGGCAGGTCTTGGTCGCGGGTGGTGTTCAGTATCTCCTTCATCACTTCACGGTGGGGCCGCGGCGGTTCGGCGTGAATACGGGCTTGCGGCAAATCAGCGGTGATATCACGCAGCCGGTCCAGGTGTTGCTTGGGCATCATGTCACCGACCACGATCACCAGCTCGAATTCAGGGTCCGTCTGCGCCTTAAGGCAGGGCAGGGCGACCGTTTCGAACAGTCTAAACCGTTCTTCGAGACGTTCTTTGTCATAAAGATAGGCAATGCGGTCCTCAATCGTGTCGTGTCCAACCTGAAAGCCACCATGTGCCGGATAGGAAAACCGGCAAAGACCAATGATCTGCATTGAATAGGGGCCCTTGATCAACCACGAGAACCGTTCAAATATGGCGGGGCGCCGGCCATCTTTGCAAGCGGCAATTCGTTTGGCACCGGATCATGGCCCATTGTTATCGCGGCTGTTGACAGCGGCGGCGACTCTGCCTATACGCGCCCTATCTCGGATGTGGGGGTCGCCCTGCTGTGCCGAAATCATACCACCTGTGGTCACGATCCGGTCTAATGCTGACCCGATCCTCTGTTACCCCACCGCCTCGTTTTCCTCGGTACGGAAACGCTGCGGTGATTTTGCTTTGCGCCACTTGCGCCTGGTAAAAGCAGCTTCGCGGACGCGTGAGGGGACCGAAATTTAAACCGCACTGGGGTCCGCCCCGCTGCACCACATATGTGAGCTAAACGGGGATAAAACCGGAATGCCAACGATCCAGCAGCTGATCCGCAAACCGCGCCAGCCTAAAATCAAACGTTCGAAGTCCATGCACCTGCAAGAATGCCCGCAAAAGCGCGGCGTTTGTACACGTGTTTACACAACCACACCTAAAAAGCCGAACTCGGCCATGCGTAAGGTTGCCAAAGTGCGCCTGACAAACGGTTTTGAAGTCATCAGCTACATCCCGGGTGAATCGCACAATCTTCAAGAGCACTCTGTTGTTCTGATCCGCGGCGGTCGTGTAAAAGACCTTCCCGGTGTGCGTTACCACATCCTGCGCGGTGTTCTGGATACTCAGGGCGTTAAAGACCGTAAGCAGCGTCGCTCCAAGTATGGTGCAAAGAAGCCAAAATAATTTGGGTGGGTCTTGGGCGATGTCATCACCGCCTGGGGCTGTCCAGCATACTTTCCCTTCGGGGTAAGCTGGGGTTGCGCGAAACGCTGAAATTCAAGCCGCAAGGCAATGGGTATACCGGCAGAAACCAACCTTGGCGCTAGAACATTAGGAGCCTTAAATGTCACGTCGTCACGCCGCTGAAAAACGCGAAGTTCTGCCAGATGCCAAATATGGTGATCTGGTCCTTACAAAATTCATGAACAACCTCATGATCGATGGTAAAAAATCGGTTGCCGAGCGTATCGTTTACAACGCAATGACCCGCGTTGAAGACAAAATCAAACGCGCGCCCATCGAAGTTTTCCACGAAGCTTTGGACAACATCAAACCATCCGTCGAGGTGCGTTCGCGCCGCGTTGGTGGTGCAACCTATCAGGTGCCTGTCGAAGTGCGCCCCGAGCGTCGCGAAGCATTGGCGATCCGTTGGTTGATCAAAGCGTCGCGTTCGCGCAACGAAAACACCATGGAAGAGCGCCTTGCAGGCGAACTTATGGATGCTGTTCAGTCGCGCGGTACTGCCGTTAAGAAACGCGAAGATACACATAAAATGGCCGATGCTAACAAAGCATTCAGCCACTACCGTTGGTAATTCAGGCGGCATAAACCGCCTTTGTCGCGCCCCAAGCTGGGGCGCGATTTATCCGTTTCAGATATATTCGAGGAAGCAGCCCCATGGCACGCGACTATCCGCTCTCACGCTACCGTAACTTCGGTATTATGGCCCACATCGATGCAGGTAAAACGACCTGCTCCGAGCGTATCCTGTTTTACACCGGCAAATCCCACAACATTGGCGAGGTCCACGATGGGGCCGCAACAATGGACTGGATGGAGCAGGAGCAGGAGCGCGGCATTACAATTACTTCCGCTGCGACCACAACTTTCTGGCAGCGCCAGGAACTGCCAGACGCCAGCGCCACATCCGACACCAAGTACCGGATGAACATCATCGACACCCCTGGCCACGTTGACTTCACCATCGAAGTTGAACGTTCCTTGGCTGTTTTGGATGGCGCGGTTGCCGTTCTTGACGCCAACGCCGGTGTTGAGCCGCAAACCGAAACCGTTTGGCGTCAAGCTGACCGTTACAAGGTTCCGCGCATCGTTTTTGTTAACAAAATGGACAAAATCGGCGCTGACTTCTTCAACTGTGTGAAGATGATCAAGGACCGTACAGGTGCGACACCTGCGCCGATCCAAATTCCAATCGGTGCCGAAACCGAGCTGGAAGGCATGATCGATCTGGTCACCATGAAAGAATGGGTCTGGGCCGGTGAAGATCTGGGCGCAAGCTGGGAACAGCGCGAAATCCGCGCTGAACTGAAAGATCTGGCCGACGAATGGCGCGCGCATCTGATCGAGACTGCGGTCGAGATGGACGATGACGCGATGGAAAACTATCTGATGGACGGCGCAGAGCCTGACGAAGATACACTGCGCACGCTGATCCGTAAGGGTACGCTGGCCATCAAGTTTATCCCCGTTCTGTGTGGTTCCGCGTTCAAGAACAAAGGCGTTCAGCCACTGCTCAACGCTGTTATCGACTATCTTCCATCCCCATTGGACGTTGTTGATTACATGGGCTTTAAGCCAGGCGACGAAGAAGAAGTTCGTAACATCCCGCGTCGCGCGGATGATGATATGGCGTTCTCTGGCCTTGCGTTCAAAATCATGAACGACCCCTTTGTTGGTACGTTGACATTCACACGCATCTATTCCGGCGTCTTGAACAAGGGCGACACGCTCTTGAACTCGACCAAGGGCAAGAAAGAGCGCGTTGGCCGTATGATGATGATGCACTCGAACGATCGTGAAGAAATTCAAGAAGCGTTCGCGGGCGACATTATCGCGTTGGCGGGTCTGAAAGACACAACAACAGGTGACACGCTTTGTGCGGTTAACGATCCTGTGGTTCTGGAAACAATGACCTTCCCCGATCCGGTTATCGAAATTGCGGTCGAGCCTAAGACAAAAGCGGACCAAGAAAAAATGTCCGCCGGTCTGGCACGTCTGGCTGCCGAAGATCCATCCTTCCGTGTTGAGACCGATCTTGAATCCGGTCAGACCATCATGAAGGGCATGGGCGAACTTCACCTCGACATTCTGGTTGACCGCTTGAAGCGTGAATTCAAGGTTGAGGCGAACATCGGTGCACCGCAAGTTGCGTACCGTGAAACCATCTCTCGTGAAGCTGAAGTGGTTTATACCCACAAGAAGCAATCTGGTGGTTCCGGTCAGTTCGCTGAAGTGAAAATGATCCTGATGCCAACTGAGCCAGGCGAGGGTTACTCGTTTGAATCGCGCGTTGTTGGTGGTTCGGTGCCCAAGGAATACATCCCGGGCGTTGAAAAGGGTATTAAGTCGGTTATGGACTCCGGTCCTTTGGCTGGCTTCCCGGTCATCGACTTCAAAGTTGCGCTGATCGAAGGTAAATACCACGATGTTGACTCCAGCGTTCTGGCGTTCGAAATCGCTGCCCGCATGGGTATGCGCGAAGGCATGAAGAAAGCTGGCGCGAAATTGCTCGAGCCGATCATGAAAGTTGAAGTTGTCACACCTGAGGATTACACAGGCGGCATCATCGGCGATTTGACATCGCGTCGCGGTCAGGTTCAGGGTCAAGACACACGTGGCAACGCCATCGCGATTGACGCGCAGGTGCCATTGGCCAACATGTTCGGTTACATCAACACATTGCGGTCGATGTCTTCGGGTCGTGCGAACTTTACCATGCAGTTCTCGCACTACGAACCTGTGCCACAAAACATCTCGGACGAGATCCAGGCCAAGTTCGCTTAATAGGCCAAACCAATAACTGGGGCGGCGGGGAAAACCCCGCCCTACCCAAACCGTAGGGTGGGTTTCAAACCCACCACCCAACCTAAAAACCAAGGAGGCCATCATGGCTAAGGCAAAGTTTGAACGTAATAAACCGCACGTAAACATCGGCACGATTGGTCACGTTGACCACGGCAAGACGACGTTGACAGCAGCGATCACCAAGTATTTTGGCGATTTCCGCGCGTATGACCAAATTGATGGCGCGCCCGAAGAAAAAGCACGCGGCATCACCATTTCGACAGCCCACGTTGAGTATGAGACAGAAAACCGTCACTACGCCCACGTCGACTGCCCCGGCCACGCTGACTATGTGAAAAACATGATCACCGGTGCGGCGCAAATGGACGGCGCGATCCTGGTTGTGAACGCGGCCGATGGCCCGATGCCACAAACCCGCGAGCACATCCTGCTGGGCCGCCAGGTTGGTATCCCGACCATGGTTGTTTACATGAACAAAGTGGATCAGGTTGACGACGAAGAGCTGCTGGAATTGGTGGAAATGGAAATCCGCGAATTGCTGTCTTCCTACGAATACCCTGGCGACGACATGCCTGTAATTCCTGGTTCCGCTTTGGCAGCCATGGAAGGCCGCGATCCTGAGATCGGTGAAAACTCGATCCGCGCGCTGATGGCCGCTGTTGACGAATACATCCCGACACCAGCACGTGCTGTTGACCAGCCGTTCCTGATGCCAGTGGAAGACGTGTTCTCGATCTCTGGTCGTGGTACAGTTGTGACAGGCCGTGTTGAGCGTGGCGTGATCAACGTTGGCGACGAGATTGAAATCGTTGGTATCCGCGACACCAAGAAAACCACCTGTACCGGCGTTGAAATGTTCCGCAAACTGCTGGACCGCGGTGAAGCTGGCGACAACATCGGTGCCCTGCTGCGCGGCGTTGACCGTGAAGGCGTTGAGCGTGGTCAGGTTCTGTGTAAGCCAGGTTCGGTTAAGCCACACACCAAGTTCACAGCCGAAGCGTATATCCTGACCAAGGAAGAGGGTGGCCGTCACACGCCGTTCTTCGCGAACTACCGTCCACAGTTCTACTTCCGGACCACAGACGTTACCGGTACCGTTCAGCTGCCAGAAGGCACTGAAATGGTTATGCCTGGCGACAACCTGCAGTTCGACGTTGAACTGATCGCACCCATCGCGATGGAAGACGGTTTGCGCTTTGCGATCCGCGAAGGCGGCCGCACCGTTGGCGCGGGCGTTGTGTCCAAAATCAACGAGTAAGCCCAAGGCGGGCCAGCCCCGCTCAAGCTCACACGTATACAAAGGCCGCTCTGGAAACAGGGCGGCCTTTTCGTTTTTGAGCGTCAGATACTAATTAGGCGCTAAGGGGCAAATTCGAGATGGATTTGCCCGATTTGAGCACATGGATACTGTTCAACAATGCCAAATGGGCTAGACTTGGCTTATGAGACAGAGTTCATCCATTATTCGCCAGTTTATCGCAGTGTTGTTGTTGCTGTGGCCGCTTGCTGCTGTTGCGGGGGAATTTGACCGCTTTGCTGGCAGCTTCATGGGCGAGGCTGAGTTTGTGGTCGACGGTGAGGTCCAGCACCGTGATATGAGCACGACGATCACGCCCACGAAAAACGGGGTCAGAATAAGTTGGACATCCATCAGCCGTCGAAGCGATGGCCGGGTCAAAACGCGGACATATAATATTTTGTTCGAGCCAAGTGGCCGCAAGAATATCTATTCCTCTGCGATGCGCACCAATGTTTTCGGCAAAGATGTTCCGTTGAACCCGTTAAAGGGCGAGCCCTATGTTTGGGCCCGACTGATTGACGATACGCTGTCCGTGTTCTCTCTCGTTATCGACGAAACCGGTGAATACGAGATGCAGGAGTATCATCGTACCTTGGTCGCAGAGGGGCTTGATCTTGAGTTTATCCGTTTGCGCAATGGTGGCGCGCTAAGGGAAATCCGCACTCTTTTGCACCGTATCGACTGATATCACGCACATAAGTGAAGTGACGATACCAAGAATGGTTGGCGCGCTTTTGGCGATGATCTAGTCAAGGCTGACGGATCAACACCGCTGGTTTGCGTATTCTCGCTTGAAACGTTAATAGGAAACGGTAATTGCCCCTTGCCACAGGGGGCGACTCGACCTATAGAGCGCAAGTCTCAGCGGGGTGCGTTTTTACGCGCCCCGTTTGATTTACGATAAAACGCAATGAAGGGCCGTGATGAGGCGTCTCTTCCTCTTCGTTTCTACTCCCAATGAGGGATGATGACATATGGCACAAAGCCAAAACATCCGCATCCGGCTAAAGGCGTTTGATTATCGTGTGTTGGATGCGTCCACACAAGAGATCGTCAACACTGCCAAGCGCACCGGTGCCTCTGTTCGCGGCCCAATCCCGCTGCCGAACAAGATCGAAAAATTCACTGTTCTGCGTGGCCCACACGTTGACAAGAAATCCCGTGACCAGTTCGAAATCCGCACGCACAAGCGTTTGCTGGATATCGTTGATCCGACCCCCCAGACCGTGGACGCGCTGATGAAGCTCGACCTGGCCGCTGGTGTGGACGTCGAGATCAAGCTGCAGTCATAAGCGTAGGAGGGTAATATTATGTTGCGCTCAGGCGTTATTGCAAAAAAGATGGGCATGACCCGTTTGTTCATGGAAGACGGCAAGCAGATTCCTGTAACCGTTCTCCAGCTCGACAAACTTCAGGTTGTTGCACAGCGTACCACTGAAAAGGACGGCTACACAGCTGTTCAGCTTGGTGCAGGTACAGCCAAGGTCAAGCGTACATCGCAGGCCATGCGCGGTCACTTTGCTGCGGCAAAGGTTGAACCAAAGCGTAAGGTTGCGGAGTTCCGCGTGGACCCCGAAGCCATGTTGAATGTCGGCGAAGAAATCATCGCCGATCACTACTTTGCAGGTCAGTATGTTGACGTTGCAGGCACATCCATCGGTAAAGGTTTTGCCGGTGCGATGAAGCGCCACAACTTTGGCGGTCTGCGTGCGACACACGGTGTTTCCGTGTCTCACCGTTCGCACGGTTCCACCGGTCAGTGTCAAGATCCCGGTAAGGTTTTCAAAGGCAAAAAAATGGCCGGTCACATGGGTTCCGCCCGTGTTACTACTCAGAACCTCGAAGTTGTCAAAACTGACACCGTTCGTGGCCTGATCATGGTCAAAGGCGCCGTTCCAGGCTCCAAAGGTGGTTGGGTGACTGTTAAGGACGCGGTGAAAAAGCCGTTCCCAGACAGCGCAATCCTGCCCGCCGCTTTGAAATCCGCCGCTGAAGAAGCCGCAAAAGCAGCTGAAGAAGCCGCCGCAGCAGCCGCTGCAGAGGCCGAAGCAGAAGCCAAGCGTTTGGCCGAAGAGCAAGCCGCAACGGAAGCTGCCGCAATGGCAGAGGCCGAAGCGTCCATTGAATCGGACAAAGAAGAAGCTGGTGATCAAAGCGAAACTTTGGACGAGACCAAGAAGGAAGGTGACGAATGAAACTCGATGTCATCAAACTCGACGGTGGTGCAGCTGGATCAATCGACCTGGACGAGGCCCTGTTTGGTCTTGAGCCACGTGCCGACATCCTGCACCGCGTCGTCCGCTGGCAGCGTAACAACGCGCAGCAAGGTACGCACAAGGTCAAGACACGGTCCGAGGTCAGCTATTCGACCAAGAAGATCTATCGTCAGAAAGGCACCGGCGGCGCACGCCACGGCGCACGTTCTGCACCGATCTTCCGTTCGGGTGGTATCTACAAGGGTCCAACCCCTCGTAGCCACGGCCACGAGCTGACCAAGAAGTTCCGCAAGCTGGGTCTTCGCCACGCTTTGTCCTCTAAGGCAAAGACAGGCAACCTGGTTATCATCGACGATGCCGCATCGGATGGGAAAACCGCAGCACTGGCCAAGCAGGTTAAGAACCTCGGCTGGAAACGCGCGTTGATCATCGATGGCGCGTCTGTGAACGAAAACTTCTTGCAAGCCGCGCGCAACATCGAAGGTCTGGATATCCTGCCAACGATGGGTGCAAACGTCTATGACATCCTCAAGCGTGATACTCTTGTGATCACCAAGTCGGGGATTGAAGCACTGGAGGCCCGTTTGAAATGAGCACCAAGCACCAACACTACGATGTGATCCGCAAGCCGATCATCACCGAGAAAGCAACAATGGCGTCTGAAAACAACGCCGTCGTTTTCGAAGTGGCAATCGAAAGCAACAAGCCAATGATCAAAGAAGCTGTTGAAGCTCTCTTTGGCGTCAAGGTGAAGGCCGTGAACACGACCATCACCAAAGGCAAGTCCAAGCGTTTCCGTGGCCAAATGGGCCGCCGCAAGGACGTCAAAAAGGCATATGTTACGCTCGAAGAGGGTAACACCATCGACGTATCCACCGGGTTGTAATCCGGGCGGTGGGTTTGCACCCACCCTACGCAAATCGCAAAAGCCCCTCGCAGCAAGGCGGGGGGCTTTCTGCATTTCCAACGGGTGTGATACTTAAGGCGCGTATCCGCTTGTTTTCCCCGTTTCGGTTTAAAAGCTTGTGTTCTGCCTCATAAGGGCAGATGGGAGGGGGGCAACGTTACGACTATCGTCATCACTGCTCCTTACGGCTCAGTCTTTCGATCTATGAATGACCTAGCCGCCCTGCCGCATTCCGCGGGCAGATTTATAAGGAATACGATAATGGCCACTGGCACAGTAAAATGGTTCAACACCACAAAAGGTTTTGGTTTTGTAGCACCCGAGGGTGGCGCAAAGGACGTATTCGTCCACATCTCCGCAGTTGAGCAAGCAGGCCTGACGGGTCTGTCCGATGATCAAAAGATCACTTTCGACATCGAAGCCGGCCGTGACGGTCGTGAATCAGCAACAAACATCCAACTGGCATAAGCCGGTCCGTCCCTTCGGGGGCTGATGTTTGAGAGTTTTGAAAGGGCGTGGCTTTAGGGCCGCGCCCTTTTGCTATTCCGATAGGGTGATCAAGGATTAAGCGGGTGGCACCGTGGCCATCCCATCCAGTCGCCAAATGTCGCGAATGTTGCTTAATGTGTTGCTGGGGTCTCTGCTTCGCTGTGATCAGATGATATGGCTAAGGGACAGCGCCGAGGAGACCAAACCATTGAGCCACAACTATTTTGACATCGACCTCGCGTTTCTCTTTGCGTTCCTGAACATGGCCGTGGCCCTAGTGCTCGGTGCCATCATCGGGTCTGAGCGTCAGTTCCGGGGCCGGATGGCAGGCTTGCGGACCAACGCGCTCGTCTCGCTGGGGGCGGCTGGCTATGTCACATTTGCAGCGCTCTTTCCCGAGGACATCAACCCCACACGCGTCGCCGCACAGGTGGTGTCGGGCATCGGCTTTCTGGGTGCGGGCATCATCTTTCGCGACGGGTTCAACATCCAAGGGATCAACACAGCGGCGACCTTATGGTGTGCTGCTGCCGTTGGGCTGATCTCGGGCACGGGTCATGTGGGTTATGCGGTGGCGTTAACGTCTTTGATCGTCTTCTCGAACCTGGGCCTGCGGCCTGTGGTGAAAAAGCTGAAAAAGGTGGCCGAGAAGTCGGCGGGGGCAGGATTGTATTTCGACCTGACTTTTGAATGCAGGCTTGAAGACGAAAAACAAATCCGCGCGGCCATCATCGACCACCTGCGCGACGAAGCGTTGGAGCTGTGCCAAATCGTCAGCCGCACCGACAATAAGATCGTCGAAATCGTCGCACAGGTCTGCGGTACCGAAGACGCCGCGGCAAAGGTCGAGCGGACCGTGTCCAACGTTTCGCTGTCTCCCGGCTTGCTTAGGGCAGGCTGGTCCGTCGCCGAGGAAAGCGAAGTGGGTTTTAAGTAGGGGGCGCTGGTCCAGGCGTGCTCTTTTACCCTTGCCTATCGCTTGACCGTTAGCTCGCAGACTTCCCATTTCGGAACAATTAGGGAGAGGCGGCGTTCTTCAGTATGCCTGCTGAATATTCGGCCCCATAGCATTTCGGGTGCTGTTGCAAATTCGGCTGGATCATAATGTTGGGGACAACCGATGAGCAAAACCGCGCAGCAAAAAATTCTGGAGCATGTCGACCCAAGCGATTTTGCGTGGGCTATACCCATCATGCGCGCGGGGTACGCCGGGCGGGGCCTTGCCTATCTCGTCGTTGCGGGGGTGTCTTTGTGGTCAATCCTGCAAGGTGGGCAGGCCGAAGGCACAAAGGCGGCTATGCAGTCGCTGAATGGCATGGTGGGCGCGATGATTGTCGGGCTGATCGCGGCAGGAATGTTTGCCTATGCTATCTGGCGGGCCGTCGATAGCATATGGGATCTTGAGGCATACGGCACGTCAGCAAAGGGGATATTGGCGCGGCTTGGTATGTTTTTAACCGGTGCTGTTCATGCGGGTATCGGCGTGCTGGCGGTAACGGCGCTTGGCGCTGCCTCATCCGGGTCTGGCGGTAAGGAAATGCTGGATCGCATTCTACAATCGCCGGCAGGGGTGTGGGCGGTTGGTCTTGTCGGCATTGTGACAGTCGCAACCGGATTTTACTATTTCTATAAAGCAATATCGCAATCCTACAGAGAGCACCTTCAAGGAAACCACTTTACACTGCATTGGAACCCGGTTCTGCGGGTCGGGCTTGCAGCACAGGGCATCGGGATCATCATCATCGGTGGCCTGATCGCCTATGCGGCCCTAAGCACGAATGCATCCGAAGCGGGAGGGTTGGGGTCAGCCTTTGATTGGTTGGGCGATCAGGCATACGGCCGTATTCTGGTGGCAGCACTTTGCATTGGCTTGCTTGGCTTTTCGTTGTTTTGCTTTGTAAATGCAGCATATCGTATTGTTCCAAAAGCATCCGATCGGTCGGTGCAAAGCCTGTCGGCCAAGGTTCAGGAACTTGCGGCATAAGTTTTTCTTGTCGCTGCATCGCCTAAGAATGCCAAGCAGTGGCTGTGTCTATTGAGAGATAGGCGTGCACAAACGCTGAATCTTCGACAACGTGGTGCTTAGTTCGGCCTGATGGCTTGACCCTATCCCCATCCTAACCTAAACGACCCCATCGGCAGCGCCCCGGATTCGTCCGGGGCTGTGTTGTTTTGTGCGTTGGTGGGTTTCACCCACCCTACGCCGGTCGGGCAGAGGGGTTCTTTGCCAGACATTCAAATTGGGGACCTTCGGGGCCCTATAACCATCTCGGCCTCAACTTGTTGAAGTCGGGCACAAGCAAAACGGAAGACAGAAAACATGGCACTAAAGTCGTATAAACCGACGACGCCAGGCCAGCGTGGGCTGGTACTGATCGACCGTTCGGAGCTTTGGAAAGGTCGCCCAGTTAAAGCCCTCACAGAGGGTCTTAGCAAGCACGGCGGACGGAACAACACCGGACGGATCACAATGCGTCGCAAGGGTGGTGGTGCAAAGCGCCTCTACCGCATCGTCGATTTCAAGCGCAACAAGCTGGACATGTCCGCGGTTGTCGCACGTATCGAATATGACCCTAACCGGACCGCATTCATCGCACTGATCCAGTACGAAGATGGCGAACAGGCTTACATCCTGGCACCGCAGCGTATTGCTGTTGGCGACAAGGTGATTGCTTCGGCCAAGGCCGACATCAAGCCTGGTAACGCTATGCCATTCTCGGGCATGCCTATCGGTACGATCATTCACAACATCGAAATGAAGCCAGGCAAGGGCGGTCAGATCGCTCGTGCTGCCGGTACCTACGCTCAGTTCGTAGGCCGTGATGGTGGATATGCTCAGATCCGTTTGTCCTCGGGCGAACTGCGTCTGGTGCGTCAGGAATGTATGGCCACCGTTGGTGCTGTATCGAACCCTGACAACTCCAACCAGAACTACGGTAAAGCGGGCCGCATGCGTCACAAGGGCATCCGCCCATCTGTGCGTGGTGTTGTTATGAACCCGATCGATCACCCACATGGTGGTGGTGAAGGCCGGACATCGGGTGGTCGTCACCCTGTTACGCCTTGGGGCAAGCCCACAAAGGGTGCAAAAACCCGCAACAAGAACAAAGCGTCCAGCAAGCTTATCCTACGCTCGCGTCACGCCAAGAAGAAGGGGCGTTAATAGATGTCTCGTTCAGTATGGAAAGGTCCTTTTGTTGACTCTTATGTCCTCAAAAAGGCCGAAGCCTCCCGCGAAAGCGGTCGCAGCGAAGTGATCAAAATTTGGTCGCGCCGTTCAACGATCCTGCCACAGTTTGTTGGCCTGACGTTCGGTGTGTACAACGGTCACAAGCACATCCCTGTAAACGTCAGCGAAGAGATGATTGGTCAGAAGTTTGGTGAATATTCGCCAACTCGCACCTATTATGGTCACGCAGCCGACAAAAAAGCGAAGCGGAAATAAGCCATGAGCAAGGATAAAAATCCCCGCCGCGTGGCCGACAACGAAGCCCGTGCAAAACTGCGCATGCTTCGCACAAGCCCGCAGAAACTGAACCTCGTCGCAGCAATGATCCGCGGCAAGAAGGTAGACAAGGCCCTCACGGACCTGACCTTCTCGAAAAAGCGGATCGCAGCAGATGTGAAGAAATGTCTTCAGTCCGCAATCGCGAACGGCGAAAACAACCACAACCTTGACGTGGATGAACTGGTCGTTGCCGAAGCATATGTCGGCAAAAACCTGATCATGAAGCGTGGTCGTCCACGTGCGCGTGGCCGTTTCGGCAAGATCATCAAGCCGTTTTCGGAAATCACGATTGTCGTGCGTCAAGTTGAGGAGCAAGCATAATGGGTAATAAAGTAAACCCGATCGGTATGCGTCTTCAGGTCAACCGCACCTGGGACAGCCGCTGGTACGCTGACACGAAGGACTATGGTGATCTTCTGCTGGAAGACCTCGCCATCCGCGCCTTCATCAAGAAAGAATGTGCACAGGCCGGTATCGCCCGTGTGATCATCGAACGCCCACACAAGAAGTGCCGCGTTACGATCCACACAGCACGTCCCGGTGTGATCATTGGTAAAAAAGGTGCAGACATCGAAGGTCTGCGTCAGAAAATCGCCAAAATCACCAAGTCTGACCTGCACCTCAACATCGTTGAAGTTCGCAAGCCAGAGCTGGACGCCGCACTTGTTGGTGAATCCATCGCACAGCAATTGGAACGCCGGGTCTCTTTCCGTCGCGCCATGAAGCGTGCCGTACAGAACGCCATGCGTATGGGTGCCCTTGGTATCCGCGTGAACGTTGCTGGTCGTCTGGGTGGTGCAGAAATCGCGCGTACCGAATGGTACCGTGAAGGCCGCGTGCCGCTCCACACTCTGCGTGCTGACATCGATTACGCACATGTCGAAGCGATGACTGCCTATGGTATCATCGGGATCAAGACCTGGATCTTCAAAGGCGAGATCATGGAACATGACCCGGCAGCGCGTGACCGCAAGGCACAAGAAATGCAAGACGGCCCAGCACCTCGCGGTGCCGGCGGTCGTCGCTAAGGGGGAATGAAAGATGCTACAACCAAAGCGTACGAAATTCCGCAAGCAGCACAAAGGCAAAATCAAAGGTCTTGCAAAGGGCGGGTCTGACCTGAACTTTGGTACCTTTGGCCTGAAGGCTCTGGAGCCTGAGCGTGTAACAGCGCGTCAGATCGAAGCTGCACGTCGTGCCATGACGCGTCACATGAAGCGTCAAGGCCGTGTCTGGATCCGGATTTTCCCGGATCTGCCAGTTACGTCGAAGCCTACCGAAGTCCGTATGGGTAAAGGTAAAGGTTCCGTTGATTACTGGGCATGCCGCGTCAAGCCTGGCCGCGTGATGTTTGAAATCGATGGCGTTAACGAAGACATCGCTCACGAGGCCCTGCGCCTTGCTGCGATGAAGCTGCCGATCAAAACACGCGTTGTGGTCCGCGAGGACTGGTAATCGTGTGGGTTTCACCCACCCTACTTGGGGTTGGTGGAACCTATTGATACCGTATCAATTTAGAAGCCCCCGCTGAGTGATCAGCGGGGGCTTTTTGCGTCTGAGTAGCCGGCATGCGTGGGTTTCACCCACCCTACGTAGGGTGGGTGAAACCCACGCATGCCATGCTGGCCAACCTGTCCCTCTGGGTCTAAGGTGACGCAAAGACGACCACCCACACAAAGGTCACTCCCATGAAGCAAGTCCCCAAGCCCACCACTGACGAAGACCTCATCAAAGAGTTCCTCAACAAAGGCGGCACCATCAAAAAGGGCAAGACCAAGCCGATGCCGGATGATCTGGGTCTGTCCAACAATCAATGGGGCAATAAGCTGACCAAGGAAGAGAAAGCCGCGGTCAAGGAGCAGGAAGAGGCGCGCAAGAAACGGTAGGGTGGGTGAAACCCACCGCTCTGTCATTTCACCGCAACCAAGGTATTATTATTCCGACGTCACGCCCAGGCGTAGTTGAACGAGACCGAGATGCGGTCTTCTTCTGCCATGTTCATCGGCACCTCGTGGCGCAGCCAGCTTTCCCATAGCAGCACATCACCGACGACCGGCTTGGCATAAACGAACTGGCGCAGTTCCTGTGGGGCGTCTTTCAGACGACCGGGGGCTGCCATCATCATCGGCAGGCGCGGGTCTTCAAGCTTTAGCGCGCTCGTGCCTTCGGGCATTGCCACATAGGTGGTGCCGGATATCACCGAATGCGGGTGGATATGCGCCGTGTGAATGCCGCCTTCGGGCAGGATGTTGATCCAGATGTCTTCCAGCTTCAACTTCCGACCGTCCAGATCAAACGCCAGATCCTTGGCGAATGCTTTGACATGTTTATCCAACGCCTTTTTCACCGTCTTAAAGATCGGGAACCGCCACGGCAGGTCGGTCAGGGACGCATAGCTGGTGTATCCGGGAAAATCGTTTTGATCGCACCATTCCTGGCCGGCCTCGTCATCCTCCGCAATGCTCAGGCATGCGGCCTCCAGCTCGGACGGGTCCACTGGTTTGCCATGCTCGGACAAGGGGGCGCGGTACAGGCGGGTGACGAAAAGGGAATCTATTTGTGACATGAGGGACCTTCTACAGCAGGTAGGGCAGGGTGGCGATACGGTTTTACGCAAAGGTTGCTTGCCAACTGCGTATAACGGCTATAGAGGAACCTTTCACATGAACTCCACCAGAATCATGGTCACCCATAAGGGGCCTACTGGTGATGTCGAAAGGAACAGGCGATGAACGCCAAGGAACTGCACGACAAGACACCCGACCAGCTTCGGGATGAACTTGTTAACCTGAAAAAAGAAGCTTTCAACCTGCGTTTTCAGCAAGCCACTGGCCAGCTGGAAAACCCTGCACGTTTGAAGACCGTAAAGCGTGACGTCGCACGTGTTAAAACCGTTCTCAACCAGAAAGCCGCAACCGCGGCATCTGCTGAATAATAGGAGCCTGAGAGTATGCCCAAACGTATCCTGACAGGCACCGTGACAAGCGATGCCAACGCACAAACAGTAACTGTATCGGTCGAGCGTCGCTTTACCCACCCGGTTCTGAAAAAGACAATCCGTAAGTCCAAGAAATACCGGGCTCACGATGAGAACAACACATTCAAAGTGGGCGACAGCGTTCGCATCATCGAATGTGCACCAAAGTCGAAAACCAAACGTTGGGAAGTTCTGGAAGCCGCTGAGGCCTAAAGAACTGCTCGTTCGGGCGCGGCACCCTTGTTTCCCTTGACTCTGAGGGGCGCAGGGGCCAAACGCACGGACGAGATGCCCGTTTTGGGCAGACCAATTTAATCGAAACCCTGGGGAACGGGCACGCATCGCCCCCCAGAAGGTCGGGAGAAACCAAATGATCCAGATGCAGACCAACCTGGATGTTGCTGACAACAGCGGCGCTCGCCGTGTTCAGTGCATCAAGGTATTGGGTGGTTCCAAGCGTAAATACGCATCCGTCGGCGACGTTATTGTCGTGTCGGTCAAGGAAGCCATCCCTCGCGGTCGTGTGAAAAAGGGTGACGTGCGTAAAGCCGTCGTCGTTCGCACTGCCAAAGAAGTTCGTCGTGACGATGGCACAGCCATCCGTTTCGATCGCAACGCAGCAGTTATCCTGAACAACTCGAACGAGCCCGTAGGTACACGTATCTTCGGACCAGTTGTTCGCGAATTGCGCGCCAAAAACTTCATGAAGATTATCTCGCTTGCGCCGGAGGTGCTGTAATGGCTGCTAAACTTCGCAAAGGTGACAAGGTCATCGTGCTTGCTGGCAAAGACAAGGGTAAGACGGGTTCCATCTCGTCTGTTGACCCAAAGGCCAACAAAGCAATCGTAGACGGTATCAACATGGCAATCCGCGCCACGCGTCAGTCCCAGACGTCGCAAGGTGGTCGTATTCCCAAAGCGATGCCAATCGATCTGAGCAACCTGTCGCTGGTTGATGCCAACGGCAAGGCAACCCGCGTTGGCTTTAAGATCGAAGGCGACAAGAAAGTGCGCTTTGCAAAAACCACGGGGGACGTAATCGATGCTTGATACTGCAACATATACACCCCGCCTCAAGGGCGTTTACAACGACACAATCCGTGCCGCTCTTAAGGAAGAGTTCGGTTACAAGAACGACATGATGGTCCCTCGCTTGGACAAAATCGTTCTGAACATCGGCTGTGGCGCTGAAGCTGTCCGTGACAGCAAGAAAGCAAAATCCGCTCAGGAAGATCTGACAACGATTGCAGGCCAAAAAGCGCTGACAACCATTGCCAAGAAATCCATCGCTGGTTTCCGCGTTCGTGAAGACATGCCTTTGGGTGCGAAAGTTACCCTGCGCGGCGAGCGGATGTATGAATTCCTGGATCGTCTGATCACGATCGCAATGCCACGTATCCGCGACTTCCGCGGCATCAACGGCAAAAGCTTTGACGGCCGTGGCAACTACGCCATGGGCTTGAAAGAGCACATCGTATTCCCTGAAATCGACTTTGATAAAGTTGATGAGACTTGGGGAATGGACATCGTGATCGCCACCACGGCGAAAACCGACGCTGAAGCGAAGGCACTGTTGAAAGCGTTCAACATGCCCTTCAACTCATAAGCGCGGGGAGGATTTAGATATGGCTAAGAAATCCATGATCGCACGCGAAAAGAAGCGTGAAGCACTGGTCAAGAAGTACGCTGTAAAGCGCGCTGCCTTGAAAGAGATCGTAAGCGATCAAGAGAAGCCCATGGAAGAGCGTTTTCGCGCTTCCTTGGCGCTGGCGAAACTGCCTCGCAACTCCAGCGCTGTGCGTCTGCACAACCGCTGCCAGCTGACAGGCCGTCCGCACGCTTATTATCGTAAACTGAAAATTTCGCGGATCGCGTTGCGGGATCTTGGCTCAAGCGGCCAAATCCCCGGCATGGTCAAGTCGAGCTGGTAAGGAGCGCATCACATGAACGATCCTATCGCAGATATGCTGACACGCATCCGTAACTCCTCGTTGCGCGGTAAATCCACTGTCATGACCCCAGCTTCCAAGCTGCGTGCATGGGTATTGGACGTACTGGCCGACGAAGGTTACATCCGCGGCTATGAAAAGACGACGGGCGCCGATGGCCACCCCGCCATCGAAATCAGCCTCAAGTATTACGAGGGCGAACCTGTTATTCGCGAATTGAAGCGGGTTTCCAAACCCGGTCGTCGCGTCTACATGGGCGTCAATGACATTCCCGTTGTCCGTCAGGGCCTCGGTGTGTCGATTGTCTCCACCCCCAAGGGTGTGATGTCGGATCAGAATGCACGGCACGCCAACGTTGGCGGCGAAGTGCTCTGCACCGTATTCTAAGGAGAACAAAATGTCTCGTATTGGTAAAAAACCGGTCGACCTGCCCAGCGGTGTTTCTGCATCGGTCAGCGGTCAGACCATCGAAGTCAAAGGCCCAAAAGGTACACGTACCTTTAAAGCAACTGACGACGTTACAATGAGTGTCGAAGACAACGTGGTAACCATTACACCACGTGGCAAGTCCAAGCGTGCACGCCAGCAGTGGGGCATGAGCCGCACTATGGTTGGCAACTTGGTCACAGGTGTCACCGAAGGTTTCAAGAAAGAGCTTGAGATCCAAGGTGTTGGTTATCGTGCTGCCATGACTGGCAACTCGCTGAAACTGAACCTGGGCCTGTCGCACGACGTTGACTACACACCGCCAGCCGGTGTGACCGTCACGGTACCGAAACAGACCGAGATTGTGGTAGAAGGCATTGACGAACAGCTAGTTGGTCAAGTCGCCGCGAACATCCGCCAATGGCGCAAACCAGAGCCCTATAAAGGCAAAGGTATCCGCTATAAAGGTGAGTTCGTCTTCCGCAAAGAAGGCAAGAAGAAGTAAGGATAGCTCAGATGGCAAACAGCAAAAGACAACTGTTTCTGAAACGCCGCCTGCGCGTTCGGAACAAGCTTCGTCGGGTCAACGCAGGGCGTCTTCGCCTTTCCGTTCACCGCTCGAACAAAAACATCAGCGCCCAGCTGATCGACGATGTCAAAGGGGTCACATTGGCTTCCGCGTCCTCGCTCGAAAAAGATTTGGGTGTTGTTGGCAAGAACAACATCGACGCAGCGACCAAAGTAGGTTCGGCAATTGCCGAGCGTGCTAAAAAGGCCGGTGTGACCGAAGCATATTTTGACCGTGGCGGTTTCCTGTTCCACGGCAAAGTAAAAGCTTTGGCCGATGCAGCCCGCGAAGGCGGTCTGAAAATCTAAGACAGCGTAGGCGGCACGCGATGTGCCGCCTCGATGATCCGGGGGCCTGTCGGGCCCACTAGGATTGACCAAGAAAGGCGCTTGCGCCGTACCAAAAGGATGATGCCGCATGGCAAGAGATGACAACCGGGGTGGCAATCGCCGCAACCAACGCGACGAGACCCCAGAATTCGCCGACCGCCTAGTGGCGATCAACCGTGTTTCCAAGACCGTTAAGGGTGGTAAGCGTTTTGGCTTCGCCGCACTTGTCGTTGTTGGTGACCAAAAAGGCCGCGTAGGCTTTGGTAAAGGTAAAGCGAAAGAGGTTCCTGAAGCCATTCGCAAAGCCACAGAGCAAGCTAAGCGCCAAATGATCCGCGTTCAGCTGCGTGAAGGCCGTACACTGCACCACGACATGGAAGGCCGTCACGGTGCCGGTAAAGTGGTTATGCGTACAGCACCAGAAGGTACCGGTATCATCGCCGGTGGTCCGATGCGTGCCGTTTTCGAAATGCTGGGCATCAAGGACGTTGTGTCCAAGTCCATCGGTTCGCAAAACCCATACAACATGATCCGCGCCACTATGGACGGTCTGAAAAAAGAATCCTCCCCTCGTTCGGTCGCACAGCGTCGCGGCAAGAAGGTTGCGGACATTCTGCCCAAGCGTGAGGACAATGTTGAATCGTCCGCACAAGTGGCTGAGGAGGCATAAGCATGGCCAAGACTATTGTAATCAAGCAGATTGGTTCGCCAATCCGCCGCCCCGCCGACCAGCGCGCTACGTTGATCGGTCTGGGTCTGAATAAAATGCACCGTGTACGCGAGCTGGAAGACACACCTTCCGTCCGCGGCATGATCCGCAAGATCTCTCACATGGTAGAGATCCTCGAAGAAAAAGGCTGAGGTTACGGTGGGTTTCACCCACCCTACCAACACGCCGTAGGGTGGGTGAAACCCACCTTGAATAGAACGCCTCGCAGGAAACTGCGGGGCGTTTTTTTGTGGACAATGGTTAATAGGGGGTTAACGCTTGGGTTGTGCGATCTATTTCGACGCATTTTTCAATCCATGGATATATTATGAAACTTATCCTCAAATCGTTTTCGTTCGCTATTTTACTCAACATCTTTTGCTTTCCGGCTACCGCCGCGTCTTTTGCTACGGTAGGCGTAAGCCAGACCATGATCGAACACGGGGGCGGATGTAGAAAATCGTCACCTGCGGGGCAATGTTGTCATGCAGGTTCCAAGCCACTGCATTGCCACTAGGGCATCGCCAGCCGTGGTTTGGTGGGCTGGCTGATCAGCTATGCTAACTAGTCGAAACACGGCACTCGTGACTTGATAACTCTGCTGGGGGTGGCTATACGCCCCCAGTGGCCACCAATCCGCCACAAGAATCATGAAACGCCGCGTTTGGCCGCTCCCGTCGCTGGGGGTCACATCCGGCAAAAGGAGAAGCGACATGAAACTGCATGAACTGTCTGATAACGAAGGCGCCACCAAGAAACGCAAGCGCGTTGGCCGTGGTCCTGGTTCCGGCACCGGTAAAATGGGTGGCCGTGGTATCAAAGGTCAAAAATCCCGTTCGGGTGTAGCAATCAACGGTTACGAAGGCGGTCAAATGCCATTGTACCAACGTCTGCCAAAGCGCGGCTTTACCAAGCCGAACCGCAAAGCATACGCAGTTGTGAACCTGGGCCTGATCCAGAAATTCATCGACGAGAAAAAGATCGACGCCGGTGCCGCAATCACCGAAGACGCGCTGATCTCTTCCGGTCTGGTACGTCGCAAGCTGGACGGTATTCGCGTTCTGGCCAAGGGCGATTTCACCACCAAGGTTGACCTGCAGGTTACCGGTGCGTCCAAGTCCGCAGTCGAAGCCGTAGAGAAAGCGGGCGGCAAATTGACCGTCACAGCACCTGCCGCGGCGAACGCAGACGCGTAACCTACCCTTTTGCCTTGTGAGCGGGCCGCGTCCCGCTTACATAGTCAATCGAGTTTTCCCAAATGCCGCCCGCCGGAAAACGGCTCGGGCGGCGTTTTTGCAAAGAAAGAGCCCTAATCATGGT
Source organism: uncultured Sulfitobacter sp. (assembly GCF_964021855.1). Classification (NCBI taxonomy): domain Bacteria; kingdom Pseudomonadati; phylum Pseudomonadota; class Alphaproteobacteria; order Rhodobacterales; family Roseobacteraceae; genus Sulfitobacter; species uncultured Sulfitobacter sp. Next base: position 182,029 of record NZ_CAXHZD010000002.1, read on the forward strand.
ATCAGCCGTCGAAAGCATGGCCGCCAACACCAGTTGGTCCGCGTTGGGCAAGGCCACAGACCTTCGCAACCGGATTCTATTCACACTGGGTTTGCTGATCGTTTATCGCCTTGGCACGTTCATCCCGGTTCCCGGCATTGACGGCACCGCCCTACGCCAGTTCATGGAAAGCGCAGGTCAGGGCATCGGCGGCATGGTTTCGATGTTTACCGGCGGCGCGCTTGGCCGCATGGGCATCTTTGCCTTGGGTATTATGCCCTATATTTCGGCCTCGATCATCGTTCAGTTGATGACATCGATGGTGCCCGCGCTTGAGCAGCTCAAGAAAGAGGGCGAACAGGGCCGCAAGAAGATTAACCAATATACACGGTTCGGTACCGTCGCTTTGGCGACGTTGCAGGCCTATGGCTTGGCTGTCTCGCTTGAGGCGGGTGATATTGCGGCCGATCCCGGCATGTATTTCCGTATCGCGTGTATGATCACGCTGGTCGGCGGCACCATGTTCCTGATGTGGCTGGGTGAGCAAATCACCGCACGCGGCATCGGTAACGGTATTTCGCTGATCATCTTTGTCGGCATTATCGCCGAAGTTCCAGCCGCCATTGCGCAGTTCTTCTCCTCCGGTCGGTCCGGTGCGATCAGCCCTGCGGTGATTGTTGGCGTGTTGGTGATGGTGATCGCGACGATCATGTTTGTGGTGTTTATGGAGCGCGCCCTGCGCAAGATCCATATCCAGTACCCGCGCCGTCAAGTTGGTCAGAAGATGTATGATGGTGGGTCGTCGCACCTGCCGGTCAAGGTTAACCCAGCCGGTGTTATCCCAGCGATCTTTGCCAGCTCGCTTTTGCTGCTGCCGGTGACGATCAGCACGTTCTCGGGCAATTCCACGGGTCCTGTTATGTCGGTTCTGCTGGCAAACTTTGGCCCCGGCCAACCGTTGTACCTGCTGTTCTTTGTCGCGATGATCGTTTTCTTTGCCTATTTCTATACCTTCAACGTCAGCTTTAAGCCTGACGAGGTTGCGGACAACCTGAAGAACCAGAACGGTTTTGTGCCTGGCATTCGCCCCGGCAAGAAAACAGCCGAATATCTGGAATATGTTGTTAACCGTGTCTTGGTATTGGGGTCCGCGTATCTTGCGGCGGTCTGTATCCTGCCCGAGATTCTGCGCGGCCAGTTCGCCATTCCATTCTACTTTGGTGGTACTTCAGTTCTTATTGTTGTTTCGGTAACGATGGACACCATCCAACAAGTGCAAAGCCATCTGCTTGCACATCAATACGAGGGTTTGCTTGAACGGTCACAGTTGCGTGGCAAGACAGGTAAATCCCGCAAAAAACGGAGCCCAGCACGTAAATGAATATTATTCTGCTTGGACCGCCCGGAGCGGGCAAAGGAACACAGGCGCGTCATCTGGTTGAGACACGCAATATGGTTCAGCTTTCGACGGGCGACATGCTGCGCGAAGCAAAAGACAGCGGCACGGAGATGGGCAACATGGTCGCCGATGTTATGGCACGCGGCGATCTGGTCACCGACGAGATTGTGATCGGCCTGATCCGCGAAAAGCTGGAAGACACAACCGAGCATGGTGGCTTCATTTTCGACGGTTTCCCCCGCACGCTGGCCCAAGCCACCGCATTGGATGAGCTGCTGAAAGCGACAGGCAAAACGCTTGACCATGTGATTGAGCTGCGGGTGAATGATGATGCGCTGGTTAAACGGATTGCTGGCCGGTCCACCTGCGGAAACTGCGGTGAAGTGTACCACGACGTGACCAAGCCGCAGCCTGCTGATGGCAAATGCATCAAATGCGGCGCGTCTGATTTCAAACGCCGGGCTGACGACAACGAAGAAAGCCTGCGCAACCGTCTGATGGAATACTACAAGAAGACATCGCCATTGTTGGGCTACTACTATGCCCATGACCTGCTGAAGCGGGTTGACGGCTTGGCCGACATCAATGTGGTTCAAGCGAGCATCGCGGCAATCCTAGACGCCTGATTGCGCGGCTAGAGAACCGAATTTCTAAAACGGCACCGTTGTATCGCAGCGGTGCTGTTTTATATAGAAGATTACGATTTTGGCACGGCGCGCACGCCATCCGCCCCTGAATGCTGGCGGTAAGGCCAATCGTGGGTTGACGCTTGTTGTAAATGGCAATAACCAGCCGTATCTCGTAAGAGAATCGAATTGTGCCGGGTCTAGATCAAGCCCTTCACATGAACACCTGATCAGCTGCAGCCCGATGGCAATTAACGCCTCGGGCTTCACGTTGTGAAAAAAGGGTCTGGTATCACGGACCCGCAACGAAAAAGGAATAGCACACGTGGCACGTATTGCCGGCGTAAACATCCCGACTGCAAAGCGGGTTCCAATCGCCCTCACATATATCACTGGTATCGGTAACTCTTCGGCTGCGCAAATCTGCGAAGCGGTTGGCATCGATAACGCCCGTCGTATCAACGAACTTTCGGATGCCGAAATCCTGAAAATTCGCGAATACATCGACGAAAACTTCTCTGTTGAAGGCGACCTGCGTCGCGAGACACAGATGAACATCAAGCGTCTGATGGACCTTGGTTGCTACCGTGGCCTGCGTCACCGTCGTAACCTGCCGGTTCGCGGTCAGCGTACCCACACCAACGCTCGCACTCGCAAAGGCCCTGCAAAGGCCATTGCTGGTAAGAAGAAATAAGGGGGTCTGATCAATGGCACGCGAAAAGACAAAAACAAAGCGTAAGGTCAGCAAGAACATCGCCGCAGGTGTGGCGCATGTTAACAGCTCCTTCAACAACACAAAAATTCTGATCTCTGACGTTCAGGGCAATGCAATTGCATGGTCTTCGGCCGGCACCATGGGTTTCAAAGGGTCGCGTAAATCGACACCTTACGCTGCCCAAATGGCCGCTGAAGATGTGGGCAAGAAAGCACAAGACCACGGCGTGAAAACGCTGGAAGTCGAAGTGCAAGGCCCAGGTTCGGGCCGTGAAAGCGCATTGCGCGCTTTGGCTGCTGCTGGTTTCAATATCACATCGATCCGTGACGTGACACCAATGGCGCACAACGGTTGCCGCCCCCCAAAGCGCCGCCGCGTCTAAGGGCATATATTATTTATGGGGTCGCGCCTTTGCGTGCGGCCCCGTTCTGCTTTTCTGAAACCTCGGGAGTTTCTTCGCCGTTTGGACATGGGGCAAGAGACAAGAATGGAGGGACGTATGATCCACAAAAATTGGGCTGAATTGATTAAACCACAGCAGTTGGACGTAAAGCCGGGTAATGACCCAGCACGTCAGGCCACTGTGATCGCAGAACCGCTTGAGCGCGGTTTTGGTTTGACCATGGGCAACGCGCTGCGCCGCGTTCTGATGTCTTCGCTGCAAGGCGCTGCCATCACATCTGTACAAATCGACAATGTTTTGCACGAGTTTTCCAGCGTGTCTGGTGTGCGTGAAGACGTCACCGACATCGTTCTGAACCTCAAGGGTGTTTCCTTGCGCATGGAAGTCGAAGGGCCAAAGCGCCTGTCGATTTCGGCAAAAGGCCCTGGTGTTGTTACTGCTGGTGACATCTCTGAAAGCGCCGGGATCGAGATCCTGAACCGCGATCACGTGATCTGCCACCTGGATGACGGTGCCGACGTATACATGGAACTGACCGTAAACACGGGCAAGGGCTATGTTGCAGCGGATAAGAACAAGCCAGAAGACGCGCCAATCGGGTTGATCCCAATCGATGCGATCTATTCGCCAGTGAAAAAAGTGTCTTATGACGTGCAACCGACCCGCGAAGGTCAGGTGCTGGATTATGACAAACTGACGATGAAGGTCGAAACCGATGGTTCGATCACGCCAGACGATGCGGTCGCATTTGCTGCGCGCATTCTGCAAGACCAGCTGGGCATCTTCGTCAACTTTGACGAGCCTGAATCTGCGTCGCGTCAGGATGATGACGATGGCCTGGAATTCAACCCGCTGCTGCTGAAGAAAGTAGACGAGTTGGAACTGTCTGTTCGTTCCGCGAACTGCCTGAAGAACGACAATATCGTATATATTGGCGATCTGATCCAGAAGACCGAAGCCGAAATGCTGCGCACGCCGAACTTTGGCCGCAAGTCCTTGAACGAGATCAAGGAAGTGCTGTCGGGTATGGGTCTGCACCTTGGTATGGACGTCGAGGACTGGCCACCGGACAACATCGAAGACCTCGCCAAGAAGTTCGAGGATTCGTTCTAAGAATTCATGCGGTGGGGAGCGATCCCCACCACATGCAAGACTGGGCCACGAGGGCCCCAAGGAGAGTTGGCGCTACGCACGTCAGCCGGACAAAGTAAAACCGCCCGTAGAGGGCATATCGTTGGAGACTAGAAAATGCGTCACGCACGTGGTTACCGCCGCCTGAACCGTACTCATGAACACCGCAAAGCGTTGTTCTCGAACATGGCAGGCTCGCTCATCGAACATGAGCAAATCAAAACAACCTTGCCAAAAGCAAAAGAATTGAAGCCGATCATTGAAAAAATGATCACGCTTGCCAAGCGCGGCGATCTGCACGCGCGCCGTCAGGCAGCAAGCAAGCTGAAGCAGGATCAGTATGTCGCGAAATTGTTCGACATCCTTGGACCACGCTACAAAGACCGTCAAGGCGGCTATGTTCGCGTGTTGAAAGCGGGCTTCCGCTATGGCGACATGGCACCGATGGCCATCATCGAATTCGTAGATCGCGACCGCGATGCGAAAGGCGCAGGCGACAAAGCCCGCGTTGCAGCATACGAAGTTGCCGAAGACTAAAGCCTTCTACTTTGTAGAAGATTTAAAGGCCCCTGCTGTCGCAGGGGCTTTTTTTATGCCTTCGGCGAGGATTTTAGACCATTTGGAATATGGGTGTTGCGCAAGGCCGTTTGGCTGCGCATATCTTGGGTATGAAATATTTCCTGATCTTGCTTGCCCTCGTTTCACTGCCCCTTCATGCGCAAACGGTGCCGACATCTGCATCGCAAATGCAACTTAGCTTTGCCCCTTTGGTGAAAGAGGCGGTGCCAGCTGTCGTGAATATCTATGCGCGTAAGATCGTGCAAAGCAGCCGGACGCCCCTGCAAGCCGATCCCTTTTTCGAACGCTTTTTCCAAAGCCCTGATGCCGGTCGCCCGCGGGTGCAAAATTCCCTTGGGTCGGGGGTGATATTGTCCGAGGACGGGATTGTGGTGTCGAATTACCACGTTGTCGGGATGGCGACGGACATCCGTATCGTGCTTGCCGACCGCCGTGAATTTTCGGCCCGTGTGATGCTAAGCGATGCCGAGAGCGATTTGGCGATCCTCAAGATTGACGATGTGGCAGACCTGCCGTTTCTGAGCTTGCGCAACAGTGATGATGTCGAGGTTGGTGAACTTGCGCTGGCCATCGGGAACCCCTTTGGTGTCGGACAGACCGTAAGCAGCGGTATCGTTTCGGGACTTGCGCGGTCGGGTGGCATGAATGGTGGCGGGCAGGGCTATTTCATCCAGACCGATGCGCCGATCAATCCGGGCAATTCCGGCGGTGCTTTGATCGATATGCAAGGCGATTTGATTGGCATCAATACATCCATCCTGACCAGTTCGGGTGGGTCAAACGGCATCGGTTTTGCCATCCCCGCCAATCTGGTCGCGGCGTTTGTGGAACAGGCGCGGAAAGGGGCTGCGCGATTTGCGCGACCTTGGGCTGGGCTTAGCGGGCAGGCGGTTGATGCCGATATGGCAGCGCCATTGGGGCTGGACCGGCCCGGCGGTATTATTCTTTCGGGATTGCATCCGGTCAGCCCGTTTCTGGAAGCGGGGTTTCGTGTAGGCGATGTGATTATCGCCGTTGACGGTCAGGATGTGCATTCGCCCGCCGAAATGATTTACCGGATGAGCGTGGCGGGTTTGGGCAAAGAAGCCGTTATTACGCGCCTGCGAGACGGTGCGCAGAGCGACGTTGTGGTGTCATTGATCGAAGCACCGGAGGAGCCGCCGCGTGATGCGGTTGTTTTAGGCGAACGCGAGCTGTTGCCCGGTCTGAAACTGGCGCGGATCAATCCGGCGGTTTTGTCCGAACTGAACCTGTCGCTTGAGGTGGAAGGGGTTGCCGTGATGGACGTCGGTGCCTTTGGCCTGCGGGTTGGGTTGCGCCCCGGCGATGTCATCTTGGCTGTGAACGGTCAAAATGTGCAGACGCCTGCGCAAGTGCGCACGGCGTTCAAAGGCAAACGCAGTGCCGAATTATTTGTGCAACGCGGCGGGCAGCGACTGTCCCTGCGGTTTCGGATTTAGGCCGTGGCGGATCTGTTTGGCAGTCCTAAAGTCGTAGCAGAAGGGGGGCATCGCCCGCTTGCGGACCGGTTGCGACCAAAATCCTTGGCCGAGGTGATCGGACAACGGCAGGTATTGGGCCCGGATGCGCCGCTGACGGTAATGCTTGAATCCGGGTCTTTGGGATCGCTGATTTTCTGGGGGCCGCCGGGCGTTGGTAAAACCACGATCGCGCGGCTGCTGGCGGATGAGACCGACCTACATTTTGTCCAAATCAGCGCGATATTCAGCGGTGTTCCCGAATTACGCAAGGTGTTCGAGGCGGCCAAGATCAGGCGGCAGAACGGGCAGGGGACATTGCTGTTCGTTGACGAAATCCACCGTTTCAACAAGGCGCAGCAAGACGGTTTCCTGCCGCATATGGAGGACGGTACGATTCTGTTGGTCGGTGCGACCACGGAAAATCCGTCTTTCGAGCTGAACGCCGCTGTGCTGAGCCGTTCGCAAGTGTTGGTGCTTGAACGCTTGCCGCATGCCGATCTTGAGCTGCTGGCAGAGCGGGCGGAGGCCGAACTGGGCCGTCCCTTGCCTTTGGATAGTGCCGCGCGGGAAAATCTGCTTGAGATGGCGGATGGGGACGGGCGCGCCTTGCTGAACCTGATCGAACAGGTCGCGGCGTGGAAAGTGGACGGCGCGTTGAATGGGAAGGCGCTATCGGCGCGGTTGATGCGGCGGGCGGCACAGTACGACAAAGGTGGCGACGCGCATTATAATCTGATCTCGGCGCTGCATAAATCGGTGCGTGGGTCAGACCCTGATGCGTCGCTTTATTGGTTGGCACGGATGTTGGAGGGTGGCGAGGACCCCCGCTATCTGATGCGTCGGATCACCCGCATGGCGGTTGAGGACATCGGGCTGGCTGATCCTCAGGCGCAAGCGATCTGCCTGCAGTCATGGGAAACATATGAACGGTTGGGGTCGCCTGAGGGGGAATTGGCCTTGGCCCAAGCTGTGACCTATCTGGCGTTGGCACCAAAATCGAACGCGGCCTATGTCGCGTATAAATCTGCACGGCGCGCCGCAAAACAGACCGGGTCCGCCCCGCCGCCCAAACATATCATGAATGCGCCCACCAACCTGATGAAAGATCAGGGGTACGGTGCGGGCTATGCCTATGACCATGATGCCGAAGACGGGTTTTCGGGGCAGAACTACTTTCCCGACGGGATGGAGCGGCCGCAGTTGTATCAGCCCGTTGAACGTGGGTTCGAGCGCGACTTGAAAAAGCGGCTCGATTATTTCGAAAAGCTGCGCGCGACGCGCAAAACTTGACAATCCGCGCGCAACGCGTGACAGACCGCAGATGATTTCTACCCTGTTCTTTGTGGCCCTTGGTGGTGCGATTGGCGCGTCCTTGCGATACCTTTGGGGTGTCGGGATTATGCGTGCCTTTGGCATTCTGGATTTTCCGGTGGCTGTGTTGACGGTGAACATTTTGGGATCGTTCATTATGGGGCTGTTCATTGTGGCAGCCGCGCAAAAAGGCCTGACCCATCTGAACCCGTTCATTGCGACGGGTATCTTGGGCGGCTTTACGACGTTCTCATCGTTTTCTCTGGAAACGGTAACACTGATCGAGCGCGGCCAGATCGCATCGGCAGGGATATATGTGGCACTGTCAGTCGGACTGTCGGTGCTAGGATTAATGCTGGGCCTGATGGTGGCCAGAGGAGTATTTGCATGAGCCGGGTTCAGAACCTGATCATTGAACAGGGCGACGGGGATCAGCGGTTGGACCGCTGGTTCAAACGTATGTTCCCGCTGATCAGTCAGGGGCGTATCGAAAAGATGTGCCGCAAGGGTGAAATTCGTGTCGATGGGGGGCGTGTCAAAGCGTCTACGCGGCTAGAGGTGGGGCAGGAAATTCGCATTCCGCCGCTGCCCGATACGGAGGCCCCGCCGCCACCCAAACGCACGCGGATTTCGGATGCGGATGCCAAGTTCATCCGGTCCTGCGTGATTTACCGCGACGATTATATCATCGCGCTGAACAAGCCGCCGGGCCTGCCCGTGCAGGGTGGGTCAGGGCAATCTGATCGCCACGTTGATGCCTTGGCCGATGCGCTGATGTTTGATCTGGATGAAAAGCCACGCCTTGTGCACCGCTTGGATAAAGACACCTCGGGTGTGCTGATCATGGCGCGCACGCGGTCGATTGCGGCTGATCTGACATCATCGTTCAGGCACCGCCAAACGCGCAAGATTTACTGGGCGGCTGTCGCAGGTGTACCGCACCCCAAGAACGGCACGATCAAATTCGGTTTGGTCAAGGCGTTCGGTCACGGTGCGCGGGGGGAGGGCGAAAAGATGTACTGCGTCCATCCCAAGGACATGGACACCACCGAAGGGGCAAAGCGCGCCACGACGGATTACGCGACATTGGCACAAGCGGGCAACCGCACCTGTTGGGTTGCGCTGATCCCCGTCACCGGTCGTACGCACCAGCTGCGTGCACATATGGCAGAGATCGGGCATCCGATTGTCGGTGACGGCAAATACGGTGGCTCTGGCCAGGAAAACATGGGCGACGGTTGGGGCGCGCAACTGGGCGGCGATATCTCGAAAAAGCTGCATCTGCATGCGCGGTCCTTGACGCTTGAGCATCCGGTGACCAAGGCCCGACTGAACCTGATCGCGCCGATGCCTGACCATATGGTGCGCACGTGGAACACGTTCCAATGGTCGCCATCGGATGTACCCGCTGACCCGTTCGAGGAAGACTGGGCGTAAGCGCAGCAGGGCACCTGATCAGTCCGCCCGATCAGGTGCCCTGCAGTGCCGACCCAAATCTGGAGCATTGAAAAATGAGTGATTGGAAAGCCAAACGCTTTTGGAAAGAGGCGCAGGTTGTCCCCCGTGACGGGGGGCATTCGGTCGAGCTGGACGGTCGCCCGATCAAAACGCCGGCAAAGCAGTTGCTGGTGTTGCCAACGGCCAAGATGGCCGATGCAATTGCCGCTGAATGGCAGGCGCAGGACGGGGTGATCAACCCGCAAACGATGCCATGCACAAAAACCGCCAATGCCGCGATCGACAAGGTTGCGGTTCAGCATACCGAAGTCGCCGATATGTTGGCGGCATATGGCGATTGCGATCTGCTATGTTACCGGGCGGACAGCCCGCAAGAGCTGGTCGAGCGGCAAAGTGCTGTCTGGGACCCGATGCTTGACTGGGCGGAGGATGCGTTAGGCGCAAGGTTGCAGCCGCGCACAGGTATCATGCATGTGCCCCAAGACCCCGACGTGTTTGCGGGTCTGACCCGCCGGACACATGCCTTGGATCACTTTGAATTGGCGGCATTCCACGACCTTGTCAGCCTGTCTGGATCACTGGTTTTGGGCTTTGCTGCGGCGATGAATGCCCGCGAAATGGAATCGCTTTGGGACATGTCGCGCCTGGATGAGATCTGGCAGGCCGAATTATGGGGCAAAGACGATGATGCAGAAGCGCTCGCCGCCGCCAAAAAGGGCAGTTTTCTTCACGCAAAGTTAATGTTTGACCTGAGCAAAGGCACCTAGCTGGGAAACTAGGCGGTTGCCCTTTGGTCGAGGCTGTTTTTTAGGCATATAGCCTTGACGCGCCGGCATAAATTCGCCCAAACTCCGTAGCACTAATGGGATCATTCCATTAAAATAGCCTCCGACCCAAAAAAGGTGTCGGTTAAACCACCCATGAACGTGGTGGAAATCAGGAAGAGGTAACTATGAATAAATCCGTATTTTTCGGTGCGCTGACAGTTGCTGGCGTTCTCGCCGGTGCGTCCGCGGCCGCAACACTTGACGACGTGAAAGCGCGCGGCAAGCTGAACTGTGGTGTAACAACTGGTCTTGTCGGCTTTGCCGCACCAAACGCCAATGGCGAATGGGAAGGTTTCGACGTTGCGGTATGCCGCGCAGTCGCAGCCGCCGTTTTCGGTGATCCAACAGCAGTTGAATTCATTCCAACAACCGGCAAAACACGCTTCACAGCGCTTGCCTCGGGCGAGATCGACTTTCTTGCGCGTAACACAACATGGACGTTCTCCCGCGATGTCGACCTGAAGTTCGACTTCATCGGTGTGAACTACTATGACGGCCAAGGCTTCATGGTTCCAAAATCCTTGGGCGTTTCTTCCGCCAAGGATCTGGATGGCGCGACTGTCTGCATTCAAACCGGTACAACAACCGAACTGAACCTTGCTGACTTCTTCCGCTCCAACAACATCTCGTACGAGCCCGTGCCAATCGAGACAAACGCCGAAGGCCAGCAGCAGTACCTTGCCGGTGCATGCGACACCTACACAACTGACGCATCCGGCCTGGCATCCACACGTGCCACATTCGAGAACCCTGGCGATCACGTGATCCTGCCAGAAATCATCTCGAAAGAGCCTTTGGGTCCAGTGGTTCGCCACGGCGACAACGACTGGGGCGACGTGACACGTTGGGTTCTGTACGCTTTGATCGCAGCTGAAGAGCTGGGCGTTACATCGGCAAACGTCGAAGAAATGTCCATGAACACAACCAACCCCGAAGTTGCCCGCCTGTTGGGTTCCGAAGGTACGTTGGGTGAAATGTTGGGTCTTGAAGCCAACTGGGCCAAGAACGCAATCGCGTCTCAAGGCAACTACGGTGAAATCTTTGCCAAGAACATCGGCGAAGAAACACCAATCGGTCTGGCCCGTGGCCTGAACGCTCAGTGGACAGATGGCGGCCTGATGTACGCGCCTCCTTTCCGCTAAGAACTTTGCCAAAGGGCGTGGATTTTTCCACGCCCTTTGCGCCTTTCAAGACAAAAAAACAAAACCGGCCAGCGATATCGAATGATGCGCATGAATGGATCCGGAACACAGGGATAATCTGATGACGACAATGTCCGACCCTCAACAGGGCTCGTTCCGGCTGTCGATGTTGCTGAACGACACCCGCTATAGATCCTATACATTCCAATTTATCGCTTTGGTGCTGTTGATTGCGCTGATGGCCTTTTTGGGCGTCAACTTGATGCGCAACCTCGCCGAAGCGGGCCTCAATATCTCGTATGATTTCTTGGGCGTTCCAGCGGGTTACGATATCAACCAAACGCTGATTGACTATAATAGCCAATCCACGAACCTTCGGGCGGCGATGGTTGGTATTATCAACACCTTGCTTGTTGCATTTCTGGCCTGTCTGACTGCCACCGTGATTGGTGTGATCGCCGGTGTTGCGCGCCTGTCGAAAAACTGGCTCGTGTCCAAGCTGATGTCCGTTTATGTCGAGATTTTCCGCAATATCCCCGTGCTGATCTGGATCTTGATGATCTACACGCTGATGACGGCGGTTCTGCCTGCGCCAAATGCGTTCCGCGGTGACAACGCGACGTCTAGCATGTTGTTTGATGCATTCGCCTTTACCAACCGCGGTGTTTATATCCCCGCGCCAGTTTGGGGGCCGGGCTCGATGATGGTCGTTGCGACCTTCATTCTGTCGATTATCGCAGTGGTTTTCTATCGCCGCTACGCCGTCAAACTGTTGTTTGAAACCGGTAAGCTGTTGCCAACAGGCTGGCCGACCTTGGCGATCCTGATTGTCCCAACTCTTTTGATGTTCTTCATCATGGGCAGCCCCATCGGGTTGGATATGCCTGCGCTGAAAGGGTTTAACTTTCGCGGTGGTATTCAAATTGGCGCGCCATTGATCGCACTTTGGCTGGCATTGTCGGTTTATACTGGTGCCTTTATCGCCGAAAACGTACGTGCGGGCATTCAGGCCATTCCAAAAGGCCAGACCGAGGCCGCGGCGTCGCTGGGCTTGCGCCCCAAGCGCGTGATGAACTTGGTCGTCTTGCCGCAAGCCTTGCGGGTGATCATTCCACCGCTGATTTCGCAATACCTGAACATCACCAAAAACTCGTCTCTGGCAATCGCGGTTGGCTATGCCGACATCACGGCGACGCTGGGCGGGATCACCTTGAACCAGACGGGCCGCGCGATCGAGTGTGTGCTGTTGTTGATGCTGTTCTATCTCACGATCTCTTTGTCGATCTCTGCGATTATGAACGTCTACAACAAAAACGTCAGCCTGAAGGAGCGGTAATATGTCAGATACACATGCCCAAACCGTTACCTATGTCCGTGATACGATGCTGCCTCAGGCCGCGCCGCCATCAACGGCACAAGGCCCGGTCAAATGGGTCCGCGAAAGTCTCTTTTCGTCGATCCCATATACCATCCTGACCATTGCCGCGCTGTATGTGATCTATGTGCTGCTTTCCGGCTTCCTGCCTTGGTTGCTGGGCGGCGTCTGGACGACATCCAACATCCGCGAATGTCGTGAAGTATTGGATGGCGCGACAGGGGGCTGTTTCTCGGTTCTGGCCGAGCGGTGGAACCAGCTGTTGTTCGGTATTTCGTATCCGCAAGACGGATACTGGCGCCCGACATTGGCCTTTGTGCTGCTGTTCGTTGCTGTTGCACCGGTTCTGTTTTCAAACCTGCCGCGTCAGTTGCTGATCGTTACTGCGCTGTATCCTTTCATCGCATTCTGGTTGATCTGGGGTGGCTCGCTGTTGGTGCCTGTCTCGGCGCTCGTCAGCATTGTCATCGGCTATGTCGTCTATGGTAAACTTGTGAAAACAAGCTTTGCAGCCGGACTGGCAGGCGGTGTCGTCGCCGCTGCGGTGGTTTGGTTTGTCTTGAGCATGATCACACCAAGCTTGTCGGGCGTTCTCGCGCTTGAGGAAGTGGTGTCGCGGAACATGGGTGGCTTTATGCTGAACATGATCCTTGGGGTGGTCTGTGTGTCGCTTTCGCTGCCTTTGGGTATTCTGCTGGCCCTTGGCCGTCAGTCTCGCCTACCGATCATCAAGATGATTTGCGTGGTGTTTATCGAATTCATTCGCGGCGTGCCGTTGATCACCTTGCTGTTCGTGGCAAACGTGGTTTTGGCATATTTCTTGCCACCGGGAACCAGCTTTGACCTGATCTTGCGTGTGATCATCATGATCACGATGTTCGCATCAGCATATATCGCCGAAGTTATTCGTGGCGGTCTGGCGGCGTTGCCGCGTGGTCAATACGAGGGCGCGGAAAGCCTTGGCCTTGATTACGCGCAATCCATGCGTCTGATCATCCTGCCGCAGGCGTTGAAGATCTCGATCCCGGGCATCGTGAACGTGGCAGTGGGGCTGTTCAAAGACACCACACTGGTTTCGATCATTTCGATGTTCGATCTCGTGGGCATGATCCGCGGTCCGATCCTCGCCTCGACCGATTGGAACGGCGTTTATTGGGAACTCTGGGGCTTTGCCGCCCTTCTGTTCTTCGTCGTTTGCTACGGCATCTCGCAATATTCACAATGGCTGGAACGTCAACTCCAGACCGACCACCATTAAGGAAAGGCTGTTATTATGGCTGAACAAGCAAAAGCACTACAGGTCTCGGACGAGGTCGCCATTAGCATTCAAGGGATGAACAAGTGGTACGGCACATTTCACGTGCTGCGCGACATTGATCTGACCGTTTACCGTGGCGAACGTATCGTCATCGCGGGCCCATCGGGTTCCGGTAAATCGACGCTGATCCGTTGCATCAACGCATTGGAAGAACACCAAAAAGGCCTGATCGAAGTTGATGGCACGGTGCTGTCTTCTGATGTGAAAAACATCGACAAGATCCGGTCAGAGGTTGGCATGTGCTTCCAGCACTTTAACCTCTTCCCGCATCTGACGATCCTTGAGAACTGCACGTTGGCACCGATCTGGGTACGCAAAACACCCAAGAAAGAAGCCGAAGAAATCGCGATGCATTTCCTTGAAAAGGTTAAGATCCCTGATCAAGCGGACAAGTACCCCGGTCAGCTTTCCGGTGGTCAGCAGCAGCGTGTGGCGATTGCGCGCAGCCTTTGTATGCGCCCGCGCATCATGCTGTTCGATGAACCGACATCTGCGCTTGACCCCGAGATGATCAAAGAAGTCTTGGACACCATGGTCGAGCTGGCCGAAGAAGGCATGACCATGCTTTGCGTGACCCACGAGATGGGCTTTGCCCGTCAGGTCGCCAACCGCGTGATCTTTATGGATGAAGGTCAGATCGTTGAGCAAAACGAACCTGAAGAGTTCTTTAACAACCCACAAAGCCCACGGACACAACTGTTCCTGAGCCAGATTCTGGGTCACTAAAAATACCAGTGGGGCGAGGGAAACCTCGCCTTACTGCTGCGGCGCGGGGAGATCGCGGGGCACGACGAACTGATCCATCGTACCCATACGCCATTTAACATCCGCCCAATCCTCAACATTAAATGTCGCAACAAGCGTTGCACCCGTGGGATAGTCGGTGATCCCGCCGTTGTCTGACGTTTCGATAATCATTCCGGCCATCGTGCCGATGCCGGGATTGTGGCCGATGATCACGACGGTATCGCCTGATGCGCCCCGTAGCGTGGCCAAGATCGTTTCTGGATCAGCGAGATACAGATCGCGGGTAAACTGCAGGTCGGTGTCAGGACCAAGCGCCAGACCTTCCAACGTTTCGGCGGCGCGTGTGGCGGTCGAACACAGAACGGTATCGGGGCTGATCTTTTGTTCACGCAGCCAATCACCAAGCGCTGTGGCACTGGCGCGGCCGCGCGCATTTAGGGGGCGATCATGGTCGGATGTCGCGCCTGACCAATCCGACTTTGCATGCCGCATCAGGACAAGACGTTTCATCTTAACCCTTGCGGATGATGCTGCCGGCACCATGCTCGGTAAACAGCTCAAGCAGGCAGGCATTAGGTGCACGACCGTCAAGGATGACAGCGGCGCGCACACCCCCTTCGATTGCGTTCAGGGCGGTTTCCGTCTTGGGAATCATGCCGCCAGCAATCGTCCCATCTGCGATCATTTCGCGAATTTGGGCGGCTGTAAGTTCGGTCAGCACCTCGCCATCGGCGTTCTTGACGCCTGCAACGTCCGTCAACAACAGCAGGCGGTCGGCCTTTAGCGCGGCAGCAATTGCACCGGCTGCGGTGTCGCCGTTGATGTTAAATGTCTCGCCGTTGCGGCCCATGCCCAAGGGGGCAATGACCGGAATGATGCCCTTGTCTGCCAGATCACGCAAAAGGCGGGGGTTAACCTCTTTAGGGGCCCCAACAAGGCCCAATTCGGGGTCTTCTTGGTCGCAGATGATTAGACCGCTATCTTTGCCAGACACGCCCACACAGCGCCCGCCTTGGGCGGTGATGGCTTGCACGATACGCGCGTTCACGAGGCCGGACAAAACCATCTCGACCACTTCCATGGTCGCGGCGTCGGTCACACGTTTGCCGTTGATAAATTCAGATTTGATATCAAGCCGCTTGAGCATGCTGTTGATCATCGGGCCACCGCCGTGGATGATCACAGGGTTCACGCCAACCTGACGCATCAGGGCGACATCGCGGGCGAATTCTTCCATCGCCTCGTCGCTGCCCATGGCATGGCCGCCCAGCTTGATCACCACCGTGGCGTCGGCATAGCGTTGAAGATAGGGCAAAGCCTGGCTTAGGGTTTGCGCTGTGGCGATCCAGTCGCGGTTCATCTCTTGTTTTCTCATTCTATGCCTAAGGTACCCAAGGGTGTATTCTACGTTAACGTGCTGATAATCGCACGCAATGTCGGAATACCCCAACCCTTTTCCGACGATGTCACGACGATTTCCGGATAGGCAGCGGGGTGTTTGGCAAGAGCAGCGCGAACTTGATCCAGGATCTTGGCGCGCTCTGCTTCTTTCACTTTGTCAGCTTTGGTCAAGACGCACTGAAAGGTCACCGCAGAACTGTCCAGCAGGGACATAATTTCATCATCAACCTTTTTGACGCCATGGCGCGCATCGATCAACACAAAGGCCCGGCGCAATGTTTGGCGACCGGATAGATATTGCTTGAGCAGACGCTGCCATTTCTCGACCACGGGCAGGGGAGCATTCGCATAGCCATAGCCCGGCAGATCGACGAGGTAATGATCGTCGCCTGCGGTGAAATAGTTAATCTCTTGCGTCCGGCCCGGTGTGTTCGAGGCCCGCGCGAGGGCTTTCATACCCGTCAAGGCGTTGATCAGGGTTGATTTACCGACGTTCGACCGCCCGGCAAAGCAAACCTCCAACCGGTCGGCGGGTGGCAAGCCGTCCATGGCAACCACACCTTTAACGAACTCGGTCTCGCCCGCGAACAGCAGCCGGCCCTTTTCAGCGGTCAGCGCGTCGGGTTCTTCTGCGATATTGAATTTAATTTGCATCAGATTACCTCTGCTTTTGTGCCAAGCGCGATATCGCCTGATGTGATGACCTCAGCATAGACGCCAAAATTCTGATGTCCAAATACGCTGTTCAAAATATCCAGCGTCGCTGTGTCGCGTTCGCCTGTAATCGGGTTTGTGTTAGTGACGGGGCACCGTTTGATCGGCTCGCGGATGCGCAATACGGCGTCTCCGATTTTGACGTCGCGGCCGATCCAGCCAAATTCAGACCATGCTGCTATGTCGTCCAGCCAGATATTACCGCGCCAGCGTTCTTTGGTGATCTCAACCCCCAAGGCATCCGCGACCGCGCGGTGCGATGCCGTGTTCATGATGGATACCGACGGATAGGTGGTATCCGTCATCCCCCGGTTCGGTGCCGCAACGATGGCCGTTGGTGCCGCACGGTTGGATGGGCAAAGCGGTGCAACCCAGTCAAGGAAACGCGCAGTTTCAGCAGGGTCGTCGGGGTGAAAGGTCAGTGGGGGAAGGGCCTGATGTGTCAACGTAATGGCACGGTCAGCTTCATCCATTGTCGCCCATATCCCGGCTAAGCCGGGGGTGCGCGAGCCGATCATAAAGTTATTGCAGCTCGCCCATTTGGGCGCGCCTGCATCAAACTTCGTCGCCTCATGCGTCACGGCCCATACCCGATCCCAAGGCATGGTCGCGCCCTGAGTAAGGTGCACCCTCTCAATCGCCTCGCGCCCGTGGCTTTTTATCGGGTGCCGGTAAAGGGCGCAGACCTGCATTACTTTTTGCCTTTGGACGGTGCCTTAGGATCGTTTGCAGCGGCTTTGTCCTTGCGTTTCAGCCCGCTTGTGATGTTCCCAAGCAGATCAGGTTTATACCCTTGGCTGCGCATGATCAGGTACTGCTGCGTAAATGTGATGGTGTTGTTCGCGATCCAGTAGACGACCAGACCCGATGCAAAGCCACCCAGCATGAACATGAATACCCATGGCATCCAGGCGAAAATCATTTGCTGTGTCGGATCTGTGGGGGCCGGGTTCAGCTTTTGCTGAAGGAACATGGATATGCCCAAAAGCAGCGGCAAAATACCGATAAAGACCAAGGCCATGATCGAACCCGCATCAGGTGAAGCCCATGGCAGAAGGCCGTAAAAGTTGAAGATCGATGTGGGGTCAGGCGCGCTCAGGTCCTGGAAGGGACCAAAGAAAGGCGCATGGCGCAGTTCGAGCGTGACAAAGATCACCTTGTAGAGCGAGAAGAAGATCGGGATTTGCATTACGATCGGCAGGCAGCCCGCTGCGGGGTTTACCTTTTCGCGCTTGTACAGCTCCATCATGCCTTGCTGAAGCTTTTGGCGATCTTCGCCAGCGTCCTTCTTCAGCTTCTCCATCTGGGGCTGAAGCTCTTTCATCTTTGCCATCGAGACATATGATTTATAGGCCAGCGGGAACAACAGCGCCTTGATCAGCAGGGTAAGCCCGATGATGGCGACACCCATGTTGCCGATCAGCAGGTTCAGGTGGTGCAGCACCCAGAAGATTGGCTTGGTCAGGAAGAAGAACCAGCCCCAATCGATCGAGTCGATAAACTTGTAGACACCTTTTGCCTCATACTCGCGCAGAATTTCCCATTCCTTTGCGCCGGCGAACAACTGGGTTGTCACTGTCGCGGTGGTGCCCGATGCAATCGTTTGGGTTGGCAACACGGCTTCGGTCTGGAAGATTTCGGTGTTTGGCAGATATTTGACCGTCAGGCGCGATGCCTGCGCGGGGTCGGGGATAAGGTTGGTCATGAAATAGTGACCGGTAAAACCGATCCAGCCGTTCGTGACGCCGTCAATCCGTTCAGATGGCACACCGTTAATCGGATCAAGGTCCGGAATATCGTCCCAACCTGTCTCAAGAAGTTCGCCATTGTTCATGGCGACCATACCTTCGTGAAGAATAAAGAAGTTTTGTGCGTCAGACGGAATGCCGTGCCGGGCAATGATCCCATAAGGGGCCATCGTCACAGATGTATCGGATGTGTTTTCAACCGATTGCGCGACGTTGAACATATAGTTTTCATCGATGGAGATAACCCGAGAGAAAATCTGACCCGCTCCGTTATCCCATGTCATCGTAACAGGGCTACCCACCGTAAGGGTGTCGCCCTCAGTCAAGGACCAAAGCGTGTTGGGACCAGGGACTTGTTCGGGCGCGATGCCTGCACCAGCGGCCCAGCCGTAAAGCGCGTAATAGGCATCATCAGTGCCGGCGGGCGACAAGAGCGTCACAATCGGTGCGTCGTCGTCAATTGTCGTCCGGTAATCTTTGAGCATCAAGTCATCGACCCGGCCACCCAAAAGCGAGATGGACCCGGTGAGGCGTGCAGTCTCGACCGGGATGCGCGGCGCTTGTTCAAGGGCATCTGACCGGGTTTCGGAGGACGCAGGCGTTGTTGCCGCATTTGTGCCGGTTGGCACCGTCGCGATTGGCGCAGCGGTGTCACCCGAGGTTGCCGCGGCCGTTTCCTGAACGGTGGGTGCGGTTTCCGGAGGGGGGAACAGTACGAACCACCCAAGGATCACTATGAAACTTAGAACCGTCGCTATGATGAGATTCTTGTTCTGATCGTCCATATGACCGCCACCTGATGTCTATAATATCAGCGTGGGTTCAACAGAGTGCAGCACCAAAGGTCAAGCAGATTCGGCCTTTCGCCTGTAGTATTGAAGTTGGTTTCGTACCACGGAACTATGCTTTTCCACCCATGATCCTTGGAACATCGTGCAGTTTGGCGTTATGCGCTTCGATCCACGCAATTGTTTCATCCATGGGCATCGGGTGCGCGATCCCGAACCCTTGGACATGGTCGCAGCCAAGTTGGGCCAGAATGACGTGTTCTCCAACGGTTTCGACCCCCTCGGCCAACGTCTCTACGCCCAATCTTTCCGCCATGGTAAGGATCGCGCTGATCATACGTTGTTGTTCAGGGTCACGGTCGGCCCTCAAGACAAAGGAACGGTCGATTTTTATGCGGTTTACGCCAAACCGTCGGATCGAAGTGATAGAGGCGTGGCCCGTGCCAAAGTCGTCTAGATCGATCCGGCAGCCCAAGTCGCCCAATGCATTGATGTTTCGGGTGATCATGTCATCAGGCGCGCTTGCAACGACTGTTTCAAGCACCTCAATCGCCAGCCTGTCAGCTGTGAGGTCGAAGCGATCCAATTCCCAACTGATCTTTCGAATGAGTAAGGGGTTGCTGAGCTCAGAGCCCGCGAAATTCACGCCGATTTGCGGCACATGTAACCCGGCTGCATCCCAGCTTTGTACTGCTGCGAACGCGTGATACATCATCATCTCGGCAAGCCGTTCTGACAATTCAGCCTGTTCCAGCGCAGGCAGGAAATCTGATGGCAGCAGCATGCCGCGGGTGGGGTGGGACCACCTTGCCAATGCCTCGAACCCGCTGATTTGGCCGGTTTCTGTCGATATCTGGGGTTGGAACCAAGGCATGATCTGACCATTCTCAAGCGCCTGAGCAACTTCGTCGATTAGGGCCGCAGAATGTGCGGTTGGCAGTATCATGCGGTCGGTAAAGGCGCGGATGCCAGATGGCCCGTGGCGCGTTGCCTCTTTCAGCGCGGTAAGTGCTGCACCCAACCAACCTTCGCCAGTGTTGCTGGGCGATCTGCTGTGTTGGCAAAATCCGACAGAGACCGAAACGTAAATAACGGTGCCGTCAATGGAAATGGGGTCTTCCGACACGCGTTGCAGCCTAGCGGCCATTTGGATGCAAAGCTCAAGATCAAGGTGCCGCACCGGATCAAGGCAGACGGCAAAGGTGACGTTGTCGACGATGCCCACGCTGTCCTTGTCACGGAGGGATGACATCAAACGCTCTGAAATCTGCGTTCGGACCTGATCCGTTGCGGCTTTTCCAAAGCGGTTTTGTAATTCGGCAAAATCCTCGATCTCGAAAGAAAATATGGCAGATTTCCACCCGATTTCAGTCGCTTTTAGAAATACCTGATCGGCCAAGTCTTTGAACGCATTTGGTTGTAGGAGGCCTGTCACCCCTTCGCGGGCCAGAAGCAGTTGGTTGGCTGACCCATAAATACTGCCTAGAAAAAGATAGGTCAGGGGGATGGCGACGGCGCAGATCAGTAACGCTTCTTCGCCGCCGAACCAGTAGGTAGACAGGCAAAGGGCGGGTAAAAACGCCAGCGCCGGGGGGCCGGTCATGATCGTGGAAATGCTGCGTCCCAAGTGTAGAACTGTTGCCTGCAAACTGCGCGCCATCGTTAAACCCCCATCTGACGCGGCTTGCGCGTCGTTGGAACAGCACTAGGGGCTTGCTGGTATCTGTCAGGTTAATGTTCCTGTTTTCTTCCAGCCTGAATGCATAAGATTAGACGAAATTCTGCTAGGTATTTCGGGTCAACGCAGCAAAATCGAACAGTTTCGGGTCCAACAAATGGGATGGTCTGGCGTTCATCAGGGCGCGGAACATCACCTGACGACGGCCGGGACTGTTGGCTTCCCAGCCATCTAGAATCGCCTTGACCTGTTGACGTTGCAAGCCGTCCTGCGATCCACATAGATCACAAGGAATAATCGGGTAATTCATAGCGTTAGAGAATTTTTCGCAGTCAACCTCAGCGACATGAGCGAGGGGCCGATAGACAAAAACATCGCCTTCTTCATTCAGCAGTTTAGGCGGCATCGTCGCCAGCCTTCCGCCGTGAAACAAATTCATGAAAAATGTCTCTAGAATATCATCGCGGTGATGGCCCAAGACAACCGCGCTGCAGCCTTCTTCGCGGGCGATCCGGTACAAATGGCCACGACGCAACCGGCTGCACAGGGCACAGAACGTCCGGCCGGCAGGTATTTTATCCATCACGATTGAATAGGTATCTTGATATTCTATGCGATGCGGAACGCCCATTTTCTCAAGGAAGGCGGGCAGAACGGTTGCTGGAAAATTCGGTTGGCCCTGATCCAGATTGCAGGCAATCAGCTCAACCGGTAACAACCCGCGCCATTTTAATTCATGCAGAATAGCCAGCAACGTATAGCTATCCTTGCCGCCTGACATGCAAACCAGCCATTTGGTTCCGGGTTCGATCATGCCATATTGTTCAATCGCCTCGCGCGTGTGCCGCACAAGCCGCTTGCGCAGTTTGCGAAATTCGGTGCTTTGGGGCGCACCGTAAAAAAGCGGGTGAATATCGTCAGGTTGATCCAGCATGGGCTTGGCTTAGATCAACTGCATGCGCCGATCAAGCGGCGGTTTAAGTCTGGCGCGCGCGATGGCCGCATTTTGTTAGGAGCTTTGACTGTAAACCGCAGGGCAAACAGGCAGCTAGTCCGGCACGTTATCAATGCCGCTGCCACCCCACGGATGACAGCGTGCAATACGGCGGACGGCAAGCCAGCCACCTTTGATGCCGCCATGTTTGTTTAAAGCCTCGAGCGCGTAGGCGCTGCATGTTGGCTGATAGCGGCAGTTTTGGCCGATCCACGGACTGAAAACCAAGCGGTAAACATGCACCGGACCAGCGAGAATGCGCGCCAATATTGTCATTTGGCTTTGCCGTGTAAGATGTTTAGCGCTTTGATAAGATCAGCCTGAAGCTGCGAAAAGGGGATGCTGGCGGTCGCACCCTGCCGCCCAATTAGCACGTAATCCATTCCGTCGCGCCCGTGATCTGGCAAAGCCAAACGGGCAATTTCGCGCAGACGGCGTTTTGCACGGTTGCGCGCAACGGCATTTCCGACCTTTTTCGAACAGGTGAACCCGACACGGACGCCTTCGGCCTCGTCGGGCGCGCGTTTGCGCATCTGCAGGATAAATCCCGGCATGGCGACGCGGGGCGATCTGGTGGCCCGTTGAAAGTCGGGCCTGTTTTTAAGGGTGGTCAAACGCAAAGAAACCGCCGGAAGCGGTTCCCGTTGGGCGGCGTTGGTGCCATCCATGGGTGCTTCCGACGGAGTCATAATTGCAAAGTCCTGAAAGCGCGAATTACGCGCTCAGTTCTTTCCGGCCTTGGGCACGGCGCGAGTTGATGATCTTGCGACCCGCTTTTGTTGCCATACGTGCACGGAAACCGTGGCGCCGCTTGCGCACAAGGTTTGAAGGTTGAAAGGTGCGTTTCATCGCTCCGGCTCCACTTAATACGTTAGATCAACACCAGATTCGGCGCATCACTGTCAATTCAAGCCCTGCCTCTAAAGCTGCTGCGCCCGCAAGTCAAACCCTTGAGGCGGCAAATTTGGCGAAGCTGCAATAAAAACGGCGATTTTTCCCGCCGACTGTTTCAATAAGCTATCATAACCTTGGTTTTCTGCAACATACAGGGCTTTGCGATCAAGCGCGCGTGATGCCTCTGTCTGACAACGGCGATGTGGCCCATCTATAGGGGTAAGCGGCGATATTGACCGATATAGAGGGCGACCCGAGACATGGCAGATCAGACAGACAACAAATCCGGATGGCTCGGATATCTGCCAATCGCTGTGATCGTTCTTGTGGCAATCGTGGGTTTTTTCACCCTGCGCGATTACCTGAGTTTTGAAACGCTGCGCGATAATCACGAGGCATTGATCGCGTTTCGGGATGCGCATTACGTGCTGACTGTTCTTGTCTTTATAGCGACCTATATCCTGATTGTGGGGTTTTCACTGCCGGGGGCAGGGATCACCACAATCACCGGAGGGTTCCTGTTTGGCACCTTCTTTGGTGTGCTTTTTAACGTGACAGGGGCCACCCTAGGGGCTGTCGTGATTTTTCTGGCGGCGCGGATGGGCTTTGGCGAAAAGCTCAAGGCGCGCATGGATGCGTCAGAGGGTATGGTGCGCAAAATTAAGGACGGGATCGATAAAAATCAGTGGTCAATGTTGTTCTTTATCCGGTTTGTACCTGTGGTGCCGTTTTTTGTGGCCAACCTGATCCCTGCGTTTCTGGGCGTGATGCTGTACCGTTTTGTAATCTCGACATTTTTGGGGATTATTCCCGGGTCATTGGTCTTTACGTCGATCGGCGCGGGGCTAGGTACAGTGTTCGCCCGTGGTGAGACGCCGAATTTCGGCGTCATATTCGAGCCATATGTTTTGCTACCTATTCTCGGGCTCGGTGCCTTGTCGCTTCTTCCCGTAATACTGAAAGCCATTACCGGCAAAAAGGAACTGCTGAAATGAACCGTATTAAAACCGACCTTTTGATCATCGGCGCAGGTTCTGGCGGGCTGTCTGTTGCGGCGGGTGCCGCCCAAATGGGGGCGGATGTTGTCCTGCTTGAGGGTCAT
The DNA here is from genome assembly GCF_964021855.1 of uncultured Sulfitobacter sp. NCBI lineage: Bacteria > Pseudomonadati > Pseudomonadota > Alphaproteobacteria > Rhodobacterales > Roseobacteraceae > Sulfitobacter > uncultured Sulfitobacter sp. Next base: position 205,839 of record NZ_CAXHZD010000002.1, read on the forward strand.
AAAATGGGCGGCGATTGCCTGAACTACGGTTGTGTCCCCTCAAAGGCGTTGATCGCGACGGGTAAGGCGGCATACGGCCAGCGGCATTCGAAACAGTTTGGCGTGACCAACGGCGCGGGCGATGTGGATTATGCAGCGGCCAAAGATCACGTGGCCGATGTGATCGCGCAGATTGCCCCCGTCGACAGCCAAGAACGGTTCGAGGGGTTCGGCATCAACGTGATCCGTGAATTCGGGCGCTTCATCTCGAAGGATGAGGTGCAGGCCGGCGACACGATCATCAAGGCGCGCCGTATCGTGATTGCGACCGGGTCATCCCCCTTGGTGCCGCCTATTCCGGGCTTGGATAAAACACCGCACGAGACAAACGAAACGCTGTTCGATCTGCGCGAGAAACCCGATCATTTGCTTATTATTGGCGGTGGACCTATCGGGATGGAAATGGCGCAAGCGCATATTCGCATGGGCTGCGAAGTGACGGTGATCGAGGGCAGCAAGGCGCTGGCCAAGGACGACCCCGCGACGGCTGCAATCGTGCTGCAATCGCTTAAGGATGAAGGCGTTGAGATCGCAGAGGATGCTGAGGCATCCGAGATCAGCGGCGATGTCGGCGCGATTGTGGTCAAATCCAAGGATGGCCGCGTGTTCAAAGGCTCGCATTTGCTGGTCGCTGTGGGGCGCAAGACGAACACAGATAGGCTGGATCTGGACAAAGCCGGGGTCGAACCCACCAAGAACGGCATCAAGGTGGATGCGTCCCTGCGCACGACGAATCGCAAGATTTACGCGATTGGTGATGTGGCAGGCGGGATGCAATTCACTCATGTTGCGGGCTATCACGCAGGTGTGGTGATCCGGTCGCTGATGTTTGCGATCCCGTCCAAAGCCAAGACCGCGCATATCCCTTGGGCAACATATACCGACCCCGAGCTGTCTCAGGTCGGCCTGACCGAAGCGCAAGCCAAAGAAGAGCATGGCGACAAGGTCGAGGTGGTGCGCTTTCACTATAATCACAACGACCGCGCGATTGCAGAACGTAAAACCAAGGGGTTTATCAAGGTCATGGTGGTTAAGGGGCGTCCCGTCGGTGTCAGCATCGTTGGCTATCAAGCAGGCGAGCTGATCAATCTGTGGGCTTTGGCGCTGGCAAATAACATGAAAATGAGCCAGATTGCAGGTATGGTTGCGCCGTATCCAACGATTGGCGAAGTCAACAAACGCGCGGCAGGGGCCTATTTCTCGCCGCGGCTGTTTGAAAGCGATTTGGTCAAGACCGTCGTGCGATTGGTGCAACGGTTCATCCCCTAGGGCACGCCGCGCATGTTGAAATCCTTTTCAGGCCGATTGCTTATTCTAACCACCGTCTTTGTGATGTTGGCAGAGGTTCTGATTTTCGTCCCGACCATTGCGCGTTTTCGCGAAGAATATCTGATGAATCGTCTTGAGCGGGCGCAGATTGCATCGCTGACGTTGCTGGCCAATGACATGATTGATCCCGCGCTCGAGGCCGAGCTGTTACGGACAGCCGAGGTGTTCAACGTGGTGTTGCGGCGCGACGAGGTGCGGCAATTGGTGCTGTCATCGCCCATGCCGCAGTCGATCATCAACACCTATGATCTGCGCGATTCTACGCCGCTGATATTGATCAGGGACGCGTTCATGCAATTGGCCGATACGCGGGATGGTGTGATCCGGGTGATCGGTGCGCCGGTTCAGGATGCGGGGAGTTCGATTGAAATTACCATGCAAACCGTGCCCTTGCGCGACGCGATGATTGATTATGGCCTTCGCATTTTGCTGCTGTCTGCCGTGATCTCGATCATCACTGCATCGTTGCTGTTCGTCGCGTTGCGGGTGTTGTTGTTGAAACCGATCAAGGGCGTCGTTGGCCATATGCAAAACTATGCGCTGGCCCCCGAAGACGCGCGCCGCATTATCGCCCCTTCGGCCGGAGTGACCGAGGTCCGCGAGGCCGAGGAAGCCTTGATGAAGCTTGAGACGGATCTGACCCAAGCCTTGCGCCAGAAAGAACGGTTGGCGCAGTTGGGGCAGGCGGTCAGCAAGGTCAGCCACGATTTGCGCAATATCCTCACCACCGCGCAGCTGTTTACCGACCGTATCGAGATGTCCGAGGACCCCAGCGTGAAGCGGATGGCCCCCAAGCTGGTCAGCTCCATCACCCGTGCTGTGCACCTGTGCGAATCAACGCTGGCTTTCGGCAAGGCCGAAGAACCCAGCCCGACACTGACGGTCACCGCGTTGGATCACATCATTCAGGATGTTGTTGAGAACGAGCGTCTGGCCGCCGATGGGGCTGATATCAAATTTGTGATGGATGTACCCGAAAACCTGAAAGTTCGTGCTGATCCTGAACAGTTGTTCCGTGTGCTGTCTAACCTGACACGCAACGCCCGTCAGGCGATTGCCGCCACAGGGCAGGGCGGAGAGATTCGTTTAACCGCCACGGATCAGCCCGGATATTGGTGGATTGATGTCCAAGATGATGGCCCCGGCCTGCCGCCAAAAGCGCGCGAGCATCTGTTCACAGCCTTTCGCGGCGGCGCGCGCAAGGGCGGCTCTGGCCTTGGCCTTGCCATCGCGGCCGAACTGGTGCGCGGCCATGGTGGTACGCTTGAACTAAAGGAAACCGGCGCAGCGGGAACGGTTTTCCGCATATCGCTGCCCAAAGGCGATGGCACGTTCTAGGTCAATGGCAGGAAATTGCAATTCAGGCCAAACAAGGGGTTGCAAAGCTCTGCGCCCAGAACTAAACCGCGCCGTAGTGCACCCGTAGCTCAGCTGGATAGAGTACCTGACTACGAATCAGGGGGTCAGAGGTTCGAATCCTCTCGGGTGCACCATTACTCTCTCAGACATATCCGGCATTTGTAAGATGGACCCAAGGCACGAGCGGATTCGTAATTACCGGGTTCGTCGACAACTGGGCGCGATCAGTTGCTACGAAAGATTCGCGACTCACCGATCATTTGTTCAAGGGCTGCAATGCGTTCGGCGCTTTGATCAGAGCTGCGCAACTGGATCTCGGCAACCAGTGCTTCGATCAGGAAATTGATCGCAAGGGTCGAATCCCAGCTCGACGGGACTTCGACCATTGAGCGGAAACAGAACCGCGCGTGTTTTTCGATGGGCGACCCCCATGCGTCGGTGAACAGCACAATGCTTGCCCCCTGCTTCACGGCAAGATTGGCCAGTTTTTCCAGCTCTTTCTCGTAGCGGCGGATGTCAAAGATCACCAAAATCGCACCGGCATCCATATCCAGCAAGGATTGCGGCCAAACGCTTGGCGATGAATCCAGCAGCGTCACCTTCGGGCGGATGATTTGCAGGTGGTTAAAAAAGTAATGCGCGTTGGACCGCGTGATACGCCCGCCCAGCAAATAAAGACGATGCGCGGGGTCCGACAGCACTTCGGCGACCTGATTGAATTCCGCCAGGTCAAGCCGGTCAAGCGTGCGGTTGATGTTGTCAGACACCGCCTCGATAAACCGCGAGACCATGTGATCGCGGCTGTCAGTAGGGGCCACGGCATCCAGCTTGGCCAGTGGTTGTTTCATGCGCGCGCCGATTTCCTCGCGGATGGCGTCTTGCATGTCCGAGAACCCGTCGAAGCCCAGCTTGCGTGCCAATCGAATAATGGTGGGCGATGACACCTCGGCGCATTCGGCCAACCGGTTGATGGATTGCAGGCCGGTCAACAAGGAATCGTCGAGCAGAACAGCGGACAATTTACGCTCTGCTGCCGTAAGCTCTGTCTGCTTTTCTTTTAGCAAATCGCGGACGAGTGCTTTTTTGTGCAAAAGCTGTTCCTTTCGGTACAGAAATTCTGTCTATGAAGCAAAGGTTACAGGAAAATTCTTGACAGGCTAGAAAAATCTGTAGTGATGGGGGCCAGTCAAAAAGGATATTTTCGTTTTGAGTAGCGATTGGACAGCGGCGCGGGTGATCGGTAGCAGCGGGCAGACCCCGGTGTTGTTGATCTGCGAACACGCATCCAATTTTGTCCCAGACGCATTCGATTTGGGGCTTAGCGCGGATGCGCAGGCGTCCCATGCGGCGTGGGATATCGGTGCGCTGGATGTCGCGATCGAGCTTTGTGACGCGCTTGATGCGCCATTGGTGGCCGGCGGTGTTTCACGCCTGATCTATGATTGTAACAGGCCCCTTGCTGCACCGGATTGCGTTCCGGCCCGCAGCGAAGTTTTCGATATTCCGGGGAATGCGGGCCTGTCCGAGCAGGGAAAACAGGACCGGTTTGACCGCGTGCACACACCATTTCACGACGCCGTGGATAAACAGCGCGCCCAGATGGCACCGCAGTTGGTAGTGACCATTCACAGCTTTACGCCGATCTATAACGGTAAAAAGCGCGAGGTAGAGCTGGGGTATTTGTATCACACTGATCCCTCGGCTGCCCAAGCGCTTTTGGCGCAAGAGCAGGCGCAAGGCACTTATCTAGCGGCGTTGAACGAACCTTATGCGGCCACGGATGGTGTGACCTATTCCCTTGAGAAACACGGAGAGGCGCACGGTGTGCCAGCCGTGATGATCGAGATCCGAAATGACCTGATCGATACCGGACCAAAGGCAAAAGCAATGGCGCAACACCTGGTTGGATCGCTTACCGCCGCGTTCCCCTCTCTTTTCCACGAGGCTGATAAATGAACGCCATGCGCAAATATATCTCGGTTGTGGATGGGTTTAACCACGGGCTGGGACGGATCGCGATGTATGGCATCTTTGTCCTGATGGGTATTTTGCTATGGTCGTCCTACAATAAGACCTTTGCGTCACCCCAGCTTTGGACGTTGGAAATGGCGCAGTTTGTGATGGTGGGCTATTACATTCTGGGCGGCCCCTACGCGATGCAAATGGGCGCGAATGTGCGGATGGACCTGTTCTATGCTGAACTGACCCCGCGCAAAAAAGCATGGACCGATTGCATTACCGTACTGTTTTTGCTGGCTTATCTGGTGATTTTGCTGTGGGGCGGCATCGAATCCACGATGTATTCGTTTAAGTATGGTGGCGAACGCAGCCCGACGGCGTGGCGCCCCTATATGTGGCCGGTAAAGGTCACCATGTGCATCGGCATATCGCTGATGCTGCTTCAAGCTGTCTCTGAACTGTTCAAGGACATCCTTTTCCTCAAATCCGGTGAGGACACACGCGATGCCCTATGAACTGATCGCCATATTGATGTTTTCGACCATGATGCTGATGTTGCTGACGGGGCAGCGGGTGTTTGGTGCCATCGGATTTGTTGCAGTAATGGCCGCGCTGTTTTTGTGGGGCGACAGGGGCGGCTATGACATCGGGTTTTCCGCCGCAATCAAGCTGATGCGCTGGTATCCGTTGCTGACCCTGCCGATGTTCATCTTCATGGGCTATGTGCTGTCCGAGTCTAAAATTGCGGATGATCTGTACAAGATGTTTCACGTCTTTATGGGCGGCGTGCGCGGCGGGCTGGCGATTGGGACAATCGGCCTGATGGTGTTGATTTCCGCCATGAACGGTCTGTCTGTTGCGGGCATGGCGATTGGTGCCACGATAGCGCTGCCTGAATTGCTGAAACGGAATTATGACAAGCTGATGGTGACGGGCGTCATTCAGGCCGGGTCAAGTTTGGGCATCCTTGTGCCGCCATCCGTGGTGCTGGTGCTTTATGCGATGATCGCGCGTCAGCCGGTCGGGCAATTGTGGCTGGCGGGGGCCATTCCGGGCCTGATGATGGCGATGATGTTTATCATCTACATCGCGATACGCTGCCGGATTAACCCCGAGCTTGGGCCGGCGCTGTCGCCCGAAGAACGTGATGTCGGTTGGCCCGAAAAGCTGCGCCTGCTGCGCGCTGGGCTGCTGCCTGTGGTGATCTTTGCCGTGATGATGGTGCCCTTTGTAAACGGGTGGACATCGCTGGTCGAAAGCTCGGCCATTGGGGCCATCGCCGCGTTTCTTGCCGCGATCCTTAAGGGTCGTATGACACGTCAGGTGTTCGAGACATCGGTGCGTCAGACCCTTGCGATTACCTGCATGTTCATGTGGATCATTCTGGCGGCACTGGCCTTTGGCGCGGTGTTTGACGGGTTAGGCGCGGTCAAGGCAATCGAGAACCTGTTTACCGAGCAATGGGGCCTGAACCCGTGGGTGATCCTGATCCTCATGCAGCTGTCATTTTTGGTCATGGGTACGTTTCTGGATGACACAGCGATGCTGGTCATTGTGGCCCCGCTGTATGTGCCGTTGGTTGGCGCGCTGGGCTTTGATCTGGTTTGGTATGGCGTGCTATACACGATCACCTGTCAGATCGCTTATATGACGCCGCCCTTTGGCTATAACCTGTTCTTGATGCGGGCCATGGCCCCGCCCGAGATTACGATCACTGATATCTACCGGTCCATCATTCCGTTTGTGGGTGTGATGATACTGGCCTTGGCCGTTGTGATGCTGTTCCCGCAGATCGCGCTTTGGCTGCCCAATTACGTTTACGGCAAGTAACCGAATTAACCACCACGTGGCCGGATGAACCGGCCCTTCAAATCCGAAACCCGACAAGGAGTATGTCAAATGACAACCAGACGTAAGTTTCTTAAAGGGGCCGCAATTGCAGGTCCCGCAGCCATTGCCACACCGTCGATCCTGCATGCGCAGGAACCGATCCGCTGGCGCTTTCAAACCTATGCCGGTGCGGCGCTAGGTGAAGAAGTCACAAAACCCGCCATCGACGCCATCAATGCTGCGTGTCAGGGCGAGCTTGAGATCGAACTGTTTTATGCGGATCAAATCGTTCCCACGGGCGAGCTCTTCCAAGCGTTGCAGCGTGGCACCATCGACGGCGTGCATTCGGACGACGATTCCATGGCGTCGCCAACACCTGTGCGGTCCTTTGGCGGCTATTTCCCGCTGGCGACCAAGCATGCGTTGGACGTGCCGGTGCTGTTCAACCAATACGGTCTGGCCGACATCTGGCGCGAAGAATACGCCAAGGTTGGCGTGCATTGGCTGTCTGCTGCGGGTCAGGATCCGTGCAACTTTAACACCGTCAAGCCGATCACATCGCTGGCCGATATGGATGGTCTGAAACTCTATACCTTCCCAACGGCTGGCCGCTTCTTGTCGCAGTTTGGTGTTGTGCCGGTGAACATCCCCTATGAGGACGCCGAAGTTGCCGTTCAAACAGGCGAGCTGGACGGTATGGCGTGGTCGGGCATCACCGAAGACTACACCGTGGGCTGGGCAGATGTGACCAACTATTTTTGCACCAACAACATCTCGGGCGCATGGATCGGGTCGTTCTTTGTCAACGCCGAGAAATGGGCAGAGCTGCCGGATCACCTGAAACAGATCGTTTCCTCGGCCATCGAGGCAAGCCACACATACCGCAACCAGTGGTATTGGGGCGGCGAGGCGCGTTTGCGCGCGTCCGGCGAAAAGCTGGAGCTGACATCGGTCCCGCAGGAAGAATGGAAGGTCGTCGAAGAGGCAGCCGTGAAGTTCTGGGACGAGATGGCCGAAGAAGGCGAAACTGCCGCGAAGATCGTTCAGATTTTCCGCGACTACAACGAAGTGACATCGAAAGCGGGCCCGCCCTATACCTTTGGCTGATCCGCGATAAACTTATGATAAATGGGGCGGCGCGGTTGTGCCGCCCTCACACATGCAAAAGGAACGTCTGCACATGGGCAACTTAACATTCGATACGCTCAGGGAAATGGCCGATAACGGCGAGGTCGATACCGTATTGGTAGCCCTTGTCGATATGCAGGGCCGTCTGATGGGCAAGCGTTTCCACGTCACAAATTTTATCGAGCATTCCCATGCCGAGACCCATTGCTGCAACTACCTGCTGGCCACCGATCTGGTGATGTCCACGCCTGAAGGGTTCGCATCGACCAGTTGGCAAACCGGCTATGGCGACTATGTCCTGCGCCCCGATCTGTCGACGATGCGGCAGGTGCCGTGGTTGGATAAAACCGTATTGGTGCTGGGCGATGTTCTGGATCACCACACCCATGAACCTGTGCCTCATTCGCCCCGTTCGATGCTGAAAAAACAGATCGCGCGGCTGGATGCCTTGGGCTTTGACGCGATGATGGCGACCGAGCTTGAGTTCTTTTTGTTCGAGGGCGATTACCGGACCCTTCAAAAAGAGAAATACGCAAACCTCGTGCCACTGAACGGCCATAACGAGGATTACTGCCTGTTCCAAACCTCCAAAGAAGAAGCATTCTTGCAGCCGTTGCGCAATCATCTGGTTGCCGCTGACGTGCCGATTGAATGCACCAAGGGCGAGGCCGAAACCGGCCAGCAAGAGCTGAATATCCGCTATGCCGCCGCCCTTGATTGTGCGGATAACCACACGATTGCGAAACAGGCGACCAAGGAAATCGCCTTCCAGCAGGGGTTCTCTGCGTCGTTCCTGCCAAAATGGGCACCGGACAAGGTGGGATCGTCCAGTCACGTGCATATGTCACTGTGGAAAGACGGCGCACCTGCATTTTTCGACAAAGACGCCAAGCTGGGCATGTCCAAACTGATGGGCCATTTCATGGCGGGTCTGATCAAATACGCGCCTGATTTCACCTATTTTCTGGCCCCCTACATCAACAGCTATAAACGCTTTGCCAAAGGCACCTTTGCACCTACGAAAACGGTTTGGTCTGTCGATAACCGCACCGCCGGTTTCCGGCTGTGTGGTGATGGGACCAAGGGCATTCGCGTTGAATGTCGCATCGGCGGGTCGGACCTGAACCCCTATCTGGCGCAGGCTGTTTTGCTGGCTGCGGGCCTTAAGGGGATCGAGGAAAAGCTGCCCCTGCAAGAGCCGACAATGGGCGATGTCTATGAAGACGCCAGTGTCACCGAAATCCCGCGTACCTTGCGGGCGGCAACCGACACTTTGCGCAACTCTGCTATGCTGCGCGAGGCCCTTGGCGACGACGTCGTTGACCATTACACCCGCGCAGCTGAATGGGAGCAGGAGGAATACGACAAGGTCGTAACCGACTGGGAAATTAACCGCGGATTTGAGCGAGCATAAGCAATGACAAAGACCCTGAAATGTATCTCACCGATTGACGGATCGGTTTATCTGGAACGCCCTGTCCTGTCGCTGGATGCGGCCCGCGACGTCTGCGCGCAGGCGAAATCGGCGCAAGTTTTGTGGGCTGCACGTCCGCTGACTGAGCGCATTGATCTGGTGCGCGCCGCCATCGCCGAGGTCGGCAAAACGACAGACCGTATGGCAGTTGAGCTGGCCCATCAGATGGGTCGCCCGGTCCGCTATGGCGGTGAGTTTGGCGGCTTCAACGAACGTGCCAGCTATATGGCCGACATCGCGGAACAGGCACTGGCCCCGATGATTATCGAAGACAGCGAAACAGCCACCCGCAAGATCACCCGCGAGGCGCGCGGCGTCGTACTGGTGGTGGCCCCGTGGAACTACCCTTACATGACGGCGATCAACACCGTTGCCCCTGCATTGATTGCGGGCAACACCGTTGTGCTGAAACACGCCACGCAGACCTTGCAAGTGGGCGAACGTCTGGCCGAGGCATTTCACGCCGCGGGTATTCCAGAGCATGTATTCCAGAATGTGTTCTTGGATCACGACACCACGTCGGCCCTGATCGCTGAACGTCAATTTGGTTTCGTGAACTTCACCGGCTCGGTCGGTGGCGGCAAGGCGATGGAGGTTGCAGCAGCTGGCACATTCACGCCCGTGGCGACCGAACTGGGCGGCAAAGACCCCGGTTACGTGCGCGCTGACGCGAATGTGGATGCGGCGGTTGACGGGTTGATGGACGGCGCGATGTTCAACGCGGGGCAATGCTGCTGCGGGATTGAACGGATTTACGTCCACGAAAGCCTGTATGATGCGTTTGTCGAAAAAGCCGTGGCCTGGGTGAACGCCCTGAAACTTGGCAACCCGTTGGAGCAGGAAACCACCATCGGCCCGATGGCCAACGTCCGCTTTGCCGCCGAAGTCCGCGCGCAGATCGCCGAGGCTGTGGCAGATGGCGCGACAGCGTTAATCGAACCCTTTGCCGAAGACGACGGTGCCGCCTATCTGACGCCGCAAATCCTGACGAACGTGAACCACAGCATGCGCGTGATGCGCGACGAAAGCTTTGGCCCCGTGGTCGGCATCATGCCGGTCAAGGATGACGCCGAAGCCATTGCGCTGATGAACGACTGCCAGTTCGGTCTGACCGCTGCGATCTTTACCAAGGACGCGGATGCCGCTGATGCCATCGGTGCGCAGCTTGAAACCGGCACCGTGTTTATGAACCGTTGTGATTACCTTGACCCGGCCTTGTGCTGGACGGGGTGTAAAGACACCGGCCAAGGCGCGGGATTGTCCGTGCTTGGCTATCAGGCGCTGACGCGTCCCAAATCTTACCACCTTAAAAAGGCTTGATCCTATGGAGCTGAAAAACAACTGGTCCTACCCCACAGCGATGCGTTTTGGTGCGGGCCGCATTTCCGAGATCGGCGAGGCCTGTGCGGCCGCTGGGATCAAAAAGCCGTTGCTGGTCACCGACAAAGGTCTGGCCACAATGGACATCACCACCAAGACGCTTGATCTGCTTGACGCAGCTGGCCTTGGCCGTGCGATGTTTTCCGAAGTCGACGCCAACCCGACCGAGATTAATCTTGATGCGGGCCTTAAGGTCTACCGCGACGGCGGCCATGACGGTGTGGTTGCCTTTGGCGGTGGGTCGGGCCTTGATCTGGGCAAGATGATTGCGTTTATGGCGGGCCAGACGCGCCCCGTTTGGGATTACGAAGATGTCGGCGATTGGTGGACCCGCGCCGATGCAGATGCCATCGCGCCGATTATCGCCGTGCCGACCACGGCTGGTACGGGATCAGAAGTCGGTCGCGCGTCGGTGCTGACCAACTCTGAAACCCACGTGAAAAAGATCATCTTTCACCCCAAGGTTCTGCCAACGGTTGTGATCTGTGATCCGGAACTCACGGTCGGGATGCCGAAACACATCACGGCGGGCACCGGCCTTGATGCCTTTGCCCACTGTGTCGAGGCGTTTAGCAGCCCGCATTACCACCCCATGAGCCAAGGCATCGCGCTAGAGGGGATGCGTCTGGTCATCGACTATCTGCCCCGCGCCTATGCCGATGGCACCGATATCGAGGCCCGCGCGCAAATGATGTCAGCCGCCGCGATGGGGGCCACAGCGTTTCAAAAAGGGTTGGGTGCGATCCATGCAATGAGCCACCCGATTGGCGCGGTGTTCAACACCCACCACGGCACCACCAACGCGGTGTGTATGCCTGCGGTTCTAGACCTGAACGAAAGCATGATCCGCGAACGGTTTGACCGGGCGGCGGGGTATCTGGGCATCGAGGGCGGCTATGACGGTTTCCGCGCCTTTGTGCAGGATTTTAACGACAGCTTTGCCATTCCGCGCAAACTGTCCGAGATGGGCGTCACCGCTGATCGTATGGATGATCTGGTCGCCATGGCGTTGGAAGACCCGTCTTGCGGCGGCAATCCGGTTACCTTGACCTCTGACAACCTGCGCAAGCTGTTCGAGGCAACGATCTAAACTGAAAAAATGCCCCGATAGGTTTCTATCGGGGCATACAGGCTGGAGTGTGACTGCCTGCTCGAACGAGGCAAGCCCGCTGGCAGCTCTGTTATGCGTCTTGTGCGGCCAAGGTGCCGATCTTGACGGCGCGGGTCACTTCCTTGCCCCGGTGCAGAACCACCACATCAGCCGTTTGATCGGGGTCCGTGTCCGCCACGGCGCGGGTCAGGTCGCGCAGTTCGTCAATCTCGGTCCCGTTGAAGGACAAGATGATATCGCCTTTTTTCAGCCCTGCCTTTTGCGCGGGGCTATCGTCGCTAATGGCTTCGATCACGGCCCCTTTGGGCGCGTCATACCCCAAGACCTGCGCGATCTCGTCGGTCATCGGACGAATTTGAACGCCCAGCCAGCCGCGTGTGATCGACCCGTCATCGGCCAGATCCGCAACGATGTTTTGGACCAGGTCGGACGGCACGGAAAATCCGATACCAACAGACCCGCCACCGGGGGACAGGATCGCGGTGTTGACGCCAATCACTTCGCCCGCGTTGTTAAACAGCGGCCCGCCCGAATTGCCACGGTTGATCGCCGCGTCGGTCTGGATGAAATCGTCATAAGGGCCTGCGTTGATGTTGCGCGATTTGGCCGAGATGATACCGGTGGTCACTGTGCCGCCAAGGCCAAAGGGGTTGCCCATGGCCACCACCTCGTCGCCCACACGCATGCTGTCAGACGACCCGAATTTCACGGCAGGCAGGTCAACATCAGCCTCGATTTTCAGCAGGGCAATGTCGGTCAACGGATCGCTGCCGACAACTTTGGCCTCAAAGCTGCGCCCGTCAGACAGTTTGACGGTGACTTTGTCTGCGCCTTCGACAACGTGGTTATTGGTCACGATCTGACCGTCGGTTGAGATGATAAAGCCGGAGCCAAGACCCTGAACCGGCTGCGCCTCGGCCCCTTGGCCGGGCATCATTTGTTCAAACCGCTTACGCAGTTCTTCGGGCATGCCTTGGGGCAATTCAATCTGCGCTTGGGGTTTCATGGTTGTCCCTGAAACTTCGATAAACACCACTGACGGCGATATCGTTTCGACCAGATCGGCATAGCCGCCAGCCGGAACCGCCAATGCGGTGGTGGGGGCGATTGCCACCAAAGATGTCGACGCCAAAGCGGCAGCCAGAACAAATGGCAATGCGCGGCGGGGTGATTTCGTTAAAGATGTCATGTTTGCTTCCTTACATCATTGGTATGGTCCCCAAATGGCGGCCCGTTGTTACAGGGCGTTTTTGCGCCATATACAAATCTGTAAGATTGCTTGGCAGGGCTGCCTGACGCCTGTTTTTTAGGGTATCGCCAAGGCAACGCTTGGACGGAACGGATGAAATGAAACTGCTTGTAGTAGAAGACGATGCCACCACGGGCACCTATATCGCGCGCGGTTTGCGCGAAGAGGGGCATACCGTTGATCTGGTGACGGATGGCCGCGAGGGGCTGTTTCAGGCCACATCAGGCAGCTATGATGTGTTGATCGTTGACCGGATGCTGCCAGAGGTCGACGGGCTGACGCTGGTCAAAACGCTGCGCGGTGCGGGCAATACCACGCCTGTGTTGTTCCTGACGGCGATGGGCAGTGTCGATGACCGGATCAGTGGCTTGAACGCGGGCGGGGATGATTATCTGGTCAAACCGTTTGCCTTTGGCGAATTGTCAGCACGGGTCGCAGCATTGGCCCGCCGCCCCCAAGCGCTGGAGCAGGAAACCGTTCTGCGCGCCGGCGACCTTGAGATGCATTTGATCACCCGCAAGGTCACGCGGGCGGGGCAAGAGATTGATCTTCTGCCGCGTGAATTCGCCCTGCTGGAACATCTGTTGCGCCGCAAAGGTAGGGTGCAGACGCGCACCATGCTGCTTGAGGCGGTTTGGGACATTAGCTTTGATCCCATGACCAATGTCGTCGAAACCCACATCAGCCGTTTGCGGGCCAAGGTGGACAAACCGTTTGAGCGTGAACTGATCCAGACCGTGCGGGGCGCGGGTTATAGGATCGCTGGATGAGGGGCCGGATCAGTCAGCTTTGGCGATCCATGCCGGTTCGATTGGCACTGCTGCTGGTGTTGCTGTTTTCAACCGTCAGCCTGATCAGTCTTTTGGCCAGCTATGCGGTGACACAAAATTCGTTTGAAACCGCAATCCGCGCTGACCTTGAACAAGACATCGCAGGGTTTCGCGCGGCCCCCAATTCGCGGGCGGTTTCCTTGCTGGTTGATGCTGAATCGAGGGGGACAGACCCGAGCCGCGTGATCCTAAGCTATATCACCCCGAACGGGCAGATATTTGGTAACGGTGCCATCGCGCGTGATGACGAAGGGTATCACATCGTTTCCCTCGCCGAAGGGCAGGCGCAATATGACGGGGAATATTTGTCGCTGACCACACGGCTGTATGGCGGGCAGTTGACCGTTGCGCGCAGCCTTGCCCAAGTCGAAGCGTTGCGCGTCGTGTTCTTTAACATCCTGTTGCTTAGCCTCTTGCCGACCGTTCTGATTGCGTTGTCAGGGGGCCTGTATCTGGCGCGGCGCAGCAAACGCCACGTTGAGGTCATCGGCGGTATGTTGGATGATCTCACCAATGGCGACCTGTCGGCGCGGGTGACAGTGGGGCCGCGTTGGGCGGATGATTTGGTGCGCATTGGCGGCAAGCTAAACCAGATGGCCAACGCACAAGAGGCGCAGACCCAGATGTTGCGGCAGGTATCCTCGGACATCGCGCATGATCTAAAGACGCCGATCCAGCGGGTTGCCGTGCATCTGGATGATCTGGCCCGCACCATTCCACCCACATCAGATGAAGGCGCATTGTTGGGGCAGGTCCAAGACGAGGTCGCTGGCATCGCATCGGTCTTTCAGTCGCTGCTGCAAATTGCGTCGGTGGAATCCGGATCGCCCAAGGCGCATTTCAAACCCGTTGATTTGAACCAGCTGTGCCAGACCATGACCGAGGTCTATGAACCTGCTGCTGGGGCCAATGATCAGTCGCTGGTTTGCACGGTGCCACCGCAAACGGTTCAGGTGTCAGGGGATAAAAACCTGTTGGGGCAGGTGCTGGCAAATCTGGTTGAAAACGCAGTGCGCCATACCCCCAAGGGCAGTGAAATTACCGTAAACCTTGTGCAAAACGCAGGCCGCGCGGTTCTTGAGGTTGCCGATAACGGGCCAGGCATTCCGGCGTCCGAGCGTGAAAATGTGGTGCGCCGGCTTTACCGGCTGGACCGTAGCAGGCACACCCCGGGCAATGGTCTGGGGCTAAGCCTTGTCGAAGGCGTCGTGAAGCTGCACGGCGGGGATTTGGCATTGTTGGACAATGGGCCGGGCCTAAAGGTCAGGATTGAATTTCCAACATATTCACCTGCGGCAATTTGATATTGTGACACTGGCCAAGGTTTAGATTAGATCTAAGTTGAGCAATGCAAAGCGATGCCTTTGCACTCAATGACGAAAGGTCTGATATGTTAGATGGGTTTTCTGCCGAGGTGTTGGCGCGGGTCCAGTTCGCCTTTACCGTTTCATTCCACATCATTTTCCCGGCATTCTCGATCGGGTTGGCCAGCTTTCTGGCCGTCCTGAATGCGCTGTGGCTGTGGACCAAGGACGACACATATCAGGTTCTGTTCGACTACTGGAAAAAGATATTTGCCGTCGCGTTCGGCATGGGCGTCGTGTCGGGCATCGTCATGTCCTATCAATTCGGCACCAACTGGTCGGTGTTTTCAGACAAAGCGGGGCCAGTCATCGGGCCGTTGATGGCCTACGAAGTCCTATCGGCATTCTTTCTTGAGGCCGGATTTCTGGGCATCATGCTGTTCGGCTTGAAACGCGTCGGCGCGGGGCTGCACATGTTTGCAACCGCGATGGTCGCCTTTGGCACATTGCTCTCGGCGACTTGGATTTTGTCGGTGAACAGCTGGATGCAGACGCCAGCGGGTTACGGCATCAACGAGGTCGGGCAATATATCCCGCTGGATTGGTGGAAGATCGTCTTTAACCCGTCCTTCCCCTATCGCTTGGTCCACATGGTTTTGGCGGCTTATCTGACAACGGCGCTGGTTGTTGGCGCAGTAGGCGCATGGCATCTGTTGAAAGACAACAAAGGGCCAGCATCGCAACGCATGTTTTCGATGGCGATGTGGATGCTGCTTTTCGTAACGCCATTACAGATCGCAGCAGGGGATTTCCACGGCATCAACACGCTGGAACACCAGCCTGCAAAGGTCATGGCGATGGAAGGCCATTTCGACAGCCACCCCGATGGTGCCCCGCTGATCCTGTTCGGCATCCCGAACCAAGCGGAAAAGCGTGTGGATTATGCCATTGAGGTGCCCAAGCTGTCGTCCTTGATCCTTAAGCATGATCTGAATGCGCCGTTGGCTGGCCTTGATACCATCCCGGACGAAGACGAGCCGCCCGTGGCCATCGTGTTCTTCTCGTTCCGCGTGATGGTCGGCTTGGGCTTCGCGATGTTGGGGCTTGGTTTGTGGGGCGCAATCATGCGGTGGCGCGGAAAATTACACAGCAGCCCGATGTTGCACCGCGCGGCCATCGTGATGGGGCCGATGGGCTTTGTCGCGGTTCTGGCGGGATGGATCACCACGGAAGTCGGCAGACAGCCGTTCACCGTCTACGGGCTTTTGCGCACCTCTGACAGCCTTGCGCCAGTCAGCGCACCAGCCGTTGCCGCGTCGCTGACCGCCTTTATCATCGTATACTTTTTCGTCTTCGGCGCGGGGGTCTACTACATCCTGCGTTTGATGGGGAAACGGCCCAAGGTCGGTGCGGTGGGCGAGATTACGGATGGCCCAATTCGGACCGCAGGCACGACGCAAGTCGCGCATAAAGGTCACAAAAACCAGCGCCCCGCGGAATAGGAGAGATACCATGTTTGGACTTGAGCTTTCTTTCATCTGGGCGGGCCTCATAGCGCTGTCCGTTTTGATCTATGTGATTCTTGACGGGTTTGATTTGGGCGTCGGTCTGCTGTTTCCGCTGTCCAAAGACGAGGAAGAGCGCAACCTGATGATGAATTCGGTCGCGCCGATTTGGGACGGGAATGAAACCTGGCTGGTGCTGGGGGGCGGCGGGTTGTTCGCCGTTTTCCCATTGGCCTATGCCACAATCATGCCGGCGCTTTATATGCCGATCATTCTGATGCTGCTGGGGTTGGTGTTTCGCGGCGTGGCCTTTGAATACCGCTGGCGGACCACGCGTTGGAAAGGGCTTTGGGACATCTCGTTCTTTGGCGGGTCTTTTGTCGCCGCGTTCTGTCAGGGCATCGCCTTGGGCGCGCTGGTGCAAGGGACCGAGATCGAAAACCGCGCCTACGCGGGTGGCTGGTGGGATTGGCTGACGCCGTTTTCCATCCTGACCGGCGTCGCGGTGACGATGGGCTATGCCATGCTGGGCGCGACCTGGCTGAATATGAAGCTTGAGGGCCGCATTCAGGCTCACATGCGGCGATTGGCCTGGCCTTTTGCCATTGCGACCGTGGCCTTCATGGGCGTTTTCAGCATTTGGACCCCGTTTCTGGATGGCGAATATTACACCCGCTGGTTCGCCTTCCCTACGGCCATCTTTACGTTTCTTGTGCCTGCGTTGGTTGCGGTCGTTGTTTTCGGACTGTTCCAAGGCCTGCGGCGGCACTGGGATGTGACGCCGTTCCTATGCGCGCTTGCCTTGTTTGTGCTTGGGTTTGCCGGCATCGGGATCAGCTTTTACCCGCATATTGTGCCGCCATCCCTGACCATTGCCGAAGCGGCGGCACCTGACAGCAGCCTGAAATTCGCGCTGGTCGGTACGTTGGTCTTGCTGCCGATGATCCTGTCCTACACGGCCTACACCTATTGGGTCTTCCGGGGCAAAATTGACCCTGCCGAAGGGTATCACTGATGGGGGGCAAGTGGCTCTCCAGAACCGGGTGGTTCGTGCTGATCTGGGTGCTAAGCGTTCTGGCCCTTGGTATTGTCGCCTATGCGATCCGCTTGGCGATTGTTCCGTAACGCAAGGTAATCGGGTTGAATGCCATTGGGCCAGCGGACGGGGTTGCAAAATTGCCGATCCTCTGGCCCTTTTGCGTCCAGATTTATCGACGGACCAACCCAAGGAATTCCCCCATGCGCGCCATGCAAGTCACCGCCTATGATCAGCCGCTTAGCCTGCAAGACCTCAAGGTGCCGACGCCGGGCTCCGGTGAAGTCTTGGTTAAGGTTGAAACCTGCGGCCTGAACTTTGGTGATTTGCTGCTGATCAAGGGGACTTATCAGGAAAAGCCCGCCTTGCCGTTTACCTTGGGCATGGAATTGGCCGGAACGGTGACGGCTGTGGGCGAGGGGGTGCAGGGCCTAGCAGTAGGCCAGCGCATCGCGGCCTATAGCGGTTTTCACGGGTTGGCGGAATACGCTGTGGTGTCTGCTGACATCTGCGTGGCGATCCCGGACGAAATGAACGCGGTCGACGCCGCTGCCTTTCTGATTGCCTACGGGACCAGCCATGTCGCGTTGGAATATAAGGCGCGGTTGCAGCCCGGTGAACGGCTATTGGTTCTGGGCGCATCGGGCGGCGTGGGTCTGACGGCGGTTGAGCTGGGCAAGCTGATGGGGGCCGAGGTGATCGCCTGTGCACGTGGTCAGGCCAAGCTGGATATCTGCCGTGCTGCGGGCGCGGACCATCTGATTGATTCCGAAGTTGATGACATCCGCGAAGTCGTCAAATCACTGGGTGGTGCCGACGTGGTCTATGACCCGATTGGCGGTGATCAGTTCAAGGCCGCGATGCGCGCTTGCAACCCCGAGGCACGGTTGTTGCCGCTTGGCTTTGCCTCGGGCGAGGTGCCGCAAATCCCCGCGAATATCGTCATGGTGAAGAACCTGAATATCCTTGGCCTGTTCTGGGGCGGTTATAAGAAATTCAAACCCAAGGTGCTGACTGACAGCTTTAGAACGCTGATCGACTGGTATGTTGCGGGCAAGTTGAAACCCCATGTCAGCCATGTGTTGCCGTTGGAACAGGCGAACGAGGCACTGGACCTGCTGCGCACTCGCAAGGCAACCGGCAAGGTCATCGTGCGCGTGTCAGATTAAAGACCGCGCAGGGGCTGCCTGCGCAAGGATGCGCGGGCCTTTTGACGTTCGCGCAGAAACACGAACAACCCCGACCCCAAGATCAACGCGATGCCAACCCAGACTTCCCACACAGGCAAGTCGCCAAAGATCACCAGCCCCCAGAACACTGCCAGCGGCAGGCCGATGTATTCAAAGGGTGCCACGGTGGCAGCGTCGGCAATGCGATAGGCTTGGCTGAGGCAATAGCCGATTACGGCGGCGTTCAGGCCCAGACCCAAGAACACCCAGATGTCGCCCTGTGCGGGCCAAACCCACGCCCGCAGCAAGAACTGCATCGACGGGGCGCTGTCTTGCGTCGCAAAGCGGCCATCGCCTGCGAATAGGAAAAACCCGATCGAGACGACCAGAAACGTGCCCTGAATATAGATAGCCAACGCCGATGCCTTGCTGTGCACGCCAAGCTTGCGGGTCATCAGTTGGTTCAAGGCATAGGTCAGCGCCGCCACGACGGGCAGCAAAAGCACGAGCCGCGAGGCTTGCAGGCTTTCCGCATCGGCCCACGGACGCTGCATAATAATGACCCCTAAAAAGCCGACCGCCACGGCACCCAATCGCATGATGCCAACTTTCTCACCCAAGATCGGGATCGACAGCAATGTGATGAACAGCGGTGCCACAAAAAACAGCGCGGTCGCATCGGCCAAGGGCAGGGCAGCCAAAGCCAAAAAGAACGTCATATTGGCGATGACCACGAGCAAGCCGCGTAGCAGGTGCCAGTGCCACTGCGACGTTTTCAAAATGCGCCACCCGCCCTCGAGCTGAACAAGGGCAAGGCCGAACAGGATACCGATAAAGGCGCGTGCAAAGACGATTTCATGCAAAGGATAGCCGCCCGACAATTGCTTGATCAGCATGTCGTTGATCGAAATTGCGAACACCCCGGCAAAGATAAAAGCGATGGCTGCGCTGGACTGGCTGTGTGCATTTGCATTCATATCGAAGACCTATCAGCTATATGCATCCTGTCCAGCGTGTTTCCGTCTTGGCGCGCGCATTGTAACTGCGCTAGGCTGGTGGAAATATCGCCTCAGGAGGATACACCGATGCAAATGTCAGACACGCGCCAGATCGCCGCCACCCCCGAAGAGGTTTACGCCGCATTGCTGGACCCTGATATGCTGATCAAATGCGTGCCGGGTGCGACCGAAGTCACCGGATCGCCGGAAGAAGGCTTTGAGGCGACTGTGGTGCAAAAGGTCGGGCCGGTCAAAGCGACCTTTAAGGGCCAAGTCGTAATGTCCGAACTGGTGCCGGGGCAATCGCTGAAAATCAGCGGCGAGGGCAAAGGCGGCGCAGCGGGATTTGCCAAGGGCGGTGCAGATGTCCGGCTGTCGGCCAAGGATGGCGGCACCGAATTGACCTATGATGTGGAGGCCAAAGTAGGCGGCAAGCTGGCGCAGCTTGGCAGCCGGATCATTGACGGCTTTGCCAAGAAAATGGCCGATCAGTTTTTCAACAACCTGCAAGAAACCCTTGAAGGGCCAGTGGATTCGGATGCGGCGGACGGGGATGAGGTCGCGGCCGAGGCCCCAAAAAAGAAGGGGTGGTTCGGTCGGGAAAAGTCCTGAACTAACCCCCTGTTATCTCGGCCCTAATCAGTTTAGCTTTCGGAAAAATTATCCGGAGGCTGTGATGCCAGATATTGTCGAAATTCATAACTTGCGCAAAGCCTATGATGACGGGTTCGAGGCCCTTAAAGGGGTCACGCTAAACATCAAGAAGGGCGAAATTCTAGCCCTACTTGGCCCAAATGGCGCGGGAAAAACAACACTTATTTCAACGGTTTGCGGGATTACCACAGCAAGCGGCGGGTCGGTCAAAGTGGGCGGTCACGACACGGTTGCCGATTACCGCGCGGCCCGTACGATGATCGGTTTGGTCCCCCAGGAAATCAACCTGGAGCCGTTCGAGACGGTGATGAGCACCGTACGGTTTTCACGCGGCTTGTTTGGCAGGCCCAAAAATGACGCGGCGTTGGAAAAGATCCTCAAGCAACTGTCGCTGTGGGATAAGAAAGACACTCAGATCCGGGCATTGTCAGGCGGGATGAAGCGCCGCGTGTTGATCGCCAAGGCGCTTGCCCACGACCCGCGCGTGTTGTTCTTGGACGAACCCACCGCCGGCGTCGACGTCGAATTGCGCCGCGATATGTGGGAGATCGTGGCCGAGCTGAAAGCCGACGGTGTGACGATCATACTGACCACCCACTATATCGAGGAAGCCGAAGCAATCGCAGACCGTATTGGCGTGATCGCCCATGGTGAATTGCTGCTGGTCGAGGATAAAGACAAGCTGATGGCGCGCATGGGCAAAAAGCAACTGACCGTGCAACTGTCCAAGCCGATTAAGAAACTGCCCGCCAGTCTGACCTCTGACGCGTTGGTGCTGTCACCGAATGGCGAAAGTCTGATCTATACATATGACACACGCGCCGAACGTACGGGCATCACCAAGTTGCTGTCCGACGTGGCAGCGGCTGGTCTTGTGTTGACCGATATTGAAACGTCCCAAAGCAGTCTGGAAGACATCTTTGTGGATCTGGTAAAGGAGGATGCAGCATGAACTGGATCGCTGTTTCATCCATCTATAAATTCGAAATGACCCGCTTTTTCCGGACGATCACGCAAAGCTTTGTATCGCCGGTCTTATCGACATCGCTGTATTTTGTCGTCTTTGGTGCCGCCATTGGCAGCCGCATCCAAGAGGTCGAAGGCATCAGCTATGGGGCGTTCATCGTGCCGGGCCTGATCATGCTAAGCGTCATCACACAGTCGATTTCGAACGCGTCCTTTGGCATCTACTTCCCCAAATTTATCGGCACTGTGTTTGAGCTGCTGTCGGCGCCGATCAACTTTATCGAGATCGTGTTGGGCTATGTCGGGGCGGCTGCGACCAAGGCGCTGTTCATCGGGGTTATCATTCTGGGAACGGCGTTCTTCTTTGTCGATATCACCATTCAGCACCCTGTTTGGATGGTGCTGTTCTTGGTGCTGACCTGCATCAGTTTTGCCCTGTTCGGATTTATCATCGGGATTTGGGCGGGTAATTTTGAACAGCTTCAATTGGTGCCGTTGTTGATCATCACGCCGCTCGTGTTTTTGGGCGGCTCGTTCTATTCGATCTCGATGTTGCCGCCGGTGTGGCAGGTGATCTCGCATTTCAATCCGGTGGTCTATCTGATCTCGGGTTTCCGCTGGTCTTTCTTTGGGGCCGCTGATGTGCCGATTGTCACCAGCCTCTTCGC
Organism: uncultured Sulfitobacter sp.; assembly: GCF_964021855.1. Classification (NCBI taxonomy): domain Bacteria; kingdom Pseudomonadati; phylum Pseudomonadota; class Alphaproteobacteria; order Rhodobacterales; family Roseobacteraceae; genus Sulfitobacter; species uncultured Sulfitobacter sp. The sequence continues at coordinate 227,827 of NZ_CAXHZD010000002.1, forward strand.
GATTGCTGGTTTCACCGCGCTGTGTCTTGCCGTGATTTGGTGGATTTTCCGCACCGGGTGGCGGATTAGGCAATAACTATCGTGAGGTCCTTCTTGTTTGGGAACGATACGCGTTCTACATGGAGGAGTATGAGAACATACATTCCCTTCCTGAAGTCGCATCCAATCGTTGCGGTCGTCCGTTTGTCTGGCGTGATCGGCGGTCGTGGCCGTACTGGCCTAACCGACGAAAGCATTGGACCCGTCCTTGAAAAAGCATTCCGTCGCGGGAAACCAGCGGCGGTCGCCCTCGAAATCAGCTCTCCCGGCGGGAGCCCGGTGCAGTCATCGTTGATCGGGGCGCGGATCAGACGTTCGGCAGCGGAAAAGAACATTCCCGTCATCGCCTTTGTCGAAGATGTGGCCGCTTCGGGCGGGTACTGGCTGGCCGCGGCGGCGGATGAAATTTATGGCGACCCAAGCTCAATCGTCGGCTCAATCGGCGTTATCTCGTCCTCCTTCGGAGTGAACGAACTGATCAACCGCCACGGCATCGAACGCCGCGTCTATACGGCGGGGCAATCGAAATCGATGCTTGACCCGTTCCGCCCCGAAAAGGCCGAAGACGTCGCGCGACTGAAAGCCTTGCTTGGCGATATTCACACCAATTTCATTGATCACGTTCAAGAGCGGCGCGGCGACAAGCTGGATACAGAAACGGATTTGTTCACCGGCGAAATCTGGTTGGCAAAACGTGCCACCGAATTGGGGCTGATCGACGGCATTGGCCACCTGCAGCCCATTCTCAAAGAACGCTTTGGCGACAAGGTGAAATTCGCACGCTACGGCAACAAAAAAGGTCTGTTGTCACGCTTTGGTGCGCAGATACTCGGCGACGCCGTTGACGGCATCGAAGAACGCGCTGCCTATGCGAAATTCGGCCTGTAAGTATGGTTCTTAAGATCGTCCTGCTGTTTCTGGTCGCAATGGGTGTCCTTGCCTGGTTTGGTAAAATGCACTGGATTGGCGGCAAAAGATTCAGCCAGTCAAAGTGTAAGTCTTGCGGTCGCTACCGCATCGGTAAAGGCCCCTGTGGCTGTGGGGGTAAAAGCGGATGATCATGCCATGGCTGCTAAGTATTCTGGGGCTGGTAATCCTGCTTTTGTCGGGTGACGCTTTGGTTAAAGGGGCGGTCAACCTGTCGCTGCGATTGGGCGTTCCTGCGTTGATCGTTAGTTTGACGATTGTCGCATTCGGCACCTCTGCGCCGGAACTGCTCATCTCGATCAAGGCGATATTGGACGATGCACCGGGCATCGCGCTTGGGAATGTGGTCGGGTCGAACACCGCCAATATTCTTCTGGTGCTTGGGGTGCCTGCGTTGCTGGCCACGATGCACACGTCTGAATGCAATACACGTAAGACGTATAATATGATGATCGGCGCATCGATTATCTTTATCTTGCTCGCCTTGCGTGGCGTGTATGATTTCTATGCTGGTGCCGTTTTGCTCGCTTGTCTGGCCTATGTCTTGTTCGACGCGGTTTGCGACACCCGCAAACACCGTCGCGATAGCAAAGGCGCGTGTCCAGCTGATATGGAAGAACCCGAAGGCGCGGACCCCGATATGCCGGGCTGGCGCATTGCTGTGTTCCTCGTGCTGGGTCTGATTGGTCTGCCCTTGGGCGCGGGCTTGTTGGTGGATAATGCATCGGTGATCGCGCGGGCATACGGCATCAGCGATACGGTGATCGGCTTGACCCTTGTTGCGATTGGTACGTCCCTGCCGGAACTTGCGACCACGGTCATGGCCGCGTTGCGCCGTCAGGCCGATGTGGCACTGGGCAATGTCATCGGATCGAACATGTTCAACCTGTTGGGCATCATTGGCGTGGCTAGCTTGGTAGGCCCGATTGAGGTTGATCCGCAGTTCATGCGCTTTGATTTCTGGGTGATGCTGGGCGCGTCTTTGCTGCTGATCCCCTTTGTCTATTTGCGAAAAGATATCACACGGGTTTGGGGTATCGTGCTTTGCGGACTATATGTGCTGTACTTGGGCGCTATTCTGATCTGAGAGAGGCCGCATGATGAAGACTGCATTGGTAACGGGTGCCGGTGCGCGGCTGGGCCGTGCTATGGCGCTGTATCTCGGTGGGCGCGGCTATGATGTGGCTGTGCACTACAATACGTCCTCCGAAGGCGCGGATGAAGTCGTTGCGGCGCTAGAGGCGATGGGCCAGCGCGGCGTTGCTGTTCAAGCGGACCTGCTGAACGAGGATGAAACCCAGAGCCTGTTTTCCCGCGCTGTGGCGGGTTTGGGCGCGCCGATTACGTGTTTGGTCAATAACGCATCAATCTTCGAATACGACAACGTCACGACCGCAACGGCCGAGAGCTGGGACCGCCACATCGGCAGCAACCTGCGCGCGCCGTTTATCCTGACACAAGCGATGGCCCAGCAGGGGCTTGCCCCGCTGGCCGACCAGAACGGCGAGCCGAAAGCGTGCGGGTTGATCGTGAATATGCTGGATCAAAAGGTGCGCAAGCTGAACCCGGAATTCATGACCTATACCATCGCCAAAATGGGGTTGTGGGCCATGACACAGACCACGGCACAAGCCTTGGCCCCTGCCATCCGGGTGAACGCCATCGGCCCGGGCCCGACGCTGCAAGGTGCCCACCAAACAGCTGAGACTTTTGCAAAACAGCGCGCGCGGGTCCTTTTGGCACGCGGCGCAAACCCCGAGGATATTACGGCTGCACTAGGCTATTTTCTGGACGCACCATCGGTAACAGGGCAGCTGTTATGCGCGGATGGCGGAGAGCACTTGGCGTGGAAGACGCAGGATGTACATGGGTTTGAGTAGACCAAACCGTGAAAGTTTTGCACTTTGTCACATACGTTTACAAATCTGTAACAAATAATGTCGTGTTTTCAGTAGTTTGGGAAGTGACGGCAGAAATGTGGCGCAATTACAGGCATTTGAGGGTGTGCCTAAAAAATAGGCGTTCGGTGGAAGTCTGCTGAAAACAAGGAAAAACACGGCTTCGCAGAAAGTTATCTGCAAGGTTATCCACAGGAGTCGGGGGTATGTTTCGTCTTGTCCCTGATCGCCAACCATTGCAGCACAGGACCTAGAGTTTAGCGAATCGATGACGGATAAATCTGAAACACCAAAGACCGGCTATGAGGTCATCCAAAGCTACCTGAAGACCATTGACGGGTCTCCGGGGGTGTATCGCATGCTGGATTCCGAAAGCCGGGTTTTATACGTGGGCAAGGCGCGCAACCTGCGGGCGCGGGTCAGCAATTACGCGCGGCCGTCGGGGCATTCGGGGCGCATCACGCGGATGATATCGAACACCGCGTCGATGATGTTTCTGACCACCAAAACCGAAACCGAAGCGTTGTTGCTGGAACAAAATCTGATCAAGCAGCTCAAGCCCAAGTTTAACGTTCTGCTGCGCGACGATAAAAGCTTTCCCAATATCTTGGTCACGGACGATCAAGACTATCCGCAGATCAAAAAGCATCGCGGCGCGAAGAAAGAAAAGGGCAGCTATTACGGCCCCTTCGCCAGCGCGGGGGCGGTGAACCGCACATTGAACCAGTTGCAACGGGTGTTTTTGCTGCGCGATTGTTCCAACGCGATGTTCGAGAGCCGGACGCGTCCCTGTTTGCAACATCAGATCAAGCGGTGCTCGGCCCCGTGCGTGGGCAAGATCAGCCCCGAGGAATACCAAAAAACCGTTCAGGACGCGCAGAAGTTTCTGAATGGAAAATCCACGGATATCCAAGGTCGGCTTGCCGCCGAAATGGCCAAGGCGTCCGAGGAGATGGAGTTTGAACGCGCGGCCGCCCTGCGCGACCGGATCAAGGCGCTGACACAGGTGCAGACGGCGCAGGGGATAAACCCGCAAGGGGTATCCGAGGCGGATATCATCGCCTTGCATATGGCGCAGGGGCAGGCCTGTGTTCAGGTGTTCTTTATCAGGGCCAATCAGAACTGGGGCAACCGCGACTATTATCCGCGTGTCGGCCCCGATGTGGACGCCGCCGAGGTGCTGGAGGCCTTTATCGGGCAGTTCTACGACACCCGCGAACCACCCCGTCAGTTGATCCTGTCAAACGAGGTCGAGAACATGGATCTGATGGCAGATGCCTTGTCGGGAAAACTGGGGCGTAAGGTTGAGCTCCTCGTTCCCAAGCGCGGCGAAAAGGCCGAGCTGGTCGATGGTGCGTTGCGCAATGCGCGCGAATCCCTTGCGCGCAAGATGGCCGAAACCGCGACGCAGGCAAACCTGTTGAAAGGCTTGGCCGAGGCGTTTGATCTGGACGGGCCACCCCAGCGGATCGAGGTTTATGACAACTCGCATATTCAAGGGACCAATGCCGTGGGGGGCATGATTGTCGCCGGCCCTGACGGGATGATGAAAAACCAGTACCGCAAGTTCAACATTCGCGGCGAGGACCTGACCCCCGGCGATGACTTTGGTATGATGAAAGAGGTTCTGACACGGCGGTTTAAACGGCTGCTGAAAGAAGACCCGGATCGCAGTCTGGGCATGTGGCCCGAACTGTTGCTGATTGACGGCGGGGCAGGGCAGGTCAGCGCGGTGGCGTCCATCATGCGCGAATACGGGGTCGAGGATATCCCGATGGTGGGGGTCGCCAAGGGCGTGGATCGCGATGCGGGTAAGGAAGAATTCTACCGCGTTGGCAAACGCCCCATGGCGCTGCGGCACAATGATCCGGTGCTTTATTTCATCCAGCGGCTGCGGGACGAGGCGCACCGTTTTGCAATCGGGACACACCGCGCCAAACGGGCCAAGGCCGTCGGGGCGACACCGTTGGACGATGTGCCGGGCGTTGGTGCTGCGCGCAAGCGTGCTTTGCTGGCGCATTTCGGATCGGCCAAGGCGGTGGGTCGCGCAAATCTAAACGATTTGTTGGCGGTCGACGGGGTTTCGCGCGCCTTGGCCGAGCGCATATATGCATTTTTTCATGAGGGCGGTTGACCAGATTGCAGGTTGGTTGCTGTATCTGCGGTGGGACGCTCCGCGGGGAGTTTATTTGGCAAAATGAAGAAGATATGTTGGTGCTTCCCCCCCGCTGGTTCGCGCTGTAGGGTGCGGATATGAAGTGGAATATTCCAAATACGCTGACGTTGTTACGTCTGATCGCTGCGCCCGGTATTGCGGTGCTGTTTTTGTTCTTGTCGCGGCCCTATGCCGACGCTTTTGCGATGTTTTTGTTCATCGCCGCGGCGGTGACGGATTGGTTTGACGGCTATCTGGCGCGCGCATGGAAGCAAGAAACAAAGCTGGGTGCGATGTTGGACCCGATTGCCGATAAGGCGATGGTGGTGATTGCGCTGATGGTGATCGTTGCATTTTCCAGCTGGTCGCCGTGGCTGGTGCTGCCTGCGACCGTGGTTTTGTTCCGCGAAGTATTCGTGTCAGGCCTGCGTGAGTTTCTGGGCGATGTTTCAGGAACGTTGAAAGTGACCAAGCTGGCCAAGTGGAAAACCACCGCGCAGATGGTCGCGATTGCGGTATTGTTCAGCCAGGGCGTTTTTGAGCATTACTTTGGTATCTCTGACATCGGGATCGATATGATTTCGGGGGAGCCGACAGGTATCGGGCTTGAGTATGAGCTGATCGGTCATGATATGGACCTTGAGATCTGGGCCGGTCGGGTCGGGTTGGTTCTGTTGTGGATTGCTGCCGCACTGACGGCGATCACGGGGATCGATTATCTGCGCAAGGCCTTACCGCATTTGACGGAGCCGAAGTAATGGACGTTCTGTATTTTGCCTGGGTGCGAGAACGGATCGGTGTTCCCCGTGAGCAGATCGACACGTCTGCCGCCACGGTGATGGATTTGGTGGCAGAGCTGCGGGCGCGCGAAGAACGTTATGCGTTGGCGTTCTCGGACCTTGCCAGCCTGCGGGTCGCCGTTGATCAAGAGCTGTCTGATTTTGATGCGCCACTGGTCGGTGTGCGCGAGGTTGCGTTTTTTCCACCGATGACCGGGGGCTGACATGCATATCTCGGTTCAGCAGGGGGCCTTTGATCTGGGTGCTGTGTCGGCTGAATTCGCAGGCGGTCACAAAGACATGGGGGCCATCGTCACCTTTACCGGCATCGTGCGCGACCTGCCCGATGATCCGTTGCAAGCGATGGAGATCGAGCATTACCCCGGCATGACTGAAACTGCGCTGCGTGGCATGGCCGAACAAGCGATAGAGCGGTTTTCGCTGGGCGACGTTTTGGTCATTCACCGGTATGGGACATTGGTGCCCGGCGAGATGATCATGATGGTCGCAACAGCTGCGCGGCACCGCAAAGACGCGTTCGAGGCGGCCGAATTTTTGATGGATTACCTGAAATCCCGAGCGCCATTCTGGAAACGTGAAATCACCAAAAGCGGTTCGGAATGGGTGGCGTCGAAAGACGAAGACGAGGACGCATTGGCCCGCTGGTGATCAGCTGGCCCGTTCGCGTTCGATAAAGGCACGCATTTCTTCGGCCTCTTGGCGTGCATCACGCAATCCATCCATTGCCGCGCGCAATTCCGCCTCGGTCTGGCTAAGCTGGTTGGTCAGCTCTGCCTCGCGTTGCTGTAGATAGGTGATCGCCTGATCGCGGGTTTCTTCGGCTTCGTGCAGTTCTTGGCTCATCCGGTCGAGTTCGGCCACATCGCCTGCGGCGACGCGTGTAAACCTGTGCAGCAGCCAATTGGCAAACCAGCCCAAGCTAAAGGCAACGAACAGGACAATCGCAGTGGCGATAATAAACTCGGTTCTGCTCATGCTACTTGCCTTCCTGCGTGGTCGTTGATGCGTCGGGATTTGTATCGCCTGTATCTTCGGCGTTTTCCAGCGCTGTTTCGCCTGTTTCGGGGCGGATCAGGCGGAACTCGATCCGACGGTTGGCTTCGCGGCCCTCTTCGGTGTTGTTAGGGGCAATCGGGTTCTCTTCGCCAAAGCCCTTTGCGACAAAGGATGCTGTGAGCACGCGGCGGGCGCGCAGTTCGTTCAGCACCGACTGGGCGCGCGACTGGCTCAGGGCAAGGTTCATTTCCTCGCGGCCCTGACTGTCGGTATAGCCTTGGACCTCTAGCGCGATACCGCCGCATTCTTTCAGGATCTCGGCGATCTGGTCCATCGTTCCCAAGGCGGAGGCGTCGATGGTCGCACTGCCCGGTTCAAAGGTGATCTTGCCCTTGGCAATCACGGCAGCAATTTGGGCTTCGCATTCTTCGGGGGTTGGCAGGCTTAGCACCGGGTCGAGCCGTTCCTGATAGACAACCGCCACATCGTAGTCTTGGCTTTCGCCCAGCTTTCCGGCCAGCAAGGTCGCGATTTGCGATCCGGCGTCGGGGTTGCCCGTGTTGCCCGTCACGCTGATGGTGTCGGGGCTGACGATCACGGTGCCATTTGCCAGCTTCGCCAGGGCATCAAGCCCGGACAACACCCGCGTGGGCCAATCACTGGGCAGCCCTTCGACGACGCGGGCGGCGGTATATACCTTGTCCGAGCCGAAGTTGGCCTTGGCATAGCTGTCGGCCAAATTGCGCAGCGCCTCGTTGCTGAGGCGGCCGCGCAGTTGCACATCGCCTGTGGGCGACAGGGTTGCGACGAATTCCGGCGGCCCAGCATTGGGGTCGGCTGCGACGGGCAGCTTGGCGGTCAGGGCGAAAACATCGGGGAGCGAGGTTTCAAGCTCTCCGATCACGCGGTCGAACAGCGCCTGATCGGCCCCTTCTTCTGCGATCAGGTGAATGTCGGCATCAACAAAGCTGACCGACCCGCCACCAATTTCGGCAAGCGCAGCAATCGCGGTTTCAACAGCATCGGCCCAACGGGGCGTTGGCACACCCATCCCCACGGTGCAGCGTTGCCCTTCGGGGGCCCCTGCGTTTACCGCCGCCGTCAGGATTTGATCGCGGGCGGCTTCGGTATCGGCGCTACAAGCGTCAAAGTCCGTCTCTTCTTCGCTGATCTGAAAACGCAGGGTAAAGGGCGTGATGACCGGACGGGGGGCCGAGATGTTCAGTGTCACGTTCAGGCCGGGCGGGGTCGCGCGGCGCAACTGGGTCTCAAGCCGCGCCTTGGCCTCCGCGCTGTCAGAGATCGCCGTGATAATCACCCGGCCTGCAGAGACGGATACCTTAGCGCGAGGCAGTTTCGCCATCGCCGATATCGCAAATCCAAACGCATCTTCCCAACCGTGCGGCGACGGGTAATTCGCGGATTCAAGGAAATCGGCGACATGATCCTTACCAGCCATCGCATTAAAGCTTTCGATGGCGGCGTCGCGGTCAGTGGTGGTCGGGATCAACCCGCTGATGGACACGCCGGAATCGTTGCGCAGAATTTCAGCCGAAAACCGCGGTGCAGCGATTGCAGCCTGCGATTCAACCGACATCAGATCAATCACACGGGCCGCATCAACAACCGTTCCAGCAGCGCTCAGCGCGTTAAAACGGACCACCTCGTTTGGCGCAGTCCCCGAAAGCGTTACCTGAAGCCCGTCTGCCTCGACCTCTGCCCATGTCATGCCTTGTTCATCCAACACGTCGCGGACACCGATTTCAGAATTGTCTTCGATCAGCGTGACCGAGAAATTTGCAGCAACCAGCGACAGCGTTGCTGCGACTGAAAACGTCAGCGCGATGATCAGAATGGCAGACAAACGCATAAGTTCATTTCTAGGATCGTTAATGTTAAACAAGGTGATACGCGGGGGGGCTGGTCTGTGCAATCAGGCCAGCAGCGCGGCTGCAAAAAATAGCAGCGGAATTATGCCGGTATCGCGGTTAACGTGAAACAGCTTCAACAATTTATCGTTATCGTTGATATCCAAGCCCCGTAATTGCCATGCCATATGCCAGCCCATCGCCCACGGGCCTGCAATCGCCAGCACCATCGCGAGGAAAGAACCATTCTCGCGTAGGGCAAAGATGACGGCGAGGCCCATCAATCCGACTGTGGCCGTCAAAAAACGGCGCATCCATTGTGGCGTTTCGTCGCCAAACAGCCGTGCCGTGGATTTGATCCCGATCAAGGCGTCGTCCTCGGTATCAAGATGGGCATAGATCGTGTCGTAAAAAAGCGTCCATGCGATGCCTGCCACATACAGCAGGACGGCAGGGGCCCCCAGCGATCCGGTGTGCGCAGTCCATGCGAGCAATGCGCCCCAGTTGAACGCGATGCCCAAGAACACCTGAGGCCACCATGTAAACCGCTTGGCGAAGGGATAGATTGCAACCGGTAAGAGCGCGAGAATGCCCAAGGCAATTGCGGCGGTGTTAAAGCTTAGCAAAATGCCAAAGGCGATCAGGGCTTGGGCGGCCATCCACGCAACGGCTCCTTTTACGCTGACCTGCCCAGACGGGATCGGGCGAGAGCGTGTGCGCGCCACCTGCGCATCAAACTCGCGATCGGTGATGTCGTTCCACGTGCAGCCGGCCCCGCGCATCAGCCACGCGCCCAAGGCGCAGCCAATGAAAATCCACAGATCAAACCAGCGCGGCTGTTGATCTGAAAGCATGGCCAGCATTAACCCCCACCAACAGGGCAGCAACAGCAGCCACGTTCCAATCGGGCGATCTGCACGGCTCAGCCGCAGATAGGGGCGGGTAAAACCCGGTGCAAAACGATCAACCCAGTTGCCAGCGACCGCATCTGCCACAGGTTCATTTTCGGTGCCATCTGGTACAGTTGGGTCGTCTTGCATATATCCGTGCCTATGAATGCGAAAATCAGACTTTATGTAGTGCATGCCTTGGGTCAGGGGCAATCGGTTCCTTTGGACAAGGCGCAGGCGCATTATCTTTTCGGGGTGATGCGACAGACCGAAGGTGCGCATGTGTTGCTGTTCAACGGCACCGATGGCGAATGGTTGGCGCAAGTCAGCCAAGCGGGCAAACGTGGCGGGGTTCTAACCTGCGTCGAGGCGACCAAGCCTTTGCAGATGCCGCCCGATCTGTGGTTGATCTTTGCGCCGATCAAAAAGGCGCGGACAGATTTCATTGTCGAGAAAGCCACAGAAATGGGCGCGCGACGGATTGTGCCTGTGCAGACCGATTTCACCAATTCGGGCCGTGTTCAACGCGAGCGGTTGCAGGCCCACGCGGTCGAGGCGGCAGAGCAATGCGGCGGGACATTCGTGCCGGAAGTGGCCGAGATGATCAAACTGGACCGCCTGTTGGATCAATGGACGCCGGAGCGGCCCCTGATGTTCTGCGACGAGGCATTGGTGGGACAAGACGCAGGGTTAGGCGCGGCAAAGACCGGACCATGGGGCATTCTGATCGGTCCCGAGGGCGGGTTTTCGGATCGCGAACGCACACGGTTGCGAGGGCTTGACTATGCGCAATCAGTTACCTTGGGGCCCCGTATCCTGAGGGCCGACACGGCTGCGGTTGCTGCGATGACAGTGTGGCAGCAAGTTCTGGGGGATTGGTCTTGAGCGTGAAACCTGTGTCGACCGATACCCAAGTGGGGGTTGCACACCCCCACACCCCCGTGGAGTTTACTTGGCAAAATGAAGGTGGAATGAAACCATGAGTTTTTTGCGCCCTGAGGCGAAAGCGGAGTTATGGCGGTGGCGCGAAGTTCTTGGCGGCGCGGCCGTTATCCTGCTGGGATTGTGGTTGGTTGCTGGCCCCGGTCTTTTGCTGGCGGTACCTGGATACGCGTTGATTGCGGGCGGCGTGGCGTTTGTCTGGCTGGGTGTGCAGCGGGTTCGGTTTCGTAAATCGGGCCATGGGGCCGGTGCCGTGCAGGTAGACGAAGGGCAAATTGCCTATTTCGGGCCCCTGACCGGCGGGATCGTAGCGCTGCGCGAGATGGAACGGCTGAGCCTTGTGCGTGGATCCTATCCGGCCCATTGGAAGTTGGAGCAGCCCGGACAAAATGCCGTGATGATCCCGGTCGATGCGGCAGGTACAGACGCGTTGTTTGATGCCTTTGCGGTTTTGCCGGGGTTGAAAACCGAACGGATGTTGGCCGAGCTTGCCGATGACAAGACGCTTTCGGTGGTGATCTGGGAACGACAATCAATGCGCCCCACAAGCACCCTGTTGCATTGACACCCCCGAGAATTCGAACCATCCCTAACGAACACTTGAATTAATTTTGCCCTGACACCTAGCGAAACAATCCCGGAGCCACCCCCTTATGTCTATCCCTCAATCCGGCGGCGGCCCGATCGAAAACCATGCACAGCTGGCGCAGTATCTAGCAGATGGCTGCAAGCCCAAAGAAGATTGGCGCATTGGTACAGAACACGAGAAATTCGGCTATAATAAAGAAACTCTTTTGCCGTTGCCCTATGAGGGGGCATGTTCCATCCGTGCAATGCTTGAGGGTTTGCGTGACGGTCATGGTTGGGCCCCCGTTGAAGAGGGTGGCAAGCTGATCGGTTTGGTCAAGGACGGCGCGAATGTATCGTTGGAACCGGGCGGCCAGCTTGAGCTGTCTGGCGCACCTGTTGAGACCATCCACGAGACATGTGACGAGGTAAACGTGCATCTGCGCGAGGTTCGCGATGTGGCGGACCGTATCGGCGCAGGGTTTATCGGGCTGGGCGCGGCACCTGAATGGACCCACGAGCAGATGGATCTGATGCCCAAGGGGCGTTACAAATTGATGAACGAATACATGACCAAGGTTGGCACGATGGGCCGGGTCATGATGCGCCGGACCTGTACCGTGCAGGTGAACCTTGATTTCGGATCAGAGGCGGACATGGTCCAAAAACTGCGCGTTGCCTTGGCATTGCAGCCGGTTGCGACGGCGCTGTTTGCGAATTCCCCGTTCTTTGAGGGCAAGCCAAACGGCCATAAATCCTGGCGCAGCCGGGTGTGGCGTGATCTGGACCCCGCGCGCACCGGCATGTTGCCTTGGGCGTTCGAAGACGGCATGGGGTTTGAGCGTTGGGTCGAATACGCGTTGGATGTGCCGATGTATTTCGTCTACCGCGACGGGCAGTACATCGACGCATTGGGGCAGTCGTTCCGCGATTTCCTGAAGGGCCAGCTGCCTGCATTGCCGGGTGAAATGCCAACGCTCAGCGATTGGGCGGATCATCTGACGACGGCCTTCCCCGAGGCGCGGATCAAGAAATTCATCGAAATGCGCGGCGCGGATGGCGGCCCTTGGCGGCGGCTATGTGCCTTGCCCGCGTTCTGGGTCGGCTTGATGTATGACCAAACCGCGCTGGATGGCGCGTGGGATTTGGCCAAGGGTTGGGATGCAGAGACGCGCGAAGGGTTGCGGGTTGCGGCATCTGTCGACGGCTTGCAGGCTGAATTCAACGGCGTGAAAATGCATGATCTGGCCCGCGAAGTCGTCGCGCTGTCCGAGCACGGGTTGAAAGCCCGCGCACGAACCGGTGCTGGTGGCATGGTCCCGGATGAGACGCATTTCCTGAACGCGCTGAAGGAAAGCATCGAGACCGGCAAAGTGCCAGCGGATGAGTTGCTGGACGACTACAACGGTAAATGGAATGGCGATCTAAGCCGGATTTACGCTGAGTATTCCTACTAAGGGACAGGGGCCGCAGGCAGCGTTGTCTGCGGTTTCGAGCCGAGGATGTGTCAGCGAATGTCTGTCCGCAATCGCGCCTAAGCTTTATTTGCGCCGATCTTGGGCTCGGTGCCTGCTCTGATCCGTTTGATGTTTTCGCGGTGCCGCCAAAAGATCAGCAGGGTCAAAATGACGCCGAGGATAAATGCGCTTCCGTAGCCGAGGATGACCAAAAAGATGGTCGACGTGGATGCCGCAGCAATCGCGCCCATCGACGAAATACGTGTGACCAGCGCGCCAATCAGCCACGCCAGACAGCAGGCCAGACCGGCGGGCCATGCCAGTGCCAAGATCACGCCAAGGAATGTCGCGACGCCTTTGCCACCTTTGAATTTCAGCCAAATGGGGTAGCAATGCCCGATCATTGCAGCCAGACCAGCGACCTGTGCGGCGTCTTCGCCAGCAAAGAAACGGGCCAGCAGGACGGCAACGGCCCCTTTGGCCCCGTCCAGGACCAAGGTCAGGGCAGCGGCGGTTTTATTTCCGGTGCGCAAGACATTCGTCGCCCCGATATTGCCCGATCCAATCGTGCGCAAATCACCCAAATTCATGGCGCGCGCCAATAGCAGGCCAAAGGCGATTGAGCCGATAAGGTAACCAAACACAGCCCAGAGAGAGAGCACGGCGAGCGATGAATCGATGATGGGCATAGTTACGAGGCCTTATAAATACATTTACCGGAAACATAGGTTTCCAAGACCTTACCCTGCATGCGCATCCCGTCAAAGGGCGTATTGCGCGATTTCGAGCGCAGGGTTTCACGGTCCATCACAAAGGGCGCGCCATCGTCAAACAGCACCAGATCGGCGGGCGCTCCGGCACTCAGGCGACCGCCCGGCAGGCCCAGCCGTTTAGCGGGGTTAAACGACAAGGCCCGCCACAGGGTCGCGATGTCCATCATATCGGAATGCACCAACCGCAGGGCGGCAGGCAGCAAAGTCTCGAGGCCCACGGCACCGGAGGCGGCTTCCTCGAACGGGAGACGTTTGGATTCCTCATCCTGTGGGGTGTGCATTGAGCAGATGATATCAATCAACCCAGAGGCAACAGCCTCGACCACGGCGATGCGGTCGTCTTCGTCACGCAATGGGGGCTTGAGCTTGAAGAATGTGCGGTAGTCGGCCACGTCGAGGGCATTCAACGTCAGGTGATGAATGCCAACACCTGCGGTAATATCCAGCCCGTTCTTTTTCGCACGCTCAAGCGCGGGCAGGGCGCGGGCCGTGGTGATTTGATCGGCGTGATAACGGGCACCGGTCATCTCGACCAGGGCGATGTCGCGGTCCAGCCCCATGCGTTCGGCCATCGGGGATACGGCGGGTAGCCCGCGCAGGGACGCGAACTTGCCCGAAGTGGCTGCCGCGCCTTTGCTGAGGATCGGTTCTTGAGGGTGGGCGATAACCAGCGCGCCCAGACTGCGCGCATAGGTCAAGGCGCGCGAGAATACTTTGGTGTCGGTGATGACGCGGTCACAATCGGTAAAGGCGATTGCACCTGCATCCATCAGAAACCCGATCTCGGTCATCTCGCGGCCTTCGCGGCCTTTGGTCAGGGCGGCCATGGGCACGACATTCACCGGTGCGGCCTCGTTCGCGCGGCGGGTGACAAATTCCAAAACTTCGGGGCTGTCGATTGACGGATCGGTGTCGGGGCGGGTGATCATCGTGGTGACACCGCCCGCCGCTGCCGCCAATCCGGCAGAGCGAAAGCTTTCCTTATGACGTTCGCCCGGCTCGCAGACCTTGACGCCCAGATCGACGATGCCGGGGGCCAGATATTTGCCGCGACAATCGACAATCGCGCTGTCACCGGGGATGGGCGCGTCTTCGGCCAATACGGCCGTGATCTGGCTGCCCTCAACCCGCAGGGTGCCGTGGGTCACAGTGCCCGCTTCGGGGTCGATCAGTTTCGCGTTCACAAAGTGCAGCATGACGTTACTATCTTTCACAAAGGGCTATCAGCCGATCCACACCATCATTGCTACGACGCCAAAGGCGACAAGCAGGGCAACGGTGGCCACGCGGCCGGACATTTTCGGATCAGGTTTGGGTTCTTTCACAGCAGCCACCATAGGATCAGGCCAAGCGCGACGATCAGCGCCAGCAGTATCACGGCCCCACCCGCGCGGCCACGTGGCGGCGTTGTGGGTGTCAGGTTCGGCACACCGGTATAGGGTTGTGCCGCATCGGCGGTCAGGGGCGGGGCCGCCATCGCGGGCTGTTCTTCGCCATAGGTGCCGATCAGCGTCAGGTCAGGCCCGATGTGCAGCGTGGTTTCAGCCCCGTCAAAGGCGGATGAAAACAGCAGTAGAACATAGCCTTCCAAGGCATCAAGGCGGGCGCGGTCCGCGCTAATCTGCGCCTCGGTCACGGTATAGCCGTCCATCAGATAGCGTGGCAGCCCCACGCCCGTTAGATCGGAGACGGCAAACAGTTCAGCCGACCCGGACGGCACGTCAAAGCCGACGAGATCGGAAATAACGGCCGATTTGTCATTCTCTTGCAACGTGCGGGCCATGGCATCGATAGGCCGGTTCACGGCGAACAGCCTGATCTGGCCATGCTCATGTGGGGGGATGGTAAGTGTTGTCATTGTTTTGCACCTTTATACGCGGTTGCCATCAGACTACATAAACTGGCGCTGTCCTGAACATATTCAAACCCTAGATGGGCGGCGAGGGCCGGATTGTCATCGCGTTCCTGCCGGATAAAAAACACCGATGGCGGGCTGGTCGGTTTGACATCAGGGGCAGTCTCAAGGCTGCGGGAAAACGCTTTGACGCGGGTTTCGCCCTTTTGCATACGAAAGAACAGCGCGCGGTGATTTGTCAGCGCATAGCGCGTGCGCGTCAGTTCAGCCCAGCGGTTCAGCCCTTTGACCAGCGACAAGACGACCAAGCCAATCACAACCGCCAACACCACAGATTGCGAGACCGGAAGGCTGTTATACGTGAGCAACACGCCACCTGCGATCACGGTGCCCACAGCGCCGATAAACGGCCCCAGTAGTTGAAAGTTGCGCAGGGAGATACGCGGAGTGGGCCGACCTGTCCAAAGCAGCTTTTCGTCATCCTCAAGCACATTTTGCCAAAAGTCATCGGTCATAGTGCTGCCTCTCGTGCGGCGGCGATCCGTGCTTTGGTCTCGCGCAGGTTTGGCACCAGCGGCAGGGTGATGCTTTGACGGTTGGGCAACCGCAAGGTGATCGACCACAGCGACAGTTTGCCGATGGCCGCGATATCGGTCAGCGCCAATTCCAACGGGGCGACAACATCGGGTTCATCGATGTAAAGCGCGCGATTGGTCAGACGCCAGACGGTTTTGCGGTTTGCGTACCAGATTTGAAACTCTTCAAAAATCCACATGTAAAACAAGGCGGTTATGGCCGAGACAACTGTCCAAGTCAGGACATCAAAGTACGGCAGGATCGGAGAGCAGACCAGCATCGTCAAAACCATCAACACGGCGGTGCGCGACACAAATGCGCCCCACGAAATGCGCCAGCTTAGCAATTCACGCTCGTCCGAGGGCGCGGCGGTCACGCGGCCCCCTTGCGGTGGTCGCTTAGGTTTTGGGCCAAAAGATCCATTGCGGCCATGCGCACGGCGACGCCCATTTCGACCTGATCCTGAATGACGCTGCGGTTAATATCGTCAGCAAGCGTGCCGTCAATCTCAACGCCACGGTTCATCGGGCCGGGGTGCATGACGATGGCATCTGACTTGGCGTGTGACAGCTTTTCTGCATCCAAGCCAAAGCGGTGATAATATTCACGCTCAGACGGGATGAAACCGCCGTCCATCCGTTCCTTTTGCAGGCGAAGCATCATCACCACGTCGACGTCTTTAAGCCCCTCTTCCATGTCATCGAACACCTCGACGCCGAATTCGCCGATTTGCGAGGGCATCAGCGTAGGCGGGCCGATCAGACGAATGCGGTTCTCCATCTTGCCCAGCAGCATGATGTTGGACCGTGCCACGCGGCTGTGGGCGATGTCGCCACAAATCGCGATGGACAGACGGTGCAACCGGCCCTTGGCGCGACGAATGGTCAGCGCGTCCAGCAGCGCCTGTGTCGGATGTTCGTGCCGCCCGTCGCCTGCGTTCAGCACAGCGCAGTTTACCTTTTGCGCCAGCAGATCAACGGCACCGGATTGCGGATGGCGTACGACCAGCAAATCGGGGTGCATCGCGTTCAGGGTCATCGCCGTATCAATCAGGGTCTCGCCCTTTTTGATCGAAGACGCCTGCATCGCCATGTTCATCACATCCGCGCCAAGACGTTTGCCCGCGATCTCAAAGCTGGCTTGCGTCCGGGTCGAGTTTTCAAAGAACATGTTGATCTGGGTCAGACCCTTGAGCGCATCGCTGTGCTTGTGAGGTTGTCGGTTCAGATCGGCATAGGTATCGGCCAGATCGAGCAGCGTTGTGATGTCATCTTGCGACAGCGGCTCAATACCAAGAAGATGTTGGTGTGCGAAACTCATAAGGCGACCCCACGCTATTTGTGGCGTTATAGGCGGCGGGGCGGGGCTGGGCAAGTCAACAGGCGGCCCATGTGATCGTGATGGAGGAATGGATTTAAGACCATTTGGAAGTTGGGATTTTTATTAGCCACGTCAGCGCGTAAGTTGGGACCATGGAATCAGTGGAATATCATCAGGCGCTCGCGCTTTTGCATTGGCAGATCGAACTTGGCGCGACCGAGTCGATTTGTGATGCGCCCGTCAACCGCTACGAAGTACCTGCCGCGGTTGAGAAACCAAAGGCGGCCAAGAAAGGCGACCCGCGCATTGTTCCAATGGCAGCGGGTGTTGATCCTGTGGCCGAGGCCACGCGTATCGCGGCGGGTGCCGGATCGCTGGAGGAACTGCGCGCCGCGATGGAGGGGTTCGAGCATTGCGAGTTGAAACGCGGCGCACGCAATATGGTATTCAGCGACGGGACACCGGGTGCGCGGGTGATGATTGTCGGCGAAGCACCGGGCCGAGACGAGGACCGCGAAGGTCGCCCCTTTGTCGGGCGCGCTGGGCAGTTGCTGGACAAGATGTTGGCCGCGATCGACATGGGCCGGTCTCATGGAACAGCACCAGTGTATATCACCAACGTGTTGCCGTGGCGGCCGCCGCAGAACCGCGACCCAAAGCCAGACGAGATCGCGATGATGAAGCCGTTTCTGGCGCGGCATATTGCTTTGGCCAAGCCTGAGGTTTTGGTGATTGTTGGCAATTGGTCGGCGCAGGCCTTGCTGGGCAAGCGCGGCATCACACGGTTGCGCGGCCAGTGGACCGAAGCGCAAGGCCTGCCCGCGTTGCCGATGTTTCACCCGGCTTATTTGCTGAGAAGCCCGGAGTTTAAACGCGAGGCCTGGGCGGATTTGCTAGAGCTGAAGGCAAAGTTGAACCGTGGTTGATCCCCTGACGCTTTTGGCCTTCGTGCCTGCCGCCTTGGCGCTGAACCTGACGCCGGGGGCGGATATGATGTTTTGTCTGGGGCAAGGCATGCGTTTTGGCCCTAAGGCATCCGTCGCGGCGAGCGCGGGTATTTCGCTAGGCGGTATGGTGCATGTCACGCTTGCGGGGCTGGGGTTGGGCGCACTGGTGGCTGCGGTGCCTTGGGCCTTTGACGTGATCCGCTGGATTGGGGTCGCGTATCTGTTGTGGCTCGCGGCGCAGACGTTTCGCGGGGGGCGGAATACCCAAACCGGTGCCGTGCCCCCATCCGCATTTCGCGGGGCCTTGATCGTCAGCCTGACTAACCCAAAGGTGATTTTGTTTGTGCTGGCCTTTGTGCCACAATTCGTGGTGCCCGAAGCCGGACCCGTTTTGATGCAATTCCTGATCTTTGGGGCGGTTCTGTCGCTTGGCGGATTTGTGATCAACGCCTTGGTCGGCGTGTTCGCCGGTGGTGTGGGGCGCAAACTGGCCAAAGGTGGCCAAGCGCTGCGCTGGATCAGCAGTGGCATATTCGTCGCACTCGCCGCGCGGCTAGCAGTATTGGAGCGGGCATGAGCCGTATCGATGAGAGCAAAGAGTTTATTCCCGTGCGCATTGCGGTTTTAACCGTTTCGGACACACGCGGCTTGGCGGAGGACCGGTCTGGCGATGTCTTGGCCGCGCGGATTTCCGAGGCGGGGCATGAACTGGTGCATCGCGCGATCATCCGCGATGAGCGAGCCCAGATCGCCGATCAGCTGCGCACATGGTGTGCGGATGACGCGGTTGACGTGATTATCAGCACGGGTGGCACGGGATTGACGGGCCGCGATGTCACGGTCGAGGCGCACCGCGATGTCTATGAGAAAGAGATCGATGCCTTCGGGACGATCTTTACCATTGTGTCGATGCAAAAGATCGGCACCTCGGCGGTGCAAAGCCGCGCGACCGCCGGTGTGGCCCAAGGCACGTATCTATTCGCGCTGCCCGGATCGCCGGGTGCTTGCAAGGACGCGTGGGATGAGATCCTGCTGAAACAGTTGGATTACCGCCACAGGCCCTGCAATTTCGTAGAGATCATGCCCCGTCTGGACGAGCATCAGCGGCGAAAATAGAAAAACGCTATTTTTTCTGCCCGCCGCGCGACGGAAAGCAATAGTGCATCCGTATCATAACTGTGATTTTGTATGTTTATTGGGTGGGTTACCATTGCGGCAAAGTGGTTTTGAGATCGGACAAAGATGCGTTTTCTAAGACAGAGTATGATTGGGTTGTTTCTGGCTGCGACTGCCTTGGGTCTGTTGGTGTTTGCTGCCGATATGATTGGCGGCGCTGTGCAAAAACGTATGGCTGACGCGCCGCCGCCGCAGGCCCCGCGTGAACGGGTTTTTTCGGTTAACGTGGTCCGAGCAACGCCGAGCGATGAAATACCTGTTTTAGAGAGTTTTGGGTCGGTGCAAAGCCGTCGCCAGCTTGAGCTGCGCGCGGCTGTTGGCGGTCGTGTGGTCGAACTTGCCCCCGAGTTTGAGGACGGCGGCAAGGTGCGCGCAGGTCAGGTTCTGGTCAGGCTAGACCGCGCCGATGCGCTGGCCGAGGTCGAGCGCGCCAAAAGCGATGTGCAGGATGCCGAGGCAGAGGGGCGCGACGCTGCACGGGCGCTGGAACTGGCCCGTGACGAACAAGCAGCCGCCGAGGAGCAAGCCGCACTGCGGACCCGCGCCTTTCAACGTCAAAGCGATTTGGCGGACCGCGGTGTAGGCACCGCGACTGCAACCGAAACGGCCGAGCTTGCAGCATCCAGCGCGCGGCAGGCCGTCTTGGCGCGTCGTCAGGTCGTGACCCAAACCGAAGCGCGCATTGATCAAGCCGCCAGCCAGTTGTCGCGCAGCCGGATCGCGCTGGCCGATGCGCAACGCCGTCTGGACGAGACAACAATTTCTGCGCCCTTTGACGGTACCCTTAGTGGTGCTTTGGTGGTGGAGGGGCGGTTGGTGTCGGCCAATGAACGTCTGGCCGAATTGATTGATCCGAACGATCTTGAGGTGTCCTTTCGTGTCTCCACCGCGCAATATGCGCGGCTGATTGATGTGGATGGTAACCTGATCAAGGCCGATCTTACCGCGACGTTGGATGTGGCCGGGCTGGACCTTGAGGCGATTGGCAAGATCACCCGCGCAAGTGCCGCAGCGGGCGAAGGGGCCAGCGGGCGGTTGATTTTTGCGACGTTGACGCAGGCACCGGGGTTCAAACCGGGTGATTTCGTGACGGTGCGCATCAGCGAGCCCGAGCTTAAAAACGTCATCCGCCTGCCCAGTTCGGCGCTGGATGCGCAGGCGCGTGTCTTGGTCGTGGGTAGCGAAAACCGGCTTCAGGCCGTGAGTGTCGAGCTTTTGCGCCGCGTCGGGGACGAGGTATTGGTGCGCGGCGATATCGCAGGTCGCGACGTGGTCGAGGCCCGTTCGCCACTGTTGGGGGCTGGTATCGCGGTCAAGCCGCTGCGCAAAGGGGCAGCCCCCCGCGAAGAAAACCCAATGGTCGCACTGACCGACGAACGTCGGGCCAAGCTGATTGCTTTTGTCGAGGGGAACACCCGTATGCCAGAGGCCGCCAAAGCACGCGTGCTGGCACAACTGGCAGAGCCACAGGTGCCCGCGCAAATGGTCGAGCGTCTTGAAAGCCGGATAGGGGGATAGGCGATGGCCCGCAGCATGTCGCGTAGCACCGGGGGCATCCTGTCCTATTTTGTTCGTCACAAGACGGCGGCGAACCTGTTGCTCGTCATGCTGCTGGTGTGTGGTGCCGCTGCCGCGCCAAACATGCGGGCGCAGTTTTTTCCTGATGTGGTTATCGATAATGTCAGCGTGACCACGGTCTGGAGCGGGGCTGGGGCCGAAGACGTGGATGGGGCCATCATTCAGGTGCTAGAGCCCGCGCTTTTGACAATCGAAGGGATCGAAAGCTCTGCGGCGGCGTCGCGCGAGGGGAGCGGGACGATCACGCTGGATTTCGAACCGGATTGGGATATGGCGCGCGCTGCTGCTGATGTGCAAACGGCCATCGACGCGATCACGACCTTGCCAGAAGACGCCGAAGACCCCGTTGTGCGGCGCGGTGTGTGGCGGGACCGGGTGACCGACGTGGTTATTACCGGCCCGATCAGCCCCGAACAGCTCGGCCGTTTTGCAGATGAATTTGTCACGCGGCTGTTTGCCGAAGGGGTGACGCGCAGCACGATCCAAGGGGTGGCATCGCCGCAAACATTGATCGAAGTGCCGTCCACCAAGCTGATCAGCTATGACATCACGATGTCGGAAATCGCCTCCGTCATCGCAGCCGAGGTTGATGCCGACCCTGCGGGCGATGTGACCGGCGCGAATGCGCGGGTCCGAACGGGCACAGCCAAACGCAGCGCCGAGGCGCTTTCCGGTGTGGTGTTGCGGACGAATGCAGATGGGTCGGCCTTGACCGTTGGCGATGTGGCGCGTGTGATCGAAAAAGGCTCCGACCGCGATGTCGGTTATTTCGTGGGGCAGGACCCTGCGATTTCGGTGCGTATTGACCGGTCTGATCGGGGCGATGCCATTGGCATTCAGCGGAGCGTCGAAGACGTCGCTGCCGAGATGGCCGTGATGCTGCCCCAAGGTGTCACGATCGAGCTGATACGCACCCGTGCCGAGGCCATTACCGGCCGTCTTGATCTGTTGATCGACAATGGGCTGGTGGGCTTGGCGCTTGTGGTGGGGCTGCTGTTTTTGTTCCTGAACGCCCGCACGGCGTTTTGGGTCGCGGCGGGTATTCCCGCGTCAATGGCGGCAGCGATTGCATTGATGTATGCGGGCGGGATCACCATCAACATGATCTCGCTTTTTGGGTTGATCATTACCTTGGGGATCGTCGTTGATGATGCCATCGTGGTTGGTGAACATGCCGATTACCGGCACAAGGAACTGGGCGAAAGCCCGTTGGTCGCGGCGGAGAATGCCGCGCGCCGCATGGCGCTGCCGGTGTTTGCGGCGACCATGACGACGATCATCGCGTTCTTTGGCCTGTTGGCCGTGGGGGGACGTTTTGGCAGTTTGATCGGCGATATCCCCTTAACGGTGATTGCGGTTTTGGCGGCGTCCTTGGTCGAATGCTTTTTGATCCTGCCCAACCACATGGCCCATGCCATGGCCGCCGGAGCCAAGGAACATTGGTACGATCTGCCCAGCCGCGTGGTGAACAAAGGCTTCCTCTGGGCGCGCGAAACCTTGTTCCGGCCGTTTATGGCGGGGGTGATTGCGGGCCGCTATGTGGTGTTGGCTGGGGTGGTGGCCGTGCTGGCATCGCAGGTTGCATTGTTTGTCCAAGGCGACGTCCAGTGGCGGTTCTTTAATGCGCCGGAGCGCGGGTCGGTTACCGGTAACTTTGCCATGGTCGAAGGGGCCACCCGAGAAGACACCTTGGACATGATGCGCGAGATGCAGCGCGCGACAGAAAGCTTGGGCCAAGAATACGCCGAGCGCTATGGCACGAACCCGATTGATTATGTGATTGCCCAAGTTGGCGGGAATGCGGGCCGGGGTTTGGACGGGGCCGATAGCAAAGACGCCGATCTGCTGGGCGGTATTTCGATTGAACTGATTGACGCCGATCTGCGCCCCTATTCCAGCTTTGCTTTTGTGGCCGAACTGCAAGACGCGGTTGTAAGCCACCCCTTGGCCGAAACGGTCAGCTTTCGCGGGTGGCGGTCTGGTCCCGGCGGTGATGCCTTGGATGTGCAGTTTTACGGGGCCGAGACGGATGTTTTGAAAGCCGCGTCAGAAGACCTGCAAAACGCCCTGCGCCGCTATCCCGAGGTCAGCGCGGTGCAAGACAATCTGGCCTATGATAAGGAAGAGCTGATCCTTGATTTGACGGCGCAGGGGCAATCGCTTGGCTTTACCATCGACACGCTTGGCCGCGCGCTGCGCAACCGCTTGGGCGGGATCGAGGCGGCAACATATCCCGACGGGCCGCGGTCTGCGACGATCCGGGTGGAACTGCCCGAGGGCGAATTGACGGCTGATTTCCTCGACCGTACCCAGATGCGCACGCCGAACGGGCAATACGTGCCGCTTGCCGATATTGTGAGCGTTGAGCGGCGCACAGGGTTCAGCACGGTGCGGCGTGAAAACGGGATCAGATTGATTTCGGTAACGGGCGATATTTCCGAAGACGATCCCGCCCGCGCAACCGAGATTACGACGGCCTTGCAAGAAGAAATCCTGCCCACCATCGCGTCGGAGCGGCAGGTTGAATTCCGCATCAGCGGGCTAAGCGAGCAGGAAAATACGTTTCTATCCGACGCCTTGACCGGGCTGATATTGGTTCTGACGGGCATCTATCTGGTGTTGTGCTGGGTGTTTGGCAGCTGGACCCGCCCCTTGGTGGTGATGTCGATCATTCCCTTCGGGCTGGTAGGCACCATCTATGGCCATGCCGTCTGGGATGTACCGCTGAGCATGTTCACCGTTGTGGGGTTGTTGGGGATGACCGGTATTATCATCAACGATTCCATCGTTTTGATTGGTACGATTGACGAATACGGCGAAACGCGCGGGGTGATCCCTTCGATCATCGATGGCGCGTCTGACCGGTTGCGGCCAGTCATGCTGACGACGCTGACCACCGTCTTGGGGATGGCCCCGCTGCTGTATGAGCAAAGCCAACAGGCGCAGTTCCTGAAACCAACGGTGATCACATTGGTTTACGGCCTTGGATTCGGGATGTTCCTCGTGCTGCTTGTGGTGCCTGCGTTGATCGCGGCGCAGCATGACATTTCGCGGCAGGTGCGGGCGATGCGGCGCGGTCTGGCTGCGCGGGCACCGGGTTTGCGCCTTGGTCTGATGGCGCTTTGGGCGGTGATGATCGGTTGGGCGGCGCTGACGCTGGGCTGGGCCGGTTGGCAAGGCAGCTTGCATCCGGTGCTGCTGTCGCTGGCACCGGGAATGGCTGCCATGTCACCACTTACGGCCGCATTGATCCTGTTTATCGGGGGCGCAGCGGTGTTGTCGTTGGGCGGGTATGTCGTGGGTGCTATCGTCTTCGCAGCGTCACAGCGGAAACGCCCCGCCTGATCAGCCGGGCGTACAGCCCTGAATATCGACCGCGTGTTTGCTGCCCAAAACCGTCATGCGAATATGCGCGCGGTTCAGGGCAATTGGCCCACCGGTCGAATGGGCCACATCAACCTTGGACGTAAGGGTGTTGCCGTGCCGCGTTGTGTCTGCTTCGCTGACCCATAAATCAGGGTGGCCAGTCTCAATCACGACCAGCTCCGGCCCGCCTGTATTTGGCAAGGTAATGGTTGTTTCCAGCTCAAGATCGCCATCGTTAAAGCGGATTGCGCAGGTGGCTTTGGCCACGCGGCCCTCTTTCGCGGTATAGGGACGCTGGGCAAGGGACGCGGCAATCGCAGGTTCTGCACGGGTTGCGTCAGTGTCGATCACGCCGTCCAGATGCAATTGCGCTGGCACGCAGACATCCAGACACACGCCCATATCGATTGTTGTCTTCAGGTGAACGGGGGCACCTTTCGTTGGAAGGGTGATAACCAAAGGCAAAACCACCTGATCCTTATAGCCAATCGTTGTCAGGTTTTCCACGCGAAACACGGTCGGGGTTGGCCATTCCACGGCGACGGCCGACAAGTTCTGTGATCCGGCCCAGTCGAAATGCGGCGGAATGCCCATATCACCGGGCGCGCGCCAATAGGTTTTCCACCCCGGGGCCATCGTCATTCGGATTGCTGCGACGCGGTTGCCGTCGGGCCGCACCCAGCCTTGCAGGATCTCGCCCTTGATAACATCCATGGCGGATGCCGGAAGCGGCGCAAGCAAAGCGGAGAGGATCAGCGGGATCAGTGTTCTTTTCATCCGCCTTTCATGGGCCAAAGGCGGATGCCTGCCAAGTCACTATTGTATTATGAAACGTTACAACGTGGCGGGGTTGAAAGGAACGGGACCACAGGCCATGCTGATCGGGCAGGATATTATCGGGGGTGAAAGAGGATGGAAATGGATCTTACGGGGCAATTGCTGGTGGCGATGCCTGGTATGGGCGACCCACGGTTTGATCATTCTGTCATCTTTATTTGCTCACATTCTGCCGAGGGGGCGATGGGGCTGATCGTCAACAAGCCCGCCCCTGATCTGAAACTTACAGATGTTTTGGACAAGCTCAGCGATGTTGAATTTAACGATACATCAGGCCTGGGCGTGCATTTTGGCGGCCCGGTCGAGACGTCGCGCGGTTTTGTTTTGCACAGCTCTGAATATCAATCGGTGTTGCACACCCTGAACGTCGCAGACGGGTTCGGGATGACTGCCACCCTTGATGTGCTAGAGGATATCGCCCGCGGCAAGGGGCCTGCAAAGGCCTTGCTGATGTTGGGCTATGCCGGTTGGGGCGAAAGCCAGCTTGAGAACGAGATCGCCCAAAATGGCTGGCTGACCTGCGATGCCAAGCGCGAGATCGTGTTCGATCTGCCGGACGCAGATAAATGGGCGGCGGCGTTGTCTTCGCTGGGGATTGATCCGCTGGGCCTGAGTTCGGCTGCGGGCCGTGCATAGCTAGCGCGGCGCGGCGGCGCGGCGCAGGCGGTCATTGATGGCCCTGCCAAGCCCGTGATCGGGAATGGGGGCCACGGCGATGGGTTTGCCCATCGCATCAAGCGCATGCAGATAATCGAACAGATTGGCCGCCGCTTGGGTCAGGTCACCGCTGGGCGACAGGTTCAGGTCGCCGGAAACTTCGCCGAAACCCAGCAAAACTTCACCCTCCAAGGCCGTTTGCGCGTTCAGGCGGACGTGGGCGGCAGGGGCGTAATGCGACGTCATTTGCCCCGGTGCGATAATCTCTGCGCCATCGGCGACGTCGATCCGCATGCCAAGGGCGGCTTCGATCGCCTCAATCGGCAGGCCCCCTGCACGCAGCAGAATGGGGGTATCTTGGGTCAGCCCGATGATGGTGCTTTCAAGCCCGACGGCACAGGGACCTTCATCGACAACAGCGTCAATGCGCCCGTCCAGGCCAGCCATCACATGGGCGGCGGTCGTTGCACTGATGCGTCCCGACGGGTTCGCGGACGGTGCAGCGATAGGGCCGTCAAACGCTTGCAAGATCGCGTGGGATGTCGGGTGGGCGGGCACACGCAGGGCAACGCTGTCGAGCCCTGCGGTGACGAGCGAGGACAGAGCGTGATCATCAGCCAATGGCAAAACCAGCGTCAGCGGGCCGGGCCAAAACGCGGATGCAAGGATTTGGGCGTTGTCAGACCAGATGCCATAACGCTGCGCGTCTTCAGCCTGTGCCAGATGCACAATCAGCGGGTTAAAGCTGGGCCGGCCTTTTGCTTCATAAATGCGGGCCACAGCCGCGCCATTGCGGGCGTCGGCGGCCAGCCCGTAAACCGTTTCGGTCGGCAACGCGACCAATCCGCCAGCGGCCAGAATCGTGGCGGCGCGGGCGATCCCTTGGGGGTCAGGCTGCAGTATATCGGTCATCTGTTCGCTCGAAGCCTTTGTGACGCTGTGTTTCGGGTTGCGGTGGCGGGCCAGTCACAGCATCCTTGCGAAACTGCCCCCGGTTTTATGTTTGAGGGCTTATCAGGTCGATGCTCTATTTGCCAAGCAGACGCGCACGCCCAAGGAGGAAATACGATGCCATACCGCGCCCCCGTCGAGGATTACAATTTTCTATTCAACCATATTGTCGGGCTTGAGGACGTGCGTGCGACCGACAAGTTTGCAGAGGCCACAGATGATGTGACCCGTGCGATTTTGGAAGAGGCGGGCAAGTTGTGCAACGATGTGATGGCACCCTTGCAAACCCCTGGTGATTTGCACGCGGCCAAGCTGGAAAACGGTGTCGTGCGCACATCGCCCGGTTATGGGGACGGTTTCAAGGCTATCGCGGAAGGCGGCTGGATCGGTATCAGTGCGGACCCTGAATATGGTGGCATGGGCCTGCCGTTGACCATGGCCAGCGCGGTAAACGAGATGATGAGCGGTGCCTGTCTGTCGCTGCAATTGGCCCCGTTGATGAGCCAAGGCCAGATCGAAGCGCTAGAGCACCACGCGAGCGACGCCATCAAAGAGCTGTATTTACCGAAGCTGATCAGCGGTGAATGGACCGGCACGATGAACCTGACCGAACCGCAGGCCGGATCGGACGTGGGCGCGCTGTCCTCCAAGGCTGAAGACAACGGCGACGGGACATTCAGCATCTCGGGCCAAAAGATTTACATCAGCTGGGGCGACAATGATTTCGCCGAAAATATCTGCCATCTTGTGCTGGCGCGTCTGCCCGGTGCCCCAGCGGGCACCAAGGGGATCAGCCTGTTTTTGGTGCCTAAGTTCCTGCCGAACGAAGATGGCAGTCTGGGCGCGCGAAACAGCCTCCAAGTCGTCAGTCTAGAGCACAAGATGGGCCTGCACGGATCGCCCACATGTGTGATGCAGTATGACAAGGCCGTCGGTTGGTTGGTTGGCCCTGAACAGGGCGGCATGGCGGCGATGTTTACCATGATGAACAACGCGCGGCTTGGTGTTGGTGAGCAAGGGATCGGCGTTGCCGAAGCGGCCTATCAACATGCGCTGTCCTATGCGCTGGACCGCAAGCAGGGCAAAAACATCCGGCCCGACGGGTCTGGCACCATCGTTGATCATGCGGACGTGCGCCGCATGCTGATGACAATGAAGGCCGAAACCTTTGCCGCGCGGGCCATTGCGGCCAGCTGTGCGGTGGCCATCGACATGACCAACGCCACCGGCGAGGCCGAGTGGAAGTCGCGCGCGGCCTTCCTGACCCCGATCACCAAAGCGTTCGGAACGGACGTCGGGATCGACGTGGCGCAGATGGGTGTGCAGGTGCATGGCGGCATGGGCGTGATCGAAGAAACCGGTGCGGCGCAGTTCTGCCGTGATGTCCGCGTGACGGCCATCTACGAGGGGACCAACGGCATCCAAGCGATGGATCTGGTTGCGCGCAAGATGATGGATGGCGGCGAGGCGGCGAACCGCTTGATGGACGAGATCGAAACCCACGCCGAAGCGGCACGCGATGCGTTCCCGAACATGGCGGATGCGGTTTGGCAGGCGACTGAAACGCTGCGCGAGGCCACAGAATGGTTGGTCGCCCAAGACAATATGGATACGCGTTTCGCAGGTGCCGTGCCATATCTTCGCGCTTTTGCGCGCGTGTTGGGGGGGCATTTGCACCTCAAGGCGGCCTTGGCTGACAAGGGCGGCCCGCGCGAAAAACTGGCGCGGTTCTATATCCTGCGTCTGCTGCCGGAACACGCGGGTCTGCTGGTGCATGCGCAGTCGGGCGCGGATGACCTGTTTGCCTTGACCACTGATGAGTTGGCCGCCTGATGACTGATATGAAACCTGTGGGCTTGCGCTATCCTTGGGATACACCGCCCGCTCATGATGAGGCGATCGAGGTCGCGCCGGGTGTTCTTTGGCTGCGCTTGCCCCTGCCGATGAAGCTGGACCACGTGAATGTCTATGCCTTTGACGAAGGCGATAGTTGGACAATCATCGACACCGGGTTTTCATCCAAGAAAGCCAAGGCCATCTGGGCTGACCTGATGGCAGGCCCTCTTGGGGGCAAGCCGGTTTCGCGTGTGATTGTTACCCACCACCACCCCGATCACATCGGGTTGGCAGGGTGGTTTCAGACTGAACACGGGGCAGAGCTGGTCACCACACGCACCGCTTGGCTGACGGCGCGCATGCTGACCTTGGACGCCCAAGAAACCCCGGCGGCCGAGACCTTGGCATTCTACAAGATGTCAGGGATGGACCGTGATCTGTACGACAAACGCGCGTCCGAGCGGCCCTTCAACTTTGCTGATATTGTTGATCCACTGCCCTTGGGCTTTACCCGGATCAAGCAGGACGACCAAATCACCATCGGCGGGCGCGTTTTTGACGTGCATATGGGCAATGGCCATGCGCCCGAACACGCGACGTTCTGGAGCAGGGATGACAATCTGGTTATTGCGGGCGATCAGATTTTGTCGTCGATCAGCCCCAATGTGGGTGTCTATGCCACAGAACCCATGGCCGATCCGATTGGTGAATGGCTGGAGGCCTGCGAACGGCTTGCCCCGATGAGCCGTGAAGATCATCTGGTGCTTGGCGGGCACAAGCTGCCGTTCACCGGATTGCCGACGCGTATGCGCCAGCTGATCGATAACCATCACGGTGCGCTGAAACGGTTGGTTAAATATATCGACACGCCGAAATCTGCCTCGGAATGCTTTCCGACCTTGTTCAAACGCAAGATCGGCGAAGGTGAATATGGTCTGGCCTTGGTCGAGGCCGTCGCACATCTAAGTCATCTGTATCAAACCGGTCTTGCCACGCGCGAATTGCGGGCAGAAGATGGGGCCTGGGTGTATCAGGCAACGGAACAAGCCAATGGATGATCTGATCAGAACCGCAGCCGAGGCCGCCGAAGCGGATGCCTTGCCACGCGTGCACGAGGTGCATTGCGATGAAACGCAACGCAATGCCGCCCAGCAAACGGTGCCAAAGGGCATGACAGACACGCCTGCGTCCAAGAAATCCCCTGCGCAATGGGCCTATGAGCGGGTCGTGCTGTACCTCAAGAATTTTGAAGAGCAGCTGGACGGGGACCAAGAGGTTGCAATGGGGTTCACGGGCGGCGACGCCGGCGTCTTGCGGATCGAAGGGATGGGGTATTTCGACCCTGATATCGTCACCTTTTACGGTCAGGACGGCGGGGGTGGACGGATGCAATTGGTGCAACACGTCAGCCAGTTGAACGTCGCCTTGCGTGCCTTGCCCAAGGCCAAGCCCGAAAAGCCCGCGAATCGGATCGGCTTTCGCCTGGTCGAGGATATCGAAGCGGATGCAGCCCTGACGCAGAGAAAAAACACGTAAGATCGTGTTCTTTGATATCGTGACATGCCCGCGCGAATGCAGTAACCACGTTTTCAAATTGGAACGAACACCAGTCAAAGGATTACGCAAATGGCCAAACACGAACACGGCTCCATGGATACAACGTCACAGGAAAAGACCTTTGACAACTTCATGAACTGGGTAAAATGGTCGTCGATTGTGATCATTGCTATCCTCGTCTTTTTGGCACTTTTCGCCCGCTAAGACCTTAGGCTCTTACCCGACAGGACGATAACTATGCGTATTTGGATGGCACTGGCCTGTGTCGCAATCGTTGCGGCATGTGCGAACGATACCGGCATTGATAACTCACCGGCCGAAGTTGCCGCTGCAGCCTATTCTGCGCCGGGCCCTAAATCACTGACATTGCTGACCATGGTGAACAACCGCTCGGGCGGCGGCGCGCATACGGCGCTGCTGGTGAACGGGTCGCAGCAGGTGATCTTTGACCCGGCAGGGTCGTTTCGCGACCCACGGGTGATTGAACGGGGTGATGTGCTCTATGGTATGTCGCCGAACTGGGTCGAGGCCTATAAATCCTCGCACGCCCGTAAAACCCACCACGTGCGCAGTCAGACCATTCAGGTGACCGAACAGCAGGCCGAACAGGTTCTAAAAGCGGTGATGACAAACGGGCAGGTCCCCGCGGCCTATTGCGCCAGCGCGACATCAAGCTTGCTGTCGGACGTGCCGGGTTTCGAAGAAATCGGCAAAACCTACTATCCCGCTAAGTTGTCCGAGAGATTTGCAGCGCTGCCAAATGTCACCACGACGCAGTACTATGAAAATGACGCAGGTCACGTGCTTGATGGTGTGCAGGCGGCCCTGTTAGCCGAGTAACCAAAGCAATCCATATAGCGTGGCACCGCCACTTATAATCGCCAGCAAAACGTTCTTGGTGATGATCCCCACAGTCAGCGCAACAGCAGCCGCCGCAAAGCGCGCGGGGTCGAACTGCCCGCCGGTTGCGGCGGGGGCGAACACTTGCGGGACCACCAAGGCAGGCAGAATGGCAACGGCTGTATAACGCAGATGGCGCAGCAGCCATGCCGGCATCTCGCGGTCGCCCACCAATCCGGTAAAGACAAAGCGCAAGCCAAAGCTGCCGATGCCAAGGGCGATGATCACAAACCACAATGTCCCCTTGTCGATCATCATGCTGCGCCCTCCGACCGGCGATCAAGCCAAAGTTCGGTTTGCGCACCGGCCATCATGCCGACCATCCCCGCCACGATCAAACCCAGCGAATAGGGCATGCCTGCCGTTGCTAACGATGCAACTGACGCGACCAGCGCCGCCATCACATGTGCAGGTGTGCGGAACATCGGCGCGATCATCGCCAGAAAGGTGATGGGCAGGGCGAAATCCAACGCCCAGCTGTCGGGGATTTGCGCCCCCACCAAGGCACCGATCAGCGTAAACAAATACCAAAGCGGTACAATCGGTGTCACGCAGCCAAAGAAATACGACATCCGCTGCGGCACGGTCATGTCCGGTTGTTTTTCGTATTGAGCCATCGAACAGACATAGGATTGATCGACCGTCAGATAGGCCGCAAAGGCACGTTGCCACAGCGGCGCTGCACCGATGTAGGGCGTCAGAGACGCGGAATACATCGCCATGCGCAGGTTCACCGCCAGCGCCGAGGCCAGAACAATCGCTGTTGGCGCATGTTCCTGCATTAGTTGCAGCGCGGTAAACTGCGCGGCACCCGCGATCACGACGACAGAAAACGCCAACGTTTCAAACACGCTCAACCCTGCCTCGGTCGCGAGAATGCCGAACAGGGATGAAAACGGAATGATCACCAAAACAAACGGGGCCGCATCGGCCAGGCCCTTGCGAAAGGCCGATTTCGTGGTGGTGATGGACATGCTTTACCCCTAGGCTATCCTCATATCCTTAGCCGTGGTCCGAAGGGGATGCAATTGCCTGTAAACAGTGACACCGACACCTATCTGATCGCCCCGCAGCCGGGGGCACCGCGCCTGACCCGTGCCGTCAAAGGGCGCGATCACACCGGGGCGGAATTGACCATCAATGTCGTCGAAGAACGCCCGCTCACGATCTTTCTGAATGCGCAGGAAATCGTGACGGCCATGACCATCGGCGACTACCCCGAATATCTGGCGCTTGGGTTCCTGCGCAACCAAGGCATGTTGCGCGACGGCGAGGAAATTACCCGCGTTGATTACGACGAAGATCTTGAGGTCGTCGTGGTTCGCACCGCCCGAAAAACCGATTACGAAGACAAGATGCGCAAGAAAACCCGCACAAGCGGTTGCGCCGTCGGCACGGTTTTCGGCGATATGATGGAGGGGCTGGAGGGCGTTAGCCTGCCCGCCACGCCGGTGCATACCTCGTGGCTTTACCGTCTAAGCGCGCAGATCAACCGCACACCCAGCCTGTATCTTGAGGCCGGTGCCATTCATGGAACGATTCTGTGTCAGGGTGATAAGCCCTTGGTTTATATGGAAGACGTGGGCCGTCATAACGCGGTCGATAAGATCGCTGGTTGGATGTTGTCTGAGAACGTGCGTGCCGATGACAAGATCCTGTACACTACCGGGCGTCTGACCTCAGAGATGGTGATCAAGACCGCGATGATGGGTATTCCGGTGCTGGCGTCGCGGTCCGGATTTACCGCATGGGGCGTTGAAATCGCGAACCAGGTTGGCCTGACATTGATCGGCCGGATGAAGGGAAAACGTTTCATCTGCCTCGCCGGAGAAGACCGCCTTGTGCGCGACGCTGACCCTGATTTGGTGGTGGATGAACCCAAACGGGCAGGGCGGAAGGGATCGGAATGAAACAACCACTTGGGGTTATTCTTGCTGGTGGGCAGGCCACGCGCATGGGCGGCGGCGACAAGGGGTTGCTGACGCTGGACGGGCGCACATTGCTGTCTCATGTGGTGGAACGCTTGTCGCCGCAGGTCGCGGAACTGGCGTTGAATGCCAATGGTGATGCGGCGCGATTTGACGGTCTTAAACTGACGGTTCTGCCTGACAGTATCGACGGTTTTGTGGGCCCCTTGGCGGGTGTCCTTGCGGGGATGGATTGGGCCGCTGAACGCGGTGCCGATACCATCGTCACCGCCGCTGCGGATACGCCTTTTTTCCCGGGCGATTTGGTGCCACGGTTGCTGCTGGCCAGCGAGGGGATGACCCATCCGCTGGTGTTGGCAGCAACACCGGACGACACGCGCGGAACTGCGCGGCATCCGACGTTTGGCCTGTGGCCCGTTGCGTTACGCGATGATCTGCGCGCGGCACTGAACGGCGGGCTGCGCAAGGTGGTGATGTGGACCCAACAACACGAGGGGCGCGAGGCATTGTTCCCCCACGAGGCCGCGTTTTTCAACGTCAACACGCCGGATGACCTGAAAACCGCCGAGGGCATGCTATGAGGGTTTACGGCGTCACGGGCTGGAAAAACGCAGGTAAAACGGGGCTGATGGAACGGCTGGTCGCCGAGATCACCGCGCGGGGTTTCAGCGTGTCGACGGTTAAACATGCGCACCACACGTTCGAGGTGGATCATCCGGGCAAGGACAGCCACCGCCACCGCGTCGCCGGTGCCCGCGAGGTTCTGCTGGCCTCGCGCAACCGCGTCGCGCTGATGCACGAACTGCGCGACGAGGAAGAACCGACGCTAGAGGCGCTGCTGGCGCGGTTAAGTCCCGTCGATCTGGTGTTGATCGAAGGCTACAAACGCGACGCTCACCCCAAGATCGAGGCGCACCGGACTGAGCCGGGCAACCCTTTGATCGCGCCGGGTGATGACACCATTAAGGCGGTTGCCAGCGACACCCCGCTTGACTTGGACCGCCCGGTTTTTGATTTGAATGATACCGTCGCGATTGCTGATTTCATTTTGGCCGAGGTCGGGCTGTGAGCGGTTTCGATACATTTGTGGTGATCGATTGGTCGGGTGGCAATGATACCGGTGCCAGCCCGCGCAAGGATGCGATCTGGGCCGGAGTGACCCGCAACGGGCAAGCGCAAGATCCGGTATATTTGCGCAACAGAACTGTGGCCGAGGCGTGGATCGTCGATTTGATCCGGGCCGAGCTTGAGGCAGAGCGCCGTGTGATGATCGGCTTTGATTTCCCCTTCGGCTATCCTGCCGGTTTTGCCGAGGCTTTGACCGGTTATGCGGACCCCCTTGTGCTGTGGGATTGGTTCGAGGCGCGGATCGAAGACAGCCCCGAGACCAACAACCGCTTTGATCTGGCGGCTGAGATGAACCTTGGGCTTGGCGATGGGGAAGGCCCCTTTTGGTTCAATGGTTTGTCCAACCGCGATATTCCCGGTTTGCCGCGCACAAAGGATGGATATGCGAACCAGTTTCCTGAGAAGCGGCAGGCGGAAAGCCGGGCCAAAGGCTCGTTTTCCTGCTGGCAGATGGGCGGGGTCGGGGCCGTCGGATCGCAGGTGCTCATGGGCCTGCCGGTGCTGTCGCGTCTGCGCAAACGGTTTCATGGAATGATCAACGTATGGCCCTTTGAACAACTTAAGCGCCCTGTAGCCTTTGTTGAGGTCTGGCCATCGTTGACGGTTGGTGACGCGCCGGATGGAGTGATCAAGGACGCGTGGCAGGTGCAAGAGCTTGCACGTCAGATGAGTGCATTATCAGATGCGGCATTGGCCGAAATGCTGGACGTGTACGCCCCCGAAGAAGGCTGGATTTTCGGGTTAGGTTTCGAGGACCGTATGAAATCCGCCCCTCCGCTGCGTAATGACTGCTTTGCGCTGCCGCCGGGTGTGCATTGGACGCCTGTGGACGAGGCGCTGTCGTTGCTGAGGTCCCGATTGTCGCCCGTGGTGTCGGTTGAAACCGTGCCGCTTGGTGCCGCGTTGGGGCGCGTTGTGGCGCAGGACGTGAGCGCCAAGCGCGCGAACCCGCCGCTGCCAAATACTGCGGTTGATGGCTATGGTTTTGCAGGTGGGCGGGGCGTTGGACCGCATGAATTGCCCTTGGTGGATGGCCGCGCTGCAGCTGGGGATGCGCCGGGAACCGTGCCAGGAGGGCAGGCCATCCGTATCCTGACAGGTGCCGCGCTGCCCACAGGCGTTGATACCGTGGTGCTACAAGAGGACGTCCGGATCGAGGGTGGTGCCGTGTTGTTCAACGGCCCGATCAAGCAGGGCGCAAACACCCGCAAGGCGGGCGAGGATGTTCTCCAAGGCCACGTTGTTACGCGCGCGGGACGTCGCGTTACCGCAGCCGACTTGGCGCTTATGGCGGCGACGGGAAATGATGCGCTGGAGGTCTACCAGCCGCTGCGGATTGGTGTCATTTCAACGGGCGACGAGATCGTGGAACCGGGCGCTGCCGCCTCTGAAGGGCAGATTTATGACGCCAACCGGCCGATGCTTTTGGCGCTGGCCCAGCAGTTCGGACATAGGGCCGTTGATCTGGGCCATGTCGGTGACGACCGCGCGGCGCTGCGCGCCCGCCTGAACGGTGCCAAAGGCCAAGTGGATGCGATCCTGACCAGCGGTGGTGCCTCTGCTGGGGACGAGGATCACGTATCAGCCCTGCTGGAAGAGGCGGGTGCGCTGTCGCTTTGGCGGGTGGCGGTGAAACCGGGGCGGCCCTTGGCACTGGGGATGTGGCAGGGCATGCCGGTCTTTGGCCTACCCGGAAATCCGGTCGCCGCAATGGTGTGCACGCTGATTTTCGCGCGGCCGGCGTTGTCCGTGATGGCAAGGCAAGAATGGACCACACCGCAAGGATTTGACGTGCCTGCAGCGTTTGAAAAACGCAAAAAACCGGGGCGCCGGGAGTTTCTGCGCGCGCGGATGCGCGATGGCCGGGTCGAGGTTTTCGCCTCGGAAGGGTCGGGCCGGATCAGCGGGCTAAGCTGGGCGGAAGGTCTGGTGGAATTGCCGGACGCGGCTGTGCATGTGCGCCCGGGCGATATGGTGCGGTATATCCCCTACGGATCATTCGGGATTTAGGGCGTTAGTCGAACGTCCCGGCCACACGGCCCAACAACATGAACGCACGCGCCGTGCGGGTTTCGGCAAGCGCCGAGATTTCACCGTCGGATGCCTGTGCCTCGAACCCGGAAAAGACGCGATCAAAGCGGCGCAGGAAATGATGTGCCGCATCGCGAAAAATCGGGTCTTGTTTCATCCGGGCATTGGTCAGGGCGAGGGACGACCGATCGCGCACCCCACCGAGGGCCGCGATGGTGCGCCCGCGCGCGCCTTGGGCAAATTCGCGCCAGACTTCGGGGCGGGCACGGTCTGGGTGCAGGTCGTCCATGTAAATGCCGTCATGGCTGAGCAGGGTCAGCACGTCTTGGGCGGCTTGCACCAATTGCGATGCGTTGCGGTCTTTCAATGCTTTGCGCAGGGCGGTGAAGCCTTCGGTATCTTCTGCCGTTTCCGGAAAGTTCAGCGCGCGAATGAAATCATCATGGGACAGTGCTGGCACCATATCGCTGGCTTGGGTGCCAAGCGCCAAAGTCGGTTGATCATCTGACTGTGCTGGCGCGGCGACGGGGGCCGTCGCACGTGGTGGTGCATCGCGGCGGGTTTGGAATGTGGCAAGGGCCGTTTCGGTCTTACGCGCGGCGGCGGCGATTTCGTCCAGCTTGCGGGTGACCGATGCATCTGTCTCAAAGGTTTTGCCGTGCTGCTGGGCAATATACGCTTGGCGAATGGCATCAATTGCAGCCTGTAAACGCTGGCTTTCTGTACGCATCACTCGGCTGGCACGCGCGGCGGTGGCCGCGACCCAAATCATCGCAAGCGGCATGAAAATGGCCAAGGTGGTCATTACGAACCTTAGGCCGCGATCACCGGTGTCCGGTGCGGTGTCAGAGGGTTGCATCAAAAAGAAGATGCCACAGCCCAACAGCCACAGCACACTCAGCGCAATGGCAATGACTTCGATGCTGGAAATCGCTTGGTCATTCGGACGTGAATAAACGCCAAAAGGGGTCGAGCGCGCGGGTTGGCGCTGCGACTTTGGTGGGGTGGCAGGCGTGGTATCGGTCATGTCGATTGCCCCGGATCAAGCGTAGATGATCTTGAGTACCTCATACGATTTTTCGCCTCCCGGTGTACGCACCGTGACGCTGTCGCCTTCTTCTTTGCCGATCAGCGCACGTGCAATGGGGGATTTGATGTTCAAAAGACCCTTTTCAATGTTGGCCTCGTATTCACCAACAATCTGATAGGTTTTTTCTTCATCGGTGTCTTCGTCCACCAATGTCACCTTGGCACCAAACTTGATAGAGCCGGACATTTTCGATGGATCAATAACATCCGCCAGCGAAATCGCGCCTTCAAGCTCTTTCACGCGGCCCTCGATAAAGGACTGTTTTTCCTTGGCGGAATGGTATTCGGCGTTTTCGGACAGATCACCATGTTCGCGCGCTTCGGCAATCGCCTTGATGATTGCAGGACGTTCAATCGTCTTCAGGTGCTTTAGTTCAGTTTCCAAAGCAGTGTGACCGGCGCGGGTCATCGGGATTTTTTCCATTGTGGTCGTCCACGCAATGAGGGTCACAGCCCCGGAGCGGATCCGAGGGTGCAACCGATTTAAATTAGCCCTTACCTGACCTAAACTGGCGCGTGATTGCAAGGGCCGAGTGCGCGTAGCTGCGCCAATGCGCGCTTATTCACCGTATTCAACAAGCTCGTATTCGATCCCGTCATTGTCGTGAAAGTAAAACCGCCGCCCCGGCTCATAGTCGGCATGGTTTTTAGTTTCGAATCCTTGCGCTTTGACGGCGGCCTCTGCTGCGTCCAAATCATCGACGACCACGCCGATATGATTAAGTCCCCCAATTGTCGTATAGCTGCTTGGGGCTGATTTCAGCCCCTCTTTCTGGGTATAAAGGGCGATATACTGGTCCTGCGTGCCGACATGGACGCTGCGGCCCCCGGCAATCGCATCGCCTTGCCAACGGACATGCCATCCGAAAATTTGAAGCATCCAGGCGGCGGTGTCATCGGGGTTTTTTACAGTGATATTTGCGTGTTCAATCTGAGCGGACATGGTGGGTCTTTCCTTGTTGTTGTGTTGACCCTGTTGTTTCTAATTTCTAAACCTAACTTTAGGTCAAGGGGTTATTTACGAGGGGAATTATGGCTGTAAATGATGGGTTATCTATTGGGGCGCTGGCGCGGCGCACGGGGCTGGCCGTGTCGGCTATCCGCTATTACGAGGCGCAAGGGCTGATCAGGCCGTGGCGTAATGCCGGTGGGCAGCGGCGATTTGAACGTGCGGATTTGCGGCGGCTTAGCTTTGTGATGATTGCCCAGCAGTTTGGTTTCACCCTGCCGCAGATCAAAACCGAGCTTGACCGTTTGCCCGGCGGGCGCACCCCGACCAAGGCTGATTGGGCGCGTATCAGCCAATCCTTTCGCGCCGGACTGGATCAGCGGATTGCCACATTGACCCGGCTGCGCGACGATCTGGACGGCTGTATCGGCTGTGGTTGCCTAAGCCTCAAAGCCTGCGCGCTCTATAATCCCAAGGACAAGGCGGGCGAAAACGGCCAAGGGCCGCGCTATCTTATGGGCGACCCGCGGGTCTGATCCATTTCGCGTTGCGAAACATTATGACGGCTGGCGCATTATATTGTTACGAAACTGTCGCGACCCTTCATTTTAACGTCGTGTCGCGATTGCAAAGCAAGCCATGCTGGTTTAGCCAAATCCAAACCCATTTTCTGCCCGAAGAGGAGCCCCAAATGGCCGAAGTTGAACGCGAAGCAATGGAATATGACGTCGTTATTGTTGGCGCTGGTCCTGCAGGCCTGTCAGCCGCGATCCGGTTGAAACAACTGGATGCTGACTGCAACGTGGTTGTGCTGGAAAAGGGCTCCGAAGTCGGGGCGCATATCCTGTCGGGTGCCGTATTGGACCCGATCGGTCTGGACGCGTTGATGCCGGACTGGAAAGAAAAAGGCGCGCCGATCAAGACCAAGGTCAAGGAAGACAACTTTTACATGTTGGGCGAGGCGGGCAAAATCCGTGTGCCAAACTTCCCCATGCCGCCGCTGATGAACAACCACGGCAACTATATCGTGTCGATGGCGAATGTTTGCCGCTGGATGGCCGAGCAGGCCGAAGAAATGGGCGTCGAGATTTTCCCCGGTATGTCCTGCTCCGAACTGGTCTATGGCGAGAATGGCGAGATCAAAGGCGTTGTTGCTGGCGAGTTTGGGATCAACCCCGATGGCACCAAAGGCGACAATTACGAACCCGGCATGGAACTGCACGGTAAGTATGTCTTCCTGTCCGAAGGTGTGCGCGGCAGCCTGTCCAAGCAGGTGATCGCGAAATACGATCTGGATGCCGGTAAAGAGCCGCAGAAATACGGCCTTGGCATGAAAGAAATCTGGGAAATCGACCCGGCCAAGCACAAAGAAGGCACCGTGACGCACACGATGGGCTGGCCTTTGAACAGCAATGCCGGTGGTGGTTCGTTCATCTATCACATTGAAAACAATCAGGTCTATGTCGGCTTCGTTGT
Organism: uncultured Sulfitobacter sp.; assembly: GCF_964021855.1. Taxonomy (NCBI): domain Bacteria; kingdom Pseudomonadati; phylum Pseudomonadota; class Alphaproteobacteria; order Rhodobacterales; family Roseobacteraceae; genus Sulfitobacter; species uncultured Sulfitobacter sp. Next base: position 267,296 of record NZ_CAXHZD010000002.1, read on the forward strand.
GCACTTGGGGTATAAAAACCCGCATGTGTTCCCCTATATGGAATTCCAGCGTTTCAAACATCACCCGATGGTCGCCGAGCTGCTGAAAGGCGGCAAACGCGTGGCGTATGGTGCGCGCGCGATCACCGAAGGTGGCTATCAGTCGATGCCCAAGATGGTCGCACCCGGTGTGGCGCTGCTGGGCTGTTCCGTGGGTATGGTCAACGTGCCGCGCATCAAGGGCAACCACAACGCAATGCTGTCCGGCAAAGCGGCCGCCGAAGCGGCGTTCGCGGCCATTCAAGCAGGTCGTTCAGGCGATGAACTGTCTGAGTATGAAGCAGACGTACGCAGCGGTGAGATCGGCAAAGACCTGAAAAAAGTACGCAATGTCAAACCATTGTGGAGCAAATATGGCCTGATGACATCGCTGGCCGTGGGTGGGTTCGATATGTGGACCAACACGTTGGGCTTTTCCCTGTTGGGCACAATTGGCCACGGAAAATCCGATGCCGAGGCGACCGAGAAAGCCAGCAAGCACAAAAAGATCGACTATCCCAAGCCCGATGGCAAATTGTCCTTTGACCGTCTGACCAACGTTGCGTTTTCATTCACGAACCACGATGAAAACCAGCCTGCGCATTTGACATTGAAAGACCCGTCCATACCGGTTGATGTGAACCTGCCGGAATATGCTGGCCCGTCTGCGCGCTATTGCCCCGCGGGCGTGTACGAGTTCGTCGAGGAAGAGGGCAAAGACCCGCGCTTTGTCATCAACTTCCAAAACTGTGTGCATTGTAAAACCTGCGACATCAAAGACCCGTCGCAGAATATCGTTTGGACCACGCCACAAGGCGGCGACGGCCCGAATTATCCAAACATGTAAACCAATCTCTAACGTAATGATGAAAAGGCGTGCTTCGGCGCGCCTTTTTGCCTTTGGAAAGGGCCGATTGTCGCTCACGCCTGCGTGCGCCGCCGCGGGGTGCCATTGCGCCTGAGGGTGAACGTGATAGCGTTAAACAAACAAGATAAGGCCTGAATATATGATCCGTAATCTGTTGTTTTCTGCCAGCGTCATCGCTGTGGGTGTCGTCGGCGCACTGCCTGTGGGCGCGCAATCGGTGTCGGGTGCGTATCTGGCCGGGCGTCATGCTGCCGTGCGCAGTGATTTTGCCGAAGCCGCCGATTATTATGGCCGTGCGTTGGCGCGTGACAGTATGAATGTCGAGCTGCTGGAAAGCACGATCCTTGCCTATCTGTCTTTGGGTGACATCGCCAAGGCGGTTCCCTTGGCCAAGGTGCTAGCGGCAAACAACCAAACCTCTCAGGTCGCGCATCTGGTGACCACCGCCGACAATGCGCAAAGGGGTGATTACGAAGGGTTGCTGGCGCAAACAGGCGACAGCGCGGGCATTGGCCCTTGGGTCGATGGGTTGGTCAAGGCGTGGGCTTACGTTGGCAAGGGCGACATGACCCAAGCCGTGGCCGAGTTTGACAGCCTAAGCCGGGAACCCGGGATGCAGGGTTTTGTGATGTATCACAAAGCACTTGCACTGGCGTCGGTCGGTGATTTTGAAGGGGCCGAGCGTATCTTTGCCTCGAACGAGGCAGGGGCCGCAGGGAATACCCGTCGCGGGGTGATCGCGCGCGCCGAAATTTTGGGCCAGCTTGATCGCAACGCCGAGGCGCTTGCGCTTCTGAACTCCAGTTTCCGGGGGAGTACGGACCCCGAGCTTGAAGCACTGATTTCGGCGCTGGAGAGCGGGGAGCCGGTCAAGTTCACACAAATCAATGATGCCAAAGCGGGCATCGCCGAGGTGTTCTTTACCTTTGCGGCGGTGTTGCGCAGTGAATCGGCGGGCGATCATTATGTGCTGCTATATGCGCGGATCGCGCGCTATCTGAACCCTGATCATATTGACGCGTTGTTGCTGACTGCCGATTTGCTTGAAAGCCTTGGGCAATATGATCTTGCGATTGCCGAGCTTGCAAATGTCCCCGCCAGTGATCCGGCATATCACGCGGCTGAACTGGGCCGCGCGGCGGCTTTGCGTCGATCGGGTAAACCCGGTCGCGCGATTGAGGTCCTGCAACAATTGACGCGCAGCCACGGTGAACTGCCGTCTGTGCATTCCGCCCTTGGCGACGCGCTGCGTGCAGAAGACAAGTTTGACGAAGCGATTGCAGCCTATGATATGGCGATCACCAAGACGTCAGAGACGAACCCGCAACGCTGGGTTTTGCTTTACGCGCGCGGCATATCGGAAGAACGCAGTGGTGATCTGAAAGACGCCGAAGCAGATTTCCGCGCTGCGCTGGCGATCAACCCCGACCAGCCGCAGGTGTTGAATTATCTGGGCTATTCCCTTGTTGAGCAGGGGCGCAATCTGGACGAGGCGCTGAACATGATCGAGCGCGCTGTCGCGGCCAGCCCGGGATCGGGCTATATCGTCGATTCACTGGGTTGGGTTTTGTACCGCCTTGGCCGCTATGAAGAGGCCGTGTCGCAGATGGAGCGCGCGGTTGAGCTGGTTGCCGTCGATCCTGTGGTGAACGACCATCTGGGGGATGTCTATTGGGCCGTTGGCCGCGAACGCGAGGCTGAATTCCAATGGCGTCGGGCGTTGTCCTTTGTCGATCCGCAAGACACCGACAGCGAGGCAGACCCCGACCGTATGCGCCGCAAGCTTGAGATCGGTTTGGACGCCGTGCTGGCCGAAGAAGGCGCAGACCCGTTAACCAAGGTTTCGGCGGACTGATGCGCACAAACAGTGCCGCATTTGGTTCAGCTGTATCCGAACCAGCTTGGGCCAAGATCAACCTGACACTGCATGTGACCGGCCAGCGATCCGACGGGTATCATCTGTTGGACAGTCTGGTTGTGCGCGCCGCCGTTGGTGACACGCTGAGCGTTGCCGCCTCATCCGAATTGGAGCTGTATGTCGACGGCCCCTATGCCGACGCGGCCCCCTTGGATGACCGCAACCTTGTGATCCGCGCGGCGCGGCTGCTTGATCCGGATGGCACGCGGGGCGCGCGGTTGCTGTTGACCAAGGTGTTACCGGCGGCGGCAGGCATCGGCGGTGGGTCTGCGGATGCGGCGACCGCGCTAAAGCTGCTGAGCCATCACTGGGACATTCCGTTGCCAAAGGATGTCGCCAGCTTGGGTGCTGATGTGTCCGTCTGTTTGCACGATGGCCCCCAGCGTATGCGCGGCGTCGGAGAGTTGCTGACACCAGTGCCGCCGCTACCGCCCTGCTGGCTGGTTCTGGTGAACCCGAATAAATCCGTGTCAACGCCCGACGTCTTTAAACGGTTGGTATCGCGGCACAACGAGCCGATGCCCGACAGCATTCCAGCCTTTGATTCTGCGCAAGGGTTTGCCGCGTGGCTGTCGACGCAGCGCAACGATCTGGAACAGGCCGCGCTTGGCGTTGTGCCTGACATCGCCGCCTGCCTTGCCGCGCTGGATGATGCGTTGCTGGCGCGTATGTCAGGATCGGGGGCGACCTGCTTTGGCCTATACGCTAGTGAACAGGCTGCAAACCACGCGGCTGGCCGGATTGACCACGCGCATCCTGATTGGTGGGTTACTGCGGCCGAAGTCCTTAGGTGAGACGCGCCACGACATAGTCGGCGAGGTCATGCAGCATTCCACGCAGCGGGTGATCGGGCAGTGCGTGCAAAGCGTCCTTGGCCTGTGCCGCCCATGCCATGGCATCGGCGCGGGTTGCCGATAGCGTGTCATGCTTGTTCAGTAGGGCAAGCGCGTGGTCCAGATCGCCGTCTTCCTGACGCCCTTTTTCAATCGTCCGGGTCCAAAAGGCGCGTTCTTCGTCGTCTGCCTTGGCGATGGCTTTGATCACGGGCAGGGTCAGCTTGCGTTCGCGGAAATCATCGCCAACGTTCTTGCCGGTCGCATTGGCGTCGCCTTGATAATCCAGCAGGTCATCTGCGATTTGAAACGCGATGCCCAAGGCATCACCATAATCATACAGCGCCTTGATCTGGGCTGCAGGGGCACCGGCCATAACGCCGCCGACCTCGGTCGCCGCCGAAAACAGGGCTGCTGTCTTTCCCCGCACGACTTTTAGATAGACGGATTCGTCGGTGGCCAGGTTTTGTGCTGCCGTCAGCTGTAGCACCTCGCCCTCGGCGATGGTCGCGGAGGCGTTGGACAGGATCGCAAGCACGCGCATGTTATTCGTTTCGGTCATCAACTGGAAACTGCGCGCAAACAGATAGTCGCCCACCAGCACCGATGATTTGTTGTCCCACAGCAGGTTCGCCGTGGGGCGCCCGCGCCTCTGACCGCTTTCGTCGACAACATCATCATGCAGCAAAGTGGCCGTGTGAATAAACTCGACAGTGGCGGCAAGGTGGATGTGATAGGGGCCGTCATAGCCACAGATATGGGCCGCCGCCAAGGTCAGCATGGGGCGCAGACGTTTGCCGCCTGCCTCGACCAGATGCGCCGTTACTTCGGGAATTCGGGGCGCATGTTCGGAGGCCATGCGATCGCGGATCAGATCGTTGACCGCTGCCATGTCGGCAGCAAGATAGCTGGCCATCTGGTCATGCGGTTTTTGACTTGCGTCGTTCTTCATTTACATGACCCCATCTGAAGGCTCGACAATCTTGCGCGATTGCACTTACATCTCTGTTATGAAGGAACTTTTGCGCACGACCGACCCGACGATCATTGCTTTTGCCAGCGCCCTTCTTCAGGGCGAGGATATAGACTGCTTTCCTTTGGACGTAAATATGAGCGTGCTTGAAGGCGGTATCGGGATTTTCCCGCGCAGGTTAATGGTTCACGAGGATAAGCACAGCGCGGCCCTGCGGGTGCTGCGGGATAACGATATTCCCACCGGTTTGCCTGACTGACCCCGTGCAAAGTTTTCCCACCGATGAATTGACCCACGATGCCTTTTTAGGCGGTAAAGTGCATCTTTGGCAGCCGCGCAAAGGGTATCGGGCGGGCGTCGACCCCGTTCTGCTAGCAGCAACTGTACCGGCGACACCCGGTCAACGTGTGCTAGAGCTGGGCTGCGGTGTGGGGGCTGCGTCACTTTGTCTTGGGGCGCGGGTGTCGGGGCTATCGCTAACCGGGGTCGAGGTTCAGCCAGCCTATGCCGAATTGGCGCGGCGCAATCATTCGGAGTTCGAGGTGATCGAGGCCGATCTTGCCACGCTGCCCTTACCCCTGCGGCAGCGGCAGTTTGATCACGTATTGGCGAACCCGCCATATTTTGACCGTGCTGCATCTATCGCCTCGCAGGACAGTGTACGCGAGACCGCATTGGGTGAACAAACCCCGCTGGCCAAATGGGTCGAAATCGCTGCCAAACGGCTGGCCCCGAAAGGGCAGGCGCATTTCATCCATCGGGCGGAACGGCTTCCGGATCTGATCCGCGCCTTGCCACATGATATGGGCAGCATCGAGGTGCTGCCGATTGCCCCGCGCATCGGACGTATGGCAGAGCTGATTATCTTGCGGGCGCGCAAATCGGGCCGCGGGGCTTTTCGGCTTTGTGCGCCTTTGATCATGCATGAAGGGGCAGCGCATGTTTCTGATGGTGACAGCTATGTCCCCGCGATCCGCGCTGTTCTACGCGAAGGCGCGGCGCTGCCATTCTAGGCATCAACCAGCCGATAATTCGACTTGTTCGTAAACTTGCTGCGCCGCCGCGTGACAGGTGATTTTTTTCGTGGTTCACTCGGAAGACGCAACCCAACAAAGGAGAGTTAAGTGGCATTTGACGCACATCTTGAAGCTTTGAAGCGGAAACACATGGCGGTAAGCAACGCTGTAGAGGAGGCACAACGCGCGCCGGGCATCGACGATCTGAAAGTTGCGACGATGAAGAAAGAAAAGCTTCGATTAAAAGAAGAAATTGTCAGACTAACCGCTTAAAAACTTAAGCCAGACTTACCACAGCTGGCGCGCGCCGAGAATAGAGCGCCGCCAGCGATCAGGCAGCCCCCCATCAGGTGGCCCCACCGCATTTATCATTCACATCATTGGCTGAAAGAACGGGGTTTTGGGGCCATTCCCGCGATTTTCTATGCCGTAGGGCGGCCTGCTAAGAGACCCAAAACATTCACGTTATCTGGGTGGTCGCGCGATGATCGGCATAGCATCTGCGACGTCCGATGTCTTGCTGATCTCGTCTATCATCCATTGCCTGAACGCCACGATTTGGGGGCGGTCTTGGGCTGATTTGGGGCATAGAAACCAAAACCGCGCACCGGTGGCCAGCGCGGCGTTATAGGGCGCGACCAGCCTGCCTTCGACCAGATCCTTGATGACCAGCGCACGCCGTCCCATCACCACACCGACGCCTGCGAGCGCTGCATCTGTTGCGTGGTCCGCTTGCGAAAACCTTGGCCCTAGGGCATCGGGCGGGGCAAGACCCATCGCCGCGAACCAGGTGTTCCAGTCCACCGGCGGGTCCAGAAAGGCAATCGAATCATCCACGATCAAGGGGGCGTTCCGCAGGCTGGCCGGTGTCGGATAGCGCGCGGCCATTTCCGGGGTCATGACCGGCGTCACCCATTCATCAGCGAGGGGCAGCGCATAAAGGTCCGGATCAACGGAGGACCCAAATCGGATCGCCACATCAATATTGTCACGGGCCAGGTCCACTTTGCGCAGGGACGCAGAAAACCTCAGCTCAATCTCTGGATGGGCTTGGGCAAAGTCAAAAAGCCGTGGTGCCAGCCACTTTGCCGTAAACGCGGGGCCAGCGGTCACCGTAAGCGATTGATGGTCTTGGGTACGCTGTGCGGCGCGCCACGCGGCGGCCAGCGTTTGAAACCCGTCCGTGGCCCCCGGTGCAAGGGCAATGCCTGCCTCTGTCAGCTCGACAGCGCGATTGAGGCGCCTAAAAAGCGGCGCACCGAAATGTGCCTCAAGCGATTTGATCTGAAAGCTTAGCGCGGCTGGCGTGACGTTAAGCTCTGCCGCTGCCGCTGCGAACGACAGGTGTCTTGCTGCGGCCTCAAAGGCGCGCAAAGCGGTTAATGGTGGCAGGCGGTCAGTCACATCAATTCAATTTTTCTTAAGTGAAGCAAAGAAAGTCTCGTTTGTACAATGTGCAGTATAGGACCATCTTAAGGAAAGAACAGAAATTCTTGATCTCAGGAGGCTGGAAATGATCGAAGCGACAACAAACCGCGCAGCACGTAATGCAATGGAAATGGCACACCGCGAACGGGCGCGTGCAACACTTGAGTTTTGGGGGTGGCTTTTCAGGTCGGCTGATAAAACCAGAACTATCTAAAAAGAACGCAAAAAGGCCAGCGCATCGTGGCGCTGGCCTTTCGCATAATATCGAGCGGTCACATTACGTGAGGTACTGCGCACCGTTCGCTGTGATGGTGGAGCCGTTGATAAAGCTGGCGTCATCTGAGGCCAAGAACACAACCGCGCGTGCGATGTCTTCTGGCTCACCCAATCGTCCGGCCGGGATCTGCGCAATAATCGATTCGCGCACTTTTTCAGGCACGGCCATAACCATGTCCGTGGCGATATAGCCCGGGCAAATCGCGTTAGCGGTGATGCCGGCGCGCGCGCCTTCCTGTGCAAGGGATTTCACAATGCCCAGATCACCCGCCTTGGTCGCGGCATAGTTTACTTGTGCAAACTGACCCTTTTGCCCGTTGATCGAGCTGATGACCACGATACGACCGAACTTGCGTTCCCGCATGCCGGGCCAGATCGGGTGAATGGTGTTGAAGACGCCGGTCAGGTTGGTGTCGATCACCTGATGCCATTGCTCGGGCGTCATTTTATGAAACGGTGCGTCGCGCGTGATACCAGCATTGGCAACGACAACTTCGATCGGGCCAAGGTCCGCTTCGACCTGTGCAATGCCTGCCTTGGAGGCGTCATAATCCGCGACGTCCCATTTATAGGTCTTGATACCGGTGCTTTCGGTGAATTTTGAAGCGGCTTCATCATTGCCAGCATAGGTGGCAGCGACGTTATATCCGGCATCCTTGAGTGCGGTTGAAATGGCGGCCCCGATTCCTCGGCTACCTCCGGTCACAAGTGCGACACGTGACATGGTTATCCTTTCCCTTGCGGCAATGTTATTTCGTTTGCGATAACAATTTCGTAATTTTATTACGTGCTGAATTGATAGGACATCACATACAGGCTTTGCAACCGTTTTGGCCGGGATTTGGGAAATGATTTAGATGGGAAGTGCACGGCGCATGGGGACGCGCCGTGCCAGTGTTTATTAGGGGCGTTCAAGACACATTGCGACGCCCATACCGCCACCGATGCACAAGGTGGCAAGACCCTTTTTGGCACCGCGACGCTGCATTTCGAACAACAGGGTGTTAAGGATTCGCGCACCAGAAGCGCCGATAGGGTGGCCAATCGCAATGGCACCGCCATTCACGTTTACGATTTCCGGATCCCAGCCCATGTCCTTGTTCACGGCGCAGGCTTGCGCGGCAAAGGCTTCGTTCGCCTCGACCAGGTCCAGATCCTCTGGCTTCCAGCCCGCTTTTTCGAGCGCTTTGCGGGATGCGTAGATGGGGCCGGCACCCATGATGCTTGGGTCCAGACCAACGGTTGCGTAAGACGCAATGCGCGCCAAGGGGGTGATGCCCCGTTTTTCAGCGTTGTCCGCAGACATCAGCAGGGCACCAGCGGCACCATCGTTCAGACCCGAAGCGTTCGCCGCGGTTACGGAACCGTCCTTGGTGAAAGCGGGGCGCAGTTTTTGCATCGCTTCCATCGACGCACCGTGGCGAATGTATTCATCGCTATCGACAACCGTCTCGCCTTTGCGTGTTTTGATCGTATAGGCCACGATCTCATCCGCGAATTTACCGGCTTTTTGCGCGGCTTCGGCCTTGTTCTGGGAACGGACGGCGAATTCGTCTTGTTGATCGCGGCTGATTTGCCATTTTTCTGCGACGTTTTCAGCGGTCTGGCCCATGTGATAGCCGTTGAATGCATCCCACAGACCGTCTTTGATCATGGTATCAATGAACTGCAGATCGCCCATTTTTTGGCCGGGGCGCAGGTTTTGTGCGTGGGGGCTCATCGACATGTTTTCCTGGCCACCGGCGGCCACGATGTCGGCGTCGCCCAGTTGAATGTGTTGAGCGGCCAAGGCAACAGCGCGCAAACCGGAGCCGCACACCTGGTTAATGGACCAAGCGGCGGATTCGATGGGCAAGCCCGCGTTCACATGAGCCTGACGTGCGGGGTTTTGCCCCTGTGCTGCGGTGAGAACCTGACCCAGAATGGTTTCGGACACTTCAGATGCGTCAATCCCTGCGCGTGCCACAATCTCTTTCAAGACGGCCGCGCCCATGTCGTGGGCTGGTGTATTTGCAAAAGATCCGTTGAAGCTGCCTACGGCTGTACGCGCCGCGGATGCGATGACAACATTCGTCATGTGTATTTCCTCAGGTTATTGACCAAAGGGGTACCTCTCGCAGAGCATCTGCGATCCCCTAGCCTTCTACGGTCTGATATACTGCATCGCAGCACAAGCGGCAATCTTGACGTGTTTAACCTGATTTTTCGACTTCGGGATTGATCGCCCAATAGGGCCGTGTGGTCGGCCCGCCGAACAGATACCCTTGTTGGCAATCGACCCCTAGCTGGCGCAACGCTTCGGAATCATCCTCGTTTTCGACCTGTTCTGCGACCGTGACCATGTCAAAGTTCTCGGCAATCGATACCATGACCGTGATCAATGCGCGGTTTTCGGCGTTTTTAGAGATTCCGCGCGTGAACTGTCCGTCAATTTTCAGGATGTCAAAGTAAAGCTCTTTGAAATAGCGGATGGCAGTATAGCCAGAGCCGAAATTATCCAAGGCAAAGCAAACACCCTGATCCTGCATACGGTTGATAAAATCTGCAACAAGTTCCGGCATGAGCATTGCCGATTGTTCGCTCATCTCAAGGATCAGGCGTTCGCCGATTGTGGGATCGCGCGCAAGCCACCTGTTCATCATGCTGGTCCAGGCCCTGAACCCGATCGACCGCGCGGACATATTGATTGAAACGCGCAAATTCGGGTTGTGTTGCAGCGCCATCATTCCGGCGCGCAGGGATAGAACATCGATTTCGCGGCCAAGCTGGGTTGTTTCGACGATTGGCATAAAGTCGCGCGCTGGAATAACGCGGCCGGTTGCATCCAGCAAACGAATGAGCCCTTCGTAAAATGCGATACTTTTGCTGGTCACGTCGCGTATGACGGGCTGGTATGCCATCAACGTCTGCTTGTGTTCGACCGCCTCTCGCACCATCGAGATCGTCGTTTTATCGCGCTGTGTCACCGCATATTGCAGCGGATTTTCCCCACCCCGGGGGAGGTTGGCGAAGCGATGTTTGGACCGCTGTTGCACGTGGCAGGTTCCTTTGCCCTAGGTTCAGGGGCGTTAGTGCATGATATTTCCATAAGGGCGGGTTAAACGACTAATGAGAGAATATTTTTACAGATAACAGCCAAGCTGGTGTTGCCAGCTGGAAAAGGATGAAGATGCATCGTTGCGATTGGGCCGGCCCGGAACAAATCTACCTTGATTATCATGACACTGATTGGGGTGTGCCCGAATATGATAGCCGTGCGCTGTGGGAAAAACTGGTGCTCGACGGGTTTCAGGCGGGGCTTAGCTGGATCACAATCCTTAAAAAACGAGAGAACTTTCGCGAGGCCTTTGCTGGGTTTGACCCCAATGTGATCGCAGATTGGGGCGAGGCCGAGGTTGAAACATTACTGCAAAATCCCGGAATCATCCGCCACCGTGGCAAGATCGAAGCGACGATCACCAATGCGCGAGTTTGGCAGAAGATCGAGGCTCGGGAAGGGTTTGATACGTATCTGTGGAACTACGTCGGCGGGTCGCCTTTGCAAAACCGTTTTGCGTCTCAGGCCGATGTCCCGCCGTCGACGGCACTGTCCGCGCAGATATCAAAAGACCTAAAGAAAGAAGGCTTCAAATTCTGCGGCCCTACAATCGTTTACGCGTTTATGGAGGCCGTGGGCATGGTGAACGATCACCTTGTCACCTGCCACCGACACGACGTGGTCGCGTCGATGACAAAGGAATAAGGCAAAGCCTTAACCGCGTTATTTTGCTTTTCTGGCCTGCGCAAATGACAGCAGCCGTTTGCTGCTTTCATCCCACAAATGCAGGCGCGCGTTTGCAAAGCTTTCTCGCAGTGTCAGGGTGTTGATCTGCGCCAACGCGTTATGATCGCGCAACACTTCGGGCAGGCGATAGAACGGAATGCGGCTGTACAGGTGGTGCACGTGATGGATGCCGATATTCGCGCTCAGCCATTGCAAAGGTGCAGGAAGCTTGTAGTGGGAACTGCCGTTTAGCGCCGCCTCGTGAATGTCCCATGTGGGGTCTACATCCCATAGGGTGGTTTCAAACTGATGCTGAACGTAGAACAGCCAGACGCCAGCGGTTGCCGCCAAAAGGGTCGTGGGCAAGAAAATCAGCAAGATTGGCTTGATGCCGCCAAAGTAGAAAACGATCGACAGCGCAACAAGGATTGCCGCGTTGGTGCACATTGCGCTGACCCAATAGCGGGCGTGCTTGGTCAGCCCCATGGGAACCCGTTGTTGGATAAAGAACAGGTACAGCGGCCCCAAGCCAAACAGCACGAGCGGATGGCGATACAGGCGGTAATACAGGCGCTTTTTCGGGGTAAGTGCGCGGTATTCGGCAACAGTAAGGGTGTCGATATCACCAATGCCGCGGCGCGTTAGATTGCCTGACGTACTATGGTGCATCGAATGCGAACGTTTCCAGACATCATATGGTGTCAAAGTCAGAACGCCCAGAACACGGCCCAGCCAGTCGCTCAGGGATCGGTTTGAATAAAATGCATAGTGGCCGCAATCATGTTGAATTGCGAACAGGCGCAGCAAAAACGCCGCGTTGCAGACCGAGATAGCGAGGGTCAGCCAAGGCGTGATGGACAATGATGCCCACGCCAAAGACCACAACGCGATAAATGGCACGACCGTTACCGCCAGCTCGAAAGTGCTTCTTACAGCATCGGGATCGCGGTAGTTCGAAAGGACCTTGATCCAGTCGCGCGCCGGAATGGCGTTCGCGGATTGCCCGAAAACTTTGGAATCGTCGTTCATATGCCTGCTTTTCTTATTATTTTCCCCGCCGCCTTGATAAACGAATGTGCGATTTAGACAACGCATAAAAACTGGACGTATATACGGTGCAGCCCCAAGGGATACCTATTGCTACTTTGGCGCAGTAGCAGGGCAGTCCCTAACGCCGGCGACCGTAAGGGTTATTTGGCTAATACATCGTTAATTTGATGGAAAATCGGATCGATTGGGGTGGGCGACTACGTCAAAGTCGCCTTTGGCCCCATATTCAAACTTCTCGCATTGACTCCGCGCTGAACCCTCGTATAAGCGCGGCTTCATTGGTGTTGGTGGACCCTGCAAGGGGAACCCTGTCAGGCTTTATGCCAGAGGACAACGCCCTTTACCGCCCGCAAGGGCCATAAAAAGGAGAACAGCCGTGACTAAACGCACCGCTGCCAAGCACAAAATTGACCGCCGCATGGGCGAAAACATCTGGGGCCGTCCTAAATCCCCAGTAAACCGTCGCGAATATGGCCCCGGCCAGCACGGTCAGCGCCGCAAGGGCAAGATTTCCGACTTCGGTATTCAGCTGCGCGCCAAGCAAAAGCTCAAGGGCTACTACGGCGACCTGACCGAAAAGCAATTCCGCCGCATCTACGGCGAAGCCGAGCGTGTAAAAGGCGATACAGGTGAAAACCTGATTGGTCTGCTCGAGCGTCGTTTGGACGCGGTTGTGTACCGTGCCAAGTTCGTTGCGACTGTTTTCGCTGCGCGCCAGTTCGTGAACCACGGCCATGTCAAAGTGAACGGCAAGAAGGTTAACATCCCTTCCTACCGCGTAAAAGAAGGCGACGTGATCGAAGTACGTGATCGTTCCAAGCAGATGACAGCATTGCTGGAAGCCACTCAACTGGCCGAGCGTGATGTCCCTGATTACATGGACGTCGATCATTCCAAAATGACAGCAACATTCGTGCGCACCCCAACTTTGGGCGATGTACCTTACCCTGTCGTGATGGAACCGAACCTCGTGGTCGAATTCTACGCGAAGAACTAAGGTTCCTCGCATATCTATTGCCAAGGGGCCGCGCTGGAGAATACCGGCGCGGCCCTTTTCCGTTTGATCAAGGTGCAGGCGTCGGGCATATCGCAAGTGACGCAGGGCCAACATCATAGGTGGCGCTGATTAGGGTGCGGGTCTATGGTCCGCCCGACAGGAGATTTAACAGATGACAACCGCAATTCGTCCGCAGCCCGGCATTATGGACATCGACCTTTACCAAGGCGGGGCGTCGCATGTGGATGGGCTTGATAACGTGATCAAGCTTAGCTCGAATGAAAACCCGTTGGGGCCATCCGAGGCCGCGATCAAGGCGTTTCGCGATGCGTCCTATGATTTGCATCGATATCCGACGTCTGATCACAGCCGTCTGCGTCAGGCGATTGCAGCTGTTCACGGGTTAGATGCGGATCGCATCATTTGCGGTGCCGGTTCGGACGAGATCATTGCCTTTCTTTGTCAGGCGTATTCCGGCGAAGGCACAGAAGTGCTGCACACCGAACACGGGTTCGGCATGTACCGCATTTCCGCCCTCGCGAACGGGGCGACGCCGGTCGAGGTTAAGGAAAACGAGCGGGTCACAGATGTGGATGCGTTGCTGGCGGGCTGCACTGACAAAACCCGGCTGGTGTTCATCGCCAACCCCAATAACCCCACAGGCACAATGATCGGCCTAAGCGAGATTGAGCGGCTGGCGAATGGCATTCCAAAGAAGGCCATTCTGGTGCTTGACGGTGCCTATGCCGAATATGTCGAAGGGTATGATGGCGGTGCGGCGCTGGTTGATGCGCATGAAAATATCGTGATGACGCGCACGTTTTCCAAGCTTTACGGCTTGGGTGGTTTGCGCGTCGGCTGGGGCTATGGGCCCGCGCATATCATTGAGGTGCTGAACCGCGTGCGGGGGCCATTTAACCTGTCCCAAGCTGCTGTAAATGCTGCCGAAGCCGCGATAAAGGATGTCGATTATGCAGACCACTGCCGGATCGAGAATGCGCGGTGGCGGAACTGGATGGCGGACGCTTTGGCTGAAATCGGCGTGCCGTCGGATGTTTCCTGTGCCAACTTCATCCTCGCGCGGTTCAAATCAAAATCAGAGGCCGAGGCCTGTGATGAGTATCTGAAAACCCAAGGGCTCATCGTGCGTCGCGTGGCAGGCTACAAACTGCCAACCTGTCTGCGGATTACCGTGGGCGATGAAAGCGCGTGCCGCCGTGTCGTTCATGCCATCCGCCAGTTTAAGGGCGATTGATATGCCTGTGATTTACAACAAAGTCGCCCTGATCGGGCTTGGCCTTATCGCGTCCTCAATGTTTTGGGGGATGAAGCGGGCCGGACTTGCCGGAACCGTGTCGGGCTTTGCCCGCAGTGCTGAAACCCGCGACACGGCGCGCGAAATTGGCCTGTGTGACGAGGTTTGTGATTCTATTGCCAAGACCGTCGAAGATGCGGATTTGGTTGTGCTCTGTGTTCCGGTCGGTGTCATGGGGTCCGTCGCGGCCGAGATGGCAGGCTTTTTGAAGCCGGGCTGTACGGTCACCGATGTGGGATCGGTCAAGGCGGATGTGATCGCCCAAGTCGGGCCGCTTTTGCCCGAGGGCGTGCATTTCATTCCGGCACACCCTTTGGCGGGGACAGAACATTCCGGCCCGCGCAGTGGCTTTGCGGAACTGTTTGATAACCGCTGGTGCCTGTTGGTGCCGGTGCCAGACAGCAACGCCAATGCGGTGTCGCGCTTGCGGAACCTTTGGGAGGGTCTGGGTGCCAATGTCGAGGAAATGGATGCAGAGCATCATGACCTTGTCTTGGCCGTCACTAGCCATGCCCCGCACCTGATCGCCTACACGATGGTGGGTGTCGCAGATGATTTGCGCCGCGTGACCGATAGCGAAGTTATCAAATATTCCGCCGCTGGTTTTCGGGATTTCACCCGGATTGCAGCGTCTGATCCGACCATGTGGCGCGATGTGTTCCTCACGAACAAGGACGCGACGCTTGAGATTCTTGGGCGGTTCACGGAAGAACTCTTTGCCCTGCAACGCGCCATTCGCACGGGGGATGGCGACCACTTGCACGCTTATTTCACCCGCACACGTGCCATCCGCCGCGGTATCATTGAGGCGGGGCAAGATACGGACGCCCCGAACTTTGGTCGCCAACCGGCCAAGAAATGATCCGCTGGGCATGTATATGCCTTTTGCTGTCCGGCGCAGCCGTGGCAGGGCCAGACAGATCGCTGCGTCCTGTATTGCGCGGTAATATTCTGACGCTTGAGCCATCTGGTAGCATCCGGCCCAACCTGCGCGCTGATGTGACTGAAACCGCAATCACGCGTGATAACGGGATCGTGGTATCGCTGCGGCCCAACTTGCGCAGCAGGCGCGTTGAAAAACAGGCTCAAACGCAGCGCGCATTGCTGGCCAAAGGGGCGGTGTGCGGTGACATCGCAATTCAAGGCAAGGCAATTGGCCGCGTGAAACCCAAGCTTAGGGGCTGTGGGATCGATAATGCCGTGCAGGTCGAATCGGTTTCAGGTGTCAGGCTAAGCCAGGCGGCAGTGATGGATTGCACCACAGCAACGGCCCTTAAGGGGTGGATCGAAGGATCGGCAAAGCCCGCCTTTGCCAAAAAGGGTGGGCTGCGGGGGTTGCGTGTGGCCGCGCATTACGCCTGCCGGACGCGGAACAATCTGCCGGGCGGCAAGATATCGGAACACGGGCGCGGCCGCGCCATTGATATTTCGGCGTTCCAACTACACAGCGGTGCCGAGGTGACCGTGCTGAACGGTTGGAACGCTGCCCAAAGCAGGAAAGCGATGCGGCGCGTGCACAAGGGGGCCTGCGGGCCGTTCGGCACCGTTTTAGGCCCGAACGCCGACCGGTTTCATCAGGACCATTTCCATTTTGATACGGCCCGGTATCGCAACGGATCTTACTGCCGGTAACCCTAGCGCAGGATAATGCGGGGCGCGCGGCCCAGCGGAATGAATCCCATCGACATGCGCCCTTCGTTAAAGCTGAGCGTGAGGTCGAGGCCCGTTGTCTTGCCGGTCATTTGCGCCAGCCCTTTTAGCATTTGTTCGGCCTGTGGGCGCATATTGGGCGGCAGGTATCCGGCACTTTCCACCATATCCAGCAGGGCGGGCCAGTTCTCGGCCTTCACGGCCAGCTCGCCCCCGATGAGTCCGTCTTCGTTCACGGTCAAATCACCGGTGGCCAGAATTTCGATGTCGCCCCAAGTGACATGCGCGCGCTTTAGATCGATCACGCGGGGCTGCGGGCGGCGGCGCTCAAGCGCGCGACGGTCCCACATGCTGTCAAAGGTGACTGTCAGATCGGCGGTGAAAGCGTCAAATGTCGCCGGCCAGTCGTCGGACAACCCCACAAAACTGCGCGAAGACGTGCCGGGGGCAAGGTTGTCTGCGTTCATATTCAGCGCATAAACCGGCGTGTTGGCCGCTTGCTGGATCATCGTCAAATCAATCGTGTCCGCTGCAACGATACTGTCTGATCCCTTATCCAGCGACCATGCGCCACCGGACAAGCCTAGGCTTTCCAACTGCAGCGACGTGCCGGGGCGCAGGCGTAAATCAGCGACGGCCTTTTTCGCGGTCAAGGTGGCGCGCAAATTTGGGTTGGCCAAAGTGATCGGTGTTTCCGGCAGCGCCACGGTGACATATCCCGGCCAATAGGTCGGCGTTGAAATATCCAGCCGGTCCATGCTGACCGCGACGCCCGTGGTAGGGTCCGCAACAGCGACATCGTTCAATCGGCTGTGCAAGCGCAGGGGGAAGCCAAGTTTTTGCACATCTTTAACGTCAGCCTGCCAGCCCAAGCCACGGCGCGCATCCAGCCATTTGACAATGCCGCGCTGCATACCGGCAGAGGCAATCGCCCACCACCCGCACCAGATAACGGCGACAACAACGACTATTCCGATCAGCTTGCCCATGGCGACAAAAACCTTATTAACACGACAGATGAACCCGCTTTAACCATGCGGGAGACAAAGGACCAGTAGGATGGAAATGTGGGTGTTCGGATACGGCAGTTTGCTGTGGAAACCGGGGTTTGACGTCGCGGAAAGCGTGATCGGCCGCCTGCCGGGATATGCCCGGTCGTTTTGCATGCGCTCGATCCACCATCGCGGCACGGTTGATCATCCGGGCTTGGTGCTGGCGCTTGATGCGATGACAGGCAGGGCGTGCGATGGCATGGCGCTGCGCGTCGCACCGGGGCAAGAGGAACAGACGCTTGAATACCTGCGCGAACGCGAACTGATCTCTTCGGCCTATGTGGAAAAAACCCTTGATGTTCAGTTGACGGACGGGCGTACCGTTGCGGCGTTGGTCTATGTGATTGATGCGGATCACGACCAGTATTGCGGCGGCATGCCCTTGGAAGAACAGGCCCAAATTATCACAACCGCTGTGGGGGGCATGGGCCCCAATACGGAATATTTGTTCAACACGGCCAGCCACCTGTCGCAAATCGGGCTGCATGACGCGTCGCTCGAGTGGTTGCACAACCGTGTGAAGCAGCTTTGCGCATAAATCCTTGGCATAATGGTCGGGGTTGGGTGTAAGGTACCACAATAGAAGCACAAAAGTGTCAGGATCAATGAGGCATGGCGCAGTCAGACCGCGAGTCTAAACCACAATTTTCCCAGCCGGTACGGCAGATTACGTTGATGCTGATCGCACTGGGGCTGACCGGGGCGGGTGCGTTTTTGGCACTGCCCAGCGTCTTGCCCATTTTTGCCGCAAACCCCTATCTGAATGGCGTCATTATTGCGGTGTTTTTCATCGGTGTGATCGCCTGTTTCTATCAGGTGTTACAACTGATCGGATCGGTGCGCTGGATCGAAAACTTTGCCTCGGACGCGCCGGACCCTGATACGGTTGCCCCGCAGTTGCTGGCTCCGCTTGCATCGCTTTTGCGCACACGCGGCGCACGGATGCAGGTAAACGCGACATCAACCCGATCGATCTTGGATTCGGTAAGTACCCGCATAGACGAGGCGCGCGAAATTACGCGCTACATCGTCAACATGTTGATCTTCCTTGGCCTTTTGGGGACCTTTTACGGATTGGCGACGACTGTTCCGGCGGTGGTTGAAACCATTCGCAGCCTCGCCCCGCAAGAGGGCGACGGTAGCACCGATATGTTCGCGCGGCTCATGACCGGACTTGAATCGCAACTGGGCGGTATGGGCGTTGCCTTTGGGTCGTCCTTGCTGGGCTTGGCGGGGTCGCTGGTTGTCGGACTGCTCGAACTATTCGCAGGGCACGGCCAAAACCGGTTCTATCAAGAACTGGAAGACTGGCTCAGCTCGATCACGCGGATCGGTTTTTCAGCCGGGGAAGACGGCCCTTCAGATCAGGGTGCGGTCGCAGGTGTGCTGGACCACATTACCGAACAGATGGACACGTTCCGAGAACTGATCGGCCAGTCGACAGAAAGCCAGATGGCTTTGAACACGCGTCTCGGGATGCTTGCCACGGCCGTTGGGGCGCTGACGGAACGCAATACGCAGGGCGACATAACCAACGACAGCCTGGACCGGATCGCCAAAGGCCAAGAACGCATGATCGCAGTGCTGGAAGGGCAAGAAACCGACGATCAGGTTGATGCCGAAAGCCGCATGCGCCTGCGGTCGATCGACGTTCAGATGCTGCGGATACTCGAGGAAATCTCGGCCGGGCGGCAAGAAACGATGGCCGAGCTGCGCAAAGATATCTCCTTGCTGGCCAAGGCGCTGTCCGCACCGCGCGCCCCAGAACCACGCCGCATGCGCAGCCCGGATAAGCCCACGTCCGAGGACAGCTAGGATGGCGCTTTCCCGACGCTCAGGATCACGGTTTCAATCCTCCATCTGGCCGGGTTTCGTCGATGCGATGACGGGGCTTTTGCTGGTGCTGATGTTTGTGTTGACCATTTTTATGGTACTGCAAGCGGTGCAAACCCAACGGATCAGCGGACAGGAAGACGAATTGAATTCCCTCTCGGGTGAGGTCGCTGCCCTTGCGCAAGCCCTTGGGATGGAACGCCAGACCAGTGCCGATCTTGAGGCACGGGTGGGGGCGTTGAACGCTTCGCTTACATCGGCTCAGGATCGGGCGGCAGAGCAGGCGGCGTTGATCGCATCGCTGACATCAACCGCGCAAGCGCAGGCCGCGCAGTTGCAGGATGCGCAGGCACAGATCACGTCGTTCGAGGCACAGGTAGCGAGTTTGCTGTCGCAACGCGACGACGCGCAGGCGCGTGTCACCTCGCTTGAAGGTGAACAAGCCGATTTGCTCAGCGCGCAAGAGGCGCTCAACCTTGCTTTGGCTCAGGCGCGCAGCGAAACAGATGCGCAGGCCGAAGCGGCACGGCTGGCCGCTGCGCGCCGCGAAGCGCTGGATGCACTGGTTGCCGATCTGCGCGCCCGCAATGCCGACGTGCAGTCGCAACTGGCCAGTGCAGAAAAGGCCAATGCCGCAGCCCTCGCACAAGCGGAAGCTGACCGGTTGGCAACCGTTGATGCGCTGTCAGATGCTGAAGCTGCCAAGCTGGCAGAGGCCGCAGCGGCAGAGTTGCTGCGGGCCAAGTTGCAGGATGCGGATGCAGAGCTAACCGCCATGACGCTCGCGCTTGAGGCGCAGCGCAAAGATGCCGAAGACACGTTGACGTTGTTGGCCGCCGCCCGTGCCGCCGAGGCCGAATTGAATGCGCAGCTGGATGCGTCCGAAGCGGCGCGGCAGGAGGCCGCTGCACAGGCCGCCGCGCAAATGACAGATGCAGAAAAGCGGGCCGCACTTTTGGCGGTGGCGCGGACTGCGTTGACCGAGGAGCAAGAGATCAGCGCCAAAGCGCAGCGTCAGACAGAATTGTTGAACCAGCAGGTCGCGTCCTTGCGTGGGCAGTTGGGTGAATTGCAGGCCTTGCTGGATGACGCCGTGGCGCGCGATGCCGCGAAAGAGGTGCAGTTGCAGTCGCTTGGATCAGACCTGAACACGGCATTGGCCCGCGTCGCCGCCGAAGAACGCCGCCGCGCGGAGCTGGAAGCCGCTGAACGCAAGCGCCTGGAGGCAGAAACGAAAAACCTTGAGCAGTATAGATCAGAGTTTTTTGGCCGCCTGCGTAATCTATTGGGCAATCAGGCCGGCGTGCGTATCGAAGGGGACAGATTTGTATTTTCGTCCGAGGTGTTATTCCCGCCCGGGGCCGCCACGCTGTCGGACGATGGCCGGAATGAAATTGCCAAGGTCGCAAGCATCCTGCGCAATGTAGCGTCAGAGATCCCACCCGAGATCGACTGGGTCATTCGGGTGGACGGTCACACCGACAACCAACCGCTTTCGGGGCTGGGGGAGTTCGAGGACAACTGGGAACTTAGCCAAGCCCGCGCTTTGTCCGTGGTGAAATATATGATCAACTTCTTAGGGATATCGCCGAACAGACTGGCCGCAAACGGGTTCGGACAATACCAGCCCGTCGCGACCGGTGATACCGAAGAAGCCCGCGCACAAAATCGCCGGATCGAGCTGAAGTTTACCGAAAAATAGAGTTACCGGACGTCGATTTGGACCGTCTCGTGACCCAGGGTATCTGTGCCGCGCATCAGGGTCACTTCGCCGCTATAGCTGCCCATGGGCCAAGGTTTGCCCCGGCGCTTTTTACCGATAGCGCGAAAGGATTGTGCCTGTGTCTTGGTCAATGTGACGTCATCCGCGATTACCACGCCTTGGGGGCCGGTGATCGACAGTTTTAGGATGTCGCCGGGTTGGCTGCCAAACAGATACCCCCAAATCACCAAGGCGGGCGCATCGGTCGGCAGTGTCTGCGCATCGACTGTACCGGCTTTGATGTCATCAAACGTAGGGATTTCCCGCGCAAATCCGGCACCGATCAAGCCACCGGGCCGATAGTCTGGGCGATCCTTCCACAGGTTGCTGTCGCCCGGGGTGGCGCAGGTCGCGATGCCATCGGGGTCAAAGGGATCAATCACCTTGCCATCTTTGCGCACGGACAGGTGCAGATGCGGGAATGCGGCCTTGCCGGATTGGCCCACAAAGCCCAATTCCTGCCCCTGCCACAGCTGTTGGCCAAGTTTTACAATCACCGACCCCTTTTTCAGGTGGCAATATTGGGTTTCCCAACCGTCCCCATGATCAATAACCACGCCGTTTCCACATTCACGGCCAGTAATGTCATCTGCGTGGGCAGCGGAATAGCTGACATCGTCCATACCGTCCCGCACGCCTTTAACACGCCCGGCGGCGCTGGCTAAAACGCGGATGTTACGCCTGATATCGCGGCGGCTGGTCAGGGCAAAATCGGTGCCTTTGTGACCGTTATAGCTGAGCGTGGAACAGGTGAAATCCGAGGCGACGGGCGACGGGTCGCTGTCGACATATTGCTGAATATAGCAGTCAGTGGCGAGATCGCAGTCGATGGGCAATGAAAGCAAAAAGGCCTCTGCCAGCGCGGGGCTGGCAGAGGCCATGGCGAGGCTGAGCGCCGCGCCGGTTAGCTTCATTCTGCCGTTAAGAGCGGCGGCTTGTTTCCTGTCAGCTTGGGGTTTTCTGCCCCCAGAACCGTCAGGTCCAATTCGCCTTTCTTGACGCCAACTTTGACGACACCACCCTTGGCCAATTTGCCGAACAGCAATTCTTCGGCCAGCGGCTTTTTGATGTATTCTTGGATCACGCGGCCCAAAGGACGTGCACCCATTTTCGCATCATAGCCTTTGTCGCCCAGCCATTCAGCGGCTTTGGTGGACAGCTCAATCGTGACATTGCGGTCCATCAATTGTGCTTCAAGCTGCAGAACAAACTTCTCGACCACACGCATGATGACTTCTTTGGGCAGTGGCGCAAAGCTGATCACGGCATCCAGACGGTTGCGGAATTCCGGCGTGAACGTCCGCTCGATTGCGGCAGTGTCCTCTCCGGTGCGGCGATCACGGCCAAAGCCGATTGCCTCTTTCGCTTGTTCGGATGCACCCGCGTTGGACGTCATGATCAGCACAACATTGCGGAAATCGACAGTCCGGCCATTGTGGTCGGTCAGCTTGCCGTGGTCCATCACCTGCAACAGAATGTTGTAGACGTCCGGGTGTGCTTTCTCCATCTCGTCAAGCAACAGCACGCAATGCGGGTGTTGATCGACGCCGTCGGTCAGCATGCCGCCCTGATCAAACCCGACATAGCCGGGAGGGGCCCCTATCAACCGCGAAACGGCGTGCTTTTCCATATACTCGGACATGTCAAAGCGCAGCAGCTCTACACCCAGGGTGTCGGCCAATTGTTTTGCGACCTCGGTTTTACCCACGCCGGTTGGACCCGCGAACAGGTAGTTCCCGATGGGTTTTTCCGGCTCGCGCAGACCCGCACGGGCCAGCTTGATCGCTGACGCCAACGCATCAATCGCTTTGTCTTGACCGAACACAACACGCTTAAGCGATGCTTCGAGATCCTTGAGGACTACAACATCGTCTTTCGACACGTTCTTAGGCGGGATGCGGGCGATTTTGGCGACCACAGCCTCGACCTCTTTCGTACCAATCGTTTTGCGCCGCTTTGAGGCGACGACGAGATGTTGTGCGGCCCCGGCTTCGTCGATCACATCGATGGCCGAATCCGGCAATTTGCGGTCGTTGATATAACGGTGTGCCAGTTCCACAGAGGTACGGATCGCGTCAGCAGTGTATTTGACCGAATGGTGATCCTCGAAGTAAGGCTTGATACCGCGCAGAATTTTCACCGCATCTTCGACAGACGGCTCGTTTACGTCGATCTTTTGGAAACGACGTGCAAGGGCGCGGTCTTTCTCAAAATGCTGGCGGAATTCTTTGTAGGTTGTTGAACCCATGGTGCGCAGTTTGCCGCCCGCAAGCGCAGGTTTCAGCAAGTTAGACGCATCCATTGCGCCGCCTGATGTCGCGCCAGCGCCGATGACGGTGTGAATTTCGTCAATAAACAACACAGCGTTTTTATGCTCTTCAAGCTCGGTTACGACGGCTTTCAGACGCTCTTCGAAATCACCGCGGTAGCGCGTACCGGCCAACAGGGCCCCCATGTCGAGGGAATAGATGGTGGTTTCGGCAAGCACTTCGGGTGTTTCGCCCGCAACGATTTTGCGCGCCAGACCTTCGGCGATGGCTGTTTTACCAACGCCCGGATCACCGACCAAAAGTGGGTTGTTCTTGCGGCGGCGGCACAGCACTTGAATGCACCGCTCGACCTCGGCTTCGCGGCCGATCAGCGGATCAATGTCGCCTTCGCGCGACTTGGCGTTCAAATCCACGCAATATTTCTCAAGCGCGGTTTCTTTCTTGTCGCCGTCGGTCACGCCTTGGGTTTCTTCCTCGTGTTCGGGGGCACCCGAGACAGAGCGTGGTTCACCGAATGCAGGGTCTTTTGCCACGCCATGGGCGATGAAATTCACCGCATCATAGCGGGTCATATCCTGTTCTTGCAGGAAGTAGGCGGCGTTGCTTTCGCGTTCGGCAAAGATCGCGACAAGCACGTTCGCGCCGGTCACTTCGGTGCGGCCCGAGGATTGCACATGGATCGCGGCGCGCTGAATAACCCGCTGGAACGCAGCGGTTGGCACGGCCTCAGAACCGTCGATATCGGTCACCAGATTGCTCAGGTCCTCGTCGACGAATTCAACGAGGGTTTCGCGCAGTTCCGTCATGTTGACCGAACAGGCTTTCATGACTTGAACCGCATCTGGTTCATCAATCAGGGCCAGCAGCAAATGTTCAAGCGTTGCAAACTCGTGCTTGCGCGCGTTTGCTAGCGCCAAAGCGGAGTGGATGGCTTGTTCTAAAGTAGACGAGAATGAAGGCACGGGCGTGCTCCTTTTCGATCTGTGTCGGTTCGGTGCCTACGGGATAGGCGTACCTGAGCCGAACATGGCCTCATAGTATTAGAGTTTGGTTGATCATGGCAAAGCTTCAAGGCTTTTTTGTAGTATTCTCGTCACAATTAACGTGAACGGGTGGTTTTGACCATGATTGCGGCGCTCAGAACCTGTCTTTGCGGGCGCGAATTTCAGCAAACACATCAGTGTCGGTGGCGTTTACCATTCCCAGTTGTGCGCGAATGCCCGGATCGGCGGGGCGCAAAAACGGATTGGTTTGAAGTTCCGTTGAAAGCGTCGAGGGCACCGTCGGCACGCCATCCTTGCGCGCCTGATCGATTTCTCTTGAACGAGATATAAGTGCCTGATTTTCAGGATCAACCGTTAACGCAAATTTTGCGTTTGATTGGGTGTATTCGTGGCCTGAGCAAACGATGGTATCTGCGGGCAGTTTCATCAGCTTTTGCATGCTGTCCCACATCTGCGCGGGCGTGCCTTCGAACAGGCGACCACAGCCAAGCGCCATCAGGCTATCGGCGGTAAAGACGCATTTCGCATCAGGGACATAAAGCGCGATATGCCCGACCGTGTGGCCAGAAACGTCCATCACTTGCACATCATGGCCCGCGAATTGGAAGGTTTCACCGTCGTTGAGCGCATGATCCAGCGCGGGCAGACGATGTTCATCTGCTTTGGCCCCTAAAATACGTGCCGGATGTTCGGCGGTCAGATCAGGTACCCCTTGGATGTGGTCGGGGTGGTGGTGGGTCAGCCAAATCTCCGACAACGTCCAGCCAAGTTCCTTTAACTTGGCTGAGATGGGGGCGGCTTCGGGCACGTCGATCAGCGCGACTTGCCCGCTGTCTTGCTCGCGCAACAGAAAGGCATAATTGTCCGACAGGCAGGGAATGGTCACAAGATCGAATGGCATTAGGTGGCTCCTGTCTGGGTGGTTTAGTTAATAGTAGCTGGCGCAGACTGGGGGGCAAGGGGATAACGGGCGATCCGGCGGCAAGGGTTTATGTGTCCGAACTGCGCGGGAATTGAATCGGGGGTGCCATGTCTCTTTTGCAAATGAACGGTTCCGGCTAAGGTCCGACCATCAGCTCCGTCAAAAGGCTCGCCTCATGCATCTTGATGTACAAGATTTGCGCAACTTTTATTATCGCAGCGCGCTTGGTCGTGCCGCGCAGTTCTCGTTGCGCAGCCGTATGCTCGAGCTGTGGCCCGAAGCGAAGGGTCAGACCGTGGTGGGTTTCGGCTTTGCGGCTCCGTTGCTGCGGCCCTATCTGGCGGATGCGCGCAGGGTGATGACCCTGATGCCCGGCCCGCAAGGGGTGATGCCGTGGCCGGCTGGAATGGCAAACACATCTGTCCTGACCGAAGAAACGCTTTGGCCGATTGAAACAGGCCATGTGGACAAGCTGGTTTTGCTGCACGGGCTAGAGACATCGGACAGGCAGGGTGATCTGCTGGAAGAATGCTGGCGCGTTCTGGGGCCGGGGGGCAGGGCGCTGTTTATCGTGCCCAACCGCGCGGGCCTGTGGGCGCGGCGTGATCTTACGCCGTTTGGCTATGGGCGGCCCTATTCGCCCGGCCAGCTTGAGACGCAGTTGCGCAAACACCAGTTTCTGCCCGAACGCCAATTGGGTGCCCTATATCAAATGCCGTCACCGCGGCGCATCTGGATGCGATCCGGCAAGCTGTTCGAGAAAGTCGGCAGACATGTCCCGACAATGATGGCGGGGGGCGCCGTCATGGTCGAGGTCACAAAACTGGTCTATCCGCCCAAGGGCAAAGTGGAACGCCGCGCCGCGCGCCGGTCGATCCGCGTGCTTGAAGGGGTCGGGTCGCCAATCGTCAAACCAGTGTGAGAAATACACGTACTGGTTAAAGGGCTGGCTAGAATCGTTTCCAAATGGTTAATGGTGCTGCACCCTTGTGGATAGGGCGGTTTGACACGGGTCAAAGCGTCGCAGTTCATGAGGGCGCTAAGAATAAGGGGCGGTTTCCGGTCAGAACCTCACTATACTGTGTTGCGGGTCGCAAACCTGTCTGCTACATCGGCCCTGATTTTGACGTCTTGGGTTAATTCAAGCCGCGCCAACACCCCGGTGACGCGAGTTATTCGCATATCCGGCACTGACGTACGAGAGGATGGACGTGTCCGAAACAGCATCGATCTCTACAGGTATCGCAAAGCGCTATGCGACTGCCGTGTATGAACTGGCCTCTGAGGCCAAAACCCTTCCACAGATTGAAAAAGATCTTGATGCGCTGCAAGCCTCTTTGGCTGACAGCGAAGATTTCCGGGACCTGATCCATTCGCCGATCTACACGCGCGAACAGCAGGCTTCCTCGATCAGCGTCATCGCTAAAAAGATGGGCCTGTCTGATACAATGTCTAAAACGCTAGAGCTCATGGCAAACAAGCGTCGCTTGTTCGTTATGCCCCAGCTGATCCAGAACCTGCGCGAGATCATCGCGGTGGAAAAGGGCGAAGTCACCGCTGACGTGATTTCGGCCAAGGCGCTTACCAAAGCGCAATCTGATAAATTGTCCAAGTCGCTTGCTGCGACAACCGGCAAAAAAGTAACGTTGAATGCGACTGTTGATGAATCCCTCATCGGTGGTCTTATCGTCAAAGTGGGCTCTAAGATGATCGACACGTCGATCCGCGCAAAGCTCAATTCCCTCCAGAATGTAATGAAAGAGGTCGGATAAATGGGTATCCAAGCTGCAGAAATTTCTGCGATCCTTAAGGACCAGATCAAGAACTTTGGTCAAGAAGCAGAAGTCGCCGAAGTTGGCCGCGTTCTGTCCGTTGGCGATGGTATCGCTCGTGTTTATGGTCTGGACAACGTCCAAGCCGGCGAGATGGTCGAATTCCCCGGTGGCATCATGGGCATGGCCCTGAACCTTGAAACCGACAACGTTGGTGTTGTTATTTTCGGTTCCGACCGTGACATCAAAGAAGGCGACACAGTCAAGCGCACCAACTCCATCGTGGACGTGCCAATCGGCAACGGCCTGCTGGGTCGTGTTGTTGACGGTCTGGGTAACCCCATTGACGGCAAAGGCCCCATCGCATCCACCGAGCGTGGCCTTGCAGATGTTAAAGCCCCCGGCATTATCCCACGTAAATCGGTTCACGAACCAATGGCGACAGGCCTCAAGTCTGTTGACGCGATGATCCCTGTTGGCCGTGGCCAGCGCGAATTGATCATTGGTGACCGTCAAACTGGTAAAACAGCCGTCGCACTTGACGCGATCCTGAACCAACAGCAAGTCAACGCCGCCGCTGGCGACGACGAGAGCAAGAAAATGTACTGCGTGTACGTTGCGATCGGTCAAAAACGTTCGACTGTTGCCCAGCTTGTTAAAAAGCTCGAAGAAACCGGCGCGATTGAATATTCCATCGTTGTTGCCGCAACCGCGTCCGAGCCTGCACCAATGCAGTACCTCGCACCGTACTCTGCGACAGCCATGGCGGAATTCTTCCGCGACAACGGCCGCCACGCTTTGATCATCTATGATGACTTGTCCAAGCAGGCTGTTTCTTATCGTCAAATGTCCCTGCTGCTGCGTCGTCCACCCGGCCGCGAAGCTTACCCAGGTGACGTTTTCTATCTTCACTCCCGGTTGCTTGAGCGTTCCGCAAAGCTGGGCGATGCGGCTGGTAACGGCTCGTTGACTGCTCTGCCGATCATTGAAACCCAAGGCGGCGACGTTTCGGCGTTTATTCCAACCAACGTGATTTCGATCACCGACGGTCAGATCTTCCTTGAAACCGAACTGTTCTACCAAGGCATCCGCCCTGCTGTGAACACCGGTCTGTCGGTTTCGCGCGTTGGCTCCTCGGCTCAAACCAAAGCAATGTCTTCTGTTGCTGGTCCGGTTAAACTGTCCTTGGCTCAGTACCGCGAAATGGCGGCCTTTGCTCAGTTCGGTTCCGACCTTGATGCGTCCACACAGCAGTTGCTGGCCCGTGGTGCACGTCTGACAGAACTGATGAAGCAGCCACAGTACTCCCCACTGACCAACGCCGAGATCGTCTGCGTTATCTATGCGGGTACAAAGGGTTTCCTTGACAAAATCGACGTTAAAGAAGTCGGCCGCTTTGAAGCTGGTCTGCTGGCGCACCTGCGCAGCAAGCACGCTGATCTGATGAAAGACATCACCGAAAACGATCGCAAGGTTAAGGATGAGCTGGAAGACAAGATCAAAGCTGCCATCGAATCTTTCGCCGCTGACTTCGCTTAAGGGAGGGAAGGCACATGCCAAACCTCAAGGACCTAAAAAATCGGATCGCGTCGGTGAAAAACACCCGCAAGATCACGAAAGCTATGCAAATGGTTGCCGCGGCGAAACTTCGCCGCGCGCAGGAAGCTGCCGAGCAGTCACGCCCCTACACAGAGCGTTTTAACGCTGTGATGTCGCGGCTGGCCGCGTCGGTAGGTGGATCGGATTCCGCGCCCAAACTGCTTAGCGGTACAGGCGAGAATAAGGTACACCTGCTGGTGGTCATGACCGCAGAGCGCGGTTTGTGCGGTGGTTTCAACGCCAACATCGCAAAGCTTGCCAAAATCCATGCCCGCCGTCTGATTGACGCGGGCAAGGAAGTCAAAATCTTGACTGTTGGTAAAAAGGGCCGCGACAGCATTCGTCGCGAGTTCGCCAAGAACTTGGTGGGTCACGTTGACCTGACCGAAGTTAAGCGTATCGGTTATGCCGACGCGCAAGGCATCGCAAAAGATGTGCTTGGTCGCTTTGACGCGGGTGAATTTGATGTCGCAACGATCTTTTATGCAAAGTTCGTGAACGTCGTCAGCCAGACCCCAACGGCGCAGCAGATTATCCCTGCCTCCTTCGTCACCGAAGAAGGCGCGGGCGAGGTGACAACATTGTTCGACTACGAGCCCAGCGAAGAGGCCATCTTGGCCGACCTGCTGCCGCGCGGTGTCGCAACAGCGATCTTCTCGGCTCTGCTGGAAAACGCGGCTTCTGAACAGGGCGCGCGGATGTCTGCAATGGACAACGCGACACGTAACGCCGGTGAGATGATCGAAGATCTGACCATCGAGTACAACCGTTCCCGTCAGGCCGTCATCACCAACGAGCTGATCGAAATCATTTCCGGCGCGGAAGCGCTGTAAGGTATTGGAGAAAAACGACATGGCAAACGCAGTCGGCAAAATTACACAAGTCATCGGCGCCGTCGTCGATGTGCAGTTCGAGGATCACCTGCCAGAGATCCTTAACGCTGTAGTAACAGACAACCACGGCAGAAAGCTGATCCTCGAAGTGGCTCAGCACCTTGGCGAAAACACAGTGCGCACCATCGCGATGGACGCGACCGAAGGTCTTGTTCGTGGCCAGAAGGTTGAAGACACAGGCGCGCCGATCTCGATCCCCGTGGGTAACTCCACTTTGGGTCGCATCATGAACGTTGTAGGCGAGCCTATCGACGAAAAAGGCGAAATCGTTTCGACCGAGCGTCGCTCGATCCACGCGGATGCGCCCGAGTTCTCCGAGCAGTCCACAACATCCGAAGTTCTGGAAACAGGCATCAAAGTTATCGACCTTTTGGCCCCATACGCCAAAGGTGGTAAAATTGGTCTGTTCGGCGGTGCTGGTGTTGGCAAAACCGTTCTGATTATGGAACTGATCAACAACATCGCCAAAGTGCACTCTGGCTACTCGGTTTTTGCCGGTGTGGGCGAGCGTACACGTGAAGGTAACGACCTTTACCACGAGATGATCGAATCCAACGTTATCAACCCTGATGACCTGGAAAAATCGCAAGTGGCACTGGTGTACGGCCAAATGAACGAGCCTCCAGGTGCGCGTATGCGTGTTGCCCTGACAGGTCTGACATTGGCCGAACAGTTCCGCGACCAATCCGGTACAGACGTTCTGTTCTTCGTCGACAACATCTTCCGCTTTACACAAGCAGGTTCCGAAGTTTCGGCTCTGCTTGGCCGTATTCCTTCGGCGGTTGGCTACCAGCCAACACTGGCGACCGACATGGGTGCCATGCAAGAACGTATTACATCGACCAAATCCGGTTCGATTACATCGGTGCAAGCCGTTTATGTTCCTGCGGATGACCTTACCGACCCTGCGCCTGCGACATCGTTTGCGCACCTTGACGCGACAACCGTTCTGGACCGTTCGATTTCGGAAAAGGGTATCTACCCTGCTGTTGATCCGCTTGGTTCGACTTCGCGCTTGATGGACCCGTCCATTGTTGGCGAAGAGCACTATAACGTTGCCCGTGACGTCCAAGGTGTTCTGCAGCGCTACAAGTCGCTTCAGGATATCATCGCGATCCTCGGCATGGACGAATTGTCAGAAGACGACAAACTGGCCGTGGCCCGTGCTCGCAAGATCGAACGTTTCCTCAGCCAGCCTTTCGACGTTGCCAAAGTATTCACCGGCGCCGACGGCAAGCAGGTTCCTTTGGAAGAAACAATCCAGTCGTTCAAGGCTGTTGTTTCGGGTGAATACGATCACCTGCCCGAAGGTGCTTTCTACATGGTTGGCGGCATCGAAGAAGTGAAGGCGAAAGCCGAAAAAATGGCGGCAGACGCCGCTTAAGGAGCGCTGACAATGGCAGACACAATGCAATTCGACCTCGTTTCGCCAGAGCGGCGGCTGGCCTCGATGCAGGTGACGGCCGTTCAGATTCCTGGGTCCGATGGGGACATGACAGCAATGCCTGAGCATGCCCCTACCATCACCACGTTGCGCCCCGGTGTGCTGCGTGTTGAGGGCCCCGGAGGTGCTACGGAATACGTTGTGACCGGCGGTTTTGCCGAAATCTCAGCCAATGGTGTGTCGGTTCTTGCCGAACGCGCCGTGCCCAAGGGTGACATGACCCAAGAGCATCTGGACGAGATGATGGAAGAAGCCAAAACAATGTACGCGACGGCCAAAGACAACTTTGTCAACGAGCCGGGCCCTGTTGATGACGCAGCCAAGCTGTTGTCTGACATGGTCGCCCTTGGGGATCACATCGGGTTGTCGAGCAAGCAACCTAACCTCTGATCTTCTGATCGCATAAAAATGATTAAAGGGCCTCGCAATGCGGGGCCTTTTCTATTTCAGATGATAACACTAAGCTTAGCTAACCTATTGGATTATCAAGCTAAGGCGAAGTGGCACTGCATGAAACGGATGGATGGAAATACTGTAGGCGTCGAAAGCGGGGACACGTTGCTTTTCTCGGATTTCGAAGATGGCGGCGAGATGTGGACCGGCACTGGCGAACGTGAACGCCGCCAACGTATTTTCTTTTCCACGCCGTTTAAATCACCCCCAACCGTTCATGCAGCACTGTCCTTGTGGGATGTTGATGCCGGTACGGTGATGCGCGGTGATTTAAGCTCTGAAAATATTGCGGAAGAGGGTTTTGATCTGGTGTTCAAAACGTGGGGTGACACGCGCTTTGCCCGTGCAAAGGTTTCGTGGCTTGCGATCGGGCCGTTGCCCCGCGAGGATGATTGGGACCTTTACTAAAGGCCCCAACAGTCGCCCGCCCGCTTAGTTGGGGTTGTACATACCGTCATAGATCGGTTCGAGGGATTCTGCGTCAAACAGCGACGACACAGATGTGCCGTTCCAGATGTTAAGGATCGCTTGGGCAAAG
The DNA here is from genome assembly GCF_964021855.1 of uncultured Sulfitobacter sp. Taxonomy (NCBI): domain Bacteria; kingdom Pseudomonadati; phylum Pseudomonadota; class Alphaproteobacteria; order Rhodobacterales; family Roseobacteraceae; genus Sulfitobacter; species uncultured Sulfitobacter sp. The sequence continues at coordinate 298,943 of NZ_CAXHZD010000002.1, forward strand.
ATCGGTGCCGTTGGCACGATCCGAATGTTTTCGGCCTGTTTGACGGCATCGGTCGGCTGGATGCTGTCGGTGATGACCAGCGATTTCATGACCGAATCCTTGATCCGTTGAACGGCAGGGCCGGACATGACGCCGTGGCTGATATAGGAATGTACTTCCTTGGCACCGGCTTCCAGTAGTACTTCGGCGGCCTTACAGAGGGTACCAGCCGTGTCGCAGATGTCGTCGACGATCAGACATACCTTGTCAGTAACATCCCCGATCACGGTCATTTCTGACACTTCGCCGGCTTTCTCGCGGCGCTTGTCGACGATGGCGAGGGGAGAGTTGATGCGTTTGGCCAATTCCCGGGCGCGCGCAACGCCGCCCACATCGGGCGAGATGACCATCAATTCGTCCATGCGATCCTTGAACTCGTTCTTGATATCAAGGGCAAACACCGGCGACGCGTAAAGGTTATCCACGGGGATGTCGAAGAACCCCTGAATTTGCGCGGCGTGCAGGTCCATCGTCAGGATGCGTTCGATGCCTGTGCCGACCATCATATTCGCCACCAGCTTGGCTGTGATGGGGGTGCGGGCCTTGGTGCGGCGATCTTGGCGGGCGTAGCCAAAGTACGGCAGGACAGCCGTGACACGTGCCGCAGACGACCGGCGCAGCGCGTCGGCCATGACCAGCAGTTCCATCAGGTTGTCATTGGCAGGGTTCGATGTCGGCTGGATGATGAACATATCCTCGCCGCGGACGTTTTCGAAAACCTCGACGAAAACCTCGCTGTCGTTGAACCGTTCCACCCGCGCATTGACCAACCCGACGTTCACACCGCGGTGCAGCGACATCCGCCGTGCGATCGCTTTGGCCAGTGGCATGTTAGCATTACCTGAGATCAGTTTCGGTTCGGTTGTTTGAGCCATGTGCAAAGAGTCCCCGGTTGCATAACATGTGACAGAATCGTGACGTTGACACCGCTTAACATGACCTTACGGTCTGGCAAAGCTACCCGGGACTGGATCGGAGACCTTAATGCCCCATATCGACTATTTTTTCGCGACTCTTTCGCCATATGCCTATTTGGCGGGAAACCGTCTGGAAGAAATCGCGTCAAAGCATAATGCGACGATTACCTATAAGCCGTTCGATCTGATCACGGTATACGGGCGTACGGGGGGGCAACTGCCCAAGGATCGCCATCCCAGCCGTCAGGATTACCGCGCGGTTGAACTGCCTCGTCAGGCCAAGAAATTGGGCATGCCGTTCAAGCTGCAACCGGCATTTTGGCCCACAAATGGTGCGCCGTCTTCCTATGCGATTATTGCAGCGCAAAACGAAGGTGGCGGTGATGTCGGAAAACTGTGTCAGTTGATCATGCACGCCGTCTGGGTCGAAGACCGCGATATCGCTCAGGATGACGTGGTGCGCGACTGCCTGACCAAGGCCGGATTTGACCCCGCGGTCGCGGACAAAGGAATGCTGCAAGCGGCCGACACCTATGCCCGCAATCTGGAAGAAGCGATGGACAAAGGCGTGTTCGGCGCGCCGTTCTATATCCTTGATGACGGTCAGAAATTCTGGGGCCAAGACCGCCTAGAAGACCTTGAAATGTGTTTGGATGGCCGTTTGTGACGCTTAAGACTTTTTCGCGCAGCTTTGGGCATGGGCCCCGCCGCGCATTGGCAATTCACTGTACGCTGGCCCATTCCGGCGCGTGGCGCGGCGTGTCCGAGGCATTGTCTGATGATATGACGCTGCTGGCCTATGACCTGCCCTCGCACGGGAAGTCAGGCGACTGGGACGGGCAGGGCAATGTGCATGACGTCGCCACCGATATGGCCCGTGCGCTGCTGACCGAACCGATGGATATCATCGGCCATTCCTTTGGCGCGACCGTGGGCCTGCGTCTGGCCATTGAAAGCCCCGAGCTGGTGCGCAGTCTGACCATGTTCGAACCGGTTTATTTCGCCGCCGCCCTGATCGATGATCCTGAACGCGTGCGCGCAGGTGATCGCAACAGCGCCGCCTTCAACGCCGCCTACGAGAGCGGTGACACGATGGGGGCTGCGCGCGTTTTCAACACCGGTTGGGGCGATGGCAGCGGCTGGGCAAAGACCCCCGAAAAGCTGCGTCAATACATGGCCGACCGCATCCATTATGTGCCGGCAAGCCAGCCGTTCCTGCGCGATGACAGCGCGGGTTTGCTAAAGCCGGGAATGTTTGACCGCGCCACCATGCCAGTGCTGCTGATGGATGGCGAAACGTCGGGCGATATGGCCTTTGCGATCAATGAATCCTTGGCCAAGCGGTTGCCGAATGTCACCTGCCGGACGATTGCAGGGGCAGGGCACATGGCCCCGCTGACGCATCCGGCGGCGGTTGCCGATGAGATCCGGACGTTTCTGGCGGAAACCTAGCGGTTAGAAATGCGAAAGAAACTGGTCGATCGCAGGTTTGCCGATTGACCAGTCGCAGACCAGCCGCGCGCCAAGGAATTCTTCGGGATCATCGCTCTCCAGCGATCCGTTCCAGATGTAATATTTGGCCCCTGCGTCATGCAGTTTTTGATGAATACGGCGCGGCCAGCTGGCGAAAATCATATTGGCATCTGGTTGGTGCAAGAACGTCGCCCCCGCCGCGCGCAACCCAGCGACAAGATGCGCCGCGTTGTCATTGGCCTGCTGTGCCATCGTCATCCACAGATCATCCTGCATGTAGCCGGCCATTTGCGCCGATAGATAGCGGTGCTTGGAAAACAGATGCGCCCCGCGTTTGCGGCGCAATTCGAATTCCCACGCTTTGGCGGGATCAAAGAACACCACCGCCTCGACACCCATGCAGCCGTTCTTGGTACCGCCAAAGCTGACAACGTCAACGCCCGCTTTCCATGTCATCTCGGCCGGGGTGCACCCCAATGCCACCAGCGCGTTGGCAAAACGTGCCCCATCCAGATGCACGGGCAGGTCATAGCCTTTCGCCACGGCCGTCAACGCGCGGATCTCGTCCAGTGTATGCACCGACCCGCGCTCGGTCACTTGGGTGATCGACACCGGCCCGCGCTGCGCGCCATGCACATTGCCGTCGGGGTGTTTTTCAATGGCGCGGCGCAGGGCGTCCGGCGTCATTTTGTCGTCCGTGTCAATCACGGTCAGTTTGGCTGCCCCTGCATAGAATTCAGGCGCATTGCATTCGTCTTCGTTGATGTGAGAGGTCGTTGAGCAAAAAATCGTTTGCCACGGTTGGGTATAGCAGGCCAGCGCCAGCGCATTGGCAGCCGTGCCGGTGGCGACCAGATATACCTCTGCCTGAGGGGCCTCAAACGCGGTGCGAATGGCGTCGCGCACCTCGTCCATGATCGCATCCTTGCCATAGGGCATCGCGTGCCCCTCGTTGGCCTGCGCCAGCCGCGCCATGATCTGCGGATGAACGGGGCCTGCGTTGTCAGAGGCAAAAAACATCAGGTCGGCTCCTCAATAATGTGATCTTCCCATTCCTCGAACGGGGTGTCGAATTCTGAAACGGTGTCATATTGCACCGAAATACCGGCGGCATGCACGCTGTCCGGATCGCCGGAAATCAGCGGATGCCAATCATACAGCGGCTTGCCCTGCCACAGCAGGCGATAGGCGCAGGTCAGCGGCATCCAATAGGCATGGGTGTCCAGATTTTCAGGCTTAAGCACGATGCAGTCGGGCACAAACTGATGGCGGTTTTCATAATGGGTGCAGCGGCAGGTGGAATCGTCCAGCAACCGGCAGGCCACGCGCGTCAAGGCGACCTCTTGCGTGTCCTCGTCCTCCAGCTTGTTCAGGCAGCATTTGCCGCAGCCATCACACAGTGCTTCCCACTCGGCGGGGGACATCTTGGCAAGGGGTTTTTTCTCCCAAAACCGTTTGGCCAAGCCTTTGGCGGCAATCGGATCGGTCATAGCGCGGCCAAAATGGCACGGGCCTGGGCACTGTCAGCATCCATTTGCGCGATCAGCGCATCAAGCCCGTCAAACTTTTCCTCGCCGCGCAAATGTTCAACCAAGGCAACAGATACATGCTTGCCATATAAATCACCCGAGAAGTCAAATATGAACGTTTCAAGGTTGGCTTTGTTTTCACCAAACATCGGTCGCACCCCAAGGCTGGCCACCCCGTGATAGCGGCCGGCTTGCGGCCCCTCCAGCACATCGACCAACACGGCATAGACGCCAAAGGCAGGCGGATGCAGACCGTCGATTGACATATTTGCCGTGGGATAGCCCAATTCGCGGCCCCGCTTTTCGCCGTGCAAAATGGGCCCTTCAACACGGTGCCAATGTCCCAGCATGGCGGCGGCCTCACGGGGTTTACCTGCCGATAATGCAGCGCGGATTGCGGTCGATGACACTGTGCTTTCGCCCTTGGCCATCAACGGGGCGACGGTCACCCCAAACCCCATCTCGGCCCCGAAATCACGCAGCATCTCGGCGGTGCCGGCACGTTTCTTACCAAAGCAAAAATCAGCGCCGATCACGACATGGCGCAAGCCCAACCCATCGACCAAAACATCTTTTGCAAAGCCGCGCGGGCTTAGCGCCGACAATGCCGCGTCGAACTGCAACTCATACAGCTTTTTCACCCCAAGCTTTTCCAACTGATGCGCCCGCGCTTCGGCACTCATCAAGCGAAAGTGCGGGGCAGAGGCGGCGAAAAACTCGCGCGGATGCGGCTCGAAGGTGACAACGCCCAAGGGGGCATCGGGGCAGGCATCACGGGCAAGGTCAATCACAGACCGATGCCCCAGATGTACGCCGTCAAAATTCCCGATCGCCGCCGAGGCCCCACGATCAGAAGTACTTACAAATTGATAATCTCGAATGATATCCATGGCCAAGGTCGTAGCCCCGTCTGACCTGACTGACAAGCGGCGGCCCTGCTTCTCTGGCTCAAAATATCCCGGGGGTGCGGGGGCTGGCCCCCGCCCGGCGCAGAATTTGCGAAACGGTCCTTAAACGACCTTGGTCGCGATCAGTCGAATTTACGCGATGGTGCCAGAACCGTTGCTTCGCCCACCAGAACCTTCTTGCCCTCAACGGCACAATGGCAGTCCAGCCTGACCCGGCGCTTGGCGACATCAATGTCGATCACCTTGACCTCGGCATATACCATGTCACCGGGGCGCACGGGGGCCAGAAACTTCAGCGACTGGCCCATGTAAACCGTGCCATGACCGGGCAGTTGTTCGCCAATCACGGCCGAGATCAGGCCAGCGGTCAGCATCCCGTGGGCGATACGCCCCTCAAAGATCGTGTCTTGGGCATAGTCGTCATCCAGATGCACCGGGTTCCGGTCGGTGGAAATCTGCGCGAACATTTCGATATCTTCGTCGGTCACCACCTTTTGCAGGTAGCGGGACATGCCCATTTCGATGTCTTCGATACAGATCGTTCCGCGCGGAAGGTTATCCAACATGCTACACCCTTCAAGTAATAAAGTGACGCGCCCAAGGGCGTTTGAGACACTTAATTACTTTGCAGGCGCAGAAAAGCAAGCGAAAAATGGCTTAGCGCAGGTGCCCTATGGTATAGGTCGGCGATGACATTTCTTTTTCCAGATAGCTGTTCAACGCCTCAGGATCTGGCTGGGTTTTGGTTTTCGTCTCGGTTGCAGCCAAACCGCCCGAGATGAAAAGCGAATCGATATCTTCGCCCATCGCCCCTTTGACGTCGGTTTGGGCACCATCACCGATGGCCAGAATATCCTTGTCGGAAATATCGCCTGCCACGGTAAACAGCCTGCGCCGCGCCAGATCATAGATGGGCGGGTGGGGCTTGCCAAAATACAGGCTCTCGCCGCCCATTTCGGTATAAAGTGCTGCAACAGCGCCGGCGCACCATTCACGCACATCACCGCGGTCCACCACGATATCAGGGTTTGCGCAAAGGAGCTTCAGGCCCTTTTGCTTAGCGTACAACAGCTGTGGGCGCAGCACGCTGGGGTCTTCCATCGGGTCAAACGGCCCTGTGCAAACGATCCCTTCGGCCTCTTCAAGTGGGACTTTGTTGATCGTCACGGGGTTTTCGAGAATGGCGATGGGATCAAAGAAATGTTTGTCCTGTGGCGGGCCAAGGTGCCAGATATTATTGCCCACGGTGCCACGGTACATTGCTGCACGTGCGGAATCGCCCGAGGTGGCGATGTCATCCCATGCATCATGAGGGACGCCAAACTCGGTCATCTGTTTTTCCACACTGGCGCGGGGCCGGGGGGAGTTTGTGACCAAAATCACCTTGCCCCCGCCCTTGCGGTACGCCTGAAGCGCTGCAACGGCATCTGGCAGTGCTTTGACCCCGTCATGGACGCAGCCCCACAGATCGACAAACAGCGCCTCGTAGCGGTCCGAGATTTCGAAGAGGTTGTTGATGATCTGGGTCATTTGGGGCGTTCCGATCTGCAATGTATTTTTACCGCAGAAAGCATACATACCAAGGCGGGGCAACAAGATGTGCGGGCCTTGGGGTCAGAGTGTCGCCAGATTATCCGCGATCTCGGTTGCGATAGCGTTGGCATCCACGCCGTCGCGTTCCGCCGAAACCCGCAAACCCAGAACGTCAGATTGATACCTGCGCGCCAAACTGCGTGGATCACGTGCCGCGCTAATGTCGCCAGCAGCCTGTGCCTGTTCAAACAGCTTCGCGAAAAGCTGCTCCATCTTTAACAAATGTTGGTTCGCCTCTTGGGCGAGGGGGTGATTGTGTGACTGAAGCTCCAACAGTGTTTTGGATAGCATACAGGCCTTGGCCGGGGCTTTTTCGTTGCCAATTGCCATGGCCGGAAAACGCTGTAGCGCCTCAAGGGGTCCGTATTCCTGGGCGAGTTGTTTCAGGCGGTCGGTCCCATCCGAGGCATATTTACCCAGTGCCAGCGCGAACAGGGCGTCCTTTGATCCGAACGCTGCGTAAAAGCTGCCGGGTTTCATTTTTAGTGACGCTTCTAGGTCCTTGAGGGACGTGCCCGCCCATCCGCGCTGCCAAAACAGATCGCGGGCGCGGTCGATAAGGTCGTTGCGGTCGTAGTTTGGTTTGCGTGGCATCAAATCACCTAATTTTGAATGATCACTCAATTATATACTTGAGTGATCGCTCAATAAAGCCTAAATGGACATAACCGACATAAATTAAAGGATGCCGCAAAATGACTTTCCCATCTCACGATCTTGAAACTGCCCCCGAAGCGTCCAAACCGCTGTTGGAACAATCGCAAAAGGCGTTCGGCCGTTTGCCCGGTCTGCACAAGGTTCTGGCCGAAAGCCCGCAGGCCTATGAAGGCTATCAGGTGCTGCACAAGCTGTTCACCGAAACCGATTTCGATGCCGAGGAACTGACCGTTGTTTGGCAGGCGATTAACGTCGAAAACGAATGCCACTACTGCGTTCCCGCCCACACTGGCATCGCGAAGATGATGAAAGTGTCCGGGGAGATTTCCGAAGCGCTGCGCAATGAAACACCGCTGCCCACGCCCAAGCTTGAGGCGCTGCGCACCTTTACGGTTCAGATGTTCCGTGAACGTGGCAATGTGACGGATGCGCAAATGCAGGCGTTCTTTGATGCGGGTTATGGCCACCGTGCGGTGCTGGACGTTATTTTAGGCATGGCGCAGAAAACCATGTCTAACTACGTCAACCACGTTGCACAAACGCCCGTCGATGAGGTGTTCAAACCCCTCGCATGGACCCGTGGCGATACACCGCTGAAGGTCTAATTTCAGTGATTTAGCTGCGCTAGATAAACAAAAGGCCCCTTCGATCCGAAGGGGCCTTTTGCGCTTAAGTCGTCGACATGTCTTTGATATCAGACCTTAAGGTTCGGGATGATCTGCTTTTTGCGGCTCATGATGCCGGGCAGAACGACCGTGTCGCCGGTGACTGTCGCGCCAAAGCTTTTCTCGGCCACGGATTTTGTCAGCTCGTTCGGGATCAACATTGTGGCTTCTTCGTTCAGGATATCGACCACAAACAGCAACACTTGATCGGCACCATCTTGGGTGGCCACGCCGGGCATTGCCGCCATCAAGGCGTCTTTGCGGTCCAGCACAGTCTTGGGTGACGTGGTTTCCAGAACCGAAACGCGGAACTGCTTGCCGCCAACTTCGTATTCCTTGCTGTCCATGCGCAGCAATTCAGCCTCGGAAAACGAAGAGACGTCGGATTTCGCGGCAAACATCTGTGCGGCATATTCTGCAATGTCGATGCCCAGATCCTTGGCCAGCGCATGGGCGATTGCCTTGTCTTCCTGCGTCGTGGTCGGGCTGCGGAATTCCAGCGTGTCGGACAGGATGCAGGTCAGCATCGCGCCTTTGATGTTTGTGGGCATCCGCGCGATGTCGTCGCCGATCAGCTTGTACATGATCGTGGCGGTGCAGGCCAACGGCTCCATCGTGATGCTGATCGGGCCTTTGGTCTCAAGCCCGCCCACCAGTTTGTGGTGGTCGATGATGGCCTTGATGTCCGCGTCATTGATGTTGTCGGGCAGCTCGGCTGGGTTGTTGGTGTCAACGATCACGACGGGCTGGTCGGCTTCGACGCCCGAAATGATCTGTGGCTTGTCCAGCTTCCAGTGGTCCAGCATGAACAACGCTTCGGTGTTGGGTTCGCCCAGCAGGGCGGGGGCGGCATCGACGCCTGCGACCTCGTTTAGGTACCACGCCCAGATGATCGGGCTGCCGGTGCTGTCGGTGTCGGGGGATTTATGGCCAAAAACAAGCGTTGTCATATGCGGTGTCCTGCAAAGGGGAGGGTTGGATTTTCGCGCCTTATAGGGGCAGGCCGTGCACTTGTCACCACCTTGAGCATCGCGCGTGTCTTGGGGGTTCTCAGCACCAATGGAATACTGCTAGCAATAGCGTCATGAGCACCCCGCGCGAAACCGACCTTTACCTGCCCGTGAAATCCTTTCTTGAGGATCAGGGATATGTGGTGAAAGCCGAGGTTGGTGCCGCCGATGTCGTCGCGATCCGGGGCGAAGAGCCACCTGTGGTGGTAGAACTGAAACTGGGGTTTTCGCTGGCACTGTTTCATCAATGTGTTGAACGGCTCAAGGTTAGCGACGATGTGTATCTGGCCGTCGCGCATAAATCCGGCAAACCGTTTTATAAAGCGGTCAAGGCGAACACCATGTTGGCGCGGCGATTGGGGCTGGGGCTGATGACCGTGCGGTTGTCGGATGGGTTGGTATCGGTGCATTGCGATCCGGGGCCTTATGCGCCGCGTAAGAACGCCAAACGCAAGGCGTCGCTGTTGCGGGAATTCGCCCGGCGGCAGGGTGATCCGAATGACGGTGGGCAAACGCGCGTCGGGTTGATCACGGCATACAGGCAAGACGCGTTAAAGCTGGCGATATACCTGTTCGAAGTTGGTGCCAGTAAAGGGTCAGACGTCGCCCGCGAGACCGAGGTAAAGCGCGCAACAGCCATGATGCGCGACAACCACTATGGCTGGTTCGAAAAGGTCGAAAAAGGCATCTATGGCATTTCGCCCGAGGGGGCCGAGGCCGTTGCGACCAGCGGCCGTGTTCTGGGGTCCGGCTGATAATGGCCGTTCGATCCGGCCCGTTACAATTTTTCACAACACAATGGTTGACTAGGGCAGGGGACATCCTTAGCTAAACGTCGTTAGCACTCACGGCTACTGAGTGCTAATGGCCGCTTCCTCGAACGGGGGAACGTGGCTTGGGAGAATAACTTTGAGCCTTAAGGAGCTGAAAGATGGCATTAAAACCGCTTCACGACCGCGTGTTGGTGCGTCGCACCGAAAGCGAAGAAAAAACCAAGGGTGGCTTGATCATCCCTGATTCCGCAAAAGAAAAGCCTGCTGAAGGCGAAATCGTTGCTTGCGGCGAAGGCGCACGCAAAGACAGCGGTGAACTGATCGAGATGGCTGTAAAAGCCGGTGACAAAGTTCTGTTCGGCAAATGGTCCGGTACCGAAGTCACGCTCGACGGTGAAGAGCTTCTGATGATGAAAGAAAGCGACATCATGGGGATTCTGTCCTGATCCTAGGGCAGACGGGTCATTTCTGACCCCTCACATGACGCTGACATCAAAACAAGAATTTAGGAGAAGACACTATGTCTGCTAAAGACGTAAAATTCGGGACCGACGCCCGTAACCGTATGCTCAAGGGTGTGAACATCCTTGCCGACGCGGTAAAAGTCACGCTGGGCCCAAAAGGCCGTAACGTGGTTCTGGACAAATCCTTTGGCGCACCGCGCATCACCAAAGACGGTGTATCCGTAGCCAAAGAAATCGAACTGGAAGACAAGTTCGAAAACATGGGCGCACAAATGGTCAAGGAAGTTGCTTCCCGGACCAATGACGAAGCAGGCGACGGTACAACAACCGCAACTGTTTTGGCCCAAGCCATCGTTAAAGAAGGCATGAAATCGGTCGCCGCTGGCATGAACCCGATGGACCTGAAGCGCGGCATCGACATGGCGACATTGAAAGTCGTCGAAGCGATCAAAGCAGCAGCACGCCCTGTCAACGACAGCGACGAAGTTGCTCAAGTTGGTACGATCTCTGCCAACGGCGAATCGGAAATCGGTCGTCAGATCGCTGATGCGATGCAAAAAGTCGGTAACGAAGGCGTTATCACTGTCGAAGAAAACAAAGGTCTGGAAACAGAAACCGATGTTGTTGAAGGCATGCAGTTCGACCGCGGTTACCTGTCCCCTTACTTCGTCACCAACTCCGACAAAATGACTGTCGAGCTGGAAGACGCGATCATCCTGTTGCACGAGAAAAAACTGTCCTCGCTGCAGCCAATGGTTCCTCTGCTCGAGCAGGTCATCCAGTCGCAAAAGCCACTGTTGATCATCTCGGAAGATGTTGAAGGCGAAGCGCTTGCGACACTCGTTGTGAACAAACTGCGCGGCGGTCTGAAAATCGCAGCGGTCAAAGCACCTGGTTTCGGCGATCGCCGCAAAGCCATGTTGCAAGACCTTGCAATCCTGACAGGCGGTCAAGTGATCTCCGAAGATCTGGGCATGAAGCTTGAGTCCGTTACAATGGACATGCTGGGTTCCGCCAAGAAAGTAACCATCACCAAAGACGAAACAACAATCGTTGATGGCGCTGGCGAAAAGGCCGAGATCGAAGCACGTGTTGCTCAGATCCGTAACCAGATCGAAGAAACCACTTCCGATTACGACCGTGAAAAGCTGCAAGAGCGCGTTGCCAAACTGGCCGGCGGTGTTGCTGTGATCCGCGTTGGCGGCATGTCCGAAATCGAAGTGAAAGAGCGCAAAGACCGCGTTGACGATGCATTGAACGCGACACGTGCCGCTGTTCAAGAAGGTATCGTTGTTGGTGGTGGTGTTGCCCTGGTTCAAGCCGGTAAAAAGCTTGAAGGTCTGACAGGCGACAACGCTGATCAAAACGTTGGTATTGCTATCGTGCGCAAAGCACTGGAAGCACCGCTGCGTCAGATCGCTGAAAACGCTGGTGTTGACGGTTCCGTAGTGGCCGGCAAAATCCGCGAAAGCGACGACCTGAAGTTCGGCTTTAACGCCCAAACCGAAGAATATGGCGACATGTTCAAATTCGGCGTTATCGACCCTGCCAAAGTTGTCCGCACCGCGCTGCAAGATGCAGCATCCGTTGCTGGCCTGTTGATCACAACAGAAGCCATGGTTGCTGATCGTCCGTCGAAAGACGGCGGCGCAGCAGGCGGCATGCCCGATATGGGTGGCATGGGCGGCATGGGCGGCATGATGTAAATCACGCCGTAGGGTTCACGAACCCTTCGCTGACAGAATTAAGGGGCGCATCGTTTGATGTGCCCCTTTTTCGTTGGCACGTGCCGCGCGGCTGGCCTAAGCAGTCGGCATGCGTATTTTCCTTTTGACCGCCCTTGTGATGATCGCCTTTGCCGCGAACTCTGTCCTGACGCGCTTTGCCATTGCAGGCGGGTATATCGACCCCACAGGTTTTGCCGTGGTGCGGGTCGTTTCCGGGGCTGCGATGCTATGTCTCGTTCTGCTGCTGCAAGGCGCGCGGGTGCAGCTATTAAACCGTCAACGTGCCTTTGGCGCGCTGACATTGGCGGTTTATATCATCGGGTTTTCGCTGGCATATCTGACGCTGGACGCGGGGCTGGGCGCGCTGATCTTATTCGGCGTGGTGCAAATTGCGATGTTCGCCCATGGCGCGCTGTTTGGCGTCACGCCAACGCTGCGCAAGATGATCGGGGCCGCTGTCGCCTTTGCCGGCTTGGTGCTGGTGTTGTGGCCCAGTGCCGCGGTGCAGGTCGATCCGCTTGGCGCGGTGCTGATGATCGCGGCGGGGTTGGGGTGGGCGGCCTATACGATTATCGGCAAGGGTTCGGCTGATCCGCTGGCGAACACCGCTGGAAATTTCCTGATCTGCGCGCCGATTGTGGCGCTGCTGATGCTTGTGCAACCGACGTTTTACACCCCGACGGGCCTTGCTGTCGGTATCCTGTGCGGCGCTGTGACATCGGGGCTGGGCTATGCGCTGTGGTACGCGGTTTTGCCGAAACTGATGCAATTTACGGCGGCGGTCGTTCAGCTTTCGGTGCCGGTGATCGCGATTCTGGCAGGGGCGGTGATCTTGGCTGAACCGCTTGATATCAAGGTGATCGTGGCGACCGTGCTTGTCCTTGGCGGGATCGGGTTGGCGGTCAGCGCACGATCAGCTCAAGCGGGTCGTAGCTGATCGGGGCATCGCCGAATGCGATATCAATCAAGCTGTCAGGTTTCACCCTAAGCTGCGCCATCTCGCCTTTCGTGACCCAACGCCTGTCCGACACGATATTTTCAATGTCCTGCCATGCGGGGTCGATCTGGGGTGATCCGATCACGGTGCAGCGGAAATAGAAATCGACCTGATGAAATCCACGTGTCGGGTCGTGGAATTCGTTCACCAGACAAGGCGCGCCCACATCAATCCGCAGGCCCGTTTCTTCAAACACCTCGCGGGCCAAGTTGTCGGGCAAGGATGCCCCCACCTCGACCCCGCCGCCGGGTGCGCACATCAGATCGCTTATGCCGTCAGGATAGGCATTAACCAGTAACAAACGACTTTCGTGCATAATCACAGCTCGTACCGCCAGACGCGGGCCATTTTTCGCCATTTCACGCTCTTTCCGTTATCGCTGCTGTCAAAGCATTTCACATGTCGGAATTTCAGTCTATCTGCACAGACATGAAAATCGTTCTCGCCCTCTTTATTCTGCTCTTCGGGTTCAGCGGTTGCGCATCTGCGCAATCTGATCTGGCGCGGGCCGGTGAGGGGCGCTGCGTTGTGCTGTTGCACGGGCTTGCACGCACCGAAACATCGTTCGCCGTCATGGAAGCCTCGCTGGAAAGCGAAGGCTACAAGGTCGTGCGCCCCGGCTATCCGTCGACCGAGGCCCCGGTAGAAGAGCTGACCCGTCGCACGTTGCCCGACGCGGTTGCGGCCTGCGGCACCGACAAGGTGGATTTCGTGACCCATTCCATGGGCGGTATTTTGCTGCGGCAATGGGTGTCTGAGGTTGGCGATGTGCGGGTCGGTCGTGTGGTCATGCTGGCCCCGCCCAATCAGGGGAGCGAGGTCGTCGATGCCTTGGGGAATATTCCGGCCTTTGACTGGATGAACGGACCTGCAGGCGCGCAAATGGGGACGGGTGAAAACTCACTCCCGCGAAGCTTGCCGCCGGTCACATTTGATTTGGGCGTGATTGCGGGCACCCAATCCCTGAACCCGTATTTCTCGTCGATCTTGCCGGGTCGTGATGATGGCAAGGTGTCGGTGAAATCGGCGCGGGTCGATGGTATGCGTGATTTTCTGATGCTGCCGGTCACCCATACATTTATCATGATGAACCCGACGGTGATTGCGCAGACGATGATTTATCTGGACACCGGCAAGTTTGACCGTTCGCTGACCTTTATCGATGCGGTGTTGGATTCAATTGGATGTCCCGAAGGGGGCTGTTTGCCGGGGGTTGATGATGTTGGACCTTGAATTAGTCGGGGCGAGAGTGCTGGGGGTTAGCGGTCTTGAGGATCGCCCCTTGTCCGTCTCAGGCGGGGTGATTGTGGACGCCGCACAGCCACGTCAGATTGATTTGAGCGGCTATATGATCCTGCCGGGTATCGTTGATGTGCATGGCGACGGGTTCGAGCGTCATCTGGCCCCACGTCGTGGCGCGATGAAGACACTCTCCGAAGGGATGGTCGCGGCCGAGGCTGAACTGGCTGCCAACGGGATCACGACCGCTGTGCTTGCGCAGTTCGTGAGCTGGGAAGGCGGGCTGCGCGGCCCTGAATTTGCCAAACAGGTGTTTGATGCGATGCGCAAAACGGCACCGGGGCTGGTCACAGACCTGCGCGGGCAATTGCGGTTCGAGACCCATATGCTTGATCTTTACGCAGAAATTCCCACGCTGATGCAGGAATATGGGCTGTCTTATATCGTCTTTAACGATCACCTGCCGCATGGGCGGCTGGCCGAGGGGCGCGCGCCGAAACGGATGGTGGCCCAAGCGCTCAAGGCCGGGCGCAACCCCGATGCACATCTGAAACTGATGCAGGAATTACATGGGAACCGCGATGCGGTGCCAGCGGCCTTGGATGATCTATGTCGCACACTGGCCGCTATAGGAATTCAGATGGGCAGCCATGATGATACTACCGCGCAAGGCCGCGCTGATTGGCGCGCGCGGGGCGTTCAGGTGGCGGAGTTTCCCGAAACATTAGAGGCCGCCGAAGCGGCGGCAGAAGCAGGTGACCTTGTGGTGCTGGGATCCCCGAATGTGGTGCGCGGCGGGTCGCATAACGGCAATGTGTCTGCCGTCGATTTGATCACAATGGGGATCGGCGCGGCCTTGGCGTCGGACTATCACTATCCGTCGCCCAGACGTGCTGCCTTCATGTTGGCCGACAGCGGCGTTTTGCCCTTGCAGGATGCATGGCGGTTGGTATCCGCCGGGCCCGCTGGGGTTTTGGGGCTGGCTGATCGCGGCGATCTGAGCCTTGGTAAAAGGGCCGATCTTGTGGTGCTGGATGCAAAAATGCGCCGTGTCGCCATGACGATGTCAGGCGGGCGCGTTAGCTATATGTCAGGCGATATCGCGCAGCGCTTTACCGCTTGATAATATTGACGTGGCCCATTTTACGGCCCGCTTTTACGTCCGTTTTGCCATATAGGTGCAGCGCTGTATCACGCTGTTTCGCCAGTTCTGGCACGCGGTCCATGTCGTCGCCGATCAGGTTTTCCATCACCACGTCGGCATAGCGGCTGCCGTCGCCCAAGGGCCAACCCGCGATGGCGCGAATGTGCTGTTCGAACTGGTCAATGGCGCATCCATTTTGGGTCCAATGGCCGGAATTATGCACCCGCGGGGCGATTTCATTCACGATAAACCCTTGCCGCGTCACGAATAATTCGACGCCTAACACGCCCACGTAATCAAGCGCGTTCAGGATTTTGGCCGCCATCAACACCGCATCCATCCGCAAGGATGCGGACAGCTTTGCAGGCACAGTTGTCGTGTGCAGGATGCCATCGCGGTGGACGTTCTCACCGGGATCAAAGCAGGCGACGTCGCCCGATGGGCTGCGGGCCGCGATGACAGAGACTTCGCTGGTGAAGTTGACGAACCCTTCCAAAACCGCAGGGCTGCCTGCCATATCATCAAGCGCCGTTTGCGCATCGTCGGCAGAGCGCAGCCGCGATTGGCCCTTGCCGTCATAGCCAAAGCGGCGGGTTTTCAGGATCGAAGGCGTGCCGATGGTTTGCATGGCGGCATCAAGGTCAGCGGCGCTGGCAATATCGGCAAAAGGGGCGACGCGCAGTCCCAGCCCCTCAAGAAAGGTTTTTTCGGTCAGGCGATCCTGACTGGTGCGCAAAGCCTCGCGGTTGGGGTGGATGGTGCGGATGGTTTCAATCACATCCAACGCTTCGGTCGGGATGTTCTCAAACTCATATGTGACGACGTCCACGGCATTGGCAAAGGCCTTGAGCGCGTCGATATCATCATAGCCTGCGGTGGTCACATGATGGGCAACATCTGCTGCGGGCGGGTTCGCGCCGGGTTCAAAGATATGCGTGCGAAACCCCAGACGTGCAGCCGCGACAGACAGCATACGGCCCAGTTGTCCGCCGCCCAAAATGCCGATGGTCGCACCGGTCGCCAAAGGATCAGTCATCAACAGGCTCCTGCGGGATAGAGGCGCTGAGCGCGTCGCGCCAATCTTCGAGGCGTTTTGCCAGCGCATTGTCCCCAAGCGCCAGAATACCAGCGGCCATCAGTGCGGCATTTGCTGCACCGGCTGCACCAATTGCCATGGTCGCAACGGGAAACCCGCGTGGCATCTGCAGTATGGAATACAACGAATCGACACCCGACAAAGCTTTGGTCTGGACCGGAACGCCAATGACCGGCACGCGGGTTTTTGACGCCATCATGCCGGGCAAATGCGCGGCCCCGCCAGCCCCTGCAATAATCACCTGCAATCCGCGATCAACGGCTGTTTTGCCGTAATCCCACAACCGGTCAGGCGTGCGATGGGCCGACACGATCTTGGCTTCATAGGCGATGCCCAATTCATCCAGCAGGTTCGCGGCCTCGCGCATCGTGCTCCAATCGGATTGAGAGCCCATGATGATACCGACGGGGGGATTTTCCATATTGGATATGCCTTTGCTAGGTCGCCTAAGAAGCGCGTACTATAGCCATCATAGGTGGGGTGGCAATCGGATCAGGCCGTAATATCGGGAGTAAGGCGATCTTCGATCTGGGCAATCAAATCTTTCAGGCGCAGCTTGCGCTTTTTCAGGCGTTGCAGCGTTAAGGCATCCGCCGTCCCCTTTTCGCCAAGCGCTTGGATGGCATCATCAAGATCGCGGTGTTCACGGCGGAAAACAGCAAGCTCGACGCGCAGAACGTCGTCGTTTTTCATCGACAGGTCAGTTGGGGCATTCATATGGCTAGGCGATTCTTCATTTGATCAGGTCTTATAACATAAGCGTTAGCCAATCATTGGCATAGCCCTTGCTTATGCCACGTCTGCTCCCCATATTTAGGAGGTAGGTCGCCGCTATAGGGGCCGCAATGACTGACTGTCGCTTGACTTAAGGACGTGTCTTATGACGAAATTAACACTAGCTTCGTACCCGCATATGCTGGGTTTCGAGCAACTGGAACGGGTGTTGGAGCGTACTGCAAAAGCAGGAAACGAAGGGTATCCCCCTTTCAACATCGAACAGACATCTGATTATAGCTATCGCATCACGCTTGCGGTTGCAGGATTTGCCGAGGACGATCTGTCGATCACCGTCGAAGACCGGCAATTGGTGATACGAGGCCGCCAAACCGATGGGCCGGATGACCGAATTTTCCTGCATCGCGGGATCGCAGCGCGGCAATTTCAACGGTCATTCGTATTGGCCGACGGGGTCGAGATTGGCGAAGCCTTGATGGAGAACGGTTTGCTTCATGTGGATCTAAGCCGTTCGAAGCCGGAAAAAGTAGTTCAGACGATTAAAATCAGAAAAGGGGAATAAAATGCACAATACAGAAACGCATCTTAAGGACCGGACCGTATACGTGAAAACGATTGCTGTCTCGGACCTGCCCCTTGAAGTGCGCGAACAGGCCGAAGGGCTTGAGCAGCTTTATGCGGTTCACGATGCAAAAGGTCAGCAATTGGCGCTGGTTGGCGATCGTAAGCTGGCGTTTAGCTTGGCCCGCGACCACGATTACGCGCCGGTGATGGTACACTAAACCCCATTGCTAACTGCACAAACGGAAGGGCCGCGCATCTGCGCGGCCTTTTCTATTTGTGATGCTGTGGTTAGGTATGCGGGAATGTATCTTGAGGTGCCGCGATGACTGAACCTGCAATAGCTGTTTTGCCCTATGGCAGCAAATTGGGAAAAGCGTTGGCAAACCGCAATCTTGACGATCTGGTTTGGCCGTTGGGCCGCCCCGAAAGGCTGGCACAGGGGACGGTGGCATCACTGGATGCAACAGATCACCTGATTATCTTTCCCAAAACCAACATGCATTTTCTGCCTAACCTAGGGACAAAGGCGCATATTTCGCCCCTTGTTGTTGAGCCGGCGATTATTCACGCGCGCCATTTATGGTGGTTGCGCTGGACCTATCGGCGTTTCTTTAAGGTCTTGGCGTTTCATCAAGAGCTTTTGGATCGCATTCCAAACGGGTTGTTTTTGGCTTTTGGAACGACTTGGGTGCCCGAATACAAAGAAATATCCGTCGCCAAAAACAAACATATGTCACTGATTGCCTCAGGAAAGCGCGACTATGAAGGGCATATTTTGCGCCATGACCTGGTTGAGTATGTTCAGAAAAAAGGTCTGGATGTGACGGTTCTGGGCAGGGGCTATGCACCGTTCGAGGCGAAAAGCGATGGGCTGGCCCCATACAGGTTCTCGGTTGTGATCGAAAACATCCGCGAACCAAATTATTTCACCGAAAAGCTGGTTGATGCTGTGCTGTGTGAGACGGTGCCGATCTATTGGGGCTGCCCGAATATCGGCGACTTTATCGATACGGATGGGATGATCATCTGCGACAGCTAAGAAGACCTCGAGCGCGCCGTCGAGGCCGCATCGGATGAGCAATATGAACAGCTTGTGCCCGCATTGCGTGCCGCAAAATCACAGGCTGCATCCTTTGCCGATCTTGAAAAACGCGCGGCTGAAACGTTGAAGGCCAGCCTGTAGCGGCTGGCCTTCTGAATTTTTAGCTCTACCAAGTCCGGTACGCTTAACCTTTAATCAGCCCCATGCTTTCCAGCTTGAGCAACACCTGATGGGCACAGTTGTCGACGTCGACGTTTTCCGTCTCGACGGCCAGTTCCGGGTTCTCGGGCACATCGTAAGGGTCTGAGATGCCGGTAAATTCCTTGATCTTGCCTTCGCGTGCCAGCTTGTACAGGCCTTTACGGTCGCGGCGTTCGCATTCCTCGATGGAGGTTTCGACGTGGATTTCCACGAAAGCGCCAAAGGCTTCGACGTCTTCGCGTACCGCGCGGCGTGTGGTGGCGTAGGGGGCGATGGGCGCGCAGATCGCGATGCCGCCGTTCTTGGTGATCTCGGATGCGACATAGCCGATGCGGCGGATGTTCAGGTCGCGGTGTTCTTTGCTAAAGCCCAGCTCAGACGACAGGTTTTTGCGGACGATATCCCCATCCAGCAGCGTGACGGGACGGCCGCCCATCTCCATCAGCTTGACCATCAAAGCGTTGGCGATGGTGGATTTGCCCGAGCCTGAGAAGCCGGTGAAGAACACCGTAAAGCCTTGCTTGTTCCGCGGCGGACGGGTGCGGCGCAGCTCTTCGACGACCTCGGGGAAGGAGAACCATTCGGGGATTTCCAGCCCTTCCTGCAGGCGGCGGCGCAATTCGGTGCCCGAGATATTCAGGATGGTGATGTCATCCTTGTCTTTAATCTCGTCAATGGCCTCGTATTGGGCGCGTTCCTGCACCCAGACCATGTGTTTGAAATCGACCATTTCGATGCCCATTTCCTCTTGATGCTCGCGGAACAGGTCCTGCGCATCATAGGGGCCATAGAAATCTTCGCCTTTGGAGTTGTTGCCGGGACCCGCGTGATCGCGACCGACGATGAAATGCGTACAGCCGTGGTTTTTGCGGATCAGACCGTGCCAGACAGCCTCGCGCGGGCCAGCCATGCGCATGGCAAGGTTCAGCAGGCTCATCGACGTGGTCGCGGCGGGGTATTTGTTCAGAACCGCCTCATAGCAGCGCACGCGGGTAAAGTGATCGACATCGCCGGGCTTGGTCAGGCCAACAACGGGGTGGATCAACAGGTTCGCCTGTGCTTCACGCGCGGCGCGGAACGTCAGTTCCTGATGCGCGCGGTGCAGGGGGTTGCGGGTTTGGAACGCCACAACCTTGCGCCAACCCATCTTGCGGAAATAGGTGCGCAGTTCATTGGGCGTGTCGCGACGCGCCTTGAAATCATAGTGAACAGGCTGCTGGATACCCGTGATCGGACCACCAAGATAGACGTTGCCCGCGGTGTTGTGCAGATAGTTCACGGCAGGGTGGGCGCTGTCGTCGGCCCCGAACACCTTTTCCGCCTCGTTCGCCTTGTTTGGCACCCAACGGTCGGTGACGGTCATGATGGCAAGAATAACGCCTTCCTGATCGCGCAGGGCGATATCCTGACCAATCTCAAGCCCTTCGGCGAATTTTTCGGACACATCCAGGTTGATAGGCATCGGCCACAGTGACCCATCCGCCAAACGCATGTTTTCGACGACGCCGTTATAGTCTTCTTCGGTCAAGAAACCCTTAAGCGGGTTGAAGCCACCGTTCATCAACAGCTCAAGATCGCAAATTTGGCGTGGCGTCAGGTCATGGCTGACCAACTCGCCCGCTTCCACTTTCAGCTTTTGCGCCGAATCGTAAGAGACATAAAGTTCGGGGATCGGAGCTAGGTTCGGCGTCTGCATATGAGTCTCTCAATATATTAGTACAAATGGCTGTTTTGCCGGGGTTTAGACCGGTGCGTTTGGCCTAATCAAGGCTTGCGGGCTTTTTGCGTTAAATTACGGACAGTAACGTGATTTTTGTTGCGAAACAGCAATTGTTTCCCAACAAACCATCACCAACCCGAAAGTTAGACGCCCTCTTTTACTTCAGCACCGTATCCCAAGGGCAACGACGTGTCTTTACCTTCGTCATCGCCGACCTCGGCGAGGAAACGTTCCGCCTCGAGCGCGGCCATACATCCCATTCCTGCGCTGGTCACAGCCTGCCGATATTTGTGATCGGTCAGATCGCCTGCGGCAAAAACACCGGGGATCGAGGTTTCGGTGCTGTCAGGTTTCGTGACGACATAGCCGCCCATGTGGGTTTCCAGCACATCTTTAACCAACTCATTCGCGGGGGCGTGACCGATGGCGACAAAGACGCCCTTGGCCGGAATGTCCGTGATTTCGCCGGTTTTGACGTTCTTGACCTTAACGCCTTCGACGCCGAGCGGCATGTCGCTACCATACACTTCGTCAAGCTGATGAAACCACATCGGTACGATTTTCGGGTTCTTCTCAAGACGGTCAATCAGGATTTTCTCGGCGCGCAGTTTATCGCGGCGGTGGATCAGCGTTACTTTCGATGCAAAGTTAGTTAGGAACAACGCCTCTTCGACAGCGGTGTTACCGCCGCCGATGACCACAATCTCTTGGTTGCGATAGAAAAAACCGTCGCAAGTGGCGCAGGCAGAGACGCCGAAACCTTTGAATTTTTCCTCGGTTTCAAGCCCCAGCCATTTCGCCCGTGCACCCGTGGCAAGGATCACAGCATCAGCGATATAGGTGGTGCCGCTGTCGCCCTTGGCGTGAAAGGGGCGGCTGGACAGATCAAGATCGTTGATGATGTCGCCGATAATCTCGGTACCCATCGCTGCCGCGTGCTCTTGCATGCGGATCATCAGGTCGGGGCCTTGAACTTCGCTGTCACCGGGCCAGTTCTCGACCTCGGTTGTTGTGGTAAGCTGGCCGCCCGGTTCAATCCCCTGAACAAGGATGGGGTTCAACATGGCGCGGCTGCCATAGACCCCGGCGGTATATCCCGCAGGGCCTGAGCCAATAATCAAAAGCTTGGTTTTGCGTGTCTCGGCCATGATAAGCCCCCTGAATTGAGTGATCAAAAATTGTTAAGCGTAATATAGCGACGCCAAGGAGGGCCTTAAACCCCATGATTACATAACGGTCGGTAACTGTTTGCTATTTCCCGGCGATGCAACGAAAAGCACGAACAGACATCAGAATCATATTGTTGCGTGCTGGCGAAAGAATATTGCGCCTTACTGCGTGGGTGTTATAACAATCGGAAATAAACTGGGGGTTTTATGGCGGGTACGCGGCTTGATCCGATCGACCGGAAAATTTTAGCCGAATTGCAGGCAGATGGTCGCATGACCAACGTTGAGCTTGCGAAACGTGTTGGCATATCTGCGCCCCCCTGTTTGCGGCGTGTGCGTACGCTTGAGGAAAGCGGATATATTCGTGGCTATCATGCGGATGTGAATGCACGCGATCTGGGTTTTGAAGTGCAGGTGTTTGCGATGGTCGGGCTTGCCAGCCAAGCCGAATCAGACCTGACCACATTCGAGGAAAAATGCCGCGGTTGGCCGCTGGTCCGCGAATGTCACATGTTGAACGGTGAAGTGGATTTCATCTTGAAATGTGTCGCACCAGATTTGTCGAGCTTTCAAAGCTTTCTCACGGGGCAATTGCTGACCACACCAAATGTTGCCAGCGTCAAAACCAGCCTTGTGATACGGCCTGCCAAGGATGAACCCGGCGTGCCCTTTGACGTGTTGGAAGATAGATTAAGCACTAGCCCCTAAAGAGGTTAACCCCTTAAGCGGACAGCGCCATGTCTGATCTGGCCGGCGCACGCGGGTGGCATAGCGCGCCAAAGTCAACTTCGCTTCGGATATGTGGAAACATTCCCAAAAATTGGTCGCGGTGACGTATTGGGACCTCGCGCAGAAAATCCATGCCAGGGTGGAATGTTTCAACGTGCAAGCCACCCACAGTGATGGTCGCATGATCCTCAAGGCAAAGATGGTACAGGCGGACGGGCGTCGGCGGCGTAATCTCGATCACATTCACACCATCAACCAGATCGCGCACCGACGTAAGCACTTCAGTCTGGGAGCCGTCGCCGCGCATGTCCAATGGCGTGTGCAAAATCCGTGCAGCGGGACCAAAGGTTAAGAAACCCGCGGGACGTCCCGCCCCAAGGCTGTCAGCCATGACCCGCACCAATGGCGTGCGCTGACCGGTATCAGCCGGTACGAATGAACTGGACCCGATCCAAAGCAGGGGTGCCGCAGTGCCATCGCTTTTCATGATCATGTCACCGGGGTGCAGGTCTTCGACGGGAATGTCCCCGTCGGTCGTGAGGACAGGGGACCCATGGGCAAAAGCAGCAAACGCGTTCTCAAAAACTGGCAGGGCAGGTGCCTGATCTTGACCGATAAACACAGTTCCATCGGCGCGCTTGGCAACGATTTCATAGCTTCGGCAAGGCTGTTTTATCTGCATTTTCGGCCCTCGTGTTAGGTAAGAGGTATAATAGCCTCGTGCGCTGATGTCATTAGAGAGCGAAATTCGTTTAGATACGATTGAGGGGGATGTGGTGTTCTGTATCATTGTGTCACTTTCGATTTAGGCATCGCATGGCTTAGGCCCGCGCGGGATCGCACGTTAAGAAATATGCATAAAATGGTGCTGGCTCTCGCCTTCGACCCCAAGGCAATTGCGCGGGGCGCAGTGCATTGGTGTCGAAGTACAGATGGCTTTTCAGCCGATGCGCCAAACCTTGATCCAACTGCGCCTTGCGCGGCGTGGGTGGTTTAGCGCCTTAGCGGGTGTAGTAACTTAGGCTGTCTTGCGCACAGGTTGGGGTGCAGTTCGTGAGGCAATAAAGGCTGCCCGGCGTGCACCGCGTGCCCAAGGCATTTGCGTTGTTTCTTTGGCTGCGGCAGCAACTACGGATTTGATAAAGCGTGTGTTCGTCTTCATGATCGTATCCCCTTCGATTGGTGGCGTCTGTTCGTTGGGATCAATATGCAAAGGCTTTTGGGCAGGGATAGGGCGTGAAAAAAGTTCTTTTTCTGCAATTGAAACGCCCGCAGTTAGATTTGTGACGATTTCGCCCCAATCGGTTTGATCACTATGTTTTGTAGGTGATTTCGTCGCCTGCGGTCGTCGGGCTGCGGATTGTCGAGGGCAGGGGGAGCAGAAACTGATGGGGTATCTGGCAAAACCATGGCAGGTATCCGCCGCATTTTCGTCAAATTGTTCCTGCTCAGAGGGTGATCGCCGCGATCAATCGACCATAGTCCGCTTCTTTTGAGTGAGTCGTGCGGCGGTAAGAATAGAATCGGTCGGGATCACCATAGGTGCAGTGGTGCGTCCATTCGGCATGGCCCACCCCTGCGGCGCGCAATCGGTTCAAGCCAAAGCCAGGCAGATCAAATTGCATGCGATCATCTGCGCCATTGGCGAAATATCGGGCATAGTCTGGATCTTCTGCAAGGAAATCCTCGATGAACTCGGGCCCGACCTCGTAGGCACGTTGGCTGATGCAGGGGCCGATGACGGCGCTAATGTTGGCGCGCTGCGCGCCCAGAGCCTCCATCGCTTCGACGGTGGCCGCCAGAACCCCATCCAGCGCCCCGCGCCAACCGGCATGGGCGGCCCCGATCACGCCTGCGTCACGGTCGGCAAACAGCACCGGTTGGCAGTCGGCCGTCAAAACCGAAAGCGCAATCCCCGGGGTGGCAGTGACCAAAGCATCCGCCTGCGGCTTTTCGTCAAGCGGCCCATCGACGGTGATCGCCGTTGCTGAATGTATCTGATGCACACCAACCAAATGGGTTTCTGGCACGCCCATGGCTTCTGCTACCCGGCCCCGATTGATCTGCACGATCTCGCGCTGGTCCGAACTGCCATAGCCGCAGTTCAAGCCAGTAAAGACGCCAGAAGACGCCCCGCCGCGGCGCGTGAAAAAGCCGTGTCGCAGGTCACCCAGACAATCGGATGTTAGAATTTCAAGTGTCATGGTTCCAATCCCGGTGGCGGTATCTGTGTCGGTGGATACACCCCGATTACCTTGAACAGGTTTCCCATTTCAGCCGGGTGCGTCAAGCGCCGATGTGCGGCAATATGCGCCTCAAGCGTGGGGCCGTCCATCGTCTTGGCTAAATCTTGCGCACGCTGCGTAATGCCAAGCCTTTCAAGGAAAACACCCTGTGGGGTCACGCGGGTATGCAGGGCGGGGGATACGGCTGCGGCCAACTGCTCAAAGTCGACATGCGCTGTCAGATCACTGGTGCCGGGGGCCGTCAGCGGGTTGGTCTTTTCATGGGCGCGAAGTGCTTGGAACGTATCCCCCAAGCTGCGCCAATCGCCATAGTCTATAATAAGGGCCGCCCCACCACGCGTGGCAATACGGGTCGAGAGTGCGTGCATGATCGGCGCAATTTGTGCGCAGTCTTCGATCAGGTCACCCTCGGCGGTATCGTCAAGGCGCTGGGCAAGGGCGGGTTGTGGCATGACCGGACCCAGCCCAAAGCTAAGTTTACCGTCTGTCACACCGATTTGCCGTTCGCGCCAGCCATCGCTGCCGCGGATGAATTGACGGATGGGCAATGCGTCAAAGAATTCGTTGGCCACCAGATAGAGAGGTTGATCGGGCAGAGCATCTGCGGCGTCGGCCCAACTGACCTTGTACCCTGCCAATGTGGCGGCTTGGATGTCGCGCAGTTTGGGCGATGCTTCGACCAGCGTAATCTGGGCCGCGTCAACAAAGCCGGGCACATTCCGGCTCGCGCGCAAGATGTCTGCCATCAACGTGCCGCGTCCGGGGCCCAGCTCGGCCAAGGTGAATCGCTTGGGCGCGCCTTGTGCCAGCCATGTCTGGGCAAGGCAGAGGCCGATCATTTCGCCAAACATCTGGCTGATTTCAGGGGCGGTGGTGAAATCGCCCTGCACGCCGAATGGATCGCGTGTGGTGTAATAACCATGGGTCGGGTGCAGCAGGCAGGTGGCCATGTATTCGTCGACACGCATGGGGCCATTGGCGTGTATCTGGGCCTTTATGTGATCCAGCAGGTCGGTCATATGGCGCGTCTGGCCCGCATGATGAAAAAGACCCCGACGGCGATCATTGGCAGACACAGGATTTGCCCCATGGTCAGGCCATAGCCGCCGATTTCCCAAGCAAGACCCAGCGGATTACCGGGGGTGATGAACTGCGCATCCGGCTGGCGGACGAATTCGACCATGAAGCGCGCGATGCCATATCCGGCCAGAAACGTGCCGCCGATCAGGCCGGGGGATTTCAAGGCCCCGCGCCGCCACGCCATGTACAATAGCAACGCGCCTAGGATCAGCCCTTCGAGCAGAGCCTCGTAGAGTTGCGAGGGGTGGCGGGCGCAGATACCAAGCACATCAGGACAGTCTTGTGCAGCAACGGTTGGGAATGGCACGCCCCATGGCAGATCGGTCGGGCGGCCCCAAAGTTCTGCATTGATGAAATTGGCCAACCGTCCCAAAAGCAACCCCGGTGCGAGACCAAGGGCCACCATATCACCGGTCGATATTTTGTTCAGACCGTGACGGCTGGTGAAGGCCAGCAAGGCCACGATGACGCCAATTGCGCCCCCGTGGAAGGACATCCCGCCCTCCCAAATTCGCAGGATCTGGAACGGGTTTTGCAGATAATAGGCAGGCTGATAAAACAGCACATAGCCAAGCCGCCCACCCAAGATCACACCCAGAATGACCCAGAACAGCAGGTCCTCGACCCGCTCTTTGGTCATGACGGGGGTCGCGTCTTTCCAATATTCGGGGTGGTTGACGGTGCGCACAACGATGCGCCACCCGATCAGGATGCCTGCAATATACGCAAGCGCATACCAACGCAGGGCAAAGGTCATGCCAAATAATGAAATCGAGAAAATCTCGGGCGATATATTCGGGAAGTCGATCATTGCGTTCATGGAGGCGATTGAGCCTGCCCGTGCGGCGAAGTCAACCTTGCGAGAACATGAATTGAACACCATATAGAGAGTAACCGCTGATCAGGAGAGACCAAAATGCAAACCCGCAATAAGATTTTCGACGATATTTCGCAGATGATGACCAATGCCATGGGCGTTGCACAAGGGGCCAAAACCGAGGCGGAAACCGCCATGAAAGGTATGATGGACCGTTGGCTGGCCGACCGGGATTTCGTGACCCGTGATGAATTTGATGCGGTACGTGCGATGGCGCAGAAAGCCCGTGAAGAGAACGAGGCCCTCAAGGCCCGTCTGGACGCGATGGAAGCCAAAGGCTAATCGCCGCTTTCAGTTCGGTTTGAATTCAGCAAAAGGCATCCGGATTTGCGTTCGGGTGCTTTGATTATTTTGTGGGCAGGGCGGTTTCGCGGCGTATCTGGTCCACATCGGCGCGCAAACCTTTGTTAACCATGAAATTTTTGTGACGTTATCCACAAATAACTGCGGTTATCCCCCAGCTTTTGCATCTATCCCCAGAAAAAGACTTGCCAGACCGGCATCATATGCGCACCATATCTTGTATAGGGTGTGGAAATATTCCCCACCCTATAGTGAACTCACCCAAGTATAGAGGTGCCATTGGTGCCGATATACCCAAGAAGATACGAGGTGGTAACATGGCCCTAAGCGAGCAATACCTTGACGACGAAATCCATCCCATCGACATCGTCGAAAATCTGGCTGCTTTCAACGACTGGGATTTTGACAGAATATCCGATGAACAAATCGCAATGGCTGTCGAGGGCCAGTGGCGGACGTATTCGATCACGCTTGCATGGTCTGCCTATGACGAAACGCTGCGGTTGATCTGTTCGTTCGAAATGGACCCACCAGCCGAAAAACTGCCCGAGCTGTATCATCTGTTGAACGATATGAACGATCAATGCTGGGCGGGTGCCTTTACCTATTGGTCCGAGCAAAAGACGATGATCTATCGCTATGGTCTGGTGCTGACAGGCGGGCAAGAGGCGTCTGCCGAACAGATCGACACGATGATTGGTGCTGCTGTTCTAAGTGCTGAGCGTTACTATCCTGCTGTTCAACTTGTGCTCTGGGGTAATCAAACGCCCAAGCAAGCGCTTGAGGTTGCCATTGCAGAGGCCTACGGCCACGCGTAAGTGTTGCCCCCAAATGTAAAAAATTGGGGGCTATCGCGATGAAATATACACGTATTGCTAAAGACGGCTTGGTTCTGCTGGGTTGCGGCAAGATGGGTTCGGCGATGCTGGCCGGTTGGCTGGCACGTGGTTTGCCGAAATCATCGGTTTGGGTCGTCGACCCTTATCCGTCTGACTGGCTGAAAGATCAGGGCGTTCAACTGAACGTCGATCTGCCTGCCGCACCGGCCGTCGTTCTAGTCGCTGTGAAACCGCAGATGATGGGCGATGCCTTGCCAACATTGCAGGCGATGGGCAACGGTAAGACCGTGTTCGTCAGCGTTGCAGCAGGGACCACAATCGCAACCTTTGAAAAAACGTTGGGGGCGCAAACGCCGATCGTGCGCGCCATGCCCAACACGCCCGCCGCCATCAGCCAAGGTATCACCGCCATTGTTGGCAATGATCACGTCGGGGCCAAGGGGATGGACGAGGCCGAAGAATTGCTAAGCGCCGTCGGCGATGTGGTTCGATTGGACGAAGAGGCGCAGATTGATGCGGTCACTGGCGTCAGCGGCTCTGGCCCGGCCTATGTGTTCCACATGATCGAAACCATGGCGGCTGGCGGTGTGGCCCAAGGGCTAAGCCCGGAACTGGCGTTGCAACTGGCAACCGCAACTGTGGCGGGGGCAGGGGCCTTGGCCAAAGCGGCAGACGAAGACCCCACACAATTGCGCAAAAACGTGACCAGCCCGAATGGCACCACACAGGCCGCGCTCGAAGTGTTGATGGATGAGGAAAACGGTTTTCCGGCCTTGCTAAAGCGCGCTGTCGCTGCTGCAGCTGATCGGTCGAGGGAGCTGGCCCGTGACTGAGATCAGCTTTGACGACTTTATGGCGGTGGATATCCGGGTTGGCACGGTGACACGTGCCGAACCTTTCCCTCAAGCGCGCAAACCCGCCATCAAGATGTGGATCGATTTCGGGCCTGAGATCGGCGAGCGTAAGACATCTGCGCAGATCACGGCCCACTATACGCCCGACGGTCTGGTCGGCACCCAAGTCATGGGAGTCGTGAATTTTCCACTACGCCAGATCGGGCCGTTCATGTCCGAGGTGCTGGTGCTGGGACTGCCTGATGAGACAGGGGAAATTGTGCTGACGCGGCCCGCGCAGCCTGTCCCAAACGGAGGGCGCATGCATTGACCAAACTCTTGATTGCCCGCCCCGCCCCTGACGAAGTGCGTGCCGCACTTGCTGATTTTGATGTGACATACCGCGATATCGACACGCCGATGTCGGCTGATGAAATGCGCGCGGCCTTGCGCGACTATGATGGTGTGCTGCCAACATTGGGAGACGCGTTTTCGGCAGAGCTGTTCGCACAGGTGGAAAGCCCGCGCTGCAAGATCCTTGCCAATTTTGGGGTCGGTTATAACCACATCGATGCGGCGGCCGCCAAAGCGAGCGGCGTTCAGGTCTCCAACACACCCGGTGCCGTGACGGACGCCACCGCAGATATCGGCATGACGCTGATGCTGATGACTGCGCGCCGCGCCGGCGAAGGTGAACGGTTGGTACGGTCCGGCGCGTGGACGGGGTGGCACCCGTCGCAGCTGTTGGGGATGCATTTAACGGGCAAGACCGTTGGCATCGTCGGCATGGGCCGGATCGGTCAAGCCGTGGCACAGCGTTGCCATTATGGGTTTTCGATGCCGGTGAAATATTTTAGCCGCAGCGCCAAGGACTTGCCCTATGAGGCCGAACATATCAGCGACCTAAAGGCGTTGGTCGCCGCCGTTGATGTGGTCGTGATTGCGGTTCCGGGGGGCGATGAGACGCATCACCTGATCAACGCCGATGTGCTGGCGGCGATGCAACCTCATGGCCTGCTGATCAATATTGCCCGCGGTAATATCATCGAAGAAAGCGCGCTGATTGACGCCTTGCAAGCGGGCGCAATCGGCGGTGCGGGTTTAGACGTGTACGAGTTTGAACCACAGGTTCCAGACGCGTTGCGCGCCTTGGACAACGTGGTTCTGTTGCCGCATTTAGGCACAGCGTCCCACGAGGTGCGTTTGAACATGTGGATGATGGCGGTCGATAATCTAAAGGCCGGTGTCGCAGGGCAAACGCCCCCGAACGCAGTTTAGCGCCCGACGGCCGCGCGCCAGTGACGGCGGCAGAGCGAGACATAGGTCTCGTTCCCGCCAATCTGCACCTGTGCACCCTCTTTGATGGCCTGTCCTTGTGCATCCTGACGGACCACCATCGTGGCCTTCTTGCCGCAATGGCAGATGGTGCGAACTTCGCGCATCTCATCCGCGAGCGCGAGCAACGTCGCCGAACCGGGGAACAACAACCCCCGAAAATCGACCCGCAAACCATAGCACATGATCGGCACGCCCAAGTCATCGACGGCGCGGGCCAATTGCCAAACTTGTTCTTCGCCCAAGAACTGCGCCTCGTCGATAAAGATGCAGGCGCAGGGGCCTGCCTCCAGACGAGTCTTGATCTTTTCAAACAGGTCTTCGTCGGTGCCGAATGTATCTGCCTCTTGGCCGATGCCAATGCGTGACGCGATACGCCCGTTGCCCGCACGATTATCAAATTGCGCCGTCAGCAAATACGGCACCATGCCGCGCTCCACATAGTTGTGGGCGGCTTGTAGCAGCACAGTGGATTTGCCTGCATTCATGGTCGAATAGTGGAAATAAAGCTTTGCCATGGGTCCCTTTACAGGCAGTCGGGTCGGGCGTTCAAGATGGGGTTGGCGAATTGGCGCGTTGGTGACTTGCGGTCACAAAAACCGTAGATATACGCCACGCTTACCCGTGGCGTTCAACCAGTACAGAGCCGACGGAATATCCAGCACCAAATGAGCAGATCAACCCGACATCACCTTCGGCCAGATCGCTGGAATATTTGGAAAACGCGATGATGGATCCGGCGGATGATGTGTTTGCATAGTCCTGCAGGATGTTGGGCTGTTCGCCTGCCTCTGGTGCGCGGCCAAGCACTTTGCGCCCGATGAAATCATTCATCGATTTGTTCGCCTGGTGCAGCCACAGCCGTTTCAGATCAGCGGCCTCGACGCCATCGTCCGCCATATGGCCCGCGATATGTTCCGCGACCATCGGCAGCACTTCCTTGAACACTTTGCGCCCGTTTTGCATGAACTGCATATCACGGCGATCCGCAACACCATCGGGGCGCGACCGGCGCAGGAAGCCGTTGTTGTTTCGGATGTTGTTCGAGAACTGCGTGGCACAGCGGGTCGATTTGATCTCGAAATAGGGGCCGGTGGCATCCTCGGCCCGTTCAATCAAAACGGCGGTTGCCACGTCACCAAAGATGAAGTGACAATCACGGTCGCGCCATTCCAGATGGGCGGAACAAATCTCGGGGTTCACGACCAGCGCCGACCGGATCGAACCGGACCGTATCATGTCGGCTGCGGCCTGAATGCCAAAGGTCGCCGATGAACAGGCGACGTTCATGTCAAAGGCAAAGCCGTTGATTTCCAACAGGTCCTGAATTTCAATCGCCACCGCAGGATACGCGCGTTCAAGGTTCGACGCGGCGCAAATCACCGCATCCACATCCGCCGCCGTCTTGCCCGCATCGGCCAGCGCCTTTTGCGCGGCGTCCAGTGCCATTTCGGCCATCAACCCGGGCTCATCATCCGACCGTTGACGCAACAGCGGGTGCATAATCTTTGGGTCCAAGATGCCGGTTTTGTCCATGACATAGCGTTGTTCAATGCCCGACGCCTTAACGATAAACTCTTCCGAGGAATGATCCTTGGCTGCAAGGGTGCCCGCCGCGATCTCGTCGGCGTGTTCGACATTATAAAGATCGGCATAGGCGTTAAAGGCGACAACCAGCTCGGCGTTGGTGATAACCTGATCCGGCGTGAAAATCCCGCTACCGGTAATGGCTGGTGTGTACATGATGAACCCTTTCTTGCAGACCACCGATAAAGCCTAAAACAAGCAGTAAGGTCAAGCTGAAGCGCCCCGCTTTGCGCCCGTATTCGTGATAAACGGTTGTCATATCGGGGGCTTGATTGCACTGTCGTCGAAACCCACCCAGACCGGAGCCGCCATGACCCTGCCATCGCCTGCCCGCCCCACGGGTAGGCGATTTATCATGGCTGGGCATGCCTTGGATAACACACATCATGGCAGCGGGCATAAAGTGGTTAGATCGATAGTTGCATCGCCTTCTCGCAGGCAGGCGATGCCCCTTGGATTACCCCTGCAGTGACTTCACGCCAATCTCGTCTTCGGCCTGTGCTTTGATCGCCAGCGCGGCCGCGTAAGAACCCGCAGCGGTCGTGAAATACGGGATCTTGTCATACAGCGCGATGGAGCGGATGGATTTGCTGTCTTCGACCGCTTGCGCGCCTTCGGTGGTGTTCATCACCAGATGGATCGCCTCGTCCTTCATCATGTCGGTGATGTCGGGGCGGCCTTCGTAGACTTTGTTGACGATCTGGCACGCGATATCGTGGGATGTCAGCCAATCGGCGGTGCCACGGGTCGCGACGATGGTAAAGTCTTGCTCGAGCAGGATACGCGCGGCGCTTAGCATGTCGTCGGTTTTGTCCATGTCCTTGATCGACAGGAAGGCACAACCGTTGCGGGGCAGCGGGTTGCCTGCGCCCATTTGCGCCTTGAGGAAGGCGCGGGGGAAGTCGCGGTCCCAGCCCATGACTTCACCGGTAGAGCGCATTTCCGGCCCCAGCAGCGTGTCGACACCGGGGAAGCGGGCGAAGGGCAGCACCGCCTCTTTCACCGAGAACCACGGCATGTTCGGGTCGGCCAGCGTCATCGGATCACCAAGCGGCAGCACGTCGTCATAGGCGGCATCGGCGTTATAGGGTGCCCGCAGCGGGAAGTTCGACAGCGGTTCGCCCGCCATAATCCGCGCGGCGATGGATGCGATTGCTGAATCCGTCGCTTTGGCCACGAATGGCACGGTGCGCGAGGCGCGCGGGTTGACCTCGATCAGGTAAATCTCGCCGTCTTTGATCGCGAACTGGATATTCATCAAGCCGACCACGTTAAGCGCAAGGGCCAGCGCCTTGGTCTGTTTTTCGACCTCTGTGATGATGTCGCGCGAGAGCGAATAGGGGGGCAGCGAACAGGCGCTGTCACCGGAGTGAACGCCCGCCTCTTCGATGTGTTGCATGATGCCCGCGACGTGGACGTTTTTGCCGTCGCACAGCGCGTCAACGTCCAGCTCGACCGCGCCGGACAGGTAGTTGTCCAGCAGCACGGGGCTTTTGCCCGAAACGACAACGGCCTCACGGATGTACCGCTCGAGGCTGGCTTGGTCGCGCACGATTTCCATCGCACGGCCACCCAGGACGTAGGAGGGGCGGATCACCAGCGGGAAGCCGATGTCGGCCGCGATTTCCAGCGCCTCGGCGTCGGAATGGGCGATGCCGTTGTGGGGCTGTTTCAGGCCAAGCTTTTTGACCAGATCGGCAAAGCGTTCACGGTCTTCGGCAAGGTCGATCATGTCGGGTGTGGTGCCAAGGATCGGGATGCCCGCATCTTGCAAGGCTTGAGCGATTTTCAGCGGGGTCTGGCCGCCGAATTGAACGATGACACCGTGCAGCGTGCCGTTTTCCTGTTCGACGCGCATGATTTCCATGACGTGTTCAAAGGTCAGCGGCTCGAAATACAAGCGGTCCGAAGTGTCATAGTCGGTCGACACGGTTTCGGGGTTACA
This sequence comes from uncultured Sulfitobacter sp., assembly GCF_964021855.1. Classification (NCBI taxonomy): domain Bacteria; kingdom Pseudomonadati; phylum Pseudomonadota; class Alphaproteobacteria; order Rhodobacterales; family Roseobacteraceae; genus Sulfitobacter; species uncultured Sulfitobacter sp. The sequence continues at coordinate 332,379 of NZ_CAXHZD010000002.1, forward strand.
GTTGACCATGATGGTCTCGTAACCTGCGTCGGTCAGCGCATAGCAGGCGTGACAGCAGCAATAGTCAAACTCGATACCTTGGCCGATGCGGTTCGGGCCACCGCCCAGGATCACGACCTTTTTGCGGTCGGACGGGCGCGCTTCGCATTCGACTTCGTCAAAGGCGGGGGATTCATAGGTGGAATACATATAGGGCGTTTGCGCCTCGAACTCGGCGGCGCAGGTGTCGATGCGTTTGAACACGGCCTTGACGCCAAGGTTCAGGCGGGCGCGGCGCACGTTGTCTTCGTCGCGGCCTGTCAGTGTCGCAAGGCGCGCGTCGGTAAAGCCCATCATCTTGAGCTGGCGCATGCCGGTTTCTGTCAGTGGCAGACCGTTGTCGCGTACGGCTTCTTCGGCCTCGACGATCTCGCGGATACGGGCAAGGAACCACGGGTCGAACATGGTAACACCGTGGATGTCCACATCGGACATGCCGTGGCGCATCGCTTGGGCGATGGTGCGCATGCGGTCGGGGGTTTGCTTGCTGATTGCTTTGATCAGGGCGGCCTGCTCGGGGGCACCGGGAATGTCGATTTCGTCAAAGCCGGTCAGGCCGGATTCCATCGATGCCAGTGCTTTTTGCAGGGATTCGTGGATGGTCCGGCCAATCGCCATCGCTTCGCCCACGGATTTCATAGCAGTGGTCAAATAGGGTTCGGAGCCGGGGAATTTCTCAAACGCGAATTTAGGGATCTTGGTGACGACATAGTCGATTGTCGGCTCGAAAGACGCAGGGGTGACGCCGGTGATGTCATTATCAAGCTCGTCCAGTGTAAAGCCAACGGCCAGCTTGGCCGCGATCTTGGCAATCGGGAAACCGGTCGCCTTGGAGGCCAGAGCAGAGGAACGCGACACACGCGGGTTCATTTCGATCACGACCATGCGGCCATCGGCAGGGTTCACGGCCCATTGCACGTTCGATCCGCCGGTTTCCACGCCAATCTCGCGCAGGACGGCGATCGAGTGGTTGCGCATGATCTGGTATTCTTTGTCGGTTAAGGTCAGCGCGGGTGCGACGGTAATCGAATCGCCCGTGTGTACGCCCATTGGATCGACGTTTTCGATAGAACAGACGATGATGGCGTTGTCGGCGGTGTCGCGCACGACCTCCATCTCGTATTCTTTCCAGCCCAGCAGGGATTCGTCTATCAGGATTTGACCCATCGGAGATGCGTCCATGCCCGAGCGGCAGAAGAATTCATAATCGTCGCGGTTATAGGCGACACCGCCGCCCGTGCCGCCCATGGTAAAGGCGGGGCGGATGATGGCGGGCAAACCGACATATTCAAGCGCCTCAAGCGCGATGGCCACACCCGCGGCAAGGTCTTTTTTGCCCGCAGCATTCTTGGGCGCGGTGACGATGGTAGCCTTGGGGTTTTCGATGCCCAGGCGATCCATCGCTTCGCGGAAAAGCTGGCGATCTTCTGCCATTTCAATGGCTTCGCGCTTGGCCCCGATCATCTCGACACCGTATTTTTCCAACACACCCATTTCTTCGAGGGCAAGGGACGTGTTCAGCCCGGTCTGGCCACCCATGGTCGGCAGCAGCGCGTCGGGGCGTTCTTTTTCGATGATCTTGGCGACGATTTCGGGGGTGATCGGTTCGATATACGTGGCGTCTGCCAGCCCCGGATCAGTCATGATGGTGGCGGGGTTGGAGTTGACGAGGATGACGCGGTAGCCTTCCTCTTTCAGGGCCTTACAGGCCTGAGCGCCAGAGTAGTCGAATTCGCAGGCCTGACCAATCACGATGGGCCCCGCACCAATGATCATAATCGATTTGATGTCGGTTCTTTTTGGCATGGTTCAGGCCCCCGGATATTTGCAAATTCTCCGCGTTATAGGCTTTGGGGGGAGAGGTGCAAGGGGGGATGGCTGCTATCTGGTCGGGTTTTGGTTTTGGGAATGGCTGATTGGGGCGCTGCCCCAAACCCCGGGATATTTAAGAGCCAGAGAAGGAGGGGCGTTTGGCCGGGCGGCAGCGGGCGTGTTTGAGTTTAGCTGTGATCCAAGAAGGCGCGCACTGAGGCCTCGAACGCACGGGGGTTTTCGGCGTGCAGCCAGTGGCCTGCGTTCGGGATTTTTGCGAAATGGGCATTGGGGAATAGGGATTTGATCAGGGGGCGGTATTCGGCTTGTACGTAATGCGACGCCGCGCCTGACAAAAAGAAGGTCGGGCCGTTGAACGGACCTGTGACGTTTTCGGGCCATCCGACGATTTGGGGCATCTCGGCCTCGAGCACATCAAGGTTCAGTTTCCATGCCTTGTTGGCCACGTCCAGCGATTGGGTGAAAAAGCTTTGCAATGCGGGTTCGACCCCGGCGGCGGCAAGCTGGTCTTGGGCGTCAGATCGGCGCGTGAGCGTGGAAAGATCAACGCTGCGCATGGCGTCGATAAAGCCCTGTTGGTTGTGATCATAGGCGACGGGGGCGATGTCTGCGACGATCAGGCGGCGCACCAGTTCCGGATGCTGAAAGGCCAGAACCATTGATGCCTTGCCGCCCATTGAGTGGCCGCACACATCCATAGGTGCGCCGATGTGGCGAATAAGTTCTGCCAGATCGGCGGCCATGTCGAGATAGGTGTGCGTGTCTGCGCGCGGGCTGTCGCCGTGGTTGCGCATATCAACGGTGATCACCCGGCGGGTGTCGGACAGCCGTTTGGCGATCACACCCCAATTCCGGCCAGAGCCGAAGAGGCCATGAACAATCAAAAGGGCGGGGGCATCTGTTACGGTGCCATATTCTGAGAAGTTAAGCATGGTGGGAGATTTAGGGCCATTGCGGCGGATAGACCAGAGTGTTTAGGATATCGAATGCTGAGCCAAAAAGACATTCGCAAGAAAACGCATGTGGTGCGCCGCCAGTTGGAATTGAAGCTGGGTGTGCGGGGCCGTGACCTGGAGCATACGTTACGCAAGGCGCGGCGTCGTTTGCCTGTCGCGATTCATACGCAGGCAAGCGCCTTGGCCGAGGCTGAATTTTTCGCGGAAAACCCGAAGATGGCGCGGCGTTTGGACGGGCGTGAGGCGCAGGCCGCGTTTGACAGCGTGATGACGCATTTGCGCGGCATTAATGTGGCGGAGGCCCGCAAGGATCGCATCCTTGGTGTCGCTGGGAACGTTGCCTTTAACCTGTTGCTCGTGGCGGCAGCGTTTATCGGTTTTCTTTGGTGGCGCGGTTACGTTTGACCGGCGTATTGCGCGTCAGTGACATGCTCTAGCCAGTCTACGGCTTTTCCGTCCAAGGCCTCTTGAATGGCAAGATGGGTCATTGCGCAGTCCGGTGCAGCCCCGTGCCAGTGTTTTTCGCCGGGCGCGAACCAGACGGTATCGCCGGGCCGCAAGGGTTTGATCGGCCCGCCGTGGGATTGGGCCAGACCGGCACCTGAAATCACCACAAGCGTTTGGCCCAAGGGGTGCGTATGCCATGCGGTGCGCGCACCCGGTTCAAACGTCACGGTCGCTGCGCGGATGCGGGCAGGGTCGGGGGCGGAGACGACGGGGTCAAGGCGCACATGTCCGGTGAAATAGTCTGGTGATCCTGCTTCGGACGGGCGGGTGCCTGTGTGCTTGATATCCATGGGGGCCTCTTTGTCATAGGAATGAGTATCGGAGGATCACGGCAGATCGCGCGAATTGCAAGGTGGATGATATGTGCCCCGGCGGCTGATGCGGCCGGGGCTGGTTTGATGAGGGTGAGGGGGCGCTGCCCCCGCCCTGACGGGCCCCCCGGGATTTAAGTCCATTTGGAAATGGAAGGGGGGGCAGAGAGGTTTAGAGGTTTGGGTAAATGGGGAAGCGGGCGCAGAGCGCTTCGACTTCGGCTTTTACTTTGGCTTCGACGTCGGCGTTGCCATCGGCACCATTGGCGGCAAGGCCATCGACGACTTCGATAATCCAATCGGCGACTTGGCGGAATTCAGCCTCGCCAAAGCCACGGGTTGTGGCAGCAGGGGAACCGAGGCGAATGCCCGATGTGATCGTTGGTTTTTCAGGGTCGAAAGGCACGCCGTTTTTGTTGCAGGTGATATGGGCGCGGCCAAGGGCCTTGTCCACGATGTTACCTGTCACGCCTTTGGGGCGCAAATCGACCAGCACGACATGGGTGTCGGTGCCATGGGTCACGGTATCAAGCCCGCCTTTGATCAACTGATCGCTCAGCGCTTGGGCGTTTGCGATGACTTGTTTGATGTATGTTTTGAACTCTGGTTGCAGCGCTTCACCAAAGGCGACGGCTTTGGCGGCGATGACGTGCATCAGCGGGCCACCTTGGATGCCGGGGAAGATCGCGGAGTTGAATTTCTTCGCCAGCGCCTCGTCATTGGTGAGGATCATGCCGCCGCGCGGACCGCGCAGGGTTTTATGGGTGGTTGTCGTTGCAACATGGGCATGGGGGAAAGGCGAGGGGTGTTCGCCTGCCGCAACCAGACCCGCGAAATGGGCCATGTCGACATGCAGATACGCGCCAACCATATCGGCGATCTCGCGCATGCGTTTGAAATCGATCTGGCGCGGGATGGCCGAGCCACCGGCGATGATCATCTTTGGTTGGTGCTCTTTCGCAAGCTCTTCGACTTGATCATAGTCGAGCAGGTTGTCCTGTTTGCGCACGCCGTATTGAATGGCGTTGAACCATTTTCCCGATTGGTTCGGCTTGGCACCATGGGTCAGGTGGCCGCCTGCATCAAGGCTCATCCCGAGGATGGTATCGCCTGGCTGCAAAAGAGCCTGAAACACGCCTTGGTTCGCCTGAGATCCGGAGTTTGGTTGCACGTTTGCAAAGCCACAGCCGAACAATTCCTTTGCACGGTCAATGGCCAGGTTTTCAGCGACGTCGACAAATTCGCACCCGCCGTAATAGCGACGGCCCGGGTAGCCTTCCGCGTATTTGTTGGTCATCACCGAGCCTTGCGCCTCCATCACGGCGGCAGAGACGATGTTTTCGGACGCAATCAATTCGATCTCGCTGCGCTGGCGGCCCAGCTCGTCTGAAATGGAGCCGAAAATGGCAGGGTCTGCTTGCGACAAGGATTTGGTGAAGAAACCGGACATTTGGTGTTCCTTTTGGAATGGGTATGAGTTGCGCGTTGTCTATCCCAAACCATTGACGGGGTGAAGGTCGTATTCCGTCGGACGGGACGACATAAACGGCAAAGCTGGTAGAGCGGTGGATAATGTGGTTCTTTCGCGTCAGAATATCCTCGATTGGAAACATGCACCGATGAAAATCGCCTTTACCGCCAGCCGCGCTGATGTCGCCCAAACCGCGTTGCACGCGCTGAGCAAGCGGTATGGCAATGTGCCCGCGGCCGAGGCCGAAGTGATCGTGGCGCTGGGCGGCGATGGTTTCATGTTGCAAACCCTGCATGACACGCAGGCGTTGAAAGTGCCGGTCTATGGTATGAACCGGGGCACCATCGGGTTTTTGATGAACGAATACACCGAGGACGCGCTGATCGAGCGGTTGAAGGCGGCGGAGGAAGCCGTGATTAACCCGCTGGTTATGGTCGCGACCCACGCCGATGGCACCACGTCCATGGGACTGGCGTTGAACGAGGTGGCGCTGCTGCGCGAGGGGCCGCAGGCCGCGAAACTGCGGATCAGCGTGGATGGGCGCGTGCGCATGGAAGAGCTGGTGTGTGATGGTGCACTTTTGGCGACGCCAGCAGGGTCGACGGCATATAATTATTCAGCACATGGGCCGATTTTGCCGATTGGGGCCGATGTGCTGGCGCTGACTGCTGTGGCTGCTTTCAGGCCCAGACGGTGGCGTGGCGCGCTTTTGCCGAAAACCGCAACGGTGCGGTTTGATGTGCTTGAGCCCGAAAAACGGCCCGTGATGGCCGATGCTGATGGCATTTCCCACCGCCATGTTGTGTCGGTCGAGATCAGATCGGACCCAGCGATTTCGCATAGCATCCTGTTTGATCCGGGCCACGGATTAGAAGAGCGGCTGATCAGCGAACAATTCACCTAAGGTCGGCTTTCCGCGGGAACTAAACCAGCGACCAGACGTTTGTGTGATGAGACGCGAAAGGCACCCTGATGGTGCTGGGAACGCCACTAAACATGATGGAGAACCGCTATGAATTGGGATACAGTCAAAGGCAATTGGAAACAGATGACCGGCAAAATCAAAGAGGAATGGGGCGACCTGACCGACGATGATTTGACCGAAGCCGCTGGCGAACGCGATCAGTTGGTTGGCAAAATCCAAGCCAAATACGGCGTGGCCAAAGACGAAGCCGAAAAGCAAGTCGACAATTTTTTGGCAAAGCATAACTAAGCCGATTTGAACGATGTGGAAAGGCGGTCCTTGGGGCCGCCTTTTTTATGCGCGGGGCCGTGATTTTTTAGATCAAGAAATACCGCGCGATGCCGTACACATAAAGCGCCGAAAACATCATGTTGAGGTATTTAAGCTGTGGTTCGGTCCGCAACCAACCACAGTAGACCCAAATCAGGCAAAAGGGCAGGCTGAACAGCATCGCTGCCAATTGCCACCCTTGTACCAGACTGATTGTGCTGAAAATGCCCAAGCCGACCGCAGTCCATTTCAACTGCTGTTCAAAGGCGGCAAGCCGTAAAAGTATCATCGTGAAAGCTCTCTGGAAACCAGCGCCGTGAACCCGGCGATCTGATGCGTTTTTGGTAGTCCAATGCGCTTAAGATCGCAATAACGGTTTTCCAGGGGTCGGGGGATTGGAAAATCCGGCGCTCACGGTGTAGCTTTGCGATGAAGATGCTTAGGAAGGGACCGATTTATCGTGACACCTTTTGGCTCAAAGCTTTGGCTTTTTGATGGTCCGGCGGTCACGGGTGCCGCAGGGTTCAAGTTTCCCACGCGCATGGCTGTCATTGAACTGCCGGGGGACGCCGGGCTGTGGGTTTGGTCGCCGGTTGCCTTGACGCAAGATATTCACCATGCTGTTGATGCCCTTGGGCCCGTCCGCCATTTGGTGGCCCCCAATACCTTGCACCATAGTTTCCTAGCGGAGTGGGCGGCGGCCTATCCTGGTGCACGGGTGTATGCGGCACCCAGCCTGACGGAAGAGGTTGCCGGAACGGCAATTCACTCAACGATCAGCGACGAACCCGAAGCAGCTTGGGCCGGCGCGGTGGACCATGTGATTGTGCGCGGAAACAAGATCACGACCGAGGTGGTGTTTTTCCATAGGGAGTCGGCGACGGTTTTGGTGACGGACCTTGTTCAGCAGATTCCACAAGGATGGTATCGCGGCTGGCGCGCAGTGGTGGCGCGCCTGGATATGATGACAGCCGCCGTTCCGTCGGTTCCGCGCAAGTTCCGTATGGCAACAACGGACAAAGATGCGGCGCGTGATGGCATTCGGCGCGTTTTGGAATGGCCATTCGAGCGCCTTGTGATGGCGCATGGTGCGCCGATACCGTCTGGCGGGAAAAAGGCGTTGCGGCAGGCATTTGACTGGCTCATGCGGTAGGCTTGGTTGCCTAACCGCTTTGTGCAAACAGCAAGGCGGCCCTCTCTGCCCTGTCTATTATTCTTTCGCGTATCCGATTGTCTGGAGCGCTGCTTTGATCTCGTCCAGAATGGCGGGGTCGTCGATGGTGGCGGGCAGTTTGAATGGCTCCCCATCCGCGATTTTGACCATGGTGGCGCGCAGGATTTTTCCGGACCGGGTCTTGGGTAGGCGGTCCACGACGAGCGTCAGTTTATAGGCGGCGACCGGGCCGATCTGGTCGCGCACCATCTGAACGCATTCGGCGGCGATCTCGCTATGCGGGCGGTTCACGCCTTTGGACAGGCACACAAAACCCATCGGGGCTTGGCCCTTCAGCGCGTCGCTGACACCGATCACGGCGCATTCCGCCACGTCGGGATGCGCGGCAAGGACTTCCTCCATCGCGCCGGTGGACAGGCGGTGCCCTGCGACGTTGATCACGTCATCGGTGCGGGCCATGATATACAGATAGCCATCTTCGTCGATCATACCTGCATCGCCGGTTTCGTAATATCCGGGATAGGTGGTCAGATAGCTTTTGCGAAACCGGTCTTCGGCATTCCAAAGCGTGGGCAAGGTGCCGGGGGGCAGGGGCAGTTTGATCGCGATGGACCCCAGCGTGCCTGCGGGTTGGGCATGACCGGCCTCGTCCAGAATTTGCACGTCATAACCGGGCATCGGTACGGTGGGCGATCCGACCTTGACCGGCAGCGCCTCGAGCCCGGCTGGATTGCCCGCGATGGTAAAGCCCGTTTCAGTCTGCCACCAATGGTCATAAACGGGCAGGCCCAGTTTTTCCTGCGCCCAGATAACAGTATCGGGGTCCGCGCGTTCGCCGGCCAAGTACAATCCGCGCAGGCACGAGATATCATATTTAGCGATTTCCAGCCCGTCCGGGTCTTCGCGTTTGACGGCGCGAATGGCGGTTGGCGCGGTAAAGAAACTGCGCACGTTATGTTCTTCGATGATCCGCCAAAAGGTGCCGGCATCGGGGGTGCCGACGGGCTTGCCCTCGAACACAATCGTCGTGTTGCCGTGGATCAGCGGACCATAGCAGATATAGCTGTGGCCCACGACCCAGCCCACATCAGACGCCGCCCAAAAGACATCGCCGGGATCGACGTTATAGATGTTTTTCATCGTCCAGTTCAGCGCGACCAGATGGCCCGCCGTGTGCCGTACGACGCCCTTGGGCGCGCCGGTGGTGCCGGAGGTATACAGGATATAGGCGGGGTGGTTGCCGTCGACGGGCACACAATCGGCGGGGGCAACGCCGTCTTGGGCCGCGTGCCAATCCAGATCGCGGCCTGCGATCATATCGCAGGGGGATTGGTCACGTTGCAGGATCATGCAGAAATCAGGCTTGTGATCCGCTTGCTCAATCGCGCTGTCCAACAGGGGTTTGTACTTAACGATACGGTTTGGCTCCAACCCGCAGGACGCGGCAAGGATCGCCTTGGGGGTGCAATCATCGATCCGCACGGCCAGTTCGTGGGCTGCAAAACCGCCAAAGACAACGGAATGCACCGCGCCGATCCGGGCACAGGCCAGCATCGCCTCCAGCGCCTCGGGGACCATGGGCATATAGATGATGACGCGGTCGCCTTTGGTCACGCCATTGGCCTGTAATGCCCCGGCGACTGCGGCCACACGGGTTTGCAATTCGGCGAATGTGATCTTGGTCTGGGTGCCGGTGATGGGGCTGTCGTGGATGATTGCCACCTGATCGGCGCGGCCGTTTTCAACATGGCGGTCCACGGCGTTATAACAGCCGTTCACCTTGGCCTCGGCGAACCATTCATACAGGCCGTTGCCCTTGTCGAACATCGCTTGGGTGGGGGGCTGATCCCAGTCAATCGCTTTGGCTTGGTCCAGCCAATAGGCCTCTGGATTGTCCTGCCAGTTTTTATAGGTGTCTTGATACCCCATGTGCGGCTCCCTCCCGTGATCGCTTGGTCCTTGTGTTAGGCCACAGTCGCAGGGCAGAGCAAGGTTCTTGGCAGGGCTAGGCGGCCATTGTGAAAGAAAGTTTACAGGTTTTGACAGGGGAACGTTGTAGGGATTTACAAACCACCGTGATAATTGATGTCGAAAACAGGCGCCTTTGTCGAATCTGTATCAGTATTGCGCAACCGTGCATCTAAGGTGATCCGTAGGGGCCGTATCCCACTGGCCCCTCGTCTTTAATCAAAGGTTTAGGACAATGGGTGACAAGATCGCCAACAAAAAGAAAAAGGCCAAAGCAGACGCGCGGCCTGCCAAGCAGCCAGTTGCAGCAATGGCTGATATCAAACCGGTTTTTGCAGCCAAGGGTGGTAAATCTGCAAAGTAACCCGGCCTGATTGATGGAATGCACGCCGCCCCAAACCGGGCGGCGTTTGTCGTTTCAGGCTTAACCGTATTCGGTGACCGGCGTGCCGGCAATTGCGCCGACGTTCAGCAAACCGCGCGCGGTAATCGACGAGGATACGATATGCGCGCGGTTGCCCATACCCATCAGGATCGGCCCGACCTCTAGGCCGCCACCCTTGATTTTCAATATGTTACGCACGCCCGAAGCCGCATCGGCATGGGCAAAGACCAGTACATTCGCGGCCCCTTCCATCCGGTTGGACGGCAACAGGCGGTTGCGCAGATCCGCATCAAGCGCGGTGTCGATGTTCATCTCGCCCTCGTAGCAGAAGTCGTGGTTGCCTTCGTCCAGCATGCGAATGGCAGCGCGCAGACGTTTGCCGCTGCCTTCACCTTGGTTGCCGAACTGGCTTTGCGAACAGAACGCGATTTTCGGCTCGATCCCAAAGCGGCGCACGTGGCGGGCGGCCCCAATAGCGATCTCGGCGATTTGTTCGGGGGTGGGGTGCAGATGCACCTGCGTGTCGGCGATAAACAACGGCCCGTCTTCGAGGATCATCAAAGACAACGCGCCATGCGGCCGTCTGCCGTCGCGGCCCAACACCTGTTCGATATAGTTCATGTGCCAGCGGAATTCGCCGAAGGTGCCACAGATCAGACTGTCGGCTTCCTCGCGGTAGACCATGACCGCGCCGATGGCGGTGGTGTTGGTGCGCATGATCGCGCGGGCAATATCGGGCGACACGCCACGGCGCGCCATCAGGTGGTGATATGTTTCCCAATAATCGCGGTAGCGCGGGTCGTTTTCTGGATTCACCAGATCGACGGTTTCGCCCAGCTTGATGGTCAGGCCGGCCTTTTCTATGCGCCGCTCAATGACCTCGGGGCGGCCAATCAGGATCGGGCGTTCGCTGGTTTCTTCGACCATGGCTTGGGCTGCACGCAACACGCGCTCGTCCTCGCCTTCGGCAAAGACGATGCGGCGGGGGGCGGCACGCGCGGCCTCGAATACCGGACGCATCAGGAGGGCAGACTTGAACACCGAACTGTCCAGCTTGTGACGGTAGGCGTCCAGATCCTTGATCGGGCGGGTTGCCACGCCGGTTTCCATCGCGGCCTTAGCGACAGCCGAGGATACCACCCCAATGAGGCGCGGGTCGAAGGGTTTGGGGATCAGGTAATCGGCCCCAAAGGTCAGCTGTTCACCCTGATAGGCCGCCGCAGCCTCGGCCGAGGTGGTGGCGCGGGCGAGGGCGGCAATACCGTCAATGCAGGCGATTTTCATCTCGTCATTGATGGTGGTGGCCCCCACATCCAACGCACCGCGAAAGATAAACGGAAAACACAGCACGTTATTGACCTGATTGGGGAAATCAGACCGGCCCGTTGCAATGATTGCATCCGGGGCCACGCTGCGCACAAGGTCAGGCATGATTTCGGGGGTGGGGTTCGCAAGGGCAAAAATAATCGGTCTGGGTGCCATTTTCTGCACCAGTTCAGGGGTCAGAACGCCGGGGCCGGAGAGGCCAAGAAACAGGTCGGCACCGCCAATCACGTCTTCCAAATTGCGCAGATCGGATTTTTGCGCGTATTCGGTTTTGATCGGGTTCATGTCGATCTCGCGGCCCTCGTATACCAGACCGTGAATGTCGCACAGCCAGACGTTTTCGCGTTTGACGCCGAGTTTCAGCAGCATGTTCAGGCAAGCAATGCCTGCCGCGCCGCCACCGGTTGAAACAATTTTGATGTCTTCGAATTTCTTTTTGGCCACGAAAAGCGCGTTCTTGACGGCGGCACCCACAACAATCGCCGTGCCGTGCTGGTCGTCATGGAAAACCGGAATGTTCATCCGCTCGCGGCAGATTTTTTCGACGGTAAAGCAATCGGGGGCTTTGATGTCTTCGAGATTGATCGCCCCAAAGGTGGGCTCTAGCGCGCAGACCAGTTCAGCCAGCTTTTCGGGGTCGTTTTCGTTCAGCTCGATATCAAAGCAGTCGATATTCGCGAATTTCTTGAACAGGACGGCTTTGCCCTCCATCACCGGTTTGGAGGCCAGCGCGCCGATGTTGCCCAAGCCTAAAACAGCGGTGCCGTTGGTGACCACACCGACCAGATTGGCGCGTGTGGTATAAAGTGCCGCGGTGGAAGGATCCGACTTGATCTCGAGACAGGCCTCGGCGACGCCAGGGGAATAGGCGCGGGCCAGATCACGACCATTGGCCAAGGGCTTGGTCGCGCGGATTTCCAGCTTTCCGGGTTTTGGAAAGGCATGATAATCAAGCGCGGCTTGGCGCAGGTTGGGCGCATCGGTCATAATTTTCGGTCCTTTTGGCGAATGGTTTAGCGTTAAACTATATTTTCAGCCGCGCCAACATGGCATTTGACGTGGCGTCGTAAAGCGATGGAAAAGGGGGCCAGCCCCCTTCGCGGCAAGCCGCTCATCCCCCGGAGTTTTTTTGGCAAAATGAACGGGAAAGGTTTTTATTCTTTTGCCATCGCAACTTTGAACAAAGCTTTTTATACTTTCGTGAACGGAGGCCCGATGACACAAGATTTACGAGATAAAGCCAGCGCAGTTCAGGCAAATGCTTATGCGCCCTATTCAAATTTCAAAGTGGGGGCGGCGCTGCGCGGGCTTTCCGGTGCGCTTTATGTGGGCTGCAATGTAGAGAATGTCGCCTATCCCGAGGGTACCTGTGCGGAAGCAGGTGCGATAGCGGCAATGGTGGCTGCCGGCGAGACAGAGTTTACCGAAGCCTACGTAATTGCGGGCAGCCCGATGCCGATCACGCCCTGCGGCGGGTGCCGGCAAAAGCTGGCAGAATTTGGCAAGGGCGATGCGCGTGTCACCATGGCTACGCTTTCAGGTGTGGAAGAGGTCATGTCGCTGGCTGAGTTGCTGCCGGGGGCATTCGGTCGCGCCCATATGGAAACGTAACGCATGGATGCGCGTGGAATTCTAGGCAAGCTGCGGCACCAGCAGTCGCCCGATCATGATGAATTGGTGTGGTTTGCGCGGGCTTTGGCCGACGGGCGCGTCAGTGATGCGCAGGCGGGTGCCTTTGCGATGGGGGTGTGTCAGGTCGGGCTGAGCGATGCGGGCCGTGTGGCGCTGACCCTTGCGATGCGCGACAGTGGTCAGGTTCTGTCGTGGGATGTGAACGGGCCGGTGTTGGACAAGCATTCCACCGGCGGCGTGGGCGATTGCGTCAGCTTGATTTTGGCCCCGGCCCTGGCGGCCTGCGGTGCTTATGTGCCGATGATTTCGGGGCGTGGGCTGGGCCATACAGGCGGCACGCTGGACAAGATGGAGGCCATTCCGGGCGTATCGACGCAGATGGACGAGGCGCAGTTACGGCAGATCATTGACCGGACCGGTTGTGCGATTGTCGGGGCCACCGGCGATATCGCGCCGGCGGACAAACGGTTGTACGCGGTGCGCGACGTGACATCGACTGTGGATAGCATGGACTTGATCACGGCATCGATTTTGTCAAAGAAACTGGCCGCCGGTTTGCAGGGTCTGGTGCTGGACGTCAAAGTTGGCAGCGGTGCGTTCATGAAAGATATTAAGCAGGCGCAGATGTTGGCCAATGCCCTGACCAAGACCGCCAATGCCAGCGGGTGCAAGACAACAGCGATCATCAGCGATATGAGCCAGCCCTTGGTGCCAAGCCTTGGCAACGCGCTGGAGGTGGCTGAAGTGATGCAGGTGCTGACGGGTCAAACCGAAGGCCCGATTGTTTCAGTCTGTGCGGCTTTGGGCGGTGTTTTGTTGGCCAATGCAGGCCTTGCCGACGACGTCGAAAAGGGCGCGGACGCCATTTGCCGCGCCATCCGAGACGGCCGCGCGGCCGAGCGGTTTGGAAAGATGATCACCGAAATGGGTGGGCCTGTGCAGTTTGTAGAAAACTGGACCCGTTTTTTGCCGGAGGCCACAATCATCGTCGCAATCCCAGCGTCGGAGGCTGGCTATGTGTCGGCGATAGATGGCGAGGCGTTGGGCATGGCTGTGGTGGCGCTTGGCGGTGGGCGTATGTTGGAAACCGACCAGATCAACACAGCCGTGGGGCTGTCGGAAGTGGTGCGGCTGGGGACAAAAGTGGCCAAGGGTGATCCTTTGGCCGTCATTCATGCGGTCCGGTCAGAGGATGCCGAAAAAGCGGCTAAAGCCGTGCGCAGTGCCATTACACTGTCGGACAAGCCTGTTGCATCCCCCGAGTTAATTATTGAGCGGGTAGGCTGATGGCACGTGCATTTTTGGTAGTGATGGATTCGGTTGGCATTGGCGGCGCGCCAGACGCTGATGCGTTTTTCAATGGTTCCGTGCCCGATACCGGGTCCAACACCCTTGGACATATTGCGCAGGCCTGTGCCGAAGGTCGCGCAGAAGAGGGGCGGTCCGGCCCCTTGAAGCTGCCCAATCTTGTATCATTGGGTTTGGGGGCGGCGACCAAGCTGGCCAGCGGGCTTGAGGTGGAGAGTCTGGCCGGAGAGGTCACCGGAACTTGGGGTGCCGCGACAGAGGTGTCGCGCGGTAAGGATACGCCGTCGGGCCATTGGGAGCTTGCCGGTTTGGTCGTCCCTTGGGAGTGGCATTACTTTGAGGATGTCAGCAATTCTTTTTCACCTGAGTTGGTGGCGCAATTGGCGGCACTGGCCGGGGTCGACGGAATATTGGGCAATTGCCATGCGTCGGGAACTGCCATCATTCAAGAATGCGGTGCCGAGCATATCGAGACCGGTTACCCGATTTGCTATACGTCAGCGGATAGCGTTTTACAGATCGCGGCGCATGAGGAGCATTTCGGCCTGGACCGGCTGATTGAGCTTTGTGCAAAGGTTGCGCCGATTGCCCATGAAATGAAGGTTGGGCGTGTGATCGCGCGCCCCTTTATTGGCGACGCCGAGACCGGATTTACTCGCACCGCCAATCGCCGCGACTTTGCCATTGAACTGCCTGCGCCTGTGCTGAGCAATTGGGTTCAGGGTGCGGGGCAGCGCGTCTATGCGGTTGGTAAGATCGGCGATATTTTTTCGATGTCGGGTTTTGACGAATTGCGCAAAGGGCCGGATGAAACCTTGATGCGGCATCTGGCGGATTTGGTCGACAGCGCGGTGGATGGCAGTCTGACCTTTGCCAATTTTGTCGAGTTTGACAGCCTTTATGGCCATCGGCGCGACGTGTCGGGCTATGCGCAGGCGCTGGAGTGGTTTGACGTCGAGATTGGCAAGATCAGGTCGAAACTGCGAGACGGGGACATTCTGGTTCTCACAGCCGATCATGGGAATGACCCGACATGGGTGGGAACCGACCACACCCGGGAACGCGTGCCGGTCCTGGTGGACGGTCTTGGCCAAGGGCATTTGGGGGTAATCGGGTTCACGGATGTCGCAGCGTTGGTGGCAGAGCATTTGGGCGTGAACGTACCAGACTAGCGTTGGATGGGGGCCAGCCCCCATCGTGGCAGGCCACGATTCCCCCGGAGTTTATTTGGCAAAATGAACCCAGAGGGCCGCGCTGTGGTTGCGGGTCGTGGCATTTCAAGGCAAGAGTCTGGGCAAGCAAAATGGAGAGCGCAGCTATGCCCGATACATCTGAACATCTTACCGTGGTGAACCATCCGCTGGTGCAGCACAAGCTGACCATCATGCGTGACAAGGAAACGCCGACAGCCGTGTTCCGTCAATTGCTGCGCGAGATTAGCCAGCTATTGGCGTACGAAGTGACGCGCGGCTTGCCGATGACCACAAAGCGGATCGACACACCGATGCAGCCGATGGATGCGCCCACGCTTGATGGTAAGAAGCTAGCATTGATATCGATCCTGCGGGCGGGCAATGGTTTGTTGGACGGCGTTCTTGAGCTGATCCCATCGGCGCGCGTCGGCTTTGTCGGGTTGTATCGCGATGAAGAAACGCTGAAGCCGGTGAAGTATTACTTTAAGGTGCCCGAAGGCATGGATGACCGGTTGGTGATTGCGGTGGATCCGATGTTGGCCACGGGCAATTCATCTGTCGCGGCAATCGACATGTTGAAGGAAGCCGGTGCCACCAATATCCGTTTCCTGTGCCTGTTGGCGGCCCCCGAAGGCATCAAGCGCATGCAAGAAGCCCACCCTGATGTGCCGATTGTGACGGCTGCGGTGGATGAGAAGTTGAACGAATTGGGCTATATCGTACCCGGGCTTGGGGATGCAGGGGACCGGATGTTCGGCACGAAATAATGACGTAAATGTGGTGCGGCCGCTATAGGGAGCTTTACTCTGACTAGGGGATGACGCATTATTTAAACTATATGTTGTGTTTTGGGGGCGCGGATGAAGTTTAGAAATGTTGTCGCAATCGCTATCGTTTTCGGAACTGTCAGCATCGGCGCAGTGCAGGCCCAGTCCTTTCGGGAGCAACCCAAAGAGTTTCCCCCGGCTTCCTATAAGGGCAAGCAATATGTGGACAGTGCCGGCTGTGTTTTTATCCGTGCTGGCATTGATGGGAATGTGACATGGGTGCCGCGTGTGACACGCAAGCGCGCTGGCGTCTGTGGTTTTAAACCGACGAATGTTGGCACTGCTATGGCGTCGCCCGCGCCGCAAGCGACTGGTGTCGCCCAGATCGCGTTAAATACGCCGTCGACGCAGGCGACCACCGTCGCTGTAAAACCGCGCCCCGTTCCCAAAATCCGCCGCGCCGCGCCGGTTGCTCAGCAGACAGCGCCGACCGTGGTGCGCCAAACTGCGGCACGTCCGGTTGTTGTTGCGTCGGTACCCCCTCAAACTGCTAGCGTCTGTCCCGACAGATCACCCCTTGCGCAGCGGTATATGGCCGGTGCCAAAATGCCCGTGCGGTGCGGCCCCCAGACAGAGCGGATTGCACCCGTACCGCCCCAAGCGACCCGCAAGACATCGCAGCGCAAAATGCCGGCAGGTACTGTGACGGTGACCCCGAACACCCGCATCGTCCCCAAGCACGTCGCGGTGAACCGCATCAACACCTACAACACCGTGCAGGTCCCGAAAGGGTACAAGCCAGTTTGGGATGACGACCGGTTGAACCCGAAACGGGCCGAGCAAACGCTTGCCGGTCGGGCGCAGATGAATTTGATGTGGACCAACACCGTGCCGCGTCGTTTGATCAACCAGTACACAGGGCAGGATGTGACGGCGAAAATGCCGTTGATTTACCCCTATACGTCGATTGATCAGCAACGCCTTGAGATGGGGAAAGTAACATTGTCCACGCGCGATGGAGTGGTGGTCAAGCGGGTCGTGCGAAACCGTGGTGTGGCCCCTGCCGTGCGCAGGCCAACCTATTCCAGCCGTTCTGCTGCCAAGTCCGATACTGCCGCCTCGGTGCCAACACGTAGTGGTGCCAGCGCTTATGTGCAGGTGGGGGTCTTTCAAAATGCGGCGAATGCGCAGCGGGCAGCCAAGCGTATTGCGGGCATGGGCATGGGCGCGCGCATCGGAAAATCAACGCGCGGTGGCAAGACCTATCTATCGGTTCAGGCCGGGCCATTTGCCAAAGCATCAGCGCCCCAAGCGTTGGGAAAGCTGCGTGGCAGCGGGTATGGTGACGCCTATATCCGCTAGGGCTTAGGTCTGATTTGAAACAAGTGGCCAGTCGGTGTTGATCCGGCTGGCCATTTCTTTTGCCCAAATCGCATAGATTTCAGGGCCGGGATGGAACCGGTCAGCGGCCATTTGTGTGGGGTCCAACGGCAGGTCGAACCCGATGTGATGCCAGTGCTTTTCAGCGGCAAGTGTTGTGGCCAAAGCCGCGTTAAAGCGGTCCGCCTGCCTGCCCAAGGTCCAGCGCAAGGGTTGTGGCAGGATCGGGAAAAGACCCAGCGGTGGCACGCCTGTCATATACACAAGACGCGGCGCAAAAAGCTGGTTGATGCGCGCCCGCAATGCCTGTTGGCGTTGCTGCCAAACCTTGAAGGGGACAGCATGGGTGACATCATTCACGCCCAAGGCCGTCACAACAATATCGAAGCGGGAGGGGGCTTGCCCCTCAAGATGTTTAAGGGTGCTGGCGGTCGTCGCGCCGGTTTTTGCAATCAAGCGCCAGTTGAGGGTGTAATTCTGCGAAAGCTCATTGGATAATTGGCCAGCCAATGCCTGATCTTGATGGGTGACGCCCACGCCCGCCGCAGATGAATCGCCCAATATGAGCACGGATAACGCAGGGCCGCTGCCGATTGTACCTTCTCTGGGGCCGCTTGCCTCGGGCAGTTGCAGGGCACGGGCGCGCACGGTGGCGGCTTGCATCAGCAACACAGGTGACAGGGCAATGCGTAGGCTCGTATCCAGCATGAGTTTCCTTTATCCGCCGCAGATGTTTTGCAGGCGCAGCCAATCGGCGTCATTGATCAACGGGGCAGTATCCTGGCCCGCCATTGGATCACCCTCGATCAAGGCCAATGTGGTTTCGCCAGTGATATCAAGCGCTTCTGCATAGGGGGTGCTGTGCAACCGTTCTTCATTGAAGCGCGCCAGCAGTTGATCGACCGGCGCAGGGGTGTCCTGCGCGGCCATCAGGATCTCGGCATAGCTTTTGAGGGCGGGTTCAGAGATTTCGCCGGTCGTCAGCAGGCGAAAGTTTTCGCGCAAGCTCAGGTCGGTCAGCATGTCCCGCAGCGGGTCGCTTTGTGCGCGTTTGACGACTTCGGACAGGATGAAACCGGCGGCAACATCAGGGGATTCATAGTCTTCGAATATCGTTTTGTTCAACACGATCAACCCGCCGGGCAGGTGGATGCTGTCACGGGTCATCGCGGGCAATACGGTCAACGGCCCCGCTGACAGTCGGGTGCCAAGCTTGGCCAGCGCGGTGCGGCCACGCGGATTGGAACAGGCCACACCGGAAACCCGTTCGATCTGGCGCAGCAATGACACCCCGATGGAGGCGCGTTTCACCTTTGGCACGACTTTCAGGGTGTGGTCCTGCATGGCACCGGGCAGCCAGAACAGCGCCAAGGCAACCACGGTAAAGATTGACCCCAACACACCGATCAGTCGCAAGCGACCGGGGTGCGGGCGGCCGCGTTCAACAGCGCGGCGCAGGGTTTCAATGGCGTCAATCATCTCGCTGTGGGTGTCTGCGATCTCGAGCGTTTCGGCCGGGTCGCCGTCGGGGTGAAATATCGCAGGCCGGATGCCGGGGTTTGCGCGGGCGACAGCGGCCAGCGACCAATGCGCAATGGCTTGGTCCTTCATGTCGGAAATCACCAGCGTCGCGTCCCCGATCGACACGATAACCTCGCGGCGTTGATCTTTGGGATCGGCACGCCAAAGGCCCGTCGCTTCGATGCGCGCGTATTTCGTTAGGGCCGTCATGAGCTGTGATATACTGCCTAGTTATTTTGCTGTACTTTAGCATTTGATAAGACTTGAGCAATGGGCTGCGCGGGTCAGCATGGTCCAATCGCGCCGGAGATCAACTTAATGGATGTAAAAACTGCGGTATCTGCCGACGTCCCCGTGATTGCGGCGTTGTGGCGCGAGGGGTGGATGCAGGGGCATGGTGCTGCGGCACCGAAATCCCTGATCCAGCAGCGCACGGCAGGCGAGTTTTTGACGCGGACCAAAGCGCATGTGCAACAGACGCAGGTCGCGTGGATTGATGGCCAAATGGCCGGGTTCTTTATGATCGAGGGCGACGAGCTGTATCAGTTCTACGTCGCGCCGGATTTCCAAGGGTCAGGCGTCGCGCGCGCGTTGATGGAAGAAGCGGAGGCCGCATTGGGTGACGGATTGAAATGGCTGGCCTGTTTGGTGGGCAATGACCGCGCGGCACGTTTCTATGAAAAGTCCGGCTGGGTTCTAGCCGCGACAGTTCCATATCAGGTCGAAACCGAAGAGGGGCCTCAAGTAATCAATGCGTGGCGCTTTGAAAAACGTCTAGGCGCGGCGCGCTAGAACGAAAAAAGGGCGGCACGACGCCACCCTTTTCTCTTAACATTTCCGAAGGGTTTAGCCTTCGACGCGTGTCAGGTTGATCTCGCCCACACCTACAGCAAGGTTTATGCCGTTTTGCGTGTTCACGCTTACTGGCTGCAGGGCCAATGTGTTTTCCGAACCACCGGTCATGACGTTTGCACCAAGGCCGACACCGAATGTCACTTCGGCAGATACGCCTTTGTACGAGCCGTTCAGGCCACCTTCGCTATACTCGGATTCAGTTGGTGCAAGAACAAGCCAAGACATCTGGCCGTTTTGCGTCTCGCCGATATCCAGACCCCAGCGGTTGATCTCGCCGACATATTTTTCGTCTGCTTGACCTTCTTCAACGGGGTTAAAGATACAGGTCAGTTCGCGGCTTGAGCCCACGATGAAACCGCTGCCGTCGCCAACATCGCAGCTTAGCGATCCGACCTCTGTATGATCCACTGTTTCGTTATCCGCAGCCAAGGCCGCGCCGCCAAACATCGTGCCAGCCAAGATTGCAGTGCTTAGGGTGAATTTCGAAATCCGTGTCATGTTATTCGCTTTCCGTCACTCGTTAAAGTGTCTGTTACTGAGTTATCAGGCAGCGAACTGTCGTCCGCGAGCGCCCTTCGTTACAGGGAGACAACGAGCGCGATCGCCGTTTGTTCCAAGGAATTTCAAACAGGTCTATGGGAACGGCGACCACTTGGGCCCGGCCGAACAGTGCATTGCTGTGATACGCAGACCAATCGCTAAAGCGTGGCTGCTTTCTTGCGCAGTTCGAATTTCTGGATTTTGCCAGTCGATGTCTTTGGCAGCTCTTGGAACACGACCTTTTTGGGGGCTTTGAACCCTGCCAAGGTTTCGCGTGCAAAGGCGATCATCGCAGCCTCGTCCCCGGTTTGGCCGGGTTTCAGCTCAACAAAAGCGCAAGGCACCTCGCCCCATTTGTCATCGGGTTTGGCAACAACGGCGGCAAGGTTCACATCCGGATGCCCCATCAGCACGCCTTCGATCTCGACCGAGGATATGTTTTCACCGCCCGAGATGATGATATCCTTGGCGCGATCAGCGATCTGCATATAGCCGTTCGGATGCTGCACCGCCAAATCACCTGAATGGAAATAGCCGCCTTCAAACGCATCTTTCGTGGCTTCGGGGTTCTTGAAATACCCTTTCATCACGGAATTCCCACGGATCATAATCTCGCCCTGTGTCGCCCCGTCTTTGGTGACTTGGGTCATATCGGGGTTCAATACGGTGATGTCCTCCATCATTGGCATCGGCACGCCTTGGCGGGCTTTCACGGCTGCGCGGTCTTCGCCTTGCAATGCGTCCCACTCAGCGCTCCACAGGCATTCGGTGACATGGCCATAGGTTTCGGTCAGGCCGTAAACTTGGGTGACGTTGAACCCCAACGCCTCAATCTTGCTTAGGGTCGCGGGGGCGGGGGGCGCACCGGCGGTAAAGACTTCGACAACATGATCGAACGCACTGCGTTCAGCGTCGGGCGCGTTAACAATCATGTTCAACACAATCGGCGCGCCGCCGAAATGGGTCACCCCTTCGCCTGCAATCGCGTCATAGATGGCGCTGGCAGTGATGTCGCGACAACAGACCAAGGTGCCGCCCAGCAGGGGCATCATCCACGCATGGTTCCAGCCGTTACAATGGAACAGCGGCACAATCTGCATAAAGACCGGACGCATCACCATACGCCAGCTGACAACGGTGCCCATCGTCATCAAATACGCGCCGCGGTGATGGTAAACGACGCCCTTGGGCCGGCCCGTGGTACCGGACGTATAGTTCAAGGCAAGGCTTTCCCATTCGTCTTGCGGCATGACCCAAGCATAGGCGGGATCGCCCTTGGCCAGCAGATCATCATAGGTCGGGTGCCGTCCGGTCGCGGGAAAACCGGCATGGGCGTCCGGGACTTCGATCAGGGTCGGCGGCGTGTCTAGTGCGGCACAGGCGGCTTCGGCTAAGTCGATAAACTGGGTATCAACCAGCGCGACCTTAGCCTCACCATGGTCAAGGATATAGGCGACGGTATCGACGTCCAAACGGGTGTTGATGGTGTTCAAGACGGCCCCGCAGGCGGGCACGCCGAAATGCGCCTCGGCTTGGGCAGGGATATTGGGCAAAATGGTCGATACCACGTCGCCGGGCAACACGCCCATATCCGCCAGCGCCGATGCCAAGCGGCTGCATCTGGCGTGATACTCGGCATAGGTCGTGCGGTGCGAACCATAGGAAACGGCCACAACATCCGGGAACACATGGGCCGCGCGTTGCAGGTGCGACAGCGGGCTAAGCGGCACATAATTGGCGCGGCACTTTTCCAATCCGTCTTCGTTTGTCATCCAACCCATGATGTATCCTTTGGCCTTGCGGTTTTTCTGCTTGAGTATTGCGCCAGTTGCGTAAAGTTAAAAGTATGAAACACAGCCAACCAAAAGATGATGTCGCACAACGCGCCGCGATAGGCGCGCAAAGGCCCGTGCAATGATCATCAGCCGTGGCCGCAATTACATCTTTGTGCACATCCCCAAAACCGGTGGCACGTCGCTGGCGCTGGCGTTGGAAGGGCGCGCGATGAAGGATGACATCATGCTGGGCGACACGCCCAAGGCGTTAAATCGCCGGAAGCGGATGAAGGATGTACCCGCGGCAGGACGACGGTGGAAGCATTCGACGCTGGCCGATATCGAAGGGGTGGTGACGCGCGACGAGATTGCGCAGATGTTCTGTTTCACCTTGGTGCGCAACCCGTGGGACCGGATCGTAAGCTATTATCACTGGCTACGCGGGCAGTCCTTTGATCACCCCATGGTCCGGCTTGCGCAACAAAGCAGTTTCGCCGCATTCCTTGAAACACCCGCGTTACAAGCCAGCCTGCAAAACGCCCCATATGGCAGCTATCTGCAAGACGGCGCGGGGGATGATCAGGGTAATCTGTTCATCCGGCTTGAGCATTTTACGCAAGACGCCCAGCCCCTTTTTGATCATCTGGGGTTCGAATTAACGCTGCCGAATGAAAATGCCTCTGACCGCGATGCCGCGTACCAAAGCTATTATACGGACGCGCTTTCGCAGATCGTTGCACGGATTTGTGCCGCCGATATTTCGCGGTTTGGCTACCGCTTCGAGGACGCGCATTAGCCCCAGCCAGCGAACCAGTACGATAGATGCAAAAACGGCCAGCAGTCACCTGCTGGCCGTATGTGTTTTAGATGTGCTGCCGATCAGGCGGCTTTGGCATCCGGTCCGAAGCGGCCATAGAATGTCTGACCTTTGTCTGCCATCTCGCGCAGCAGGGCAGGGCATTCGAAACGATCGCCAAACTTGGCCTGCAGCTGGTCACAACGTTCGGCGGCATAAGGTGCGCCGATGATGTCGAGCCAGCTGAACGGACCACCGGACCAAGGCGCAAAGCCCCAACCAAGGATCGCGCCAACATCGCCTTCGCGGATGTCTTCCAACACGCCTTCTTCCAACGCGCGCACAGCTTCAAGCACTTGAACGAACATCAGACGGTCCTGCACATCGCGCAGATCGGGCTGTTCGTCGGCCAGCGGGAACTTGTCGTGCATGCCCTTCCAATAACCCTGACGCTTGCCTTTCTCATCATAGTCAAAGAACCCAGCCTTGGCTTTGCGGCCCAGACGGCCCAGATCTTCCATCCAGAAAATCAGATCGTCGGCTTGGGACGCAGGATAGGCATTGCCCATCGCAGCTTTGGTCGCGCGGGCAATCTTGGCACCCAGATCAATGGAGGTTTCGTCGGTCAGTTGCACGGGCCCAACGGGGAAGCCCAGCAATTGCGCCGCGTGATCCACCAGCTGGGGTGCGACACCTTCGGTGATCATCCGTGCACCTTCGTTGGCATAAGGGATGATGCAGCGGTTGGCATAGAAGAACCGCGCGTCGTTCACCACGATGGGCGTCTTACGGATCTGGCGCACGTAATCGAGCGATTTGGCTACGGCACGATCACCGGTTTCCTTGCCTTTGATGATCTCGACCAGCAGCATTTTCTCAACAGGAGAGAAGAAGTGGATACCGATGAACTGATCCGCGCGTGAGGACGCTTTGGCCAGTTCCGTGATCGGCAGGGTCGAGGTGTTGGAGGCGAAAATGCAATCCTCGGGGATCACAGCTTCGACCTTTTTGGTCATCTCGGCCTTGACGGCAGGGTCTTCGAACACCGCTTCGATAATCAGATCGCAGCCTTTCAACGCGTCCAGATCGGTGGTCGCGGTGATCAGGTCCAAAGCGGCCTGCTTTTTCTCTTCGGTGGATTTGCGACGTGCAATGCCCTTGTCAAAGAAGCTGGCGGAATAGGCTTTGCCCTTGTCTGCCGCTTCTTGGGTTTGGTCGATCAGGACCACCTCGATACCGGCCTGAACCGATACCAGCGTGATGCCTGCACCCATCATGCCAGCGCCCAATACGCCCAGCTTTTTGACGCGTTGATCTGGCACACCTTCGGGGCGCACAGCGCCTTTTTCCAAGGCTTCCTTGTTCAGGAACAGCGACTGGATCATGGCGGATGACGATGGGTTCATCAGGATGTTGGTGAACCAGCGGGCTTCGATTTTCAGCGCAGTATCAAACGGGACCAATGCACCCTCATAGACGGCACTCAGCAACGCTTTGGCGGCAGGGAATGCGCCTTGGGTCTTGCCGTTGACCATCGCGTTGGCACCGACAAACGTCATAAAACCAGCGGGGTGATAGGGCGCGCCGCCGGGCATTTTATAGCCCTTGGCATCCCATGGTTTCAGGATGTCCGCGTCTTTTGCGTTCAATACCCACTCTTTCGCGGCGGCAACCGGATCGGCTACAACCTCGTCGATCAAGCCCGCAGATTTCGCCGCAGCAGGGGCAACCATCTTGCCTTCAAGCAAGAAGGGCGAGGCACCCATCGCGCCCAGCTTGCGTGTCAGACGGGTTGTGCCGCCCGCACCCGGGAAAATGCCAACCATGATTTCTGGCAGGCCAATGCGGGCCTTAGGATTGTCAGCGACGAAAATGCGATGTGTGGCCAGTGGCAGTTCCAGACCAATACCGGCAGCCGTGCCGGGCAGGGCCGACGCAATCGGTTTGCCGCCTTTATTGGTCTTTGGGTCCATACCAGCACGTTCGATTTTGCGCAGCAGGGCATGCATTTTCATGGTGCCGTCGAACAGGCCTTGGGCCGGATCGTCGCCCGCGTCTTCGCGCATTTTGGCCAGCAGGTTCAGGTCCATACCGCCCGCAAACGATCCTGCCTTGCCGGATGTGACAACGGCACCCTTGATGCTGTCGTCGGACAAAACGGTGTCGATGATCGCGTCCAGTTCGGACAGCCCTTCGATCGACATGACGTTCATGGATTTACCGGGGACGTCCCAGGTGATGATGGCGACGCCGTCGGCGTCCTTGGTCATTGTGAAATCGGTCATTTATCTCTCCCTGATTTGGAGTGTGTTACGAGCGCTGAGGTGTGTAATCAGCGAATTTTTCAAGCAGTGATCTGATCAAAGCAATCGTGGCCTCTGGGCCATCGGCGCAATCCTCTTCGCTTAGCAATATCCGTTTGAAGTCGTTGAAACTCTCGCGGTCAAAGCTGTCGCTGGGATCATTGCGATGCTTAAAGAACAGCGGCGGCGTGTTCTGATACAGGCGCACATAGGCCCCGCCGCGTTCTTCCTTGATCTTCAGATCTTTCAGCCCACGTCTTGTCGCCAATTCGGCGACAGCGTGGAACGGATGGGGTTGATCGCCCATTAGACCCGCTCGATTATTGTGGCGGCACCCATGCCGGATGCGATGCAAAGCGTGGCCATGCCGACTTCTTTGTCGGACCGCTCAAGCTCGTCCAGCAATGCGCCGATAATCATGGCACCGGTCGCACCCAAGGGGTGACCCATCGCGATGGACCCGCCGTTGACGTTCACCTTGCTGTCGTCGACGTCAAACGCTTGCATGAAGCGCATAACAACGGCAGCGAATGCTTCGTTAACCTCGAACAGATCGATGTCGCTGATCTTCATGCCGTTGTCGGCAAGGATTTTCTCGGTCACGGGCACGGGGCCGGTCAGCATGATCGTTGGATCGGTGCCGATCTTGGCTGTGGCGCGGATACGGGCGCGTGGCTTAAGGCCGTATTTCTCGCCGAATTCCTTGTTGCCGATCAGCACAGCCGCCGCACCATCAACAATACCCGAGGAGTTACCCGCGTGATGGATGTGGTTGATTTTCTCAAGATGCGGATACTTCATCAGTGCGATCTTGTCGAAACCGGGCATGACTTCGCCCATCTGCTGAAACGCAGGGTTCAACGACCCAAGCGACTGCATGTCGGTTTGGGGGCGCATGTATTCATCATGGCTCAGGATCGACAGGCCGTTCTGATCCTTGATGTCGATGACGGATTTGGCAAAGCGGCCTTCGTCCCATGCCATTTTTGCGCGTTGCTGGGATTTAACGGCCAGCTGGTCGGCTTCTTCGCGGGTGAAACCGTATTCGGTGGCAATAATGTCCGCCGAAATACCCTGCGGCACGAAATACTTTTCCATTGCCAATGTTGGGTCAACGGCAATCGCGGCGCCATCGCTGCCCATCGGCACGCGGCCCATCATCTCAACACCGCCCGCGATATAGGCCATGCCGGCCCCGCCTTTGATTTGGTTTGCGGCGAGGTTAACGGCCTCCATACCGGACGCGCAGAAGCGGTTGATCGCAAGGCCCGGAATGCGTTCGTCCAGATCGGACGCCAATACGGCAGAGCGCGCAAGACAACCGCCCTGTTCCATCACTTGGGTCACGTTGCCCCAGATCACGTCCTCGACCGCGTGACCTTCAAGGTTATTGCGGTCTTTCAGGGCGTTCAGTGTCAGCGCGGACAGGCGCAGCGATGTCAGCTCGTGCAGCGCGCCGTCTTTGCGGCCCTTGCCGCGCGGGGTGCGCAATGCGTCATAAATATAGGCTTCGGTCATTAGGTGTCTCCCTTTAAGTCAAGCGCGGTCAGCGGGGCTGCCGGGCATCAGGTCATACGGGGCTTTCCAGCCCGGTGTTTCGCTCAGACGCGTGAGCCACGCGTCGATATTGGGCCAATCCTTGCGGTTGAAGCCGAAAGGTTCGGGGTAATAGAGGTAGCCGCAGCAGCTCAGATCGGCGTTGGTGATCCCATCGCCCACGATCCAGTCGCGCCCCTCAAGATGATCGTTAAGCACGGCATAAGCAGCGGTCAGACGCCCCTGCATAAAGCCGATGACCTCTTTGGGTTGCTTGTCTGCGGGTAGGAAATTCATCAGAAAACGGGTCATGCCGGCAATTGAGCTAAGCTTGTGATTGTCCCACAGAACCCACCGCAGAATTTCGCGGCGTTCCGTGGAATCTTTGCCGCCAAACTTGCCGGATTTTTCGGACACGTAGTCTTGGATCACGCCGGATTGGGTCAGGCGGACATCGCCGTCGATCATCACAGGTGCTTCGCCCATCACATTTGTGGTGTTGCGATAGTCCGGCGTGCGCGTTTCACCGCCAAAGAAATCGACTTTGACCGGCTCCCAGGCAAGGCCTGACAGTTCCAGCGCAAGGGCTGCTTTGTAAGCGTTTCCGCTTTCTCCGAAGCAATGCAATTTGATGGTCATTTGAACCTCCCTAAGGTCGTTTTCTGTCTCTCTGGTCGACGTGGGGGTTTCACACCCCCACACCCCCGTGGAGTTTATTTGGCAAAATGAAATCAAAAGGTTTCAATTTTAATATCTTCTTAGTGGCTATCTTTTATCAAACAGACGCGCCGCAGGCTGGAGAGCTGAGCAGCGTGCAAAGTGAAACCCTGTCTCTTTCTTGGTTTAAACTAAGGTTGAGGCAGGGCCTTGCCGCCCGTTTCATTTTGCCAAGTAAACTCTCCCCGAAGGGTCGGTATCATCCTTTTTGCCGTTATTTTTTACGATCATCTATTTCGGCGTTAAAGAGCCGTAGGCGTGCTGTCAGATTTTCCTCGTTCATCACACTGTTGAAGTTTTCAAACAGAAACGACAGCGCTTCGCCTTCATCCAATCCCGCCTCGGCCGAGAATTTTTTGAGCCGTCTATAGCCGTCTTCGGTCATGGCGACGGGGAAACGGCGGGTAAGGCGAAAGCGTTTGGGCATCGGGAACCTTTCAAAAAGCATGAGGTGGGGTTGCCCCCACCTCGGGTAGCTTAGAAGTTTGCCGCGTCCAGCGCCATCACCGTATCCGCGCCGGTTTGGATGCGGGTCAGGTGCAGGGCGGTAGCGGGCAATTGGCGCGCCATGTAGTAGCGGCCCGTGGCCAGTTTGGTCTCATAGAAGGCGGCGTCGCCTGTGCCTTCTGCAAGCGCCTTTTTCGCGGCCAGACCCATTTTCGCCCACATGTAGCCCAAGCATACTTGGCCAAACATGTGCATGAAGTCAGTAGAGCCAGCCAAGGCGTTGTTGGGGTTTTTCATGCCGTTTTGCATGAAATACATGCCAGCGGCCTGCAGGTCCTTGCTGGCGGCTTTCAGTGGCTCAAGATAGGCCGCGTCGAATTCGGCATCTTGGCCTGCGTTTTCCTTGATAAAGGTTTTGAGCATATCAAAGAACGCCATCACGTGCTTGCCGCCGTCTTGCGCCAGTTTGCGGCCCACAAGGTCAAGCGCTTGAACGCCATTGGCCCCTTCATAGATCATTGCAATACGGGCATCGCGGGTGAACTGGGACATGCCCCATTCTTCGATATAGCCGTGGCCACCATAAACCTGCTGCGCCTTTACCGTCATGTCATAGCCGACATCGGTCAAGAAGCCCTTGATCACCGGCGTCATCAGGGACACCAGCCCGTCGGCGTCTTTATCGTTTGACCGGTGTGCGGCGTCGATCAGGTTTGCACCCCAGAGGATGAAGGCGCGTGCACCTTCGACAAAGGATTTTTGATCCATCAGGCTGCGGCGGATATCGGGGTGAACAATCAGCGGATCAGCCGGACCATTGGGGTTTTCGGTCCCTGTCACGGCACGGCCTTGCAGGCGGTCCTTGGCGTAGTCCAGCGCGTTTTGGTAAGCCACGTCGGCTTGGGCCAACCCTTGCATGCCAACGCCAACGCGGGCTTCGTTCATCATGGTGAACATGGCGCGCATGCCTTTATGCTCTTCCCCCAGCAGATAGCCGACAGCGCCATCATAGTTCATGACACAGGTGGAGTTGCCGTGGATGCCCATTTTCTCTTCGATGGAACCTACGGAAAGGCTGTTGCGATCACCAAGCGAGCCGTCTTCGTTGACCATAAACTTGGGAACGATGAACAGCGACACGCCTTTGATGCCTTCGGGGCCGCCTTCGATTTTGGCGAGCACAAGGTGGATAATGTTATCGGCCATGTCGTGATCGCCGGAGGAGATAAAGATTTTCTGGCCGGAGATTTTATAGCTGCCGTCTTCTTGGGGGGCTGCTTTGGTGCGCATCAAGCCCAGATCGGTGCCGCAATGCGGTTCGGTCAGGTTCATTGTACCGGTCCATTCACACGATACCATGTTCGGCAAGTAGGTGTCCTTTTGCGCATCCGACCCGTGGGCCAGAATTGCAGAGGCCGCGCCGTGGGTCAGGCCCTGATACATGGTGAATGCTTGGTTGGAGGCCGAGAACATCTCGCCCACGGCAGTGCCCATGACGTAGGGCATGTTTTGACCGCCGTATTGTTCTGGCATGTCCAGACCGGGCCAGCCGCCTTCTTTGACCTTGGCAAAGGCGTCTTTAAAACCGGTTGGCGTATAGATCACGCCATTTTCCAGACGGCAGCCTTCTTTGTCGCCCACGGCGTTCAGCGGGGCCAGCACTTCCGAGGTCAGCTTGCCAGCTTCCTCAAGAATAGCCGAGGTGAAATCGGCCTCAAGCTCGTCATAGCCTGGGATGGTCTGCTCGGTGACCTTTAGCACGTCGTGAAGTACGAATTGCATGTCTTTGATGGGGGCTGTGTAGCTAGGCATGTTGGTTTCTCCCTTGGGCGGATGTCTGAGTATCTGTTGCTGTTTATTCTGCCGCTTTGCGCGGGCTGTTGATTGAGGCGATCATCTTTTCACCCCATTTTAACTGGTTGCGCAAATCGTCGATGGCTTCGTTAATTTCGTCGCGCTGTGCCTCAAGATCGGCCAACCGATCGCGGGCGATGTCATAGGTGCGGGCCAGTTGTGTCTGTTGCTGGTCACCCATGTGATACAGGTCAAGCAACTGACGGATTTCTTCCAGGCTAAAGCCAAAGCGCTTGCCGCGGATGATCAGTTTCAACCGCGCGCGGTCGCGTTTGGTGAAAAGACGTTTTTGCCCGTGGCGTTCGGGAAACAACAGTTCCTTCGCCTCGTAAAAGCGCAATGTTCGCGGGGTCACATCAAATGTGTCGCACATCTCGCGGATGGTCATTGTTGTGGTGTTCATCTGTCGCTGCCACTCTCGCATCATAGGTCGTTCGAGACCGATTTGGGGGTTTCGAGGACGCATTACAACAGACAGTGTGGTTGACGTAGTAGTACGTCACGTCACTTTTAAGTTTACCTAAGGTAAATTAACGTCAACTTTTAAAATGATCGTCAAAAGGCCCACCGGTGTAGAGTATTTCACACGGGTGCGCATGTTTTGCGACAGAAATATCGGGCGGATTTGAGAGAGCTAGTACGGATGCTGCTGGCATGATACCGGTGCTAAGGGGCGACGCCTTCACCGGTGTTGCTGGCTACATGTCTTTTAGGGCATCTGCCGTGTCATCGCGCAGACGTTGCAGTTCGTCTATTGCGTCATCAAGTTGGGCACGTTGGTCTGCCAGTTCTAGCAATTGCCGGTCGGCGCTGACGACCCATGCGCGCATTTGTGCCTCGGTGCCTTCTTTTTCATAGATCAGCAACCACTGGCGGATGCCTTCCAGAGAGTAGCCGAATTTGCGGCCCCGCATGATCAATTTCATACGTGCAATTTCCCGTGGTCCATAGCTGCGGGACCGGCCATCGCGTTCGGGATGCAGCAATTCGATATACTCGTAATACCGCAAGGTACGCGGCGTTACATCGAACTCGGCACACATCTCCTTAAAGGTCAGGCGTTTCTCGGACATTGCTTTCTCCTTGGTTCGGGAAACTAAGCGCAAGCTGAGGCGAGCGCAACAGGCGGGGTTGCTCTTTGCGACGCGGATGGTTGATATATGCGCAAGGTTTATGAAAAGGGACTGACAAATGTCAGACAAAGCACGGATCGCCGGACAATTCATCTCAGCTTTGCCCTTTAGCGAGGCGCTGAACATGTCCCTCGAGGACCTAAGCGATGGCGTTGCGGTTATTTCGATGCCGTACGATTCCAAGCTTGTCGGGGACCCGCGCACAGGGGTTATCCATGGCGGGGCGGTATCGGCGCTGATGGACACCTGCTGTGGCGCTGCGGTGATGAGCCATCCCAGCAACCCCGGTGGCACCGCGACGATTGACCTGCGTATCGAATATTTGCGGGCGGCCAAACCGGGCCAAAAAATCACCACGCGCGCAGAATGCTATCACGTCACACGGTCCGTCGCCTTTGTGCGCGCGACTGCCCATGACGAGGAAGACGGAAGCCCGGTGGCAACGGCCACAGGCAGTTTTGTAGTAGAGGGTAAACGATGAGCGGACGTACCAAGCCAGAGACCGTTCAGGTCATCAAAAAGCGCCGTGACGGGGCATTGAATGCGTTGGTCAGTGGCGTGCCCTATATCAATTTTCTGGGCATTGAATTTGATCGTCGCGGGGATGAGTTAACTGCGATTTTGCCGTTTTCGGAAAAGCTGATCGGGAACCCGATCATCAAAGCCATTCACGGCGGGGCCACCGCGTCGTTTCTTGAGGTGACATCGATTATCACCCTCAGCTGGAGCTACCTTTGGGAAGACCTTGAATCCGGTGCGCTGGACGTCGACAAGATGGACAGCGAACATATGCCGCGCTTGCCAAAGACCATTGATTTCACCGTTGATTATCTGCGCTCTGGTTTGCCGCGCGACGCCTATGCACGGGCCACCATTAACCGGTCCGGGCGGCGCTATGCATCGGTTCATGTCGAGGCGTGGCAAGACAACCGTGCCAAACTGTTCGCGCAGGCGACAGGGCATTTCCTGATGCCGCACAATCGTGGCTGATCCCACGTCGCCTGCCGATGATCCTGTAGGTGTTTCGGGTAAAGCCGATGCACGCGCGGTGGTGACCCATCGGCGGGTTCTGAACATTGCCATTCCGATTGTGATTTCCAATGCAACGGTCCCGATCCTGGGGGCTGTGGACACGGGTGTTGTGGGGCAGATGGGCCTTGCGGCTCCCATCGGTGCGGTTGGCATCGGTGCCATTATTCTGTCAGCGCTGTACTGGATATTCGGGTTTCTACGGATGGGGACCGTCGGGCTGACGGCCCAAGCCGCCGGTCATGGCGACGATGCCGAGGTCGCGGCGCTACTGACTCGTGGCTTGCTGATCGGCGGGGTGGCAGGGCTGGTCGTTATCCTGCTGCAGATCCCGCTATTCTGGGCGTCCTTTCAGGTGTCCCCCGCCAGTGCAGAGGTGGAAGGTCTTGCCCGCTCGTACATGCAGATCCGCATCTGGTCGGCCCCTGCTGCGATTGCGATTTATGCCATCACCGGCTGGCTGATTGCCCAAGAACGCACCCGTGCGGTGCTGGTCATTCAGGTCTGGATGAACGGGCTGAACATCCTGCTGGACCTGTGGTTTGTTCTGGGGCTCGACTGGGGCGTCGAAGGGGTGGCCTTGGCCACGTTCCTTGCGGAATGGACGGGGGCCGCCTTGGGCCTTTGGTTCTGTCGCGCGGCCTTTGCCGTGCCAGCATGGCGCGATTGGCCGCAGGTGTTTGATGGCCCTCGCTGGGTTAATATGACGAAGATCAACGGGGATATCCTGATCCGGTCATTGCTGCTGCAAGCGATCTTTATCTCGTTCCTGTTCCTCGGATCAGGCCTTGGCGATGTAAAGCTGGCGGCCAATCAGGTGTTGCTACAATTCTTGATGATCACCTCATATGCGCTGGATGGCTTTGCCTTTGCAGCCGAGGCGCTGGTCGGGAATGCCATGGGCCGCAAGCAACGCGACATCTTGCGGCGCAGTGCGCTGCTGACCAGCGGTTGGGGCTTGCTGGCCTGCGTACTAATGACGGTCGGATTTGCGCTTGGCGGGGGCGCGGTCATTAAACTGATGACGACGGCCCCCTTGGTCCGGGCCGAGGCATTGGCGTTTCTACCCTACGTCATAGCGGTGCCGGTTCTGGGCTGGGCGTCATGGATGCTGGACGGGATTTTCATCGGGGCCACGCGATCGCGGGACATGCGCAACATGATGGTGGTTTCATTCGCCGTATATTGCGTTTGCGTGGCGGCTTTGCTGCCTATGCTGGGCAATCACGGGCTGTGGATTTCGCTGTTGATCAGCTTTGTCGCGCGCGGCGTGACGCTTGGGCTGCGCTATCCGGCGCTTGAGCGGGCCGCGGGGTAGCGCGTTTTCTTTGAAAGAAACGGTCCGGAATTTTTGAAAAATTCCGTCTCAGCCCGCTAGCAAAGCATTTACCGCTTCCGGCGGGCGGCCCATTACGGCTTTACCGCCCTTAAAGACGATAGGGCGCTCAATCAGGATTGGGTTGTCGGCCATGGCTTGCAGCAGAACCGCATCCTCACTGTCTTTGCTCAGCCCCAATTCTTTGAACCTTGCCTCGCCCTTGCGCATCATCTCGATGGGGCGCAGGCCAAGCGCGGTGGCTGCCGCTTTCAGCTCTGCCAGTGTGGGCGGGCTGTCCAAGTAGCGCCGAACGGTGACCTCAGCCGCAGCGGCCTCGATCAGCGCCAAGGTCTGGCGCGACTTTGAGCAGCGCGGGTTGTGCCATATAGTGATCACAGCCAGTCCTCGCGTTTGGTGCCCACGGCCTCCGCCACTGATGCAAAGCCGTCGCGGGCCAGCAGATGATCCAAGCCCCGCGCGATATCAGCGGCAAGCGACAGGCCGCCGTAAACCAAGGCGGTGTAAAGCTGAACGGCCGATGCGCCTGCGCAAATCTTGGCATAGGCATCTTGGGCCGATCCGATACCGCCCACACCGACCAGAGGGATATCGGTCAATGTCGATAACCGCGCCAAGACGCGGGTTGATTTCTCGAACAACGGCGCACCCGAAAGCCCGCCCATTTCATCGCGGTGCGGGCTGTGTAATCCGGCGCGGTCTAGGGTCGTGTTCGTCGCAATGATCGCAGCGACACCGGCCTGATTGGCCACGTCGGCGACATCCGCGATTTCGGCTTCGGTCAGGTCAGGCGCGATCTTCAGGAACACGGGTGTTGATCCGCGCACGTCCATCACGCCTGCCAAAAGTGCGGCCAGCGCTGCCTTGCCCTGCAAGTCGCGCAGCTTTTCGGTGTTGGGGGATGACACATTGACCGTCGCAAAATCTACATGATCGCGGGCTTGCTCCATCACGCGCGCGAAATCGGCGGCGCGGTCTGTGCTGGTTTTATTGGCCCCAAGGTTCAGACCGACGGGAATGCCGGGCGCGCGGTCGCGCAGACGTGCGCAAATCGCGTCCATCCCTTCGTTGTTGAACCCGAAACGGTTGATCGCGGCACGGTCTTCGGTCAGGCGAAACAGGCGGGGTTTGTCATTTCCGGGCTGGGGCAGGGGCGTGGCGGCGCCGACCTCGATAAACCCAAAGCCCGCTTTTGACAGCGGCGCAATCGCGGTCGCGTTTTTATCAAATCCGGCTGCCAGCCCCACGGGGTTGGGCAGCGCCATTCCGGCTAATGTGGTTTTCAGCCGGTCCGAGGTGACAGGCCCCGGCATAGGTGCCAGCCCCATCCGCAAGGCCGAGATGGCGAGGCCATGCGCCGCCTCTGGGTCAATCTGGCGCAGGGCGCGCAGGCCGATGGTTTCCGCGAAGCGTTTCATGCAAATTCATCCGTTATGGGCAGCGGTCCGCTGCGGATCAGCCGCGAGGTGATGACAGCGGCCTGACGGTGGACCACGGCCTGCTTGTAGCGGGGGTCTGTTATCATTTGCAAAAATGCATGGGCGTTGGGATAGTGGGCGATAAACATGATATCCCATGCTTCATCGCTGGGGCCGATCAACGTCGCCTCGAACTGACCGCGCCAGATGATGGACCCACCAACGTCAGCCAACACAGGGCCGCTTGCGGCACCGTAGTTCTTATAGGCTTCGCCACCGCTCAGCCCCTCGCCCGATAGCGCATGATCGCTTGGGTAATCGGCAACATCGCGCAATCGGACAAGGTTGAGCATGTTCAAAGGCGTGTCGCGGTCCAGCCCTTTAAAGGCATCAAATTGCGCGCGGTCAGGATCCAGATAATCGGTCACGCTGTTTCAAACCCCGCCGGAAATTGATGTGCGCCGTCGTGCAGGGGTAAAGGTTGCGCCCAAGCGACGTCGGACAATAAAAGATCGCGGTAGAGATGGGGGAATTCGGCACCGCCGCGCGACACCTCCCATTTCAGGGCGTCACCCAACCGGTCCGTTTCCACGGCAAGCAGGAATAAGCCTTCCTCGCCCGCGAAATGTTTCGCTGCCGTTTCGGCGGCTTGAGACGCGGTTGAGAAATGGACATAGCCATCGGCCACGTCAATCGGTGCGCCTTGGGTCTTGCCCGCGTTGCGCAGTGTTTGCCATTCGTCGCTACGAAAGATTTTGTATATCAACATGGATGCCGTGATGCCTTGGTGGCGGCAAACGGTCAAGACCTGTGCAGGATAGGGTGTCTTGTGCGCCTTGACCTTGGGGCAAGCCATGGTTGGTGCAAATGATCTTTGACAGATGGCAAGACGGAGGCCACGATACAGCATAATTACAACTCTAAGGGGACCACCATGAAACGATTCCTGACCGCCACCGCCGCGCTTGCTTTGACAGCGGGTGTTGCGCAGGCCGATTACAATCTGACCATTCTGCACACCAATGACTTTCACGCCCGGTTTGAGCCGATCAGCAAATATGATGGCCCGTGTTCATCAGATGACAACGCCGAGGGCAAATGCTTTGGCGGTACGGCCCGTTTGGTCAACGCGATCAAAGATGCCAAGGCGCGGACCAACAACTACATTCTGGTAGATGGCGGCGACCAGTTCCAAGGCTCGCTGTTCTATACCTATTACAAAGGCCAGATGGCCGCCGAGATGATGAACAAGCTGGGTTATGATGGCATGACCGTTGGCAACCACGAATTCGATGACGGCCCAGAAGTGCTGGCCGGATTTATGGACGCGCTTGAATTCCCGATCCTGATGTCCAACGCCGATATTTCCGCTGAACCGCTTTTGGCGGGTAAGCTGGCAAAATCAGCAGTGCTTGAGCGCGGCGGCGAGAAAATCGGCCTGATTGGTCTGACGACCGAAGATACGAGCGAACTGGCCAGCCCCGGTGAAAACGTGATCTTTACCGATTCCGTCGCAGCCGTGCAGGGCGAAGTCGATATGCTGACCGCACAAGGCGTGAACAAGATCATCGTGCTCAGCCACTCCGGCTATAGGGTCGATCAGATGGTCGCGGCAAACACCACCGGTGTTGATGTGATCGTGGGCGGGCATTCGAACACGTTGTTGTCCAACTCCAACGACCGTGCCGAAGGGGCGTACCCCACGATGGTCAACGAAACGGCCATCGTGCAGGCCTATGCCTATGGTAAATATCTGGGCGAATTGAACGTCACCTTTGATGACGACGGCAACCTAATAGAAGCATCAGGTGAACCTGTGTTGATCGACGCGGCTGTTGTCGAAGACGAAAGCACCGTGGCGCGCATCGCTGAATTGGCGCAGCCGCTGGATGAGATTCGCAACAAGGTCGTGGCCGAAACATCCGAGATGATCGAAGGTGATCGTTCCGTTTGCCGCGTTATGGAATGCGCAATGGGCAACCTGATCGCCGACGCGATGCTGGCCCGTGTGGCCGACCAAGGCGTGCAAATCGCGTTCCAGAACAGCGGTGGTATCCGGTCCTCGATCGACGCGGGCGAGGTTACTATGGGCGAAGTGCTGACGGTGCTGCCGTTCCAGAACACGCTGTCCACGTTCCAGGTGACGGGTGCGACCGTAATCGAGGCGCTTGAAAACGGCGTAAGCCAGATCGAGGAGGTCGCAGGCCGTTTCCCACAAGTTGCGGGCATGACCTATGCCGTTGATGCAAAAGCCGAAGTTGGCAGCCGCATCAGCGACGTGATGGTCGCAGGCGAACCGATTGATCCGGCCAAGGTCTACGGCGTTGTGTCCAACAACTACGTGCGCAATGGCGGCGATGGCTATGCGATGTTCAAGACAGCCGAAAACGCCTATGACTACGGCCCGGATGTTGCAGATGTCACGGCTGAATTTATCGCGGCGAACGGGGCCTACACGCCCTATGTCGATGGTCGCATCACGCTGAAATAATATAGTCTACACAAGTTTAAAGGCGCGCCATTTCGCGATGGCGCGCCTTTTTTTTGTGGGCGTTTCTGCCCCCTATGCTCAGGCTGAAAGCTCTGCCCGCAGCCACAGCAGATAGTCGTCGATACCTGCCTCATCCCGTTTACAATACGACCATTTCTGGTGCTTCTGAACCGTGATGAAACCGGCCTGTTTTAATAGGTCTAAATGCCTGCTGGCGGTTGGTTGCGCGACAGATAGCGCCTCTGCGATCAGTGTCATGCAAACGCCAAATTCCACAGGATCCGCCGACCACTGATCTCCAAAATGCTGCTGCGGCTCTGACAGCAGACGCAGGATTTTCATCCGCGTCTCACTCGCCATCGCTTTTATCTGTATTGATCTATTCATTTCACCATCATATCGTAAGTTAGCTAAATGACAATGTGATGGTGAAAGATGTGCCAATGCTGGAATTGCCGAATACATCAATCATTGACAATAATACGGTGAAATGGGGCGTCTGCGGCTCCGGCCCACCGCTTGTTGCGATCCACGGGACGCCGTTTTCATCGCAGGTCTGGCGCAGGATCATTCCGCAGCTGGCCGATCTAAGAACCGTCTACTTTTTTGATCTGGTCGGCTATGGGCAGTCCGAGATGCGCGAAGGCCAAAATGTATCATTGAGTGTGCAAAACCGGGTTCTGGCCGCACTTTTTAAGGAGTGGGGCATAAGCCGCCCCGACGTGCTAGCCCATGATTTCGGCGGCGCGACGGCCTTGCGCGGCTATTATATCGACCAGCTGCGCTATCGCTCTTTGACGATCTTTGATGCTGTGGCCATGGCCCCTTGGGGCTCGCCCTTCGTTCAGCATGTGCGCAAACACGAGGCCGCATTCGCTGGTATGCCTGACTATATGCACCGCGCATTGCTGGCGTCATATCTGCAGACCGCAGCCCATAATCCGCTCTCGAAAGAGGCGTTGGAAATATACAGCGCCCCGTGGCTCGGTTCGATAGGGCAACCCGCCTTTTATCGGCAAATCGCGCAGATGGACCAGAAATTTACCGATGAGGTTCAAGGGCTATATGCGCCGCTGGACTGTCCCGTCACCGTCCTGTGGGGCGAGAACGATGATTGGATTCCCTATGCAAAGGGGGAGGCGCTGGCCGGTCTGATCTCGGATCGCCCTTGCGTTCCGGTCAAGAACGCAGGGCACCTTGTTCAAGAGGACCGGCCGGAAGCTATCGTGGCTGCTGTGTTAAAGCAGATAATGCCGGCGCCGCAGTAACTTTATGCCCTGCAACGAAGGTTCATCAGCAGTATCGTGACCTAGTTACTTAGAGGCGGTTCATCAAAGCTGATCGTGCCCTCAAAGGCACCGTTACCCGTGGAGCTGGTGAAAACCAGTGGCGATGCTGCATCAATGACAAAGCTAAAGGTGCTACCCGTGCTCAACGCTTCTGACTGCCAAGATTCATCGGCCGCTTTTACCGTTCTTGAACCCTCGGAGTTGTTGGTAAAGTTGATTGTATCGCCGGCATCAACATAGGTGACAGCGGGAAAGAACGCCTGATCTAGAATCATAACGTCATGTGTCTGGGCAAGAACGGCAGTGCCGCTCGTTGCCAAAGTGAATGCTGCAAAGGCTGCGGCGGCCTTGCGAAAAGAAATAGGCATAGTGAATGCTCCTGACAGCGGCCCCACCCGGTTACAGTTAAGTATCGCTTAAAATGGAATTGTGACGGAAATAGGGCGATGTGTGCTGTTGCTCCTAAAGGTTTTCGCCCGTCTGGGTGGCGAGCCACGCCTTGAACGACCGCAGTGCAGCGGTTTCCACGCGATCCTCAGGCCAGACCAGATAATAATTACCAATGCTTTGTGTGGTCTGGGTCGACGCCAGAACCAACTGTTTCGTGCGCAAATAGGGATCAGCCGAAAAAGTGGGCAGCAAGGCAACGCCAAGCCCATGCACCGCCGCCTGCGCCATGGTCGAAAACTGGTCGAATATCATTCCGGACGGGGGGGCATCTGTGACGCCGAGTGCCTCAAGCCAACGCGCCCAACCCCTTGGCCGGGTCTCAAGATGCAACAGCGGAAAGCGCAGGATGTCGGCAGGGCTGTCCAGCGGCGCATCCAGCAATTCGGGCGCGCAAACCGGCACGACGGTTTCTGGCATCAGGTGCAGATAGGCCGCACCGGGCCAGTCTTCCTTGCCGAAATGTATGGCCGCATCAAAGGGACTGCTTTGGAATGAGAACGGGTTCAGCCGCGTGCTCAGGTTCACGGTGACCTCTGGATGGGCTTGGGCGAAATCGCGCAAACGCGGTGCCAGCCAATGCATGCCAAACCCGGGCAGGATGGCAAGGTTCAGCGCCCCGGCCATTGGGTTTGTACGTGCCGAAATAGACGCCTGCGCCAGCCTGTTCAGGATTTCGCGCACCTGAACGACATAACTTTTCCCGGCCTCTGTCAGCACCAACTGCCTGCCTTGCCGGTCCATCAATGCGACGCCAAGCTGGTCCTCAAGGGTTTTCAGTTGCCTGCTGATCGCGCTTTGGGTCAGGGACAGCTCAAGCGCCGCTTGGGTTGCGCTGCCCAGCCGTGCAACAGCCTCAAAAGCCAGCAACGCATTGATCGAGGGTAGAAAGCGACGTGGGGCTATCATATGACTAAAACTCATAAGGCTAGGATAAAGCAGCGATAGTATTCCGCGCCGGTTTTTGCAATAGTTCGCCCAAACCTACACCCCTTGGGAGGATACAGAATGAACGCCGAAGCCCCAGTTCTTAAGGCCAAAGACGCCCCAAACATGAGCAGCTTTGATTGGACGGACCCGTTCCGTCTGACCGACCAGCTGACCGAAGACGAACGCATGATCCAAGAGAGCGCGCGCGCCTATGCTCAAGAAAAGCTTCAGCCCCGCGTAATCGAAGCCTTTGCGAACGAAAGCACAGACCCTGCGATTTTCAAGGAAATGGGCGACATGGGCCTGTTGGGCGTCACAGTGCCTGAGGAATACGGCGGCTTGGGCGGTAACTATGTGTCCTACGGTCTGGTCGCACGCGAAGTTGAACGTGTGGACAGCGGATACCGGTCGATGATGTCGGTGCAGTCCAGCCTGGTGATGTACCCGATCTATGCATACGGGTCCGAAGCACAGCGCAAAAAGTACCTGCCCAAACTGGCAAGCGGTGATTTCATTGGCTGCTTTGGTCTGACCGAACCGGATGCCGGGTCTGACCCCGCAGGTATGAAAACACGCGCCGTGAAAACGGCAAATGGCTACAAGCTGATCGGGTCCAAAATGTGGATTTCGAATGCGCCGATCGCAGATGTGTTTGTGGTCTGGGCCAAGTCCGAAGAACATGGCGGAAAAATCCGCGGCTTCATCCTTGAGAAAGGGATGAAAGGTTTGTCCGCGCCAAAGATCGGCAACAAGCTGTCGCTGCGCGCATCGATCACTGGTGAAATCGTCATGGATAATGTCGAAGTCGGCGAAGACGCGCTGTTGCCCCATGTTGAAGGCCTCAAAGGGCCGTTCGGCTGTCTGAACCGCGCGCGCTATGGCATCAGCTGGGGTGTTCTGGGCTCGGCCGAGTTCTGCTGGCACGCGTCGCGTCAATATGGCTTGGACCGCAAACAGTTCAACAAGCCGCTGGCGCAAACCCAGTTGTTCCAGAAGAAACTGGCCGACATGATGACGGAAATATCGCTCGGGCTTCAAGCGTCCTTGCAGGTTGGCCGCTTGATGGATCAAGCCAATGCCGCACCCGAGATGATCTCGATCGTGAAACGCAACAACTGCGGCAAGGCCTTGGACATCGCGCGCATGTCGCGTGATATGCACGGCGGCAATGGTATCAGCGGCGAATACCAGGTGATCCGCCATATGATGAACCTTGAGACGGTCAATACCTATGAAGGTACACATGACGTCCATGCTTTGATCCTGGGCCGTGCCCAAACCGGCCTTCAGGCGTTTTTCTAAATTCGGAATGAGGGGGCTGTCTGCCCCCTCAAACTCCCCCGAGGATATTTTAAAGCCAGAGAAGAGCGGAAGAGGTTCCCTTTTCTCTGGCTCTTAAATATCCCCGCCGGAGGCACCTTTTGGAGGGGCCTTTGGCAAACTCGGAAGGGTGACAATGGACCGCGTACAGATTGTTCATGACAATTTCCTGCGTCGCGTTGCGGCGCAGGATTTTCCTGTTGGCGGGGCTGTGACCCCCGGGTTGGATAACGCGTCGGCTATTGGGCTGTATCGTGCGCAGGTTTTGTCCCGTGCGTTGGATCTGCAAAGCCGTGTGATGCAAGCAAATAAGCAGGGTTTTTATACCATCGGGTCCAGCGGGCACGAAGGTATGGCCGCCGTTGCCCATGCGCTGCGGCCCGATGATATTGCGTTTCTTCATTACCGGGATGCCGCGTTTCAGATTGCGCGGGCTGATCAGGTTGGCGGGCAGGACATGTTGCGCGACATGTTGTTGTCGTTTGCTTGTTCCTCGGATGATCCCACCAGTGGTGGGCGTCACAAGGTGCTCGGCAGCCGTCGCCTGATGATCCCGCCGCAGACCTCGACTATTGCCAGCCATCTGCCCAAGGCGGTTGGCGCGGCCCATGCGTTGGGGCTGGCCCGGCGTAATCCGCCTGAGCATCGATTGCTGCCCCATGATGGCATTGCGATGTGTAGTTTCGGGGATGCGTCGGCCAATCATTCTACTGCGCAGGGGGCTATCAATGCTGCCTGTTGGACTGCCGTTCAGGGTGTCCCTTTGCCTTTGCTCTTCGTGTGCGAGGATAATGGCATTGGCATTTCCACCAAAACCCCAACCGGGTGGATCAAGGCTTCCATGTCGGCGCGCCCCGGTCTTACGTATTTTGAAGCAGACGGATTGGACCTGTTCGCGGCCTATTCCGCTGCCAAAGCGGCGGCTGATTTCGTCCGCAAGCACCGCAAGCCTGCCTTTCTGCATCTGCGCACTGTGCGGCTTTATGGGCACGCGGGCGCAGACATCGCGACGAGTTATCTGCCGAAATCCGAGGTCGAGGCCGATGAGGCGAATGATCCGTTATTGCACAGTGTCCGTCTGTTGATTGATGCTGAAGCGTTGAATGCAGAAGAAGCACTGGCGATTTATACCGAAACATTGGGTGCCGTCGCAAAGGCTGCAGATGATGCGGTGACCCGCCCTCATCTGAAATCAGCCGCAGATGTGATGGCCAGCATTGTGCCGCCCAAACGCGCCTGTGCGCGGGTCAATGGCCCATCCGACGCGCGCCGAGCAGAGCTGTTCGGAGGTGAAATTAACCAGATGACGGCCCCGCAACCGTTGTCCAAAATCATCAACTGGGCGCTGCATGATCTGATGTTGGCCCATCCTGAAACGCTGATTATGGGCGAGGACGTGGGCCGCAAGGGCGGCGTTTACGGCGTCACGCAAAAGCTGCAATCGCGCTTTGGTCCGGCCCGCGTGGTGGATACATTGCTGGACGAGCAGTCGATCTTGGGATTTGCCATTGGCGCCGCGCATAATGGCTTTGTCCCGATGCCCGAGATTCAGTTCCTGGCCTATCTGCACAACGCCGAGGATCAGTTGCGCGGCGAGGCTGCGACCTTGCCGTTTTTCAGCAATGGGCAGTGGACCAACCCGATGGTGCTGCGCATCGCGGGGCTGGGCTATCAAAAGGGGTTTGGCGGGCATTTCCACAACGACAATTCCTTGGCCGTGTTGCGCGATATTCCGGGTATCATCATTGCTTGCCCTTCGACCGGTGCAGATGCCGCGATGATGCTGCGCGAGGCTCATCGTCTTGCGCGTGAAGAGCAGCGGGTCGTGGTCTTTGTTGAGCCGATCGCGCTTTATCCCATGCGGGACCTGCTGGAAGCTGGTGATGGCGGCTGGATGACGTCTTATCCCGAGACAGGCCAGCGCATTGGTTTGCACGACATTGGCGTACAGGGGGATGGCATGGATTTGGCAATCGTGACCTATGGCAATGGTCACTACCTTAGCCGGCAAGCTCAGGCCGATTTGGCTGCTCAAGGTGTGGCCGCAAGGGTGATCGACATGCGCTGGCTTGCCCCCTTGGCCGAAGATGCGATCATCGCCGCCATTGGCGACCGCCCCGTTCTGATCGTGGATGAATGTCGCCGAACAGGTGCCCAAGCCGAAGCCATCATGGCGCTGATGCAGGAACGCGGCGTTGCCCGTTTTGCGCGCCTGACGGCCGAGGATAGCTTTATCGCGACAGGCCCCGCCTACGCGGCAACACTTCCGTCACGCGAGGGTATCGTTGCTGCGTCAATGGCACTGCTGGAGGCGTGATCGGGCCTAATAAGTGCCCAGCTCTGCGCCAATCGCGGTGCGCAATGATACATCGGTGCTTTTGACCCGCGTGCCGTGTTTGCGATTGAAGAGCTTGAGTGCCAGTTGTTTTATCATCGCTCATGTTCCTTTTTGATCCACAGGCGCGCCGCCCTGAAATGCGTTCCCATTGGCGTAATCGCAGGGGGCTTCTTGCATCTGCAGATGCAGATCCGACCCCTTATAGGGATGCGCGCGGGCTAGTTTCTCATCTACACCAATCCCTAGGCCGGGGGCGGTAGGGGCGTCGATGAAACCGTCGTTGACGCGTATGCTCCCTTTGATCAGCTGATCGTGGAATGGCGTTTCGATGCATTCGCACATGAGGATGTTGGGAATTGAAACGGCAAGGTGGATGTTGG
Source organism: uncultured Sulfitobacter sp. (assembly GCF_964021855.1). Lineage (NCBI taxonomy): Bacteria > Pseudomonadati > Pseudomonadota > Alphaproteobacteria > Rhodobacterales > Roseobacteraceae > Sulfitobacter > uncultured Sulfitobacter sp. The sequence continues at coordinate 376,318 of NZ_CAXHZD010000002.1, forward strand.
CGGCCCATTCAACCGGGCCAGCATAAAGATGCGGCGCAACTTGCGCATTATACACTTCGGCCATAGCTGCGATTTTCTTGGTTTCCCAAATGCCCCCTGCGCGGCCCAATGCGGGCTGCAAGATTGCGGCGGCCCCGGACCGCAACACTGGCGCGAATTCCGCCTTGGTGGTCAGGCGCTCTCCTGTCGCGATGGGGATGCCGACGCTACGGGCCACGACGGCCATTTGCTCGACCGCGTCTGGCGGGATCGGCTCTTCGTACCACAGCGGGCTATAAGGCGCGATGGCTTGACCTAAACGGATGGCACCGGCGGTCGTGAATTGCCCGTGTGTGCCAAACAGCAGATCGGCCTTGTCGCCCACTGCATCGCGGATGGCTTTGCAAAACGCGACCGACCGGCTGATGTCGGTCATCGCAGGCATATGCCCGCCACGCAGGGTGTAGGGACCGGCAGGGTCAAACTTAATCGCGGTATAGCCCCGTGCCACGCAATCAAGCGCGGATTCCGCGGCCATCTCGGGCGAGGTCCAGAAGGTCGCGATATCATGATGGGGCAGCGGGTATAGATAGGTATAGGCGCGCACGCGGTCATTCATCTTGCCACCAATCAGCGCATAAACCGGTCGGTCGCGGTCTTTGCCCAAGATGTCCCAACACGCGATTTCAAGCCCGGAAAACGCGCCCATCACCGTCAAATCAGGCCTCTGGGTGAAACCCGACGAATAGGCCCGGCGAAACATCAGCTCTATGTCTTCGGGGTTCTGACCTTGCATATGCCGCTCGAACACATCGGCGATCACCGCGCGCATCGCCTCTGGCCCGACCGAGGACGCATAACATTCGCCCCAGCCCACAATACCTGTATCGGTCGTCACCTTGACCAAAATCCAATACCGCCCGCCCCAACCTGGTGCAGGGGGTGCCGTTACAATCACATCCAAATCCTGAAGCTTCATTTTGCGGCCTTATCTTCCAAATGGATTAAAATCCCGGGGGTGCGGGGGCTGGCCCCCGCTTTTGGTGTGTGTGGGGGGGCAGCCCCCAATTGGCGATGTCATTACGGCAAAGGTGGCCGGGCTTGGCCCAAGACGCAAGCGTGAACCTACGCGAGATGAACCCTCACGCGTTAATCGATGGCGCGCGCCACCGCATGAAAATTGCCACAGCAATAAAGGTCAGCAGGACCGATAGTAGAAATGGCGCGCCGGGGAAATAATACGCCGTGTCGGGCGCGGTAAAGGCCGCAAATGTGCCAGTCATCACCAGCGGTGCGATTACCATCGCCAAGGCCGATGCTGAGGTCAGCACCCCTTGCAGTTCTCCTTGGGCGTTTTGGGTCACAGACTGCGACATGATCCCTTGCAAGGCGACAGGGATTACCCCGGCAACCGCCGCCATTGGCGTCAGGATCAAAACGGCTGTGCTGGATGTCACCACCGCGATCAAAAAGAACGTCACCACGCTAAAAACATATCCGAACAAAACGGTGCCGCGTTCGCCTAGCTGTTTCAGTACCGGGCGGATGATACCGGCTTGTACGATGGCGATGGATAGCCCGAACAGCGCAAGCGACCCGCCGATCATCGACGGGGACCAGTTGAACTGTGCCTTGCCAAAATAGCTCCAGACCGACGGATACACGGCAAAGGCGAGGTGATAGAGGAAGTAGACCAGCAACAGACGTTTGATACCCGGCAATTGGCCCAGATGCTTGACTGCGCCCAAGGGGTTGGTGCGGTGCCATGACAGGGGCCGCGCGTTTTCACGCGTTACGGTCTCTTTCAGCACGAACCAGCCAAAGGCGACGTTGCTGGTGGCCAGTACGGCGGCGGCCCAGAATGGTGCGCGGGTGCCGAACTCGGCCAGAAAACCGCCTGCGACGGGGCCCAATACAAACCCGATGCCAAATCCCGCACTCACCAGCCCAAAATTTGCCGCGCGGTCTTTCGGGGCGGAAATATCGGCCATATAGGCGCTGGCCGTGGCCGCGGTTGCCGCTGAAATGCCACCGATCACACGGCCCAAAAGCAGCAACCAAATCGACCCGGCCAGTGCCATCAACACATAATCCAAGGCCATCACTGTCAGCGAGGTCAGCAAGATCGGGCGGCGTCCGAACCGATCCGACAGGCTGCCGACCAAGGGGCTGAAAAGGAACTGCATAACTGCAAAGGTGGTTGCCAAAACCCCGCCCCACAGCGCTGCTTGGGATAGATCAGCGGCGCGGACTTCTTCGATAAGATCGGGCATGACGGGGATGATCAGGCCGATGCCCATGGCATCGATCATGACGGTCGCCAGAATGAATAAGGCTGCCGGTCGCACGAAGTCAGAGTGCCTGCGCGCGTGCAACAAAGGCTTGGGCATCAGCGGCGGCATGGCCCATCTGCTGGGCGGGGTCGAACAGGTCAGCTGGCAGCGCGGGGTAATCGGCGCGGGCCAAATCGCCCAGGGGCACCTGTTTGTCCTGCGCGTCGCGGCACAACCGTTTGGTCACGGCCTGCGCTTCGGGGCGTGGCATCAGCTCTGCCAAGGCAAAGCTGAGCGCCTCGGCGTGGATAAGACCCAGCCCGCCGGTCAACGCGTTGTGCATCTGAACCGGATGCGGCGCGACGCCATCGACCAAGGTTTTTGCATGGTGCAGGGCAGACGCAAGGCACAGCGCCAGTTGCGGCACCGCCATCCATTCGGCGAACCACGCTCCGCCATCGCGCTGGTGCTGATGGGCCGCAGCGGCCTGCAATGTGGCGCGTTGGCCGGTGAATTGATGGCCCAGTGCGATGATCGCCGACGGCCCAACGGGGTTTTGCTTTTGCGGCATGGTCGATGACGCGCCTGGCGCACCAAGGGCGATTTCCCCAATGCCGGTCATTGTCAAACCCACCATAGATTGCGCCATATGCGACAGTGCCGCCATGACCCGCCCTTGCCAATCCGCGATGCGCAGGATTGGGCCGCGATCAACGTGCCAGCTGCGTTTGGGGTCATTCAGGCCAAGCGCCTTGGCCAGTGCGGCGCGGGTTTCGGCGGCTTGGGGGCCAAGCGCAGAACCCGTACCTGCAGCGCCGGACAGAGAGACAAACAGAGATGTGGCGCGCAAGGCGTCCAGTTCCTCAATAGCGTCGATCAGTGGCATGCCCCATTCGGCCAGAACCGCGCCCCAGCTGGTGGGTGTGGCGTGCTGCCCATAGGTGCGCGCGGGCAGGGGCAGGGTTTTGTGATCCTCAGCCGCCGCCGCAAGGGATGCGACGAGGGTGCGCAGGTCGGCTTCGGCCAGCCCCAACGCCTGACGCAGGCGCAGCATCAGCGCGGTGTCGATGATATCCTGGCTGGTCGCCCCCCAATGCACGTGCTGCGCAAATTCGGGGGCCTGCATTTCGGCTCGGAACTGCGCCAGCAGTCCCGGTACGCTGACCCCGTTTTCGCCCGTGGATTTGGCGATGGCACCGGGGTCGACCTGAATTTCCAATGACGCACGGTGGATCGCCGCCGCGCTCATCTCGGGGATCACCCCAAGCGCGCCTTGCACCTTTGCCAGCGCCCCTTCGACCAGCAGCATCGCTCGGATCGCGGCGGTGTCTGAAAACAAGCGTCCGGCATCCCCCGTCGGGAAAAGTTGCGCATAAAGGGGGCTGTCGAAAACGCTGGCGGCCATGGGTTACCTCTTGAGGATCGTATCAATAATCTGCGCCAGCCCTTTGGGGGCAGCAAAGAACGGCGAATGTCCTGTCGACATCTCATAGACATCCGCGCTTGGCCAGTCTTTGGTCATGGTCACCTGATAGACGGGGGGAATGGTCCGGTCGTCCATACAGCGGATATAGCTGCGCCGTTTGGCGTCGGCGCGGCTGGTATCGGGCAGGGCGGCAGTCGTCGGGGCCACGGCCTGCGCGCATAATCTTGGGTTGGCAAAATCGGCGATACCATCGGGGCAGTCATTATAGAACAGCCCTGCAGTCATGGTTGGATCAAGTGTAAAGCTTTTGCCATCCTCGCACATCCGCACAGCAGGCATCAACGGCTGGCTGGGGGCCTGTTTGCGCATATCGGCCAGTGTCAGGCCGGGGGCGGCGACATAGGCGCAAAGATAAATCAACTGCGCCATCGCATCGGGGTTCTTTTGCGCGGCTGCACTGATCACAAAGCCGCCCATGGAATGGCCCAAGACAACGGTGTCTGGCGTGCATGCAGCCAGCACGGCATCTGCATAGCTGTCCAGCGTCACGTCATTCACGGGCGTCTGATCCGCCCCATGGCTGGGCAGATCAATGGCACGGGGGCTGTGGCCTAGCGCTGTCAGTTCGGGGATCAGATCGCGCCAGCACCATGCGCCGTGGCACGACCCGTGCACCAAAAGGATATCAGACATGTCCGACGCTTTTCAGGAAATCGGTCAAAACCTGCGCGTATTCCACCGGGTTCTCGACGCAGGGTAAGTGGCCGGTTTTGCGGATGATGTGGAATTTCGACCCCGGTATCAGATCAACGGTTTCGCGTACCAAATCGGGCGGGGTCGAGCCGTCTTCGGACCCTGCGATGCCCAGACATGGCAGTCGCAGACCGGCTGTGGGCGTGTAGAAATCCGTACCGGAAATCGCGGCAGAGCATCCTGCATAGCCATCCCGTTCCTGACGGGTCACCATGTTGCGCCACAGCTCAAGTTCCGGCGTGGCGCGGAAATCGGCGGCGAACCAGCGCTCCATGATCGTATCGGCAAGGCTTTCGATACCGTTTTCCTGCACGTCTTTGATGCGGCTGGCCCACATTTCGGGCGTGCCGATTTTGGCGGCAGTGTTGGACAGCACCATCGCGCGGATCAGGTCCAGCCGTTTGGTCGCCAGCCCTTGGGCGATCATGCCGCCAATCGAGAGACCGACAAAAACGCTGTCTTTGACGCCCAGAAAATCCATCAGCTTTTCGGTGTCCGAGACAAGCGCGCCCATCGAATATGGCGCAGGCGGACATGTCGAAAGACCATGCCCGCGCTTGTCAAACCGAATGATCCGCAGCCCCTTGGGCAGCAGTGGCAGGATCGGATCCCACAGGCGCATGTCGGTGCCAAGCGAATTGGCAAACACAACGGGCGCGCCATCATCGGGGCCATCGACGCGGTAATGCAGGCGGACATCGCCAGTATCAAAAAGCTTCATGGGGCAGGGTCCTTTTTTAGGTCACGTAAGGGTGGCAAGGGCGCGGGCGAACATATCGGCATCCACGTTCCCGCCGGAAATCGTAACGATGACATCATCACCTTCGATCTGATCGTGGCGGAACAGGGCGGCCGCAAGGGCAATCGCCCCGCCGGGTTCAGTGACCACCTTAAGTCGGTTGAACGCTTGGCCAACGGCCTGCAGCGCCTCGTCATCCGTGGCGACAAGGCCGGGGCCACACAGCCGTTGCATGATCGGAAAGGTCAGATCGCCGGGTTGCGGCGTGACAATCGCATCGCAGATCGACCCAGACGGCGCAGCATTCCGCACGACGCTGCCTTGGGCCAGTGACCGCGTGACATCATCAAAACCAGCGGGTTCGGCGGGGCGCACGCGCAGACCGGGGGCATCCGCCTCAAGTGCCAGCGCAATGCCCGAGGTCAGCCCGCCACCACCGCAACACACGACCACGTCAGCGGATGTGATGCCCAGTTCGGCGGCTTGCTGCGCAATCTCAAGGCCGGTGGTGCCTTGGCCCGCAATCACTTGCGGATCGTCATAGGGTTTGATCAGTGTTAATCCGCGCTCGGCGGCTATTTTCGCACCGATGGCGTCACGGTCTTCGGTTGCGCGGTCATACAGCACCACCTCGGCCCCGAGGGCGCGGGTGTTTTCGACTTTCAGACGCGGCGCATCGGAGGGCATGATAATAACGGCTGTCACCCCATGCCTTTGCGCGGCCAAGGCGACACCTTGCGCGTGGTTGCCGCTGGAAAAGGCGATCACGCCCTTTGCGCGGGTGTCGGGGTCAAGCGCCGACAAAGCCGACCATCCGCCGCGAAACTTAAAGCTGCCGGTGTGTTGCAGGCATTCGGGTTTCACCCAGACGCGGCGGCCCGCGATTTCATCCAGAAACGGCGAATTCAGCAGCGGTGTGCGGCGCGCGTGGCCGTCAAGCCGTTTCGCAGCGGCGCGGATCATCTCGATATTCATGTCATGGCCTCTATCCATTTATGCAGGGCAGCAACTGCTTCGGGTTCGTCCAGAAACGGGATATGCCCCCGCCCCGGTATGCGGCCCACGATCATATCAGGGCGACGTTTTTCCATCTCTGCCAAGGTTTCTTCGCTTAGCAGGTTGGAATTCAGCCCTCGAATACATGCCACTGGCAGCCCTTCAAGCGCATCGAAATAGGGCCATAAATCAGGCGACCGGGCGCTGAACGCTTTCGCCACCGCCTCGCGCAGGTGTTTGTCATAGGTGATCTTTAGGCCCGTATCGGTCTGGGTGTAGTGCTTAACCGCTTCGGCCATCCAGCGGCTGTCTGGCACGCCCTCGAAATCGGCGAACAGGCCGGGCATGGCCGCAGCCAGTTCGGCATGGGATTTAGCGGCAGGGTTCCGGCCAATGAACTGCATGATGTCATCCAGCCCCATCGTTTCGATATGCGGCCCCACGTCATTGAACGCGACGCCCAGCAGGCGGTCCTTTGCCCCCATCGCCAAGCCCATGGCGTTCAGCCCCCCGCGTGATGTGCCAAGGATCGCGACCTTGTCTAACCCCAGATGCGCCAACAGTTCCAACGCGTCGCGGCACTCAACGGGCGGCGAATAATGCGACCAGTCAGGATCGAAATCCGATTGCCCGCGCCCGCGATAATCCATCTTTATCAGACGATTGCCCGCCAGATGCGGCGTGACATAATCGAAATCAGCCGAGGTGCGTGTCAGCCCAGCCAAGCATAAGATCGGCAGGCCCGCGCCTTCGTCGGTGTAATATAGGCTTAGCCCGTCGGAAGAGGTGAAATGCGGCATCAGGCACCCGCCAACGCTGGAATCTCGCTAAGCTCTTTGAGGGTGTGCACGGGCGTCCATGGCACACGGTCCACAGGCTCTGCATTCCGGTTCACCCAAGCGGTGGTAAACCCGTAACCTGTGGCAGCGGCAGCATCCCAGCCGTTGGACGACACAAACAGTACCTCGTCTTTGGCGCAGCCGAAATGCTGGCTGACCAGATCATAGACCCGCGCGTCGGGTTTAAAGACGCCAACGCTTTCGACGGACAAGAGCGCATCCAAACTGTCCTGAACACCGGCGGACTTCACCGCACCTTCCAGCATTTCCGGCGATCCGTTCGACAAAATCGCGGTGTTCAGCCCGGCCGCTTTCAACTGACGCAGCATGGCGGGCACCTCAGGAAAGGCCTGAAGCTCCCAATACAGCGCCAACAGACGGGCACGCAGCGCCGGATCGCCGTCATGCCCTGTTTTCTCTAGGGTCCAATCCAAGGCATTTTGGGTCACCTCCCAAAAATCGACATGGGCATTTGCGACGGCGCGCAGCCATGAATACCCCAACTGCTTTTGCCGCCAATAGTCTGCAACCTCTGGCCAGCTGTCCTTGAGGGCTGCGAAATCCGGCTCGCTTGCGGCCTGACGTGCAGCAGCGGTTACATCGAATAATGTGCCATAAGCGTCAAAAACGCAGGTGGTGATCGGCATCCTACCCTCCCTTGGTATGTCCAAATCCAAGATTGGCACGGGCGGGGGGGACAGAAAAGGCCGAAAACTGGCCCAATAAGGGTTTACGCCAGCGCGCAGGCTTGAAACACTGGGCACCGAACCCCAGAGCACCCGCGCAGACACGCGGCCTCTTGCATTTATCCCCATCCAGATCGGAGAGTTTTATGACGCAGGTTAAATCCGGCGATACCGTTGCTATTCATTACACAGGCACGCTGCTGGACGGCAGCACCTTTGACAGCTCGGACGGTCGCGAACCGTTGGAGTTTGTGGTCGGTTCAGGCCAGATCATTCCCGGCCTCGACGTGGCGCTGCCCGGCATGGAAGTCGGCGACAAGAAAGTTGTCAAAATTGCCAGCGAAGACGCCTATGGCCCGCTGAACCCCGAAATGCGCCAAGCCGTGCCGCGCGAAGGTATCCCCGCCGATATCCCGCTTGAGGTTGGCACACAGTTGCAGATGCAAACACCCGATGGCCAAGCCATGCCTGTCATGGTGGTCGAAGTGGACGACGCGACCGTAACCTTGGATGCGAACCATCCTTTGGCGGGCAAAGACCTGCAATTTGATATCGAGCTGATGAAAATCGCCTAAGATATCCCATGCCAGCGCGGGCATCCTGCGCTGGCATCGCAAAATTCGTTTATTGCGACCCAAGCCAACAGGCACCTGTTCAAAAGAAACCGCTCGAACTGTGCGACGCAGCACAGTAAGCAGCGTCTATGAACCCAGATACCAGCTTTGATATATTCCTCGTCGCGACACCCGGCCTAGAAGACATGCTCTTGGCCGAGGTCGTTGAAAAAGGCTTTGCCAATCCAACGCTGTCGCCCGGTGGTGTGACGGTGCAAGGCGGTTGGCCCGAGGTCTGGCGCGCCAATCTGGAACTACGCGGCGCATCGCGTGTCTTGGCGCGGATCGGATCGTTTATGGCGTTCCATCTGGCACAGCTTGATAAACGCGCGCGCAAGTTTCCTTGGGCTGATGTGCTGCGCGCCGATGTACCTTTGCGGGTTCAGGTGACAACCAAAGCGTCCAAGATTTACCACGCCGGTGCCGCGACCCAGCGGATCGAAACAGCCCTGCGCGAAAGCCTTGGTGCGGCGATCTCACCCGAGGCTTCGCTGGTCCTCAAGGTACGCATCGACGATAACGTCGTAACGCTCAGCCTCGATACTTCGGGTGAATCCCTGCACAAGCGCGGCCACAAGGAAGCCATCGGTAAGGCACCGATGCGCGAGACCTTGGCCTCCCTGCTGCTGCGCCAAGCGGGCTATAGCGGAACCGAGACCGTGGTGGACCCCATGTGCGGATCAGGGACATTTGTGATCGAAGCGGCCGAGATCGCCATGGGCATGAACCCGGGCCGCAGCCGCAGCTTTGCCTTCGAAAGCCTTGCCAGCTTTGATCCACAAGCATGGGAGGAAATGCGCACCAAACCTCCGGTCGCAACTGACCTTCGTTTTTACGGATCAGACCGCGACGCAGGTGCCATCCGGATGAGCAAGGCTAACGCCGAGCGGGCAGGGGTCGCAGACGTCGTGCATTTTGAAAACCACGCCGCGGGCGAGCTGACCCCGCCTGACGGCCCACCGGGCCTCGTGATTGTGAACCCACCTTATGGCGGCCGCATAGGCAATAAGAAACTGCTGTACCCGCTTTATGGAACGCTGGGCCAAACGCTGCTGACCCGCTTCAAAGGCTGGCGTGTCGGCCTTGTCACGTCCGAACCAGCCTTGGCCAAAGCAACGGGACTACCGTGGAAACCCCAAGGCCCGGCGATTGCCCATGGCGGCATGAAGGTCTGGTTCTACCAAACCCCACCGCTACGCTAAGCGCGGCACCCTATTTCCAAATGGTCTAAAATCCCGGGGTCCGGGGCAGCGCCCCGGTCCACCAGTATAATCTGGTACGCCTTTACAGGTTTTCCGCCTGCGGCATCCCCAGAACATGAAATCCACCATCAACGCGAATAATCTCGCCCGTGGTGCAGGCCCCCGCATCCGACGCCAGATAGACCGCCGTGCCACCCACAGCGTCAAGCGTGGCGTTTGACCGCAACGGCGCGTTCATGTCGGTGTGCTTGTAGGTCTTGCGCGCCCCGCCGATTGCAGCACCGGCAAGGGTTTTCATCGGGCCGGGGCTGATCGCATTCACGCGGATGCCTTCGGGACCCAGATCATTAGCCAGATAGCGTGTCGCAGATTCCAGCGCCGCCTTAGCCACACCCATGACGTTGTAATTGGGCACAACGCGGTTTGACCCTTGATAGGTCAGCGTCATCAAGGTGCCGCCGTTTTCCACCATCAAGGGATGGGCGCGGCGGGCGATTTCGATGAACGAATAGGCCGAGATATCCAGCGAATGTTTGAAATTCGCACGGGACGTGTTCAGGAAACGGCCCGTAAGCTCGGATTTATCGGAAAACGCGATGGCATGGACAACGAAATCAATCGTCGGCCAACGTGCGCCAAGCTGTTCAAATGCGGCATCCAGGGACGCATCATCGGTCACGTCCACATCGACCATGAAATCCGACCCGACGCTTTCGGCCAGTGGTTTCAAACGCGAGCCAAAGGCCTCGCCCTGATAGGTGAACGCCAGTTCGGCACCGGCTTCAGCCATGGCTTTCGCGATACCCCAAGCGATGGAGCGTTCGTTCGCGACGCCCATGATCAGGCCGCGTTTTCCCTTAAGTAGATCTGACATCTGCTGTCCTTACTCTTTAAACTTGGAAAGGATCATCGACCCGTTGGTGCCGCCAAATCCGAATGAGTTGGTCATCACAGAATCCAGACCTGCATTATCAACCCGCTCCAGCGCGATCTCAGACGCGTCCAGCTTGGGATCCAGTTCGACCACGTTGATGGATTTGGCGATAAAGTCATGCTTGAGCATCAACAGACAGAACACGGCTTCAAGCGCGCCAGCGGCCCCTTGGGCGTGGCCCGTCATGGATTTGGTCGAACTCACCGGCGGCGTGCTGCCCTGGCCAAAGACGCGGCGTACCGCTTCGATCTCGCCTACGTCGCCGACGGGGGTCGAGGTGCCATGGGCGTTGATGTAGCCGACCTTGCGGCCTTCGGGCAGGGATTGCAGCGCCAGACGCATGGCGCGTTCGCCGCCCTCGCCGGACGGGGCCACCATGTCGTGGCCGTCGGACGTGGCCGCATATCCGGTCACTTCGGCATAGATCGTGGCACCGCGCGCCTGCGCGTGTTCCAATTCCTCAAGCACCAGCATGCCGCCGCCGCCCGAGATAACGAACCCGTCGCGGTTGGCGTCAAAGGCGCGGCTCGCGGTTTCGGGGGCGTCGTTATATTTGCTGCTCATCGCGCCCATAGCGTCGAACAGGCAGGACAATGTCCAATCCAACTCCTCGCCGCCGCCGGCGAACATCACGTCCTGCTTGCCCATCATGATCTGTTCGGCCGCGTTGCCGATGCAGTGCAGGGAGGTAGAGCAGGCGCTGGTGATGGAATAGTTGATGCCTTTGATCTTGAACGCCGTGCTCAGGTTGGCACTGACGGTCGAGGACATGCATTTAGGCACAGCAAACGGCCCGATCCGTTTGGTCGCACCAGTGTCACGCACCACGTTATGCGCGGTGAACAGCGCCGATGTCGACGGCCCGCCGGAACCCGCCACAAGGCCGGTACGCGGGTTGCTGATCTGGTCCTCGCTCAGGCCCGCGTCAGCGATGGCTTGGGCCATGGCGATATAGGCATAGGCAGCACCGGCACCCATGAACCGCAACGCGCGTTTGTCGATGTGATCCGCGACATTGATCTTAAGCGTGCCTGCAACACGGCTGCGAAACCCGTGTTCGGCCATTTCGGGGCTCGCAACGATCCCGCTGGTCCCTGCCTTGAGCGATGCAAGCACCTCTTCAGCGTTGTTTCCGATGGATGAGACAATCCCCAACCCTGTGACGACGACGCGGCGCATGGCGCACTCCCTTAGTCCTACTGGGCGTATCGCCCTCGTTTAGCGGCCCCCATGCAGATTGTGGGGCAAGGGGCCGCGTTGTTCTTTCGTTTGCCGCCAACATGGCGACAAATCAAGTCATCTCTCGGATCAGCTTTCCGACAGGGCGACTTTCATGTCTTTGACCATATAGATCACTTCGCCGTCTGCCTCGACAATGCCGTCGGCCACACCCATGGTCAGGCGGCGGGTTTGGATCGCTTTGGTGAAATCAATCTTGTAGGTCAGCATCTTGCGCTCGGGGCGCACCATGCCGGTCAGTTTGACCTCGCCCACGCCCAAGGCGTAGCCACGCCCCTGCCAGCCGCGCCAGCCAAGGTTAAAGCCGGTCAGCTGCCACAAGCCGTCAAGGCCCAGACAGCCGGGCATGATCGGGTTGCCGGGAAAGTGACAATCGAAAAACCACAGGTCCGGCGTGATGTCGAATTCAGCCGTGATATGACCCTTGCCATGCGCGCCGCCATCGGCGGACACATCCGTGATCCGGTCCATCATCAGCATCGGCGGGGCAGGAAGCTGTGCGTTTCCGGGGCCAAAAAGTTCACCGCGGGCGCATTTCAGCAATGCCTCTTTGTCGAAACTGGTGGGGTAATCGGCCATAATTCTGCGGCTCCTGCTGGCTATAATCAAAGTCGCGTTTGGTCTAGCATTGTGCCCGCTATGCCTGCAAGGGTTGTAGCGACATGGCCATTTCGGGTTTTTGTTTGAAAAGAGGGTGGTTTGCGCATTATATACATCCTTGAACAGACAATGAGTATGTAATGAACAAAGCGATGCAAGAGACCAGTTCCAAATGGCTCGCCACGGCGGGCCTGCGTCCGACACGGCAACGCATGACGTTGGCACAGTTGCTTGTGGGCGACGGTCATCATCGCCATGTCACCGCAGAAAGCCTGTTTGACGCGGCCAAAGGGCAGGGCGCTGCGGTATCGCTGGCCACGGTGTACAACACATTGCGCGCGTTCTGCGAAGCGGGTCTGTTGCAAGAAGTCACCGTTGACGGATCAAAAAGCTATTTCGACACCAACACCCACGACCACCCCCATTTCTTTTGGGAGGACGAGGCCCGCCTGACCGACGCACCGTCCGACCAGTTGGTGATCGCACAATTGCCCGACGCGCCCGAAGGCGCGGAAATCGCATCGGTTGATGTTGTGATCCGGTTGCGCCGCAAAAGCTAAACCGCTGGACGGTTCCTGCGGCGCTGCTTAGGCTGATGCAAAACAGCAGCGGGCGGGCAGATGCATCCTTTAGTTTCTCAAGACGATATCGACAGCTACCAGCGGGATGGCGTGGTGCTGATCAAGGGGCTGTTTGCCGATCACGTGGGCGCCTTGCGTGCAGGTGTCGCGCGGAACATGGAAAACCCCGGCCCCTATGCGTCAAACAACGACAAGCCGGGCGAAACCGGACGCTTTTTCGACGACTATTGCAATTGGGAACGGATTCCCGAATTCGCCCAAGTTATCCACGGGTCGGACGTGGCGCAGGTGGCAGCCGATCTGATGCAAAGCAAAACGGTGCAGCTGTTTCACGATCATGTGCTGGTCAAGGAACCCGGCACATCCATGGCAACCCCGTGGCATCAGGACGGGCCGTATTACTTTGTCGAAGGGCGGCAGAACGTCAGCTTTTGGTCGCCGCTTGATCCCGTGACCGAGGCCACGCTGCGCTGCGTTGCCGGATCACACCTGTGGGAAAAACCGGTGCTGCCAACGCGGTGGGTCAAGGGCGACGCATTTTTTGACCCCGCGCCCTATATGCCTGTCCCTGATCCCGATGCCGAAGCGATGGACATCCGCGAATGGCAGATGGAGCCGGGGGACGCCGTGGCGTTCAACTATGGCATCCTGCACGGTGCACGCGGCAACCAGTCAACCACCCGCAGACGCGCCTTTTCGCTGCGGCTGCTGGGCGACGACGCAACCTATACCAAACGCCCCGGCCCCACATCGCCGCCCTTTCCGGGGCACGATATGGTTCAGGGCCAACGCCTGAGGGAAGATTGGTTTCCGATGTTGATGGGGTGAGTGGGGGGCTGCGCGGACTTTCCTGCCTTTCGAACACTCCACCGCAATGTCAGGTTTAATACACACAGCGGATTTTAGTCACCGGAAAATTTCGGACATACTTCTCCACATTACTTCGCTGGCGAATGGTTTATTGTAGCAAAACGAACGCCAAATGGACACAACATCCTCTACCGAAAAAATCTCGTCTGCACGCGCCGTTATCTGACCAGCTCCGCATGTGATAACCTGTAAACTATCTGACGTTGCGCTGACCGGTCTCCAATAAGCACGCCAGTGCGCTTGGTGAGGCATATCACGCTTTTCGATGAGGCATTTCTCTTTGCCACCAGCGACTTGAACGTAAGATCCATCTTGCCGGGTCAAAGTGGCAAACGAATGTGGGCCAGACGCGTCTAGCTCCCTCAGAGCAGTTTCAACTTTTGAAAACCCTCTAACCTGTTCCGGTCGTTTCCCGTCAACTTTAAGGAGCAAAATCATGACGAACCTTTTCAGTTGTTTGTTTCCTTGCAGAAGATGGCTGTCTAGTACTGTCGGCTTTGACGATCAAGTCTGGTGCTTAAGTCGTTCAGCTCACATGATAAATAGTAGACATTTGTGCGCATCACAGCATCTGATACATTTGGGCTCGAAGCAGACCTTCGCCACTCTCACCTTCACACACCCACTTAAAACCACTGCCCCGGCTCTATCAGCCCCAGATCCAGCAATTGGCGTGAATGCCATTCAAAGGCGGCGGAGTTGTGCCATTTGAAGGTTTCGATGTCGAACGTGCTGCCGGGGTTCTTTTTCAGGGCTTTGGCGGTGCGGAACGAACAGACGGCAGCGGTGATATTGTGGTGCCACGGGCAGGAATAGGTATTATATTCCTCGTCATTAAACGTGTGATCGGCGCGGATGCGCAGGCCGGGCTTGGCGCGGAATAGCGAAATGCGGTCGATCTTGCGGCGGGCAGGGGGCACGTGCTCTTCAAAGCGCCAGCGCAAGCCGCCAAAGAAATCCAGCTGGCGTTCTTTTGGATGGTTTGACGGCGTGCCATCGGGGCGGGCCTGCGCGTAATAGCCCGAGCGGTCCAGATGGGCGAAATCCAGCGACACGGCGTCGGGTTGGGCCGTCAGATCATCGGCATATAGGTCGATCACATAGGACAGCATCGCATCGCGGCGCTCTTCGCTGTGAAAGGCCAGCATTTCGATGACATTGCGGGTCTCGCAAAACGGATAGAACAGGTATTCGGCGTTGTAGCAGTAATACAGCCATTCGCCGTTGGCGGCCTCGATCATCCGGTTGATCACCGTCTCCATCGCGTGGTCCTGGGCCATGGAATAATCCACCCGGATCACCAGTTCCTTCACATCGCGGGCCAGACCGAATTCCGCGGGCATGAAGGCGATGATCGTGGCAAAGCCCAATTGATGATGGTGGCGCAGGGCAGTGTCGATTTCGACGTCATCTTCGACCAGAACCATCGCAATCGGCCCTTGGGCCAGCGCGTCTTTGCCATCGGTCAGAAAATGATCAAGGCTGCGATAGTGCATGGGGACCTATTCGTTTATGCGATCCTTTCTAAATCAGCCAAATCGGCACGCATTGCAAGAGAACGCTGGCGCTGCTAGACCGCGATTTTGCATATCGTAACAACGGACCTTGCCATGACCGCGCCAAAAAAGCTGTTCATCAAAACCTATGGGTGCCAGATGAACGTCTATGACAGTGAACGCATGGCCGAGGCCTTGGGCGACAGCTATGTCGAGACCAAGACGGCGGATGACGCCGATATGATCTTGCTGAACACCTGCCACATCCGTGAAAAAGCCGCCGAAAAGGTGTATTCCGAGCTGGGGCGTCTGAAGCCGCTCAAGGCGTTGAACCCCGATCTGAAAATCGGTGTGACTGGCTGTGTCGCGCAGGCCGAAGGGGCCGAGATCATGCGCCGTCAGCCCGCCGTTGATCTGGTGGTCGGGCCGCAGTCGTATCACCGTTTGCCCGCGATGGAGGCCCGCGTGCGCAGTGGCCAAACCGCGCTCGACACGGACTTCCCCGAAGAAGACAAATTCGAAAAGATGAAAGGCCGTGGCAAAGCGGCCCGCGCGCCGTCTGCATTTTTGACCGTGCAAGAAGGCTGCGATAAATTCTGCGCCTTTTGCGTTGTTCCCTATACCCGTGGTGCCGAAGTTTCCCGCCCTGCGACGCGTATTTTAACCGAGGCGCGCGAGTTGGTCGAAAACGGCGTGCGCGAGATCACCCTGCTGGGCCAGAACGTCAACGCCTATCACGGGGCGGGGTCCGAGGGCGCGGATTACACGCTGGCCCGCCTGATCCGCGAGCTGGCCAAGGTCGAAGGGTTGGAGCGGATCCGCTATACCACCAGCCACCCCAACGACATGGATGACGCGCTAATCGCCGCCCATGGCGAGGTCGACAAGCTGATGCCGTATTTGCACCTGCCTGTGCAATCCGGGTCTGACCGCATTTTGAAACGGATGAACCGCAGCCACACCGCCGATAGCTATCTGCGCCTGATCGAACGCATCCGCGAGGCGCGGCCAGACATCGTGATGTCGGGTGATTTCATCGTGGGCTTCCCCGAAGAAACAGATGCCGATTTCGAGGCGACGATGGATTTGGTCCGCGAAGTCAAATACGGCTATGCGTATTCGTTTAAATATTCGACCCGCCCCGGCACCCCCGCTGCAGAACGTGAACTGGTCGATGCCGCCGTGGCCGATGAACGCTTGCAACGGTTGCAAGGGCTGATCACCGAACAGCAGCGCAGCATCCAGAATGCAATGGTCGGGCGCGATCTGTCGGTTCTGGTCGAAAAATCCGGGCGTGAAGCAGGGCAGATGGTCGGTAAGTCGGAATATCTGCATTCGGTCCATATTGATGATGCCACTGCTAAGGTCGGCGAAGTGGCCCGCGTAAGAATCGTCGATGCGAAAACCAACTCTCTCACCGCGGTTCAGCTGTAGATCACGCCATTGTCCGCAGTTTTGCAGTAAACCCTGCGGATAGGGCTGTATTGTAGCGCATTACGTCTGAAATTGCCCAAACATGGCCGAAATATGGCGCATGTTTCGGTTTTCAGCCTTCACAGGCTTAGTTTTACCTCCTATCCTCACCACATATAGCGAGGGGCCATGCCGCGTTGCGCAGCGATGGTATCTTTCGCGAAAGCATAAGTTAAAGAATAAAATAGGGAACGAGGGCTGTGTTACACACAATTTCCAAAGCACTTCGGCTGGTCGCGGGGGCATTTGTTGCCGTGGCTTTCGTACTGCAAGCGTCTGCCGCTGATGCACAAACACGATCACAAGCGGGCCGTGACAAAGGACAATACATACCGACAATCTGGGTCGACCCCGATGGCTGTGAGCACTGGGTGATGGATGACGGTGCCGAAGGGTACATGACACCCCACGTCAGCCGGCAGGGCATTCCTGTATGTCGTCGGGGCAATATGTGCGGTGTGATGAATACCGATCAGTTCTTTGCGACCGACAGCTACCGCATCAGCGCGCCGGGCAAGCAACGCTTGGCTGAATTCTTTCAGTCCACCGGTGCGATTTCCTATATCATCACCGGCCACACAGACAGCCGCGCCTCTGACGCGTATAACATGCGTTTGTCACAGAACCGTGCCAATGCTGTTGCATCCGTCGCGGCGCAAACCGGTGCGCGGATCGCAGATGTGAGGGGGTATGGTGAACGCATGCCCGCTGCATCAAATGGTACAGCGGCAGGCATGGCAAAGAACCGCCGTGTCGAGATTATCTGCATTCGCTAAGGGGATATGAAAGTGTTTAGAACGAAAATTATATTGGCAACAGCCTGCGCCTTTGGCCTGACAGCCTGCGCTGATGTTAGCGATGTTTTTGGTAAATCGGCCGATAAAACCTACGATGGCGGCTTTGATCGCAAGCATCTCAGCCAACTTCAGGCGGGCATCTGGGTGGATCCAAACGGCTGTGACCACTGGATCATCGATGACGGCGTCGAAGGGTACCTGAGCCAGCGATTGGATAAATACGGCAAACCCGTTTGCTCCGGCGTGGCGCAGCCCACATATACCGCGGGCGACTTTAAAAGCGGCTCGAAAATCGGGGATCCGAACTGATTTCTTGTCATAGATACATCAATTTGGGCCGGGGCGTTTACGCTCCGGCCTTTTTTGTCTCTAACCGGGGTATTCAACCTGCCCATAAGCCCCATATAGATAAACAGACACTTCAAAATAGGAATTGGCATTGACGTCCACCGATATCTCCCCCCCGTCTATGAACAGCGCGCGTTTGTTGGAATTCCAAGACAACCGTTTGCTGATTGATCTGTGCGGCGCATATGATGCGCATCTGGCCGCGATCGAAAAGACACTCGGCGTGCAGATTGTGCGACGGGGAAACCAGCTGTCGCTCATCGGTGATGATGATGCGACCGCGCGCGCCGAAACCGTCTTAAACGCGCTTTATGCACGTTTGGAAGGGGGGCGCACCGTCGAACCCGCCGATGTGGAAAGCATGTTGCGGATGGGCGATTCCGCCGCTGGCACAGGTGTGCGGGCGGGTGACCAGATCGAAATGCCGATATTGGACGGTATCGAAATCCAGACCCGCAAGAAACGGGTTGAGCCGCGCACGGCGGCACAAAAGGACTATGTCCAATCCCTGTTCGATAACGAACTTGCCTTTGGCATCGGCCCTGCGGGGACGGGCAAAACCTATCTCGCCGTTGCTGTGGGCGTGTCGATGTTCATCGGGGGACATGTCGATAAAATCATCCTGTCGCGCCCCGCCGTCGAAGCGGGTGAAAAGCTGGGGTATCTGCCGGGCGATATGAAGGACAAGGTCGATCCCTACATGCAGCCGCTGTATGATGCGCTCAATGACTTCCTGCCGGGCAAACAGCTTGCCAAACTGCTTGAGGATAAGAAAATCGAAATCGCGCCGCTCGCCTTTATGCGCGGCAGAACCCTGTCGAACGCCTTTGTGGTGCTGGACGAGGCGCAGAACGCCACGTCGATGCAAATGAAGATGTTCCTGACCCGTCTGGGCGAAGGGTCGCGGATGGTGATCACCGGGGACCGCACGCAAATCGATTTGCCGCGCGGCGTCCCGTCAGGCCTGCAAGACGCCGAACGCCTGCTGAAAACGATTCCCAAAATCAGCTTCAACTATTTCACTTCCAAAGACGTGGTGCGCCACCCGCTGGTTGCTGCGATTATCGAAGCCTACGAAGCAGATACCGGTCACAGCTGATGCCCGCCTTTGCTTTCATTTTGCCAAATAAACTCCGGGGGTCCGGGGGCTGGCCCCCGGTCCGCCCTTTATGAACGCGCTCGACATCGCGGTGGAAGATCCCCGTTGGCACGACTTAGGCCTCGAAACCCTTGCCGACCGTGCAATTACCGCTGCCCTGACGCATCTGACCATTGATCCGGAACTGGCCGAGGTTTCCATTCTGGCTTGTGACGATGCCCGCATTGCGGAGCTAAACGCCGATTTTCGCGGCAAGCCTCAGCCCACAAATGTTCTGAGCTGGCCCGCCGATGAGCGCGGCGCGGAGCATGACGGCGACAATCCGCTGCCGGTGGAACCCGACTTTGATGGCGCTTTGGAGCTGGGCGATATCGCGATTTCCTACGACACATGCGCGGCCGAGGCTGAAACGGCAGGGAAAACAATGGCCGATCACGTCTCGCATTTAACCGTTCATGGCCTGCTTCACCTTTTGGGCTACGATCACGAGCGTGACGCGGATGCAACGCTCATGGAACGGATCGAAGTCGAAATACTTGGCAAATTGGGCATTGATGACCCATATAGGGATCATGCAAGCGCCTAGCTTGCCTTAACAAATAAAGACAGGACCCGATGGGCGATACAGACGGATCATCTGAGGCGGCGCAGAGCGCGCGGTTCGAGGACGAATTTGACAGCATAGAAACCGTTGAAGAAGACGCACCAAAGTCAGGTGGTTTCTTTTCCCGCGTTATTGGCGCGCTCAGCGCGCCCGAGGCCCCCGAAGAGGACGATACCGTTTCTCCGCAGGCGGATCGGTTGTCGGCGCGCGGTATGATGAATCTGCGCCGCATGCGGGTGGATGACGTGGCCATCCCCAAGGCGGATATCACGGCGGTGCCCATTACATCGACGATGGACGAACTTGTGGCGGTGTTCAAAGACAGCGGTCTGACCCGTTTGCCGGTCTATGATGGCACGCTTGATACGCCGGTCGGCATGGCGCACCTCAAAGACCTTGCCTTGACCTATGGCTTTAATGCCAAGACGGATGATTTCGATTTACGCTCGATGCTGCGTCCGCTTGTGTTTGTGCCGCCCTCAATGACGATTGGCGTGTTGCTGACCAAGATGCAGGCGGAACGGCGTCACATGGCGCTGGTGATCGATGAATATGGCGGCGTCGACGGGCTTGTCACCATTGAGGATCTGATCGAACAGGTCATCGGCGAGATTGAAGACGAACACGACGTGGACGAAGGTAAAAACTGGACCCTTGAAAAACCCGGTTGCTACATCGCCCTAGCCAAGACCCCGTTGACAGATTTCGAGGCCGAGATCGGCCATTCCCTGACCGACCATGATGACGTCGACGAAGAGGAAATCGACACATTGGGTGGGCTTGTCTTTATGTTGTCGGGGCGGGTTCCCACACGCGGCGAAATCGTTGTGCATCCTGACGGGCCCGAATTCGAAGTGATCGACGCCGATCCGCGCCGTATCAAGCGCCTTCGGGTGCGTGTCTCCGGATCAGCGTAATGTCACCCCAAGCGGCTGCTTGGCTGCGTTTCGCGGCAGCTGTCGGGGCAGGGGCTGTGGCCGCATTTGGCCAAGCACCCTATGACCAACCGCTTTTACTGTCGGTGGGGTTGGTGGTCGCAATCACCCTGTTCCAACGTTGCGCGCGCCCAAGGCAAGCCGCTGCGATTGGCTGGGGTTTTGCCTTTGGCTATTTCCTACACGGCTGGGTCTGGCTGGTATCGCCTTTTATGGTCGATCCTGAACGATACGCGTGGATGGCCCCTTTCGCGCTGATCGGCATGTGTGGCGGGCTGGCACTGTTTTGGGCGGTGGCCTTTGCTCTGTCGCGCTGGGCGTCTGACCGCGTCTGGCCGCTGATTTTTTTCCTGTCCGCTGCCGAAATACTGCGGGGTTATCTGTTTACCGGCTTTCCTTGGGGCATGTTCAGCCAAAGCTTGGTCGACGTCTGGCCGGGTCAGGGGCTCGCCCTTATTGGCCCCTATGGCATGACGCTGGTCTTTGTCGCGGCTGCGGCTGTGTTTGTGCGTCCGGTACGGCCAGTTTTCACAAACCGCTTTGCACTGTTGGGTCTCCGCCTCGTGGTTCTGATGGCATTAACGGTTCCGTTCAGCACTGCGCCATCTGCCGTCACCGAACATACGGTCCGGTTGGTCCAGCCCAACGCGGCGCAAAAGGACAAGTGGGACCCCGTTATGATTACGGAGTTTTACGAACGGCAATTGGCCTATACCAGCGCTCCACCTGTGGAACCCTATGCCGCGCCTGACCTGATCCTGTGGGCTGAAACCGCGATCCCTTGGCCCTTGGACATGGCCGATGGGGCGCTCAGTCAGATCAGCTTTCACGCGGGCGGCACCCCGGTTTTTCTTGGGGTCCAGCGTCGCGACGGGATGCAATATTATAACTCAGCCGTTTTGCTGGGGCCATCGGGCGAGGTCATCCAGACCTATGACAAGCACCATTTGGTGCCGTTTGGCGAATATATCCCCTTTGGAAATGTCATGGCCAAATTCGGCATCCGCAGTTTTGCCGCACAGCTTGGAAACGGCTATTCTTCGGGTGTTGGTCCGGCACTGATCGATTTGGGCGGGCTTGGCATGGCATTGCCGTTGATCTGCTACGAGGCCGTGTTCGCGCGCGATGTGAACGGCGCACCAGAGCGCCCCGCATTCCTGATGCAACTGACCAATGACGCATGGTTTGGAAAAGGGCAGGGGCCGTTGCAACATCTGGCACAGGCCAGAATGCGCGCTATTGAGCAAGGCCTGCCAATGGCGCGTGTCGCCAATACCGGTGTGTCCGCGATGATCGATCCCAAGGGGCGGCTCACCGGCAGCCTTGCCCTGAATACGGCGGGCTTTTTGGACGCCGCTTTGCCGCAACCGCTCGTACCGACGCCTTATAGCCGGTTTGGAGAATGGCCGTTTTTGGTGGTGTTGCTGATTGGCTTGGGCTGCGCGCTCTTGTTACGGGATCGAAAGTAACTATTTGACCCTCACTACGGGCAAAGTTAAGTCCGATGCACCGGCCACAACGGCTTCCTGACGTGGCTATGAAATCTATTGGAGCACTACATGTCCCGGAAAAACTATACATTTACTTCGGAATCCGTTTCCGAAGGCCATCCTGATAAGGTGTGCGACCGTATTTCGGATGCCGTTTTGGATGCATTCCTGACGGAAGAACCCGAAGCGCGCGTTGCGGCAGAAACATTTGCCACCACCAACCGGGTCGTTATCGGCGGCGAGGTAGGCCTGTCGAACAAAGATAAGCTTCACGAATATATGGGCAAGATCGAAGATATTGCGCGCGCCTGTATCAAAGACATCGGCTATGAGCAGGACAAGTTTCACCACGCCACATGTGAAATCACCAACTTGTTGCACGAACAATCCGCCCACATTGCGCAGGGCGTTGATGCGTCCAGCGACAAGGAAGAAGGCGCTGGCGATCAAGGCATCATGTTCGGTTTCGCAACCACCGAAACGCCCGAATTGATGCCAGCCCCGATCCATTATTCCCACGCGATCCTGCGCCGTCTTGCCGAAGTGCGCAAAGATGGCACCGAGCCAACGTTGCGCCCTGACGCGAAAAGCCAGCTGTCGGTGCGCTATGAAAATGGCAAACCGGTTGGTGTGTCGTCGATTGTTCTGTCGACACAGCACGCGGATGAGACGCAAACAAGCGCCGATATCCGCGATATTGTTGAACCTTATATTACCGAAGTCCTGCCCGAAGGGTGGATCACGGCTGACACGGAATGGTGGGTGAACCCGACCGGCAAGTTCGTCATTGGTGGCCCTGATGGCGACGCTGGTTTGACTGGCCGTAAGATTATCGTCGACACCTATGGCGGCGCAGCTCCCCATGGCGGCGGCGCATTTTCTGGCAAAGACCCGACAAAGGTTGACCGGTCTGCAGCTTACGTCGCGCGCTATCTGGCCAAGAACGTCGTGGCTGCCGGTCTGGCTGAAAAATGCACCATCCAGCTAAGCTATGCGATTGGGGTGTCCAAACCGCTGTCGATCTATTGTGATACCTTTGGCGGCGACGCTGATGTCGCAGACTCCGCGATTGAACGCGCGATTGGCAAGATCATCGATCTGACCCCACGCGGCATCCGCGAGCATCTGCAACTGAACAAGCCGATCTACGAGCGCACGGCGGCTTACGGCCACTTCGGCCGCGCGCCCGAGGCCGACGGCGGGTTTAGCTGGGAAAAGACCGATCTGGTTGATGCGCTGAAAGCCGCGATTTAACGGCTGACGCGATAAGTCTGACCTAGTATGAAACGGACCGCTGACCCGATCAGCGGTCCGTTTTCGTTTGGGGCATATTGTCGTGGGCCCTTTGCCGTGGGCCGTTGCGTTGGCGCAGGTGTCACGCTAAAGGCAAGCGCATGACAGATCCGATACGCCCCCGCAGAAACTTCTATGGTCGCCTCAAAGGCAAATCCCTCAAGCAAAGCCAAAAGGGCTATATTGAGGAAGACCTTGATGCGCTGTCGCCTGGCCCCGTCGATTGGGAGGCCAACCCGTCACGCACGCCGCTTGATTTGCCCGCACTGTTCGATGGCAAACCCGTCTGGCTTGAGATCGGATTTGGCGGTGGTGAACACATGGTGCATCAAGCCGCCCAGAACCCGGATGTCGGGATCATCGGCTGCGAACCATACATCAACGGCGTTGCAATGCTGTTGGGAAAAATCCGGCGTGCCGGTGTCAGCAATGTTGCGATTCATCCCGGGGATGCCCGTGATATTTTTGATGTGCTGCCCGAAGCATCTATCGACCGGGCGTTTCTGCTCTACCCTGATCCTTGGCCAAAAACACGCCATCACCGGCGCCGCTTTGTCACGCCAGAGCATCTGGAGCCTTTGGCGCGGGTACTGAAACCCGGCGCGATCTTTCGCGTGGCCACGGACATCGAAGACTATGTGCGCCAGACGCTGGAACAGGTGCCGCGCCACGGTTTTGAATGGCTGGCCGAGCGCCCTGCCGATTGGAAAGAGCCGTGGGACGACTGGATTTCCACGCGCTATGAGCAAAAGGCCCTGCGCGAAGGCCGGGTGCCGCATTACCTGACGTTCCGCAAACGTTAAGCGTTGCGCAGCGGGGGCTGATTGCCCCCGGACCCCCATGGATATTTAAGAGCCAGAGAAGATAGGCCCCGCGGTTATGGACGGCACCTGCGGGCTGGTTTATGACGTCGGTCAGAATTCAGATTGAGGTTGCACCATGTCCAGTCACGCCACGCCTATTCCTATGACCTCGTCTGCTTGCGGCCCCTTGAGCGGGGTGGCCGAGGTGCCGGGGGATAAATCAATCTCGCACCGGTCGCTGATCTTGGGGGCGATGTGTGTGGGCGAGACGACGATTAGCGGTTTGTTGGAAGGCGATGATGTGTTGGACACGGCCCGCGCGATGCGTGCGTTCGGGGCCGAGGTGACGGATTTGGGCGGCGGCAACTGGTCGGTGCACGGCGTTGGTGTTGGTGGCTTTGCCGAGCCTGAGAGCGTGATCGATTGCGGCAATTCCGGCACCGGCGTGCGGTTGATCATGGGCGCGATGGCGACATCGCCGATCACCGCGACATTTACCGGAGATGCAAGTTTGAACGGGCGGCCCATGGCGCGGGTCACAGACCCGTTGGCATTGTTTGGTACGCAGGCCGTTGGGCGCAAGGGCGGGCGACTGCCGATGACCATCGTTGGCGCGGCGGAGCCTGTTCCGGTACGCTATGTGGTGCCAGTCCCATCGGCGCAGGTGAAATCGGCGGTCTTGCTGGCGGGGCTGAACGCACCGGGCAAGACTGTGGTGGTCGAGGCCGAGGCGACGCGCGATCACACGGAACGCATGTTGGCGGGATTTGGGGCCGAGATCACGGTTGAGGATACGGACGAAGGCCGTGTTATTACCTTGACCGGCCAGCCGGAGCTGCAAGCCCAACATGTGGATGTGCCGCGCGATCCGTCGTCGGCCGCGTTTCCGGTCTGTGCGGCGCTGATCGTGCCGGGGTCGGATGTCTTGGTGCCGGGTATCGGCCTGAACCCGACGCGGGCGGGGTTGTTCACCACGCTGCGCGAGATGGGTGCCGATCTGACCTATGAAAACGAACGGACTGAGGGTGGCGAGCCAGTTGCCGATCTGCGGGCCAAGTTTTCGCCTGATATGAAGGGTATCGAGGTGCCACCTGCGCGGGCCGCGTCGATGATTGATGAATACCCTGTGCTGTCCGTGGTTGCGTCCTTTGCCCAAGGCAAGACTATGATGCGAGGCGTCAAAGAGCTGCGGGTCAAGGAAAGCGACCGGATTGATGCGATGGCCAAGGGTCTGCGCGCCAATGGTGTTGAGGTTGACGAGGGGGCTGATTGGTGGGCCGTGACGGGGCTGGGCCATGGCAATGTTCCGGGTGGCGCGACCTGTGCCAGCCAGTTGGATCACCGTATTGCGATGTCCTTTATGATTATGGGCATGGCGGCGAATGCGCCTGTCAGCGTTGATGACGGTGCGCCGATCACCACCTCGTTCCCGATATTTGAGCCGCTGATGGCGCAGCTTGGTGCCAATGTGACGCGAGGCACGGCGTAATGGACGGCTTTACGGTTGCCATCGACGGGCCTGCGGCTGCCGGTAAGGGTACGGTGTCGCGCGCCGTGGCCGAGCATTTCGGCTTTGCGCATCTGGATACCGGGCTTTTGTACCGTGCCGTTGGTGCAAAGGTGCTTGAGGGGATGACGGCGGAAGAGGCGGCATTGACCTTGGTCGCGGGTGATCTTGAGAATGACCAGTTGCGCACAAATGCTGTGGCCGAGGCCGCCAGCCGTGCCGCCGCCATTCCGGAAGTGCGGGCCGCCTTGGTGGATTTCCAGCGCAGTTTTGCCATGCGCGCCGGTGGTGCCGTGTTGGACGGGCGCGACATCGGGACGGTGATTTGCCCCGACGCGCAGGTCAAACTGTTTATTACGGCCACGCCCGAGGTCCGCGCAGAACGCCGCTTTGCCGAACTGACGGCGAATGGGTTCGACGTCACGCTTGCTGATATTCTGGCCGAGGTCGAAGCGCGTGACTTACGTGACAGCACCCGCGCCGAGGCCCCGCTCAAGCCCGCCGAAGACGCCGTTGAAATGGACACATCGACCATGGACATAAACACCGCCGTGGCCCGCGCGATCGAGCTGATCGCTGCGCGCATGGTGGGATAGGCCCGCGGGGGCAAAGTAATTCCGCGACAATGGAACGGTATGAGAAACTGGCGCGTTCTTACAGTGAACGCCGCGATATCCGAGAACACGGCACACCGAATTATAAGGATCATCCCAATGAAAACCGCACAAGATTACCTAGATGCTGCCAATGCAGTTGTCCCGAAAATGGATGCTAAGGACGCGATTGCCAAACATGCCGAAGGCAACGGCGTGTTTATCGACGTTCGCGATTCATCTGACATTGCCAATAGCGGCACCATCAAAGGCGCGCACCGTGTGCCACGCGGCATGATCGAATTCCGCGCTGATCCGAAGGTGGAGGCGCTGTACAACCCGATCTTCCAAAAGGACGCCGAGATTTATTTGATCTGTGGCGCAGGCGGTCAGGCGGCGCTGTCGGGCAAGACTTTGCACGACATGGGCTATTCTAATGTGACCAACATCGGCGGCTTTGCCGGCTGGAAAGACGCGGGCGGCCCGACTGAGGCTTAATACAGCTCGGCTCAGCGCCCGCTTGGGGCGCTGAGAGCATCCAGTTTGTCGCCTTCATAGCCTATTGATGCATCTAGGTTTCGGTCGGGTCCTTTTCTCCCTTATGGGGAAGAAGGTAGGAAGCCATGATGGACGCTGATGTCAGGGGATACCTGACGCTTAACCACCCTTGCCATTCGCGGAAAACAGGCCTATACGCGCGACTGTCTAAGGGGCGGATACACGTTTCGGGCGCAATATATCAGGCAGGGTCGGTTTTATCCGGCCCTCTTTGCTTTGCGTACGGAATCCATCACGGATGACAATTTTAATCACAGACCGGCGGAGACAACCGCGCGGCCAGAAACCAAATGCTAAAGGAAAATCAAGCTACATGGCTATGAACTCAATGGAAGACTTCGAAGCACTTTTGGAAGAAAGCTTTGAAATGGACACGCCCGAAGAGGGCTCTGTTGTCAAAGGCAAGGTAATCGCGATTGAAGCGGGCCAAGCCATCATCGACGTAGGCTACAAAATGGAAGGCCGCGTCGAGCTGAAAGAATTTGCCGAGCCAGGCGAAGCTCCCAAAGTTGAAGTCGGCGACGAAGTCGAAGTGTTCCTTCGTCAGGTCGAAAACTCCCGTGGCGAAGCTGTTATCTCTCGTGAGATGGCGCGCCGTGAGGAAGCTTGGGACCGTCTGGAAAAAGCCTATGCAGCAGAAGAGCGCGTTGAAGGCGCAATCTTTGGCCGCGTTAAAGGTGGCTTTACTGTTGATCTGGGCGGCGCTGTTGCGTTCCTTCCCGGTTCGCAAGTCGATGTGCGCCCCGTGCGCGATGCTGGCCCATTGATGGGTCTGAAGCAGCCGTTCCAGGTTCTGAAAATGGACCGTCGCCGTGGTAACATCGTTGTATCGCGTCGTGCGATCCTTGAAGAATCCCGTGCCGAACAGCGTGCCGAAGTTATTGGCAACCTCACTGAGGGCCAAGAAGTTGACGGCGTGGTCAAGAACATCACCGAATACGGTGCGTTCGTTGATCTGGGCGGCGTTGACGGCTTGCTGCACGTCACAGACATGGCATGGCGCCGTGTGAACCACCCATCCGAGATCCTGACAATTGGCGAGACCATCAAGGTTCAAGTCATCAAGATCAACAAAGAGACGCACCGCATCTCCTTGGGCATGAAGCAATTGCAAGAAGATCCATGGGATCTGGTTGCTGGCAAGTACCCACTGGAATCCACGCACACCGGTCGCGTTACCAACATCACCGACTACGGTGCATTTGTTGAGCTTGAGCCCGGCGTTGAAGGTCTGGTGCACGTGTCCGAGATGTCTTGGACCAAGAAAAACGTACACCCCGGCAAGATCGTGTCCACTTCGCAAGAAGTCGAAGTCATGGTTCTGGAAATCGATGGTGCCAAGCGCCGCGTTTCCCTTGGTCTCAAGCAGACCATGCGCAACCCATGGGAAGTGTTTGCAGAAACACACCCTGAAGGCACCGAAGTCGAAGGCGAAGTCAAAAACATCACCGAATTCGGTCTGTTTGTTGGTCTGCCAGGCGACATCGACGGCATGGTTCACCTGTCCGACCTGTCCTGGGACGAACGTGGCGAAGACGCCATCCAGAACTACCGCAAGGGCGACATGGTTCAGGCTGTTGTGTCCGAAGTCGACGTTGAGAAAGAGCGCATCAGCCTCTCGATCAAAGGTGTTGGCGGCGACAAGTTTGCAGAAGCAGTGGGCGGCGTTAAGCGCGGTTCCGTTGTAACTGTGACAGTGACCTCCATCGAAGACGGTGGCATCGAAGTCGAATATGAAGGTATGAAAGCCTTCATCCGTCGCTCCGATCTGTCGCGTGACCGTGCCGAACAGCGCCCCGAGCGTTTCTCGGTTGGTGACAAGGTTGATGTTCGCATCACCAATGTTGACACCAAAGCGCACCGTTTGGGCGTGTCGATCAAAGCACGTGAAATCGCAGAAGAGAAAGAAGCAGTCGAGCAGTATGGCTCCTCTGACTCAGGCGCATCCTTGGGTGATATCCTTGGTGCCGCTCTTAAGGGCGACGAATAAGCCTAAGCGCTTAATTCACAAAATTACGGGGCCTCGCAATGCAAGTTGCGGGGCCCTTTTTCATGCGAATCGGGGTGGCCGTGTTAGGGGCTGTCAGGTGGTTAAGGATGGGTTTAATACCCTCAAAGCGTGATTATGGTGAAAAAATGACCATAAATCAGCGGGTTCGCGCCGGTAAATGCGCCAATGGTTGATTTGTGAGACTTCACGAACGCGTTGGAGTTGGTATAGTCAGCTGAATAATAAAACGCATCGCGGGGGAGAATATTACATGATCCGGTCGGAACTGATTCAGAAAATCGCAGACGACAATCCACATCTTTACCAACGTGACGTGGAAAGAATTGTGAATACCATCTTTGAAGAGATCACCGGCGCGATGGCCCAAGGGGATCGTGTCGAGCTGCGTGGATTTGGCGCGTTTTCTGTCAAGAAACGTGATGCCCGTGTTGGCCGGAACCCTCGCACTGGGGAAACAGTTCATGTAGAAGACAAGCACGTGCCGTTCTTCAAGACCGGTAAGTTGCTTCGTGATCGTTTGAACGGGAATTCCTAATGCGTTACGTCCGCTACCTTTGCATTGCGATCTTTGCCTTGGCATTGATCGCTGTCGCCTTGGCCAACCGGTCAATGGTGTCGCTCAGGCTGTTGCCAACAGAGGTGTCGGGCTTTTTCGCGATGAACCCCGAAATTAACGTGCCGCTGTTCATTGTGATTTTGGGCAGCATCATCGCTGGCCTGTTGGTGGGGTTCGTCTGGGAATGGATCCGCGAATATAACCAACGTGCCGAAGCCGCGCGTCAGGCCCGCGAAATGCGCCGTCTTGAGCGCGAGATTGCGCGCCTGAAAGGCGAGAAATACGAAGGCCAAGATGATGTTCTGGCCTTGTTGGATCGCGCCAGCTGATTATCTGTCTGTTCTGGCGACCCAAGGAAATTCAATGTCGACAAAAGTGCATGTAAAGTTCTGCGGTCTGCGCAGTGCGGCTGATATTGCCGCGGCTGTGGCGGTGGATGCTCGCTATGTCGGGTTTGTCTTTTTCCCCAAATCCCCTCGCAACGTCAGTTTTGAAGAAGCGACCGCGCTGGCGCTTGAGGTGCCTGACGGCATTTGCAAGGTCGCCCTGACCGTCAATGCCGATGATGCGTTTCTGGATGCCC
The DNA here is from genome assembly GCF_964021855.1 of uncultured Sulfitobacter sp. NCBI lineage: Bacteria > Pseudomonadati > Pseudomonadota > Alphaproteobacteria > Rhodobacterales > Roseobacteraceae > Sulfitobacter > uncultured Sulfitobacter sp. The sequence goes on from NZ_CAXHZD010000002.1 coordinate 406,195, forward strand.
TGCTGGCCGTTGTGCCAATCGATATGTTGCAACTGCACGGTTCCGAGACACCCGCGCGCGTGCGCGAGGTCAAAGTACGCTATGGCCTGCCAGTGATGAAGGCGGTGGGGGTCGCGGATGCGGGTGATCTGGATCAGCTCGATCAATACATGGCTGTAGCGGATCAGATATTGGTCGACGCAAAGCCGCCCAAGGGGGGCGATCTGCCCGGCGGGAATGGTTTGGCGTTTGATTGGCGTTTGATTGCCGGTCGTAAATGGCCCAAGCCGTGGATGCTGGCAGGGGGGCTGACATCCGAAAACGTGGCCGAGGCGGTGCGCATGACCGGCGCGCGTCAGGTTGATGTGTCATCTGGTGTAGAATCTGCACCCGGCATCAAAGACGCCGGGTTGATCGCGGCCTTCGGCCAAGCGGCGCAAAAGCCCGCGAAAGCTTAGATTTCGATCGGGTCGGCCTTGGCCAGCGCATCAAACTTCATCAGCGATGCGATCAGCGCTGGCATCTTATCCAGATAGATCATGTTCGGACCGTCCGAGGGCGCATTATCCGGGTCTTCGTGGGTTTCGATGAAGACCGCACCCACACCAATCGCGACCGCCGCACGGGCCATGACGGGCGCAAACTGACGTTGTCCGCCGCTTGATCCGCCCATGCCACCGGGTTGTTGTACGGAATGGGTCGCATCCATCACCACGGGGTAACCGGTTGCGGCCATCTGGGGCAGGCTGCGCATGTCGGCGACCAAAGTATTATAGCCAAAAGACGTGCCGCGTTCGGTCAGCATAATACGTTTGTTGCCCGTCGATTCGATCTTGGTCACGATATTGGGCATTTCCCACGGGGCCAGAAACTGACCCTTCTTAACATTCACGACCTTGCCGGTGTTGCCAGCGGCCAACAGCATGTCGGTTTGACGGCACAGGAAGGCGGGGATCTGTAAAATGTCGACGGCTTCGGCGGCGATGGCGCATTGCGCTTCGGTATGCACGTCGGTCAATACAGGCACGCCGTTGGCTTTGCCCACCGATTGCAGCACGCGCAAACCTTCTTCGATCCCCAGACCGCGCTTGCCGCCCAGCGAGGTGCGGTTGGCCTTGTCATAGCTGGCCTTGAACACATATTGCGCGCCAACGGCGTCGCAGGCTTCCTTCATCTGGCCGGCGATCATCTGGGCGTGCGTTTCGCTTTCCAACTGGCAAGGGCCCGCGATTACGGTCAACGGGCGATCATTCCCGATGACGACATTACCCACAGTGACTTGGATCATTTTGTTACCTGTTCCTTAAGGATCGACGCGGTCAGCGACAGCATGAGGTAGATGCCCGCAAAGATCAGGAATGTCAAAATCGTGTTCTCGAACTTGCGCGGATAAGAGGCCGATTGCGACGCAACAGGGCGCACCGCGATGGTCAGATAGCGGACCTGACGTTGTGCTTCGGTGCGGGCCTGTTCCATCTGCGTTTGCGAGGACTGCAACGCCATGTCCGCCGCTGCAAGGTCGGCTTGGGCCAGTTGCAAACTCACGGCTTGCTGCGCCAGTGAATTGGTGCCTTCGGTGGCATTGTTCATCCGCTCATTTAGCCGCTCAAGCTGCACGCCAATACGGCGCACGTCGCCTTTAACACCATCTACCTTGGCTTGATTAGGCCGTGGGTTGTCCATCAGGGCCGCCAGCTCAAGCTCTTTTTCAAGCAAAACCGTTTCATAGGTGCTAATCTGGCCGCGGATCGACGCAATTACCGCTTCGGGGTCCACGCCGTTTTCGACCTGTAGCTTGATCAACGCCTCTTGCGCGGCGCGTCGCTGGTCGACGGTTTGCTCATAGGCAATCCGCGCATCGCGCATCCCGTCTTCGCGTTTTTGCTGGGACAGCCCGTTCACGCGCTCTTCTGCATAGGTCAGCAGGTGTTCGGAATACACGGCCGCGACTTGGGGATCGGCGGCGATCACTTCCATGCGGATCATGCCTTCGGTGGGGTCGTAGCCGATTTTGACGTTCTTTTTATAGAATCTATACGCCTCTTCGTTCGACGCATCAGGGTCCAGCCGCTGGATCGGATCAATGCTATCCTGCGAGAAATGCGAGACGAACCCGACATCTTTGTTGAGGCGCAGCATCGCATCCTTGGACTGTAGATAGCTTTGGGTGGCGATACTGTCGGCCGAGTTCGCAAATTGCGTGGGCAGCAGCCCCCCCAAGGGACCAACCCCGCCGCCGCCTTCGTTCTGGATGATCAGGAACTGGCTTTCTGTGGCGTACATGGGGGTGGCGACGTTATAGAAATAGTAACCGCCCATGATCGTGGGCAGGCCGACGAAAAACATCAGACGCACCACAAGCAGCATCATTTTGCGACGGCGGCGACGGCTGATATCTGACTGAATGTCAGATATCTCGCGCATCCGACGTTCCATCGGTTTAACCTCGGTCGAGGGTAGGTTGCCAGCGCCACCGACGGGCACGGTTTGCGGCAGTTGGACCCGATCGGTGCCGGGGCTACCGCCGGCTTGTGGCACGACCAGCTCTAGCATGTTGGAACGTTGGAAGGGATCAATGCCCGCATCCCGCAGCAAGCGCACCGCGTCAAAATCCGAGGTCGGGGCCAGCCCGTGCTTCTGGGCCACGCGGCGGGCCATTCGCAACTGGCGGCCTGTCAGGCCTTCGCGACGGATCGCGTCGATGTCTTGTTCGCCCCTCACCTGAGTTGAGGAGGAAACCTCGCCCGCTTGTGGTGGTGTCCGGGGGGGCGTTGCCGCCGATGGTGTGGTCTGTGCGGCGGAAGGGGGCCCCGATGGTTTAGCGGTCGAAGGCGTCGCCTGATCCGCAGACGCAGCAGCAGATGCTGGCGCGGCTGATGGCTGCGTGGGCGTTGGCTTGGCAGGGCCTGCACTGACGGGGCGGCGGCGATCAACGGGTGCCTCGCCGTCACCTGACGGCGCGGCTTTGCTGGGGGCCGCAGCTGCCGGAGTGCTTCGCTTGATGCGAAATTTTCTAGCTTTGGGTTTCGTAGTCATAAACCTGCTTAGCCTCTTCCAGCGTGTCGAATAAGTGAAGCTTTCCGCCCAGTAGCACGCCAGCGGAGCGCGCATATTTCTCAAGCGTCTCTGCCTGGTGTGATACGATAATGATGGTCGTTGTGCGCAGCCGCTCTCTCAGGATTTCGCCCGCTTTGCGGTTGAACTCAACATCTGTTGTGCTCGGCATGCCTTCGTCGATCAGATAGATATCGAAATCCAGCGCCAGCAACAACGCAAAGGAAAACCGCCCGCGCATCCCGGCGGAATAGGTGCCAACCGGCTGATCGAAATATTCACCCAACCCGCACAGCCAGCGGCAAAAGCTTTCCACATAATCAGGGTCCAGCCCGTAAAGCCGCGCAATATAGCGGGCGTTTTCCATGGCCGAAACCTTGCCGACCACACCGCCCATAAAGCCAAGCGGAAAGCTGATTTTGCAGCCGCGCCGGATTTCGCCTTCGTCGGCTTTTTCCAGACCTGCCATCATGTTGATCAGGGTCGATTTTCCGGTGCCGTTTGGTGCCAAGATCCCCAACGAATTACCCAATTCCACACGGAATGACACATGGTCCAGAATGACCTTGTGCTGTGTGCCCGTCCAAAAGGACTTGGATACATTGTCGAATTCCAGCATGACTGCTCCGGTTGCGCCGAAAGATGTTGGCTCCTCCTTGTAGGCCGGAGGTATCGCCGTCACCTATCGGATGAATTAGGCCATATTATGTCGCATCGTGAAACAGATGTACAACCAAGACTGCCGTGCAGGACCCGCAGGTTTGCGTTTGCGGCGATCACAATTTGGCGCGCGGCTGTGTCTATATCTTCCGCACCCAGCTTTCGCTTCCGCTTGGCCTGACCCGCGACGGGGCAAACGTTAGTGGCCAATAATTACGGGATCGATACAGCGGTCCGTTTCGGTCTCAAGCTCAAGCGTGGTGTGGTGCAAATCAAAGCTTTGCAGCAGATGTGCCTTTATGGCTTTTCGCAGCACGCCGGCGTCGGTTCCTGTGGCAGCGACGATATGCGCGTCTAGCGCGTTGCCATGCTCTTGCATGATCCACAGATGAACATGGTGCACATCAATGACACCGGGCACCGCGCGCATCGCGGCAATGACATCTTCGGTTTCCATACCTGCGGGACGTGCCAGCATCAAAATGCGAGCCACTTTGGGCAGTTCCGTGGCCGATAGCCACAGAATGTAGCCCGCGATCATCAGTGTCACCAGCGGATCAACCCACGTCCAGCCGAACAGCAGAACCAGCGTTCCCGCCACCATGACCGCCACAGACCCCAAGGCGTCGGCAACATTGTGCACGAACGCCGCGCGGATGTTCACGCTGGATTTCGACGCGCGATAGGTCAATGCCGCTGTGCCCATATCAACCAGCAAGGCAAACCCTGCCACGGTAACGATAATCCACCCCGTAACCGGTTCGGGTTCGGCAAATCGCATGATGGCCTCATAGGCCAGATACAGCCCGATCACGATCAAGGTGGTATAGTTGATCAGGGCGGCCACCGCCTCGATCCGGCCATAGCCAAAGGTCATATCCGCATTCGCCGGACGTCGGGCAATTTTGCGGGCACCAAAGGCGATGATCAGCGAAATGGCATCGCTAAAGTTGTGCAGCGCATCGGCGATAAGCGACAGGCTGCCTGAAACCAAGCCACCAATGATCTGCGCCAGTGTTAGGCCAAGGTTAATCGCAACCGCTGCGGCGATTTTGCCGTCGCCTGCATCGGGGTCAACGTGGTGATGATGAGCGTGTGACATCGGGCGCTTTCTAAGGATGGGGATGGTCGGGGCAGGGCGTATCGGCGTCTGCGCAGCATTCGGTCAATAGAAACTGCGACATCTCGTTGATCGCGGCATGGGCGACAGCGGCACAGATGATATTTCGCCCCTGTTTTTGCTGCTGCACCAGACCTGCGGCGACCAGCAATTTCACATGATGGGTCAGCGTTGATCCGGTGATGGCCGATCTTTCGCCAAGCGCGCCAATCGTCAGCCCCTTTGGGCCAGCCCGCACAAGGGTACGCATCACGTGTAAACGTTGCTCGGACCCTAGGGCCGCAAAACGTGCAGCGGCAAGAGTGAGGTCGGAAGGCGGGGCCGGTAATGTTTCCATATTTTTAGAAGTATCGAAATAAGGCTCTGCGTCAAGGTCATTTCGACAAAGCTCGAAATGAATTTGCCCAACCAGATTGAAACCTGCGTTTACGCTGTTATCTCGGATATATGACTGACATCCGCCCCCAGCTGCGCGCCTGTACACTATGTGCTGACCGCTTTGCCCAGACGGCAACGGCGCATCGGCCCAATCCGGTGGTCTGGTTCCAGCCGGGTGCACGTTTGTTGATCGCGTCGCAAGCACCGGGGGTGCGCGTGCATGTGGCGAATACGCCGTTTTGGGATGCGTCGGGCAAGCGCCTGCGCGACTGGCTGGGGCTGGACGAATACGCATTTTACGACCGCAGCCGCGTGGCGATCATTCCGATGGCGTTTTGCTTTCCCGGCTATGACGCCAAAGGCAGCGATCTGCCGCCGCCGCCGATCTGTGCCAAAACATGGCGGGCAGGGGCCTTGGCAACCGTGCCTGACGTGCGGCTGACGGTGCTGATTGGCGGGCACGCCATGCGCTATCATTTGCCGGGTTTCACCACCGTGACCCAAGCCGTCGCCGATTGGCAAAGCCATCCGCCGGGCGTCTTTGCCTTGCCACATCCGTCTTGGCGCAATACCGGTTGGCTCAAGAAAAATCCGTGGTTCGAGGAAAACGTTCTTCCTGAGCTGCGTAAAGCTGTAAGGGATGTGATGCATGACTGACCCAACACCATTGGACACCGCACATGCCGCTATGATGGCGGATGATGGGGACGACGCCGCGCGTTTGCGTTTTTATGAACGTATGGCCGATGTGGAACTGTTCATGCTGCTTGAGGACGAGCCGGACGACGATCAGGTCAACCCGGTGTTGCTGCAAGATGCCTATGTTCTGGTTTTTGATCGCATCGAACGGCTGGCCGCTTATGTCGGCCATGCGGCCCCTTACGTGGCGCTGTCCGGTCGGGCCATTGCTGGTATGCTCGAAGGGCAACCGCTTGGCATGGCTGTGAATATGAATGTCGCACCGTCCGCCATTTTACTACCCGACACTGCGGTGGCGTGGCTGCGCGATACGCTGGCCCACACGCCCGGGCAGGTCGAGGCCAAGATCACCCGCGTCATCCCGCCCAAGGGGCTGCCCGAAACCCTGATCGCCGCGATTGATGCCAAGCTGGCCACCGCCACCGGCATGGCTGCGGGGGCATGGTTGGTCGGCGTCGAATACGAAGGCGGCGCTCGCGGGCATCTGCTGGGATTTGTCGGCGCGATCCCGCGTGCCCAAGATGCGCTGGTGCGCGCCGCCTCCGAAGCGCTGACATTCTCGGGGATCGAAGCGGGGGCCATGGACGTCGGATTTTTCGCACCCTCTGACCCGACTGTTGAAAAGCTGTCCAAGGTGGGCCTGCGGTTCGATCTGCCCCAGATGGAGCCGCTGCAAAAGACCCCCCGGATGGAGGCACCGGGGTCTGACCCGTCAAAGCCGCCGATCTTGCACTAGAGGTGATGCCATGAAGCTAGAGTTCACGTCAGATTTCGCGGGCCGTGAGTCCGAGATAGCACGGTTATGCACCGATAGCTTCACGGTGTCCGATAGTGTGGAAGAGGGCAGGATGGTGGGTCAACTCGCCCGCGACCTGCTGGTTGATACTCCGCGCGATGACGTGATCATGTGGGCGGCTTTGGAGGACAACAAAGTCGTCGGTTGCGTGTTCTTCTCTCGCCTGCGCTTTGATGGCGACGACCGAACGGTCTTCATCATGGCACCTGTGGCCGTTAAAACGGAATCCCAAAACATCGGCGTCGGGCAGAAAATGATATCGCGTGGGCTGGACGATTTACGCCAAAGAGGCGTTGATTTTGCCCTCTGCTATGGCGATCCGAACTACTATATCAAAACTGGCTTTGAACCGATTACCGCAGACATGGCGCAACCGCCGCTGCCGCTTAGCATGCCATTCGGCTGGCTGGGTCAGCGGCTGTCGACCAAAGGTGATTGGCCACTGGTCGGCCCGTCACACTGCGTGCCCGCGCTCCACAAACCGGCGCTTTGGTAACCCTTTGGCCCTACCTTGGGGCACCCCTGCGGCATAATTCCTAACGACAGATGGCACATTTGCGGTATCCTTTTGAGATCAAAGGAGGTCCGCCCATGTTGTTTCGTTTGATACTTGCCCTGTCGCTGCTGGCCCCGATGGCCCATGCGCAGATACATACGCGCACCCCCAGCCATTGCATCGCCTTGGCCGAGGCAACGCCGGGGATGGCATATCTGACCCTCGCCAATCTGCCCGATGTCGCGACTGAAACGGTGCATCTACACTACATCGCCCATGCCAGTTTCCTGATCCGCAGTCATGGCGGGCTGAATATGGTCACTGATTTCACCGGGTTCACGGGCACGCTGCCGATGATCCCCGATGTGGTCACCATGAACCGCGCCCATGAAAGCCATTTCACGCAATTCCCCGATCCCGCGATCCCGCATGTCCTGCCCGGCTGGGGTGAGTTTGGCCAAGGCATCGATCATTCCCTCGACTTGGGCGAGGTTCTGATCCGTAATGTTTCTACCGATATCCGGTCGCAATTCGCAGGGGTCGAGGTCAAAGGAAACTCGATCTTCATCTTCGAAATGGCAGGCCTGTGTATTGGCCATTTGGGGCATCTTCATCATGAACCCGATGCGGCCCAATATGCGGCGATTGGACGGCTTGATGTGGTGATGGCCCCGGTCGATGGTGGCTATACGCTTGATCTGCCCACCATGATCCGCATTCTAAAGCGCCTGAAATCATCGGTTGTGATCCCCATGCATTGGTTTTCGGATTTCGGACTAAGTGACTTTCTGGCGGCCATGTCGGACGAATTCACAGTAATCAACGTCGAAGGGCCCGCATTGCAACTGTCACGCGACCGGCTGCCGTCACAGCCCACGATCATGGTGCTGCGCCCGCAATATTTACGCAGTGACAATTAAGCAGCTTGCAAGTTTTGTGCGCCAGCGCGATCAATGCACCATGAAATTAAACGCCGCTGATCCCGCATTCGAGGCCGCCTTGCGCGCCGATCTTCCCTCCGACGTGTTTCGCCCCGTCGAGCCGCGATATCTGGAAGAACCCCGCGGCCTCTATACCGGGCAATCCGCCATTCTCGCGCTGCCCCGTGATGTGCAAGAGGTCGCAACCCTGATCCGCCATGCAAATGCCGCCCGTGTCGGCGTGATCCCTTACGGCGGCGGCACCGGGCTGGTTGGGGGGCAGGTCGCGGAACATGGCCCCGCCCCTCTGATCCTGTCGCTAGAGCGGATGAACAAGGTGCGTGCCGTCTATCCGGATGAAAACGTACTGGTGGCCGAGGCGGGTGTGATCCTCTCCGATGTTCAGGACGCTGCCGAAAACGCCAACCGGTTGTTCCCGCTCAGCTTGGCCGCCCAAGGGTCGGCCCGTATCGGTGGCAATCTTGCAACAAATGCCGGGGGCACAGGCGTTCTGCGCTACGGCAATGCCCGCGATCTGTGTCTGGGGCTCGAGGCAGTTTTGCCCGACGGGCAAATCTGGAACGGTCTGACGCGGCTGCGCAAAAACAACACGGGCTATGACCTGCGTCATTTGCTGATCGGGGCCGAGGGCACCTTGGGCGTAATCACGGCGGCCGCGCTCAAGCTGTTCGCGCGCCCTGCCAAATCAGGGACGGCGTTGCTGGTGGTGCAATCGCCCGCCGCAGCGTTGAAGCTGTTGTCGATGGCGCGGGATCAACTGGGCGAAATGGTCAGCGCCTTCGAGATTGTGAATAAGATGGGCTTTGATTTCCTTTCTGAGACCATGCCCGAAGTACGTCAACCGTTCGATATGCCGCCCGAATGGTGCGTGTTGATCGAACTGGGTCTTAGCGGCGATCTTGATCCTGCCACCTCGCTTGAAACCCTGTTTGAACACGCGATGGAAGCTGATCTGGTCACCGACGGGTTGATCGCACAAAGCCAACAGCAATCAGATGATTTCTGGGCAATCCGCGAAATGATCCCCCACGCAAATCGCAAGGTGGGCTCGATCTCAAGCCATGATATTTCTGTGCCGCTGGGGGCCATCCCCGAGTTTATCACCAAAGCCGGTGAAAAAATCGCGGCCTTGGGGGATTTCCGGATTAACTGCTTCGGCCATGTGGGCGATGGCAACCTGCACTACAATATCTTCCCGGTCATAGGAAAATCGCGCCAGGATCACGAAGCCGAGCGCGAACAGATCAAAACAACGATCCACGATCTGACCCACGCACTGGGCGGATCTGTCAGTGCCGAGCACGGTATCGGCCGTCTCAAGGTTAAAGACCTTGAACGCTACAGCGATCCGGCCAAACTCTCTGCCATTCATGCCATCAAAGCCGCACTAGATCCCAACGGCATCATGAACCCCGGCGCAATCGTCCCTGCACCGAACTGATCCGTATTCTCTGGCTTTAAAATATCCCGGGGGACGGCCCGCAGGGACGGGGGGCAGCGCCCCCAAACCTGCTACATACCGTCAAACGCACAAAGCGCGTGAACATCCATACCCATGGCTTCCAAACGCTTGCGCCCGCCCAGTTCCGGCAGATCAATGATAAACGCGCAGGACACGATTTTGCCGCCCAGCTTTTCGATCAACTTGATCCCCGCTTCGGCAGTGCCACCGGTGGCCAGCAAATCATCCACCACCAGAACCCGCTCACCGGGCTGGATCGCATCGTCATGGATTTCAACCGTCGCCTCGCCATATTCCAGGACATAATCCTGCGCGATGGTCTTGCCGGGCAGTTTGCCTTTTTTGCGGATCGGCACAAACCCGACCGACAATTGGTGCGCAATTGCCCCGCCCAGGATAAACCCGCGCGCCTCAAGGCCCACCACCTTATCAATCGCAATCCCGGCATAGGGATGCAGCATCTGGTCAATCGCCATGCGAAACCCGCGCGGATCAGCGAAAAGCGTGGTCACGTCGCGAAACATGATCCCCTCATGGGGGAAATCAACGATGGTGCGAATATAGTCCTGAACCTGTTTCATCTGGTTCTCCCAAAACCCTAAGGGCGGCGCAAAGGGTATCCCCTTCGTCTTCACCCTTTTAAAAATACTCATAACCCGGGCAGCCGGGCCTTGATCGGTTTAATGCTTAAATCACCCTGCCTGCAACCGCATCCAGTTTCGCCATCAACGTGGGGTCACGCATTTCGGGCTGCGTCAGGATCGCGTATTCCAGCGCGCGGTCACAACCATGGGGGCAGGCATCCCGCTCGGCTCCCAGCAGCGCTGGCAAACGCGCGACCATTTGGCGGCCCTTGTCGGCATTGCCCATCAGGGTCTGAATGATTTTGGTGACGTCCACTTCGCCGTGATCCGGGTGCCAGCTGTCATAGTCTGTGATCATCGCGACGGACGCATAGCAAAGCTCGGCCTCGCGGGCCAATTTCGCTTCGGGCATATTGGTCATCCCGATCACATCTGCGCCCCAGCTTTCGCGGTACATCTTGGATTCGGCCAGCGTCGAAAACTGCGGGCCTTCCATTGCCAGATAGGTGCCGCCCCGGTGCACATTGATACCAGCGTCCCGCGCGGCGGTTTCGCAGGCATCGCTTAGACGCGGGCAGGTGGGGTGTGCAACGCTCACATGGGCGACACAGCCGGTGCCAAAGAATGATTTTTCCCGTGCAATGGTCCTGTCGATGAATTGGTCCACGATCACGAAATCCCCCGGGGCCATTTCGTCGCGAAAGGACCCGCAGGCCGATACGCTGATCACATCCGTGCAACCCAACCGTTTCAGCGCGTCGATATTGGCGCGGTAGGGGACGGTTGATGGCGCATGCACATGTCCGCGTCCGTGACGCGGCAGGAACGCCATTTCCACCCCATCCAAGGTCCCGGTCAGGATCGCATCAGATGGCGCGCCCCACGGGCTTTCAACGGTCAGCCATTCAGCGCTCTCAAGCCCGTCAATATCATAGATGCCCGATCCGCCGATCACAGCGATTTTTGTCTTTGTCATGGGGAAGCCCTTGGATTGATTTACGGGCAGAGTATCAAGGATCACCGTGATGAAAACCCCGAAACCTGCGCCGCGCCGGGCTTGCGCACCCGCCCTGCCTTTTCTTCTGCTGTGCTTTGGTCTAGTGAGCGCGAAATAATACCCTATCCCTTACCCCGACTCCCAAATATGAAGGATGCCCCCATGGCGCGTTCCACGTTCCGCAGTTTCGCCAAGAACCTTAATGTGACCGACTTGCGCTGGATGCCCGGCGAGGGGCTGTCGCCGTCGCGTCTGCGGATTGAGCTGCTGTCGGGGCTGACTGTTGCCTTGGCCTTGGTGCCCGAAGCGGTGGCGTTTGCCTTTGTTGCGGGGGTTCACCCGCTGGTCGGTTTGTATGCTGCATTTTTGGTGGGGTTGATCACAGCGTTGATCGGGGGCCGTCCGGGGATGATTTCGGGGGCCACGGGGGCCTTGGCGGTTGTCATGGTGGCGCTGGTCGCTCAGCATGGTGTCGAATACCTGTTTGCCACCGTGGTGTTGATGGGCCTCATCCAGATTTTCGCCGGCGTGATGCAATGGGGTAAGTTCATCCGATTGGTGCCGCATCCGGTTATGTTGGGCTTTGTGAACGGCCTTGCGATCGTTATTTTCCTGGCGCAATTGGGCCAGTTCAAGGTGCCCGGCACAATGGTTGATACAGGCCACGGCATGGGCGGCGGTGAATGGCTGTCAGGCCAGCCCTTGATGCTGATGCTGGCGCTGGTGGCCGCGACCATGGCGATCATCTGGGTCATGCCGCGCATCACCAAGCTGGTTCCGGCACCGCTGGCAGGCATTGGTATTGTGGCGGCTGTGGTTATTGCCTTTGGTATGGACGTGCCGCGCGTCGGTGACCTTGCCTCGATCGAGGGTGGCTTCCCAACTTTCCACATGCCCTTTGGCGAAGGTCTTGGCCTCTATGGCACAGCGCTGGCCCCGTTCAATCTTGAGACGTTCTATATCATCCTACCCTACGCAGTAATCTTGGCCGCCATTGGCCTGATTGAATCGCTGCTGACCCTGAACCTTGTCAGCGACATGACCAACACCCGTGGTGGTGCCAGCCAAGAATGTATCGCCCAAGGCGTTGCAAATACGGTTACCGGCTTCTTTGGCGGTATGGGCGGCTGTGCAATGATCGGTCAGTCGATGATCAACGTGAAATCAGGCGGCCGGACCCGCGTGGCTGGTATCGCAGCTGCGGTATTCTTGCTGCTGTTCATCCTTGTAGGGTCTTCCATTATCGAGCTGATCCCGCTGGCCGCATTGGTGGGCGTGATGTTCATGGTGGTGATCGGGACCTTCGCGTGGAACTCACTTACCATCCTGCGCAAAGTACCGCTGATGGATGCCTTTGTTATTCTGCTGGTGACGGTTGTGACCGTCTACGAAGACCTTGCGGTGGCTGTGGTCGTCGGGGTGATCGTGTCGGCATTGGCCTATGCGTGGAACAACGCGCGGCGCATCCATGCCAAAACCTATACCACGCCTGAAGGGGCCAAGGTCTATCAGGTGCAAGGGCCGCTGTTCTTTGGGTCGTCCGAAGGGTTCGCAGAACTGTTTAACGTCCGCGAGGATCCGTCTGAGGTGATCGTGGATTTTGCCGATAGCCGGGTCGTGGATCAATCGGCGCTTCAAGCGATTGAGACCATTGCCGGGAAATACGAGGCGGCAGGCAAGCGGGTGCAACTGCGCCACCTCAGCCGCGATTGTCACCGTCTGCTTAAGAAAGCGGGTCACCTTACGATCGATAGCGACGACGATCCCGATTATCAGGTCGCCGTCAACTATCAGGTGCGCACCGGTATTCTGGGCGGTCACTGATCCGGCGTCACCGTTTTCTTTCAAAGAAAACGAACCGGAATTTTAAAAATTCCGCCCGCGCGTTAATCGTCCGGGCGGATTATTTCAAACACATCTGTGACTCGCGCGTAGTCGCGATAGCCCAACCGTGACAGCGGTTGATAGGTGGTCACGTCGAAACGGCCATCTTTGATGCAATCGTCGCGCATGTGCACGCCCACGACCTCGCCAAACACCACGAAATTGCTTTCGCCCTCGATCTTGACCATTTGCGTCATGCGGCATTCAAGACTGGCGGGCGCGTTTGCCACGCGGGCGCAGGCGATTTCATCGCATTCCGCCTTTTCAATGTCAGCGTGGCCAAATTCATCCGTCCCATGTGGCAGCGTCGCCGAAGACGCGTTCATCGCGTCGCGCATCGCATATTCTACAACATTCACGCAAAACACGCCGGTGTCGCGGATATTGGCCATGCTGTCCTTGGTCCCGTCCACATCGGCTTTGGTCCCGGTAGAGGCAAACATCACCTGCGGCGGCACATAGGCGACTCCATTGAAAAACGAATAGGGGGCCAAATTATCACGCCCTTGCGCATCACGGGTTGATATCCAGCCAATGGGGCGCGGAGTGACAATGGCATTAAACGGATTGTGTGGCAGGGAATGGCCATCTTTCGGGCGATAGAACATCAAACTCTCCTCAAGGTTTGCACCCATGGCTAGCGTCATGTTAGAGGCTTTGCTACCTCAAATCCGCCGACAGGGCCGCGATACGTGTACCAGATGAAACCAGAATCGGCGGCTGACCATTGGGAAGTCGAAGCACTTTATGACACATGCTTTGCCCCCGGTCGCGAGGCGTTGTCGTCTTACCGCCTGCGCGATGGCGTGCCGCCTGTTGTGGGGCTCAGCCATGTCGCACGCGATGCGGATGGCATTCTAGCGGGGGCGATCCGGTATTGGCCTGTGCGCATCGGGGCGGCTGACGCCTTGTTGCTGGGCCCCGTGGCCGTCCACCCCATACGTCAGGGCGAAGGATTGGGCGGTATGCTGATCGAAGGCAGCCTGAGCCAAGCCGTGCCATTGGGCTGGTCGCGGGTGATGCTGGTGGGCGATGCACCCTATTACAAACGGTTCGGATTTTCGCTGCTGGACCATGTCGTCATGCCCCCGCCGACCAACCCCGCCCGCGTCTTGGGCCGTGCATTGGTCGACGGCGCTTGGGACAGCATCGCCGGTGATGTCACCGCCTGGACACATTGAAACGGCACGCAGGTCGCACCACATCTATAGCGAACAGCCGGAGAGACCCTATGCAAATCGAAAGCGACCTGCCCAAGACCGTGGATGTCGAGGCGCGGCTTGACCAGCTTGCTGCGCGCTATAAAGGCGCGGGCGGGGTGGGCATTAATGTGCTGAACCTGATCGGCGGCAGTGCCGAAGGGTTGATCGACAAGCTGCCCGGTGCCGTGCGCCGCAATCTGGAAACCGCGACGATCAAAGCACTGGGTCAGGCGATGAAGGCCGCAACATCGACGCGGTCGATGGTGCCGGATCAGAAAAGCTGGCTGAACCAAGCGGTGAGTGCCGCGATGGGGGCGGCTGGCGGCGCAGGTGGTTTGCCCACGGCGCTGGCCGAACTGCCGGTGACCACGACATTGCTGTTGCGGGTGATCCAAGGGGTCGCAGTGGAACACGGCTTTGATCCGCTGGCCGAGAATGTGCAGTTTGATTGCGTGCAGGTCTTTGCCGCTGCCGGGCCATTGTCCGACGATGATGGTGCCGATCTGGGCTTTCTGTCGGCACGCATCGCGCTGAGCGGTCGGGCGATGCAGGCGGTGATTGCCAAGGTCGCGCCAAAACTGGCTGTGGTACTGGGGCAAAAACTGGCCGCGCAAGCGGTGCCTGTGTTGGGGGCCGTCGCCGGTGCTGCGACGAATTATGCTTATACCAGCTATTACGAAGACATGGCACATGTGCATTTCGGCCTGCGCAAGCTCGCGATTGACGCGGATATCCCGCACGAAGATCTGATTGACCGTTTCCGCGACAAGGTCGGGCGTAAACAGCTGCCGCAACGCCCTAAAGTCTAAACGCGCTAAATCCTAACGCCCGATGCTGCCCGGTGCGACGGTTGTGGCCTTGAGGATAGCAAAGCATTGCGTTCCCTTTGAAAGGCCCAATTCGGAAACGGCACGTGCTGTGACGCGGGCCAATAGCCGATCTGTCCCGGCACGCAAGGCAATGGCGGCACCGGGGCCATCACCGGGGTGAATATCCTCGACCTGAACCGGCAAGACATTCACGGAACTTAACCCTTCAGGGCGGGTGAGCGAGAGGATCACATCCTGCGCCAAAACCCGCAACCGCACCCGCGCGCCGATGGGGGCCTGAACCCCGGGCAATTCGATCTCACCGGCGCTGATCCGCAAGGTGGAAATGCCGTCAGTCCCGTGGGCAATGACATCGGCCTCGATCACCGCGCCAGCCTCGCGGACACCCAGTAGGGGGACAGCTGCGGGGTTGGACATCACCTCGAACAGCGGGCCTTGGGCTTGGACCTGACCGTTCTGGATCAGCACCAGCCGGTCGGCGAGGCGGGCAACCTCGTCCACCGCGTGGCTGACATAAAGGATGGGCAGGCCAAGCGGCCCGTCGCGCAGACGTTCGAGAAAAGGTAAAATCTCTTGCTTGCGGGGGCCGTCAAGGCTGGCAAGGGGTTCATCCATCAACAACATACGCGGATGGCTCAGCAACGCGCGGCCCAAGGCGACGCGCTGTTTCTGGCCGCCCGACAGGGTTGCCGGCGCACGGGTTTGCAGCCCCTCAAGGCCCAACAGGGACACCACGTCGGATAGCTCGGGCCCAACGCTGCCCTTGGGTGCATAACGCGCGCCGAACATCAGGTTTTGCGCGACGGATAGATGCGGAAACAGGCGGGCGTCTTGGAACACCGTGCCAAGGCGGCGCTTGTGGGGGGGGACGAAAATGCCACGGGACGTGTCCAAAAGGACTTCGCCATCGACGGCAATGGTACCGCTGTCGGGGCGTAGCAAACCGCCGACGGCGTTGATGACCGTGGTTTTGCCCGCACCCGACCGCCCGAACAAAGCGGTAATGCCGGGCCCCGCCTCGAGCGAGATATCAAGGGTGAATTCCGCAAAGCGGTGCGAAAGGGACAGCGACAGGGTCATGTGCCCGCGATCCTTGCAGCGACGCGGCGGGCCAGCATTTCCGACAATAGAACAGCCGATACGGCCACAGCACTTGCCATCAGCACCATGACCACCGCCTGCCCTTCACCACCCGGGATTTGCAACGCAGACCAGATGGCACTGGGCAGGGTCTGGGTCTGGCCGGGGATGTTGGCGACAAAGGTGATTGTCGCGCCAAATTCACCCATAGCCTTGGCAAAACCCATTACCGTTCCGGCCAGTATACCCGGCAAGATCAGGGGCAGGGTTACGCGGCCAAAGACCGATTGCCGCGATGCGCCGAGGGACGCGGCGGCTTCCTCAAGCTTGGGATCAACCGCTTCGATGGCAAGGCGCATGGCGCGCACCATCAGGGGAAAGCCCATGATCATGGCTGCCAGCACGGCGCCGGACCAGTGAAAGGCCAATTGCAGGCCGATGGCTTCGAGGGCGCGGCCAAGCGGTGCGCTGCGCCCAAAGGCCATGAGCAGTAGATAGCCGGTGACCACAGGGGGCAGGACAAGCGGCAAATGCACGGCTGCATTCAGCAGCGATTTCCCCCAAAAATCGCGCCGCGCCAGCAGCCACGCGACCCACAGTGCCAGCGGAATGGCCAAAACGGTCGCCCATATGGCCACCCGAAGCGACAGGCGTAACGCGTCCCATGCGGCGGCGTCGGGCGTCATGGGGCAGGCACCGGCGTAAATCCATAGCCGGCAAAAACAGCGCGGCTTGCAGGCGTTTCCAGGTGGGCCAGAAAGGCGGCTCCTGCCTTGGTCAATGCCGCTGCAGGATAGGTGATGGGGCTGTGCAGGTCGGCGGGTATTTCATAGGCGATACGCACATCGGGTTCGGCCAGCGCATCGGTGCGGTAGACGACACCCAAGGGCGCATCACCGCGCGCAACAAGGGCCAAGGCACTGCGGACATTGTCGGTTTCCGCCAAGTGATCCCGCAGGCCGTTCCACTGGCCGGTGGCCCGTAGCCATTCAGCCGCGTAAATTCCGGCGGGCACGGCATCGCGTTGTCCCATTGCCAGACGGCCGCCACCCAGAAAACCCGCGATATTCGTGGGATCGGGGACCGTTGTGGTGGATTTAGGGGCGATTAAGACCAAGCTATTGCCGAGCAAATCGATCGGGGCACCTTGGGAGGTCGGGCCGTTTTCAACCAGCCAGCCCATCCAGATAGGATTGGCCAGAATGACCACATCGGCCGGGGCACCGGCTGCCACTTGGCGGGCCATCGTGCCGGAGCCGCCGAAAGATAACGCAACCGGCGCACCAAAGTCATTGGCGACCTGATCTAATGCGCCGCGCAGGCTTGCGGCGGCAAATACCGTGACCTCTGCGGGCTGCGCCTGTGCCGTAAGCGGCACCAAAAACGCCAGAATGATAAGCAGTTTCTTGATCATTCCCGCACTATCCGCCAAGCCTATAACACACGCAAGGGGATCACTGGCCATAGTCGGCACAAGACAGTAGATAACAGAGGAAACACAGCGCCTTATTTCGAGACCAAGATGATCAAACAACTGCCAATTTCGCTGCAAGGTGCCCGCAAAGGCGAAGCCCGTTCGCAATTTGCCGCACTGTGCTATCGGATCCGGCAGGGCAAACTGCAGTTCTTATTGATCACATCGCGCAAATCCAAACGCTGGATCGTGCCCAAAGGCTGGCCGATGCATGCCAAAACACCCGAGGCCGCAGCCTTGCAAGAGGCTTGGGAAGAGGCGGGCGTTCGCGGGCGTGTTACGGGGGGCTGTCTGGGCGTCTATTCCTATGCCAAGGAAATGGGCGATGATACGTTGTTGCCGGTCATCGCGATGCTGTACCCGGTCGAGGTAAAGGTGAAGGCGAAACAATATCCCGAAGCGGGTCAGCGGCGTCGCGCGTGGATGTCGCGCAAGAAAGCAATGAAAATGGTCCGAGAGCCGGAATTGCGCCGCATGATCCGCGACTTCGACCCGCGTCCGGGCCTGCCTGACGCTTGAACCTGCCAGTGCGCGCACCATCTTTTATGTTATGCGTTGTTTATAATGACGAAAAAGGGCAAACTGCAGGAAGATGATCCAATTTACCTTGAAATGTGACCAAGACCACCGCTTTGACAGCTGGTTCAAATCAGCTGCGGCTTTTGATGCGCTGGCCCAGGCCGGGCATATCAGCTGCGCCGTCTGCGGGTCGTCGCAGGTCACCAAGGGGATGATGGCACCGCGGGTGTCGACCGGAAAATCGCAGATAGAGGCCGATCCGGTGGTGAAGGATGCCGCGACGACCCCGGTTCTTTCTGAGCCAAAAGGCGAGGTTGAGGCGGCCATTAAAGCCTTGCGCGAGAAGGTTGAAGCGACATCGGATTACGTCGGTGCTGATTTCGTTAAGGAGGCACGCGCCATGCATGCGGGCGACGCACCGGAGCGGTCAATCTATGGTGAGGCGCGGTTGGATCAGGCCAAAGAGCTGGTTGAGGAAGGCGTGCAATTGATGCCGCTGCCGTTTCGCCCCAAGCGGTCAACACAGTAGATTTATGCCACACGCCGGGGCTTTGCCCCGGACCCCAGGATATTTGTAAGCCAGAGAAGCAGCGGTGTGCTTGGGATCGGTGCGCGCGGGCTTGCTAAGGCTGACGCTTGCGCGTAAACCGCGCCGGAGTTTTGCAACGGGGGACCTATGCCTGTTCTGGTGATGAAATTTGGTGGCACATCCGTGGCCACATTGGACCGAATCCGCCGCGCCGCCAAGCGCGTCGGCGTTGAGGTGTCCAAGGGCTATGATGTGATTGTGATCGTATCGGCCATGTCGGGTAAGACGAACGAGTTGGTCGGCTGGGTGAACGAGACATCCCCGTTATATGACGCACGTGAATATGATGCGGTCGTGTCGAGCGGTGAGAATGTAACCGCCGGTCTGATGGCGTTGACGTTGCAAGAGATGGAAATTCCTGCGCGCAGTTGGCAAGGCTGGCAGGTACCGGTCAAGACGACCTCGGCGCATTCGTCGGCCCGGATCGAAGATATTCCGCCCGCGAATATCATGGCAAAGTTCGGCGAAGGTATGAAGGTCGCGGTGGTTGCAGGCTTCCAAGGGGTTAGCCCCGAGGGTCGGATTACCACGCTGGGGCGCGGTGGGTCTGACACGACTGCTGTCGCCTTTGCCGCCGCGTTCGACGCGGAACGTTGCGATATTTATACGGATGTGGATGGTGTTTATACCACTGACCCGCGTGTCAGTGCCAAGGCGCGCAAACTGGACAAGATCGCATTCGAAGAGATGTTGGAGTTGGCATCGCTGGGGGCAAAGGTTTTGCAAACCCGGTCGGTCGAGCTGGCAATGCGGTATAAGGTCAAGCTGCGCGTGCTGAGCAGTTTTGAGGAACAGTCAGACGAAGCTGGAACGCTGGTCTGCGATGAGGAGGAAATCATGGAAAGCAATGTCGTTTCAGGGATCGCGTTTTCACGTGACGAAGCCAAGATGACCCTGGTGTCTGTGGCGGACCGTCCGGGCATCGCGGCGGCCATCTTTACCGCGCTTAGCGAGGGCGGCGTGAACGTCGATATGATCGTTCAGAACATCGCCGAGGAAGGTCGCACCGATATGACCTGGTCTTGCCCTGTTGATCAGATCAAGCGCGCGGAAAAAGCCATGGATGCGGCCAAAGAAACTGGCGACATCAACTTCCATGAACTGATTGCTGATACGGATGTGGCCAAGGTTTCGGTGGTTGGCATCGGCATGCGCAGCCATACAGGCGTTGCGGCCAAGATGTTTCAGGTGCTGTCCAACGAGGGCATCAACATCAAGGTTATCACCACCTCCGAGATCAAGATTTCCGTGCTGATCGACCGCAAGTACATGGAGCTGGCTGTTCAGGCGCTGCATGATGCGTTCGAGCTGGATAAAGCTGCCTAAAATCTGTGCATCCTTGGGAACGGGGGCAGGGGACTGGCAGCTTTTGTGGTTGCCAGGCCTTTTCGTGACGTCAACGCTGGAAGACAAGCGTTTATGACAACAGGCGTTTCATTTCGCCATGGCCTGTGGTCTAAGCTGGCCTT
Organism: uncultured Sulfitobacter sp.; assembly: GCF_964021855.1. Lineage (NCBI taxonomy): Bacteria > Pseudomonadati > Pseudomonadota > Alphaproteobacteria > Rhodobacterales > Roseobacteraceae > Sulfitobacter > uncultured Sulfitobacter sp. Next base: position 426,408 of record NZ_CAXHZD010000002.1, read on the forward strand.
GCGGAGGAGAAACTTACGATGGCCGATGGGTTTGAAACAGAAAGTCGCAAGCTGCTGGGGCGATTGCGCGATGCGATGGCCAGCGATGACGCAGGCCAGGCGCGGCTGGACAAGATCACACATCTGATTGCGACATCCATGGGGTGCGAAGTGTGTTCGATATACCTTTTCCGAGACGAAGATACGCTTGAGCTGTGCGCCACAGAAGGTCTGAAAGCCGACGCGGTACACGAAACGCGAATGAAGCTGGGCGAGGGTCTGGTCGGACGCGTCGCAAAGCGCAAACAGATCGTGAACACACCTAACGCGCCGCAGGCCCCCGGTTTCCGGTTCATGCCGGAAACAGGCGAAGAGATTTATTCGAGCTTTCTGGGTATCCCCGTGCAGCGTCTTGGCGAAATGCTGGGCGTTTTGGTCGTGCAGTCCAAAGCCGCAAGGGAGTTTTCCGCCGACGAAGTCTATGCGCTTGAGGTCGTTGCCATGGTGTTGGCTGAAATGACCGAGTTGGGCGCCTTCGTGGGCGAAGGGGCCGCAATGTCGGCCCGTCACAGCCAGCCGGTTCTGGTGCGCGGGACAGTCGGCCAAGAGGGCGTTGCAGATGGCCATGTCTGGCTGCACGAACCACGTGTTGTGGTGTCGAACCCTGTGGCAGACGACCCGGTTCGCGAAAAGGAACGCCTGAACGAAGCGGTGGATGAGCTGCGCGTCAGTGTCGATCAGATGTTGTCGATGGCCGGGGGCGACAAGGACCAGCGCCAAGTGCTGGAAGCGTACCGGATGTTCGCCAATTCCAAAGGCTGGATGCGCCGGATGGAAGAAGACATCGACCGTGGCCTGTCAGCCGAAGCCGCTGTTGAAAAAGAACAATCCTTGGCCCGGTCGCGCATCGGGCAGGCCAGCGATGCCTATCTGCGGGAACGGCTGTCGGATCTGGACGACCTGAGCAACAGATTGCTGCGTATTCTGACCGGGCAAGGGTCCGATACAGGGGCGGAAATGCCGGCTGACCCGATATTGGTCGCGCGCAATATTGGCCCTGCTGAGCTGCTTGAATACGGGCGGTCGTTGCGCGGGATCGTGTTGGAAGGCGGATCGGTTGGCAGCCACGCGGCAATTGTGGCGCGGGCCTTGGCCATTCCGTTGATTGTGCATGCGTCACATATCACTAACGACGCGCTGAATGGCGACCGGATCATGGTCGATGGCGAACAGGGTATCGTGCATTTGCGGCCTGACGAAACCGTGGCGTCTGCGTTTCGCGACAAGATTGCGATGCAGGCTGCGGCGCAGGAACGCTATGCCTCGATCCGTGATAAACGGGCAGAGACGCGGTGCGGGACGGTCGTGGGTCTTCAGATGAATGCGGGTCTGATGGCCGACCTGCCATCGCTTGAGGGGTCGGGTGCCGAGGGCGTTGGCCTGTTCCGGACGGAGCTGCAATTTCTTATCCGCAGTAAAATGCCCAAAAGGTCCGAGCTATCCGCGCTTTACGCGCGTGTCTTGGATGCGGCAAATGGGAAACGCGTCGTGTTTCGGACCCTCGATATCGGGTCGGACAAGGTGTTGCCCTATATGAAAGCTAATGACGAGCCTAACCCCGCTTTGGGGTGGCGCGCCATTCGTGTGGGCTTGGATAAACCGGGTATCATGCGCATGCAGTTGCAGGCGTTGATCCGCGCGGCAAATGGACGACCGTTGACGGTGATGTTCCCCTTTGTGGCGCAGTTCGAGGAATACCGTGCCGCGCGTGCCGAGATGGACAAAACGTTGGCCCGCGAGGCGCGGCTGGGGCACAAATTGCCCTCGCATCTTGAGGTTGGCGCGATGCTCGAGACGCCATCACTGGCCTTTGCGCCAAAGAAGTTTTTCGAGGAAGTTGAGTTTTTATCCATTGGTGGTAATGACTTGAAACAGTTCTTCTTTGCCGCTGACCGCGAAAACGAATTGGTGCGCCGGCGTTATGACACGTTGAACGTTAGTTTTCTGACGTTTCTTGAAGGTATCGTTGAACGGTGCCGTGAAACCGGTACGCCGCTTTCATTCTGTGGCGAAGATGCGGGTCGTCCGGTTGAGGCGCTGTGCTTTGCAGCGATTGGGATTACCAACCTGTCGATGCGCCCGGCGTCTATTGGCCCCGTAAAAAACCTGTTGCGCCGGTCCAATCTGGATGAGGTGCGCAAGGTGATCTATGAGGCGCGCGACCGCGGCGACCAATCGGTGCGGGCTGCGGTCATGGATTATTTGCGCCATCAAACGCCCGAGCCGCGTAAGCTGCCATAAGGTTTGCCCGTTAACCAAGTTCGTTAATTCTCATCCATCGCTTGAGCTTTTCTTGCGAGGGTATTGGATTTGCTGTGCTTTCTATCAAGCAGGTGCTGACTAACTGCGCGCACTTGACGGATGCGGGTTGAAAAGGGTCTGCTGACGGTCGTACGGGTGCCGATCACTGCGTGGGGGAGATTGACGCGCATGGCGGCTTTCCGGGCGATGTCGCGGCACCGCATGGTGCAAAAATGCAGGGGGGCTGGGCATCAACGCACCTAATTCGCGACGCGAGGCCATTGTAATTCGGTCCAAACCGCTCAGATATCACAGAACTGACAAGACGGAGCTTGCGATGAAGATGTTTTTGGCACGGCGCTTAGGAGCGGCTTTGATGGTTGCGGTCTCGGCGCAAGCCTTGTGGGCGCAAGAGGCTGACTTGCAACGCGTCCCAAGCGTGACGGTCGCAACGGCAACGCAGGCAGAGGTGGTGAACCGCGTGTCGATTTCTGGCACGTTGGAACCCTACCGCGAGGTGTTGGTCTATCCGCTGGTCACGGGCTTCCCAATTGAGGCGTTGATGGTGGACGTGGGCGCAGAAGTCGCGAAGGGCGATACATTGGCCCAGTTGAACGTCGACACGCTGAACGCGCAACTATCGCAGGCCAAAGCCGAATTTGCCCGCGCCGAAGCGGGTGTTCGCCAAGCACAAAGCCAGATAACGTCGGCCAAAGCCTCCGCCGCGCAGGCGCGTAGTGTTCTTGAACGTAATCAGCAGCTTGACCGGTCGGGCAACGTAACTCAGGCGGCGCTTGATCAAGCTGTTGCGAATAGTCAGACAGCTGATGCCGCCGTGGCATCGGCTGAAGACGGGCTTGAGGTCGCCAGGGCGCAGGTCTTGCAGGCGCAGGCGCAGTTGGACATTGCACAGCTGGATTTGGATCACGCCACGATCAAGGCCCCCACCGCAGGCATTATTTCGGCCCGCAACGCGCAGGTCGGCGCGATTGCCAGCAACAGCGCGGAGCCGTTGTTCCGCATGATCCAAGACGGCGTGATCGAAGTGCAGGCCGACGTGATCGAAACCGAATTGGCGCAGATATCCGTGGGCGACCCCGCGCAGCTTGAGATCCCAGGCGCAGGCACTGTTGAGGGCACCGTGCGGCTGGTCGCCCCGACGGTGGATGCCACCAACCGGCTGGGCGACGTGCGTGTGTCCCTTGAGGGGAGCAACATGTTGCGCACCGGGCTTTTCGCGGGGGGCTGGATCATCACAGACCGGCACGAGGGGCTGACTGTACCGACAACCGCAATCCTGACCGACGCCAAGGGCGATTATCTGCTTGAGGTGCGGGACAACACCTTGATCAGACGCGATGTCACTGCGGGGTTCATCTGGAATGATATCCGCGAGGTTATATCCGGTCTGGACGATGGGGCCGCTGTCGTCGCCCGCGCCAGTGCGTTTTTCTCGGACGGGGATAAGGTGAACCCGGTCCCGCAGAAGGTTGATGTAGAATGAATATGTCGACATGGGCCATCCGGTCCCCCGTGCCGTCCATGGCGCTGTTCTTGGTGCTTTGCGTGGTTGGTATCGTAGGGTTCTTACGGCTGCCGGTGACGCAATTTCCCAACGTCGACATCCCCATTGTGACGGTCACGATTGGGCAATCGGGGGCGGCACCGACCGAAATCGCGACCCAGATTGTCAAACCCGTTGAAAGCGCCGTTTCCGATGTCACGGGGGTCAAACATGTGACAGCCGTTGCGGCGGACGGCACCGCAACCCTGACCATCGAATTCGAGCTTGAGACCGACAGCGCCACCGCCCTGACCGACGTAAAAGACGCCGTTGCGGGCGTGCAGGGCGATTTGCCCGAAAATGCGACGGAACCATTGGTCAAGCGACTTGATGTGACCGGGCAGGCGATCCTGACCTACGCGGTGTCGGACCCGACGCAATCCATTCAAGAGCTGTCCTATTTCGTGGACGAGATCGTCGCCCGCGAGCTGCAGGTCGAAAAGGGGGTCGGCAAGGTGACCCGCATCGGTGGGGGCGACCGCGCGATTGAGGTTGAATTGGATCCGGATCGTTTGCTTTCCTTGGGATTGACCGCGACAAATGTGAACAATCAGCTGCGCCAGAACAACATCGATTTGGGCGGTGGGTCGGGTGATCTGGGCGGGCAGGAATATTCCATACGCGCCCTAGGCAGTGCCGATACCGTGGCGCAATTGGCCGCGACACCGATCACCACGTCGCCGGGCCGTACCGTGCGTTTGGATGATCTGGGCACAGTGTTCGACGGGTCCACCGAAACAACCAGCTTTGCCATGCTGGACGGGCAGCCTGTGGTCGCTTTTGGTATTTTTAGGTCCACGGGTGCCAGTGATCTGACGGCGGGGGATAATGCCAAGGAACGATTGGCCGAATTGGGCGAAGAATACCCGAACGCCAGTTTTTCGCTGATTGACGACGCTACCACCTATACCGAAGGCAATTACCATTCCGCGATGGATACCCTGTACGAAGGGGCCGCTTTGGCGATCATCGTGGTGTTCTTGTTCCTGCGCAATTGGCGGGCCACGATCATCACGGCGGTCGCCTTGCCGCTGTCGATCATTCCGACCTTCATGGTCATGCAATATCTTGGGTTTTCGCTGAACACGGTAAGCTTGCTGGGCATCACTTTGGTGACGGGCATTTTGGTCGATGACGCGATCGTCGAGATCGAAAATATCGTGCGCCATATCCAGATGGGCAAGCCCGCCTACGAGGCGTCCGAGGAAGCCGCGTCAGAGATCGGTCTGACCGTGATCGCGATCAGTTTCACCATCGTTGCAGTGTTTGCGCCGGTCAGCTTTATGTCCGGTATCGCGGGGCAGTATTTCAAGCAGTTTGGCCTGACGGTTGCCGTGGCGGTGCTGTTTTCGCTGCTGGTCGCGCGTTTGATTACGCCGATGATGGCCGCCTATTTCCTGCGCGACGGGATCGCCCCGGAGGAGGAAAAAGACGGCTTTCTGATGCGCCAATATATGGCGTTGCTGGGGTGGACCCTGCGCAACCGTACGGTGACCTTGTTGTTGGGGTTGGGTATCTTTGCTGCGTCGATTTTTTCGGCCACACTTTTGCCCACCGAATTCGTGCCGGCCTCGGACCAAGGGCGGTCGACGGTGTCGCTGGAGTTGCCACCCGGTTCGACGCTTGACCAAACCCGCGCAACAGGGCGCGAGGTGTCGATGATCCTTGGCCAGATCGACGAGATCACCAATGTGTTTGTCGAAGGCGGGACATCTTCGGACACCAAGGCGAATGTCGTCGTAAACTATGGGCAAAAAGACACGCGCGAGCGGTCATCCTTTGCCATTGAGGACGAGATGAAGGCGCTCTTGCAGGACATGCCCGACGTCAAGATCAACGTGTTGGCCGAGAACGGTCAGCGGGACATCCAGTTAAACGTGCTTGGCGATACCGAGGCGGCTGCGTCCGCCGCAGCGATTGAGCTGGCCAATCAGATGAACGGCCTGCCGGATGTTTTGAACGCCGCCACAACCGCATCCTTGGTGCGCCCTGAAATCCAGATCACGCCGCGCCCGCAACTGGCGGCGGAAATGGGTGTGACATCATCCGATTTGGCCAGCACGATCCGGATCGCAACCTTGGGCGAAACCGATAGCAATGTCGCCAAGTTTAACGCCGGCGACAGGCAAATCCCGATTTTGGTGCGCCTGAAAGAAGACGTGCGCAATGACCTAAGCCGCATGGCAGGGCTGCGCGTGGCGTCCACGACAGGCAGCCCTGTGCCCATTAGCGTTCTGGCGGATATGAAGCTGTCGTCCGGTCCCAGTACCATCGAACGCTATGACCGCCAGTACCGCACCAGTGTAGAGGCGGACCTGGCTCCCAGTGCATTGCTGGGCCCGGCGACGCAATCCGTGATGGCATTGCCGATTGCGATGGATATGCCCGAAGGAACCGCAATCCAAAGCGCGGGGGACGCCGAGGTGATGGGCGAGGTTTTCACTCAGTTCGGTCTGGCCATGGGCGCTGGTATCTTGCTGGTTTACGTCGTTCTGGTGCTGTTGTTTGCCAGCTTTGTCACCCCGGTGACGATCCTGCTGTCGCTGCCCTTGGCGATTGGTGGGGCGATCTTTGCGCTGTATCTGAACGGGTCGGCAATTGGCTTATCCGTGGTGATTGGTTTCCTGATGTTGATGGGGATCGTGACCAAGAACGCAATCATGTTGGTCGAATTCGCGATCGAGGCGATGAAGGACGGGGCCACGCGATCTGAAGCGATGCTGGAAGCCGGGCATAAACGCGCGCGGCCTATCATCATGACGACCGTGGCGATGACGGCGGGCATGGTGCCGTCGGCCCTTGCCATCGGGGCGGGCGGCGAATTCCGCGCGCCTATGGCGGTGGCGGTGATTGGCGGGCTGTTGCTGTCGACGATGCTGTCGCTGCTGTTCGTTCCGTCACTGTTCAGCGTGATCGACGGGCTTAAGGAACGGATTCGCTGGGGCTTGGTTGCTGTGCTGGGCGCAAACCGTCCGCGTGACGCTGCGTCTGACCCTTAAAGCGCGCACCATTTTGCAGCGTAAAAGAAATTTTAAAACAAAGCGCTAGGCGCGGCGGGTAATATTGCCTTTAATGACGGGTGTCTTTGTACGGACGTGCAAGGATACCCAGATTTTGAAAAAGGCCGTTTCACGTGACCCCATTTGTCTTCAACACCACCAAATCAGTCGTCTTTGAAAACGGTGCCGCCCTGCGCCTTGCCGAACTTGCGGGCGGGCTGCTGGGGCAGAACTGCCTGCTGATCACCGACCCTGGCCTGCGGGCCTTGGGCCTGTGCGATCCGGCGATTGCAGCACTGGAAACGGCTGGACACACGGTCACGATATTCGATGCGGTTGAGGCCGACCCATCCCGCGAAACATTGATGCAAGCGGTCGAGGCGGGCAGGGCGGCAGGCACCACCGGGGTGACCGGCTTTGGCGGCGGGTCGTCGCAAGACGTGGCCAAGCTGGTGGCGCTGCTGTTGGGATCAAACGAAGACTTAGACAGCGCGTGGGGCGTGGCACAGGCCAAGGGGCCACGGCTGCCGCTGGTCTTGATCCCCACGACCGCTGGCACAGGGTCCGAGGTAACGCCAGTGTCGATCATCACCGTCGGGGCCGAGGAAAAGCGCGGCGTGTCCTCGCCCGTGATCCTGCCCGATATGGCCATTCTGGACGGTGAACTGACTTTGGGCCTGCCTGCACATATTACCGCCGCCACAGGCATCGATGCGATGGTCCACGCGATCGAGGCCTATGCCTCGAAAAACGCGAATAACAATCCTGTCTCCAAGCTGCTCGCCCGCGAGGCATTGCGGCTGCTCGGGGCCAATATCGAGGCGGTCGTGGCGGATGGGTCGAACCTTGAGGCGCGCGGCGCGATGCTGCTGGGGTCGATGCTGGCGGGGCAGGCTTTTGCCAATTCGCCGGTCGCCGCTGTCCATGCGCTGGCCTATCCTATCGGTGGGACGTTCCATATCCCGCACGGGCTGTCGAATGCGCTGGTTCTGCCTCATGTGCTGCGCTTTAACGCGCCGGATGCTGGCACGCTATATGCCGAGATCGCCGCCGATGCTTTCCCTGAGCTGGCGTCGGTCGAAGGTACGCAGGCCCGCACGGCGGCCTTTATTGACGCGCTGGCGGACCTGTCGGCGCGTGTCGGGTTGCAGACCCGCCTGCGCGATGTGGACATACCCAAAGACGCTATCGACAAAATGGCAGCTGATGCCATGCTGCAAGGCCGTTTGCTGGTAAACAACCCGCGTGACGTGACCCAAGCAGATGCGCATACGATCTATACGGCGGCGTGGTAATGTCAGACCGCCCCGTCGCCCCAACCCGCGCTGATTTCAACGACTTCTACCCGCTGCAAACCCGCTGGAACGACAATGACGCCTATGGGCACATGAATAACGTCGTCCATTATGCGCTGTTTGATACGGCTGTGAACGGCTGGCTGATTGAACGCGGCTTGCTGGACCCGCTGACCAGCCCTGTGTTCGGATTGGTCGTGGAAACGGGATGTCGTTATTTTGGCGAAATGCAGTTCCCGGATCGCGTGACCGCAGGGTTGCGCGTTGCCAAACTGGGCCGCAGTTCCGTCCGGATGGAGCTGGGATTGTTCCGCAACGACGACGATACGGCGTCGGCCGAAGGGTTCTTTGTGCATGTCTATGTCGACCGCACGAACCACCGGCCAGCGCAATTGCCAGACGCCACTCGTGCGGCCCTAGAAAGCTTGCAATAGGCCGGCACCTGCTGGCCGCTGTCTGCCGGTGTTTGGGTTAGCCGGTTGCATCTTGTGCTTGTCCACATGTTATAAACCCGCGAATCACACCAATTTTCTGCTGTGCAGCAATTCATGCTGCGCCCGCATGTTGTGTTAATTATTGAACAACCGGAGCGTATTCCCCGTGGCCAAGAAGAAACGTATCGTCGTCAAAATCGGATCCAGCCTGCTGGCAAACGAAGAGAAGCTTACTTTGCGTTTTGCCTTTATCAACGGCTTGTTGGCGGACCTCGCCGAATTGCAGACCCAAGGCTACGATATCATTCTCACGTCCTCGGGCTCTGTCGCGTTGGGTCTGAACATGATCGGGAAACGCCCCGAAGACGCGGGCATTCTGGATAAACAGGCCGCCGCTGCTTGTGGTCAGCCGTTGCTGATGAATGCCTATCGTCAGGTTGCCTCGGAATATGACATGGGCGTGGCGCAGATGCTGGTCACCGTCGAAGACATGGAAGAACGCCGCCGGTTTTTGAACATCAAAAACACCATGCTGCGGCTGTTTGAAAACAACATCCTACCGATCATTAACGAGAACGATTCAATTGCGACGACTGACCTGAAGGTTGGTGATAACGACCGTTTGTCCGCGAAAGTGGCACAGATGATCGAAGCCGACCAACTGATCATCCTGACCAGCGTCGAAGGCCTGTATGACCGCGACCCTTCTGAGCCGGGCGCGCAGTTTATCGAAGAGATCGAGGACGTCAGCGAACATCTGGAATCCACCAAAAGCGTGAGCGAGCTGGGCAGTGGCGGCATGATGACCAAGATGCTCGCCGCGAACATGGCGCAAAATGCCGGGGTTGAAACGATCATTGCCGAAGGCTTGATCGAGGCACCGGTATCCTCCGTGTTGCGCCGCGAACGCCGTCACACGCGCTGCTTGGCACGTGACAAAACCGGATCGCCGCTGATGATCTGGCTCAGCAACCGTTTGCAAGTGGCGGGCACGCTTGTCGTATCCAACGCCGCTGTTGCCGCGATTTCGTCCAAAGAGCGCGGTCTGGCGCGCAATGATCTTGTGTCCATTCAGGGCGAGTTTTCTAAGGGTGATGTGCTGCACGTCTATGATGAAGAGGGCAACGAATTCGCCCGCGGCCTGACGAATTTCTCGTCCGAGGAAACGATCCTGATGGCACGCAACCCTGACATGCTGGTCGAAGACGTGATCGGCTATAAGACAAAAAGCGATATTATCGGGTCAGAAAACATCCTGATCCTCGAAGATCACCACCTGCAACTAAACGCGCCCATAGACGACGCGCAGCCGGTGATATCGGTCTAAACTCACCCTCCGGGCCTTGGCCCGTCTGCACCATTAAGATCACGGCGCGTTTGTCGCAAACTGGGCTAGACAAACCCCGCAAAAGTCGGGATAAGCCGACACGCATCAGGAACTGACCACCTTGATGGCAACACCGCGGCAACGCGGTCGAGGCGAGTTGGCGGAGTGGTTACGCAGCGGATTGCAAATCCGTGTACACCGGTTCGATTCCGGTACTCGCCTCCAATAAAATCAATGGGTTATGAATTTCTTTGCTCATTGGGTATCACCTCGGGTATCAGTTTCTCGTTCTGTGCTTGTTCTGTTCGGGGTCATTTGCGCTTTGCTGCTGCCTGCCGCGCGCGCATGATCTGACGGGCCTCACCCGCATATTTGATGATCATCTCTTTGGATGTGTGGCCGCTGTAGCTGGCGATTTCATCGTCCGTGCAGCCCGCCCACGCCAATTCCATCACGCCGCGATACCGCAAGGCGTGTTGGTCATAGGCCATCAGGCCTAACCGCTTACGTTCGCGCACCATGACACGGGCCATTGCATGGTAGTCCATCTTCGAGCCATCAGCGCGCGTCAGGATGTGGCGCGATGGGTGCGGCGCGAATCCCAGATCGGCCTTTGCGCTGTCCAGTGCGGCCTTGAGCGCAATCGTGCAGGGCAGTGAAAGAAAAGTATCTGTCTTGTTCTGCCGCAACTTGAGGGTATCGCCGTCATAGTCGCCCCATTGGAAGTCAACCCAGTCACCAGGACGCTGCACACTCCCCACGCCAATCTCAAAAATCAGGCGAGGCAATGGCGCACCCTCTTCCCGCATCTTTTCGACCGCCCAATCTGTCCACGGCAAATGCGGTTTCTTGCGGTCCTTCGGAACCCTCAAAGGCTCGATATCAATCGCGGGGTTATCTTTGCGCCAGCGCTTGCGCATCGCCATTTTGGATAACATGCTGATCGCGGTCGGGATGTAGTTGGCGAACCTGACCCGATGCCGGTTCTTTTCCATGGCGTCATAAATGTCGGCTTGGGTCAGGCGTGCCACGTCAGCGCGCCCTATCTTTTCGGTCAGATACTCAAAAACTTGCTCAAGGTCGCGCCGATAGCGGGGCGAAAAATCCCTCCATTTGTCGGTCTCACGCAGAGCGTCAATCAAAGCCCCCCATGACGTCTTTGAACCCGCTTTCTTCCCGCTGACGATCTCCCAGTACTGCTGATCAAACTCTGCCGTACCTTCTTCTGCCGTGATCCGCCCGAGATAGAACATCTTGCCGTTGACGCTCTTGCGCACATACCAACGGCCAGACGGATGCTGCCAAAGGTATTTCTTGCGCCGGCCTACCACTGAATTTGATCCCATAGCCCTGTCACATCTCCACCTGAAATTCGCTTGAGCGTTTCAGTATCCCAACGAACAACGCCCGGTGCAATTTCATGCCCGGGCGGGAGGTGACCTTCATCGACCAAAGCCTTGAACTCGTTCGTACGCAGGTCGAGCAAGCGGGCTGCGGTCGTCTCGCTGGCCATGATGGGGGTGTGGCGCGTCATTTTTCCGACCCCATTTCTTCTCCCACTTTGCGCCGCGCACCCTTTTGCGCTTTTACCGTGAATTGAGAGACATACTTTTCCCACGCGCCGCTCGGAATCTTGGGGTTACGCTGCCCCGGCGCGGTGTAGATATGATCCAGCATATCCTCGCGGATCAGATATCGGATGTTCGTCACGGGCAGACCTACACGCTCAGCCAGCTCCTTTGGTGTTTCGAGAGGTTTGGTCACGGCTCACCTTTCCGTTGGATTTCAGTTGAAAACACTGCAAGAGTGAACAGAAATGCTCACAACTCACCATAAGTGCAGCTTTATACACTTTTAGTTACCCAAGGTGCACCTTGTCAACAAACTTGTCTGGAATAGGCCTTCGCCTTCGAGAAATTCGCAAGAATAACGATCTGACCCAGCCTGTCATGGCTGCTGCAATCGATGTGTCCGATCGGACTTACAAGTATTACGAGCAAGAGAAGCGTGAGCTTCCAGCCCTAGCAGCGGTCAAGATTAGCGAAGGGTTCGGCGTTACCCTTGAATGGCTGCTGACCGGGCGCGGCAAGGTCCATAAGAGCGACGATCCCGAACTGGCTGAGGCCAGCGCCATCGCTGTCTTATCCGAGGCTGACCGGCGGGGAACAAACTTGCCTATAGCCAAGCTCGGCAAAATCATCGGCTTTGTCGCCGCGCAATCTGCGCAAACCGGCGAAACACCGGCACAGGTTGCCAGCCATTACTTTGACACGCTTTGAGCAGGAGAACCGTTATGACCGATACATATCAACCACTGAAGTCCTCAAAGTCGGACTTGGACCCTTGCGATCAAGAAGTGTTCACCTTCGCCCGCCAGATCGGCGTAGCGGGCGCGATTTCGCTTTTGGTCGGCGGCACTGGAATGATTGCGACATCAGGTCAGCCCGACTGGAACATCGCGCGGTCCCTTTACCTCGCGCTGGTCGTACTCGGTCCGATGGCCATCCTAATCGCACAGAAATTCCTGCGGATTTTGATGAAGCATCGGCACAGAGAGCTAAACATTTTCGACAACTAGCGAGCTGCAGACCTTTAGAAACACCTGCAGGGAAGATCGAATTCGGCCTATCATCTCTGCACGCAAATTTTGCACGCGCCAAGCAACTGATATCTTTGGGTAGTTAAAAGCGTGCACAAATTTTGATTTATGCACGGCAAGGCGTGGCAATGCTATCGTAAGGCCGCGCGAAGCTGTTTGTGGAAGTCCAAAGCCTCCGACTTCCGGACTTGGACACGTCGATCTTCGGTCAACGCCTCCCGCATTCGACGGTTCATAACCGTTTCTGTTTGCTTCGAATATTGGCAATAAAGATCAATGTGCTGATCCGTATGCAGTGCAGGCCACTTCTCAAGGTAGCTGGGCAAGATCACATAGGTCTCTGAAAAACTTGCCATACGAAACCCCTTTTCCGAACCTACGCCAATTTCCCATGGCACCCACCACGAGTCTTTGGTGGTACTTGAGACAACAGCGATCAACTGCTGGCACTCGTTCATCCGGCGAAGAAGATGGTCTGCGAGATCCGGGCCATCCTTGAGCAAAGCATCGTCAACTGTGTCCAAATATGTCTCTAGGCCGTTGGCTCTTACTCGGCGCGCGACTCTTTCTGCAAGTAATGAGTCTGTATTTTTGTGTGAAACGAAAACCTTGGCCATTAGAAGTTCCTAAATCTTTTTCTTCTCTGCCAATCGACGGAAGTGTGCGCCCGTCGCCGTCAACTTACATCCCCCCGAAAAAACAGCCGAGTGCCACATGTGCTCATGCTCCGTTGGCACAACTAGACCATGCCGATTACATTGCTGAAGCTCCCGATATATTCGTTCGTTGTCTGGCTTCACAGGAATATCCTTCAGCTTCTCCGCTTCCTCGCCACGATCAGGCTCAAACGATGGGTCAAGCGCAAAAACATGGGCATCTGTTGGGAAATATTTTGGAAGTCGCCGCAGGACCTCTTTTGGTACCTTCGGGCTGACTTCCCTGAGGAAAACGAAGCTTTGAACGTTGGCCTTATAGATCGGGCGCTGCTCCCAAGCTCCCAAGGTTTGGTCAACATGAGCATAAAGCGATGCGGGCGTCACTCGACCAAGTATGTCACTGGCCGCTCCACTAAGACCATCAAGCATAATATCAGTAAATTTGCCATGACCGTTGGCTTCCGCCGCAAATCCATCCTTGTGGCATGCAGTCAGTATTGTCACCCCATTCCCAATCACCGACACATTGCTTTTTCCTAGTCCCGGTACTTCCCCCGCAAAGCCAGATTGACAGCTATCAAGCAGAATAACAGTTGATTTGATCTTCGGGTGGGCTTCGTTCGCTTGCTGCAAAATGCCGCTGAGGCTCACCCCCCAATTAGGATTAGACCCATCCTGGGTGACTAAGAAACCGTTGTTGGTCTCATCATTCAAAATTCCATGACCAGCAAAATAAAGAAGAGCTGTTTCAGCTTCACCACTGAAAAGGTCAGAAATTGCCTCATGTAGATTCTTGCTCGTGATCGTCCCTTCGCTACTTATCATCCTCCGAACATCAAAATTCGGAGAGCCATCGCCGTTGGTTTCCAGCAAGGCAGCGAGCTCGATAGCATCGTTTACACAGCCGGTCAGTTCGTTTGGCGGATCATAGTCATCGATTCCGACAACAAGAGCTTTCTTCACTGGTCGCCTCCTACAGCCTATCCAAGAAAGAAACGATGTTAGCTTCCGTCCAATTATATATTCTCCTACCTGTGATGGGCGCGGGCAATGTAGTAAGGCGCTTTGAAGCGTCGCCATGACCGTGGATCAACATCAAGGGCACACCTTCATCTATGGCACACTTCAGCTCCCAAAGTTGTCCATCTGCCTTGGGCGTGTTCTTGGTGATGATTCCTATCATACCGGCACACCCTTTGATGCGCGCACGACAGTTCGTCTTCCATTGGGAAGACCATGGTTCCTTCACAGAATAATCTGTGAATTCAATGAAGTTCCTTGAGTTCTTCTTCTGGCCAACGAGAAAATCTCGAAGCACTCTGTCTTCTATTGCAAAACTAATAAAAACGCGCGCCATGTCGATTTTCTCCACAAATTATGGGGTCTTGTGAGCAAGCTACCACAAAATAAGCCATCCATTCAACCTAAGGGGATAATTCCATACACATAGAACACTTTGAATTCACAGGGCTCTTTGGCTGCCTTGCTCTACTGCTCACTACGCCGCTTTAGCTTCGCCGCTGTGGGGTCGTAGACGTAGCTGGAAATCGTCCCGTCCTTGATCCGCTCGACGGCCTCCTTGATCGCAAACAAGGGCACGAGAAACCACTCGCGCGGCACAACCGGCCGCCCGAAACGATCCATGATCTCGATCTCAAGCCGTGCAGGCTCAAAGATGCGATGGATCAGGTTTTCCAACTTCGTTCGGTTAATGTTGTAGAGTTCGTAGGTTGCCACGATCTCGACATTGGCCATCAAGAATGTCGGCTGAAGGTGAGCACCCGCGATGCGCTTTTCCACGCTCATGTTGGTCACGCCGATCTTATGCACCAGCTCTCGATTTTCCGCTACAAGCGGATGATCGGCCTTGCTGCGTAGCACATAGATCGTGCCGCTTGCCTCATCCCCGTCGATCGTCTGATCAGAGAACAAAGGACCGGCGGTCGGCTCGGTTATCCGTCTCCCTGCCTCGTCCTTGTTCAAGGCACGCTGAAGCGATCGCATGAGCATGTTGCTCTCGGTGCCGTTATCAAAGATCACTCGTAGGCGGGCGTCTGTGCGCCCCTGGTCGGTGATTGTCGTCTCGCCCTTATCCGCAACGTAGGCTTTCTGTCCTCCGACAATAAAAAAGCGCCCCTTCTCGATCTCAGCCTTCATCTCGAAAGGTCGCGTGTCACGTAGGCCGCTATCCAGCTCCTTCTGTACCTGCTCAAAGAGCGGTTTGAAGGAATCGAAGTCCTCGCATCTGTCACGGCTCGCAACTTCTTCAGCGGCCTTCTTCTCCGCGGTCGATCGAACGTGCTTCAGCTCCGTGATCGGGGGGGCTTCAACCTCGATCCCCAACTCGGCCAAAAGAGCATCATCGTCGAGCTCTTCCGCGTCAGCCAAGGGCACTTTGGCTGCGCCGGTCAAAAGCCCCGTCTCGTCCAAAGGTTCGACCAGCTCGCGGCATTCCTGAAGCTCACGAATGCGATCTAGTCGAACGGCGTAAAGGCGTTCGAAGATATCACGCTCTTCACCGTGCTGTGGCGCGGAACCATGTTCCTCGGCGAAGCGCTGAATCTCTTCAAAACCTGCAATGATGCGCTCTTCGCGTGGTGTGCGCGTGACGGCTTTCCTGGTTTCGACCTCGACGCCAAGCTCAGCCAGAAGTTCATCGTCTTCTTGAGTGAATTCTTTAGCCATTGGCGGCCTCCTGCTTCATGCGCACAAGGTAAGCCACGCCTTCGGCCATCTTCTTTTCCCAGGCGTCCGGCGAAGTGATGTCTGGCAAGCGCCCTCGCTCTTGCTTGAACTTTGCAGCGCGGCGCGCCAGATCACGCGCCTCTTCAGGAGAGAGCTGCACCTTCTTCGCTGAGATCACCGCCTGCACCTGCTTCAGACTTTCCTCGCTCATGGTCTTGGCGAGGATCGAATATGCTTCGCCGAACGGATTGATCCGGTCGATCAGGTCGATGTCGAGCTCACGCACGTCCATCGCAAATTTTCGCACACCGTCAATCAACGCCGTGTTGCCGCTCGCCTGCGCATCATCAGGATCGGAAAGCGCCACCTCCTTGGCCTTTTGAGTCAGGTTCAAGGCGGCGACCGCATGCTGGCGCACGGCCTCTTGATCCTCTGCATCGAGCTCGGGAAACTTCGCCCCGACGATTTTGCCCATGCGAACCTGCGTAAGCTCCTCGGGAACAATCTCTTCGTCAAAGAGCCCGCGCTCAATGGTCGTTTTGTCCTGAACAAAGGCGGTGATCACCTCGTTCAGGTCTTCGTCACAAATTCGGCGTGCGAATTCGCTTTTCGGCTCAGCAAGGCCTCTGATCTCCATCTGGATTTGTCCTGTGGCTGCATCAAACCCGACGTTCTCCTTGTTCGGATCATAGCCGCCTTCACCATAGTCAAACCCTTCGACAGGGCCGCTCGTCGGCGTCTTGGGCGTGAAGTTGAAACGCGGTGCTAGAACTTGCTCCATCAGCAGGCTTGCCGCGATGGCCTTGAGTGTATCGTTGACAGCCTCTGTTACGGCCTCCTCACCGGCATCGGGCTCCGCGATCAGGTTAGTGAAGCGCGCCTTCGTCTTGCCCTTCGCATCGCGGGTAGCGCGGCCGATGATTTGCACGATCTCGGTCAAGCTCGCACGATATCCAACGGTCAAGGCATGCTCACACCAGATCCAGTCAAACCCTTCTTTCGCCATCCCGAGTGCGATGATGATATCCACGTGGTCGCGGTCGTTCTTATGCGCCGGATCCTTCAGGGCGCTGGCCACCTTGTCACGCTTCGCCGCCTCATCATCGACCAGATCGGCAATGCGCAACACCCGGCCCTCTGGCGTCTCGACCAACTGGAAACCCGTCTCAGGGTCGAGGCCTTTCCACTCACCCAAGCTGTCGATTATGTGCTCGACCTCTTTGTGTTTGTCCTTGGTGCTTTCGCGCGAATTCACGTTCGGGATGTGGAGGATGGTTTTCTCATTCGGGTCCAGAACCTCCAGAATGCTGTCAGCATAGGACCCTGTGTAAAAGAAATAGCCGATATCGAGCGTCTTCAGATGCTCATATCCGTTGAGCTGCTCGTAGTAGGTGTAGGTGACCGTCTCAAACCGGGATTCATCCTCGGGGGACAAGACGGCTTCGGCGTCGCCCCGGAAATAGGACCCCGTCATCGCGACCAGATGAACCTTGTCGCGCGCAATGAACGTGCCCAGATGCGCGCCGAGCTTGTTGTCCGGATTGGCTGAGACGTGGTGGAATTCATCCACTGCAATCACCCGATCGTCAAAGGCCTCAATCCCAAACTTGTCTACGGCGAAGCGGAAGGTCGCGTGAGTGCAGACCAGCACCTGATCGTCGCTTTCCAGAAACCGCCCGACTGCGCCAACCTTGCCATCATCCCCGCCGGGGGCATTACACAGGTTCCATTGCGGCTCAACGTGCCAATCGGCCCAAAAGCCGAACTTGCTCAGCGGTTCGTCGTTGAAACTTGACCCGATCGACTTCTCCGGCACCACTACGATCGCCTGTCTCAGGCCCTGATTGCGCAGCTTATCGAGCGCGATGAACATCAGCGCCCGCGATTTCCCCGATGCGGGTGGTGACTTGATCAGAAGATACTGCTCGCCCCGCTTTTCAAAGGCACGCTCCTGCATAGCCCGCATGCCAAGCTCGTTCGATTTGGTCGAACCGCCGTTCTGGGCGTAGGTGACCGAAACGGAAGGGACATTTTTGGTCATTTTGAACTCTCCTCGCTTCCGTGGCTTGCAAAGCTAGGCAGAACGACTGCAACAGCTTCGATCTCAGGCTGGAAGGACTTGAGAGCTTTCTTAATCGCATTCGCGATTTGATCGTGATCATGCACGTCATCTACGGGGAAGAAGTTCTTTTTAAAAAATTTGGAGTACTTCTTCCCTTCGTCCGCCGCGCCCCGTTGGAACCCGATCCGTTTCAACCCATTTTCGCTCGCGGTTTCTTTGATCGCTTTGATCAACTCGCCCCGGAAGTCATGATCGCTGAGCGGGCCGACTTCCGCATAGAGCCGCACCTGCCCGCCGCCACCATCTCCATCGCCCGTCAGTTGTACCCACATGATCAAGGGAAACCCTGCCCACCAGTTCTCGCAGCCGTGCCAGTAGAACTCATCTTCACCCAGAGCATCGAACCAGCTCTTGGGCAAAAAGCTGAAAGCATTTGCATCTGAATGATTGAAGACGAAACTCTGTTTTCCGATGTCGATTACATCGCCATATTCCGGCTCTTCACCAAAAATGGCTTCACATGCGATGATAAAGTCGGTGCTTTTTCCATGTTCTACGACAAAATCCAGAACCCGGCGGTGATCGCGATAGAGCTGCCGAGCCAATTTTTCCATCGCTGCTTGTGTATCGCTCATGCCTGTGGCCTCCAAAATCACGTCCAAATAGTGCCGCAGGAAAGTTTCCACCTCAGGCGACAAGGGTATCCTCCCCGACAAGGCGATTTGATCCAACAACTCGCAGATCGTTGCGTATTCGATCGGCGCATATCTTTCATCCGCAGGGTCTTCGTCCCACAATGTAAGGAAAACGCCGCGAAGGGCGGTGTAGCTTTCTCCACCCATCAGAGATGTGTTCACGATATCCATATACCGCTTCAACTGGTTGCTGTGTTGGCCGCTGTCGAACTTATTCTCGATGATGAAGACCCAGCCGTTGCGTGGGCTCAGAACCAACAGGTCGATGTGCCGCCACTCCCTGCGTACCTCTGCATCCATCAAATCGGCCTGAGACACCTCCAAAGCCGTTGGGCGCAACATGCTGTCATGCCCCCGCAGCGCCTGCGAAAGAAATGCCTTTAGGAAAGTATCCCCAAGCCCGTGCGTCTCTTGCGGGCTTAGCAACCAGCCGAGAATGGCGGAGTGTCGGATTTCCATCCGTTCCATTCCCATGGTCTTGATCGGATTGAAACGGCTCAGGTGGCTTCGGATCGCATCGAGGTCAGCATTATTGACGAACAGGCTTTCCAGATCGTCCAGCGTCGGTATTTCAGCAACTTCTGTCACGCGCTCACCTTCGTTGTCATCTTGGTGTAGATCTCGGTGGTCGCCGCCTCCTTAACAATGTCGTTGCGGAAGCGGCGGCCTATGTATATGCGTTCTAGGACTTCGTCGTTGCGGTCGTGGGCGGCGCGGAGGTTTTCGGGCATGGCGTCGGGTTTATAAAGGTCGGCGATGGTGGCGGGGAAATGCGCCTCGCGGGCCAGCAGGATATCCTCGGCGCAAGCCGTCAGGTCCTCTTTGTTTTTCTCGGTCAGCCTGGGGACGGGAAAGGTATTCCAGCCGAGGGTGTTGGAATAGCTGAAATCGGTTCGCATCCGGACGCAGACCGTGCCGATCCAGACCCAGTGCAAGCGCGAGGCAATCAGCGCCATGTTCCAGAGTGGGGCGTCGTAAAGGGCGAATAGTTTGTTTGAGATAATCGTACCCTTGGGGAGTAAGCCACACGGTAGATAGTCACGATTTTCAGAGCTTATCGCCGCAACAGCGACAACCGTTTCGTCACCCGTTTGGCGTTTCTCGTCGAACCTATAAGGCCACTCCGCGCCTCGTTGCGTGGCAACCTTGGTACTCGAAGAACGCATTTTTTGCACTGCATCAAAGCGATTGGCCAGTGCCGGGATCGCCATGGCATCCTGAACGTCTTGGTCTTTCACCCAAATGCAGAAGCGTTGCTTGCCACCAATAAACTCGTCCGACCCCAACAGAGGACGAATAAAATGCGACTTTTGTGACGCTGACAATTTCAAATCGTGAACCTCGGTCGCAGATAGCAGGAGGTTCCCGCCATCGACTGGCTTACTGCCGAAAGTCATCTCATCGCAGCCATTTAACGGTTTACTCGCCTTCTGAACCGTCAAATCTGGCGCAGCCACCAAGTAAGCATTGATGTTCTCCACCTCTTTCATCACCGCCTCGCCCTCGGCGTTCAGACTATAAAGCCTGCGCGTCTGGTTCGTCATGTTCGACACGGCAATGATCGCCACGGTGACGCCCGCGTTATGACTGGCAAGGTTGGCCCATTTGAAGGATGTATGGGCAAAGGCGATATGATGTCCCGTGGCAAAGATCGCGGGCCAGAGGATCGGCACCTGTTGCCCCTGACAGATCGAATTGGTGGACACGAAAGCGGCGGTGCATTCGGTGTGCTGTCCAAAGTCAGCCGCCTTCATGAACCAGCCCGCCACATAATCCAGCGACTTCCAGCTTTTCACCCGACCGTCAAAGATCGCCTTCAGGTCTTCTTTCTGTTCCTTGCTCTGCCATGTGGAGCCAAGATAGGGCGGGTTGCCGCAGATATAGGTCTCGCCGCCCTCGTTCTTGAAATCCATTTGCGCCTGTTCCAGCGGGGACATGAACAGGTCATCCGCGCGGAACTTCACGGCCTTTGACGTGGGCGGACAGATGCTGAGCCAGTCCAACCGCAAGGCGTTGCCTTGGGTGATCCAGTTCTCTGCGTCGAGCGGCAAAAACGCCGCCAGCGCGTCCTTGTGTCCGCGATAGGTCACGTCGCACTGGTATTCCGCGATGATCAGCGCAAGACGGGCGATCTCAGCCGGGAAATCGCGCAACTCGATCCCGCGAAAGTTAGTGAGCGGGATTTCCGTGCGCCGATCGGGTTCGCCGGTAAAAGCGTTGATCTTGGCCTCAATGGCGCGCATTTCCTTATAGGCGATGACAAGGAAGTTGCCCGATCCGCAGGCCGGATCAAAGACGCGGATTTTCGAGATGCGTTTGCGCAGGTTGTCGAGTTTGCGCTTGTTGTCCCCCGACGCCTCAAGCTGGGCGTTCAGGTCATCAAGGAAAAGCGGGTTCAGCACCTTCAGGATGTTGGGCACAGAGGTGTAGTGCATCCCCAGTGCACCGCGTTCTTCATCATCCGCCACGGCTTGGATCATGGAGCCGAAGATATCAGGGTTGATCTTGGTCCAGTCGAGCGAGCCGATGTGCAGCAGGTAGCTGCGCGCGATCTTGGAGAATTTAGGGGCCTCGGTGCTGCCCGAAAACAGCCCGCCGTTCACATAGGGAAAGGTGTCGGCCCAACGGGGGAGGTTTGCGGTGGCGCGATCCTCGATCTTGGTGTTCATCGCGCGGAAGAGTTCCGAGATCACCTCATGCGTGTTCGCGCTGTCCTTGTCCGACATCTGGGTGACGGTGGCGGTGAAGAGATCCTCGCCATTCAGGATCGACGTGTCTTCGGCAAAGAACAGGAAGATCAGCCGCGCCATGAAGTGGTTCATGTCATGGCGGCGCTCAGCCGTGCCCCAATCGGGGTTGGTTTTTAACAATTCGACATAAAGGCGGTTCAGGCGGCCCGTGGCCTTGATGTCAAACGAGCTTTCGCGGATTTGCTTGACGGTCGAGATGCCTGCAAGGGGCAGAAAAAAGCCGAAGTGATCGGGAAAATCTTTGAAGTCGCAGGCGATGGTCTCGCCGCTGGTCAGGTCCTCGGCCTCTAGCGTCTGGCCATCTGTGGCGAGGATGAATTTCGCCTTTGCTTTGGAGGTGGCAGGGCTGGATTTAAGCGCCGCCAGAGTCTCAGACACGGTGCCCGCTGCGCAGGACTTCAGGTGGATGTTGTTCGTTTGCAGAACGCCTTCCAGGTCGGATTTGTTCGAGGTGCCGGAGCGAAGGCGTTTGAGCGTGGTCTCTTTGTTGCCGAAGGCGAGCAGGAAGGCATAGGGGAATTCGGCGGCATCAAAGGGCTGCCCGGCCAATGCTGAAATGGCCTCTTCGATTTCTACGGCGTTCATGCCTGCTCCCCCACTCAATCAAATTCTTATTTTTTGAAATAGTAACAGTCAGTTACAATCGCTGCATTAGAAAACGCGCATGTCGTGCGCTAGGCCCCCCATTTGCGCATGCAGGCCTACGGTGCGCCAGGTCCAAAACGCTATGCGTGCAGTCTGTCGTTCCGGGTGATTGAAAACGACACGCCCTCGCGCTGCTTCAGGCGGGCGACCATCGCCAGCAGATTGTCTGCGCGCGGGTTGCCCTTGGCGCTGAGCATACGCATCAGGCTCTTTGGGTCCTTGTCCATGTCTTGCGCCAAGGCCTCGAAGCCAACTGTGGCGTTCACGTAGTCGCGCAGCAGCACCTTGCCGGTTTCCAGATCATCGCTGAGCATCGCCTCAACGGCTTCGCGGAACAGACCCGCCCGAAACTCAGGATCACGCTCAGCGCGTGCTTTGATCGTGTCTTTGAAGTCTTTAGTCAGTGGCATGTCAGTCGCCTTTCTCTTTGCGGGCCTTGTAGTCGTCCCAATATGCTTTGGCCTGCTCTATATCCTTTGATTGGCGCTTCTTGGTTCCACCACAAAGCAGGATCACAAGCGTATCGCCGTCCTTGCCAAAATAGACGCGGTAGCCGGGGCCGAAAGTGATGCGCCGCTCTGACACGCCTTGCCCAACCGGCTTAACGTCGCCAAGGTTGCCGGTCTCGATCCGTGCAAGCGCCGTGCGCACCTTCAATGCTGCCGCCGTATCCAGACCATTGAACCAATCGTCGAACGGTGTTTTCCCCGCCTCAGTGACATAGACAACAAGCTTATTCATTGCGACCATTGGTGACATATACGTTACCATATGTCAATCAAATTTGCCACCTCAATGCGTCATCCCTCGGTCCATCTCGACCTCCCGCTCCGCTAACTCTGTCTCAACCTCTCTTCGGCGGCTTTCACTAATTTCAAGCTGGTCTCGAGTTGCGTGCGCAGCTTCCCGTAGTTCGAGCCCTCGCTCAACAAGCCGTGCAACGCAGCCACGGACGCCGTTTGCGATTGAATGAGCACTGACACGCAGGCGGCCAAACCATCCATCTGGCTCTGCATCCTGGTCGTCGAGCGTGCCTCTAACCCGCTCAATTCCTTTGCTGAGACCTCGCAGGCCGTCACCAACCGCTCGACGCAGGCGAGCAAGTCGCGTTCCAAGGCTGTCAGGGGTGTCGTCATCTACTGCTCCTCGATCTTGATGCAGGTCACTGATCTGCCGCCCAGCGTGCAGGTCCTCAGGCGCGTTATCGTCGGGTCCAGCACCAGCCATGTCCCGTCCTCCCTGTCGATCCGCGTCAGGCCCAAGTCCGTCATCTCCGAGTTGGCCAGCAACATCGTCCAAAGCAAGCTCGCGCCCATCATCGAGACGATCCCCAGCAAGAGCGTCCCCGTGATCAGCCAGGGCGAGATCGTCAGCCAGCTCTTGTTCTGCCGCAGAAAGGTGCGGATATCGCTCTCGATTGTAAGCTGCGCGTTGGTCGCAATGCTGTTCAAATCGGTCCTGAAGCTCTCGAGCTGGGATGCCATCGAGACGGCGTAGTCCTGCCGTATCGTGTCCAGTTCCGCGTTCAGCTTCTCGCTCAGCCGGGTCGGCTTGCCAGTCTTCATGGAAAATCTCTCCTTTCAAACGCCAGCGTTCGCCGGTGTCGGGGTCTTGGGCGGTCAGGTAGGCTTTTCCCGCACGGGGAATGTCGAAGCCCGCGTCTGTGAGGGCGTCGAGCATGCTGCCACGGTCGGTGATCAGACCGACGCTGACCTGATCCAGAATCCACGCATGTAACTCTTCGCGCCCCTGCGCGCGGGTTGGGGTCTCGATGGTGTCGCGGACCTCTTGGGTGCGCTCCAACTCCATCGGATCGGCCCAGCCGTGGCGCTGGTTCATCACGTCGCGCAGGCTGTCGAAGGCCTTCTCATAGCCGGGCGGTGCAATGTTTAGGCTGCGACCCGAGGTCAGCTCCAAGCGAGGCGTGCAGAAGTGAAGCTCGACGCGGCCTTCGTGGGTATGCCGGACCCAGAGCACCTCATATTGCTCGGGGTCCAGCCCCGCGAAGGCCAGACGCTCGAACTGATCCATGACTTCGGCCTGCTGCTCCTCGGTCGGGGCATCCTCGGCGGCAAAGCTGATCACGCCCGCGCGGTAGGTCCATTGGTGGCGGCTGGCGTCGATCAGGGCCTCGGTGCGGTCGGGGTTGCCGCGCAGGACCTCGGGCAGTGGGTCCCGGGTGACGGTTATAGGCTGGCCCTCGGCATCGCGGATCAGGTCGCGATTGCCGTCATAGGCCAGCACGCGCTCGGCCACGAGGTAGCCGACCGGCCCCGCGCCTGCGCCTTTGCCGTTGGGGAAGAATTTGATCAGCACCGCCGCGCCTCATCAAGGAGAGCAGCGAGCTGGCGTTCGATCACGACAAGGCGGCGCGCAACGGTCAGGGTGTCGAGGTCTGTGCGTCCGACCTTCAAGGCGTGGTTCAGCCAGCGGGCGATCTGGTTGAGATTCCCGCCGATGCGCCCAACGGCCAGCACAAGCGCCGGATCGATGCGGGGGATGGGCTTGCGGCGACGGGCTTCAGTGAGGCCCAATGCCTCACGCAGAAGCGTCGAAGCAGGCAAACCAGCGGCCTCGGCCTTGGCGCGCAGCTGGGCCTTCTCGGACGCGGTGCAGCGGAAGACGAAGGTCTCGTTCAGCGGCTCTTTGGCGGGGGCTTTGCCCGCGCCGGAGGGGTTCGAAGGGGAGGCGTGCCGCCCCTCGCAAGGTCCCGTGTCAGCAGCGCCAGCGTATGACATGGGTCGCCTTGCTGTTTGCTCTTCGGTCGGATCGGTCGTGGTCATGTTCTGAGGCCTGCGGCTTGGATTTGGTCCTGCGTCACCAGCTTTGAGGCGAGCAATCCGTCGATTTGCTTGGCCGTTATGTGTTTGCACATCGGGTTGCGATCACTAATCCAGCAAGCCAGCCGCGCTTGATGATCAGCCTGCAACGCTGCCGCCTTCTCTCGGTCTTCCGCTTGCTTCTCGACATAGGTCTGCCAGCGCCGTGACTGAAACCAGTTGTCGGAAAAGCAGACCTTGGAGCGGGTGAACCCTGCGCTGTCGGTGGCGTAAGCTTGGACGGCTAGCAACAAATCCTCCGGCCTGATCCCTTCCTTCATGGCCTCGTCGATCTGGACAAGGCAGGCCGCTTTGCCCCGCAACCGATCGGGCGGATATGCTGACAAAATCTTCTCAGCCTCCCCCGCCTCGCGCCCGCGCGAAGGCGGTTCTTTCTTAGGTTCAATGGTAAGGTTCCTGTCCCGATTTGAGACTACCCCCGTCTCACCCTTGGGACTTTTCCCCCGCTTTTTTGAGACGTTTCCCCCCGTCTCATTTTGAGACACAACCCCATCAGGAGCGCTGCCCCCACCCTTGGGGCGCGCGCTCGGACCAAAGCTAATGTCGAGGTGCAGCTCGTACTGGTTGGCACCGCGCCCGCCGTCGCCATCCCCACGGGCATGCCGCGTGACAAGGCCACACTCCTCCAAGGTGGCCATATGCCGAAACAGCGTTGCGCGGCCCATTTCGCATTCGTCCGCCAAACGCTGTGCGCTTGGATTGCACTGGCCGGTTTCCTTGTTGTGGAAGTCCGCCAGTTGAATCAGCACAATCTTGGCGGCGGGCTTGAGACCTTTGACGTTCGCAGCCCAGATCAGCGCCATGCCACTCATGGCTTTGAGCCTGCCAAAACACGAGTATCAGGTTCGTTTATTGTTCGACAAATGTCCTGATACTTTTTCGCCCCTAAGTTCTTGTTTTTGTGACGAAATACACTGGATTGCAAATCCGTGTACACCGGTTCGATTCCGGTACTCGCCTCCAAATTACCTCTCTAGACGAGCAGCCTACCTTCACTGCTTCCATTCAATTATTGCGCTAGATGCTTTGGCGGTGTCTAATTGGCTAAAACAAGGGCCTTTGCGGGTCCGAAACATGGGCAGGGCGATGGGCACAAGCACCAAGAATGATGTTGTCGCGACCTATCATGGGGTCGAGGTGTTGAGTGCGCCGCATCTTGGGCCGAACATGATCATTAATATGGGCTTAGGTAAGTATGAACGGCGGGAGGTTCTGTCTGCGCTCAAGTTCATCGAAGAAGGTGATGTCGTTGTCGAGATGGGGGCCGGTGCGGGGCTTGTGGGCGCTGCAGTTGCCAAAAATTGCGGGCCTGAAAAAATCATCTCGTTCGAGGCCAACCACAAGCTGATCACTTCGATTAACGCGCTTTATGAACATAATGGGATTGCGGACAAAATTGAGGTGCACAACCAGATTGTGATCTCTGATCCTGAGGCACCGCGGGCCGTAGATTTCTTTATTAGGGGCAATTTTCTGGGCTCTGGGATGACGATCACCAAGGGGATTGAGCGCGCTGAAAAGGTCTCGGTTCCGGTGGTGGCTTGGGCGACGATAAAAGAGCAATTCAAGCCGACGGTCTTGTTGATGGATATCGAAGGGGCCGAGCTAGAGTTTTTCCGCCATGCAGATCTAGGTGATATTCGCGTGATTATTGCCGAGCTGCATCGCCATATCTATCATCGCCCCGGCATGCGTGAAATCCGCGAAGGTATTGCTGCAAAAGGATTTATTGAGGACAGGGAGGCCTCGGGCGGTGGCGTGTTCGTGTTTACGGCAGTTTAACATTATACTGACTTGATAGCCGTAACCCTGCTGGAGAAAGCCTGCTGCGGTACACAGCCCGTAGCGCGAATATGCATCATTCTCAAATGAATTTGCTCAACTTCAAGTGAAACGGGCATCTTGGCGTTGCTGATAGGCTTGGGCTATGGCATTGCATACACCTATATATGAACGAAAGAGTTTAGCCGATGTCCGACTTTTCCGCCCGCCGCACGATGATGGTTGATACGCAGGTTCGCCCCTCTGATGTGACAAAGTTCCCAATCATCGATGCGATGCTGACTGTCGCCCGCGAAGATTACGTGCCCGCTGCACAGCGTGAAGCGGCGTATCTTGGTGAAAACCTGAACCTGGGCGAGGGGCGTATTCTGCTTGAGCCGCGGACGCTGGCAAAAATGCTGGACGCACTGGCCATCGGCAACGACGATCTGGTTCTCGATATCGGCTGTGCCTACGGATATTCAACGGCGGTGATCGCCCATATCGCCGAAGCTGTGGTTGCCGTCGAAGAAGACGAGCAGATGGCGAAAGAGGCACAGGAAACCCTCACAACATCCGGCGTGGACAATGCGATTGTGCACATGGGGCCATTGGTCGAAGGTGCGGCGAAGCATGGCCCTTACGATGTTATTTTGATCCAAGGCGGGATCGAGGTCGTGCCAGATGCGATTTTGGACCAGCTCAAGATCGGCGGCCGCATTGCCTGCATCTTTATGGAAGGTGTGCTGGGCGAGGTACGCATAGGATATAAGAGTGAACACGGCGTCAGTTGGCGCGCAGACTTTAATGCCGGTGCGCCGGTGCTAAGAGGCTTTGTTCGTGAAAAGGCCTTCCAACTTTGAGAGCATGAATTAACGGTCCCCGCGAATAGAGGGCCGGATTGAGGGAGTGGGTTTTGATGAGACAGGAAAAGCAAGCATACGGTTTGCGCCGTACATTTGCGGCAGGCGTGATGGGGATCGGTTTATTGTTCCCCGCCGCGTCTTGGGCCGAGACTTTGGCCGACGCTTTGGTGGGCGCCTATAATAATTCGGGTCTGCTGGATCAGAACCGCGCGGTATTGCGCGCCGCGGATGAAGACGTGGGCATCGCCAAATCGGCGCTAAAGCCGGTTGTGCAGTGGACAGGTACCATAACGCAGAACATTAACCGGTCGGTGAGCGCTGGATCCACGTTTGTCACTGCGGGAACCGTCACAAATACGGATTCGCTGACAACAACCGCCAACTTGATCGCATCGCTTTTGGTCTATGATTTCGGTGCCACACGCTATGGCATCGAAGCGTCCAAAGAGACGGTTTTGGCAACACGCGAAAATCTGGTCAGCGTTGAACAGCAAATCCTGCTGCGCGCCGTTGATGCCTACATGAGCGTGATCCAATCCCGCGAACTGGTGTCGCTGCGCGAAAACAACGTGCGCTTGCTGACCCAAGAATTGCGCGCCGCGCGTGACCGCTTTGAAGTTGGCGAAGTCACACGGACCGACGTCGCCCTAGCCGAAGCACAGCTTGCACAAGCCCGCAGCGGTCTGGCTGGCGCGCAGGGTGATCTGATCTCGGCAAAGGCCTATTTCAAGGTTGCTGTTGGCCGCGAGCCGGGCAACCTGAGCGCACCGCCCAGCTTGCCCAGCATCTCTGACATCAACACTGCCAAAGCATTGGCCGTGCGCCGTCACCCCGATATCTTGGCTGTGCAGCATCAGGTTGCCGCCGCCGAGCTGTTGATCCGCAGAAGCGTCGCCGCGATGGAGCCGCAGGTTTCCGTTCAGGGTTCCTTGGGCGTGACTGAGACATTTGATACGCCATCTTCGACCCGTAGCGGGGCGGTGGCGCTGCAGCTTAGCCAGACGATTTACCAAGGTGGGGCATTGTCTGCTGGCGTTCGCAAAAGCCAAGCGCAACGTGACGCGCAACGCGGCAATCTGCATGTGGTCGTCAAAGATGTCGAACGTGCGGTCAGTGACGCCTATGCGGGGCTTGCCGCCGCGCGTGCGCAGATCGAAGCATCCCAACGCCAAGTCCGCGCGGCAAGAATCGCGTTTCAGGGCGTGCGCGAAGAGGCCGCCTTGGGGGCCCGCACCACACTTGACGTGCTGGATGCAGAGCAATCCTTGCTGGACGCGCAATCCAGCAGTGTGACCGCGCAAACCCAGATTTATGTCGCGGCCTATTCGGTTTTGCAGGCGACAGGCCAGTTGACGGCCCGCAATCTAAAACTGCCTGTGCAGGTTTATGATCCCGCGGCCTATTACAATCTGGTCAAAGACAGCCCAGCCAAATTGTCTAAAGAAGGCAAGCAGTTGGACCGCATTTTGCGGGCGCTGCAAAAGGACTGACAATTTTGACGATGGTGTTGTGAGAATCTGCACCATCGCCTAAGTTGATTGTTAAGAATGAATGGTTAGTAGAAAATATGTCTGATGCTGTGTCCAACGCAGAGGTAGAGGATGTGCTGTCTTCCATACGCCGATTGGTGTCCGAAGACCGCCGCCCAGTGAGCAAGGTAACCCAAAGCGCTCCTTCGGAGGAGAAGCTGGTGCTGACCCCGTCGTTGCGGGTGTCTAACGACGCCCCCGTGGCTGATGCGCGACGCAAAGCTGACCCTGTTGACGTTTCGGGCCATGATAATGGCGCTCAGGGGGAGGGCGATCCGGTTTCAGCGGATACCGGTACCACGGATACCGCATCGCAATCTGACACCGTGACCAATTTCAAGCAGCGTTCCGACATCCTGAATCTTGGCGCGTCCGAACTGGTGGATGACAATGTGAAATCCAGCGGGTCCGACCGGTTAAGCGCCAAGATCGCCGCGCTTGAGACCGCCATTGGACGTATTTCTGACGGCTGGGATGCGGAAGAGCGTGAGGTAGACGATTTCATGTCACCTGAACCGCTTGCCATGGCTTGGGAAGACGATGTCGAGCTGGACGCCACCGGCGCGCCGATCGCCGCATCACAGAATGAAGAACCGACCGAGGCGACAGCTATGCGCGATGAAACAATCGTCGAGGCCGGATCATATGTGGAGGAGGAGGCTGCTGCCCCTCAGGACGCAGCCAAAGGTGCCACTACAGACGAGTATTTGGACGAGGACATGCTGCGCGAGATGGTCGAAGAGATCGTGCGCAAAGAGCTGCAAGGCGTGTTGGGCGAACGCATCACACGCAATGTACGCAAGCTTGTACGCCGCGAAATCCACCGCGCTATGACGGCGCAAGACCTCGAATAACGCTATCATCATGGTCTATGTATAAGGGCGGCATCTGCGGGGGCAGGTGCCGTTTTTATTTGCAACACGGATTTTGATGACCACCGTCGGGCGGCAATAAAAAACGCGGCCCAAGGGCCGCGTTTTTTAACACTGAAATCTTCAGGTTAATCAGGCTGCTTCGGCCTGTTGTGCCGCGTGGCGACGTTCTGACTCTTCACGAGACAGGGCAACAGATGTACGCACACCTTTACCAACAAAATCCATCAGGCCAGACACGACGCGTTCGTTCGGGTCGATACCGGCACAGCTCAACACTTCACGGCCGTCGCGCGAACGCGCCCAGCGTGCAATCTGCTCAGGACCATTGCCATATTTCTTGTCATCGGCAATTGCATCGTCCAATGCGGCCAGTACCACGGCAGCAAAAAGTTTGCGGGCACGGTTACCTTGCTCATTGTTAAAGGCAGTGCCATCAACGAAATCTTTCATCTCGTCGTCCTTTCTATTATTCTTGCTCTTGTCATTTAGGCGAGGCGTTCCTTATGACTGAAAGAGCGCGATTCGGATACACATATTTCGCATAGCACCTATGCGTCTTCTGCATGGCTCTTTGCGCTTTTGGCAGGCGCTTGGCTGCCTTGCGTGGCCAGTCCTTAGAAGATATAGGTCGCCTGAATTAATCTTCAACATTTTGCAATGGTGTCCCCACATGCCTAAGATCAATGGAAACGAAATTCGTCCCGGAAACGTGCTTGAACACAACGGTGGTCTATGGGCTGCGGTTAAGGTTGATCACGTCAAACCGGGCAAGGGCGGTGCCTTTGCACAAGTCGAGATGCGCAACCTGCGCAACGGGTCAAAACTGAACGAACGCTTTCGCAGCGCCGATAAGGTTGAAAAGGTCCGTCTTGAGCAGAAAGACCAACAATTCCTATACGAAGACGCCGGCATGCTGGTCCTGATGGACACGCAAACCTACGATCAGGTGCAGCTGTCGGCAGAGCTTTTGGGCGAACGTCGCCCGTTTTTGCAAGACGGTATGATGGTCGTTGTCGAGTATCACGAGGACGAAGCGTTGAACGCGTCCTTGCCACAAAAAGTGACCTGCAAGATCGTCGAGACAGAGCCGGTCGTCAAAGGCCAGACAGCGGCGAATTCTTTCAAGCCAGCGATCCTAGATAATGGCGTCAAAGTAATGGTGCCGCCGTTCGTCGGCCAAGACGAAGACATCATCGTGAACACCGAAACGATGGAATATTCCGAACGCGCCTAAGGCCCAGAATTGACCCCACGTCATGACTGCACAGTTTTGAAAAGCCTTGGGTCTTCCGGGGCTTTTTGCTGTCGCGGCATCGGGGTGCGGCACGCAGATCCCCGATATGGGGCGGTGTGTGTTGCCGTTCCGCAACGCTCTTTTCTCGTTAAAGGTGTGAACCTGCAGCGGGGTGCGGGGCGGTAAAACTATTCTTCCGCAGAACCAAGCTGTTATAGCTGTTTGGGGATATAGGGGGAATCATGTCAGACATCGTTGTTTTTGCCGCCAAAAAGATCATCACAATGGACATCAACCGGATGGAAGCGACCCATGTCGCCGTCCGTGGCGGAGAGATACTGGCCGTTGGCGACGCGACATGCGCCGACCAATGGGGCGCTGTGACCCATGATGACAGCCTGAAAGACGCGGTGCTGATGCCCGGCTTTATCGAAGGGCACGCGCATATGATGGCGGGTGCGATGTGGGAATATGCCTATGCGGGGTATCACGACCGGATCGACCCCAATGGCAAGCTGTGGCGCGGTATGGCCGATAATGATGCGGTGATTGACGGGCTGCGCGACTATGCCGAAACGCTGGAGGATGACGCCCCGCTGGTCGGCTGGGGCTTTGACCCGATTTTCCTGACGTCAGAGCGGCTGAGCAAAAAGCATCTGGATCAGATCAGCCCAACGCGGCCCATCGCGATCATTTATTCGAATTTTCATCTGATGTGCGTGAACTCTGCCGCGCTTGAGCTCGCCGGGTTCGATCAGACCACGAATGCCGAAGGCGTGATCAAAGGCGATGACGGCCAGCCCACGGGCGAGCTGCAGGAAATGGCGGCCATGTTCCCGGTCATGCGGCGCTTGGGGATCGATTTTCGAGGCCTAAGCCAGAAAGAAGCCTCCATTCGCGCCTATGCAGATGTGGCGCGCCGGGCCGGGGTGACCACGGTCACCGATCTGTATTCCCAGATGGAGGAAGACGACCTGACGACCATGCTGCGGGTCACCGGCGCGGATGATTTCCAACTGCGCATCGTTCCAGCATTGGGCGCGATGGAGGGGCCAAGGGCCATCGCTGATAAGGCGCAGGCCCTTGCCAAACGCAGCACTGACAAGCTGCGGCTGGGGGCGGTTAAATTGATGACAGACGGCGCGATCCAAGGCTGGACGGCACGGGTCAAAAGCCCCGGCTATGTGGGTGGGCAGCCCAATGGCATCTGGAACACCCCGCCCGAGATGATCTTTGCGCTGGTCGAAGAGCTGAACAGCCGTGGCATCCAGATGCATATCCACGTCAATGGCGACGAGGCTGCCGAGGTGACGTTGAACGCGATCGAGGCGGCGCTGCGCAAGAACCCTTGGGCTGGGCACCGCCATGTCCTTCAGCATTGTCAGTTGATGGGCCGCGACCTGTTTACGCGGGCCGCTGATATGGGCGTGTGCTGCAACATTTTTGCGAACCACGTCCATTACTTTGGCGATCAACACGTGGCACTGACCATCGGCAGCGACCGCGCTGAACGCATGGACGGGTCGCGCAGCGCGATTGATGCGGGCGTGAACATCGCGATCCACTCAGACGCCCCGGTCACGCCCATGGCACCGCTGTTCACCGCATGGTGTGCCGTGAACCGGCGGACGATGTCGGGGCGCACCTTGGGGGCCGCGCAATGCATCGACGTCGAAGAAGCGCTGTTCGCGATCACCATGGGGGCCGCCTATACGTTGAAGCTGGACAGCGAGATTGGCAGCATCGAGACCGGCAAGCGCGCGGATTTCGTGGTGTTGGGGGATGATCCCTTGGCCGTTGATCCGCTGACGTTAAAAGACGTCCCGATACTGGGAACGGTCTTTGGGGGCCGTGTTCACCTGCTATGAAGCCACGCCTGCCACTGACCGTAATCTCGGGCTATTTGGGCGCGGGTAAAACGACGTTGATCAACCGGTTGCTGGCCGAGGATCACGGGTTGCAGCTGATGGTGATGGTCAATGATTTCGGTGCAATCAACATCGACGCGGCACTGATTGCTGAGGCGGGCGAAGACACCATGACCCTGACCAACGGCTGCGTGTGCTGCACGATGGGGGCCGATTTGTTTATGGCCATCGGCGATGTTCTGGACCGTTCACAGCGACCGGACCATCTGGTGATCGAGGCGTCCGGTATCGCAGACCCCGCGCGCATTGCCCAAGTGGCGCAGGCAGAACCGGATTTGGCCTACGGCGGTATCGCGACCGTGGTCGATGGGCAAAGCTATGATGTCTTGGCCCGAGATGAGCAGATCGGCGCGCAGGTGGCGGGGCAGGTCAGCGCCGCTGATCTGGTGCTGGTCAGCAAGCTGGCTGCGCCCGATCCGGGGCTGGCATTGCGGCTGCAGGTGCAGTCACGGGCGTTGGTGGTCGATTTGGCGCAGGTGAATGCTGTGGCCCCGATCATTTTCGGCGTGGCCGAGCGAGCGGTGCCAAATGTATCGCTGGCCCAGCACGCCGCATATGTCGGGTGGAGCGATACCAGTGACGTAAGGCTGGAATACTCCGCGTTGATGACCAAGCTTGATGCGCGGCCCAAAGGGCTGTTCCGTTTCAAAGGGTTTGTCAGCCACGATGCATCCAGCGCTTGGGAAGTGCATTGCGTGGGGCCCAGCGTGAATGTGAAGCCGATAAAGGCAGCGCAGGAGACCCAGGTGGTCGGGATTGGATTGAAGGCCGAAATAGGGGCAGATGAAATTTCAGCGTGGTGGCACAGTTGACGCGCAGACGGAGTTTTTCAAAAACTCCGAGCCAAAATTTTTGAAAAATTTTGATCCCCGCCTTAGCCGTCTGTCACCATTGTGACGGTTGCGCCATCTGCCTGCATTGCTGCCTTCGCGCGGTCATAGCGCAGATAGGCCAACGCCTCGGTGCCCGCTTGGGTGAACACCGTGCCTGCCGGTTTGCCGTTCACTGAAATCTCGGTACCTGCATCGACAGGCGCGCTGATATGAACCTTGGCCAGCCCTTTGCGCAGCTCTGTTTTGTGCTTCATCCGCGCGGTGACTTCTTGGCCTACATAGCAGCCTTTGCGGAAATCAACGCCCTTCAGCCGTTCAAATCCCATCTCAAGGATAAAGCTGTCTGGCGTCAACTCGGCCCCGGTTTCGGGGATCATATACGCCACGCGCAGGGCGTCCCAATCCGTTGTATCATCGTTTTGTGGCGCATCGCGGTAGGCGCGCCAGCCCATATTCGGGTCGCGCGGATCGGCATAGCCATCGGCGGGCGCGTCACCCAGCCCACGGTGCACATGCAGGCCGGTGGCCTCGATCTTCACATCGGCGCGCAGTTTGTACATGTTCAGCCGTTGCACCAGCGCGTCGGCGCTGGCGTCTGTGACGTCCAACAACACGGCATCGCCGTCTGCGGACAAAAAGAAATCAACGATGAACTTGCCCTGCGGCGTCAAAAGCGCCGCGTAGATCGGCCCTTGGTCCAGCTTGGTAATGTCATTGGTCACAAGCCCCTGCAGAAAGCTGCGGGTGTCTGCACCGGAGAGTTTCAGGATGCGGCGGTCGTTCATATCGCGTTTCCTTGCATTTGATATCATGACATATATCAGGCCGACCAGAAGCCGAAAGGGGCAACCATGCCTGCGCCAATAACCGTGATCATTCCGACCTTGAATGCGGAGCACAGCCTGACCGGCTGTTTGACCGCGTTGATGGAAGGCGTCGATGCTGGCCTGATCTGCGAATTGATCGTGTCGGATGGCGGATCGCAGGACGCGACCCGGGTTGTCGCGGATGCGTGGGGGGCTGACATCATCGAAGGTGACGCATCGCGCGGCGGGCAATTGCGCCGGGGCTGCGCCAAGGCCAAGGGTGAATGGTTGCTTGTGTTGCACGCTGATACGCAGCTGGATCAAGGCTGGACCGGCCCGGTGATTGCACATCTTAAGGGGCGCAAGGCCGGGTGGTTTAAGCTGCGTTTTGACCGGGGTGGCTTTGCCGCGCGCTTTGTGGCGGGCTGGGCGCATCTGCGCAGCCTCATGGGGCTGCCTTACGGTGATCAGGGTCTGTTGATGCCACGGGCGCTGTACCAATCTGTGGGCGGATACCCAGACCAGCCGCTGATGGAGGATGTGGCAATGGCGCGGCTGCTCAAGGGGCAGCTGACCCGCATTGACTGTGCTGCGATCACATCGGCTGACAAATATCACAAGGCCGGATGGTTGCGCCGGGGTGGGCGCAATATCTGGACATTGATCCGCTATTTCGCAGGGGTATCACCGCAAAAGCTGGCCAAGGCCTACGCCAAATAGCGCGCCGTTGATCTAGCCGAACAACCGCTGTCCGATCCGTTGCAACAGGTTCGGCTCGGTTGGCTTTAGACCCTTCTCCAGCGCGCGCAACGCCCGTGAATTACGACCGTCCGAGATGATTTTGCCATCCTCGAACTGCAATCTGTACAGATCGGCATAGATGCCGCCACGGGCCAACAGCTCTTCGTGTTTGCCTTGGTCCATGATCTGGCCACGGTCCATCACCACGATCTTGTCTGCGCCACGAATGGTCGATAGCCGGTGTGCGATAACGATGGTGGTGCGCCCTTGGGACAGACGGTCCAACGCTTGTTGCACCACCTTTTCCGACTGGGCGTCCAGCGCGCTTGTGGCTTCGTCCAGCAGCAAGATTGGCGTGTTGCGCAGCAAGGCGCGGGCAATCACAACCCGTTGGCGTTGCCCCCCAGACAGGGCCGACCCGCGTGGGCCAACGCGGGTCTCAAGGCCATGCTCTAGCTTGGGCAGGAAATCAGCGACATGGGCGGCCTCAAGCACAGATTGCAATTCCGCATCCGATACGTTCTCGCGGCCCAAGACAATGTTTTCGCGCAGGGTTTCATCAAACAACAGGGCCTCTTGTGTCACCACAGAAAACAGGCCGCGCAGCGCGTTGATATCCATATCCTTCAGGGGCACGTCGCCAATGGTGACGGTCCCGGATTGCGGATCGATCAGACGTGTCAGCAGGTTAAAGATCGTTGATTTACCAGCACCAGAGGCCCCCACCAGCGCCGTCGTTTGCCCGGCTTTTGCGACCAGCGATAAATCATCCAACACCTTGGCGTCGCCATAGGACAGGCTCACGTTGCTTAGCACGATATCCGTAGATCCGGCAGGCGTGGCCACAGGGTTCTTGGGTGATTTCAACGTAACCGGCGCGTCCATCAATTCCTTGATCCGCTCAAGCGCTGCGGCGGCCGTTTGCCACAAACCACTGATGGCACCCAACCGGCGCAGCGGGTTAAAGGTGAACCCCATCGCGGTGAAAAAGGCCATGAACTGGCCGATGGTTTTGTCACCGGAAATAATCTCGGACCCGCCATAGAGGATCACGGCCATGAAACCGACGCCCGACATGATGTCGATCATGCCCGGAATGGCCGAGTTGCCAAAGGCGGCGCGGACTTCGGTTTTGACATATTTCTTGGTCAGGTCGCGGTATTGGCGCGATTGATACCGCTCAAGCGCGTTCAGTTTGATCTGGACAATGCCGTGGAACACTTCGTCCAACCGTGTCGACAGATGTGCGCCCAGATCGCGCGCCTCGCGGGACCGCGCGCGCACAAAACGTTGTGCAAGGGCTGCGGGCATGACCATCAACGGCACACCGATACAGGCCAGCAGCGCCCAAACCGGATCGATTGAGATTGCCACCCCGAGCAAGACAATCAAGCCGACCAGATCGCGCCCGGTGCCTGTGATGATCGCGCGCCATACATCATTGACCGCGTTCACATCGGACTGGACCCGCTGGATCAGAAACCCCGGTGGGTGTGCCTGATGAAACGCGCCGTCCTGCATCATCATGCGGTTCAGCATATCGATCCGCATATCTGCGGCGGAGGTTTGTGCGATCCGCGTCAAAAGCACCTTTTGCGCAATGCTTGCCACGGCGCGCAGCACGAAAATACCCACCAAGATCAGACCAACCCAGATCAGCGCGGATTCCTGACCCGCGACGAAAACCTGATCGAACATCGGTTGCATCAGTTTGGCCAACGCCCCAAGGGTCGCCCCTTCGATGGCCATGAAAACAACGGCCAATCCAAGCATCCAAATGTGCTTTTTCAGGTAATCGCGCCAAAGCCATTTCAGCAGCTCTTTGGAAGTATAGGTGACATCACTCATGAATGCGCCGGGGTCCTTTGGTCAAATATTTGACTGGTGTACGCAGCCCGGCGGGGCAGGGCAAGCATGACGGCCTGCTTTGGGTGGCGGATTGTCCGATTGACGCCGCGCCGCACGGGGATAAGTTGGCCCGGAATACTGTTGTTGAAAGGCGTATCGTTCATGTCATCCCGCACAAATCTATCGCATGGGCGCGGTTATCTCGCCATTCCCGGCCCCTCTGTCATGCCAGAGGCCGTGTTGAACGCGATGCACCGCCCCGCGCCCAACATTTATGCGGGTGAATTGGTCGATATGATGCCGCCGCTTATGCAAGACCTGCGCGACGTCGCCAGAACACAGCACCACGTTGCTATGTATATCGGCAACGGCCATGCAGCGTGGGAGGCGTCGCTTTCCAACGTCATCCGCCCGGGGGACAAGGTGCTGGTGCCTGCGACGGGGCGCTTTGGCATCGGCTGGGGTGAAATGGCGACAGGTCTGGGTGCCGATGTCGAGGTCATGGATTTCGGCAAACAATCCGCGATGGATCTGGACCGCATCGAAGAGCGCCTGAAAGCGGATACTGCACATGAGATCAAAGCCGTGCTGGCCGTGCATGTGGATACCTCGACCTCGGTTGTGAATGACATTGCCGGGGTGCGCGCCGCATTGGACAGCGCGGGGCATCCGGCGCTTTTGATGGCTGATTGCATTGCATCACTGGCCTGCGACCGCTTCGAGATGGACGCCTGGGGTGTCGATATCATGGTAACGGGCTGCCAAAAGGGGCTGATGGTGCCCCCGGGCGTCAGCTTTGTGTTTTTCAATGACCGTGCGGCGGCTGTGCGGGCATCCATGCCCCGCGTCAGCACGTTCTGGGATTGGGAACCACGCGCCAACCCCGACGACTTTTACCAATACCACTGCGGTACCGCCCCCACGCACCATATTTACGGCCTGCGTGCAGCACTGGATATGATCAAGGCCGAAACGATCGAGGCCGTGTGGGACCGTCACACGGTTCTGGCACGGGCCGTTTGGGCGGCCTGCGATGCGTGGGGCAGCGAAGGGCCGCTGGCGTTGAATATCGCCGACCCCGCCTTGCGCAGCCACGCGGTCACGTCGCTGCACCTAGAGGCGCCGCAGGCCACGCAACTGCGCGAATGGGTGCAGGAAAACATCGGCCTAACCTTGGGCATTGGTCTGGGCATGGCCGCACCGGGCAGTCCCGAAAGCCATGGTTTTTTCCGGTTGGGCCATATGGGGCATGTGAACGGCCAGATGATCATGGGGATGCTCGGTGGGATGGAGGCCGGGATGGCATCGCTCGGCATCAAGCGTGGCTCAGGCGCATTGGACGCCGCAGCCAAGGTGATCGGCGGGGTTTAACCCTCGCCGCTAATCGGCCGTTCTCTAGGCTGGCTGAGGCTATGCTTTTTGCGCATCCGCTAGAGCTAGGGGCAGCGCAGCGGCGAATGCATCGAGATCAGCGGGCGTGCCACAGCTGACCCGAATACAACGGTTTTGCGGGGCGGCAAAAGGCATGCGCACGAAGATGCCCCGCGCCACCAACCCATCAAGGACAGCTTTGGCAAAGGCCCCATCACGCCCGCAATCAATCGCCACAAAATTTGCCGCAGAAGGCAGCGGCGTCAGGTCGTTGTCGCGGGTAATCTCGGCGATCCGGTCGCGGGCGGTGGCGATTTGCGTTTTCACATGTGCAAGCCAATCGGTATCTTTCAGCGCCGCCAATGCGCCAGCCTGACCCGCGCGGTTCATGCCAAAGTGGTTGCGCACCTTGCCAAAGGCCGTGATCAGTTCAGGGGCGGCAATGGCATAACCGACCCGCGCACCCGCCAGCCCATGCACCTTTGAAAACGTCCGCATCCGTATCAGCCGCGGATCATCGGCATCCAACACGGGGGCGGTGCCATCCGGGGCGCAATCGACATAGGCCTCGTCCAACACCAACAGGCAACCCTTGGGCAGGGCCTCCATCGCCTTGACCAGATCAGCGCCCGAATGCCAACTGCCCATCGGATTGTCGGGGTTCGCCAGATATACCAGCTTTGCGTCGACTTCGGCAGCCTTGGCAAACAGCGCGTTTTGGTCCTCGTGATCGCCAAGATAAGGGACCTTGTGCAACACGCCGCCAAACCCTGCGACATGGTAATTAAACGTCGGATATGCGCCATCTGACGTGACCACCGCATCGCCCTGCGCCACCATCAGCCGCACCAAATAGCCCAATAGGCCATCAATGCCTTCGCCCACGATGATGTGGTCCGGGGCGATGCCGTGATGCGCGGCCAAGGCCTGACGCAAATCATAGCTTTCGGGATCGCCATACATCCACTGCTGCGTGGCCGCCATCGCCTCAACCGCGCGGGGCGAGGGGCCGAATACATTCTCATTCGCGCCCAACCGCGCGTCAAACACCCGGCCAGCGGCGCGTTCTTGGGTTTCAGGGCCCACAAACGGCACGGTCGAGGGCAGGGATTGGGCAAGCGGGGTAAGGCGAACATGTGTCATGCCACCCGATTACTGCATCCCTATCGGTCTGGGCAAGCATTGAAAAAGCAGCTCTGCGCCCCTAAGTAATAATCATTCGCAATTGGAGGCTCTATCATGGCCAAACTCACCCGACGCAGCTTTGTCGCAACAGCACTGGCTGCCAGTGCCATCCGTACGGTCCCCCTTGCCGGGACCAAGCTGGGCGGGCGGCGTATTCTAACGCTGGCCTATGATAAATCCCTTGGCATGATGCGGGCAGTTGAACGCTGGGTGCCGTAGCGTTTTGCTTTGCACGGGCGATGATATAGGTCCAGATGGTGAAAATTACCGGAGGAACCCATGGCTCGCGTCACAATCACCTATGAAAATCACATCGCCCATGTGCGCCTGACCCGCGCCGATAAAATGAATGCCGTGGATCAGGATATGATCGACGCAATCATCGCAGCCGGCAACGAAGTCGCCGCATCTGACGCACGGGTTGTTGTGCTGTCGGGCGACGGCAAAGCATTTTGCGCCGGCATCGACATCAGCGCGATGGGTGCGCTGGCCGGGGGCGATCCCAAAGAGCTTATGATGCCACGTACCCACGGTGATGGCACAACAAACCAATGGCAAGAAGTCCCGATGATCTGGACACGCGTTGGTATTCCGGTGATCGCCGCGCTGCATGGCAAGGTCTATGGCGCAGGGCTGCAACTGGCCCTTGGGGCGGATATCCGCATTGCCGCACCCAATGCTGAACTGGCGGTAATGGAGATGAAATGGGGCATCGTGCCCGACATGGGCGGCATGGTGCTGCTGCCTAAACTGGTGCGCGGCGATGTGCTGCGGCTGATGACCTACACAGCGCAGCCCATCGACGCGACGCAGGCCGAACGCTGGGGGCTGGTCACGCAGCTTGCCGATGACCCGCTGGCCGCCGCAATGGACCTTGCCGCGACCATCGCAGGCAAAAGCCCAAGCGCGATAAAAGCCGCAAAACGCCTGACAGCTTTTGCTGAAACGAACGGAGCCGATGAGGTGTTGCTTGAGGAATCCCGCGAGCAGGCCGAATTGCTAGGCCGTCCGCACCAAATGGAAGTGATTGCGGCTGAGTTCGGCAAACGCCCCGCTGTTTTCAAAGATTGAAAAATGGTCAGCCCCGCCTGAGCTAACAGACGGGGCTTTCCAAATGGACGATCTTCGCTTCCCAGCTAGGACCGCAGCGCTAAGATCACCGATCTTGGTTTCCAAATGGTAAAAAATCCTCGCCGAAGGCGTTAAAACTCTTTTGATGGTCCAGAAGAGAAGAATGCCTTCGGCGAGGATTTAAGTCCATTTGGAATAAAGACCCGTATTACCCCAACTCGGCCAAGCGATCCAAAGCGGCCTGAAGCTGGTCTGCTTCTTCCTGACGCGCGTCCAGATTCCCTTGGGCTTCGGCAACGACTTCGGCAGGGGCCGAGGCGGCGAATTTGGGGTTGTTGAGACGCCCCTTTAGGCCACCGATTTCCTTGCCCAGTTTATCCAGCGATTTTTGCAGGCGTGATTTTTCGGCGTCGATGTCAATTAACCCGGCCAAGGGCAGGCCGAAGGTCGCACCGGGGGCTGCGATGGATACGGTGCCTTTGGGAAAATCATCTGTCTTTTCGATGCTTTCCACCCGGGCTAGGCGTTTGATCATCGCCTCATTCCCATCCCAAGCCGCTTGGGCAGCGTCGTCCATCGAGGTGCAGAGCATCGGCACTTTGAGCCCCGCGGGCACGTGCATTTGTTGGCGGGCGGAGCGGATGGATTCAATCAGGCCGATCACCCAGTTCAATTCGCGGTCGGCATCTGCGTCCAGCATGTCAGCCACGGTATAGGTGGGCCAGTCGCCGTGGATCAGCATCTTGCTGCGCGCATCCGTGTTTTGCCACAGCTCTTCGGTGATGAAGGGCATGATCGGGTGCAACAGGGTCAGGCATTGGTCCAGCACCCATTTCAGGGTCTGGCGGGTTTCTGCGGCCTCTGGCGCGTCGTCTTGCAGCAGGGGTTTTGACAGTTCCACATACCAGTCGCAGACCTTGCCCCAGACAAAGGCGTAAAGCGCGTTGGCGGCATCGTTGAAGCGGTAGTTTTCAAGGGCGGCGTCGACTTCTTCGCGGACGCGGGCGGTTTCGCCGATGATCCATTTATTCAACGTGTGATCGACATCCGCGTGGCTGGTGTAGTTCACCGCAGGCACGTTATCCTCGAACACGCCGTTCATTTCCGCAAAACGGTGGGCGTTCCAGATCTTGGTGCCAAAGTTGCGGTAGCCCGCGATGCGCGCGGTATCGAGTTTCAGCGCGCCACCCAAGGATGCCATGGCGGCGTTGGTAAAGCGCAGGGCGTCGGCACCGTATTCGTCAATGATTTCCAGCGGATCGATGACATTGCCGACGGATTTCGACATCTTCTTGCCCTTGGCATCGCGGACGAGGCCGTGGAGATAGACGGTATCGAATGGGATTCTGCCCACGGTATCAAGCTGCATCATCATCATGCGGGCGACCCAGAAGAACAGGATGTCCTGGCCCGTGATCAGATCAGAGGTGGGGAAGTATTTTTTGTAGGCTTCGGTTTCTTCGGGCCAGCCGAGGGTGCCGATTGGCCAGAGGCCGGAGGAGAACCATGTGTCGAGGACGTCGGGGTCGCGCGTCAGTTGAACATAGAAACCGTCGGAGAAAAATTTCTCCTTGTCGGGGCCGTACAGTGGATATGTCGCGTTCCCATACCGATAAGCTGGTTGCCTATCAGATACCTCACGTGATTCATCCATGCCATCGAAGTAATAACCAACATCGACGTTATCCCCATAGTACTCTTCAGCTTTTGCTTTGACTGCCTCGAGTGAGGCCCCCACGAACTCTTTATAAGTTCGAATATTGTGGGCCGTACCGCTAGTATTCTTTGGTGTTGATAACAACTCCTCTTTGGTTGGCCCGTACCAAACCGGAATCTGGTGCCCCCACCACAACTGGCGCGAGATGCACCAGGGCTCGATGTTGTCGAGCCAGTTGTAATAGGTTTTCTCGCCGCTTTCGGGCATGATTTTGACGTCGCCATTGCGCACGGCATCCAGTGCGGGGCCGACGATCTGGTCGGTGTCCACGAACCATTGGTCGGTCAGCATTGGCTCGATCACGACCTTTGAACGGTCGCCAAAGGGCTGCATGATCGGTTTGTTTTCGACGTAGGGGATGAGCGCGGGTTCTTCGTTTTCGGCCTCATCAGGTGGGTTGTCACCCACCCTACGGGGGTTTTCTGTCATGACGGCGAGGCCTTCGGCGGTGATAGCCTCTACGACCTTTTTGCGGGCTTTGAGCCGATCAAGGCCACGGTAGTCTTCGGGCACAAGGTTCATCGCGGCGATCATTGCCTCGTCGAACTCCAGCTCTCCGTTCGCGATCTTTTGGGCGGTCGCGGCTTCTTCGGCATAGGGTTTTCCGTCGGCGCGCATGGCGGCCTTGGTGTCCATGAGGTTGTACATGGGGATGCCGTTGCGCTTGGCGACTTGGTAGTCGTTAAAGTCATGCGCGCCGGTGATCTTGACCGCGCCCGAGCCGAAATCCTTGTCTGGGTATTCATCGGTGATGATCGGGATCAGGCGGCGGTGCTCTTTGGGGCCAACGGGAATTTCGCAGAGTTTGCCGATGATGGGCGCATAGCGTTCATCGGACGGGTGCACGGCAACAGCGCCGTCGCCCAGCATGGTTTCGGGGCGGGTCGTTGCGATGGCGATGTAATCGCGGGTCTCGCGCAGGGTCTCGTTGCCGTCTTCGTCTTTTTCCACATATTCATAGGTGGCACCGCCCGCGAGGGGGTACTTGAAGTGCCACATGTGACCGGGGACTTCGATGTTTTCGACCTCAAGATCGGAAATCGCGGTTTCAAAGCGCGGGTCCCAGTTGACCAGCCGTTTGCCGCGATAGATTTTGCCGGCGTTGTACATGTCAACGAAGACTTTGATCACGGCGTCATGGAAGTTGGGCGAGTTTTCATGGCCCACGCGGGTGTCGCCGGGGGCACCGGACATGGTGAAGGCGTTGCGTGACCAGTCGCAGGAGGACCCCAGACGCTTGAGCTGGCCCACGATGG
Organism: uncultured Sulfitobacter sp.; assembly: GCF_964021855.1. Classification (NCBI taxonomy): domain Bacteria; kingdom Pseudomonadati; phylum Pseudomonadota; class Alphaproteobacteria; order Rhodobacterales; family Roseobacteraceae; genus Sulfitobacter; species uncultured Sulfitobacter sp. Next base: position 470,260 of record NZ_CAXHZD010000002.1, read on the forward strand.
TGTCGGCGGTGGCCTCTTTGTACGCCCATGCGTGGCCGAGGAATTCTTCGCGCGTCAGGTCCGTGCGTTTAATCTGGCTTTCGGCGAGCTTGTTTTCGACGGCCAGTTGCAAGGCAATGCCTGCGTGGTCTTGGCCGGGCTGCCACAGGGTGTCGAAACCGCGCATGCGGTGCCAGCGGACCAGAATGTCCTGAAGCGTGTTGTTGAAGGCGTGGCCGACGTGCAGCGATCCGTTGACGTTGGGGGGCGGGATCATCACGCAATAGGTGTCATCACGGCTGGCATTTGCACCGGCTTTGAAGGCACCTGCGGTCTCCCATGCTTCGTACAAACGGGCTTCGGCCTTGGCGGCGTCAAAATTCTTATCAAGTGCCATGATCAGCGTCCTTCTTTAAACTTGATGATGATCTAGCGGAGCAAGGCGCAAAGGGGAAGGCTGGCGGGCGGAAAACTTGGGCGCGGGGGCCGACGTGGTGTTTTGCCGGTGGGCGGCTGGACATCAGGTTTTTCGGGGCTAATGTCGGCATCAACAGATGATGGATTTCCAAAGGATGCGCGCAGATGGATAAGTTCGGAAAAAGCCAGCCGGTCAAGCGGGTTGAAGATCTGCGGTTTCTGACGGGCGAAGGGCGCTATGTCGATGATATTGCGCCTGAAAATTCGCTGCATGCTTATTTCTATCGCTCGCCCGTCGGGCATGGGGTGATTGCATCGCTGGACGTATCTGATGCGCGCGAGGCCGATGGCGTACACGCGGTGCTGACCATTGATGATCTGGAAGCGTCTGGCATGGATATTTCCATGGATGGTGCAATTTTGAAAAACCGCGATGGCACGGACGGTGCCAAGCCGCTGCGCCCGATGCTGGCCAAGGGGCGTGTCCGCTTTGTGGGCGAACCGGTGGCCGTCGTGATCGCAGACACGCTGGATCAAGCCCGCGATGCGGCTGAATTGATCCTGCTGGATGTGGATGATTTGCCCACACATATGACGCTGGAGCGGGGCGGCGAGGCCCTGCACGAAGAAGCGCCTGATAATCTGGCCTTTGATTGGGGGCTGGGCGATGAAGAAGCCACGCAAAAGGCATTCGATGCGGCGGCCAAGACCGTCAGCCTTGATGTGGGCGACAACCGGATCATCGTCAATTCGCTTGAACCGCGCGGCTGCTATGCCGAGTGGGAAGACGGTAAGCTGCATGTGTCCAACAATGGCCAGGGGGTTTGGGTCCACAAGGGCAACCTGAAACGCGTTTTCGCGCTCGAAGACGAACAGGTGCGGGTGACGAACCCCGATACCGGTGGCGGCTTTGGCATGAAGGCGATGGCCTATCCTGAATATTTCTCGGTCGCGCAGGCGGCGCGGGTTGTGGGACGTCCGGTGCGCTGGATGTCGGACCGGACCGAGGCGATGCTAAGCGATAATGGCGGGCGCGATCTGACGTCGCTGGCGGAATTTGCCTTTGATGAGAATAACAAGATCACCGCCTACCGCGTCAGTACGAAATGTAACCTTGGGGCCTATAACAGCCAGTTCGGCCAACCCATTCAAGCGACCCTGTTCAGCCGGGTGTTGATGGGCGTTTACGACGTGCAGACCACATGGCTGCAGGTCGAAGGATATTATACTAACACGGTGCAGGTTGACGCCTATCGCGGTGCCGGCCGGCCCGAGGCGATCTATGTCTTGGAGCGTCTGATGGACCGCGCCGCGCGCGAGCTGGGCGTGGACCCATGGGAATTGCGCCGCATCAACTTTATCAAGCCGGACCAGTTCCCCTATACCTCTGCCACCGGCGAGACCTATGACGTGGGCGAATTTGACCGCCTGCTGACCCGCGCCGCGGTCGAGGCTGACCGCGACGGTTTTGAGGCGCGCAAGGCTGCGGATGCGGCCAAGGGGCTGCTGCGCGGGCAGGGGCTGTGCTATTACATCGAAAGCATCCTGGGCGATCCCTCAGAGGGCGCGAAGGTCGAGTTTAACGAAGATGGCACCGTGTTCATCTATGTGGGCACGCAGTCGAACGGGCAGGGCCACGAGACGGTTTATGCGCAGTTCCTGTCGGATCAGACGGGTATCCCAGCCGAGCTGATCCACGTGATCCAAGGCGATAGCGACTTGATCAAGCAAGGCGGCGGGACTGGCGGGTCACGGTCTGTGACCACGCAAAACACGGCGACATTGGCAACGGTTGCCAAGATGACCGAAGTCTTTACCGCGTTTCTGGCCGATGAAATGGGCGTGCCTGCATCCGAGATCAGCTTTGACGATGAACGGTTCCGCGCCGAGGGGTCCAACATGACACCCACAATGCTGGAGGTCGCCGATCTGGCCCGCGAAAAAGGCCGCGACGACCTGTTGGTACATCATGAACGCGCGACCTTGCCCGGGCGCAGCTATCCCAACGGCGCGCATGTGTCAGAGGTGGTCATTGACCCCGAGACGGGCGTGGTGACGGTGGACAGCTATACTGTGGTCGATGATTTCGGCAATCTGATCAACCCGATGCTGGCCGCGGGCCAAGTGCATGGCGGTGTTGTCCAAGGCATCGGGCAGGCCATTCAAGAGCATGTCGTCTATGACGAGGACGGCCAGTTGCTCACGGCGTCCTTTATGGATTATGCGATGCCGCGCGCGGCGGATGTGCCGTTTATCACGTTCAACTCTGAGCCCGTGCCCTCGACCGCGAACCTGATGGGGATGAAGGGCTGTGGCGAGGCCGGCACAGTTGGCGCATTGGCGGCGGTGTCGAACGCGGTGCAAGATGCACTGTGGGACCGTGGTGTGCGTCAGGCAGATATGCCGTTTACGCCGCATAAGGTTTGGGCGCTGCTGAAGGATCAGGCCATCGCGGCAGAGTAAGGTCGCGGTTTGGTTGGATGAAAGGGGGAGGGGGCGCTGCCCCCGGCCCTGACGGGCCACCCCCGGGATATTTTTGAGCCAGAGAAGCGGGCGGGCTATTTCACGATTTGCATGACGATGCAGGTGGTGGAGCCTGTGGCGTAGAGTTTGCCATCGTCGACGCCACGGATTTCGCCATGGGCGATGCCGGTGGAGCGGCCCACGTGGTCAACCGTGCCGATGCATTCGATCTGGGTGCCCAGTGGGATGGCGCGCAGAATGTTGATTTTATATTCGAGCGTTGTGTAGATCGAGCCGCGCGGGACCTTGGTTTGCACAGCGCAGGCCATCGCGGAATCGAGCAATGTGCCGTACCAGCCGCCATGCACCGTGCCCAAGGGGTTTGTCACGTTGAACTCGGGCGCACCGCGGAATACAGCGCGGCCTTCGGCAACTTCGTGAATGAGATAGCCCATGGTTTGGCCAATGGGCGGGCCGGGGTTGGTGCCATCCAGAATTTTCTGCATAAACTCAAGACCCGACAGCTTGAGCGCTTCTTCTCGGGGGAGCAGGTCTTGGGGGCAGTTGGCGACACGTGGCATAAAAAATCTCCGGCAGTTGCGTGCCGGAGAAGCTTGTTGAATTTGGAGGTCTAGGGCAAGACGTCTTTGGTCTTACGCAACGTCCGACAGGGTTGTTTGGGCTGTGACGTCCAAGGCGCGGCAGACGCTGCGGGTCAGCTCGGGGCGGTTGAGTGTGTAGAAATGCAGGTTCTCGACGCCCTCATCCACCAGCGCGCTGCACATCTCGGTGCACAGCGCAGTCGACAGTAGATCGTGGCGGTCATCGCGGATCGCGGTTTCAAAGGCATCGTCCAGCCAAGCAGGCACTTGGGTGCCGCAGCGTGTGGCAAAACCCCTTGCGGATTTCCAGTTGGTGATCGGCATAATGCCCGGTGTGATGGTTTTGGTGATGCCAGCCGCAGCGCAGTCATCGCGGAACCGCAGGAAGGTGTCGGCGTCAAAGAAGAACTGGGTAATCGCCTCGTCCGCGCCGGCGTCGAACTTGCGTTTAAGCCATTCGATGTTTTGCGCCTGATCCACGCTTTCGGGGTGCGGTTCAGGATAGGCCCCGACGCGCAGGGTGAATTTGCCCGTGGCGGCCAAAGCTTCGATCAGTTCGACACTGTTGGCGAAACCGTCGGGATGCGGGGTAAACACCTTGGCCCCGTTTTCAGGGTCGCCGCGCAAGGCCACAATATCGGTCACGCCGATCTCGGCAAAGCTGTTGGCGACTTCCATGGTTTCGGCCTTGCTGGCCCCGACGCAGGTCAGATGTGCGGCCACGGGCAGGCCCGAGGTGCGGCGCAGAACGTGGGCGGAATCATGGGTCAGATCGCGGGTTGTGCCGCCCGCGCCATAGGTGACGGAAAAGAAACGCGGTGACAAAGGGGCCAGTGCCTGCGCGGTGTCCCAAAGCCGGAACGACGCATCGACGGACTTGGGTGGGAACACTTCGAAAGAGACGGCGGGGCTGGGCATTTTTAGGTTCCTGTTCTGGCTTTCATGTCTTGTCGCACAGATTTAGTTGTGAAACAAACTCATAACTTTCATCTTCAACATGAGGAACGCCTCATATGCATATTGAGTTCCGCCATCTGCGTACCATTCAGGCCATTCATAAGGCAGGTGGGCTGGCGCGTGCTGCCGAGCAGATGAACATCACCCAATCGGCGCTGTCCCATCAGGTGAAGGGGCTTGAGGATCAAGCCGGGGTGGAGCTGTTTGTGCGGCGGTCCAAGCCGCTTAAGTTGTCGCCGGCGGGATTGCGATTGCTGAAGCTGGCGCAGCAGGTGTTGCCGCAGCTAGAGGCGGCACAGGCGGAGTTTATGGGGCTGCGCGCGGGCAGCACAGGCCGGATGCATATCGCGATTGAATGCCACGCCTGTTTTGAATGGCTGTTCCCGGTTCTGGAGCAGTTTCGCAAGCTATGGCCGGATGTAGATGTCGATATTCGCCCCGGTCTGGCCTTTGATGCCTTGCCTGCATTGCTGCGCGAAGAGGTTGATCTGGTGGTATCATCTGATCCCGAAGATTTACCCGGCGTCGAATTTGTTGAGCTGTTTGATTACAGCCCGGTGTTTGTCGCGGCCAGCACGCACCCGTTGGCCGCAAAGCCCTATGTCGAGGCGCAGGATTTTCGTGCCGAAACATTGATCACCTATCCGGTGGAGCGGACGCGCCTGGATGTGTTCAGTCAATTGCTGATCCCGGCGAAGGTCGAGCCACTGGCGATCCGGCAGGTGGAATTGACGGCGGTGATTTTGTTGCTGGTGGCGTCCAATCGCGGGGTGGCCGTGTTGCCGGACTGGGTGGTGCGCGAGGTGAAATACAGCAGCGATTATGTCACGCGGCCGCTGACCGAAAACGGGATCACGCGCAGGCTGTATGCAGCGGTGCGGCAGGATGATCTGGGCAAGCCGTATATGGAAAAACTGCTGAAGCTGGCGGGGCAAGAGGCGCGCAAGCTTCAGCAGAGCTAGGTATCGGGTGGGGATGAGCCCCACCCGACAGGCTTAGACAACCTTGACGATGGCCTTGCCGTTGTTGCCACCGGTCAGCAGATCCATGAACGCTTGCGGCGCGTTTTCCAGACCTTCGGTGATGTCTTCCTGGACGGCGATTGAGCCATCCGCCACTTTTGGTGCGACTTCTTTGAGGAAGTTGGGGAAGTTGCCCCAGTGGTTCGAGATGATAAAACCGTTCACGCTGAGGAAGTTCACCAAGATCGTGCGCCACAGTTTGGGGGCGGTCAGCGCTTCTTCGGCTGCGTTGGCACCCAAGCCACCGGCATTGTACCAAGCGATCATGCCGCAGATCGGGATGCGGCCATGGGGGTTCATCAGGGGCATCACTGCTTCAAGCACTTTGCCACCGACATTTTCGAAATAGATGTCGATGCCTTTGGGGCAGGCCTCTTTCAAGGCGGCGCGCAGGGATTTTGCATCCGGATAAGCGCGGTGATCCAGACATTCGTCAAAGCCGAAATGGTCTTTGGCCGTGGCGCATTTATCTGCACCGCCTGCGATGCCAACCACGCGCAACCCGTGCGCTTTGGCGATCTGACCGACCATGGACCCGACCGGGCCGGTAGCAGCCGCAACGACCAGCGTTTCGCCAGCCTTGGGGCGGCCATATTCCATCAGACCCTGCCAGCCGGTAAAGCCGGGCATGCCCAAGACACCCAGTGATGTGGTGATCGGGGCCTGTGCGGGGTCAACCTTGCGCAGCATTTTGGCAGGCTGCACGCCATGGGTGGACCAGCCGAACATGCCGAAGACAAAATCGCCCGGTTTGAAGTCGGGGCTGTTGGAGGTGATCACTTCGCCGACGGAACCGCCTTCCATGGTGCCGCCGATGGGCACGGGGGCGGCATAGGATTTAGCATCATCCATGCGGCCGCGCATATAGGGGTCAAGCGACATGTAATGTACACGCACCAGCACTTCGCCGTCGCCCGGCGTTGGTACGGCGGATTCCTCTAGACGAAAGTTATCGGCTGTTGGCGCGCCATCGGGGCGCGATGCCAAGACGATATGTTTCATTGTATCGGTCATTTCGGGGTCCTCCATTTAAATCCTCAGGGGTACCGTATCTGGAAACCCTAACGGCGCAAGGCGGGTTCAACTGGCACGTTGCGTCAGAGCGTTGTTTACCCTGACGGTCCTTTGACAATGAGGCCCTTGGCAATCTGGGCTTGCGGGCTTAAAGGGAGGGCTGATTGAATGAAGGGCGCGGAAAATGGTTGGCAGTGCAAATCTAAATATCATGATCAAGGCCGCGCGGCGCGCTGGCCGTGGGCTGGTCAAGGATTTCCGTGAGGTAGAGAACCTTCAGGTGTCCAGAAAAGGGGCCGGTGATTTTGTCAGCCGCGCCGACATTCAGGCCGAAAAGATCATCAAAGAAGAATTGATGGGCGCACGCCCGACCTATGGCTGGTTGGCCGAGGAAGGTGGCGAAGACGAGGGCCAAGACCCCACACGCCGCTGGATCGTTGACCCGCTGGACGGCACGACGAACTTCCTTCACGGTTTGCCGCATTGGGCGATTTCGATTGCGTTGGAGCACAAAGGCCAGATCGTTGCGGGCGTTGTGTTTGATCCGGCCAAGGACGAAATGTTCTTTGCTGAAAAAGGGGCTGGTGCCTGGATGAATGACATGCGTTTGCGTGTGTCTGGCCGTCACCGGATGATCGAATCCATTTTCGCCACGGGCCTGCCCTTTGCCGGGCGTTCCGATTTGCCTGATACCCTGCGTGAATTGGGGCGCATGCTGCCCGTCTGCGCCGGTGTGCGTCGCTGGGGGTCTGCTTCGCTGGATTTAGCCTATGTCGCTGCGGGCCGTTTTGACGGCTATTGGGAACGTCGCCTGAATTCCTGGGATCTGGCTGCGGGCATGCTGATCGTGCGCGAAGCCGGTGGTATGGTTGAACCGCTGAACCCGGCCGGTGACATCCTTGCCGACGGCGAGATCGTTTGTTCGAACGAGGCGCTGTTCAACGGATTTGCAAAAGTCGCACGCGGCTGATTGCGCTGCCGGGGGCGGGATGCCTTCGGCGAGGATTTAAGTCCATTTGGAAGACCGACGTTGATTTACCTATCAACTGATGGGGCGCGTTATTTGCGCTTCACCTTTGGGATATGGCTGCGCCGTGTTCGATAGGTTGCATCGGGGTGGGGCGGATGTCCTTGGGTCTGTGACCAGAACTGAGGCCCGCCCAAGCGCAGCCAGATCGGGATGGTCAGCACCACACCCACGATAAACCCGCCTGCATGCGCCCAATAGGCCACGCCGCCTGACGATGGGTCGGCACCGACGCCGCCGATGAATTGCATGCCCAACCACAGGCCCAGCATGATCCACGCGGGGATCGGCAGGATGCGGAAAAACACGATAAAGATGATTAGAACATCGACTTTGGCCTTGGGGTAGAGCAGCAGGTAGCCACCCATCACGCCCGCAATGGCCCCCGACGCGCCCACGGTCGGCACGCCCGACATCGGGGCCGAAATCACATGGGCCGCCGCCGATAAGATACCGCAGGCAAGATAGAAACCCAGATATCCCATATGGCCCATCTCGTCTTCGATGTTGTCGCCAAAGATATACAAAAACAGCATGTTACCGGCCAGATGCATCCAGCCGCCGTGCAGAAACATCGACGTTATGACGCCAGTATATCCGCCGCCCATGGTCACGCGTTCCGGCAAAAGCGCCCAGTTATAAAAGAAAAGGTTGATCGCCCGGGGATCGTTCATCAAGCTGACATAGCTTAGAAATACGCCGATGTTCACCGCCATCAGCAGGTAGGTCACATAGGGTGTGCGCCCGGATGGGTTATGGTCGCGGATTGGAAACATGACGCGACCCTTAGCCATCGCTGGGGCAGGGTCAAGAGTTTGGATGAGGCGGGGTATCGAATGACGATCACATGTTTGCATACGGGCCAAAGCCACGTGGACGGGTTCACCCGGCTTTTCGCCGCCGAAGGGTGGGAGGGCGCTGTCGAACATATCGTCCGCGACGATTTATTATCGCGCGCCCAGACCGACGGGACCGAGGCTGTGGCGGCAGATGTGGCTGCACTGATTGCGTCGTTTACGCAGGAGGACACGGTGCTGTGCACCTGTTCGACATTGGGCACGCTGGTTGAACGCTTGGGCGGCGACAACGTGTTGCGCATCGACCGACCCGCGATGGAGGCGGCCGCGTCATACCGGTCCGTGATGCTGGCGATTTGTCTGGAAAGTACGCGTGGCCCGAGTGTCGCGTTGTTTCAGGACTGCGCCAAAGGGCGCATGCCGGATGTCGTGTTTTGCGAGGATGCGTGGCTGTATTTCGAAGCGGGTGATATGCCCGATTTCAACCGTGCGATTGCGCAGTCGGTTGGGGCGGCCATGATTGCAGCGCCCCAGACGGACTGTATTGTTTTAGCGCAAGCGTCGATGCAGGGCGCGGCCCCCTATTTGATGGATATTGGCGTGCCTGTGCTGGCAACGCCGCCATTGGCTGTGCGGCGGGCAATCAAGATCGCCCGCCGGTAGACGTTTTATCCGGCAGCGCCCAGCAATTTTGCGTTGCCACCAGAAGCGGTGGTATCCACGCACAGATGCCGTTCGGCGCGGACATGGGCCGTATCCGGCAGGCCGCGGATCAAAGGCACAATCGGGCCGTCCCGTTTGGCCAGCGCCTGTTCGATGGCGCGGGCAGTTTCTGCGTCGCCCCACCACAGGATACCGCCATAGCTGGGCCCCTCCGCAAGAGATGCGATGTCGATCTGGCCTGTCAGTTCGAGCGTGTCGCCGCCAAGCGCGGAAACCGCGCGGGCCTGTTCGGTGGCTGTGGCTGTGCCCGGCCCCATGCACAACAATGCCGGCCGCGGCATTGAGCTGAGACGGTTCGTTTCGCCCGTGGGTCCGGGCAAGGTGACCGTGTCAATCACAGCGCCGATATGATCTGGCAGCTTTGGCAGGGTTGATTGCGACCCGCCCCATGTTTCATCGACCGATTTCATGTCTGGTACATCGAAACGAAGCAGATAGTTCGGACCGCCCGCTTTGGGGCCTGTGCCAGAAAGCCCTTCGCCGCCAAAGGGTTGAGAGCCGACGATGGCACCGATCTGGTTGCGGTTCACATAGATATTCCCCGCCTCGATCCGTTCAGAGACATGCTGCACCCGGTCATCAATGCGGGTTTGCAGGCCAAAGGTCAGGCCGTAACCGGTGGCGTTGATGTCATCGATCACCTTGTTCAACTGCGTGGATTTGAAGGTTGCGATGTGCAGCACGGGGCCGAAAATCTCGCGCTTCAGGTCCGAGATGCTGTCGATGCGGATCATGGTGGGCGGAATGAATGTGCCCTCGGTCGGGGCCACCGTTTCGGCAATCACACGACCCTCGGTACGGGCCGTGTCGATGTGGTCGGCGATGGTTTTGCGGGCGGCCTCGTCGATGACGGGGCCGATATCGGTCGAAATAGCCCAGGGGTTGCCCATGACCATGACCTCAATCGCGCCTTCAATCATCTCGATCAGCTCTTTGGCGATGTCCTCTTGAACATAGAGGCAGCGCAGGGCCGAACAGCGTTGCCCGGCGGATTGGAACGCGCTTTCCACGATGGCTTGAACGGCTTGTTCGGGCAGGGCGGTGCTGTCGACAATCATGGCGTTAAGCCCGCCGGTTTCGGCGATCAGCGGGGTGCCGGGGGCGCAATTATCTGCCATGGATTGGCGGATTTTCAGCGCTGTCGCGGTCGAGCCGGTAAAGGCCACACCATTTACCCGAGGATCAGAGGTAAGCGCCGCGCCCACATCGCCGCCGCCGGGCAGCAGTTGCAAGACATCGCGCGGCACGCCAGCCTCGTGCAGCAGCGATACGGCCAGAAACGCGATCAGCGGGGTTTGTTCAGCGGGTTTCGCCAGCACGGCGTTGCCAGCGGCCAAGGCGGCGCTGACCTGCCCACAGAAAATCGCCAGCGGGAAGTTCCACGGCGAGATGCAGGTAAAGATGCCAGCGGGCGGCACGTTGGTGGCTTGCGAGGCATAATAGCGCAAGAAATCAACGGCTTCGCGCAGCTCGCCAACGCAGTCGGGCAGGCTTTTGCCAGCTTCGCGGGTCAGCAGCGCAAAGATTTCGCCATAATGCGCTTCGAGCATATCAGCAGCTTTCAGCAGCACCTCTTGGCGGGTTTGCAGCGGGGCATCCCAGATCTGCGCCTTGTCAAAGGCGGTTTTCACATCGGCCTCTGATGCATTGCGCACGGTGCCGGGGCTGCGGCCAGCGGCGGCAGGGTTTTGCAAACGCACGGCTTTCTTTGGCTTTGCCTCGGCTGCGATCAGCGGGGTGGCGGCCCAGCGATGTGCTCTCCACGGGGCGCGGGCGGATTCAATCATATCCAGCGTGGGGGTGTGGGTCAGATCGAACCCCATCGAGTTACGGCGCGTCGGCTGGAACAGGTCGGGTCCGGTCGGGATTTGCATAGCGGCGTCGGACAGGTTTTCGAACGGGTCGGCCGCGACTTCTTCGGGGGACACATCTTCGTCAACGATCTGGTTCACAAAGCTGGAGTTCGCACCGTTTTCCAGCAAGCGACGCACGAGATAGGCCAGCAAATCTTTGTGTGCCCCCACAGGGGCATAAACCCGGCAATGGGTGCCGTGTTTTTCCATGACAATGTTATGGAGCGTTTCGCCCATGCCATGCAGGCGCTGGAATTCGAATTTTTCCTTGTCTTCCGCCATGTGCAAAACGGCGGCGACCGTATGCGCGTTGTGGGTGGCGAACTGCGGATAGATCCGGTCGGTCATGTTCAACAATTTGCGCGCATTCGCGATATAGGACACGTCAGTTGCGGCTTTTTGGGTGAAGACAGGAAAACCATCGACGCCTTTGACTTGGGCGCGTTTAATCTCGGTGTCCCAATAGGCCCCTTTCACCAGACGGACCATGATTTTGCGGTCGTGGCGGATGGCCATGTCATAGAGCGCGTCAATCACCACACCGGCGCGCGGGCCATAGGCCTGAACAACAACACCAAAACCCGCCCATCCGGACAACGCAGGCTCGGACAGCACTTTTTCGATAACATCCAAGGACAGACCCAGTCGGTCGGCCTCTTCTGCGTCGACATTCAGCCCCATGCCTGCGGATTTGGCCAGCAGGGCCAGCGCACGCAGACGCGGCACCAGATCGCGCATAACGGATGCTTCCTGTGCGACCTCATAGCGGGGGTGCAGCGCGGATAGTTTGACAGAGATACCGGGGTTTTTGCGGCTGTCCTTGTGAGTGCAGGCCACCGCAATGGCCGAAATCGCGCGGCTATAGCTTAGGTGATAACGCTTGGCATCGGCTTCGGTACGGGCCGCTTCGCCCAGCATGTCATAGGAATAGGTATATCCCTTTTTCTCCATGCCTTTGGCGCGTTCCATCGCGGCATTTATGTTTTCACCCAGAACAAACTGGCGGCCCATTTCCTTCATCGCGCGGCTGACTGCTGTGCGGATCACGGGTTCGCCCAGACGTTTGATCGCGGCGCGGATGTGGCGCACGGGGCCGGGCTGTTCATCATCCAAAACGCGCCCCGTCAGCATCAGCGCCCAAGTCGATGCATTCACCAGCGGTGATGTTGAATGCCCCATGTGGCGCCCCCAGTCTGAGGGGGCGATTTTATCCTCGATCAACGCATCAATGGTATCGGCATCAGGCACGCGCAACAGCGCCTCGGCCAGACACATCAGGGCCACGCCTTCATCCGTGGACAGGCCGTATTCAGCAAGGAATACTTCCATCAGGCCGGGGGCGGTGTGGTTGCGAATGGCGCGCACAATGTCAGCAGCGTCTTTGGTGATCTCTACCCGATCCTCAGGTGATAGCTGGGTGTTGCGGATCAGTTCACGCAGAACATGTTCCTGATCGGCGTAGGTGCCTGCATCGATCTGATGACGCAAAATCGGGGAAGAATCACGTGCCATTTTAGGCTCCTATGTTTAATTGGACTAGTCTAGCGCGCAATTTGAAGTAAGAGTGACTGATTGCCGGCATTTTGATAGGCAAACCGATTTAAAATTGGGTGTTCGACGTGACAAATGATGATTTCAAGATGGACCGCTTTGACGCGGCGATTCTAACGGTTCTGGCCGAAGACGGGCGGATTAGCATCACTGACCTTGCCAAGCGGATCGGTCTGTCGAAATCCCCCACTCAGGCGCGTCTGCGCCGGCTTGAGATTGCAGGCGTTATTCTGGGCTACCGCGCGCTGCTGGATCCGATCCGGCTGGGGCTTGATCACGTTGCATTTGTCGAGGTCCGCCTGAGCGACACGCGGGAAGTCGCGCTAAAGGCGTTTAACGCCGCCGTCCTTAAGGTGCACGAGATTGAACAGGTTCACATGATCGCGGGCAGCTTTGATTATCTGCTAAAGGTGCGGACCCGCGATATGGCGGCCTATCGGAATTTTCTGGGCGAAACGATCACCACGCTGCCCTATGTGTCGAACACATCGACCTATGTGGCGATGGAAGCCGTTAAGGAAATCATGCTCGCAGATGTGACTTGACTGAAACGGCGCTACTGCGGTTCACTGTCGTATGCGCCTTTCATTCGCCCTTGTTTTGATCTGTGGCCCTGCTTTTGCTGCCTGTCCCGCCCCGCCTGATATCGCAGGCGCGCTGACGCAGCTTTTTGAAAAATCCCGATCCGCCCGTGATTTCCAACAAGGGCAATCCCTATCAAACAAGATGTGGGAGGTGTGGTTGCGCGCCCCTGATGATGCCGCCCAAGAAGTGTTGAACCGCGGGCTGCGCAAGCGCGATGCTTTCGACTTTGTTGGCGCGCTGGCTGACTTTGATCGTCTGGTGACCTATTGCCCTGCCTACGCCGAAGGCCACAACCAGCGCGCCTATATCCTTTACCTGCGCGAAGACTATGAAAACGCGCTGGTTGATCTGGATATTGCCTTGAAACTACAACCTTTGCACGTCGCGGCACAGTCGGGCAGGGCGCTGACCCTGATGAAGCTTGGCCGCATCCCCGAGGCCCGCGCGCAGCTGCTAGTAGCCGTTGAAAATAACCCGTGGCTGTCAGAAGCAGCCCTTTTGGCCAAAGGCGCACCACTTGGACCGGTCGGAGAAGACATCTGACCATTTACACCGCCAAGAACCAAGCTATTGTGCGCGGCGTTGCGGGCGTGATGGAATGGTAGACATACCAGACTTAAAATCTGTTGGGCCTTGTGCCCGTGTGGGTTCGAGTCCCACCGCCCGCACCACTGTTCCTTGGCCTACCGCCTTCGGCTACTTGAGGCCGGTTTGCTTCTTGGGTTTCTCATCCTCTACGCCCTTCCCAGAATTAACGACCCGCTTGTGCAAAAGCCTATTGCGATCTTGGAAAAGCCGAACTAGCGTCCGCCCTTGAGTGTAGTCGGCGCGTTCTAAGGTCGTCAGCTACCAGAAATATTATCCGTCGGGGGGCCTTAGGGCTGAGAGGTGTACGCACCGACCCGTCGAACCTGATCCGGGTCATACCGGCGTAGGGAACGGGTATTCTGCGAATGACATCGCAGGCTCTTTCTTGCGTCCGTACGTCCCGCCCAAACGGAGACACGTGCGCAATGATACCCAAAACCCCCATCGCCCTGACAATCGCCGGATCAGATAGTGGCGGCGGTGCTGGCGTTCAGGCTGATATCAAGGCGATGGCGGCGAACGGTTGTCATGGTGCCAGCGTTATCACCGCCATCACCGCGCAGAACACGACGACCGTCACCGCCATCCACGAGGTGCCCGCTGATTTGGTGGCGGCCCAGATCGAGGCAGTTCTGTCAGACATTGATGTGCGCGCGATCAAGCTGGGCATGCTGTTTTCGGCCTCTATCATCGACGTGGTTGCAAAGGGCATTGCGGGGTTCGACGGGCCGATTGTGGTTGATCCGGTGATGGTTGCCAAATCGGGTGACACGCTGCTGCAGCGGTCGGCCATCGACGCGATGATCGACAAGATATTACCGCTTGCGACGCTGGTGACCCCCAACCTGCCCGAAGCAGCGCAGCTGTTGGGCGAGGCACCAGCCCGCACGGCAGATGACATGGCCGCGCAAGCGATGCGGTTGCTCGGCATGGGGCCCGGCGCGGTTTTGATGAAGGGTGGCCATACCGAGGGCAACACCTGCACAGATGTTTTGGTCGACGAAAGCGGCATCTTGGCGACGCTGGCCGCAGACCGGGTGGCGACGCGTAATACCCACGGGACAGGGTGCACCTATTCCGCGGCGATTGCGGCGAACCTGTCTAAGGGGTTGGAGCTGGACGTCGCGGTGTGGGTCGCGCACCGCTATTTGCAGGGCGCAATTTCAGCGGCTGACCAGTTGCAGATCGGCAAGGGGCACGGCCCCGTGCACCATTTTTACGGCCAGTGGTGATGGGGCAGATTACGATCATAGGCGCGGGCGTTGCGGGGCTATGCGTGGCTCGCGCGCTGTTGGATCGCGGGGCCGATGTCAGGGTGGTGGATCGCAACGCGGCGCTGGGCCGGCAGGCGTGTTCGTGGTGGGCCGGCGGCATGCTTGCCCCGTTTTGCGAGGGCGAAAGCGCGGAAGAACCCGTTGTGCGTCTGGGCCAAGAAGCTGCGGATTGGTGGGCGGCTCAATCAAGCGCCGTGCACCGCTGTGGGACGCTGGTTGTGTCACCGGCCCGAGACAGGGCAGACCTGAACCGTTTTGCACGCCGCACCCAAGCGTTTCGCGAAGTTGACGCGGATGAGATATCGCTGCTGGAACCTGATTTGGCGGGCCGTTTTACAAAAGGGTTGTTCTTTGAGAGCGAGGCGCATCTGGCCCCGCGCGCGGCGTTGGCACAATTGCGCGCGGGGCTGGTTGCGGATGGTACAGCGTTTGAGGTCGCGGATGCGGATCCGGATGATTTTGCGCAGCGCGGGTTAACCATAGATTGTCGCGGGTTTCAGGCGCGCGACGGGGTCTCTGACCTGCGCGGCGTTAAGGGCGAGATGCTGATCCTGTCCTGTCCCGAGGTCACACTCAACCGTCCCATACGCATGCTGCATCCGCGTGTGCCGCTGTATGTCGTGCCGCGCGGGGATGGTGTGTTTATGGTCGGGGCAACGATGATCGAAGCGGGCCATAGCCGCCGTATCACCGCCCGATCCCTGCTTGAAATGCTGAGTGCCGCCTATGCGCTCAACCCTGCGTTTGGAGAGGCGGAGGTGGTCGAGATCGGCGTCGATAGCCGCCCGGCCTTTCCAGACAACCTCCCCCGTATCAGCCGCAGGGGAAATCTGATCTGTGCCAACGGGCTGTACCGGCACGGGTTTCTGCTGGCCCCTGCGATGGCGCGGATGGTGGCCGAGCTGATTTGTGACAATAAAATACCGGAGATATTGCATGAAACTGCTGCTTAATGGCGAAGCGGTCGAGGTCGAGGTCGAGGCCGCGACCTTGGCTGACCTGCTGGAACGAACCGGCTTTGGCGGTGCCAAGGTTGCAACGGCGGTGAACGGCAGTTTTGTCGCCGCACCGGCGCGCGCCGGTCATGTCTTGGCCCAAGACGACCGCGTTGAAGTCCTCGCTCCGATGCAGGGGGGCTAGGGGATGCGTGATTTTTACGGCACGACGCTGGCCAACGGCCTGATGCTGGGCACGGCGCAATACCCGTCGCCCGCGATTTTGGCCGATGCATTCACACGCAGCGCGGCAAGCGTGGCGACGGTATCCCTGCGCCGCGAAAGCGGGCGGGACCGCGGGGGGCAGGATTTCTGGACCTTGGTGCAGGGCCTTGGCGTTCACATTCTCCCCAACACGGCAGGGTGCCATTCGGTGAAAGAGGCTGTGACCACCGCCCATATGGCCCGCGAAGTATTCGATACCAAGTGGATCAAGCTCGAGGTGATCGGCGAGGAAGACACCCTGCAACCTGATGTGTTCGGTTTGGTCGAAGCGGCGCGCATTCTGACCGAAGACGGTTTTCAGGTGTTCCCCTACACGACCGAAGATTTGGTGGTCGCGGATAAGCTGTTGCAGGCGGGATGCGAGGTTTTGATGCCTTGGGGCGCGCCCATCGGATCGGGCTTGGGGCTGAACAATGTTTTCGGGCTACGGGCCATGCGGGCGCATTTCCCGGATGTGCCTTTGGTGATCGATGCGGGTCTTGGGCTGCCATCGCAGGCCGCGCAAGCGATGGAAATGGGGTTTGACGCGGTATTGCTGAACACCGCCGTGGCCAAGGCGGGCGATCCTGCGGCAATGGCCGAGGCTTTTGCGATGGCGGTCAGCGCCGGGCAGCTTGCCCATGCCGCTGACCCGATGGAACCGCGCGATATGGCGAGCCCATCCACGCCCGTGATTGGAAAGGCGTTCCTGGAATGATGCTGGATCGGTTTTACCCCATTTTTGACAGTGCCGATTGGCTGGAACGTCTTGTGCCGCTTGGGATCAAGCTGGTGCAACTGCGGATGAAAAACGTCAGCCCAAAAGTGCTGCGAGACCATATCCGCCGCGCCAAAGCGATCTGTGCTGAGCATGGCTGTACGCTGGTTATCAACGATCATTGGCGTACAGCGATTGACGAGGGATGCACCTATATCCATCTGGGTCAGGAAGACCTTGATGATGCGGATATGGCAGCCATTCAAAGTGCAGGCCTGCGCCTTGGGATCAGCACCCATGACAAGGCCGAGCTTGCCCGCGCGCTGGATCTGCATCCCGATTATATCGCGCTTGGCCCGATATACCCCACGATCCTGAAACAGATGAAATGGCATCAGCAAGGTGTGGAAAAGCTGACGACGTGGCGCGCTGTAATCGGGGATACGCCGTTGATTGCCATTGGCGGCATGAACACCGATCGCGCGGCGGGGGCCTTTGCCGCGGGTGCGGATGTTGTGGCGGCGGTAACGGACATCACATTGAATGACAGCCCCGAGGCTCGGGTTCGCGCATGGCTGGTGGCGACACGATGAGCAGATATATCCGCCAAGAAACCCTTGCCGAGGTTGGCACTGCCGGACAGGCGCGCCTGCGCGCGGCTAGCGTGTTGATCGTGGGGGCAGGCGGGCTGGCCGCGCCAGTGCTTCAGTATTTGGTGGGGGCGGGCGTCGGGCACCTGACGCTCGTGGACGGGGATCACGTATCGCTCAGCAATCTGCACCGTCAAGTTCTGTTTCGCGAAACCGATATCGGCGCGCTGAAGGTTGACGCCGCAGCGGCAAGCCTGCGCCGTCTGAATGCTGAGTGTGAGATACAGACCGTTCCGCAGTCACTTGACCCCGCAAATGCGCCGCAGCTGGTGGCGGGTAGCACGCTTGTGCTGGATTGCGCCGACAGTTTCGCCGTCAGCTATATTCTGTCTGATACTTGCCGCGCGGCGGGTGTCCCGATGATCAGCGCGTCGGTGTTGGGGTTTGCGGGCTATGTCGGCGGATTTTGCGGCACGGCCCCGTCGTTGCGCGCTGTGTTTCCCGACCTGCCGGACCGCGCGGCCAGCTGTGCGACGGCGGGGGTCATGGGGCCAACGGTGGGGCTGATCGGGGCGGCGCAGGCGCAAATGGCGATTGCCTGTCTGATCGGCCAATCACCGTCCCCGCTGGGGCAATTGATCAGCTTTGACATGCACAGCTTTCGCACGGGCGGCTTTCGTTTTGATACCGCACCCGAGCCTGACGACGCGCTTGGCTTTATCGCTGCTTCGGACATATCGGCGTCTGACTTTGTCGTGGAATTGCGTGATGAGGCTGAGGCCCCGACGGCTATTGTGCCCTTCGCGCAGCGCATGACTGTGGCGCAATTCACCCAGCAAAGCGCTGCCCCAAAGGCGGGGGTGCGCGCCGTCTTTGCCTGTCGATCCGGTCTGCGGGCCTGGCAGGCTGCCACACATCTGCGGTCCTATTGGGCTGGCGAAATCTCCCTTGTTGCCGCTGGCGACACAGTACACTTCGAAAGGCAAACCACATGAAACTACCCTCGTTTACCGTCGCACTATCGCTGGCGGCATCCCCCTTGATCGCTGCTGATGAAATGACCGTGCTGCTGGATTGGTTCGT
Organism: uncultured Sulfitobacter sp.; assembly: GCF_964021855.1. Classification (NCBI taxonomy): domain Bacteria; kingdom Pseudomonadati; phylum Pseudomonadota; class Alphaproteobacteria; order Rhodobacterales; family Roseobacteraceae; genus Sulfitobacter; species uncultured Sulfitobacter sp. The sequence continues at coordinate 488,702 of NZ_CAXHZD010000002.1, forward strand.
GAACCCCAACCACGGCCCCATCATTATTGCGCAGGAAAAAGGTTATTTTGCCGATCAAAATCTGGACGTGACGGCCATCGCGCCAGCCGACCCGTCCGACCCGCCCAAGCTGGTGGCCGCTGGCAAGGCGGATCTGGCGATTTCCTATCAGCCGCAACTGCACCTGCAAATTCACGAAGGTCTGCCCCTGAAACGGGTCGGCACCTTGGTGGCGACGCCGCTTAACTGTCTTTTGGTGCTGGCAGATGGCCCGATCAAATCCCCTGCGGATTTGGCTGGTAAAAAGGTCGGCTTTTCCGTGGGCGGCGTGGAAGAGGCGGTTCTAGGCGCGATCCTGCGCCATAACGACGTCGCGCCGGATGATGTTGAACTGGTGAACGTGAACTGGTCGCTGTCACCCTCGCTGATGTCTGGTCAGGTGGACGCGGTCATTGGCGCGTTCCGGAACTTTGAGCTGAACCAGATGCACATCGAAGAGATCGAAGGCACCTGTTTCTTTGTCGAGGAAGAAGGCCTGCCATCCTATGACGAGCTGATTTATGTCGCGAATAGCGACGGCATGGACAAGGATATGATCGCCCGTTTTCTGACTGCGACCGAACAGGCGACTCAGTATATCGTGAACAACCCCGAAGAAAGCTGGGCGCTGTTTTCCGGCACCTCGACTGAATTGCAAGACGAGCTGAACGCATTGGCATGGGCCGATACCATCCCACGTTTCGCGCTGCGCCCTGCCGCCATGGACGCCGGTCGCTATGCCGCATTCGAGACGTTTTTGAATGAAGCCGGGTTGATCCCAAGCCAGAACCCCGTGTCACAAATTGCCATTGATGTGACGGCTGACTGATGGCCCCCGATTATGGCAAAACCTTTGCCCATTGGCGGGCCAAGGCGGCAGGGCCGTGGCGGAACTATACCCACCATCCCTTTGTCGAAGGGCTGCGTGACGGGACGCTGCCGCGCCATGCGTTCCTGTATTATCTGGTGCAGGACTATGTCTTTTTGGTGCATTTCGCGCGGGCGTGGTCGCTGGGCGTGGTAAAGTCCGAAACGCTGGATGAGATGAAGGTTTGTTCCGCAACCGTTGATGCGCTCGTCAATCACGAGATGGCGCTGCATGTTCAAACCTGCGCCGCAGAGGGTATTGATGAACAGACGCTGTTTGACGCGGCTGAGGCGTCCGAAAACCTAGCCTATACGCGCTATGTGCTGGATGCGGGGCATCAGGGCGATTTCCTTGATCTGATGGCGGCATTGGCCCCTTGCGTGATGGGGTATGGCGAAATTGGTCTGCGCCTCTCGCGGGATAAGAACCCCGATACGCCTTATGTCGATTGGATCAACACCTATGCTGATCCGGATTATCAATCGCTCTGCGCATCGGTCGGCGCGATGATCGATGACGCTGTTGCGCGGCGCATCGGTGACCTTGCGACTTCCCCCCGCGCTGCTGTGCTGCAAAACCGGTTCACGACGGCCACGACGCTAGAGATCGGGTTTTGGCAAATGGGATTGCGCGGCCAATGACCGTGCCGCCGGGGATCAGCTTTGCAGGGCAGCACCACATTGACGGGCGGTTGTTGTTTGATGCCGATATCCAACTGCCCGGCGGCCAGTGGACCTGTCTGCTGGGGCGGTCTGGCGTGGGAAAATCCACCATTCTGCGGTTGATCCTTGATCTGAAAACAGGCGGGCAGTTTGCGGGTAGTATCGCGGCCACGGATGGCGCGGCGTTGGCGGGGCGTATCAGCTATATGGCGCAATCGGATCTGCTGCTGCCATGGCTGTCGGTGCTCGAAAATGTCGTTATCGGTGCCCGCCTGCGCGGTGAGGCTCCAGACACAGCCCGTGCCGCTGATCTGTTGGCACGGGTCGGGCTGGCAGATCACCTAGGGAGCAAGCCAAACACATTGTCTGGCGGGATGCGCCAGCGCGCTGCCCTTGCGCGGACCTTGTTCGAGGATCGCCCGATTGTGTTTCTGGACGAGCCTTTTTCAGCCCTTGATGCAGGGACGCGCGCAGATATGCAGGACTTGGCCGCCGAGGTTCTGCACGGGCGCACCGTACTTTTAGTGACCCACGACCCGTCAGAGGCGACCCGTTTGGGGCACCGGATTATTATCATGTCCGCCCAAGGGGCAACATGCTGGCCAGTGCCGGACACGCCAGCCCCGCGCGCTATTGACGACCCGCAAACCCTTGCCTGCCAAACCCGCCTGTTGGCACATTTACGCGGGGTCGCCGCATGAGGGGCCGCGACATTTTCATTGCGGTCTTGCTGGGGCTGGCGCTGTGGCAGGCCGTTGTGATGCTGACAAACGCGCCGCATTTCATCCTGCCTTCGCCGTGGCGCGTGGCGCAGGCGGCCTATCACAGCCGTGCAATCATTGCGGAAAACGCGTGGGTGACCATCGTCGAGGTTCTGCTTGGCCTGACGCTTGGCACCGTGCTGGGGGCGGCGACCGCGATCCATCTGGCGCTGTCGAAAACCGCAGAGCGGCTTATGCTGCCTCTTCTCGTTTTCACTCAAGCGGTGCCGGTTTTTGCGCTGGCCCCGTTGCTGACGCTTTGGTTCGGCTACGGCATGGGGTCAAAGATCGTGATGACGGTTCTTATCATCTATTTCCCGGTGGCCTCGGCCTTTCATGATGGTCTGACGCGTATTGATCGCGGCTATCATGATTTGTCGGTTACGATGGGGGCGGGAAAGTACCACTTTATGCGCCATGTCCAGATACCAAGCGCGCTGCCCAGCCTTGGTACAGGGCTGCGGTTGTCTGCGGTCTATGCCCCGATCGGGGCTGTGATTGGCGAATGGGTGGGCGCATCCAAGGGGCTGGGATATCTGATGCTGCTCGCCAATGGTCGCGCCAAAATTGATCTGATGTTCGCCAGTTTGATCGTGTTAGCCTGTCTGACTGTGGTGCTGCACATCGCCGTGGGCCGTGTGGCGGATCGTTTGACAAATTATGCCCACGGGTCCGGCCATCCTTAACGTGCTGCGCAAATCTGCTGTCTTGGCGGTTGTCGTTTCATGCCCAATGATCAATATGGCTTGATCTTGATAAGGTAGTTCTGATTTGAGCAATCACATGCAGATGTTTAGCGAAAACACTCAGCCAATCGGGCATACTGGCAGGGCTGCTGGGCATTTCGGTGAATGGTTGCAGGGGCGGCTTGGGCCGGACGGGCCGGTGGTTGTGATAACGATGACCTGCGATGTGCTTTATGCGCAAGCAACCTACACACCTGCCGCGGATTTGCGGTTGCACCATTCGGGCGTGGCTGCGGTGACCCAAGACCAGTTGAAAGCTTTGCTAGCCGCTGTTGGAAAGCCGCTGCGCGGTGATTTTAGCCTATCTGGAAATGTGGTGCCGGGCGTGGGGGCCGGGTCATCCACGGCCAGCCTGATTGCACTTGCGCGGGCGACGGGCGCGGATGAGGCGTTGCTTCCCGCGGCGTGTTTGCGGGTCGAAGGGGCGACGGATCCTTTGATGCTGTCCCAGCCGGATACGGTGCTTTGGTCCTCTCGTCGTGCGGAGATTTGTGGGGAGTTTAAGGCCCCGCCAAGATGCGAAATTGTCGGTGGCTATCTGGGCGATCCGATTAGAACCGATCCGGCGGATAGCGATTTTGCGGATATTTCTGACCTCGTGCCGCTTTGGGCGGATGCCGCAAACAGGTTTGACTTGGCCAAGCTTGCGGCGCTGGCCAGTGAAGCGGCTGATCGCACGACCCGTCTGCGCGGTCCAACGGATGATCCAAGCGCTGCACTCGCGGGGGAGTTGGGCGCGTTGGGATATGCGCGGGCGCATACAGGGTCAGCACGTGCGTTCATCTTTGCGCCGGGAACTGTTCCTGAGGCGGCTGAAACCGTATTGACGCGCGCAGGGCTGTCCGGCGCATTCCGGTTTTCAACGGGGTTAGATTGTTGACCTTTGCCGCCGCCCTATTGATCGGTTTTATGATCGAAGCCGCGCTCGCATGGCCCGCGCCGCTGTTTCGCTTGATCGGCCATCCGGTGACGTGGCTGGGGCGTGCGATCACCCTGCTTGAGGCGCGCATGAACGATGCCCGCCAATCTGTCCGCGCGCAAAATCTGCGCGGTGCGGGGCTGGTTTCTATTATCCTTGCGGGCACCGTTCTGCCGTGTATTTGGATCAGTTCCGTTCTGCCAGACGGATGGGCCGGCGTCGTGATCGGCGGCCTTTTGGCGTGGCCGTTCTTGGCCGCCAGATCGCTTTATGATCACGTGGTTGCCGTCGCTAAGCCGCTTGGCCGAGGGGATACGGACGCGGCCAGACATGCGGTGTCCATGATCATCGGACGCAATCCCGAAACCTTGGATGACGCTGCTATTGCCCGCGCATCTTTGGAAAGTCTGGCAGAAAACGCATCGGACGGGATCGTCGCGCCAGTGTTCTGGGGCTTGGTCTTTGGCCTGCCGGGGCTGGTGGGATACAAGGCGATCAACACGATGGATTCAATGATCGGGCACCGGTCCGAACGTTACGAGAATTTCGGAATGGTCGCCGCACGGCTGGATGATCTCGTCAACTTGATCCCCGCGCGGCTGACAGGGCTGCTTTTTGCGCTGTGCTCGGGTACGGCTTCCCATTCCTTTCGCGTTATGCTGCGCGATGCGGGCCATCACCGGTCGCCGAATGCAGGCTGGCCCGAATCCGCAATGGCGGGCGCGCTGAACGTGCGGCTGTCTGGCCCGCGGATTTATGGTGATAGAATAGCGGACGAGCCTTGGCTGAACGCCTCGGCCCCCGATGCGGATGCAGGGTCTATCGCGCGCGGGCTTACGCTTTACCTGCGGAGTATGGTTGGGCTTGCGGCTATCATTGCGCTGTTTGCGATTGTTTAAGGATCACGGAATGCGAGACCACGGCGGTAATATGGGCATGGCCATAGCGGAGTTTGGCGGCGATCCTGCGGATTGGATCGATTTGTCGACCGGTATCAATGCGGCCCCTTATCCCGTGGGACAGGTATCGGCGGCGGCATGGGCGCGGCTTCCTGAGCGGGGCAGTATGATCGGGCTTGAGCGTGCCGCGCAGCGGGCCTATCGCACGTCCCTTGATGTTGTGGCCGTGGCGGGGGCCCAAGCGGCGATCCAGTTGGTGCCGATGTTGAAACCCGTCGGGCGCGCCGCAGTTCTGACGCCGACCTATAATGAACACGCGGCGGCCCTGCGGTCAGGCGGTTGGGACGTGCACGATGTCACAGCGTTTGAGGCGCTTCAGGGGTATGACCTTGCCGTGGTGGTGAACCCCAACAACCCTGATGGCAATGTTTACACACCCGACGCCTTGCTGGCGCTTGCCGCGCAGGTCGGCCTGTTGATCGTCGACGAAAGCTTTGCCGACCCTGCGCCGGACATGTCATTGGCCAGCACGGCCCAAGACCTGCCCGAGAACGTGGTTATCCTGCGGTCGTTTGGGAAATTTTATGGGCTGGCCGGTGTGCGTCTTGGCTTTGTGCTGGGGACGCCGGCGGTGGCGGATAAGATCAGGGACATGGTTGGCCCTTGGCCGGTATCGGGCATGGCCATCGAAGTTTGCAAACGGGCGTTTGAAGATGACGCTTGGGCGGATCGGACGCGGGCACAGCTGCAGCGCGACGCTGACCGCCTTGATCTGTTGGCGCAAGATGCGGGATGGACCCTCGTCGGGGGAACACCCTTGTTTCGGACCTATGCAACACCGGACGCGGCCAAGGCGCAGCGCGATCTGGCCGCCTGCCATATATGGACCCGGATTTTTCCATACTCGGAGACATGGATACGGCTAGGCCTGCCCGGGACCGAGGCTGATTGGTCACGGCTTGAGGCGGCGCTGAAGACGTCCGCACCCGTCGCGACATAGCCTTTTATCGGTGCGGTGCTGCTGCAACGCTGGTCCCACGCCGCACTTCACATCAACAAATGCCGTAAGGGATTAAGCCGTTTACGCGGCTAACGTCACCGGATGTTCCGGTGCGGCAGCGTCGTTTTGTGCTGTCCGATGGCCCCGCGCCCATTCGGGGAGACAAGTCAAGACGCTTACTCATCATACCTGTTGACAATATGACCAAACTGTAAAAAAGTGAAGGCCAGCTCGCTTACTTCAGTAAAGCTGGCATTTTGGGAGGAGAGATAAAATGAATACGAACCGCCGCGTTTTTGTGTCCGGTCTTGCAGCCGCAGTGACACTGGCATCCACGTCTATCGTGCGTGCACAAGGCAAAGGTCTGATCGCAATTATCACACCAAGTCATGACAACCCGTTCTTTAAAGCCGAAGCCGTAGGTGCCGAAGCGCGTGCGCAAGAACTGGGATATGAGACCATCGTGCTGGTGCATGATGATGATCCAAACAAGCAATCCGAACTGTTTGACACGGCCATCGCCCGTGGCGCGGACGCGATTGTGCTTGATAATGCTGGTGCCGACGCAACTGTCGCCGTTGTAAAACGTGCGCTTGATGCGGGTATCCCGTCGTTCCTGATTGACCGCGAAATTAAGGAATCCGGTATTGCCATCAGCCAGATCGTTTCAAACAACTACCAAGGTGCGCAGTTGGGTGCCGAAGAGTTCGTGAACATCATGGGCGAAGAGGGCAACTATGTTGAGCTTGTGGGCCGCGAAGCGGACACGAACGCGGGCATCCGGTCCTCTGGCTATCACGACATCATCGACCAATACCCCGATCTGGTGATGGTCGCGCAGCAATCTGCGAACTGGTCCCAGACCGAAGCCTTTGAAAAGATGGAATCTATCCTGCAGGCAAACCCAGACATCAAGGGTGTGATCTGTGGCAACGACACGATGGCGATGGGCGCATGGGCCGCACTTGAAGCCGCTGGCCGCAGCGAAGTGATCGTTGTCGGGTTTGACGGCTCTAACGATGTGCGCGACAGCATCCTTGCAGGTGGTATCAAGGCGACTGTTCTACAGCCCGCGTACCGTCAGGCGCAGATCGCGGTCGAGCAGGCCGATCAGTATATTCGCACCGGGTCCACTGGCCTGGAAGAAAAGCAGCTGATGGACTGTGTTTTGATCAACGCCGATAACGCTGCCGATCTCGAGACTTTCGCGCTAAGCTCGTAACCAAAGAAGATAATCCATGAAAATATGGGGTCCGCCGCCGCAAGGCGGGCTCCTTCTTGGGGGAGTCCGCATGCGTCGCACGCTACACATTTCTGTTTTTCTGCTGAGTAGCCTTGTGGCGTTGGGCGGCTGTAAAATCGTTAAAAATCCCGATCCGGACGCGGCAGGTCAGGCCCAAGAGGCGCAGACTGATCAGGCCCGTATGGCCGCCTTGGCCCGCGAGATTTGGGAGCCGCAGGTGCTGCCAGCCGTTGCCGCGCTATTGGCACCGCTGGACGACGTGCGCGCCGCGCTTGCGCAAGATGTCGACGCTGCCGGTGCAAAATATGGCTACAAACCCGTGGGCGAGGCCAGCGCATGGAACTTTGGCGTGACCGGCACCGGGGTGATCGTCGAGACAAAGATGAAAAGCCGCGCGGCGAAGCTGCAGGTTGATACGGTTGGCGATGGCAAGGCGGATGTGACAATCCAGCTTGGTCCGATCATTCGCGGAACCGCCCTGCGCGACGCGATGTCGTTCCTGAGCTTTAGCGATTTCCGCGACCAGATCGAATTCGCAAAGCTGGCTGGCGGGTTGAACGCGATGGCCCATGAAAACCTGACCATCCCCACCGAAGACCCGATTGGGAAAACGGTCACCTTTTCCGGGATTTATACGTTCAAGGATGTCGAAACCCGCCCCGAAATTGTTCCAACCGACCTATCCTTTGGTGCGCCATGACTGCCCATGAGATTGGTCTTTCAATCCGCAGCGGCACCAAGGTGTACCCCGGTACGGTTGCGCTGAAGGCGGCAGATTTCGACCTGCATATGGGGGCGGTTAATGTCCTTGTCGGTGAAAACGGCGCAGGTAAGTCCACGATGATGAAGGTCATTGCGGGCGTTGAACAGCTGACGGACGGCAAGATTATTATCGACAACCAAGAGGTTACATTTCGCACCACAGAAGAGGCGGCGCGCAGCGGTATTGGCATCGTGTTTCAGGAGCTGAACCTGTTTCCAAACTTGACCGTTGCCGAAAATATCTTTGTGGCCCGCGAAAAGACCCGCGGCGGCGTTGATATCGACAAGGCCACGCAGCGGGCCAGAACCCGCGAGTTGATGAAGCAGCTGGAGCAGGACATTGACCCCGATGATCTGGTTGGTGATCTGCGCGTCGGTCAGCAACAGATCGTCGAAATCGCCAAATCGCTGGCCCATGACGCCCGCATTCTGATTTTGGATGAACCCACCTCAGCCCTGTCTGCCGCCGAGGTCGAGATTTTGTTTCGGGTCATTGCTGATCTTAAAAAACGCGGGGTCGGGCTGGTTTATATTTCGCACCGGTTGGAGGAACTGATCAAAATCGGCGACTATATCACCGTGCTGCGCGACGGTGTGATCACCGGCGCGCGATCCATGGAAGGGGTCGATATCGATTGGATCATCCACAACATGATCGGCGAAAGCGGCAAGGATTTTGCCAAGGAAATTGAACATCCCTTTGGGGATGAAGTATTTCGCGCCGATCACGTGTCGCTGCCCGGTGCAGGCGGTGATCTGGTGGTAAACGATGTGTCCATGTCCTTGCGCAAAGGCGAGATTTTGGGTGTTTACGGGCTGATGGGCGCGGGCCGGTCAGAGTTTTTGGAATGTGCGATCGGACGGCACCGCTATGCCACGGGAAGCTTTGCGATTGATGGCGTGCCCCTAAAGGAAAAAGGCGTCGCGGCACGGATCAGCCGTGGCCTTGCCCTGATCCCCGAGGACCGCAAGAACGACGGGCTGGTGCAAATTTTGTCGATCCGCGAGAACATGACGATGTCCAGCTTGTCACGCTTTACCAAGGCAGTGCACCTAAGCGTTGTACGCGAAAAGCAGACGGTCGCGGATTTTGTAAAACGCATGACGATCAAAATCGCATCCCCCGAACACGAGGTTTCATCCCTGTCGGGCGGCAACCAGCAAAAGGTGGTCATCGCCAAGGCGCTGATGACCGACCCGAAGGTGCTGCTGATGGACGAGCCATCGCGCGGCATCGACATTGGTGCAAAGGCCGAAGTGTTTCGCGTAATGCGCCAGCTGGCTGCCGAGGGGCTTGGTATCATCTTTGTTACCTCTGATCTGGACGAGGTCATGTCACTGTCGGACCGAATTCTGGTCATGTCAAACGGCCGTATCACCGGTGAATTCACCCGCGACGAGGCAACCAATGCCAAGCTTATCGAAGCCTCGGCTGTCGGGCACAAAACAGAAAATAAAAGTAAGGAACCCGTCTGATGGCTGATCAAACCACCAACATGTCATCATGGTCAGGATCGGATGCATTGCTTGTGCTGCTAAAGGCGCGGACGTTCATCGCACTGATTCTGGTCTTTGTGTTTTTCGCGCTGAATGCGCCTAATTTCATGTCCACCGCCAATATGGTGATCATGTCAAAACACGTGGCATTGAATGCGTTTTTGGCGATTGGCATGACCTTTGTCATTGTGTCGGGGGGGATCGACCTGTCGGTCGGGTCCATCGTGGGGCTGTGCGGTATGGTCGCGGGTTATCTGGTTCTGAACGGGATCGACGTCGGGCTGGGTTGGTCTATCCAGTTCAACACGTTCGAGATTTGCCTGCTGGTGATCCTTGTCGGGGTTGCGATCGGGGCCTTGAACGGGTTCTTGATTACGCAGCTTAACGTGGCCCCCTTTATTGCAACGCTGGGCACGCTTTATGTGGCGCGCGGTGCGGCGATGCTCAGCTCGGACGGGCGGACCTTTCCAAACCTGAACGGCAATCCTGAATACGGATCAGATACATTCCGCTGGATTGGGACGGGCGATATTTTCGGCATTCCGTTTTCCATTGCCTTGCTGATCGTTGTTGGATGTCTTGCCGGATATATCGCTGCGCGGACGCCGTTGGGCCGGCACATCTATGCTGTGGGCGGCAATGAACGCGCGGCAGGTCTTTCGGGAATCAAGGTCAACCGGACCAAGTATTTCGTCTATATTTTCTCGGGCTTCTGCGCGGCTTTGGTGGGGCTTATCATCTCGTCCCAGCTGGTTGCCGCGCATCCCGCGACGGGCGACACGTTCGAGCTGAACGCCATTGCGGCGGCTGTTCTGGGCGGCACGTCAATGTCTGGCGGGCGCGGGCGCATTATTGGAACGATCATCGGTGCTTTCGTGATCGGGGTGCTGTCGGACGGGCTGGTGATGATGGGGGTTTCGTCGTTCTGGCAAACCGTCATCAAGGGCCTTGTGATCATCGCGGCTGTGGTCATCGACCAAGCCCAGCAAAAGGTTCAGGCCCGTGTTGTGCTGCGTGCCCAAGCGGCCATGGATAAGTAGGGGGTTCGGATGAAGGGTGCATTGATCGGCTGCGGGTTCTTCGCGCAAAACCAACTTCATGCATGGCGAGACATCGACGGGGTCGAGATTGTCGCCCTGTGTGATCAAGACGCGGAACGCTTGGCGCAAACGGCTGCGGATTTCGACATTACGCGTACCCACAGGGATGCCGCCGAGATGTTTGCCAAAGGCGGGTTCGATTTTGTTGACATCGCCACCACGGTGCCATCGCATTTGCCGCTGGTGAAAATGGCGGCAGAGGCGGGCGTTCACATCATTTGTCAAAAACCCTTTGCCGAAAACCTGACGGACGCGCGCGCGATGGTGGCCGCTGCGGATGCGGCTAAAAAGACACTTATGGTGCACGAGAATTTCCGCTGGCAATCGGCCATTCAAGCAGCCCTTTATGTGGTGAAATCCGGATCAATCGGGGATCCGTTCTTTGGCCGCTTCAGTTTCCGCTCCGGCTATGATGTGTTTTCCGGTCAGCCCTATCTGGCTGAAGGCGCGCGTTTCATTATCGAGGATCTGGGCATTCATATTCTGGACATCGCCCGTGCCTTTCTGGGCGATGCGGATCGCATTGCCGCGACAACCAAGCGCATAAACCGCAACATCAAGGGGGAGGACGTCGCGACGATGTTGTTGACGCATAAGGGCGGGGCCACCAGCGTTGTTGATTGTTCCTATGCCACCCGCCGCAAACCGGAAACCTTTCCGCAAACCTTGTTAGAGATTGACGGCACCGAGGGCACGGTACGCTTGGATGCGGGGTATCAATTGACGGTGACGGGTAAGGAAACTCATAGCGTGGATGTGGCACCGCCCGTGCTGCCTTGGGCCCAAAAGCCTTGGCATAATATCCAGGAAAGCGTGCTAACAATCCAACAGCATTTCGTCGATTGCGTGTCCAAGGGCCGCGCGCCCCAGACATCGGGGGCGGATAACCTGCAAACGCTGGCCTTGGTCGAGGCTGCTTATCTATCCGCTGCTGAGGGCCGGACAGTACGGCTGTCAGAGCTTTGAGCGAGAACGCCATCCTATACGGGACCGACCAGCCTGCGGTGGCCAGCACGCCATTGGCCCGCGCGCCGTGGTCCTTTACATTCGAGGCGGGCAGCCTGCGCCATATCAAGCTGAACGGGGCAGAGGCGATCCGCAGTATCGCGTTTTTGGTCCGCGATCGCGATTGGGGCACCTTGGTGCCGCAGATCCAAGACGAGGTCACCAGCCAAACCGAAACCGCCCTGTGCATCGCATATACCGCCACATACGAAAGCGGCAGCGCGCAGTTGATCGTTGATATTGAGGTCGAAATCACCGAAGGCCGCTTGTCCATGCGCGCCGAGGGCATCACCAAGGGCGATTTTGAAACCAACCGCGCGGGCTTTACGGTTTTGCATCCTATCGACGGGGTGGCGGGGCAGCCTGTGCATGTCGGCCATAGCGATGGCACGATTGAGGAAGCCACCTTTCCAATGCTGATCGAGCCGTGGCAACCTTTCATGGATATCGTGTCGCTGACCCACACCGTTGGCAACAATTCTGTGACCTGTCGCTTGGTGGGCGACACATTCGAGATGGAAGACCAGCGGCAGTGGGGGGATGCCTCTTACAAGACTTATAACCGCCCGCTTGCGAAACCTTGGCCTTATCAGATCGCCGATGGTAACGGGTTGTCACAATCCGTGGTGCTCAGCATCGGCGCACCGTTGCCTTATGCCCCGGCCCGGTCAAAGGGGCACAAGGCGGCGAATGCCATTTTCCCCGATATGGCGCTGGTGCTCACGCCGGATGACGCGCGGCGGCTTGCGGCATCCCCCAGTGATCTGGACCGGGTAAATCCGCAGCGGTTGCTTTGCCATCTGGATATGGATCTGGGCGGGCTGGACGCGCAAGTACAGGCCTTTGCTGCGGCGCAACTGGCCTGTCCGGATGTGGTCTATGATCTAGAGCTTATTCTGGCCTGCGCTGATCCGCCCGCAGTTGAGCTGGGTGCGGTGGCCGCGCGGATGCAGGCCTTGGGGTTCGTTCCCGCCAGTGTGATGGTTTGCCCATCGGTTGACCGGCAGTCGACACCGCCGGGGTCGGATTGGCCAGATTGCCCACCGCTTGAGGACATCCACAATGCGGCGGCTGACCCCTTTCCCGACGTTGCGCGGGGTGGTGGCATGGTCAGCTTTTTCCCCGAGCTGAACCGCAAACGCCCGCCGTTGGAGACGCTGGATTTTGTCAGCCACGGGCTGTGTCCGATTGTCCACGCTGCGGATGATCTTTCGGTGATTGAGACATTGGAAACGATCCCCCACATTACCCGATCTGCACGGGCGATTTTCGGCGATATGCCCTATCGCATTGGCCCGGCCACGATTGCGATGCGGCAGAACCCTTATGGTGACCGGGTCATCCCGAACCCCGATGCACAGCGCGCTTGCATGACCGATGACGACCCGCGCCATCGCGGTCAATTTGGTGCGGCCTATGTTATGGGGCTTGCCACAGCGCTGGCGTCCGCGAATATCGCGGTCTGGACACCCGCGGCGGTCTATGGCCCGCGCGGTATCGGGGGCACGGACGGGGAAGGGGACGCGGATTGGCCCATCGCGCAAGCATTGGCGATGTTGGCAACGCTTGCCGGTCAGCGGGTAAAAAGCGCGCAGATCAGCGACGGCATGGCGCAGCTGTCCGTCGGCGATACCGTCGTCAGGGCCAATTTAACGCCTAATGATAACGGCGGTCTTGGCCCGTTCAGGTGGCAGGCGACGGGCGAGACCAGCGATTAGGTTTGGTTCGTGGATGAGAATTTGGAATCCGCACGGCTCAGGTGGTCTTCCAACGCGCGTTCCGTGCCGTCGGCATCGTTCGCCCTAAGGCGTTCCACGATAACCGCATGTTCGCTAAGCGTCGTTTCTTCGCGTCCCGACCACAGAAGCAACGAGGAATGGTATTCAAACAGCCACGTCAGCATCATTTCGGTGATCGCCTTGATCAGCGGGTTGCCGGTGATTTCAGCAAGCCTTGTATGAAAGGCGATATCGGCCTTCATAAAGGCGTCGGCGTCGCCAAGTTGCGCGCGCTGAAGCTCGATCAGTTCAGACAAATCATTGGCGTCTTTCGACGTGCATTTGGCGGCGGCAAGCCGGGCAGTGCCACGCTCAAGAATGTGACGGATGACTTTCAGGTGGTCGATGTTGGCCGGTTCGCTTGACAGCAGCAGCTTGGCGATGTCGTCCAACTGGCTGAACGCCACGCCAGCGGTCAGCGCGTTCACGCGGCTGCGGCCGCCGTGGGTGATGGTGATCAACCCCTTGCTTTGCATGGCTTGCAAGGCCTCGCGCACCGCTGGGCGCCCCACGCCAAACCGTTCCATCAATGTCCGCTCAGATGGTACAAAGTCGCCGGGGGCCAGCTCTCCGCTTGCCACCAGTTCGCGTAAACGTTCGAAAACCTGATCAGACAGCTTCAGCCGGACAATCTTACGGTCCTGAGCACCTTCTTTGTTCATGTCGCAACGCTTCCTTGTTAGGATATGCGCCAACTGTAAAAGTTATTCACTGGTGCTACAAGTGGATAGCTTTGGTGCCTTAGGTGATCCGTTCGATGCTGGCGGCGATTTCATCGGGCTCGAACACGCGCTTCCAGTCATCGCGCATGAGCACCGGTTTTCCGAACTCGATCGCCTTGTTGCACGCATCCGAGAATACGCCGTCGACCTCCTTGAAAATGACCGCGCCCAGAATGTTCATATGGCCGAGTAGGAAATCGCGTGCAGCTTCTTTGGGAACGCCGCGCGCCACCACTTCGTCCATGGCTTCGCGCATGATGTCCAGCAAGGATGCACAGACCGTTTCGGACAAGCCGGGTTCCAGCAGCGCCATTTGTTCAACGGTCACCCTGTGGGACCGCGCAACGGGTGCATAAATCGCTTTGCCAACGGCTTCGCCAAGGGCGTAATCGGCTTCGGGGCCCTGCATCAGTGCGTTTACAATACCTTGCTGTGCAGCCACCCCGCCAAAGTAATCCTTGCGGCCTGCCTCGGTTTTTTCGTCGTTAAAGATCGGGGGATGACAGGGGTGACTGACGAAATACGTGACATCATCGCGCTTGGGCAAATGACCGGCAAAGGGGGCAGCCGCATCAAGGCAGATGATCATGGCACCGGATTTCACCTTGTCGATGATGCCCGCAGTCACCTTGCCAATTGCCGTATCGGGAACGGCCAAAACGATCACATCGGCGTCTTTCAGGGCGGTATCAGGGTCTTGGCAGTCAAAGCCCAGCTCGGTCTTTAGCCGCTCTTTACCGATGTCGGAGACCTCGACATGGGCGGTCTGAAATTCCGTTGCCGCGAGGTTGCGCGACAAGCGAACCCCCATTTTTCCGCCGGCCCCAAATAATGCGATTTTCGTCACGCTCGTCCTCCCGAGAATATCGTAAGCGCCAATTCTACGCTGAATTAGCAACTGGTATAATAAGGTACTAAGCACACCGATAAGTCAAGAGCGTCGAGGACAAAATACGGGCGTGAAATCACGGCTGGCACCAAGGGGGGAATTGGGTCGTTTTTGGTGAGCGTCTTATGTGAGATTGCGCGGCTAAAGTGTGGGCGTGAGCGGTCTCATGCAGGCGCACGTAGCTGGGCGGCTACATGCCACCTCAGGATTTAGCGATTGATTGACGAGCCGGACTTTGATCCGCAACGCCGGGAACGAAACCCGCCCTGCGCCTATCAACTAGGTCGCAGGGCGCACCGTTTAGCGTGGCGGTGTTGCTGGTTCTGTTCCTGCCGTATTCATCGGGCACGTTTTCGACGCTCTGCGGTGATCGCGAATGCGTTGCGCGGTGCAGACCCATAGCTTGAACAGCAGTGCGACTATCGAGGTTGCAGCGGCACCACCAAGCCAGAAAACCAGCAGTCCCTGCCAAATGGGTTGATTGATTGCGTAAATACCGCTGGCGACAGCACCAAAAGCATATCCGATTGCGAGAACTATTACGTGTCTGTCCACTATTACCAATTATCCACTACTACCAACAAAACTCATTACACTCCCATCGTAATCCGGCGCGAAACAATCTCGCCTGATCTACTCGTCCATTCTCGTGCTAGGTGGGTCAGCGATCACGCCACCCTGAAATCTGGGCGGCGTTAATCTATCAGCCATATAACCCTGCTGAGAAGTGACGCGAAATTTATGAAAGCCCTTTTTTATTCGTCTGACTGTTAAAAGCTTCACATAAAAGCGTTCACTGGATCGTATTTTCGCATAATTTGCAGAATATTCAACCCATAATGGAAATTTTAGGTGCTGAGTATCGGTATGCGGATATAATCCTGTGGCACCCATGCGGTGGTCGGGTCGGCTCGAGCGCGTCGAAATTGGCATTATCGCGTAAATCGCAGCGCTAATGCCGATATCAAAGCGCAACTAATGGGGTATGATTGCATCATAAATACCAGCCCATGCGGGAATTTCAATCCTTTTCACGCCCAATTTCGGCCATAATTGCTTTTACAAACAATTCAGTTGAGGTTCAACCGGACATTTGTCAGGATTACGTTACGGGAGGAACGCCCGCCGGGCATTTTGGCGGGTTAGACGGGCCAAAAAAGCGGCTCGTAGAATTATGAAATCAACGGGAGGAAGACATGACAAAAGAAAATATGAAGCTGAACCGCCGGTCCATGCTGCGCGGCGCGGCTGTTGCGGCCGTC
Organism: uncultured Sulfitobacter sp.; assembly: GCF_964021855.1. NCBI lineage: Bacteria > Pseudomonadati > Pseudomonadota > Alphaproteobacteria > Rhodobacterales > Roseobacteraceae > Sulfitobacter > uncultured Sulfitobacter sp. Next base: position 504,833 of record NZ_CAXHZD010000002.1, read on the forward strand.
GCATCGCCAGCGTTTGTCGGCAAAGCGATCGCCGCGGGCGAGGTGACTTGGCGCGTTCAGGCGCATTGGCCCAAAGCATCCAGTTCGTTTACCGACAGCTTGGGCGTTGTCGCGTCGCAGCTTGAGGAAAAGACCGAAGGCGCATTCAAGCTGGAACTGCTGGGCGCGGGTGAGTTCGCCAAAGGACCCGACATTTATAACATCGTGCGCAAAGGCGTTGTGCCGATGGGGACAATCAGCCCGTCCTATATTGCCGATCAGGCAGAAGCCGCGACATTTGCCTACGGTATCCCCGGCACCCTTCGCCAAGCTTGGGAAATGGAACATGCGATCAAGAACCTTGGCGTCGAGGCACTGGTGAATGAGGACCTGAACGCAGACGGCGTGCATATGATGTGCGAAAAAGTCCTGCCGACGGAAATGGTTCTGTCCAAAAAGATCGAATCTGCTGCCGACTTCCAAGGCCTCAAGATCCGGTCCTCTGGCGCGATGCTGGATTATCTGGCCGCTGCCGGTGCGGCACCGCAATACATCCCCGGATCAGAGCTGTATCAATCGCTGAGCTCGGGTGTTGTGGATGGCGCGCATTGGGGTGCTGCCATTGGGGCGCAATCCATGTCGCTGTGGGAAGTGTGCAAATATCACTACAAACCGGTTCTGGCGCAAACCACCGACGCGTTCATCCTTAACCAAGAGGCGCTTGAGGGGCTGCCGGATGATCTGCGCAGCGCCTTGGTCGATACGATCACAACGCGGTTCTTCCTGCGGTCGGCCGAGTATCAACATTTCGAAGCGATTGCACTGACCGAAGGTGTGGCCAACGATGGCGTCGAAGTGATGCACTTGCCGGATGATGTGTTGGAAATGCTCGCGGCTGCCTCAGCGCAGATCCTCGAGACCGAAGGGCAGAAGGGCGAGAAAGCAGCAAAGGCAGCTGACATCTATCGCACGCTGATGAAGGATATGGGCTACGCCTAAGCCCCGTTTCCTGTAGCTTTGAAAAATAGGGCGGCGCGCATGTGGTGCGCCGCCCCCTTTTCGCACTAAAGGAGCATGCCGCCATGATGCAACTGGCCCGTACTATAACGCGTGTGAACCAATTTATCGGGCGATGGGTATCGCTGGGTGTCTTGGTGATTTTTGTCCTGCTTCTGGCGGATGTCGTGATGCGATATCTGGTGGGAAGCCCGACAATCTGGACAGCAGAACTGGCCACCTTGATCTTTGGTGTCTACGCGATCATCGGCGGCGGCTATCTGCTGACCGAGCGCGGGCATGTGAACGTCGATATCTTCTATGGTCGCATGACGCGCAGACGCAGGGCGTCGGTGGACATACTAACATGGCCGCTGTTTTTACTGTTTGTGGGCGTGTTGCTTTGGCAAGGCTGGGACATCGCGTCCGAGGCGATAGCCGATATGGAGCGGTCAAACTCCGTCTGGAAGGCCCCGCTATGGCCGACCAAAGCACTGATCCCCGTCGCCGCCATCTTGCTGTTGTTGCAAGGCATCGTGCGCCTGTGGTCAGACATCCGCGTGTTGCGTGGTTTGCCGATCCCCGAGGATGTGTTCGGTAAACCCGGTGATCCGGACCGAGATGAAATAAATACTCAGGAGAAGCAAACATGAGCGTCGAACTCCTTACCTTGCTGTTTTTCGGCGCATTGCTGTTGTTTTTGATGCTAGGAACGCCGCTGGCCTTTGTGCTGGGCGGTGTTTCGGTGGTGTTTTTGTACTTTGAGATGGGCACAATCGGTTTCTATCTGCTGGCCTCCAAGATGTGGGAGACGATGCAATCACCGACCCTGATGGCGGTGCCGCTTTTCGTGTTCATGGCGATTTTGCTGGAAAAATCGGGGGTCGCGAATGACCTTTACGATATGATGCACCAATGGTTTGGTGGCCTGCGCGGCGGCTTGGCCATTGGTACGGTTCTCATCTGCGTGATCTTTGCTGCCATGTCGGGAATTTCCGGTGCTGCTGTTGTGACAATGGGCACCATCGCGCTGCCCAAAATGCTAGAGCGGGGGTATGATAAAAAGCTCGCCCTCGGGGCCATTAATGCGGGGGGCGGATGGGGTATCCTGATCCCGCCCTCAATCTTGATGGTGCTTTATTCGCTGTTGACCGAAGTATCGGTCGGCCGTCTCTTTGCGGCAGGCATCGGGCCGGGGTTAACCCTGTTCGTGCTGGTGTCGCTGTACATCGGCGGGCGCTGCTGGCTTCAGCCGCATCTGGGGCCAGCCTTGCCCGTCGAAGAACGCGCCGATTGGTCGCAAAAGATCAGATCGCTCAAGGCGGTGATCCTGCCGATTATGATTGTTGTGATCGTTCTGGGTGCGATCTTTGGCGGTTTCGCCACCCCAACCGAGGCTGCGGCGATTGGTGTCTTCGGGTCGCTGGTTGCGACCTTGATCAATGGGCAACTGACTTGGAGGGTGCTGCACGACGCGTCGATTGCCACGCTCAAGCTGACCGCGTTGGTGATGTGGATCTTGTTCGCCGCACATGCGTTTTCGACAGCCTATACGGCATTGGGCGCGCAAAGCCTGATCTCTGATCTGATGGGCTATATTCCCGGCGGGCGTTGGGGCGCGCTGTTCTTTATGCTGGTCTTGCTGTTCTTTTTCGGGATGGTTCTGGACCCTGTCGGCATTATGCTGATCACCTTGCCGGTGTTTTTGCCCGTGGTGCGGGACGCAGGGTTTGATCCGATCTGGTTTGGCATCTTGTTCATCATCATGATGGAGGTCGGATATATGACGCCGCCCTTTGGCTTTAACCTGTTCTACCTCAAGGGGGTGGCCCCGCCCGATGTCACGATGGGCGACATCTATGCATCGGTGTTCCCCTATGTCGTGGTGACGCTGATCGGGGTCGCGCTGATCATCCTGTTCCCGGAAATCGCGCTGTATTTCCCAAGGCTGTTCTACGGCTGATCTGGGCGAAAATGCTTCTTGAGACTGAAAACGCCGGCCCGAGATAACTCGGGCCGGCGTTTTCATACGCCCCTATGCGACGTCCACACCGCTTGGTAAGAACCTGCGCCAGTCGGGGTGTCGCCCGGCGGCATAGTCCATGCCGATCTTGACCCAGTCGATATCGCCTGCTTGATGCACAGCAGTCGCGCCCACGGCACCATAACGCACATCGCGGGTACCTTCCTCGAACGCGTCGAGCGACTGCGCCCAAACCTCGCCATCCCAATGCAGGGTCATCTGGCGACGCAGGGGTTCGTATTCTGCGGTAAACAGCGTGCCAAACCCTTCAGCATAGCGATCCTGTTTCAGCGGGGCTTGGGTGAATTGACCCACGAGGGTGGCGGGCGCGGCCCCGTCGGACAAGACGCCGTTCAGGTGTTTTGACCGCTCAAACGTACGGGTAAAGGCACCGCGATCAGGCGTGCTGCCATCTGTCTGGTGGTTGGTGGCAACAAGGCGCGGCTGCACCTTGGCACCGCCACCAGCATACATCTCGACGCTCGCCGCCGCCCCCGATGCATCTGCAACCACTACGTTATAGGGCATGTGCGATGGTACGCGTTGTAAAACCCGCAAGGCCTGAGGAACTGTTTCACAGGTCTCGAGCACGTAGCGCAGGATCGTGGTGATGCCGAAACCGCGCCCGGTTTCCTGCCGCCCGCCATAGGCCAGCGCGATGCTAAGGCCCGCATCATTGATCCCGTCGGACAGCCCCCACAGAAATTCAACCATGCCCATGACGCGCCGACCGGTCCAGGCGCTGTGGAACAACAACCCTTCGTTCAGGTCGGGCGACAGATCGTAATTGCGCACAAGGCGGATGTCGTCGCGGGACGTGGCGACGGCCAGCGAACAGCCGCCAAGATAGCTGGGCGGGCACCATGTGGACAGGAACCGCGCCACGCGGTCCGATCCGCCAGCCAGCTTGGTCAGCTTGGCGTGTACGGGTGCAAGCTCTGGCATGTGCTCGCGCAATGCGGCCTCGCAGGCGGCGCGGTCGGGGCCGTTGTCGCCACCACGTGCGGTGAACCATGCCTCGTAAGCGGGCCAGGACCTCTGCCAACGGGCCGTCCATTTGGGGCCGGGGGTTGCTTCGCTGATGGCGTCAAAGGTCAGGGAATGGGTCACGTTATGCGCCTTTCATAGGCAAGTTAAGGAAGAACCGCACCATTTCGGCGCTGGCAACGGGGCCGTCGGGGTCGGTGTAGGAGCCCGTGCTGTCGCCGCCTGACCACGCGTGCCCAAGCCCGGCGATTGTCCAATGTTCCATCACGGCATGGCCTTCGGGGGATAGGGTCGTGCTGCGAGTGTAGGCGCGATTTTTGATGCTGCCATCGTCGACCACTTGCGCGCCAGTTGCGGCGTCTTCGGCGATATGCTGGCCGTTTTTCACATGCACCGTGGCATCAGCATCGCCGTGAAACACAATCGACGGGATCGGTTGCGTGTCATGGTTGCGGTTGCTGCCCGTGCCCATTGCGGCAAAGGCCGATGGCACGTCATGCGCGGCCTTATAGGGCAGGCCGGAATGGGCACCGATAGCGCTGAAAACGTCAGGATGGGTCTGTCCCAAAACAACCGACATCGCCGCACCGGCAGACAGACCCGCGACGAAAACGCGGCCCTTGGCCACGCCATGATCGGCCTGCATCTGACGCGCCAAACCGGCAAGGATCGCGGGTTCGCCCGCATCGCGCGTCTGGTCGCTGGTGGCATACCAGTTCCAGCAGGATTGCATATTCGCGCCGCGTGATTGCGCAGGGTACACCACGATCAGCCCGTGGGCATCAGCCAGCTGGTTCATTCCCGTCCCCTTGGCAAAATCAACGGGCGATTGTTTGCAGCCATGCAACATCATGATCATAGCCGCGGGTTTGCGCCCTTTCAGGTCAGGGATGTAAAGCCGGTAGTCGCGGGTGCCTTCGGGACACTCAAATGTAGCTGCTTCAAAACGCGCGCCCGGTGTCAGTGGCGGTTCTGTCACGTCTGCCGCCGTTGTGGCAGATCGCGCCATACCCGCGTTAAGACTGGCAAGCGTGTCGCGCAGGCTTCGCCCGACCCTCGGTCTCCCGAACGGTTTTTTCGAGGATTTTGCCATTTCATCCAGCGCGGCCATCCCACCACCCCGCAACGCGGTTTGTATGGTTTTTGTCGCATCCACCGGGTTTCCTGCGCGGACCAGTTTGGTCGCGCGACGCAGGGCAGACGTTAATTTATTTGTCATTTGGTTTCCTTAAAAGAATGAGACAGGGGCTAGCTGATCCGCGCGCCAAGGGCTTTTTTCACCTCGGGGCTGGCTTGCAGCGCACCCATCACATTGATTGAACCGATGGTGGCCAGCGCAAGTTCCGGTGTTACATCATCAGCGATCCGGGCAAGGCCCACGACCTTGATGTGCAGCAGTTCATTGGCGGCGCGCACAGCCTCAAGATCGGCGGCGGTATAGTCGCGCAGGCCCATTTCCATGGTGTGACGGTCAATCGATTGGGTCACGCTGTCGGACTGGTGATCCAGCTGCTTGCGAATGGCGGTGCGAATGAAATCGCTGCGGTTGGAATAGAACCCTTCCTGCACCAACAGATCGATCCGGCCCAGGTCGACAAAGCCCAGATTGATAGTGATCTTCTCGTTGTCCGGCATCTTGTCCCGGAGCTTTCTAACAGTGCTCATGATGTTTCTCCATCCATGTGGATGGTATATGGATGTCATCTGAGTTTTTGCAACCGGTGTTCAGGATTTAATGCTGGCTAGGCCAACATCCGCACAGCCATGCGCAGATCATCCCTGAACTGTGCGGTGGCGTCTGCTTTGGCCTGTGGGTCGGGTACGCGCAGCAGGTACGACGGGTGCAGGGTCAGCAGAACCGGCGTGCCGGATTGTGTGGCCTCGACCTTGCCACGACGGGCAAGGATTGCGTCGCGCCTGCCGGTCAGTGCTTCGGCGGCGGTGGCCCCCATGCCAAGGATCAGCTTGGGCCGCACTTGGGTCATTTCCGCGTTCAGCCACCAGCGGCAGTGGTCAATCTCTGACGTGTTGGGGCGCTGATGGATGCGGCGTTTGCCGCGCGGTGTGAATTTGAAATGTTTCACCGCGTTGGTGACATAGGCTTGCGTCCGGTCCAGGCCCGCCTGTGCTGCGATCTGATCAAAAAGCTGCCCTGCCGGGCCGATAAAGGGCCGCCCGCTCAGGTCTTCTTGGTCACCGGGTTGTTCGCCGACAATTATCAGCTTGGCCTCCATCGGCCCTTCGCCCGCGACGGCTTGGGTCGCGTTGCAATGCAGCGGGCAACGCGTGCAAGCGGCGATGGCGGCGGGTAACGCATCCGTCGGCCCGTCCCACGCCGATTGGTGCGCGGCCAGTTGCGCCTGAACCTGCGCCATGCGGGCAGGGGGCAGGGATGGGGCAGCTTCGGCCATCGCGCGGGCACGGGCTGGGGCGTCCGCGATCATCTGGGGGATGAACGCGGCCTCGGGCATGTTTTTCCAGTATTTCTTGGGCATCTCCGATTGCATGGCTTTGACCATCAACCGCGCAGGGTTGAAGATGTTTTGGAAATAAGTGATCCACAGTTGCTCGCTGGCGTCTTCGGGCAAGGCCGGTTTTTCTTGCCCCTCGCGGAACGACAGTTTCCCGTCTTCGAAAATCGCGCAAACGTCCGGTGTTAGAATGCGCCAATCCATATCGCTGAACCGTCGTACGAAAAAATCCGCCGTGGGTTCTACCGTGTGATAGGTCGGCTCGAACCACGCGGCAAAGGACCGGCGGGGGGCGTTGGGCTGACTGATCTCGCGGAAACGCACGAATGCCTTCATCTTGTGCTGGCAGCGATGCACGTTCTTTTCCATCGTCCGCAGGCGCGACAGGTCGGCATCGCCACGGTCTGTCATCAGATGCGGCGCGTCTTTCAGCCGCCAGAGAAACGCATAAAGCCGGGCAAAGCGTTCGGGATCGCTGTGCCAGACCACGCTGCTGGCCATGCTAATAAAACTGCGCGGCACGGTGACCTGGCGGTTTGGCCGCAGGGGCGTATCGGTGCCGAACAGATCAGGCGCGGTGGCGGTATCCCCCCACAAGATATCCTCGGGCCGGATGCCCGCCGCTAGAAACTTCCGTGCTGCGTCACGCCACGCCTGCGCTGTGCCGATTTGCGGCATGATCGCGCGGTGCATCAGAACAAGGTCAGCTGTTCAGGCGGCGGCGCGAAACGCGCGCGCAGGTCAATGCTGTCGGTCAGGCCACCGGGCGACCAACCGCCCGCCGTGACAAAGCTGCGCGCCTTTTTCATCGACGCGCCCATGCGCAACAAATCCTCGTAGCGCAGGGTGCGGTGGCGGCGGGTGGACAGAATGCGGGTGACAGTTTTCACCCCGAACCCCGGAACCCGCAACAACATCTCGCGGGTGGCGCGGTTAACGTCCAAAGGGAACACTTCGCGATGCACCAAGGCCCAGGCAAGTTTGGGATCAACCTCAAGATCAAGGTTCCCGTCGGCAGTCACTGACGTGATTTCGTCCAGCTGAAAATCATAGAAGCGCAGCAACCAATCCGCTTGATAAAGCCGGTGTTCGCGTTGCAACGGCGGTCGGATCAACGGGAGCTTTGAGGAACTATCCGGAATAGGCGAGAAAGCGGAATAATAGACGCGCTTGAGCTTATAGCTGGAGTAAAGCCGCGTGGACTGGCCCAAGATCGCGGCATCGTTCGACCCGTCCGCCCCGATGATCATCTGGGTCGACTGGCCTGCGGGGGCAAAGCGGGGCGGGCGTTTTCCGGTGTGGGACGTGTCCTTTGACACCTCCTTGCGCAGTCGGAAGTCGGCCATCGCCTTGCGGATCTGGTCGGGCTTTTTTTCGGGCGCATATTGTTGGACCGCGGCATCGGTCGGCAGTTCGACATTGATCGATAAACGATCCGCCAGCAGCCCGGCCTCGGCGATCAGTTCGGGGGCTGCATCGGGGATGGTTTTCAGATGGATATAGCCGCGAAAGTTTTCCTCGTGCCGCAGCTTGCGCGCGATCTGCACCATGTCCGACATCGTGGCATCCGGCGACCGGATCACGCCCGAGGACAAAAACAGCCCTTCGATATAATTACGGCGGTAGAATTCGATGGTCAGCTTCACCACCTCATCCACGCTGAACCGCGCACGGGTCACGTTCGAGGACGCGCGATTGATGCAATAGCTGCAATCATAAATGCAGAAATTGGTCATCAGGATTTTCAGCAAGCTGATGCAACGCCCGTCGGGCGCGTAGGCATGACAAATGCCGCTGCCTTCATTTGATCCCAAGCCCTTGCCATCGCGCGAGTCGCGTTTTGTCGACCCCGAAGAGGCGCAGGACGCGTCATATTTCGCTGCATCGCTTAGGATTGCGAGCTTTTGTTCTACTGTTTGCTTAACCATATGTTCACTATATGTTCTTATCGCTATAGTGTCACGCAAATAGGCCACGACGTGATGTCGCGGCCTATCAATTACGGCTCAATTTTCGGTGATTAGACCCAGGTGCGTTACGTTTCGAGGTTGGGGTACACGCGGCGCAAGGTTTCAATCAGTTTTTGGCTGCTGACCGGCTTTTTCACCACGCGGTCGTCGGGGCCCAAAAAGCTGATCTGATCCGCATCATAAGCGGTGATAAACACAAACGGGATATTGCGTTCGCGCAGGATGTCCGCAACCGGTTTGGAGGTTTTGTTATTCCCCAAATTCACGTCAAGAAAGGCAATGTCGATGTCGCCTTCGCGTGCCTTGGTTTTCGCGTCTTCAAGATGAATAGACGGGCCAATCACGTTAAAACCAATATCCTCAAGGATATCCGTCATCTCAAACGCCACAACGACCTCGTCTTCGACGATAAAAATATTCTGCGGTGTATTGCTCATTAGTTTGCCCGGTCTTCCGTATGTTCCGGCATTCTGAGATGCCATTTATATCCGTCAGGCCCGAAATCAGTTATGATTTCTCCGCCTGTTTCCATTTGCAATGCGCGGCCCGTGATAAAGCTGCCAAAACCGGTTTCACTTGGTTTTTCCGCAGCGGGTCCGCCTTCCTCATTCCAGTGGAGTTCTATAACTGAACCATCCGCAGTATCAGTTTGTTCCCAAGACAAATTGACGCGGCCGTCGGGTACGGACAGTGCGCCGTATTTCATGGCGTTGGTTGCGAGTTCGTAAAACGCCATCGAGAAGGATAATGCCTGCCGCGATGGCACCTCGACCTTGGGGCCGCTGAGCACGATGCGGCCGTTTCCGATTGGGTCTAGAACATCTGCGGCAACGGCACCGATTTCGGCGCGGTCCCACGATGTGCCGACCAATTTGGAATGGGCCAAGGCATAGGCATTTAGCCGTTGATCAATGGTTTCACGCAGCCCGCGTTGAATGCTCATCTTGCGCAAAGACTGGCTGACGATGGATTTGACCACGCTAAAGGCGTTTTTCACGCGGTGGTTCAGCTCGGCGATCAGGATGTTCTGCGCCTCGCGCAGGCGGCGTTCCTCGTCAATGTCGATAAGTGCTACCGACGCACCAATGCGGGTGCCGTTGGCGTCGATGACCGGCTTGCCGATGATGCGCATCCAGAACCGCGTGCCATCGCCCCGTTGGTAATTCACGTCGATCTCAGAATGCGCTTCGCCATCGCGGATAACGCGCGACAGGGGGTATTCGTGGCTTTCGACCTTGCGGCCATCTTCGTGGAAAGACACCCAGGCACCGTAGTCTTCGGTGTCTTCGGAATGTATAACCGGGTGGCGCACCATCTTTTCGACATGGCTGTTGCCATAGATGATCTGGCCGGTTTCATCCGCCATTACGACGCCGACCGGCACGGTTTCCATCATCGCCTCAAGAAAGGTCAGGCGAAGGGATTTGCTACCGGAGTTATCCTTGGCTTTTTCAGCTTCTATGGCTGCCAATGCGTCTTGCAGGTGCACAAGTTCTGCGGCCATCTCCTCAATAGATCGTGTAGGCATTTTATCCCCAGGCCCTTTCGCTGTGTTTCATGTGACATAAGGCGCGTTAACGATCTGTCCAACGCAATGATGGGCAAGTGGACCGAAAACGATACGTTTTTATCGGGCGTTTTCGCTAACTGACTGAAAGCGCCCGATATTCAATTTTCTAACTTGTAAAGACCCAAGCTGTTTTTTGCCCGCGCCACTGGTTAAAGCGGCGCGTGGCAATCAAATCTAAGGGTTGGATCGGATGTTTTAGGTGCGCACGCCCGCGAATCGTTCAGCCCATTCGTCACGCTGTTCATCGGTAATTTTGGCGAACAGAACCTCTGGAACGTCAAAGGCATGGCCGGGCGCAAGCTGGCCCAGTGCGGCGGGGACATCATCAGGCCATTGGGCATTTTCCACATGCATGCTTTCCAACATGCTGGCCGCGGCGGTCGGGATAAACGGTGCTGACAGCACCGCGTAAAGCGGGATCAGATTCAGCGCCAAACGTACTTGGGCGGCGGCCTTGTCGGGGTCGGTTTTGAAGGTGGTCCAAGGGGCCTCGGCCTGAAGGTATTCGTTGCCAGCGGCCCAGATCGCGCGCAGTTCGGCGGCGGATTTGCGGACTTCCATCGCCTCCATCGCGGTTTGATAGCGGGCGACGCGTTCGGTCAGGTCCGCGATCAGCGCATGTTCAGCAGGGCCGTATTCGCCTGCTGCTGGCACGTCTTCGCTGAATTTCGAGCGGCAGAATTTGGTGATCCGGCTGATGAAGTTGCCCAACACATCGGCAAGGTCTTTGTTGACGGACGCTTGGAAGTTTTCCCACGTGAATTCCGCATCGGATGTTTCCGGCGCGTGGGACAGCAGCCACCAGCGCCATGTGTCGGCAGGCAGGATTTCCAGCGCCTGATCCATAAACACACCGCGCCCGCGCGAGGTTGAAAACTGCCCGCCGTCATAGGTCAGGTAGTTGAAGGATTTGATGTAATCGACCAGTTTCCATGGCTCGTTGCTGCCCATGATCGTGGCCGGAAAGCTGAGCGTGTGGAAGGGCACGTTGTCCTTGCCCATGAACTGGGTATAGCGCACGTCGTCCGCACCCTTGTCGGTGCGCCACCAGCTTTCCCAATCGCTGCCTTTGCCTGCATCGACCCATTCTTGGGCGCAGGCAATGTATTCGATCGGCGCGTCGAACCAGACATAGAACACCTTGCCCTCCATCCCCGGCCAATCTTCGTCGCCGCGTTTGACGGGCACGCCCCAGCTTAGGTCACGGGTGATGCCACGATCCTGAAGGCCGTCACCATCATGCAGCCATTTCTTGGCGATGGATGTGGTCAGCACGGGCCAGTCGGTTTTCGAATTGATCCATTCGTCCAGACGGTTTTTCATCTGGGACTGTTTTAGAAACAGGTGTTTGGTGGCGCGCATTTCCAGATCGGTGGCACCGGACACGGTCGAGCGTGGATTAATCAGGTCTTCGGGGTCCAACTGCTTGGTACAGTTGTCGCATTGATCGCCGCGCGCATCCTCGAACCCGCAGTTGGGGCAGGTGCCTTCGACATAGCGGTCGGGCAGGAAGCGGCCATCGGTCTCGGAATAGATCTGGCGCTGCTCGACTTCTTCAATCAGGCCTTGGTCGTACAAAGCACCTGCGAAATGCTGGGTCAGCTTTTGGTTCTGGATACTGGACGACCGCCCGAAATGGTCAAACGACAGGCCGAACCCTTCGGCAATGCGCGCCTGAACCTCGTGCATCTCGGCGCAGTATTCTGCGACCGGTTTACCGGCTTTGGCGGCGGCCAATTCGGCGGGTGTGCCGTGTTCATCTGTGGCGCATAGGAACAGCACCTCTTGGCCGCGCGCGCGCAGATAGCGGGCGTATAGATCGGCGGGCAACTGGCTGCCCACAAGATTGCCAAGGTGCTTGATCCCGTTGATGTAAGGGATGGCTGAGGTGATAAGGTGGCGTGTCATGGTAAGGGGCCCCGAGAATGCTTTGGGATGTCTCTAACGCAGGGACGCGCCAAGGGCTAGGGGGCGTTGTTGCTGCTGCCGTCGCGCTGGCGGCGCATCAGGCGGCCAATGGTAAAAGACGTGCGCGGCGCATAGACATAAGGCGTGCGTTTGCGTGCCGTGGGGCGGGCGCGCATCCGGGTCAGGCCAAAGATCACCAAGACGCCATGGCCGACCGATATCATCGTGAACAAGGCCGCCGGGCCATAGCTGTCGATCAGCACCGACGCCAGATAGGGCGCAAAGATAGCGCCCACAGCAAACCAGAACATCAACGCGGCAGATAGTTCGACCCGCTCTTCGCTTGTAGCAAAGTCGTGGGCGTGGGCAGCGGCGACAGAATAGATCGGGAATGTGGTCAGACCAAAGAATGTCGCCGCGAAAAACACCGCTTGGGTGCCCATGCCTGCGGACATGACAGTGACGGCGCAGCTGACGATGGACGCGGCTGACAGCCAGATCAGCACCCAACGTCGGTCGAATTTATCGGCCAGCCAGCCAATGGGGAATTGTGCCAACGCCCCACCCAGAACAAAGGCCGACAGGAACCACGCGATTTGCCCAGCGCTTAGGCCGACCTCTTGACCATAAATAGGGCCGACCATGCGAAACGATGCGCTGGACAGCGCCGCGACAACCACCGCAGCGACGGCGAGGGGGGACCGGTCGATCGCCAGCCGTGGGCGCAGGCGCGGCTGCGCTGGTGTTTCGGGTTGCGGCAAAGTGGTAAGCGTTAGCGGGATCAGCGCGGCACAGCACAAGATCGCCAGCAGATTATATGATACATAGGATGCAGGGGCCAAAACGCCGATGATCATCTGCGCCGCCAGTGATCCGCTCATGTCGACGACGCGGTACGCCCCCATGGTGCGGCCCCGCGTTTCATTGGTGACTTTGGCATTCAACCAAGCCTCAACCACGGTATAGCAGCCCGCGACACACAAGCCCGATGCCACGCGCATCAGCGCCCATGCATAGGGATCAAGCACCAGCATATGGGCCATTAGCCCGATGGCACCCGATGCAGTGAACGCGGCAAAGGCGCGGCTGTGGCCGACGCTGCCCATCAGCCGTGGGGCCCACCAACAGCCAATGAAAAAGCCCACGAAATGCGCCGAGCCCAACAGGCCGATCTCTTGGTTGGAAAACCCGATCATGGTGCCTGAAAGAACGTCCAACGGCCCCACACCGCCCGATGACAGCTGTAGCAAGATAACGGACAGAAACAGGGCGGCAAAGGAAATGAGCAAACGCATGGTTTGTACTGTGTCGTCATACAATCGGGAAACCAACGGTCAAAACGACATTGCTTTGGAAAAAACGACGCAAATGGTGTTTTGTTGCGCAGTGCTGAAAATGCGCTTGCGATGGGGCAGTCGAAACGAGAGGGTGGCCCAAACCAAGACGGGGACAAATGGATGAAGATGAACAAACTGGGCCGCACAGATATTGAGGTGTCGGATTTCTGCCTTGGCTCAATGACATGGGGCACACAGAACACGCCCGAGGAAGGTCACGCACAGATCGACCGCGCCTTGGCCGCTGGCATCAACTTTGTCGACACGGCCGAGATGTATCCGGTGAACCCGATCAAGGCCGAGACCGTCGGCCTGACCGAAGAAATCATCGGCCAATGGATCGCGAAAACGGGCAAGCGCAAGGAATTCGTGCTTGCCACGAAACACTCGGGCGCGGGGGCCGCCCCGCGTGACGGTGCACCTATTTCGTCAAAGACGATCCGCGAAACCCTTGAGGGGTCGTTGAAACGTTTGCAGACCGATTACGTCGATTTGTACCAGTTTCACTGGCCTAATCGCGGCAGTTATATGTTTCGCAAGAACTGGGACTATGACCCGTCCTCGCAAAACCGAGCCGAGGTTGTCGCCCATATGGAAGACTGCATGGGCGCGCTTCAAGACGAGGTGCAGCGCGGCACGATCCGCAGCTTTGGCCTGAGCAACGAAAGCGCGTGGGGGTTGACGCAATGGGCCAATGCTGCTGAGCGCACAGGCGGGCCGCGCCCGGTATCGGTGCAGAACGAATATTCGCTGCTGTGCCGTCTGGCCGATACTGATCTGGCCGAAACCTGCCATAACGAAGACATCGGTTTGCTGTCCTTTTCGCCCCTCGCGGCGGGGATGTTGACGGGTAAATACCAAAACGGCGCGGTGCCCGACGGGTCGCGCATGGCGATCAACGGTGATCTGGGCGGGCGCAAATCCGACCGCGTGTTTGACGCGACAGCCGCCTATCTGGCCATTGCGCAGAAACACGGGCTGGACCCGACGCATATGGCGCTGGCTTGGGCACGGCAGCGGCCGTTTATGACGTCAATTATCTTTGGCGCGACGTCTTTGGACCAGCTTGATGTCGCCCTCGGTGCCATTGATCTGGAACTAAGCGAAGACGTCATGGCTGACATCGCTGTCGCGCATAAAGCGCATCCAATGCCCTATTAACCCGATCCAAAGGAGCAACCAAATGCCACTCACCATGAGCAAAGACGTGTTTATCACCTGTGCTGTGACCGGATCGGGCGCAACGCAAGACCGCAGTCACCATGTGCCGCGCAGCCCTGAACAGATCGCCAACAGTGCGATTGCAGCGGCCAAGGCGGGGGCAGCGGTTGTGCATTGCCACGTGCGGGATCCGGAAACCGGCGCGCCAAACCGCCGTCTGGATTTGTTCCGCGAAGTCACCGAACGCATCCGCGAGTCCGAGACCGATGTGATCTTGAACCTGACGGCGGGCATGGGCGGGGACATCGTCTTTGGCCCCACCGAACACCCGCTACCGCCCATCGAGGGGACAGATATGGCTGGCGCGTCGGAACGCGTACAGCACATCGCCGAATGCCTGCCCGAGATTTGCACCCTTGATTGCGGCACCATGAACTTTGCCGAAGCCGATTACGTCATGACCAACACGCCCGGCATGCTGACCGCGATGGGCCGGATGATGACGCATCTGGGGGTGAAGCCCGAGATTGAAGCCTTTGATACAGGCCATCTTTGGTACGCCAAGCAGTTGGTCAAAGACGGCGTGCTGGACAGCCCTGCCTTGGTGCAGCTTTGCATGGGCGTGCCATGGGGCGCACCGGATGATCTGAACACATTCATGGCGATGGTGAATAACGTGCCCGACGACTGGACGTTCAGTGCCTTTGGTCTTGGGCGCAACCAGATGGCGTATGTCGCGGCATCTGTGTTGGCAGGCGGGCATGTGCGCGTGGGTCTTGAGGATAACCTGTGGCTGGACAAGGGCGTTTTGGCCGAAAACTGGCAATTGGTCGAACGTGCGGGCACCATTGTTGAAAATATGGGCGCGCGGCTGATGACGCCCGCGCAGGTCCGTGAAAAGCTGGGCCTGACCAAACGAGCACCGAAGTGAAGCGTGCGCTGCTGGCGTTAATATTGCTGGCGGGCTGCGGGGCGCAGGGGCCGGCACTGAACGAAGGATACCGCGACCCGTCGGCATTGATCGGATCCACCAGCCGCTATGATGCGGTGCGGTTCAAAGGCACATGGGTTGTGCGCGGTAGCTTTGAGGCAGAGGCACCGGCGACGATTGCTCTCGTTGACAGCACCGGCGGGCCTGCCTTTCAGGTCTGTGATGACGGCGGCAGCTGCGATGCCCTTTGGTTAGCCACGTCCACAGGGCAGGGGCGTTATTCCCTGACCCGACCAAACGGCGAAACACAGTCGCTTTGGCTACTTTGGGTCGACGAAGGATTTCGTACCGCTGCTGTCGGCAACCCTGCGGGGGATTTCGGCTGGATACTGGATCGCAAGCCCACGGGCGGCGCGGACCGGGTCAAGGCGGCACAAGAGATATTGGATTTCAACGGCTATGACATCAGCCAGTTAAGGATGCGAAAATGACAAAGATTGCAGCAGTTATTGGCGGTGGTGTGATTGGTGGCGGATGGGCCGCGCGGTTTGCGCTGAATGGGTGGAACGTGCAGGTCTTTGACCCCGATCCCCAAGCCGAACGCAAAATCGGTGAAGTCATGGCAAATGCGCGGCGGTCGATGCCCGGCCTGACCGATGTGGCCTTGCCAGACGAAGGTGCGATCAGCTTTCACGACAGTATTTCGGACGCGGTGCAGGGCGCGTCGTGGATCCAGGAAAGCGTACCGGAGCGGCTTGAGATCAAGCACACGACTTTTGGTGCGATCCAACAGGCCTGTGATCCGGATGCGGTGATCGGGTCTTCGACCTCGGGGTTCAAACCATCCGAGCTGCAAGAGGGCATGGCGCGCCCGGATCAGATCATGGTCGCGCATCCGTTCAACCCTGTGTACCTTCTGCCGCTGGTCGAATTGGTGCCCGGCAATGGCATTGACGGACCGCTGGTGGACAAGGCCAAGGAGACCCTGACGTCGATCGGGATGTACCCGCTGCATTTAAAGAAAGAGATCGACGCTCATGTGGCGGATCGGTTCCTTGAGGCCGTCTGGCGCGAGGCCTTGTGGCTGGTCAAAGACGGCATTGCCACGACCGAAGAAATCGACAACGCCATCCGCTATGGTTTCGGTATCCGTTGGGCGCAGATGGGTCTGTTTGAAACCTACCGCGTTGCGGGTGGAGAGGCCGGGATGAAGCATTTCATGGCACAATTCGGCCCCGCGCTGAAATGGCCGTGGACCAAATTGATGGACGTGCCCGAGTTCAATGACGAGTTGGTCGATCTGATTGCGGGGCAGTCTGACGAACAGTCCGGCGCTTACGGCATCCGCGATCTGGAACGCATCCGTGACAACAATCTCGTGTCGATGATGCGGGCGCTAAAGCAGCAAGACTGGGGCGCTGGGCGGTTGATGAAAGCACACGAGGCGACGTTGCGGGCGGGCACCGTTTTGGCCGCACGGGCTGACGATATCGCAGACGCGAGCCAGCCTGTGTTGACCGTGCGCCGCGCTGTGCCGCTGGATTGGACCGATTACAACGGCCACATGACCGAGGCGAAATACCTGCAAGCCTTTGCCGATGCGACCGACCGGTTTATGGAGCTGATCGGCTGTGATGCCGACTATATCGCCTCGGGCGGCAGCTATTTCACCGCCGAAACCCATATCCGTCACGTGGATGAAGTACACGCCGGTGCGCTGATCGAAATACGCACGCGGGTGTTGATGGGGGCGGGCAAAAAGATGCACCTGTGGCACGAGATGTATGAGGGCGACCGGTTGCTGGCCACGGGGGAGCATTTCCTGCTGCACGTTAGCTTGCAAACGCGCAAGCCGTCTGACCCCAGCCCTGAAATAGAGGCGGCACTGGTGCGGTTCGCCCAAGGCCACGCGAGCTTGCCGATGCCAGAAGGCGTTGGCCGTTTTGTTGGTGCACCGCGTTGAAACGGGTTCTGATTACCGCCGGTGCCTCTGGCATCGGGCGCGCCATGGGCGACGCGTTTGCCGCGGCAGGGTTCGAAGTTTGGGTGACCGACACCGACCGCGCGGCGCTGGATCATTGTCCGGCGCAGTGGCATCACCGCTTGGCCAATGCCACCGACGAGGCCGCGATGGCGTCGATCATCGCCGAGATGGGGCATATTGACGTGCTCTGCGCCAATGCGGGGATCGCGGGGCCGACCGCGTTGATCGAAGACGTGGCACTGGATGATTTCCGCGCCTGCGTCAGTGTCAATCTGGAGGGCGCGTTTATCGCGGCGAAATACGCCGCACCGCTGATGAAGGCGGCAGGCAGGGGCGCAATCATCGTCACGTCGTCAACGGCGGGGATCTATGGCTATCCCAATCGCACGCCCTATGCGGCGGCGAAATGGGCGATGATCGGGCTGATGAAAACCCTCGCGATGGAGCTGGGACCGTTCGGCATTCGCGCCAATGCAATCTGCCCCGGCGCGGTCGAAGGCCCGCGCATGGAACGGGTGCTGAACCGCGAGGCTGCTGCCAAGGGAATGACCCGCGACCAAGTCTATGACGGATACGCGGCGGGCACATCGATGCGCAGCTTTGTCGAGGCGCGTGATATCGCGAACATGGCAGTATTTCTGGGATCAGACGGCGCACGGCTGGTATCGGGGCAGGTGATCGCGGTGGATGGTCACACGGAAAATCCCGATCCCAAGGTCTGATTGAAGGCTGGCACGCGGCAAAGAATAGCGCATAAGGTGCCGCATGACATTCGTATTGCCCGATCTTTGGATCCTCGTCACCCTTGCCGCCGCGATCTTTCAAACCGCGCGGTTCATGCTGCAAAAATATCTGGCGACAGCCACGCTGTCGGCGGCAGGGGCGACGTTTTCGCGGTTTCTATATTCTGCGCCGTTTATCGTCGGCGGGCTGGCGGCCTATCTGGGGGCCAGCGGCACGCAGCTACCGCAGATCGGGTCGGGGTTCTGGGCCTATGGCTTGCTGGGCGGTACGGCGCAGATATTGGCGACAGTCTGTGTTGTTTTGCTGTTCAAGCAACGCAATTTTGCCGTCGGTATTACCTTTAAAAAGACCGAAGTCATCCTGACCGTTCTGACCGGTTGGCTGATCTTGGGCGAAGGCGTGACGATCTGGGGCTTTGCCGCGATCGGATTGGGCGTTGTCGCGCTGCTGCTGTTATCCGCCAAGAAAGGTGAAAACGGTTTCCGTCTGCGCGATCTGGGGAACAAGGCGGCGGGCTTGGGCATTGCATCCGGCTTCTTGTTCGCGATTTCGGCGGTGACCTACCGCGGGGCGACATTGGCGGTTTTGTCGGACATGCCGGTGCTGCGGGCGGGGGTGACGCTTGCGGCCGTGGTGTGCATGCAGGCGGCTATCATGGCGGTGTATCTAAGGCTGCGCGAACCGGGGCAGATGAGCGCGGTTTGGCACGCGCGCAAGGTGGCCGTATGGATCGGGCTGATGTCCTTGGGCGGATCGCTGTGCTGGTTTATCGCCTTTACGCTGCAAAACGCGGCCTATGTCAAAGCGTTGGGACAGGTTGAGTTGATCCTGAGCGTTGCAGCATCCACACTGTTCTTCCGTGAAAGGATCACAAGGCGGGAATGGGCAGGCATGGCGATCTTGGTGGGGTCGATCCTGATGTTGGTGCTGATCACCTAAGGGCGCGGGCGGAATTTTCCAAAAATTCCGGTCCGTTTTCTTTGAAAGAAAACGATGCGCCGCGCGACGTTAACCCGTCATTGGCCGTCCACGCAGTCGCAGGAACAGGCTTTCCTCGTCGTTGTTTTTGAAGAACGGAACGGATTCTGGCGGGGTCAGCTCTTTTGCGCGGGCTTCCACCTCGGCCAGGACGACTTCGGTGATAAAGGGCATGTCGAAAGACCGCGCATCCGACAGGGCAACCCACTGCAAATGAGAAAGCTCGTCACAGGCGGCATCGAAATCATCAAGGTTCGTGGCCACATCATCGGCGTCGACCAAAAAGAACCGCGCATCAAAACGGCGGGGCCTGCCGGGGGGCGTCAGCGCGCGGAACACGAATTGCATGGGGGCGGCATTGGGCAGGTATCCGCGCTGTGCGAAGGTCTCCCAATCTGCGGGGGGCGTGCCCTGCCATTCGCCTTTTTCACCCAAGATAAGCCCGGTTTCCTCCCACAGCTCGCGAATACCTGCGACCGCTAAAGCATGCGCAAGGGACGCATCCGCATCTTCGGCCAGACGGTTTCGGCAGGTGTCGGGCAAGGGGCTGGCCAGTGGAATATGCGCATCGCCTACATCTAGCGCGCCGCCGGGAAACACGAACTTGTTGGGCATAAAGACCGCCTGCGCGCCGCGCTGCCCCATCAGGATACTTGGGTTTTCATGGCGGTCGCGGATTACGATTACCGTGGACGCGTTGCGGATCTGGCTTTTGTCGATGCTCATCTAGTGGCCCTTATTCTTGTACTCAGTCGGGCCGAAAAGCGTGCTGCGCGTTATTCGCGACCAAACCCGCCCATGCCCTTTGCCCATTGGAAACCAATCAAGGCCCCCTTT
This sequence comes from uncultured Sulfitobacter sp., assembly GCF_964021855.1. Lineage (NCBI taxonomy): Bacteria > Pseudomonadati > Pseudomonadota > Alphaproteobacteria > Rhodobacterales > Roseobacteraceae > Sulfitobacter > uncultured Sulfitobacter sp. The sequence continues at coordinate 524,709 of NZ_CAXHZD010000002.1, forward strand.
AGTCTGGGCAGAAGGTAGAGCGACAAGCCGACACAGCCAACCGCAAACATTGTAAACAGCGTCAAAGGTTCAGGGCGCCATGTCGCAAATACCACGTGCAGCATCGGGGCCATCAGGTGACCTACGATCAGAATGGTCAGATAGGCAGGGCCGTCGTCTGCCCGATGGTGAAAGAATTCCTCGCGGCAGACGGTACAGCTGTCATTGACCTTGAGGTACCCCTTGAGCAGGGGACCAGCCCCGCAGTTCGGGCATTTGCGTCGCCAACCGCGCAAAAGCGACGGGGCCATCATGCGCTGGTCTGTATCTGTGTGGGCAATATCGGTGCTGTGATCTGTCATGTTCTCAATCCTGATGCCCTACTCATATGCGGGCGTTTGGATGCAATTGAAAGGTGGCATACCCGTATTGCGTCGCGATGTCGCAAATTGATCCGTGAAAGTTTTTCACATTTTTTGCGACGGAAGTTTCCAGTCCCGACGTTTGACCCAGTATCACCACGCCAAAAGGGTGGGTGAAACTGAGATCACCAAAGGAAAAACAAATGACAAACCGAGCAAATTTCCAAATCGCATTGTTGACTGGCTTGATTGCCTTGGGCGGTACCGCCTTGGTGGCGCAGGAAACGCCAAAGCAGGATCGTTTTGTTCAACTGGATACAAACGGCGACGGTCAATTGACGCAGGAAGAAATGAAAGCGCATGCCGAGGCACGTTTTACCAAAGCTGACACAGACGGTGACGGCTTTCTGAGCGAGACTGAAATGCAAGCTGCCGCTGCAGAGCGCCGCACGGAACGTGCCGAGCGTATGCTGACCAAGCTGGACACAGACGGTAATGGTTCTTTGTCCGCAGACGAGCTGGAAGCTATGGGCAAAGGCAAAATGGGCAAGCGGTCCGGCAAAATGATGAAGCGGATGGATGCCGACAAAGATGGCAAACTGTCGATGGAAGAAATGACGGGCCGCCGCTCGCCAGAGAAAATGTTCGCCAAGCTGGATACTGACGGCAATGGCACCCTAAGCGCAGAAGAGTTCGAGAAAGCGCGGATGGGCGGCAAGCACGGTAAACACCGCAAGCATGACGATCATGGCAAGCGCCACGGCGACAAGTCCGAGTGATCTAGTGGCGCGGGCGCGCTTGAATGGTGCGCCCGCAGCCGTTAGCCCTAAGCTTATGAGCTTTGACGCCTCCATCGACGATATGGTCGACGACCCTAATGCCGCGCTTTTGGTGCGTTATGCAGAGGGCGACGAGGCTGCCGCGCGTTTGTTGACAGTACAACTGTCGCCGCGTGCGTTTGGCCATGCATTCCGGGTATTGGGCGACCGGGCCGAGGCCGAGGATGTGACCCAAGAGGCGCTGATGCGGCTGTGGAAAATAGCGCCGCAGTGGCGTACGGGCGAAGCCAAGGTTTCAACCTGGCTGTACCGGGTGGTGGCAAATCTATGCACGGACCGGCTGCGCAAGCGCCGCGGCGGTGTCCCGCTTGAGGATATCGCTGAACCGGCTGACCCCGCCGAGAGTGCCGAGGCCAAACTGCAACGCGGCGCGCGTGAAGATGCGCTTCAGACCGCATTGGGCGCCTTGCCGGAACGCCAAAGACAAGCGGTTGTGCTGCGCCACATCGAAGGTTTGGCCAATCCGGAAATCGCCGAGATCCTTGATATTGGGGTCGAAGCCGTGGAAAGCCTGACAGCGCGGGGCAAACGCGCTTTGACTGCTCTGTTGTCCGGACAGCGCGACGCATTAGGATATGATGATGACAAAACCTGACACAGATATGCTTGAGGCCCTGTTTCAAGATGCGCGGGCGACCCCGCCTGCCATGCCCGACGGGTTGATGGATAGGATCATGGCGGATGCCGTGGCGCAGCAGCCCAAGGCCAAGTCGGGCGGTTGGCGTGCCATCTGGCAGGCCATTGGCGGCGCACCTGCATTTGGCGGGTTGGTCACGGCGACGGCTGTCGGGTTCTGGATCGGGGTGGCCCCGCCCAGCAATCTGCCAGATATCGCGACGCAAATTATTACGGGAACGGAGTATGCATCGTTTGATGACACCTCGTTGCCCGACTTCTCAGCCTTTGGCTGGGACATTGAAGAAGGATAGACCATGGCATCGGAAAAGACAGGAAACGGCAGATGGATGCGGTGGGCATTGGGGCTTTCCCTTGGGGTGAACCTTTTGATTGCTGGACTGGTTGTCGGGGCGGCGTACCGCTTTGACGGGCCGCATGGCGGGGGCGGTAGCAGCATGCGCGCCTACGGCACCCCGTACATCATGGCGCTTGAGGACGAGCGCAGGCGCGATCTGTTCAAGGAACTGCGGCAAAACAAGCCAGCAGGTCATTTGACCCGGCGTGCCCGGCGCGCGCTTTACGAGGAAGTGGTGTCGGCCATTCGCGCGGAACCGTTTGACGTTGCCCGTGTCCGTTCGGCGCTTGATCAACAGGCCAACGCAAGTGTTGCGGTTCAACAGGCCGTGCAGGATGTGTGGTTGAAAGAGATCGAGACCATGGATGACGCCGCGCGCGCGGCTTATGCAGATCGCCTGCAAGATGTGCTGTCCCGCCCGCCCAAAAGACAATCGGACCGCCGCAAGCCACCAATCAGAGATTAAGCCGGTCAAGCGACCAATAGGCTTGCCAAACAGGGACAGGGCAAGGTACGCAAAGCGACCCGAACCGGAGGCTTTGCCATGACGCTTGAATTCCCTGAAGACGACACTGTTCTGGCCACTGCGCGCGCCTCGTCGGGGCGGCGGTTGATTGGGCTGGTTTCGCTTGGATTTCTGGGCATCTTCCTGATCTATGTGGCGTTCACGTCATCGCCGGGTTTGGGCTGGCAGCTGTTTTTGCTAGTTGCTGGTGGTGGCGCAATCTGGATGGCCGAGTTTATGCGCCGCGCGACCGAAGGCACGATAGAGCTGACGGCGACTGTGTTGCGCGGCAGCGATGGCACGTTGATCGCCCGGGTCGAAGATATCGAACACATCGACCGCGGCGTTTTCGCGTTCAAACCATCCAACGGTTTCTTGCTGCGTACAAAACCGGGCACAGGTACTGACCGAGTTTGGCGTCCGGGTCTTTGGTGGCGGATGGGCCGCCGGATTGGCATCGGCGGGATGACACCGGGCAATCAGACCAAATACATGGCCGAAGTTATTTCAACGATGATGGCCGTGCGTGACCAGCCGGACGAAACAGGCAGGCTCTAGCTGATCATCGCAAAACACTAGGACATGTGCCCAAGTGTCCCGCGCGGTGATGGATGATGACGCAGAAAGTGGGTCTGTAACCCAAAATCCCCCCACTAGCATTTATCCGGAATTAGAGATAAACATCTTGCACGGGTAAAATTTTGCAACTTAAAGCAATACCTTAACAGTTATGAGTTCTCAATTCTTCTATCGAGGAGTCCAGACATGCCCATAAATACGTTTCAAATGTATACGGCAGGTGCGCTCAATATCACTGGGTCCACGATAACGCTTTCTTCCTCGTACGATGATACGACGGATGTATTGCTTGAAATCAACGACGATGACAACGTTCTAGAGGGTGACCGGAACAGGAACGAAGACGGCGACGATAGGAACCAATTCGGGACGGTAACGGACTTGAACGGTAACTATATTTCCGGCGGATCGAACACGACGGTATACTCCGAATTCCAATATGAACTCACTGCATCAGATGGTACCCAAATCACGGTCTACTATATGGAGATGGATTCAAATCCGAATTCAACTTCTGGCGACGGCATTTTCATTGGGTATTTGCCATCCGCACCGCTCGTCCCAGGCGTAACTTATACATATTCATCGGCCAACACCGTCTCTGGGAACTCCCCCCAGTATGACGATATTGAAGGCGCTATTTGTTTTTCATCAAGCTCTTACATTCAGACGGACGAGGCAATCGTCCAGATATCTGAGCTTGAGCCGGGCATGCGCATCAGGACCCGTGACAATGGGTTTCAAAAGCTTCTTTGGGTTTACAAGCGCGTCATTTCCGAGGGTGAGATGGCCGAGAACCCGTGCTTGCGACCCGTGAAGATCAAAGCAGATGCATTTGGCCCCGGCAAACCGCGTCGGGACATGCGCCTGTCGCAACAGCACAGGCTGCTACACAGCGATCAGAACAACGAAATCCTATTTGCGCAATCTCATCTGCTGGTGCCGGCCAAAGGCCTTATTAATGACGATACCATCGCGATTGATCACGAGGTTTCAACGATCGAATACGTGCATCTTTTGTTTGATGCGCACCAAATCGTCTACGTGGATGGTATTGAGGCAGAGAGCTTTGCCTTGGGTAAATGGTCGTATGACAGTCTGACTGAAGAGGCGCGCGAGGAGATCAATACAATCTTCCCTGAGCTTTCCAGCGATGTGATGAAGCATTTCGAAACGGCTTATCCGACGCTTACCGTTAATGAAACGGTTGTGTTGCCATCAGTGTCTGCGTGACCTTGGTGGGCTTTGGCTGGGGGTTAGAAATGGCCATTTCTATCTGACAAATACCGCATGCCCGCCTAGTTTCCGCTGAACAGAACGCGGGGGGCATAGCGGGGGCGGGTGAAGACAAAGTTCATGATCTCCGGTTGGCCAATGCCGATGTTGAACGGCGGCGTGAACTTGGTCATCGTTTCGGTCACCACAATATATTCGTCGTCGGGGATGCTGGGCAGGCGGTCTGTCCATGCGGCGACGTCTGCGTTTGTCACGGCGGGCTCTGCTCCGCGTGCGCGGGACCAATGCACATAGAACCTGTTTTGTCTTTGGTCATACTGAAGCGAGGTGACCCGCAACGTTGATGGCCCCTCAGACTGGGTAACGTAATCCAAAAGGTCATGCGCGCCGTCCAGATAATCACCGTCGATGGGCAAGGTCTCGCGCGAGATCATATCGCCGATTGTATAGGCTGCTTTTTGGTTCAAGCTGTATTCTTCGTAGGTCTCGAAGATCGAAAACATCGCGGCATAAATCCACAACACCAGCGGCGTCAGGATCAACGCTTCCAAGGAGACGCTGCCGTCGTCTTGGCGGACGAAGCGGCGCAGGTTCGGGATGGCTAGGCGTCTCATACCCATTACCCTGGCTCCTGCACAAAGGCCGAAATGGCATACATGGCCGACTGACCCGATCCATCTGCCGCGAATTTGAACCCCAGACGCGACGTGGGAAGCATCGGATCAAATTTCAGGCACGCGCGTAGAACCATCAGGTCATGCTGCTGGCCAAGGCTAAAACCGCGCTCTGGCGTCACGGGTTCTGATCGGTCAATGCAGTCGATATCTGTGGGCAGTCTTTGAAAGTTACGCGGATCGACGCTGACCATTTCAAGGCGCAGTGTTTCGCTGCAATTCGGCAGGTTACCGGCCTTTTCGCAGATCAAATTTTTGATCTTTGCATGGTTCATCTCGGCGCGGGTGTTCAAACGCACATAACGTACGGCGTCCTCTAGCCCGCGGTTCAAATACACCTGACGCAAGGAATACAGGCTCATCTCGATCGAGGCGAGGAGGATGCCAAACATCAGCGGAAACAGGATCACGAACTCGATCATGAAAACCGCCCCGCTTTCATCTTTGCGAAAACGCCGGATGGATTTTTGCATGCGGCGGCTCATTCGATCAGCCTCAGTTGGTTGATCTGGCGGGCAATGGCGCGGAACGCTTCGGACAGTTCCACCCCGTCAACGTCAAAGAAATGGCTTGGCGACGAGGCGCAGTTGCGCATGACATCGGCCCCGTCATCGTTGCTATAAGGGTTGTCGTCGACCTCGAACCCGATCGTCCAGATCACAATGCGTTTTTCCTTGGCGGCGGTGCAGATGTCGTTCAGCAATCTGTTCCCGATCGACCGGTCGTATTTGCGCCAGTGGAAATCGTCGCGGTCCCGATAGGATACATATCTGTTCAGGTACCAGTTCAGATTGTACCTGTTCCATTGCACATATTCGCTGTCGCTGTTGTAGTAGCGGCCGGTGATCCGGTTGGAGGTAGCATTTTCGCCGTCGGTCATCAGGATGACGGTCTTGAGCGTTTCCACATCGTCGTAATCGACGGGGCGGCCTTGGAATTCACGGTCGATTTCACCTGCGGACACCAGCGAATTGCTGATCGTGCGGAAAGACGGGTCAAGCATGGCAGCGGCCCATTTCATCCCGATAAAGATCGACGTACCTGCGCGGGGCTTTAGATCATCGATCTGGTTTTTCAGCGACCGGCTGTTTTGCGAAAACGGTTTGATACGCTCATAATCGAAGCGTGGGCAGACGGTATCGTCGCGGTCATTGTTCCGACCATCATAGTTCCACTGAAAATGTTGGGCTTGGTCGTGCCACTTGTTCATGTCCAAGGCCGCATTTTTGAATTCGTCGTCGTCAAATTCAACGCAGTACGAAAAATCGTGTTTTTTGTACATTTTCATGCGGCTGGTAATCAGCGGACCAGCGTTCACATGTTCTGAATAGGGGATCAAGGATATCGAAATCAGGTCCTCGTTCTCGTCGCGCAAGACCGTGTCGACAAAGACCTTGGCCGCATCGCGCATGTCTGAGATGCGCGATCCTTGCGCCATCGACCCCGAGATATCCAGCACCAGCGAGATTTCGACATTTGCAACGCGCTCTTCGGCCTTGCTGTGGGCGGGGACGTCCAAGGTATCAAAGCCGAACTTGCGCAGGTACGGCGTGTCGAGCGGCTTGGTGGCATCAACTGTGACAGTGCGATAGTTCAACCCGTCGTCGACTGTGACCTTGGACAGATAATCCGTCATGCCCGATTTGGCGAAATAGTCTTTTACAACGTCTTCGGGGTCTAACGTCTGGTCCAGATCGGATGCCGCCAGAACAGCGCGATCCGACACGGCCTGAAGCTTTGAACGTTCAAGTTCGTGGCGCATAAAGTCCAACTGGATGCCGCCCACCATGATCATCATCAAGACCATGAAAAGCACCCAGATCGTCATGATCCCGTCTTCTTCGCGGGCAAAGCGCCCTGTTCGGGCGGCAATTCCATTTTGCAGCGTTTTCATCGTCAGCAATACAGGCGGCATTTCAAATCCCTTTTAACCCATTCGGCATCAGCGCATGTGTCCATACCGAAGGCCTTGTTCATTGTCATGTAGAGTTGGAACATGGCCCAAATGGGGCGGAATTTTCTGCAAATTAAGGCGATTTTGTGGGTTTCGGGGGCAAACAGGCCTGTGGAGGGCTATTGTTTCTAATTATAGCGCGCGGCGCTGCATCCCGTTTTTCGAAGAATTTGCACGAGAAAAGTTTTCATTATGCCTATTTTATATGCATATTTTAACCTTTGAGGGTTCTAAAATCACGTGGTCCGTGCTCAAGGTAGAGCTAGTGATATTTTACCTTAGGTCACATTGCCAAATAGGAGCACTCTATGACCCCCGTAAATGAACCCAGCTTTCGCGACAGTGTTGACATCATGTTTAACAGGGCCGTTGCCCTGATGGACCTGTCCCCCGGTCTTGAGGAGAAAATACGGGTCTGTAACGCGACCTATACCGTGCGTTTCGGGGTGCGTCTGAGGGGGCGTATACAAACCTTCACCGGATATCGGTCGGTCCATTCGGAACATATGGAACCGGTAAAAGGCGGCATTCGCTATAGCCTTGGCGTGAACCAGGACGAGGTTGAGGCGCTGGCGGCCTTGATGACTTATAAATGCGCGCTGGTCGAAGCGCCCTTTGGCGGGTCCAAAGGCGGGTTGTGCATTGATCCACGCGAATACGATGAAAACGAGCTTGAGCTGATCACCCGCCGCTTTGCCTATGAGCTAATCAAGCGCGACATGATCAATCCGGCGCAAAACGTACCTGCGCCCGATATGGGCACCGGCGAACGGGAAATGGCGTGGATCGCGGACCAATATAAGCGGATGAACACGACCGACATTAACGGGGTTGCCTGTGTGACCGGCAAGCCGATCAATGCGGGTGGTATTCAGGGCCGGACAGAGGCGACGGGCCGCGGTGTTCAATACGCGCTGCATGCGTTTTTCCGCGATGCCAAGGGCCTTGCGAAGGCAGGATTGGAAGGCAAGCTGATCGGCAAGCGGGTGATCGTTCAGGGTTTGGGGAACGTGGGCTATCACGCGGCCAAGTTCCTAAGCGAAGAAGACGGGTGCCTGATCACTGCGATCATCGAACGCGACGGCGGGCTGCATAACAGCGCTGGTCTGGACGTCGAGGCGGTTCATCAGTGGATTGTAAAGCACGGCACGATCAAAGGTTATCCAGACGCCAAAATGGTCGAAGACGGGGCGTCCTTGTTGGAGCAGGAATGCGACATTCTGATCCCTGCGGCGCTGGAAGGTGTGATTAACCTTGGCAATGCGGATAAAATCAAAGCGTCCCTGATCGTTGAGGCTGCGAACGGGCCCGTCACCGCCGGTGCCGATGAAATTCTGTGTGCCAAGGGCGTGGTGATCATTCCGGATATGTACGCAAACGCGGGCGGTGTGACGGTATCCTATTTTGAGTGGGTCAAAAACCTAAGCCACATCCGGTTTGGTCGCATGCAGCGTCGCAACGAAGAAAGCCGCCACCAGTTGCTGGTGGACGAGCTTGAGCGCCTAAGCTCGGACAGCGGTGTCGGTTGGCAGCTAAGCCCGAATTTCAAGGATAAGTACCTGCGCGGGGCGGACGAACTGGAACTGGTGCGTTCGGGGCTCTACGACACGATGGTTGAGGCCTATTGGTCTATGGCGAACATCTGGCACAGCCGTGATGATGTGACTGATTTGCGCACCGCCGCCTATCTGGTGAGCATCACCAAGGTTGCCGCAAGTTACCGCGCAAAAGGTCTATAGGCCGACGAGCGCCTAAAAGACTGTCGCGGACGGACCTGTCCGCGGCGCAAAATGCCCCCCATTGGTTTTCCGGCCATTGCACCTTTGCAATGGACTTGATTGAGTAGACCAAAGGCACTGTCATCACGGCAGATGAACTGGGGGACGTAATGCGGTTTTCAGGATTGCGCGTGCTGCGCGAAGGATTGACCGGAAACAAGGGATGGGCACCGCATTGGCGTGATGCCGAACCCAAGGCCGAATATGATGCGATCATCATTGGCGGCGGCGGTCACGGTCTCAGCACCGCGTACTATCTGGCCAAAGAGCACGGGCTTACCAATATCGCCGTCCTCGAAAAGGGCTATCTTGGCGGTGGCAACGTCGGGCGCAACACGACGATTGTGCGGGCGAATTACTTCCTTCAGGGCAATTCCGAGTTTTATTCCCATTCCTTAAAGCTGTGGGAGGGGCTTGAAGAAGACCTGAACTACAACGTCATGCATTCGCAGCGGGGGCTGATCAACCTGTTCCATTCCGACGGCCAGCGCGATGCCTTTGCGCGGCGCGGCAATAGCATGATCAACCAGGGCGATGATGCCGTGCTGCTGGACCGCGAAGGCGTGCGTAAATACCTGCCGTACCTCGATTTCGACAATGTGCGGTTTCCGATCTACGGCGGGCTGCTGCATCCGCGGGGCGGCACCGCACGCCATGATGCCGTCGCTTGGGGCTATGCGCGCGGCGCGTCAGATCGCGGTGTCGATCTGATCCAGCAATGCGAAGTCACCGGGATTGATATCGAAAACGGTCAGGTGCGCGGTGTGCAAACCACGCGCGGGCCGATCCGTGCCAAGAAGGTCGGCATTGTCGTTGCTGGCCGGTCTGGTCAGGTGGCGGCCATGGCGGGCATGCGCCTGCCGATTGAAAGCCATGTTTTGCAAGCCTTTGTCACCGAGGGGCTAAAACCCTGCATCGATCATGTGGTCAGTTTTGGCATGGGGCATTTCTATATTTCACAATCCGACAAGGGCGGTTTGGTCTTTGGCGGTGACCTGGATTTCTATGCCTCCTATGCCAGTCGGGGCAATCTGCCGATGGCTGAGCACGTGATGGAGGCGGGCATGACGCTGATGCCGATGATCGGCAAAGCCAAGGTGTTGCGCAGTTGGGGCGGGATCATGGACATGACGCCCGACGGCAGCCCGATCATCGACAAGACGGATACCAAGGGTTTGTTCATCGACTGCGGCTGGTGTTACGGCGGGTTCAAGGCGGTGCCCGGATCGGGGTTCAGTTTGGCGCATCTGATGGCAACTGGAAACCACCATGAGCCTGCGGCGAAATTCCGGTTGGACCGGTTCCGAACCGGGGTTGGTTTGATGGATGAAGAAGGCACCGGTGCGCAGCATAACCTTCATTAGGGGGTGTTGGTTGCGATGTCGGAATTGAGTATTTTTAAAAGGGTGAAGGGGCAAAGGCCCGTTCAGGGGGAGTTGGCATGAGACTGGACTGTCCGATTTGTGGGAGCCGCGACCGGCGCGAGTTTTATTATCAGGGCGATGCCGTGATGTTGGCGCGCCCCGCTGTGGACGCGGGGGCGGATGCTTGGGACAGCTATTTGCATTTGCGCGATAATCCGGCGGGTCAGACGCGCGATTTGTGGCACCACGAGGCGGGCTGCGGCGCGTGGCTGGTGGTGACGCGCGATACGGTGACCCACGCGGTGTCGGCGGTCGAGCTGGCGTCGGATGTAAAAGGGGCCATGGCATGAGGATCGCGGGGAAGGGGCTGATTGATCGGTCGAATACCGTCACATTCAATTTCGACGGGCGCAGCTATGACGGGTTTGCGGGGGACACGGTCGCGTCGGCCCTGTTGGCCAATGATGTGACCTTGATGGGGCGTTCGTTCAAATATCACCGTCCGCGCGGGGTTTTGACCGCAGGCAGTGAAGAGCCGAATGCGCTGGTCACGGTGGGCCGCGGTGCCGCAGCTGACCCCAATGTGCGGGCCACCATGCAAGAGGTATATGACGGGTTGCAGGTGCGCAGCCAGAACGCCTGGCCGTCTTTGGACTTTGATGTCATGGCGGTGAACAATCTGGTCTCGCCGTTTTTGGGGGCGGGGTTTTATTACAAGACTTTCATGTGGCCCCGCAAATTTTGGGAACGGGTCTATGAGCCGGTCATCCGGCGGGCGGCTGGTTTGGGGGGGCTAAGCGGTGCACATAACTCGGATACCTACGAGCGGGCTTTTGCGTTTTGTGATGTGTTGGTGATTGGCGCGGGGCCTGCAGGGTTGATGGCGGCATTGACTGCGGCGCGCGGTGGCGCGGATGTGATCCTAGCCGATGAAGACGCGCTGATGGGCGGGCGGCTGAATGCCGAGACCTATGAGATTGAGGGCAAGCCAGGTCATGTCTGGGCAGCCGAGGCTGTGGCCGAGTTGGCGGGGATGGACAATGTTCGGTTGATGTCGCGGACGACTGTGACCGGGGCTTATGATCAAGGTACATTTGGCGCGTTGGAACGGGTTGGTCACCATCATGGCATGCGGGACGAGGGCGCACCGCTTGAGTGTTTCTGGCGCATTGTGGCCAAGCACAGCATCTTGACCGCTGGTGCGTTGGAGCGGCCCATCGCCTTTCAGAACAATGACCGGCCCGGGATTATGACTGCAGGGGCAGTGCGTGCCTATCTGAACCGTTGGGGCGTGAGCCCCGGCAAAGCGCTGACGGTCTTTGGCAATAACGATGATGCGCATCGTACGGCACGGGATTTGGCTGAAGCGGGTGTGCGCATTGCTGCGGTGGTGGATAGCCGGACTGACGCTGATATTGAGGGGGATTTTCCGGTTTATCGCGGCGCGCAAGTGTTCAACACAAGTGGCGGTAAAGCGTTGGAGAGCATTTCCATCCGGACCGTCAGCGGCGTCGAAAAAATCCAGACCGATTGTCTGGCGATGTCGGGGGGCTGGAACCCGACGGTGCATCTGACCTGTCACATGAACGGGCGGCCCACATGGCGATCTGACATTCAGGCCTTTGTGCCCAGCGAAGGGACCATTCCCGGCATGGTCACGGCGGGGGCATGTAACGGTACGTTTTCGACCCATGGCTGTTTGGCCGAGGGGGCGCAGGTCGCGGGTAAGGTGCTGGAGATGCTTGGCAAGACCGTGCCCGATGTGGCATTGCCGCAGTCCGAGGATGCGCCGTACCGGATGGCACCGCTGTGGGCCGTTGCGGGCAAGGGGCGTGCTTGGTTGGATTTCCAAAACGATGTGAGCGTTAAGGACATCAAGCAGGCGGCGGTCGAAAACTTCCGCTCGGTCGAGCATATGAAGCGCTATACCACCCAAGGCATGGCAACAGATCAGGGCAAGAATTCGAACGTCGGGGCCTTGGCGGTGTTGGCCGATGCGACCGGGCGCGGGATACCCGAGACGGGGACGACGACATTCCGCCCGCCGTATTCTCCGGTCAGTATCGCGGCGATGGGGGCAGGTGCGCAAGGCAAGGGATTTGCGCCCGAACGGTTTACCACATCTCACAGTGCCAGCGTTGAGGCGGGCGCGCCGATGATCGAGGCCGGGTTGTGGTATCGCCCGAGCTATTTCCCCAAGCCGGGGGAAAGGACCTGGCGGCAATCTTGTGACCGCGAAGTAGGCTATGTCCGCAAGGCGGTCGGGGTCTGCGATGTGTCGACGTTGGGCAAGATCGACATTCAGGGACCGGATGCGGCGGCCTTGCTGGATTTCGTTTACACCAACATGTTTTCAACGCTCAAAGTCGGGCGCGTCCGCTATGGTTTGATGCTGCGCGAAGACGGCACCGTGATGGATGACGGCACCTGCGCGCGGTTGGGCGAGACGCATTTCGTGATGACCACGACAACGGCGGCGGCAGGTGCGGTGATGAAGCATCTGGAGTTTGTCGCGCAGTGTCTGCACCCCGAATGGCGGGTTGCGATGACATCGGTCACGGAGCAATGGGCGCAGTTTGCCGTGGCGGGGCCAAAGTCGCGCGACTTGTTGAACGGGGTCTTGGACGCGCCCATTGATAATGACAGTTGGCCGTTTATGGCGTGTGGCGACACGTCGGTTCTGGGCGTCAAAGGGCGGCTGTTCCGGATATCCTTCTCGGGCGAGCATGCCTATGAAATCGCCGTGCCAGCGCGATATGGCGAGAGCCTGTTTCGCGAGCTTGTGGCCCGCGCCCAAGGGGTGGGCGGTGGGGCCTATGGGGTGGAGGCACTGAATGTGCTGCGCATCGAAAAAGGCTTCATCACCCATGCGGAAATTCACGGGCGGACGACGGCCTTTGATGTGGGGATGGCAGGGATGATCAGCGACAAAAAGGATTGCATCGGCAAGGTGATGGCGGCGCGGCCAGGATTGGTTGCGGCGGATCGTGAGCGGTTGGTGGGGATGCGGCCCGTGGGGGCAGTAAAACTGCTAAGTGCGGGCGCGCATATTTTCGCCAAAGAGGCGGAAGCGGTGCGGGAGAACGATCAGGGCTATGTCACCTCCGTCTGTTTTTCGCCCGAGGTTGGCACCTATATCGGGCTAGGGTTCGTGAAAAACGGGCCAGAGCGTTACGGCGAGGTGATGCGCGTGGTGGATCATCTGCGCGAATTGGAAGTCGAGGTGGAAATCTGTCCGCCGGTTTTCTTTGACCCTGAGGGAGGGCGTGCCCGTGGCTGAGTTGAAAGCGAGAACAGCTTGTGGTGATGAACTGCCGCTTGAGATTGGATCGGTGGAACTTACCGAGCTTGATCTGGGGCCAGTGACATCGGTCATGGTGTGGGGGTCAGAGAAGGAGCTGTCCGCAGCGATGAAGGAAGCGCATGGGATGGCATTTCCAAAACCCAACCGGAGCAGCGGCAAGGATGCAACCCGCTGCATCTGGTTCGGGCGCAATCAGGCGCTGCTGATCGGGACTGCTGCGGATGCCGGTCTGCGGGACTACGCAGCGATCGTGGATCAAAGCGACGCGTGGTGTGCTGTGTCGCTCAGTGGTGAGGCGTCGGAGGATGTCTTGGCGCGGTTGGTGCCGGTGGATTTACGTCGTGCGCAGTTCAAACGGGGGCATACGGTGCGCACGCAGGTCGGGCATATGATGGCGTCTGTCACGCGGACAGGGCCGGACAGTTTTATGATCCTTGTCTTTCGGTCGATGGCGGCTACCTTGATCCACGAGCTGAAACAGGCGATGCAGTCTGTTGCTGCGCGCCGTGCATAAAGCGCCTGCCGCGGCGCTAGAAAGACTTGGAGACGTAGAATGAAGATTGTGACAGTTGCGATGATGGCCGGGCTTTTAACTGCTGGTGCCCCGGTTCTGGCGCAGACGGCGAAGGAGACCGATTGCGCCTATCAGGCGGATGTCGTCAATGCGGTACGCCAGGCGCGGCTGGCGCGGGTCAAAGAACGCAAAGTCGCAGCACATGTTCAGGATAATGCGCCAAGCTGGCCCGAGAAATATTCGGCGATCGTGCCTTTGGTGACCCCATGGGTTTACGAGATGAAAATGCGCGACGTCAAAGCCAATGATCTGGGCGCTGCCTGGAAAGAAATGTGTATGGGCCGATAGGCCTGATATCTTGGCTGAGGTCCCTTGGGGGCCAGCCCCATCGCCCTGACGGGCGATCCCCCCGGAGTTTACTTGGCAAAATGAAACAGCTGTTTCACGCAGTGGGTTCTGGACTCTGTCCATGCTGGGCCAATATATAGTGTTATGAGCCTGCCCCCTGGATTTTTAGATGAATTGCGAAGCCGTTCCAGCCTGTCACAGGTGGTGGGGCGCAAAGTCATGTGGGATGCGCGCAAGTCCAATCAGGGCAAGGGTGATATGTGGGCACCGTGCCCGTTCCATCAGGAAAAATCTGCCAGTTTTCATGTGGATGACCGCAAGGGGTTTTATTATTGCTTTGGCTGTCACGCCAAGGGAGACGCGATAACCTTTATTCGTGAAACCGAGAACGTGAGCTTCATGGAGGCGGTCGAGATTTTGGCGCGCGAGGTCGGGATGCCTGTGCCGAAACAGGACCCACGTGCGCAGCAGAAAGCCGATAAACGCACCCAGCTGGCCGAGGTGATGGAGCAGGCGGTTCAGTTTTTCCGCTTGCAGTTGCAAACCGGTGCGGCGGGTGCTGCGCGGGATTATCTGGCGCGGCGCGGGTTGTCTGCACAGGCGTTGGAGCGTTGGGAGATCGGCTTTGCTGCGGATCAGTGGCAGGGATTGTGGGATCATCTGAAGGCAAAAGGCGTCGAGGATGATCTGATTTTCGGCGCGGGGCTGGCCAAGCCATCGACCAAGGGCGGGCGGCCCTATGACACGTTTCGGGGGCGGATTATCTATCCGATCCGCGATGCGCGGGGGCGTGCGATAGCCTTTGGCGGCCGTGCCATGGACCCAAGCGATAATGCGAAATACCTCAATTCGCCCGAGACCGAGTTATTCGATAAGGGCCGCAGTCTGTACAACGTGAAAGAGGCGCGCACGGCGGCGGGGCAGGGTCAGCCACTGTTGGTGGCCGAAGGGTATATGGACGTGATCGCGCTGGTCGAGGCCGGGTTTGGCGCAGCGGTTGCGCCACTTGGCACTGCGATCACCGAAAGCCAGTTGCAGATGCTGTGGCGGATATCGCCCGAACCGATCATCACGATGGACGGAGATACAGCCGGCCAGCGTGCCGCATTACGTTTGATTGATCTGGCACTGCCATTGTTGGAGGCGGGGCAATCTTTGCGATTTGCCATGATGCCCGAGGGGCAAGACCCTGACGATCTGCTGCGAGCCCATGGTGCGCCGGCGTTGCAGCGGCTGTTGGATGGGGCCATGCCCATGGTGCGGCTGTTGTGGCAGCGCGAGACCGAAGGGCGCGTCTTTGACAGCCCCGAACGCAAGGCCGCGTTGGACAAGGCGCTGCGCGAGAAGATCAAACTGATCAAGGATCCATCAATCCGCAGTCACTACGGTCAGGAAATTAAGGACCTGCGCTATCAGCTGTTCCGGCCGCAACAGGCGAAAAAGGCGTTTACGCCGGGCGGGCGCAGCGGCGGGCAGGGGCGTTGGAACGCCACACCGCAGGGGCCATCGCCCAGTGCGAAGTCATCGATGTTGGTGACCGCCGCAGGGCTGGGCGCGACCGAGCATCTGCGCGAGGCGGTGATCCTTTGCGCCCTGCTGGAATGCCCCGAGCTGGTCGAGGAATTCGAAACCGGGCTTGCGGCGATGCAGTGTCAGGACAGCCATCACGGGC
Organism: uncultured Sulfitobacter sp.; assembly: GCF_964021855.1. Classification (NCBI taxonomy): domain Bacteria; kingdom Pseudomonadati; phylum Pseudomonadota; class Alphaproteobacteria; order Rhodobacterales; family Roseobacteraceae; genus Sulfitobacter; species uncultured Sulfitobacter sp. The sequence goes on from NZ_CAXHZD010000002.1 coordinate 540,790, forward strand.
GGATCAGGGATTTGATGTTGCGCCACATGCATCTGGAGCCCGCAGCGTTGCGCGAAAAGATATACGGCGCACTGGGCGAGCAGACCCTTGAAAATATGCGGTCGCAACGCCACGTTGCAGTGACGCCGTGCATTAGGACCCCCGGTAATTCCGACATGACCCGAATGACCGTTGCCGAAGAGCTGGGCAAGCTGGAAGCCGTGCGCGGGTTGGATGCCGAGATTGCCGATGCCATGGAAGATCTAACCGGCGTCGCCGACGAAGGGCTGACGTGGCGGTTAAGTGAAGCGGCGCGAAATGCCGACCGTGCGCAGCGCAGCGGACAAGAAGATACGGCGGAATATGACATCGCGGAAAACGGTGCGCATATCAGCCGAGACGAGCGCAGCGCCTTTGACGCGTTGCTTGGGGCGATCCGTGGAAAGGGCGCTGAGGAAGATAAATGACCCCTGCGTGGCTTTTTCGCCGGGATGTTTAATAAAAAGCAGGGTAACGGGTTTAAGAATCGCCCAGAACCCCGCATGATTCGGAAAATTTCGAATCACTATGTGTGATTCGCTTATGTTCGCTGGAGGAAGCTTAATGGCCGCCAAAGATACTAATGAAGACGCTAAGTCTGACGATCAGGATGCCGGCCACTCGCTCGACATGAGCCAAGCTGCCGTCAAGAAGATGATCGGTGACGCCCGTGAAAAAGGCTATATCACCTATGATCAGCTGAACACGGTTTTGCCGCCCGAGCAGGTGAGCTCGGAACAAATCGAAGATGTGATGTCGATGCTGTCCGAAATGGGCATTAACATCATCGAAGACGAAGACGCCGAGGAAGAAGAAGCCAAGGGCGGCACGGATGTTGCCACCACGGACAGCAACCGCGATGTAACGCTGTCGGCCTCTACCTCGGAAAAGCTGGACCGTACCGATGACCCTGTGCGCATGTATCTGCGTGAAATGGGGTCTGTCGAACTGCTAAGCCGCGAGGGCGAGATTGCCATCGCCAAGCGGATCGAGGCAGGGCGCAACACCATGATCGCGGGGCTTTGTGAAAGCCCGCTGACATTCCAAGCGATTACAATCTGGCGCGACGAACTGTTGTCCGAAGACATTTTGCTGCGCGATGTGATCGACCTTGAGGCGACGTTTGGCACCCAGATGGGCGAGGAAGAAACCACGCCGGTTGTGCCCGTCGTTCCCGGAGCCGAGGCCAAGCCGGCCGAGGAAACAAGCGAAGTCGATGCAGACGGAAACCCGATTGCAAATGACGATGACGACGATGAAGATGAACAAGCCAACATGTCGCTGGCCGCGATGGAAGCCGCGCTTAAGCCACAAGTGCTTGAGGCGTTGGATATCATCGCTGACGATTATGTTCGTCTTAGCGAAATTCAGGACAGCCGGATTTCTGCGACCCTGAATGAAGACGGCACATTCTCGAAAAAAGACGAGGAAGAGTATCAGAAGGTTCGGTCGGAAATCGTTTTGCTGGTGAATGAACTGCACCTGCACAACAACCGTATCGAAGCGTTGATTGACCAGCTTTACGGCATCAACCGTCGCATCATGCAGATCGATAGTGCGATGGTGAAACTTGCCGACCAAGCGCGGATTAACCGTAAGGAATTCGTCGATAACTATCGCGGTTACGAGCTTGATCCGAACTGGATGGAGCGGATGTCCGAGAAATCCGGTCGCGGCTGGCAGATGTTCATCGAACGCTCGTCCGACAAAGTAGAAGAATTGCGCGCTGACATGGCCCAAGTCGGTCAATATGTCGGTCTTGATATCTCTGAATTCCGCCGCATCGTGCAGCAGGTTCAGAAGGGCGAAAAAGAAGCGCGTCAGGCCAAGAAAGAAATGGTCGAGGCGAACCTGCGTTTGGTTATCTCGATCGCCAAGAAATACACCAACCGCGGCCTGCAATTCCTTGATCTTATTCAAGAAGGTAACATCGGCCTGATGAAGGCCGTTGATAAGTTTGAATACCGTCGCGGTTATAAATTCAGCACCTATGCGACGTGGTGGATCCGTCAGGCAATCACCCGGTCCATCGCGGATCAGGCGCGCACCATCCGTATTCCTGTGCACATGATCGAAACGATCAACAAACTGGTCCGCACAGGCCGTCAGATGTTGCACGAGATCGGCCGCGAACCAACGCCCGAGGAATTGGCAGAAAAGCTGCAGATGCCTTTGGAAAAAGTGCGCAAGGTGATGAAAATCGCCAAGGAACCGATTTCGCTGGAAACACCGATTGGCGACGAAGAAGACAGCCAGTTGGGCGATTTCATCGAGGACAAGAATGCCGTGCTGCCGCTCGACAGTGCCATTCAGGAAAACCTCAAGGAAACCACCACGCGGGTTTTGGCGTCGCTTACCCCACGCGAAGAACGTGTGCTGCGGATGCGTTTTGGTATCGGTATGAACACCGACCACACTTTGGAAGAAGTTGGCCAGCAGTTCAGCGTGACGCGCGAACGTATCCGCCAGATCGAAGCCAAGGCGCTGCGCAAGCTCAAGCACCCCAGCCGGTCGCGCAAGCTGCGGTCGTTCCTGGATCAGTAAAACTGCATTTCAGAATTTTGCGTAAGGGGCGGGGTCATTACTTCGCCCCTTTTGCGTTGTAGGGCGGGCCGCGAACTGGGGCTGTAACCTTGGCGGAGGATATCCGCCACATGCTGACCTCCCGCGTATCAGACCCTTTCAAGCGGCAGATAGGGTTTTTTGGGGTAAACGGACTGGATGACATCCCCTGCCTTCACCATCCCTCCAGCCTTAACCACCGCCATAATGCCGGACTTTCGCACAATTTCGCCCCGCTCACCTTTTGACAATACGGCGGACAGAAGCCCCGGTTGAAAGTCATTGATCTGTTGGCAGGGGTTTCTTAGGCCCGTTACTTCAAGCTCTACCCCGTCGCCAAGCCGCAAAATGGTACCTCGGGGCAGCGCCAGTAGATCGATGCCGACGGTTGTAATGTTTTCGCCCAGATCAGCAGGATGCACGTTAAACCCTTTTGCGCCGACCTCCTCGAACAGCTCTGAATGGATCAGATGGACCTGTCGAAGGTTGGGTTGCGCTGGATCAATCGCAACACGAGAGCGGTGTTTTACAGTTCCCCCTAGATGCGCATCACCTTCGACGCCCAGGCCGTCGATAATGCGAATTTCAGAGACCACTTTTTTTGAAAAGTGGTGAACACTATCCTTTGCCACGGCAACGACTTTTCCGGTTAACAAAGCGCCTCCGATCTATGTCAAACTGAACAGACGAACATTCGCTGCCGTACCAAGGGATGTCAAATAGGGCCCAAACCGCCCGCCCACAGCTGCAAGGCACCAGTCACCGAGCTGTGATTTGTTATTTGTATCGCGGCACTATCTTAAAAGGAAAGCCGCTGAATAGGAGATGTCCAAATGCGTTCAATTCTTGCTGCCGTAATCTGCGCCACGGTGCCCTTCGCGGCCCATGCGCAAAGCTATGAGACGATCAACCGTTTGAATGTTATTCCGCTTGGCGGATCAAGCTTTGAGGTGATCGAGGCGAGAGGCGAAGGCCCGAGTGGTATTTGGTGCGCTGCGGCAAGCTATGCACAGGATCGGGTCGGGATGACCAATTCAACGCGGATATATATCAAGACCCCGCGCGGCCCGTCGATCAGCGGCGCGGGCAGTATCGGCGTTGTTTTCACCACCGACCCCAACGATCTGCCAAGCCCGCCACGGAAATCGTATTCCATCAGTGTCGACCAGCAAAGCATTAGCCTGACCATCGGGCATAGCATCCAGTATTGCAAAGATTACATTATCGAATTGAAAGACCTGTAAGGGATGGAGCCTGTTATGAAACGCAATATCGCAGCAGTCGTCATAGCCTCGGCGATGGCGGGCCCTTTGGCGGCCCAAGGGTATCCGGCAAACGGTGGGCTCGTGTTCACGCCACTGGAAAACGGCGTCCGGATCGAAGGCGACACGGGCCATGGTGCGCGCGGTATTTGGTGTGCCGCTGCGGATTATGCCCGTGATGAACTTGGTGCGCGCAGCGACCAAGACATCTATGTCAGCGCGCCGCAGGTTCGCGGGTTTGGCCAACCTAACGCTGTGTCATTTACGCTTGATCCTAAGGGGCTGACGCCGGTGAACGTGTTCATCGTTGGTCCATCGCTTAACCGACAGGGCTCGCGGCTGTCTGTGGGGCACGCGTTGTCGTTTTGCCCTGATCTGTACCTGCCCAGCCGCTGACCGGCGGTTGTCTGTACCAGATTGCGCGCCTAAGCTGCGCTGATGATTACCGAGTTTCAGATTTCGACCCGCGGGCAGGGCCTGTACGAGTTTACGGCCGACGTAGCGCGCTGGCTGAATACCTCGTCTGACGGGCTGCTGACGTTGATGGTGTGCCACACCTCTGCGTCATTGTTGATCCAAGAGAATGCCGATCCGGATGTTCAGCGCGACTTGCTAGCGTTCTTTAGCCGTGCCGTCCCGCGCGGCGATGATCCGTCGATGTCGTATCTTACCCATACCTTGGAGGGACCAGATGATATGCCTGCCCATATCAAGGCGGCAATGTTGCCCATCAGCCTGTCTATCCCCGTTCAAGCTGGGGTGATGATGCTGGGCACATGGCAGGGTATCTATCTGTTCGAACACCGCGACGCACCCCATGTCAGGCGCGTCGCGGCACATTTTGCGGCCTCTTAGCCCAGCCTCTTAGATCAGGGGTTTAACCCACTGGCATCAGATAGATTTCACGCACGGCAGCATGGGCCGGGGCCTCAAGCGCGTGCATAACAGCCGATGCGACATCATCGGGTTGCAGCTTGTCTGGCTTGGCCTCGTCAAAGAATGCGGTGTTCACCATGCCGGGGGATACCACCATGCAACGGCCACCCCATTCGGCCATCTCATCCGCCAGATTGCCTGCAAACCCGTGGATAAAGAATTTGGTCGCGCCATAGATCGATCCCTTGATATGGCGACGCCCTGCCGCCGAACCGGTCACGACGTATTGGCCGGTCGTTTTACGCAGATGCGGCATGGCGGCATGTGCGGTATAAAGCGCGCCCATCACGTTCAGATCGACCATGGATTTCCAATCCTCCGGATCGCCCTTTTCGGTGCCGCCCTGCGCTGTGCCGCGCCCGGCATTGGCAAACACGGCGTCCACTTGCCCGAACTTTTCCGCCAGCTTGTCCAGCGCATCCTTTTGCGCCTCGTAAGATGTGGCGTCGCCGGGCAGGGCGATCGCTTGCGCGCCAATCTCTGCCACCAGATCGTTCAGCTTATCTTCGCTGCGCGCGAACAATCCGACGTTCCAACCGGCCGCTGCGGCCGCCTTGGCAGTTGCGGCACCGATGCCGCTGGATGCGCCTGTAATAAATAGGGTCTTGGTCATGATGATCTCCTGAATTCTGTTTCGTTCCGGAGACAACGCACGGGACAGCTGTTGGGTTCATGCCACTTTTCAAAACACAACATTTAGCGATGTAATTCGCCCCTACCCAAAACCCTGCGGGTATCCTATAGTTCTAGACAAGAGGGTGAACAGCCCCACTATTGAGGCGGATCAGAAAATAAAGGGGAACGGCAATGCGCTGCCCGTTTTGCGGAAATATAGATACCCAAGTCAAAGACAGCCGTCCGGCAGAGGATCACGTGTCCATCCGCCGCCGCCGTTTTTGCCCGGCCTGTGGCGGCCGTTTTACAACGTATGAACGTGTGCAGTTGCGCGATCTTGTTGTCATCAAAAGCTCTGGCAAACGCGAAGACTTCGACCGTGACAAGCTCGAACGCTCCATCCGCATTTCGATGCAGAAACGCCCGATTGATCCCGAACGGATTGACCAGATGATTTCAGGCATCGTGCGGCGTCTGGAAAGCATGGGCGAGACCGACATCGGGTCCAAGCAAATCGGCGAGATCGTGATGGAGGCCTTGGCCCGCATCGACACCGTCGCCTATGTGCGGTTCGCAAGCGTCTACAAGAATTTCCAAGCGGCGGATGATTTCGATAAATTCGTTCAGGAATTGCGCCCCGACGTTCCGCCAGAAGAGTGACAACCGCAAACGACACTCGGTTTATGGCGCTTGCCCTGTCTTTGGGTAAACGGGGGGAGGGGGCCGTCTGGCCCAATCCCGCCGTGGGCTGTGTCATCGTGCAAGGCACCCGTGTCATAGGGCGCGGCTGGACCAAGCCCGGCGGGCGTCCTCACGCTGAAACCGAAGCTTTGCGCCAAGCGGGCAGCGCAGCCAAAGGCGCAACAGCCTATGTCACGCTTGAACCTTGCGCACACACCGGCAAAACACCCCCCTGCGCGCAGGCCTTGATTGATGCGCAGATCGCGCGCGTGGTCATTGCCTGCACCGATAGCGACCCGCGTGTAAGGGGCCAAGGGGTTGCGATGTTGCAAGACGCAGGTATCGCGGTCGAGGTCGGCCTGTCCGAGGATCAGGCCCGCGCCGATCACATCGGCTTTTTCTCAAAGGTGGATCAAGGCCGCCCCATGGTCACGCTAAAACTGGCCAGCAGCTTTGACGGGCGCATCGCGACTGCGACAGGGGACAGCCAATGGATCACAGCAGCCCCGGCACGTCGCTTGGTTCATGCCATGCGCGCGCGTCATGATGCGGTGATGGTCGGCGGCGGCACAGCGCGCAAAGATGATCCCAGCCTGAATGTGCGAGATCTGGGCGTCTCCCATCAACCGGCGCGCATCGTGATCAGCAAACATCTCGATCTGCCCTTGGGCGGCAAACTGGCGCAAACGGCGTCAGAAATTCCGCTGCTGCTGTGCCACGCGCGCACCGCCGATCCGCAACTGGTCAAGGCGTGGCAGGGCATCGGGGCAACCCTGATCCCTTGCGCCACCCATGCCGGTCAAATCGACCCGCATGACCTTTTGCAAAACCTAGGCACCCATGGCCTGACCCGGATCTTTTGCGAGGGTGGCGGCGGGCTCGCGGCCACCTTGCTAAACGCTGGCCTGGTCGACCGTCTCGTGGGCTTTACCGCCGGCGTCACGATCGGGTCTGACGGAGTACCTGCGATTGGCCCGCTTGGCATAACCCGCCTCGCCTCCGCGCCACGCTTTACGCTCCACTCGACCCAAACAATCGGCCCCGACGTGCTGCACATCTGGGACCGCACTCAAACCTAATATTCCAAATGGTCCAAAATCCCGGGGGTGTGGGGGCTGGCCCCCAATCCAACGCTTACCCCTTGCGCCACAAATGCGCTTTACTGGCAAAGACCCCCTGCAGCTTGGCCAGCAAACGGTTTGCCATACCGGGATGCGGCAGATCGCCATCGCGCAACCGCTCAACGACCATCTCAACAGGGCAGGCGCTGCCTGTGCGCGGATCAAAATAGCGCGGATAATCAATCAAACTCGCGTGAACCAAGCCTTCTAATGTCACCTTGGCGCGGCGGCGGGCGGGTACGTCCCCGCGGTCGTCCGTTAGGCCCCAGCCCGCATAAAACGGCGCGCCCAGTGTGACGACCTTGATCCCCCGCACCAGCGCCTCGAACCCTAAAAGCGAGGTCATGGTCCAAACTTCATCAACATGGGCAAGTGCTGCGATGGGGTCAGCATGGCTTAGCACGACATCCGCCAGATCAGTCGCATCAACAGCGCCGCTGCGCAGGCCAGCCTCGACATCGGGATGCGGTTTATAGAAGATCACAGCATCCGGATGCGCCGCCCGTACCGCCTGCAACAGCCCAAGATTGGTCGATACTGCGTCCGTACCGGTTTTGATCGACGCGTCATCCTCGACTTGGCCGGGCACCAATATGCGGTGGCCTTTTGTCAGCCCTTTTAGATCGGCAGCATTGCCAAGGTTATATTTGCTCAACCCGCTGGCACGCAACGCAGCGATCAAACGTTCGGCGCGCAGATGTTGATCCGGGCGCAGGCTCTGCCGCGTCTCGATCCACTTTTCCAACCGACTGGGCTGGCGAGGATCATAGTAAATGCCCAGATCATCACACACCAACGACAGGGGCGGTACCAGATCGGCCCCCAACCCGCGCGAGCGCAAGAAGCCGTCTTCGACCCGGATCGCGCCGTCATGATCGCTGCCCGCTTTGCCAGCCCACACCATCCATGGCTTGCCGGCCTCGCGTGCCCGCGCGGCGTCATCTTTGAATATGACCGGTGACCACGCGCCAAAGAACCGTTGCAGGGGGCGGCGTTTCCACAGCCGCATGGCAGATGCGGTCCAGCCCTTGTGATCCTCGCGCCACGCGCGGGTTTGTGCGGCCAATGTTTCGATGGCGGTTTCCAGATCGCAAAGCTGGTCGCGGTGCGGGTCGTACCATGTGGGATATAATATCATCGCCGCGGCAAACAGCTGGGCGCGGGTGAGAGTACGTTGGCGGCGTTGCACCGGAAATTCGTCATCCGTCAGGCCCCAGCCTGCATAAAACGGCTGGCCAAAGACGCGGGGTTTATGGCCGGCAAAGATCGCCTCGAACCCCATTTGCGACGACACGGTATAGACGCGCACCGCCCCTTCAAACAGGGCCCACGGGCTGATGGGGTCGCTGAGCAGCGTGATCCGGTCATTGGCGTCTTCTGGGCCGAAATGCCCGGCGCGGTATCCTTTGGCCGTCTCGGGGTGGGTTTTGATGATAATGCGCGCGCCGGGGTTTTCCTGCTGGGCAAACACCAGCATTTCCAAGAACCGAGACCGGTCAGCACCGGAGGCAGTCACGGACGCATCGCCGCGGGTCTGGTCGATCACCAGCACATAGCCGGGGTCTGGGGCGGGCAGGTCTGTGTCAAAGCCGCTGTATTTGGTCAGTTGCGCCTCGATCATGCGGGCGATGCAGCCGCGTGCGCGGTTCAGCAGGGCCGTATCATCCAGCGGATGGGTGGCCAGCAGGGTTTCCAGATCGGACGGGCGGGACGGATCAAAATGCGCTGCTTTGCTGTCGATCAGCAGTCCCAGCGGCGGCTCCCCTGCGCGGCCGGGAAACAACGAGCGCAGCAGCGCGTCCTCAACGCGCACAACCGGCACGTCACGTTTGGCGGCAACCGCAAGGCCGCGATGTGCGGTGGGGGAATTGCCCCAAATTGCAACGGCATCGCCCTTGCGGGGCAGGCCAAGATGGATGGAATATCCTGACAGCTGCAAAACCCGGCGCAGGCGTTTTTGCCGAAGAAACCCGCCATTATACACAAAAAGCCGCCGGTCCTGTTGAGGTCCGGCGGCGGGGCTGTCGTATATCTCAGGCCCTAAAGCCATTTTTGCGATCAGTTGCTCGAGGTAAGGTTGCTCAAGCTGTTGAGCGAGCCTGCAGGGCCAGTGATCGACGAGATGACTTTGCTCCACTGGGTGAATGGCGCTTCGGTAACGTAAAGCGTGTCGCCATCGCGGATCACAAAGTCGCGGGCCATGAACATGCCGTTGGGCTTGGTCAGGTTCAGCACGTAGATAAGGCGTTGCGCGCCTTGCAGATCGCTGCGGCCCAGAACCTGTGCGGCGACCTCTTGGGGTTCATTACGGAACACAAATACGCCCGTCGGATCGGCCGAGCGTGCATTCAGGCCGCCAACCTGCGCAATGCCTTCTAGCGCGGACAGGTTTTGCGATTCAAACGGCACCCGTTGTTGGGACCCGGTTGCACCAAGTGCGGTGAACGACCGTGTGTCTTCCTCGACCAAGATGCGGTCGCCGCCGCGCAGGGCGATGTCCAGTTCGGGGTGCTCGTACAAGTCTTCAAACCAGATTTTGCCACGTTGGCCGCCACGCAGAACGGTGACCTGCGCGATTTCCGGTGTGATGGAGACACCGCCGGCGCGTGCCAGCATGGTCGACAATGTGCGAGTTGGACGTTCAATGGCGTAAACGCCTTGCGCCCCCACCGCACCGATCAGGGATACTGTTGCCCCGTCGCCCGCAATGCGGCGCACTTGAACCTGCGGATCAGGTGTCTGTTCGGACAGGCGTTCGGTGATGATGCGGCGGATTGCTTCGGGCGAATTGCCTGATGCTTTGATGCGCCCGGCATAGGGCACAAAGATAAAGCCAGCGCCGTCCACTTGGACCTCTTCGAGCATGGTTGCGTTGCTGGCTTGGCTTGCCAGCAGGCCGTCATCGACGTTTTCCCAGATCGTCAGGCCCAGCGTATCACCGGCATTGATCGTGTCCGACCCGATTTGCCCTGCATTAATAAAGGCCTGGCTGAAACCCAATGCGGGGGTCACGGCGGTGGCACGGGACACGCGATCATTGACTTCGACAATGAATGCGTCGCCTTCGCGCTGCACGGAACCGGAAAATATTTGACGTTTATTAGGGCCAACTTGCGGCAAGCCACATGAAGATATCACGGCGATTGCCGCAAGAACTGCGATGGGACGTGCCCACCGAAAAGATACGGATTTCACTGCCCGGTCTCCTCGACCTATTCAAATTTCTGCCTCAAGATCGCCGATTGTTTCGACGTAATTTGGGACAACCTATCGCAGTTCTGATCAAAAAGCTACTGTTTGGAAGGGATTGGCCTAAGTTACAGCGCGCAACTGTTGCCGAGGGGCCGCGGTGCCCTGTTCCAGTGCGTCGTAAGGGTCGTGATCGGCCAGCATCATGTCCACCACTTGGCGCAATAACTGGGTGCGGCCGCGTGCGGCATAGAACCCACCAGGCAGCTGAGATGTTTCCAACAGATAGCGCCGGTAGTCCTTGTAGGCCTTGTTGTCGGGACGCGCAGCACCTGCAAAGAATTCATGCAACGGCTGATCGGATACAAATTCGGGCTTGGCATAGACGGCGTGGCCAAACACCTTAAGGGGGATACCCCGCCAAAGCACTTGCTGGCCGGCGGTGGAGTTCACAGTCACCCCCGTGCGCGCATCGTTCAGAAGTTGCGCCAGCTTGCCGCCGCGTACGTAATGCACGCGGTCTGACACGCCCAATTCGCGGGCGATGCGTTTAAGATCGCCGCGCACCGGCGTGCGGCCGTCTTCCAGCGGATGTGCTTTGACCACCAGATGATGATGGCGCGGCGCGCCGTTGGCAAAGCCTTCGACCACGAGACGCAGAAAATCTGACATTGTATCGAATTTGGAATGTTCCTGAAATGAACTGTCATGTTCCAACTGCAACAGGGCCAGATGATAGGGGAACCCGCCCAACCGGATACGCATTGTCGCAATCAACCGGTCCAAGGCCAGCACAGGCATCAGCAACAGCCGCTTGATATACAGGCTGAACTCTTTGGTGACCGGAATGCTGCGGTGGGGGCGGAAATTACGATAGTCGCCGTTCCGCGCCAGAATAAACCAGTGATAGAGCGCGCCATAGAACACATGCTGGCGCATGTCGCCCCAATGGCCGGGCGGCAAGGGGGCTTCCATATCGGAATTGGCCAGCGCCGCCTGCATCTGGTCGATGGTCATGTCCATCAGCCGCGAATTGCCGTTTGATCCGCCGCGTTCATAGGTGACCCAGTAAGGCCGCATATAGCCTTCCTCGAACACATGCACGGTCAGGCCGCGGGCTTTGGCCTCGGCCACGGCCTGCGCGTGGATAGGGCGCGTGTCGCCGTATAGCACAATATCAGTGACACCTTTGTCGGCGAGCAGTCCAACAAAGGTGTCTTTCCAGGCGTCTGCCTTACCCCGAAACGGGATATAGCTGGCCGGATGAAACCAGAATGCCCGGTCGCCTGCATTAAAACCCACACGCCACACCTCGGCCCCGGCAAGCCGGAGCATTTTTCCCAATCTGTTAAAGAAGGGGCCATGGGGACCTTGCAAAAACAAGAAAACCCTATGTTCTGAGGGGGCGGAATTCATCTCGGCTTTCGGTTCATACTGATTAACTCAGGTATATTCATTCAATTGGGGCTAAAATGGGGCGGCGACGCGGACTTGTCATGATCGGGGCGGGCGGCTAACTCCTTAGAGGATACAAAAAGGGCTGCGCATGTTTACAGGAATTATCACAGACGTCGGAAAAATCGCAACGCTTACGCAAGAAGGGGACCTGCGTGCGCGCATTGAAACCGGATATGACACAAGCCGGATCGATATGGGGGCGTCCATCGCCAGCGACGGCGTTTGCCTGACTGTCGTGGATCTGGGGCCCAATTGGTACGAGGTCCAGATTAGCGCCGAAACCGTCGAGAAAACCAACCTTGGCGATTGGAAATTGGGGCGGCGGGTGAACTTGGAACGGGCGCTGAAGGTCGGTGATGAACTGGGCGGGCATATTGTATCGGGCCATGTTGATGGCGTCGCCGAAGTGATCGCGATGCAGGATGACGGGGACAGCACCCGCGTTACCTTGCGCGCGCCGCTTGCCCTTGCGCGGTTCATCGCGCCCAAAGGATCGGTTGCGCTGAACGGTACCTCCCTGACGGTGAACGAGGTGAACGGTTGTGATTTTGGCATCAACTTTATCCCCCATACCAAAGAAGTGACGACATGGGGCGATGTGGCCATCGGCGACCGCATCAACCTCGAGATTGATACCTTGGCGCGTTACGTCGCGCGGCTGGCGGAAATGTCATGAGCGCGGGGATCGGCCATAACAACGGCCCCAGCATGGAGAGCGGCCATAAATGGCGCAGCTTTCAATGGCAAAAGGCCCGCGAAGCGGCAATGCCAAAGACGATCCCGCTGATGGTCGTGAAAATGCGCGTCAAACGGGCGCGCGAGCTGGGGTTGGATTACAAGGCTTATGCGGCAATCCGTCAGGCCACGGGGCGTGATATTCTGGCGCTGCTGTTTTCAAACAATGCGCTGCGGGTGGTGCGTGCAGATGCGCCGCAGATGCCGGTACGTCAGGCCGATGTGTTGAACACCGTTCAAGGGGCGCAAAAGCTGGCGCTGGTGCACCGTCCGCTTGTTCCTGCAACGATTGCTGGCGCGAACCCCGCGCTGGATTTTGCAGGTCAGGCCCCGAAGTTCACCGACAGTTGGTCCGACATGCGCGATCATCTGAATGATGCGGTGCAGGGCCGCAGGCTGGCCGGCGATCAAGTGCTGATCATCGGCGACACCGCGATTGAACGCGACTGGTCTGCCGCAAGCAAGGCTGCCGGGTATCTTGAGGCAGGGCGTTATTTCGGGGCAGGGGCCTAACGCGAGCACCTGCGCGCGGATGACGCGGCGGAATTGAGTTTATTTGGCAAAATGAAGCAGGGGCGTTGGTGCCCCTGCTCTAGCAAAGTCGCGTGTGGTGGGCTATGTGCCAGAACACGCGACACAAGAGGAATGCCCCATGCAATTTGAAACGCCCGGCCCGGTTGAAACTGAATTGTCATCGGCCATCTCTCCTATTGATGAGATCATCGAAGAGGCCCGTCAGGGCCGGATGTTTATTCTGGTCGATCACGAAGACCGTGAAAACGAGGGCGATTTGGTGATCCCTGCGCAGTTTGCCGATGCGGCTGCAATCAACTTTATGGCCACTCACGGGCGCGGATTGATCTGTTTGCCACTGACGGAAGCGCGGATTGATAAGCTGGGATTGCCGATGATGGCGGTCAATAACTCGGCCCGGCATGAGACCGCATTTACCGTGTCCATCGAGGCCCGTGAGGGCGTGTCCACCGGCATTTCTGCAGGCGACCGTGCGCTGACCGTGAAGGCGGCCATTGACGAAGATATTGGCCCTGCGGATATCGCCACACCGGGGCATGTGTTCCCCCTGCGCGCACGCGATGGCGGTGTGCTGGTGCGCGCGGGCCATACAGAGGCTGCGGTTGATATCTCGCGGCTTGCGGGGCTGCACCCGTCGGGCGTGATTTGCGAGATCATGAAGGAAGACGGCACCATGGCGCGGCTGCCGGATCTGGTTGAGTTCTGCAAAGAGCACGACATGAAGATGGGCACCATCAGCGATTTGATCGCCTACCGCCACAAACACGACAACCTGCTGGTTGAGCGCACAAGCCGCATGGTGACATCGGCCTATGGCGGCGACTGGAAGATGCAAATCTTTACCGACGAGATCAGCGGCACCGATCACGTGGTATTGTCCAAGGGCGATCTGACCACGGACGCGCCTGTGTTGGTACGCACCCACGCGATTAATGCGCTAGAGGATATCTTGGGCCTTGGTCCAAGCCCAGCAGACGAATTGCCCCGCGCGATGCAGATCATCGCCGACGAGGGGCGCGGTGCCGTGCTGCTGTTCCGCGACCCCGATCCGCGCCTGCGGTTCGAAGACGAGGAAGACGAGCGCCCCCGCACCATCAAACGCACCGGTCTGGGGTCACAGATCATGGCGACGCTGGGCCTGCACAAGCTGGTTTTGCTGACGGACAACCCCGACACGCGCTATCTGGGTCTGGACGCCTATGACCTGAGCATCGTGGGCACACGCCCCATCACAACGGAGTAATCCCAATGGTAGCTACAAATCACACCACATTGGTCACGCCGCAGTTTGACAAGCCCGTTAAGGTTTTGATCGTGATATCGCCCTATTATTCCGACATCGCGGATGGGTTGCTCAAAGGGGCCAAGGCCGAATTGGAAGCTGCTGGCGTTGAATGGGATGTGGTTGAAATGCCCGGCGCGTTGGAAATTCCCACCGCCATCGGCATCTCTGACCGCAAAAGCAACTTTGACGGTTATGTCGCCCTTGGCTGTGTGATCCGTGGGGAAACAACCCATTACGAGACCGTGTGCAACGACAGCAGTCGCGCGCTGCAATTGCTGGGCTTGCAGGGGCTGTGCATCGGCAATGGCATCCTGACTGTGGAAAATCACGAGCAGGCAGCCGTCCGTGCTGATCCAGCCGGGCAAAACAAGGGGGGCGGCGCTGCTGCTGCGGCCTTGCATCTGATCGCGCTCGCCCGTAAGTGGGGCGAAATTCGCAAAGACATCGGTTTCAAGCCCCGCTCGGATGAATATCTGATGGCGGGCGACAATGACGGACCCAAGACAGCATGACACCTACCGCCGGCCTTTCGGGCAATCAAAAACGCAAGATGAAATCAGCCTCGCGACTTTACGCGGTGCAGGCGCTGTTCCAGATGGAACATTCATCGCAAAGCTATGACACCGTGAAGGTAGAGTTCCTGAACCACCGGTTCGGGGCGACTTATGATGGCGAGGAAATGATCGACGGCGACATCCGCCATTTCTCTCAGGTGCTTGAGACGGCTGTGAACGATCAAGCCGCGATTGACCAGATGACCGACCGCGCCTTGGTTGCGAAATGGCCGATTGCGCGCATCGACCCGACATTGCGCGCCTTGTTCCGTGCCGCGGGTGCTGAGCTGCGCGATCAGGACACGCCGCCAAAGGTCGTGATCACCGAATACGTAGACGTGGCACGCGCGTTCTTTGAAGGCAGCGATGAGCCGAAATTCGTAAACGCGGTTCTGGATCACATGGCCCGCGAAGCGCGTCCCGAAGCGTTTTAATCCAAGTTTATGAAATCTGGTGCTGGCGCGCGTTCAGCGCGCTTGCAAAGTGTGACGGAACCACCACTGCCGTACCGTTGTATATTCCCGAGGACCTGTATGTACAGGTGGGCGCCAGGTAAAAGAACCAGGGTTCGAACAGAGCCAGCTCCCTCGGATTTGCTTAAGGCCACTGGAATGTAACTTTTACAAACAGGGCAGAACCGTCACAGCCAACAGGTAGGCCCGCGCTGGCCCCACGACAAGGGGCTATCTTAGCTGTCGCTCGGTTTTTCTATAAAACGGTAGCGTTCCAGCTCTTGCGGAAGCAGCACATAGATTTCATCGGGCGGGGTGACCAATGCATGCTGCATCACCAGCGGATCGATGCCCATGTCATCCAGATATGTCATGACTTCGCCCTGACCCCGCTGGATATCTTCCACCGCGACAAAGGCGGGCAGCAGCGTGCTTTCCCCGAAATAATGCTGGTGTACACCGACGGAGGCATCATCGGGAACGGTGCGACCTATCCCTGCCGCCAGCAAATAGGGGCAGGCGGAATAGCAGATATCGCCAGAGCGCAATGCCGTTGTCAGATCCGCATCGCGCAGATAGCGGCCCAGCAATAACGCGTCCTGCACTGACCCGCCGGGGGAGTTCAGGATCACGCCTTGAGGCTTGGGGGTAAGCTCGGCCAGTTGCTTCTCGATCCGGTCGGCATCGCCCGGTACGATGCCACCCTCCAGCAGCACCCTTTGCCCGCCCTCAACCACGGTCAGCGTCAACCGGTCGGGCAGGGGCGATGATGGCATGGGTTGGCCGCCGGGCGGCGCGCGGTCAGGACGGAATCGCCTTGTTTGGTCACCGGGGCGCACGGGTTCAGTCAGTTCCGGCGCGCGCGGGCCAAAACCGGGCAGGCGCAACCCGTCACGCAGGTCGCCCCAAAACAGCAACCCCGCCAACCCCAGTTGAAAGATCAGCACCCAAGCCAGCACCCTGCCAATCGGGTTGCGTTTGGGTGTGTCGGCCGTGTCGCTCATGATGATTTCAACGGGGTGACGCGGGGCGGGCTTTCGGTGGTGGCCTCCGCAATCTCTACCGTGCCTTTCATCGACGCTTCGACGTCACGCATGGCGTTCACGGCGGCGCGCAGCTCGGCCAGCGTCAGGGTTTCTTCGATAGATGTGCCTTCGCGCCCCTCGCGGATCGCGCCGTGGGTGATGGCAAGGATGAACACCAAAACGGCCGGCAACAGATCAATCGCGATGGCACCAGCCCAGGATGGCACAAAGTTGCGCGCGTATTTGATCACCGCATCGGCGCTGGAAATGGGGGTATAGGTCGTCTCGTTCGGCGGTGGCATGGCCAGCACGGCTTGCGCTGCGCGCTCCAATGTGGTGGCGCGTTGGGCCAAGACCTCAAGCACCGATGTGATTGTCGACGCCTGATTGCCGCGCTGCTCTTCTGAATTGCCGTCCAGCTCTGGCAGTACAACCGAAGCAGACAAATCCTGTGCTGCACGCTCAACCAAGGATGCAACGGAAAGCTGGCGCAATTGGGCGATCAGACCGGCAAGCCGCACGGCCTGTTCTGAAAACTCGACCGAACGCGCCTCAACCGGGCCGGGTTCAACCGTCAGCGCGCGCATCCGGCTGAGCAATTGGTTACCTTCGGCAAAGGCGGCCTCGACCAGCGGGGTTTGCGTGGCAATCTGCGCCTCAAGCCCGGCCAGTTCGGATGATTTTTGCCGCAACACCCGGAACACCGCCCCGCGCCCGGCAAGCCCGGACAGCCCGCCACTGGCTTCTTGCTCGCTCAGGTCTTCAAAACTTTGGCGGACGCGGGTCACGTCACGTTCCAGCCCTTGGGCGGACAGGGCAATCTCGTGGGCGCGTTCCAGCGATCCCTGATATTCCTGCACCGTGACGGCCAGATGCTGCTCGACCGCCGCCGAACCGGCAAGGGCCGCAGCATTCAGCCAACTGGACATCGCGATGATTGCAAATGACCCGAGGCCCATGGCCCCCAACAATCCGACCCGCGCCCGCGCGCTGCGCACAGCGGGAAACAGACGCAGCATGTAGGACCAGAACACAAAGATGCCGACAGAGACAGCGATGGAATAGGCAATCGCGGCAAAGGCCGACATCGCGCCATTGTCATCCAGCAAGGACGACACCCCTAGATAGGTATAAATCCCCGATGCCACGGCCAGAACACCCAAGGCCGTGCCGGAAAATGTATCCAGCCAGCTTAGATGCGCCTCAAGCTCTAGGGCATAGCGCGCCCCGCGCTGGTTGCCCGACGTATGGGTTGTTTCATCTGTCATGGATCGCCCCTTTATCACAGGCTCCAAAGATAGGGCGGCACAGCAAGATTACCAAGCCGCAAGGTCAGGACTTGCCTCATGTTCACCTATTGTTCATAGTTGCGCGTATGATGCTTGACGACACCAAACAACTTCAGCCCGGTCAAGTTCTGGCCCGCGGCGTGGCGCGCCACCTGTCTGCCCTTGGCTTTGTCTGCGTCGAGGAACTGGTCCCCACCCGCGGCCTGCGCGTCGATGTGATGGCCCTTGGCCCCAAGGGCGACATCTGGATCGTCGAATGCAAATCCAGCCGAGCTGATTTCATGACCGACAGCAAATGGCAGGGCTATCTTGAATGGGCAGACCGCTTCTTCTGGGCCGTTGATGCGGATTTCGACACAGATCTTCTGCCAGATAATTCCGGCCTGATCATCGCCGATGGCTACGGCGCCGAAGTCCTGCGCATGGGCGCGGAAACCCGCCTTGCGGCCGCCCGCCGCAAGGCCATGACCCATAGGTTTGCCACCCACGCAGCACGCAGGCTCCATCATCTGCGTGATCCACACATGACCCCGCATTGGGACTGATCTTGAATTCCAAATGGATTTAAATCCCGGGGGGCCGCGCCTTGGCGCGGTGGGGGCTGGCCCCCTTATCCCCGGCTCAACACGCTTAGCGCTTTTTGTTGCCGGCTTTACCGGCGCGGTGGGCCGCTGCCATGATTTCTTCGGCGATCTCTACAGCTTCGTCTGGCGTGAAATCCATCGGAATCTCAATGCCGCCCTCGGCTTCAATAAATAGCCGAACCATGCCTGCATCGGTCGGGCCGATTTGCAGATTTGCTTCGATGTCGCGTTCAGTGTCGATACCCATAGGTCCCTCCGAAATGTTGTCGCCAGCCCTAGCGCGGGTGCAGATGAAAGGCAAGTTTGGCCAAATAGGCCGTGAACACGAACAAATCAAATTCCCGCGTCTTAGGGTATTGCAATCTTTTTGCTTGGACGTTAGATCGGCGCAAGTGCCGCCTTAGCTCAGTTGGTTAGAGCGCCTGATTGTGGATCAGGAGGTCCCTGGTTCGAGACCAGGAGGTGGTACCATCCCCCCCCCTTCAGCTATTTAATAATGACCCTACTATTCGATATCGACGGTTTGTCGTAAATTTCCGCTTGTCCGGTCGAAAATCAAAATCTGATTATCTTGCGTCACAATGGCATACCAATCAGGGCCTTGGGTAAACGCCGTCGCTTTTTCACCGCTTGGCAGTGCGATCACTTCCGGTAAATCTGGGGCCGTACTCGAGAAGCGGATGACAAGCAGGCCAATCACGACTAGAAGGCCGAAAATCATTGTGGCGGTCAGCACCGTCACCAGTCTCCGCAGGAATTTGATGTTTGGGGGCTCGGAAGGATCAGTCATGTCGCACCGCCGTATTAGCTTTGTCATCGCGGACACACCGCCGCCGCGCCTTGATAAGGCGCTTGCCCGCGATGTGCCAGAGGATGCGAACCTGTCGCGCACCCGTTTGCTGCGGCTGATCACCGATGGGGCCGTGCAAATCGACAGCTTTGTCGTCACAGACCCGCGTGCACGTGTCATGGAAGGGCAGGAAGTCACCATCGACGTTGAAGAGGCCGAGGAAAGCCACATCGCCGCCGAATCCATCCCACTTGATGTGATCTTTGAGGATTCCGATCTGATCGTGATCAACAAACCTGCGGGCATGGTCGTGCATCCGGCCCCCGGCAGCCCGTCTGGTACCTTGGTCAACGCGCTGTTGGCGCATTGTGGTGATGATCTATCTGGCGTTGGCGGTATGAAGCGCCCCGGTATCGTGCACCGCATCGACAAAGACACCTCGGGCCTTTTGGTGGTGGCAAAATCCGACGCGGCCCATCACGGGCTTGCGAAACAATTCGAAAAACACACGGTCGAACGCTATTATCAGGCGCTTGTATATGGTGTGCCCGACGCCAATGACCCGCGCCTGCGCGGCGTCAAAGGGGCGAGCTTTGAGCCGGGCAATATCCTCAAGATGACCACGCAACTGGCGCGCCACCGCACCGATCGGCAACGTCAGGCGGTGCTGTTTCAGGGCGGTCGTCACGCTGTAACCCGTGCGCGGACGATCCACCGCTTTGGCAATCCTCCTGTGTTGGCGCTGATGGAATGCTGGCTGGAAACCGGGCGCACGCATCAGATCAGGGTGCATATGGCCCATGCGGGGCATTCACTGGTCGGGGATCAAACCTATGGGGGTAAACGCAAACTGCCCAAGGCGGCCTTGCCTGAAATCGCGTCCGACGCCGTGCGGGCCTTTCCACGGCAGGCGCTGCACGCTGCGGTTTTGGGGTTTGAACATCCCGTCACGGGCGAAATGGTCCGGTTCGAGGCCCCTTTGCCGCGCGATATGACGGAACTGCTGGAACTGGTCGGGCTGGCGCAGACGTAATCGTCACAAACTGCACGTCCGCGTGAGCATCGCCGTGTAAGCTTTCCTTCATTAAGATTAACGCCATATTAAGAAACTGACGATAGAGAGCACTTGAAATCAGTGTTAGCGCTCTCCATATCTATGTTAAGCCCAATAACATGGGCCCCTAAAACTAGGGAAAGGGACAAGAAAATGGCTAATTACGCAAATCTGCCAGCACCAACACCAGAGGGCGGTCTAAACCGCTACATGCAGGAAATCCGCAAATTTCCGCTGTTGGAACCTGAAGAAGAATACATGCTCGCCAAACGTTGGGTTGAGGAGCAAGACACCGAAGCCGCGCATCGGATGGTCACATCTCACCTGCGCTTGGCGGCGAAAATCGCCATGGGCTATCGTGGCTATGGCTTGCCACAGGCTGAAGTGATCTCCGAGGCCAACGTCGGTCTGATGCAGGCCGTGAAACGTTTTGATCCTGAAAAAGGTTTCCGTCTGGCGACCTATGCCATGTGGTGGATTCGCGCCTCGATCCAGGAGTATATCCTGCGCTCGTGGAGCTTGGTCAAACTCGGCACCACCTCGGGCCAAAAGAAACTGTTCTTTAACCTGCGTAAGGCGAAAAACCGTATTGGTGCGTTGGAAGAGGGCGACATGCGCCCTGAAAACGTTGCCCGTATTGCGACCGATTTGGGTGTGACCGAAACCGAAGTCATCTCGATGAACCGTCGTATGTCGGGCGGCGATGCGTCCTTGAACGCGACCGTCGGGTCCGAGGGCGAAGGCACCATGCAATGGCAGGATTGGCTCGAGGATGAAGATGCCGATCAAGCTGGTGACTACGCCGAACGTGACGAGTTGGAAACACGCCGCGAGATGCTGGCCGAGGCACTGGACGTGTTGAATGACCGCGAAAAGGATATTCTGACACAGCGCCGTCTGTCCGATGAAACCATCACGCTCGAAGATCTGAGCAGCCAGTATGATGTCAGCCGCGAACGCATACGCCAAATCGAGGTGCGCGCGTTCGAAAAGCTGCAACAGCGCATGCGCGAATTGGCCCGCGAAAAAGGGATGATGGCGAACGCCTAACGCCCCATCCTTGTCGAAAACGCGCCCCCGCATAGCCCCGGCTATTGCGGGGGTTTCTCATTCCCCCTCGTCTTGTCTGCCGATCCTGCCTAAACTGCGCCAAAACAGGAGGCTGGACATGAAAACATTGAACTGGGGCATCATCGGCGCGGCAAACTTTGCCTACGAACATATGGGGCCTGCGATCCATGCCGCGCGGGGCGCACGTCTTGCGGGACTCGCCACCTCTAGCACCGAAAAAGCCGAAGGTTTCAAGACTTTCGCGCCGGATATTAAGGTTTATTCCGATTACAGCGCATTGCTGGCTGATCCAGAGATTGACGCGGTCTATATCCCGCTACCCAACCACATGCATGTCGAATGGACCCTCAAGGCACTTGAGGCAGGAAAGCATGTGCTCTGCGAAAAACCGATGACGATGCAGGCGTCGGACTTTGACCAGTTAATCGCCGCACGCGACGCGTCAGGTCTGCTCGCGGCCGAGGCGTTTATGATCGTCCACCACCCGCAAATGATCCGCGCCCGTGATATCATCGCCTCTGGCAACATCGGCCGCGTGCGCCATGTTGGCGCGACGTTCTCGTTTTACAACGGGGATATGGATAACATCCGTAACAAACCCGAGGCAGGTGGCGGCGGGTTGCCCGATATCGGCATCTATACCTTTGGCTCCGTGCGGTTTTTGACAGGGCAGGAACCTCTCTCGATCCCTTACGCGAAAATCGACTACGAAAACGGCGTTGATGTCTTTGCCCAAGTCGCCGCAGAGTTTGACGGTTTTGGCTATTCCGCAACGGTGTCGATGCGCATGTTCCCGCGCCAGGAAGTGGTCGTTCACGGCGAAAAGGGCGTCTTGCGCCTAAGCTGCCCGTTCAATCCAACCGTTCATTCACAGGCCGAGCTGCACCTAGAAACGGAAAAGAATACAATCACCACGGAACGTTTCCCCGGCACAAATCATTATATTGAACAGGTCGAAGCCTTTGGCCGCTCGGTCACGACGGGCGCTGCCTATCCGTGCCCGCTCGAATTCAGCAAAGGCACACAAGCAATGATCGATATGGCCTATGCAGCACGCTAGGCCCAGGTAACCCGAGAGGAGGCGTAAAATGGCCGGAGGTTGGGCAAAAGACGGCGCAGTAAGCGAACAGATCGAGGCGTCGATCAACGACGAGCTGGCCCGCCTCAAGGCGCGCAAGTTACCGCAGGGCGAAAGCCGCACCCACTGCGCCGAATGCGAAGAGCCGATCCCCGAAGCGCGCCGCGCGGCATTGCCCGGGGTAAAGCTATGTATCGACTGTGTGAATGAACGTGACAACCGCCCCGAAACACGCGGCGGCATCAACCGTCGCGGCAGTAAAGACAGCCAATTAAAGTAAAACGAAAAAACGGGCCTCTGAATATTCAAAGGCCCGTTCAATACTTCACGTCTTTATTTCCAAATGGTAAAAAATCCTCGCCGAAGGCATTCTTCTCTTCAGCGCAGCATCCGCCTAGTCTTCCATCGCTTCCAATTCATCGATGAAGCCTGAAATCATCGAAAGACCCTTGTCCCAGAACGCCGGATCTGATGCATCCAACCCAAATGGGGCCAGCAGCTCTTTGTGATGCTTCGATCCACCGGCTTTCAGCATATCAAAATACTTGTCCTCAAAGCCCGGCTTGCCCTCGGCATAAACCGCATAAAGCGCGTTCACCAACCCGTCGCCAAAGGCATAGGCATAGACATAGAACGGCGAATGAACGAAGTGGGGGATATAGGCCCAAAAGGTCTCATAGCCGTCCATAAACTCGAACGCCGGTCCAAGGCTCTCGGCTTGTACGGACATCCACAGGGCGTTGATATCATCGGGGGTCAGCTCCCCACCACGCCGCCCGTCGTGCAGCTTGCACTCGAAATCATAGAACGCGATCTGACGGACGACCGTGTTGATCATATCCTCGACCTTGCCCGCCAGCAGAACTTTGCGCTCGGTTTTGGTCTTGGCATTGTCGAGCATCTTGCGGAAGGTCAGCATTTCGCCAAACACCGATGCGGTTTCGGCCAAGGTCAACGGCGTGGACGACAGCATTTCACCCTGACCAGCGGCCAGAACCTGATGAACGCCATGGCCCAACTCATGCGCCAGCGTCATCACATCACGCGGTTTGCCAAGATAGTTCAGCATCACATAGGGGTGCACATTGGTCACCGTCGGGTGGGCAAAGGCACCCGGCGCTTTGCCCGGCTTTACGCCCGCATCGATCCAGCCATCGGTAAAGAACGGTTTGGCAATTTCGCCCATGCGCGGATCGAACGCGTTATAGGCATCCATCACCATGCTTTGGGCGCGGTCCCAATCCACGATTTTGGGGTCTTCCATCGGCAGCGGGGCGTTACGGTCCCAGACCTGCATCACGTCCAGACCCAACCATTTACGCTTCAGCTCGTAATAGCGGTGGCTCAGCTTGGGATAGGCGTTGACGACGGCGTTCCGCAAGGCCTCGACGACCTCGGGTTCGACATCGTTGCTCAGGTGGCGGCCGGTTTGCGGGGTCGGCATGCCGCGCCAGCGGTCGATGACCTCTTTTTCCTTGGCTTGGGTGTTGTGAACCCTTGCAAAGGTTTTGATATTGCTTTGAAATACATCGGCCAGCTCGCGCGCGGCGGCTTCGCGAATCTCCCGGCCGGGATCGGTCAGCAGGTTCAGCACCCCTTCGATGTTCAGCGGCTCGCCATCGACCTCGAATTCCAGTCCAGCAATCGTTTCATCAAACAGGCGTTCCCATGCGTCGCCGACGACACCCAGATCATGCAGGAACTTTTCCAACTCATCGCTCAGCTGGTGATCCTTCATCGCACGGATGCGGTCGAACACCGGCTTATAGCGTGCAAGATCAGCATTCTGGGCCAAGAGCTTGCTCAGATGATCATCTTCCAGACGGTTCAGTTCCAGCGTAAAAAACACCAGTGGTGTGGTGAAATTCGTGATGCTTTCCTGCATGTCGGACATGAATTTGGCCCGGCCCGCATCGGTGGTGAGTTGATAATAACGCAGGCCCGCAAAGGACATGATGCGCCCGGCGATCTGGTTGATCTTTTCGTTGCGCAGCACGCAGTCCAGAAAACCCGCGGCGTCTAAATCTGCCAGCTTACCTTCATAATCAGCGGCAAAGCTGCGGCAGGCCTCCTCCAGCCAGTCCAGATCGCGCTTTAGTTCGGGCGCGTTTTCACCGGTATACAGATCATCAAGATTCCATTCTGGCAGGTCCCCGAAAGGAGAGGTGCCAGCACCAGCATTTGCATCACGGACGGGGAAGGGGAGTTGGAACATCATATACCTCTTTTTAACGTCTAAAGTACCTAGGCGCGCCACCGCGTCAAAGCAAGCGGGGCAGGCCCGCGATTAGCCGTAAATGCGCAATAACTCTTCCAGATCGGCCAATGTGTTGGCTTCTTGCAGGGGTTTATCCTGCCGCCACCGCAGCATGCGGGGAAACCGCAAGGCGACGCCGGATTTATGGCGCGGGCTGCGCTGGATACCCTCAAACGCGATTTCAAAGACGTGATACGGGGTGACTTTGCGCACCGGGCCGAACCGTTCGAGGGTATTTTTCCGCACCCAAGCCGTGATTTGGCGGAATTCCGCGTCGGTCAGGCCGCTATAGGCCTTGGTAAACGGGACCAGATCGTTGCCATTCCAGACGGCAAAGGTGAAATCGGTGAACAGATTGGCGCGGCGGCCAGACCCTGATTGGGCATAGATCATCACCGCATCAATCGTCAGCGGGTCCAGTTTCCATTTCCACCAATCGCCCTTTTTGCGCCCAGCCAAATAGGGGCTGTCGGCACGCTTGAGCATCAGCCCTTCGGCTTGTGCCGTGCGGGCATTGGCGCGGATCGTGGCCAGATCATCCCAAGTGGTGAAATCCAGCTGTGGCGACAAGCGCACCGGGGCCTCGGGTGGCAGGGTTGCGCAGGCGTTTTCCAACAGCGCCCGCCGCGCGGCAAAGGGCGTGTCGCGCATGTCCTGACCTTGCCATTCAAGTAGATCATAGGCGTGCAGCACCACAGGGGACTCGGTTAGCAGCTTTTTCGGCACGGTTTTTCGGCCAATGCGGGATTGCAGCGTATTGAAGGATGACGGGGTTGGTTGACCGGATGGCCAGACCAGCAGTTCACCGTCCAGCACGGTGCCATCAGGCAGGTAATCCACGGCGCGCGCCAATTCGGGAAAGCGGTCAGTCATCAACTCTTCGCCGCGGGACCAGACGAAATACTGCCCATCGCGCAGGATCAACTGGCCACGGATGCCGTCCCATTTCCATTCTGCGCGCCAATCTGATGTGTCGCCTAGGGCGTGCGGCGTGCCCTCAAGCCCGTAGGCCAGATAAAACGGATAGGGCCGCGAGGCGTCGGCAGAGGCATCTTCGGCGATGACAAGCGTGTGCCATGTGGTGTCGTCTGGGTGCCAGTTCCCCATCAGCCGATGTGCCAGCTCGGCCTCGGGTTTTTGGGTGGCACGGGCCAAGGCGCGGGTCATCAGTTTTTGACTGATACCAACCCGAAAACCGCCTGTAATGAGTTTGTTAAAGATAAACCGCTCTGTCCCGCCAAGCTGATCCCATGCGGATAGAACGAAGGCTTTGCGCGCGTCTTCGTCTTGGGTATAGACCTCGCGCAGTGCGGCGATCCATTCTGAAAGGGTGCGGGTGTCTTGGCTGGTGTTTGGCGGCAGGACGAGCGCGATGGTTTCGGCCAAATCACCAACGATGGAATAGCTTTCCTCGAACAGCCACAGCGGGATATTCGCCCGCTCAGCCGCCCATTCGCGCAGTTTGCTTGTGGTGACTGCGCGCTTAGGCCGCCGACCAGAGAACAGCGCGATGGTCCACAGCCGGTCGGTATCGGGCGCGTCCTGAAAATAGGTTGAAAGGGCAGCGACCTTGACGTTCGTCTTGGTGCTTTGGTCGATGGTGTTGAACAGTTGGGCAAAGCGTTTCATTCGCTGGCATCCTTGTCCAGGCTTTCTCCTTCGAACTGCGTCGGCACCACCTGCGCGTTCCAACCGTTAATATTCAAGTATCGGCTGAAGATATCCGTATAACCATGCGTGACATATATATTTTCAGCCTCTGTTTGTTTGATCGCTGACAGCAGTCCGTCCCAATCTGCATGGTCCGATATGACAAAGCCACGATCCCCTGCGCGCCGCCGCCGGACACCACGAATGGCCATCCAGCCGCTGGCAAAGGCCGTTTCTTGCGGGCCAAATTTCTTGGCCCATGCGCTACCCAATGCCGAAGGCGGGGCCAGCACGATTGCGCCGGGGTGGTCCTTGGGTTTCAGGTCCGCATTTGCCAATATCGTATCGGGCAGGCTGATCCCTTGGTCGCGCATCACCTGATTGGTGTTTTCCGTCGCGGTATGGGTCAGGATCGGGCCAATGTCGGGGTCCAGCATGGTCAGCAACCGCTGCGCCTTGCCCAAGGCATATGCGCCGAGGAAGGCGGTTTTCCCCTCGGCCGCGCAGGCCGCCCACCAACTATTGATCTCTGCGGCCACACTTGCTTGACCGGCCCAATGGAACACCGGCAGGCCAAAGGTACTTTCAGTGATAAAGTGGTGACATTTTATGGGGTTAAATGGCTCAGATAACCCGTCATCGACTACCTTGTAGTCCCCCGATGCGACCCAGACCTCGCCGTCTACTTCGACCCGTATCTGGGCCGAGCCGGGAACATGACCGGCAGGATGAAAAGACACGTCAGCACCACCGATCCGTCGTGTTTCGCCATAGGCGATGCCTTCGGCTGTGATGTCGCCCAAACGGTGACGCATGACGGGCAGGGCAGCATGGGTGGCCAGATAGCGGCCCATGCCCCACCGCGCATGGTCGGAATGGCCATGCGTGATCAACGCGCGATCCACGGGCCGCCACGGATCGATATAGAAATCCCCTGCCGCGCAGTAGATCCCGTTTTCGGTAAAGCTGAGAACCGGTTTTTTGGTCATCCAAGACAGATAGCGGCGTCTTGCGTTTTGAACAGGGGGCAGGCGAATGAAACGATTGTTGGATTTTCAAATCTGTTACAGATCAAAGCAATAGCGTGCAAAGATCATGTAGCACATGAATTTTAATCTTTTGCATTCCCAAGGAAAAGCCGCGCAATGTCATCTATCGCGGTGTCACGCAGCGCCGGTGTTTCCATCAAAATCTCATGCTCGGCCCCTTGGACCATCTGCAACTGACCGTTTTTCCAGTTTTCCATGCGTTCCTTGATCCGCCCGATGTGGACGATCCGTTCATTCGATCCAAGAAACGTTATGCAGGGCAGACTGGGCGCGGCGCGAAGCGATAGATGTTTGGTCTCGGTCAGTGCCTCGCGCAGCCAGACATAGCTGGGACCGCCCAAAGACAGATCCGGATGCGCGATAAGCTGGTCACGCATCATATCGTACATTTCTTCGTCGGTGGTAAGCATGTTGTCGTCAAACGGCGCGTCCGCGACGTATGGATTTAGGGACGTTCCCATCGGCAGACGGTGCCCCTGGCCGATTTTAGGCATCAGATGCGACAAAACGGTGGCGATCGGGCGCAAATGCGGGGCAATCCGGATGCCCCACATGGGCGCGGTAAAGGCAGCCGCTTGAACCGACAGCCCTTCCATCACGGCGCGCAGGCCGATGCAGCCACCCATCGAATGGGCAAGCAAAAAGAACGGGCGCGGCAATTGCAGCCCGCGTGCCGCGCGCATCAGGGCGGCGACGTCTTTTTGATAGTCGGAAAATACGTCGACATATCCGATACGCCGGTCGGGCAACATGCGATCCGCCAGCCCCTGACCGCGCCAGTCAATCGTAATCACAGCCAGCCCGCGTTTGGCGAACTCGGCGGCAGTTACCCCATATTTTTCAATGTATTCGGTCCTGCCGGGGAACAAGAGGACAGTGCCCCTTGCCCCTTCGGCAGGCCAATGTGCAATCCGCACGCGCTTACCATCAGAGGTGTCGACCCAATGGGCCACGCCAGTGTCCGGCCCCGGATGGATGTCGGTAAATAGCGGTGCGGAAACCAGGTTCATTAGGCCAGTACAGATGCCAGTTTCATGGCCATACCCATGTCGCCGTCGATCTTGAGCTTGCCGCTCATGAATGCGCCGGTTGGGTTGGTGTCGCCCGAAAGGATCGCCTGAAAGGTTTCCGCGTCGGCGGACAGGGTAACGTCTGCCGGCTCGTCTGCGGCACGCGCGCCGGCGGCGTCCATCATCACGCAGCCTTCGCCTTCGATGTCGAATTTCGCTGTGCCGTCAAAATCAGCGCCTGCCAGCTTTTCATTCAATACGGTTACCGCTTCGTTCAAAATATCACTCATAGTGGGCCCTTTTTTGGCAAATGGAGCCGTCACATCTGGAAAAGTGGCGGCAGCCTGTTACATTCAACATTGTTATGGTCAATCACATCGTCAACCTCAAACATACCGTAGCGGCACTTGGTTTGTTGGTGTTGCTCGCAGGTACATGTTTTGCGCAATCCGCCCCGTCACAAGCGGATGAGTTGCTGGAAAAACTGCGCAGCGCGCCTGCCGAAGAGGCCGCACGAATCGAGCGTGACGTTCAGGCCGCATGGCTGCGGTCCGGATCGGCGACGATGGACTTGCTGCTCAAGCGGGGGAGCGAGGCCTTGCGCGCCGGAGATACGAAGCTGGCGATTGAACATTTCACCGCCCTGACCGACCACGCACCAGAGTTCGCCGAAGGCTATCATCTGCGCGCACAGGCCTATTTTCATGCTGATCTATATGGCCCAGCGATTGACGATCTAGAATCAACTTTGACGTTTAACCCGTTGCAATATGATGCGATTTTCGGGTTGGGCGCGATCTTGCAAGAGTTTGGGAACCTGCGGTCCGCCGCGCAATTGTATCGCCGGGTGTTAGAGATTAACCCTCACCATGAAAACGCGCAAAAAGCGCTGGACGGGCTTCGGCGCGACGGCATCGGGCGCACAGTTTAACACGTCGGGAATATTCTGGTGACAGGCGAAGGTAGGGTCGTGGCCGTTTTAGGCCCGACCAACACGGGCAAAACGACATATGCCATTGAACGTATGCTGGCGCATCGCACGGGGATCATCGGTTTGCCGCTGCGGCTGCTGGCACGCGAGGTTTACGACCGCATTGTCGCGCTGCGTGGCCCCTCTGTGGTGGCATTGGTCACAGGCGAGGAACGGATCGTGCCGCCGCGCACGCAATATTGGGTCTGCACCGTCGAGGCGATGCCCGAAGGCATGGGCGCGGATCTGGTTGCGGTGGATGAAATCCAGCTCTGCGCCGATCCGGAGCGGGGGCATGTCTTTACCGACCGTCTGTTGCGGTCACGTGGCCTGCACGAGACGCTGTTTATGGGATCGGACACCATGCGTGGGACGATAGCGGCATTGGTCCCCAAGGCGCAATTCATCAAACGCGAGCGGATGTCAGAATTGACCTATGTAGGTCAGAAAAAGATAAGTAGAATGCGCCCACGTAGTGCAATTGTCGGATTTTCGGTTGAGAATGTATATGCGATAGCTGAGCTGATCCGCCGTCAAAAGGGTGGTGCCGCAGTGGTTATGGGGGCGCTGAGCCCGCGCACGCGTAACGCGCAGGTGGAAATGTATCAAAACGGTGAGGTTGATTATCTGGTGGCCACGGATGCCATCGGGATGGGGCTGAACCTTGACGTAGACCACGTGGCCTTTTCAGCTTTGAGCAAATTTGACGGTCGCCGCATGCGCCCCTTGGCCCCCAACGAGCTGGCGCAAATTGCCGGGCGGGCAGGGCGCGGGTTTAAAAGCGGGACATTTGGCGTAACCGGCGATGCCCCGCCGCTAGATGATGGCGTGGCCCAAGCCATCATGGACCACAACTTTACCCCGCAAAACAAAATCAACTGGCGCAACCCGTCGCTTCAGTTCGGGTCAATTGACCGGTTGATCAAGACGCTTGAGATGTCGCCGGATAACGAGCGTCTGTTCAAAGCGCGCGAGGCCGACGACCTGCGGGCGCTGAAAACACTGGGCGAGGATGCCGAGGTTATGGCGCGCTGCACGGACGGGCCATCGGTCAAGCTGTTGTGGGATGTTTGCCGGATTCCCGACTTTCGTGGTATAAGCCACGCAGAGCACGCGAGCCTGCTTGAGGTGATCTTTAACTACCTTCATCAGCGTGGTTCTATCCCGGATGATTGGATTGCGCGACAAATTCAGCGCATAGATCGAACCGATGGCGACATTGATGCGTTGTCCAAGCGACTGGCCTTTATCCGCACATGGACCTATGTCACCCAACGCAAAGGGTGGACGGGTGACGAAAACCATTGGCGAGACGAAGCGCGTGTCGTAGAAGACAGACTGTCGGACGCGCTGCACGAGCGTTTGACCCAAAGATTTGTAGATCGGCGCACATCCGTGCTTTTGCGCCGACTAGGACAGAAGGAAGCCATGGTGGCCGAAGTAAACGAGACCGGTGAAGTAACCGTTGAAGGCGAATTTGTAGGCAAGTTGGACGGGTTCCGCTTCCGGCAAGACAAAGGCGCTGGCGTCGCGGAAGACAAAACGATCAAAACCGCGTCATTGCAGGCTTTGGCCCCGCAATTCCATTTGCGTGCAGACCGTTTTTATAATGCACCCGATACCGAGATTGATTTCACAGAGCAGGGCGGCCTGATGTGGGGCAGTGCGGCTGTGGGCAAGCTGGTTGCTGGCCCTGACGCGCTGAAACCCGGGATCGAGGTTTTCGTTGACGATGTCGCGGGCCCGGAGGTCGCGCAAAAAGTGCAGCGGCGTTTGCAGCACTTTATTGATCGCAAAGTTGCCGCACTGTTCGAGCCGCTGGTCGCCTTGTCCAAGGATGAGGCGCTTACGGGTCTTGCCCGTGGCTTTGCGTTCCGCATGGTTGAAAACCTTGGGATTATTCCACGTGCTGACATCGCTGATGACGTCAAGGCGCTGGACCAAGACGCACGCGGTGCCCTGCGCAAGCACGGCATTCGCTTTGGTCAGTTCACCATCTTCATGCAAGCGCTGCTAAAGCCCGCGCCGACGCGCCTGCGCCTGGTGCTGTGGTCGCTGTCGAAAGGCCTGCAAGAATTTCCTGAATCGCCCCCACCCGGTTTGGTGACGATTCCGGTTGATGCCGGTGCCCCAGCGGGTGCCGATACCATGTCGGGCTACCGCAACGCTGGTACGCGCGCGATCCGCATCGATATGCTTGAACGTCTGGCAGATATGCTGCGGTCCGAGGATTCTCGCGGCGGGTTCGAGGCCAAGGCTGACATGCTGTCGATCACTGGCATGACGCTTGAACAGTTCGCAGCCCTTATGGAAGGGTTGGGCTACAAGGCCGAAAAGGCAGAGCGTACCAAGGTTAAACCCGTCGATACGGTGATGCCGCATGACGATTCCCCGTTTGCTGCCGGTACCGATGAAAATGCGGACACGCCCGTTATGGACATCGCCGCTGAACAACCCGCCGGCGGCATCGTTGCTGATCCAGAACCCGCGCAACCTGCTGATATTGTGGCTGAAACCGCGGGCATGATCGACGAAGGCATCGCGCCGATGATCTCGGAAGAAGCCGAAAGCACCGAAGTGTCTGACCACATCGGCGATACGGCCAAGGGCGAAACCCCGCAGGGCACAGCGCCCGACGCATCCCTTGCTGGGGCCGAGACAGAGGTGTTCTATATCTTCACATGGGGCCGTGCCCCCCGCGCCAATCAAAACGCGCGCCGTGGTGGTGGTGATCGTCCACAAGGTAAGGGCAAACCCGCCCAACGTGGGAAAAAAGGTGGCCCGCGCGGTGATAAAGGCGGCAATAAATCGCAGAACTTTAGCGCGCGTCCACCAAAAGCTGAAAAGCCTATCGATCCTGACAATCCCTTTGCTGCGGCCCTGATGGGTCTCAAGAACAAGTAATTGTCTGAAGCGGCCACAAAGCTGCGGCTGGATAAATGGCTGTGGCATGCGCGGTTCTTTAAGACACGATCACTGGCGGCGGCACGCGTGCAAGCGGGTGCCGTCCGGGTGAACGGCAGTGTCGCGCAAAAAAGGGCAACGATCATTGTGCCCGGTGACGTTTTGACCTTTGCGATGGGCGATGACATTCGTGTGATACAAATCGACGGGATCGGCACACGTCGCGGGCCAGCCCCCGAAGCGCAGGAACTTTATACCGATCTGTCCCCACCTGCGCCCAAGTCCAAGAAAAAACCGCCTGAAAATCCAGCTTTTGAGGGAAAAGGGCGCCCCAGTAAGCGCGATAGGCGTGTGCTTGATCTTTCTCGGGCGCGCCATCTTGAATGATGTGCTGCGCTGATTTAGCAATGCGCCAAATCCGTTATAAAAGATGACCCTATGACCTATATCGTTAACGACGCCTGCATTGCGTGCAAATATACCGACTGCGTCGAGGTATGCCCCGTGGATTGTTTCTATGAGGGCGAGAACATGTTGGTCATCCATCCCGATGAATGCATCGATTGCGGCGTATGTGAACCTGAATGCCCGGCCGATGCGATCCGCCCCGATACAGAGCCGGATATGGAAAAATGGGTCGAATTTAACCGCAAGTATTCCGAACTGTGGCCGGTCATCATCACCAAGAAAGATCCGCTGCCCGAGGCAGAGGAACGCGACGGCGAAGAGGGCAAGCTTGAGAAATACTTCTCTGAGGTGCCAGGCGAGGGCGGTTAAGCGATTCGCAAGACGCGCCATTGGTGGGTGAATTTGTCAGTTAATTGATGTAAAATACCCCTACGGCGCGATAATTTGATCAAGAACTGCCTTGCCATCGCTTTCGGTAGGGCCGTTTTTGTGGTATATTCTATCCAATGAACTTACATCTTTACCATCTCTCAACCACTTCGCTGCGGTTGAAATTGTAATTCTGAAGTTATGAATCTTAGCTGTCGGCCTTTTCGGGCCGGGCAGCTTTTGTCTTTGTGAAAAGACAATCTACCCCTGCGGGTTATGTCCCGCGACCAAGGAGCCATGTTTATGAGCAAGTCGAAAAAGCTAGATTTCCGCCCCAACGAATTCGTCGTCTACCCCGCGCATGGCGTTGGGCAAATCGTATCGGTCGAAGAGCAGGAAGTCGCGGGCATCACGCTGGAACTTTTCGTGATTGCCTTTGTAAAAGACAAGATGACGTTGCGCGTGCCAACCCACAAGGCGATCGAGATCGGGATGCGCGCGCTAAGCAGCCCTGACACGATCACCCACGCGATGAAAACCCTCAAGGGTAAAGCCAAGGTAAAGCGTGCCATGTGGTCGCGCCGGGCGCAGGAATACGAGCAAAAGATCAACTCGGGCGATCTGATTGCCATTGCCGAGGTCGTGCGCGACCTGCACCGCACCGATGATCAACGCGAGCAAAGCTATTCCGAGCGTCAGCTTTATGAAGCCGCACTTGAGCGTTTAACACGCGAAGTGTCTGCCGTTGCCGGTGGCGATGAATTGGCTGCTGCCAAGCAAATTGGTGACGTGTTGGAAAGCCGCGTCGCCGCCGCCTAACCGACCCGATCAAGCATTAAATAAAGCCGCGGCAGGTTTCCCTTGCCGCGGCTTTTGCTTGTCTGGCGTCAGGCCTGTTTCTTTTCCTCTTCCTCGATCCGGTTCATGAACGCGGTCTCGAGATCCTTTTGCAGTTCTTTCGCGCGGCTGACATAGGCCTTGTTCTCGCTCGGTGGAACACCGGGCCGCCACAGTGCCGCCAGTTCACGCACCGATGCACGGTCATGGCTATAGAACATGCGCTGCGCCTCTGCGGCCTCGTAATCGGACAGACCCAGATTTTCTAGCACATAGCGCCCCGCACGCAGCGAGCTGTCGAACATCTCGCGCACGATGTCATTGGCCCCGGCCTGATACTGAAGGTACACATCCGTGCGGTCATGGGCGCGGGAGACGATATGCAAATCGGGGCATTCCTTGCGGGCATAAGCAATCAGCTGAAGCGCTGATTTGGGGTCGTCCAACGCCACCACCAGCACCTTGGCATCGCGCAATCCGGCCTTGCGCAGGATGTCGGGGCGCGTCGGATCACCCAGGAACGCCTTGAACCCAAAGCGGCGCATCACGGCGATTGTTTCGGGGTTGTGGTCCAGCACCACGGTGCGAAAGCCCGAGGCCTGAACCAAACGGTTCACGATCTGACCGAACCGGCCAACGCCTGCGATGATAACAGTGCCCTGTTCGTCAATCTCATCGGCGACGATGGGGCCGGCCTTGGTGTCAAAACGTTTGCTGATCTGATCGTATAGAATGAACAACAGCGGTGTGATCAGCATCGACAGGGCGACCACCAGCAGCAGAACCTCTGCAACGTCGTTGGGCATCACGCCGGTCGCAACCGAGAAGCTGACCAGCACAAAGCCAAACTCACCCGCCTGCGCCAGCCCCAAAGCCAGCAACCACCTGTCGCGCCCGCGCAGTTGGAACAAGCTGCCCAAGCCAAACAGAATGATCCCTTTGACGATGATCACCAGCAGGGCCATGCCCATGATAATTACCGTATCTGCATAAAGCAGCTCAAAGTTGATGCCCGCGCCGACGGTGATAAAGAACAGCCCCAGCAGCAGTCCTTTGAATGGTTCAAGGTCGGTTTCCAGTTCGTGGCGGAATTCGCTGCTGGCCAGAACCACGCCCGCCAAAAACGCGCCCAATGCGGGGGACAGGCCGACAAGCTCCATCAGAAACGAAATCCCGACGACGATCAGCAGGGCAAGTGCGGTGTACATCTCGCGCAATTTGGCGGCGTGGATAAAGCGGAACACGGGCCGGGTGAAAAACACCCCCGTGATGATGATGCCCGCGATAGCACCGATGGTCACAAGGGTAATGCCCCAGCCGGGCAACCCCTGAATGAGCGAGATCGCGGCATAGGCGACCTCGGCCCCTTGGCCCACATGTTCGCCGCCGCCATGGCCCGCAGCCGCTGCCGCGTGATCATTCCCCGCGATTGAGATAGACCCGTCGGGCAAAACCTCAGCCGCCATTTTCGTGACCAAGAGCGGCAGAAAGGCAAGGATCGGGATCACCGCGATGTCTTGTGTCAGCAGGACAGAGAACACAGACCGCCCTCCGGCGGTTTGCATCAACCCCTTTTCCGACAGGGTTTGCAGCACGATCGCGGTCGATGACAGCGACAGTGTCAGACCGATTGCAATCGCCACACCCAAGGGTTGGTCATAGGCCATCGCAATGCCCATAAGTGCGGCTGCGGAGATCAGCACCTGCAAGCCACCAAGCCCCAACAAGCGATGCCGCATGTTCCAAAGGGCGCGGGGTTCCAGCTCAAGCCCGATCAGAAACAGCATCATAACCACGCCGAATTCCGCGAAATGCTGAAGGTCTTTCGTCTCGGACCCAACAAGGCCCAAGGCAGGCCCGATCAGGATACCCGCCGCCAGATAGCCCAGCACCGACCCAAGCCCCAACCGCGAGGCAATGGGCACCGCAATAACCGCAGCGGCCAGATAGATCGTGGCTTGGAACAGGAAACCTTCCATGGGATGTCTTCTTTCATAGGGCCGGTGGTTCGCCGGCTAGGGGGCGTTAGGTGGGCAGGGGTCCGTCATGCTTTAGTTGGTCCATAACGATCTGACTATGTACTTTCGCAACAGCGCCATGGGGCAGCAATACATCATGTATCAACCGGTTAAGGCTGGACAGGTCTGTGCAATAAACCCGCAAAAGGTAATCCGCATCCCCGGTCATGGTCCAGGCGCTCACGATCTCGGGTCGGGTGGCCAAAAGCCGCGCAAAGCTGGCCGAATGGTCCGGTCCGTGGGTGCCAAGATGCACTTGGATAAAGCCTTGAACCGCCAACCCCAACCGGATCGGGTTCAGCTTGGCACGGTAACCTTCGATATATCCTTCGCTCTCAAGCCGTTGGCGTCTGCGCCCAGCCTGTGAGGGTGACAGATGCAAGCGTTCGCCCAACTCCTGCGCCGTTAGATGCGCATCCTTTTGCAGGGCTTCCAGCAGGCGGCTATCTGTTTCGTCCAATGTCATGCGGGTTTCTCGCTTGGTTTTATCTCAATATGCGGGTTTCGCGCGTATACTTCCATAACATAGGTCATTTTTGCGCAAATCCAGCGGGGTTATGCCGATAGGTTGGGCAAAATATCCCAGCTATAGGAGAATCCCCATGGGTCCGTTTCCCCACGATGCAGAAAAGTCCCAGATCACAGATGAAAATCCGGCTGGTACCGATGGCTTTGAATTCGTTGAATTCGCCAGCGAAAACCCGCAGGAATTGCGCGACCTGTTTACGCGCATGGGTTATGCCCATGTGGCCAATCACAAAAATCAGGCGGTCGAACTGTGGCAGCAGGGTGATATCACCTATGTGCTAAACGCCGACCCCAACAGCTTTGCCGCGAATTTCGTGCAAGAGCACGGCCCTTGTGCGTCATCCATGGGATGGCGCGTTGTCGATGCGCAGCACGCATTGGCGCATGCGGTGTCGAAAGGGGCCACAGAATACACCGGGCCGGGCAAGGTTCTGGATGTCCCCGCCATCGAAGGGATCGGCGGCTCGCTGATCTATTTCGTGGATCAGTATTATGACACCTCCCCCTATAACGAGGAATTCGATTGGATCGCCCAGTCGAAACCGGCCGGCGTCGGGTTCTACTACCTCGATCACCTCACCCATAATGTGTTCAAGGGGAACATGGATGTGTGGTTCAAGTTCTACGGCGATTTGTTCAACTTCCGCGAAATCCGTTTCTTCGATATCGAGGGCAAGTTTACCGGCCTGACATCGCGCGCTTTGACATCGCCCTGCGGTCGCATCCGTATCCCGATCAATCAGGATCGCGACGAAAAAGGTCAGATCGTCGCCTATCTCAAAAAATACAAAGGCGAAGGCATCCAACACATCGCCGTGGGCGCGCGTGACATCTATGACGCCACAGACAAAATCGCCGACAACGGCCTCAAGTTCATGCCCGGGCCCCCTGATACCTATTACAAACTCAGCAAGGACCGCGTGAAAGACCACCAAGAGCCGCTGGACCGGATGAAAAAGCACGGGATCCTGATCGACGGCGAAGGCGTTATCGATGGCGGCGAAACGCGCATCCTGTTGCAGATATTCTCGAAAACAGTGATCGGTCCGATCTTCTTTGAATTCATCCAACGCAAAGGCGACGACGGATTCGGAGAGGGCAATTTCAAAGCCCTGTTCGAAAGCATCGAGCAAGAGCAGATCGACAGCGGCGAGTTGACATCAGCCTGATCAAAACCATTCGGGGCCGCACCTTACCGTGTGGCCCCATTGCTTCTCTGGCTCTTAAATATCCCGGGGGAGCCGCCGTAAGGCGGCGGGGGCAGCGCCCCAAAACTGCACCACCCTTAGCCGCGCGGCATTTTTAGTACGACGTCGCGCCCGCTTCTGCGATAGCGCAGCTCGCTCTCGCCAATGGCAGACACACGGCCCCCATCCAGACGGTCGCCAACGGTCACTTTTTGGTAGCGGCCATTGGCAAGCCGAACCAGCGCGCGGCGGCTGGACGGCTGGCCATATACCCCGATCAAGTTAATTTTGCGCAGCTTAATGGCGTTTTTAACCGTGGCTTGCTTGGCGACTGAGGCCTTTGACGGCAGATCGGGCTTTACAGTGCGCGGCACCAAAGACGCAGTCGTGGCCACTTGGGTGGGTTCAGGCGTGGCGCGTTCTGCACGCTGTACAATCGCTGAAAAACCTTTTGGCCGCGTATCAGGGCGCAGCGACGTTTCAATCGCATTCGGGGTGGCATTATTAAACAAGGGGACCGTTGCTAATGTTGGCACTGAGGGTCTTGCCGACGCTGCGGCAAGGGATGCTGATGCAAGCGACGCACGGGCTGACACCGGGCCCGCGAGGGATTCGGGCGTTTCTTGGGTCGCAGCGGCAGCAGCTTGTTGAAGGGATACGGGGCGCAATACCGGGCGCAGGCTGGCCAGTTCGTTGCGTGTGAGCCCGCCGAGGTTTGAACGCTCGTTGCTTTCGATCAACCCCTCTGGCCGCACCACGGGTCTGACCCCAAGCAGGGCCTGCCGTTGCGGCGCGTCGTCTGCGCTTTCGGGTGCTTGTGCACTGCGTATCACGGATGGGGGCGGCGCAACGGGGGGGCGACCTGCAATCACTTTGACGCCATCAGCATTCAACGCCCCCTCAGGGGTTGGAATGACCAAGCCGCTGTCATCCAGCGCAAATGTGGTGCCCGAGGGCGCGGGTGACGATGGTGCGAAATCCAATTCATCCCCGCCAAAAGATGCCAGCGCGGGCAGCGCGACCGCGTCGTTCGCTGTGCTGACCGGATCGATGCTGGTCATATACAGGTCATCAAGGGATACCATCGCGGGGACGGTCGGCGTGTCGGGTGCCAGCGGCCAGATGCCGGATGTGGCATATCGCGCTTCGATTTCTTGTTGGGACAGCGCGCGCGGTTCGGGCCGCTCTGGCACACGCAGCGCGTCGAGCACTGCGCCGTCTTCGTCCGTCAGGCTGCTGTCTAACGCGGCAACGCGTTCCTCGTCAGGTTGGGGCGTGGGGGCAGGTACCAATACGGCCTGCACTGCGGGTGGTTCGATTGTCGCTTCAACCGCTGGGGCGGTGACGGCGGGATCAGCGGCTTTAAGCGGTGCCGATGCGACGGCCGTGGTGTCACGGTTGGAAAACAGGCGCGACAGGGAAATGCCGTCGTCCAAGAACACCGACGCCCAAGCGGCGACGCCGGCAAGGAAAACCAGCAAGACGGCGGTCAGCAAAAGCCCAAGGAATCGCGGCTTGCCGCCCACGTCATTGGATTTGCGCGCGCCAAAGATCGTCATCTGTTCGGCTTCAGACGCGGGCTTGCCTGGGGTGTAGGGTACGTCCTTGACGGCGGTCGCGGTCGCGGTGGCTGGCTGGCGCTTTGTCCGCCGGCTCAGGAATCGAAGCTTTTTGAGCGAAGCTGCTTCATCCGCTGCCGTGCTGAGTGACCTGCTGTCCGGTACAGGGTTGGGAAAGATATCGGCGGATATTGCCGGTTTAGCAGCGGCCCTTTCCCCTGAAACCGGCGTGTAACCGGGCGGGGCAGGCATCGCTGTTGCGCCGCGCGTGGCGGCACCCGCAGATGGCGCTGTGGTCGATGGCGCGGTGGCCGCGCGGCGGCTTGCGAATGTAGTGGGTACAGGTGCGGGTTCTTCAGATTCTTCTGCCTCTGGGGCTTCTGGAACAGAGTCCGCCACAGGTTGCTGCGTCTCGGCTGGCTCAGCCTCTAGCTCCACCTCTGCCGCCGGCTCAGCTTCCTCTGGTGTGTCCGTTGGTGAGGTCTCTGCCTCATCGCCATCTTCATCCTCGGCCTGAGGATCGGACGCCTCCGCAACAGGCTCCGGCGTTTCTTCATCCTCCACAGGTGCTACGCCCGGACCAAGGACAACGACGGCATCCTCATCCGGTTCTACGGTATCTCCGGGCTCAAGCAGGGTTTCAGCCGCCTGCGTCTGGCCAAAAAACGGCTCGCCTTGAAACACATCGCTGTCAGGCTGCGCGACAAAACTTACGGGATGGAAACGGTGCGACGTTGCAAAGGCTTCGGCCTCGGCCAAGGTTTCGCGCGCCACGGCGGCGATATGTGTCTGCGTGCCGTCACTGCTGATATCAAATGCCAGATCTTCGACGGCATAGGGGGTTGCCCCTTCCAGCGCGCGGCGCGCTTCGGACAGGCGGTCTGCGTCGGAAAGATCAGGCGTCTCAAGCGTCATAAACTTGATCTGATCGTTGGGGATCAGCACCTTTGTCCGAACCCCGCCGGGTTCCAGTGCCGCTGCCGTTTTGCGCAGCATGGCCAGTTCGGCGGGCATGTCCTCGGCGTCAAAAGGCACATTGCCAATGCTATGCCAGCCCCCGGCAGAGCGGTGCAATAGCCTGATGCCATTGACGGACAGGGACAGTGCAAAATTTGGCTTCATATCGACGCTTTTTGACCGGGCGGTTGTGAGAGAAGTTTTAGCATGTACACGCTCATTAAAACAGAGCGCCTGAACTTCACCAAGATTATAGCAGTAGTTTGCCTATGGAAAGGGCCGCGGGGCGACGGGGCTTGCGGTATAGGCATTGGACCGCCAAACATTGGCTAGGATGAACTTATCAAACCAAAGGTTGAAATAATGCGAATTTTGCAATGGGTTGCTGTGATGTGGATCGCGTTGGCCACAGGTGCTGTGGCTCAAGACGGTGCGCGGGGAATCAGTGTTACCGGTGAGGGGGTCGTATCCATGGCCCCGGACATGGCGACAATCCGGCTGGGCGTGTCGGAACGCGCGGCGACCGCATCTGACGCCATGCGTCAAACTTCGGAAAAGGTACGCGGCATTCTGGATCAGTTGGACAGCATTCAAGTGGCAGGGTTGGATCGGCAGACCAGTGGCCTGTACCTGCGGCCCGTCTATGACAATCGTCCCCGCGAGGATAACGGTCCGGCCCAAGTGGTGGCCTATGAGGCGGGCAACACGGTCAGCATCACCGTGCGAGACCTAAGCAAGCTGGGCGCGCTACTGGACGCCGTGGTGGCTGAAGGGGCGAATAACTTCAACGGGTTGGAGTTCGGGCTGCAAGACAACGCCAAGGCCTTGATCGAGGCGCGCAAAGGTGCGGTCGCTGATGCGATGGCGCGCGCCAATCAGCTTGCCGATGCGGCGGGGGTTAAGTTGGGGGATGTCCTGCAGATGTCAGAATCCAGCCAAGGATACATGCCGATGGAAATGAAGGCGTCGCAGATGCGCAGTATGGATGTGCCAATCGAGTCAGGCGAGGTCAGCGTGCGCGCGCAGGTGAATATGCAGTTTGCCATCGCGCAAGACTAGACGCGCGATAACCATCTTTGAAAATGCAAAAGCGCCCGAAAGACGATTGTCCTTCGGGCGCTTTTTATTGTCGGTATCGCTAGATCAGCTGGTCGCTTTGGCCAGCGCCTGATCCAGATCCGCGATCAAATCATTTGCATCTTCGGTACCGATGGACACACGCACAACGTTCGCGCCCGCGCCTGCGGCCTCTTGCTGTTCCGCGCTAAGCTGGCGGTGCGTGGTCGAGGCCGAGTGGATGATCAGTGACCGTGTATCGCCAAGGTTGGCGACGTGGCTAAAGATTTCCAAGGCGTTCACCAGCTTGACGCAGGCGTCATAGCCGCCCTTGACCGCGAAGGTGAACAAACCACCAGCACCCTTGGGGCAGACGGTTTTGACGCGTTCGAAATACGGAGAGGATTCGAGCCCGGCGTAGGTCACGTAATCGACGCGGTCGTCGTTCTCGAGCCATTGCGCGATCTTCATGGCGTTTTCAACGTGACGCTCCATCCGCAGGGACAGGGTTTCGGTGCCCATCAACGTGTAATGCGCGGCTTGGGGGTTCATGGTCATGCCCAGATCACGCAGGCCGATAGCAATGCCATGGAAGGTAAAGGCAAGCGGGCCAAAGGTCTCGTGGAACTTGAGGCCGTGATACGCAGGCTCTGGCTGGCTGAGCGACGGGAATTTGTCGTTTGCGGACCAGTCGAATTTGCCTGAATCGACGATACAGCCGCCGGTGACGGTGCCGTTGCCGGTCAGATATTTGGTGGTCGAATGCACCACAAGCGTCGCGCCATGTTCAATCGGGCGGCACAGATAGGGCGTGGCAGTGGTGTTATCGATGATCAGCGGAATGCCAGCGTCATCGGCCACATCGGCGATGGACCGTACGTCCATGATATAACCGCCGGGGTTTGCAATCGCCTCGCCAAAGATGGCGCGGGTGTCGTCATCAACGGCAGCCTTAACCGCGTCAACATCATCGAAATCAACAAATTTACAGGACCATCCGAAACGCTTGATGGTTTGGCTGAACTGGGTGACGGTGCCGCCGTACAGACGGGTCGAGGCGATGATGTTCTTGCCGGGGCCCATCAACGGGAACAGCGCCATGATCTGCGCCGCGTGACCGGAGGAGCAGCAAACCGCGCCAACGCCACCCTCAAGCGTGGCAATGCGTTCTTGCAGCACAGCAACGGTTGGGTTGGTCAGGCGGGAGTAGATAAAGCCGACTTCTTGCAGGTTGAACAATGCGGCGGCGTGGTCGGCGTCGCGGAACACATAGGCGGTGGTTTGGTAGATCGGCGTCTGGCGCGCGCCAGTGGCTGGATCAGGCTTGGCCCCTGCGTGAATTTGCAGCGTGTCAAAGCCGTATGTTGGGCCGTCAGTCATGGTCATCCTCCCGTGGATTGTTTGTGAAAGAGATATTGGAATGGGCATTGCGGTACAAGTGATTGTACAGCGGTGGCGAGAGGAGACGGAATTTTCAAAAAATTCCGGCCCGGAAAATTCGAATTTTCCGTCGCCCGATGTGGGTCTAGCGCATCCAATAACCGTTGGATTTTAGACGGTTCCGGATCGCTTGTTCCTTGCGGGGCAAGTTGTCTTGGTCAAACAGCGCCCGCGCTTTCTGACCGCGCCCTTGATAGATCATCCGTTTGATCGGGTCGTGGCCTTTTAGGACCTTCTTTAACTTGTTCGGTGCCGCGACTGTCTCCAGAATATCAACCGCGCTTTGGCTTTCGCGCGCATACAGCAGGGGCAGAAACCTGTAGTGACAGCTTACGCTGCCGTCCAGCAAACCGCCGGGCAGGGTATCGCGCCCGCCGCCCAATGCGTGGATGACCAGTGGCAAGGCGACTTGGTCCAGCCACGGGTCAAAGCTTTGGGCGCAAAGCTCCTCCGGCGGCGTGTCGCGGATCGCCAGCGCATATTTCAAAAACTTGGCACCGAATTCATGCGGGCAGCGGTAAAAGAAAAAGCCGGCGTTGAAATAGAGGTATCTTTGCCAGTACTCGTCGGGTTGGCTGAGATCGAGGCTGCTTTCGAAATCCAGCTCAAACATGTCGTAAAGCGATTTCCACAGCCCCGTATATTGCGGCCCGTATAGCTGTGGCACCGGCCACGTGTTGGTCCGGCGCAGCGATGCGGTGGGGCGGTCAAAATCAAACGGAACTTGGGTGATATCGCCGGTGATCAGCGTATCGGTGTCGAAAAAGACAAAGGGTTCGCCTTTGGGCAGGGCGCTCAGCATCTCGATCTTGTTGCCATAGGGATAGGACGCACCGAAATGTTCCGAGTGAAACGGGATAATCTCAGCGCCCAAATCGGTCAGCGCGGTACGAATGTCATCGCTTTTGATATTGGGGTCGTTTGGCCATTGGTGCCCGGGTTGCGGTTCGGCCACCAGAAGACGTCCGCGAAAATCGGGGCTGCTGTGGCGCAGGGACGCGGCAAAAAGCAATGCTTCGTAAGCCAGACGGCCCTGTTGCCCGACGATGACGATATTAAAGTCCTGCGATGGGGCGGGGGTATTGGTCAACGCGCTGCCTCTTGCCATTTTGTCGAACTATAGGGGCAAAGGGCGTTTCGCAAAAGATGCCAAATAAATGCGGCGGTTACACCGCCCATAGCGGCGGGGTTTGACCCCATTGCGCATCTAATGTGAAAGTGGTGGGCGACCCTGGAATCGAACCAGGCGTGCGTCTCCGCGAGGGAGTTACAGTCCCCTGCCACACCTTGCGGCCTGTCGCCCACTTTCAGCCAGTGCATTGCACCGGATGTGAAGGCGTGATTACAAGCGGTCCTGATAGGCGTCAAGGCGAAAACCTAGGCGAAAGGCAGGGAAATGATCCTTGCAGCATATGATAGAGGGTCTGGGCATGAAAAAACCGAAGTGGGTCGTGCAAAAAGAGCAAGATAAAAAGGTCGAGGCGAACCAAACCGTGTGGTTGTTCGGCTTGCACGCTGTGCGTGACGCGCTGGAGAATCCCAAACGCGAGAAGCTAAAGCTGATGGTCACGCCAAATGCGCAGATCAAGCTGGAAGAGGCGATTGCAAAAGCGGGAATCGAGCCAGAGGTCGTGGACCCGCGCAAATTCCGCCCGCCGCTTGATCAAGGGTCGGTGCATCAGGGCGCTGTGCTTGAGGTCAAGCCGCTGGCATGGGGATCCTTGGCCGAGGTATGCATCGGGGCAGAGGCACCGCGGGTGTTGCTGCTGGACCGGGTCACCGATCCGCATAACG
The DNA here is from genome assembly GCF_964021855.1 of uncultured Sulfitobacter sp. NCBI lineage: Bacteria > Pseudomonadati > Pseudomonadota > Alphaproteobacteria > Rhodobacterales > Roseobacteraceae > Sulfitobacter > uncultured Sulfitobacter sp. The sequence goes on from NZ_CAXHZD010000002.1 coordinate 585,076, forward strand.
TTGGGGCAATCTTGCGCTCGGCCGAGGTTTTGGGCGCGTCTGCTGTGATCGGCATGCGCCACCACGCGGCCCCCGAAACCGGATCGCTGGCGAAATCGGCCAGCGGTGCCTTGGAGCGTCAGCCCTATCTGCGGGTGCGGAACCTGGCGGATTCGATCAAAGAGCTGCAAAATATGGGGTATTTGGTGCTTGGGCTTGATGGTGAGGCCGATGTGACGGTTGAGGCCGCATTGGAGGGCAAGCGGGATCGCCCCGTTGCGCTGGTGTTGGGGGCCGAGGGGCCGGGCCTGCGTGAAAAGACCAAAGAAACGGTGGATATGCTGGTGCGGATTGACGCAGATGGCGGATTTGGCTCGCTCAACGTCTCGAACGCGGCGGCAATCGCCCTATATGCGTCACGTCCGCACGGGTAACTCCGGCGCTAGAGGAAAGACGCAATGGCCTATCCAACAAAGATCGCAACCTGCTGTTTTTGCGGCAGCAAAGCGGCTTTGACGCTGGATGTGGGCCGCCACGAACTGTCCTGCGCGCAATGTGGCGCGCCGTTGCATGATTTAAAGAAAATTCCTGTTCCCAAGGCTAAAACCACGGGTGTCAGTGCGTCGCCAGCCGTGCAGCGCTTTCCGGCTGCGAAGCCTGTCAAACGGGCATCCAAACCGAAGGTGAAGCATTCGAAACGGCGTAAATCTTGGCTGAAAGAACTTGCCGGCGAGATTTTTGACGTTGTCGAAGACATTTTCGACTGAGGCGATGTCTCGGGCAGTGGGCGGTATTCTGCTCAAATCTTTAGGTTTTATTCACGGATTTGTTAGACGGTCTTTGAATAGCGCAAAGAGTTCTTACTTCATGTGTAAGGCGGCGGGTCTGGAACACCTGCTGATCTGTAACTGTCCCTCGTTCCATACCTTAGCGCCCTCGGACCTTTGTCTGACGGGCGCTCTTTTTTTCGCCCGAATCGGTGTAGATGTAGGCGATGATGTATTCAGATGCCCTTTTGAAAGACGTGCTGACCCGGACCAAGCGGATTGCGGTTGTCGGCGTGTCGATGAACCCCGTGCGCCCCAGCTATTTTGTGGCGCGTTATCTGTCGCTTAAGGGGTTCGAGGTGATTCCCGTGAACCCTGGCCACGCGGGTGAGACGCTGTTTGGTGCCAAGGTTGTCGCAAAGCTGTCTGACATCGAAGGTGATGTGGATATGGTCGATATTTTCCGCCGCTCAGAGGCCGTGCCCGAGATAGTAGACGAGGCGTTGGCGGTGTTTCCCAAGTTACAGACGATCTGGATGCAAATTGGTGTCGAACATGCCGAGGCTGCGGCCTTGGCAGAAGCGCGTGGGGTGACCGTGATCCAGAACCGCTGTCCGAAGATCGAATATCAGCGGCTGTTTTCCGAGTTGCGCATGGGCGGTTTTGCGACGGGGATGATCTCGAGCAAGCTGTAATAGCGTCATAGTGCCTGCGGCGGCGGGGAAGGGGGGCTTGCCCCCCAAGCCGAAATATCGGCTTTCCCCCCAGGATATTTAAGAGCCAGAGAAGCTTAGCGGGACGCTTTTTCTGCGATACCGCTTTGGTTTTGGCGGCGCGTGAGTTCATCCAGCACATCTGTGAGCGGGACATCGCGTGACGCGAGCATGACCAGCAGGTGGTAAAGCACATCGGCGGCCTCTGATGTGAGCGCTTTTTTATCGTCCTTCACGGCTTCGATAATGGCTTCTATTGCCTCTTCCCCGAATTTCTCGGCACATTTTTCAGGGCCTTTTGCCAAAAGCTGTGCGGTCCAACTGCTGGACGGGTCGGCGGTTTTACGGGCGCTGATGGTGGCGTAAAGGTCATCTAGGGTCATGTCAGCCTCATCGGGATGCCGGCGGCGGCCATATGTTGCTTGGCTTGCGCGACCGTATATTCGCCAAAGTGAAAGATCGAAGCGGCAAGCACGGCAGAGGCCCCGCCTTTGGTGACGCCGTCAACGAGGTGGTCGAGATTGCCAACGCCGCCCGAGGCAATAACCGGCACGCTGACCGCGTCGGAGATGGCGCGGGTCAGGGTGAGATTGAAGCCTTGTTTGGTGCCGTCGCGGTCCATCGAGGTGAGCAGAATCTCACCTGCACCTTTGGCGGTGACGAGTTTGGCAAATTCCACGGCGTCGATGCCTGTTGGTTTGCGCCCGCCGTGGGTGAATATTTCCCATTTGCCGGGGCTGACGGTTTTTGCGTCGATGGCGCAGACGATGCATTGGCTGCCGAATTGGTCGGCGGCGCGCGCGATGACATCGGGGTCAGCGACGGCGGCAGAGTTAAAGCTGACCTTGTCGGCACCGGCCAGCAGCAGGGCGCGCACATCGGCCACGGTGCGCACACCGCCACCCACGGTTAGGGGGATGTAGCAATGTTCAGCGGTGCGGGTGACCAGATCAAACATGGTGCCGCGGTTTTCATGGGTGGCATGAATGTCGAGAAAGCATAGTTCATCCGCGCCGGCAGCGTCATAGGCGATGGCCGCATCAACCGGATCGCCCGCATCGCGCAGGCCGACGAAATTCACGCCTTTGACCACACGGCCATCGGCGACATCTAGGCAGGGGATGATACGGGTTTTAAGCATGGGTATTCTTTAGATGGCGCATGTGCAGGTGGCAAGCGGCTGGAGGGCTGTCTGCCCTCCAGACCTCTCGAGGATTTTGAGCCATTTGGAACATCAGGCGAGCGCTTTGAGGGCTTCTTGGAGATTGATGGCACCATCGTAGAGCGCACGGCCAGAGATGGCCCCGGAGATGACGTTTGTGGCTTTGAGTGCTTTGAGGTCGTCAAGGGAGCTGACGCCGCCGGAGGCGATGACCGGGATATTGACCGCGCGGGCAAGATCGGCGGTGGCATCAATGTTTGGCCCGCCCATGGCCCCGTCGCGCAGGATGTCGGTGTAGATGATTGCCGCAACGCCTGCATCTTCAAAGGATTTCGCCAGATCAGTGACCATCACATCAGTCTCTTCTGCCCAGCCCTTGGTTGCGACGCGGCCATTGCGGGCATCGATTCCTACGGCAACTTTGCCGGGGAAGGCGCGGGCGGCCTCGCGGACCAGATCGGGGTTTTCAACGGCCACGGTGCCAAGGATGACGCGGGCCAGCCCCTTGTCCAGCCACGCTTCGATCGTGGCCATATCACGGATGCCGCCGCCCAGTTGGGCGGGAACATTGCAAGATTTCAAGATCGCTTCGACCGGGGCCGCGTTGACCGGAGTACCTGCAAACGCGCCGTTCAGGTCTACTAGGTGCAGCCAAGTGCAACCAGCGTCGACGAAAGCGCGGGCTTGGGCTGCGGGATCGTCATTGAAAACCGTGGATTTTTCCATGTCGCCATGTACAAGGCGCACGGCTTGGCCGTCTTTGAGGTCGATTGCGGGGTAAAGGATCATGTGGCTCGCCTTGGGTTGCGGGTGTTGGGAGGTGAAATCGCATGATGGGCGGAAATGTGCAACGCAGCAGGTGCGGCCCTTACGTCAACCTTGCCTGAAGAGACAAATATGCGCCAGACTATCCGCGTATCGGGAGGATATATCATGAAAAGAGTAATTTTGGCAGCGGCACTAAGTGTCATGGCAGCAGGCGCTGCGATGGCAGCGGATCCGGCTGTTGGCGTTTGGAAGACACAACCGGACGACGGGGCCTATGCGCATGTGAAAATGGCGCCGTGCGGCGCAGAAATTTGCGGCACGATGATGCGTACGTTTAACGACGAGGGCGAATATAAGTCGCCTAACCTTGGTAAACAGCTGGTCATCGGTATGGTGCCGGATGGCAAGGGCAACTATGCGGGCAAGGTCTGGCGGCCCTCGAACGACAAAATCTATATCGGAAAGATGACCGTCGCAGGCGATAACCTGAAGCTGTCCGGTTGCATTGCGGGCGGTTTGCTGTGTTCAAAGCAAAGCTGGAGCCGGCTTAAGTAAGCTGGGCTGCCGTATAGCGCACCCGGCCCCAGATAGCGGGCCGGTGCCGTAAACCTATGGTCGCCACTTCAAGAAGTTGGCGATCATACGCAAGCCGGTGGTTTGGCTTTTCTCTGGGTGGAACTGCATGCCCAGCATGGTGTCACGGCCAATCACGGCGGTGACATCGCCGGCGTAATCGACATGGGCCAGACGTTCGTCGGGGTTGGTCACGGCCATATGATAGCTGTGGACGAAATAGGTGTGATCGCCAGTGTTTATACCGTCGAAGACCGGGTGCGGATGGTCGATGATCAGATCATTCCAGCCCATATGGGGTACTTTGAGCGTGGGGTCGGCGGGGGTGATTTTGGTCACTTCGCCCTCGATCCAGCCCAACCCTTGGGTATCTTCGTATTCGCGGCCCCAAGAGGCCATTAGCTGCATGCCCACGCAAATGCCCAAGAAGGGGCGGCCTTTGACCTCGACTGCCTCGACCATGGCGGCGTAAATCCCGCTGTGCCCCTTGAGGGATGCCATGCACGCCGGGAACGCCCCGTCGCCGGGCAGCACCAGGCGATCGGCGCGGGCGACCACATCGGCGTCGGCGGTGACGACAACATCGCCTGCGTCGCCTTCGCGGGCCATCCGTTCAAACGCCTTGTGAGCGGAGTGAAGATTGCCGGATTCGTAGTCAATAATAGCGGTTAACATGCCCTACAGCGCGCCCTTGGTGGACGGGATATCGCCTGCCTTGCGGGTGTCGACCTCGACCGCCTCGCGCAGCGCACGGGCCACGGATTTGAACGCCGCCTCTGCAATGTGGTGGCTGTTGAGGCCGTGCAGCATATCAACATGCAGCGTGATGCCGCCATGGGTGGACAGCGCCTGAAAGAACTCGCGCACCAGTTCGGTGTCAAAGCTCCCGATCTTGGCCGAGGGCAACGCCACGTTCCAGATCAGAAACGGGCGGGCAGACAGATCAAGCGCGGTGCGCACCAACGCATCATCCATCGGCAACAGGCATGCGCCGTACCGGCGGATGCCACGTTTGTCGCCCAAGGCCTGAGTTAGGGCCTGACCCAATGCGATACCCACATCCTCGACGGTGTGGTGGTCATCAACATGCAGATCGCCCTTGGCCGTGATCTTCATATCAATCAGCGAGTGCCGCGCCAATTGATCCAGCATGTGGTCAAAGAAACCTACGCCAGTGTTGTTGTCATAGGCCCCGCTGCCATCAAGGTTAATCTCGACAGCGATCTGGGTTTCGGCAGTGGAACGGCTGATGGTGGCTTGACGCATTGGGAATTCTCCGGCTGTTGGTGCCCTTATAGCAGTGCGCGCGGCCACGCCAAGGCCTGCAAAACGGATTTGCGTGTCATAGGGGATTGCGGCCCTTTCCCTGCTATGACAGCGTGTTGGCATCGCAACCAGCCGAAGGCCTTTTCATGTCCACCTGCGTCTTTATCCAGATCCGGTGCCGCCCTGGCACAACTTACCGCGTTGCCGAAGAAATCGCCCTGCGCGAAATCCATTCAGAGCTGTATTCCACATCTGGCGATTTTGACCTGCTGATGAAGCTGTATATCCCCAAAGGGGAAGATGTCGGCGTCTATATCAACGATCATTTGCTGGATATCGACGGGATCGAGCGGTCTTTGACGACGATGACCTTCAAAGTATTTTGAAAACGCTGATCGCCATGTGTGTGGCGCTGTTATGTGCCACCCCGAGTTTTGCTGCCCGCACCTATGAAGGCGAGGAAGCCGCGGCTTTGCGCTGTGCCAATATGCTGGCCTATACGGCTGTGACGTTGGCGCGTGCGGATATGATCGACGAGGATCAAAAGAACGTCATGCTTAGCATCACCGTTCTGATCCTCGAACGCCATGTCACCGGTACACGGGCCGAAAAGAAGGCCGCGATGGGCATCGTGCGCGATCGGCGCGACATCGATGCCACGCTAGAAGATTATCGCCTGAATGCGGCCAAATGTTTGGTCCAGTTTCCGATTAATTAGACTTCACGGCGACGGATGCCTTGTTCGACGCGCGCATTTCCGCGCGGCAGATCGCGCGGGTAAACGTGTTTTTCACGCGCTGTGTCCGGTTCGCATTGGGCACAATCGGGGTGCCGACCGACACTGTGATCGCGATGTGATCATCCGCTTTCAACCCATATGACGTCTCTTCGATGCGGCGCTGGATTTCAGTTTCCAGCACCTCCCAATCGGGGAGCTCGGTCTCGCGGTTGATGCAAATGAATTGCCCGTTGCCCACGTAAGACATGAGCAGATGCTGGCTTTCGACGACGCTATAAATGCTTTCACCCAGATCAGACAAGAGCTTCGCAAAATCAGCCGAGGTCGTAGTCTCGTACACCTGTTCCGCGGAATCGAGCGACACGCAAAACACTTTGCATCCGTTCAAGGTTTTCCGGTCAAGTTGGGTAAGGTAGTTGCCCAGCGAAAAGGACAGGATCAGCCGGTCTACATTGGAGAAATACAGCTTTTCGGCCAGGTCAAAGGGGTGCGTCCCAATTGGATTTTCATCAGAAATATCAAGCGCGTCGATGGTGACCACAGTTTTCGCAGCTTCGCTAAGCCGTTCTGCAACGCGAATACGGTTATAGACGTCTTTCAGGTTAAACGGCTTCGAGATATAGTCATTCGCGCGCGCGGCAAAAGCGCTTTCGATCGAAACAGCATCGGTGCGGGCGGTAAGCATCAAGATCGGGGTCATGTCGTGGCCGGGCAGGGCGCGGATGCGGCGGCACAGCTCGATTCCGTCCATCTCGGGCATATCAACATCCAAGACAAAGCAATCAAACGGCTGCTTTTCAGATGCGATCAGTTCCAAGGCCTGAGGCCCACCAACGGCAGTGTGGATATCCGTTAGGTCGGCCAGCTCAAAAATCTCGGGGAACAATTCAAGAATGAATGGATCATCGTCTACCACTAGAATTTTCATGACTCGCCTCGTCCTTGATTTGCCGCTTTTGCATCGAATTTGACACAAGTGTTACTGGGTAGTGTCGACGCTAGATTTCAATCTAGGCAAGAATATGACAAAGGCCTGTTTTCTTACTGTTTTATAGGGCTGCTGTCGCCACGTAACCGGCCGAAGAAACATTCGTGCCCTACACATAGTGCATTATTTAACGGGGCCAAGAACGGGCGCGTTTTTCCGCCGATTGGTTCAGGGCATAGGGTGGCGGGCGGTTGCACGAACCAAAACCTGCGAGGCAGTGCACGGTGCATTTAGGTCCGCTGTACGGTTTCATTCTCACGTACCACCTATGGTCCGGCTGTGGGGAAGGGGGCGTTTCTGCGTCGAAAATATCTGTCGCTGAAAACACAAAGGCCGCCCGAAGGCGGCCTTGTTTTTATCTGCTGGGGTTGCAGAAACCAGTTGGAGCGGGCGAGGCGATTCGAACGCCCGACCCTAACCTTGGCAAGGTTATGCTCTACCCCTGAGCTACGCCCGCATCCTCTGGTAGGGCGTGAGATACCCATAGGGCGCTGTGTCTGCAAGAGGGAAATCAGCTTTGAATGCACTTTTTTCAAAGTTTTTTTCAGCGGTCGTTTTTGCGGCCTGTTAAAACAGTGCATGGCCCAAAAGCCCCAGGGCCGCGAAGGTGATCATGGCAATGTTCATCGCCATCCCAAGCTGACGCAGAATGATTTTCTGCGGGGTGGAGGCAAAACCAATGGCATGCAGCGCACGCCCCGCAACCAACAAGATGCCCAGTACATGTAGGGCCAGTGACGGTGCACCTGCCAGTTCGCTAAGCATCAAGAGGATCAAGGCCAACGGTGCATATTCGGCGCAGTTTGCTTGGGCGCGCATACGTTTCAGCAAGTTCTTGTCGCCGCTATCGCCAAGCGAAATGATGTTGGCGCGGCGATAGATAATAACGCGGATACTGAGGGTCAGAAAAATCAAAGCGGTTAATGCCGCGTAGATCGATGTGATTGGTAAGGGCATAAGAGATGTCCATTTGGGTCAGGTTCAAATGGTACTTTAGGGCAAAAACCGGTTTGCAAAAGGGTTTGCTGTTTATGTCGTCGGGCAGGGCCTGCATTCGGGTGAAGCTTGGGCATGAAAAAGGGGCCCCAACCGCCGTTGGAGCCCCTTGTATTTTAAGGCCTTACCTTAGTGGCTTGGCTGTTTGTCCCATTCTTCCTGCTTTGGCAGGGTTTCGAATGTGTGCTCTGGGGGTGGGCTTGGCAAAGTCCACTCAAGCGTATCTGCATATTCGTTCCATGGGTTTGCAGCCGTGCTCCGTGCGCCTCGGGTCAATGTGTACAAGATGACGCCGAAGAAGAAGATGAAGGATGCAAAGCTGAGGAACGCGCCGATCGAGGACCACAGGTTCCAGTAGGCAAATGCCTCTGGGTAGTCGATGTAGCGACGTGGCATGCCCTGACGGCCCAAGAAGTGCTGTGGGAAGAAGGTCAGGTTTGCACCGATGAACATCGCCCAGAAGTGCAGCTTGCCGGCCCATTCAGGGTACATGCGGCCCGACATCTTGGGCAGGTAGAAATAGATACCTGCAAAGATCGCGAATACAGCACCCAGCGACATCACATAGTGGAAGTGCGCAACCACATAGTAGGTGTCGTGGTAGTAGCGGTCGACGGCTGCTTGGGACAGAACGATCCCTGTAACCCCACCAACGGTGAAGAGAAACAGGAAGCCGAAGGCCCAAAGCATTGGCGTTTTGAATTCAATGGAACCGCCCCACATGGTGGCAATCCAGCTGAACACTTTGACGCCTGTCGGCACCGCGATGACCATGGTCGCAAGCATGAAATATGCCTGTTGGTTCAGGGTCAGACCGACTGTGTACATGTGGTGCGCCCACACAACAAAGCCCAATGCGCCGATGGCGATGATCGCCCAAACCATTGGCAGGTAGCCAAAGATCGGTTTGCGGCTGAACGTGGCGATGACGTGGCTGATGATACCAAAGCCGGGCAGAATGATAATGTACACTTCGGGGTGACCGAAGAACCACAAAATGTGTTGGTACAGTACCGGATCGCCGCCGCCTGCTGGGTCAAAGAACGCAAAACCAAAGTTACGGTCCATCAGCAGCATGGTGATTGCGCCAGCCAAAACAGGCAGGGACAGCAAGATCAGCCAGCTGGTGACAAAGATCGACCAGCTGAACAATGGCACCTTGAACAGGGTCATGCCGGGGGCACGCATGTTCAGGAAGGTGGTGATCATGTTGATCGCACCAAGGATCGAGGACGCACCGGATACGTGAACCGCAAAGATCGCGAAATCCATCGACATCCCACCCTCTCGGACGGACAGCGGTGGATACAGAACCCAGCCAACGCCGGACCCCAGCTGGCCATTGCCACCCGGTGTCAGAACCGAACAGATTGCCAGCGTTGTACCGCCGACATACAGCCAGAAGGACAGGTTGTTCATACGGGGGAACGCCATGTCAGGCGCGCCGATTTGCAGCGGCATGAAGTAGTTACCAAAACCACCGAAAAGGGCGGGGATAACCACAAAGAACATCATCAGGATGCCGTGACCGGTGATCAAAACGTTCCAGAGATGGCCGTTTGGCGTACATGTTGCCGAACTATCAGCAATAAAACGCGCACCTTCCATACACATGTACTGAACACCTGGGTGCATCAGTTCCAGTCGCATATAGATGGTAAAACAGACAGAAACAAAGCCAACGAGGGCTGAGACGATCAGATATAGAATACCGATGTCTTTGTGGTTCGTGGACATAAACCAGCGTGTGAAAAATCCACGCTCGTCGTGATGGTCTTGCCCGTGAATGGCTGCGTCGGCCATGCGGTGCCTCCTGAGATTGGTTGGTCAACCCACGCCCCGACAGGGAACGCGCGCTGGATTATCATTCGTTTTAGTGCGCCTTGCCCAAAGGGGCAATGGCCCCCATTGCCGCAGGGGCGGTATTTTCTCAAAAAAGCAAGCGCGTGGCAGGTAGGCCGGTTTTGGAATTCGCGGCTGTTATAACTGCGTTTTTCAGACCTTTCATCTGACAAGTAAGATGAAAGAAGTGAAACATATGTAAACTTCGGAATATCTTTTCCTCAAAAAGATGCTGCGTGCGCTATTTTACGGGGTGCGTGCGTGGCAACTTTGTGGGGAATGACCGTGGGTGGCCAGATATCGCTCGGGGAGTACTTCCCGCGAATCGAAAGCCTTATTCTTGGGTTTCGAAAACTGTCTCGAACGCCGCGCGCAATGCAACGTCGAGGGTATCCATCGTAACGGGCAACCCAAGATCAACCAGCGACGTGACCCCATGGCCGCTGATCCCGCAGGGCACGATGCCATCAAAGTGGCTTAGGTCGGGATCAACGTTGATGCTGATGCCGTGAAAGCTGACCCATTTACGCAACCGTATGCCGATGGCTGCGATTTTGTCTTCCGATATATTACCATTCGCCATCAGTGGTTTATCAGGTCGTTCGACCCAGACGCCAACCCGACCTTCGCGTATTTCGCCGGTGACGTTAAAGCTGTCGAGGGTGGCGATCACCCAAGCCTCAAGCTCTTGGACAAAGCGGCGCACGTCGCGGCCCCGTTTGCCCACGTCCAACATAACATAGACGACCCGCTGGCCCGGCCCGTGATAGGTATATTGCCCACCGCGGCGGGTATCATAGACGGGAAATCGATCAGGGTCAGTCAGATCATCGATTTTGGCCGAGGTGCCTGCGGTATAAAGCGCCGGATGTTCGACCAGCCAAATGCATTCGTCAGCCGTGCCCGCCGCAATCTGGGTCGCACGGTCTTCCATCCACGCCTCGGCGGTTCTGAAATCGTTCAAGCCATCAGAGATGATCCATTCCACCATTTTCAGCTGCTTTGCGCCCCGCTTTCGATTTGCATGATCAGGCGGCTGTCTTTTCCGCCATGATTTGCTGGATGACTTGGCCGTAGTTCTCGGCACCTTGTGCGCCGGTTACCAGATATTTGCCTTCGAACACCATCGCGGGCACGCCAGTGATTCCCTGACCCGTCCACGTGCCTTCAAGCTCGCGCACGGCATCTGCGTGGCTGCTGCTTTCCAAAACCTCGACGGCCTGCGCGCGGTCAAGGCCCACTTCTTCGGCGACGTCGGCCAAAACATCCAGATCAGACACATCACGCCCTTGGGTGAAATGCGCCTCGAACAGCGCCAGCTTCAACGGGTGCTGAAGGTTGTGTTCCTGGGCCCAGTGCAAAAGCTGATGCGCGGCAAAGCTGTTCACCATGCGGCTGTCGGGGGTAAAGTTGAAATCAATACCCAAGCCTTTGCCAATTTGCACCAGATGCGCGCGGTTCTGTGCTGACTGCTCGGCGCTCGCGCCGTACTTTTCCATAATATGCTCGGCCGTGTTCTGACCTTCGGGTGGCATCTGGGGGTTCAGCTCGAACGGATGCCAGCGAATGAAAGCACCCACACCGGTTTGCGCAAGGGCCTGTTCCAACTGACGATACCCGACAATGCACCAAGGGCACATCACATCAGATACGATGTCGATTTGCAGGGCAGGGGCGGTTTGTGGGGGCACATCATTGGGCACGGGGCATCACCTGTTTTAATTTCTAGCCCCTAAAGTCAGGTTTTGTGCCCGTATTTCAAGGGGGGCCGCCAAATTTAGGCTGGGGTGCCTGCAGAAAATGCCGTTGTTCAAAATGATGAGGATTGCCTCTTCACAAGGGGATCATCTTTGTCTAAACGAGCGACACCATCCATGGCGTGCGGTCGTGGCGGAATGGTAGACGCGCAGCGTTGAGGTCGCTGTGGGGTAACACCCGTGAGAGTTCGAGTCTCTCCGACCGCACCAATTCATCAGACCGTCGATCTAGACTGTTTGGGTTCCATGGTTGCCCTCTCGTAACTCCCCCAATTTCATTATTCGTCTGTGCGCAGCAGGTTTTCGATGCGCGCCGAAGCCGAATGCCATTTCGGAACCTTTCGCAGTTCCTTGGGTTGTCCAACTAGGCAAGCTTTGGAGAGTGATGATGACCGAGAAGAAAAATGTTCCCCCCACAACAACCGATGCCGGTATCAGGGTTCAAAGTGATGAACATTCACTGACCGTTGGCCCCGACGGTCCGATTGTGTTGAATGATCACTATCTTTTGGAACAGATGGCGAATTTTAACCGCGAACGTATCCCCGAGCGGCAACCCCACGCCAAAGGGTCCGGCGCGTTTGGGACGTTCGAGACGACCCAAGATGTGTCGCAATATACCAAAGCCAAGATTTTCCAGCCCGGTGCGAAATGTGACGTGGCGATGCGTTTTTCGACCGTTGCCGGTGAACGCGGCAGCCCGGACACATGGCGTGACCCGCGTGGTTTTTCCGTTAAAATGTATACCGAAGACGGCAATTTCGACATGGTCGGGAACAACACGCCGATTTTCTTTATCCGCGACCCGATGAAGTTCCAGCACTTTATCCGCAGCCAAAAGCGCCGCGCGGATAACAACATGCGCGACCATGACATGCAGTGGGATTTCTGGACGCTGTCACCAGAAAGCGCGCATCAGGTAACCTATTTGATGGGCGACCGTGGCATTCCCAGAACGTGGCGCGAGATGAACGGCTATTCCAGCCACACCTATTCGCTGATCAATGCCGAGGGCGAAAAATTCTGGGTGAAGTTCCACTTTCACACCGATCAGGGCGACGGCAATGCGTATTTAAGCCAAGATGAAGCCGATAAAATGGCAGGCATGGATGGCGACTACCACCGCCGCGATCTGTTCGATTCTATCCACGAGGGCAATTACCCCAGCTGGACCCTCAAATGGCAGATCATGCCCTATGAGGATGCCAAGACCTATGACATCAACCCTTTTGATCTGACCAAAGTTTGGCCGCATGACGACTATCCGCTGATCGAGGTTGGGAAGCTGACGTTGAACCAGAACCCCACCGACTTTCACACCCAGATCGAACAGTTGGCGTTCGAGCCGAACAATATGGTGCCGGGCATTGGCCTGTCCCCGGACAAAATGCTGTTGGCGCGCGGATTTTCCTATGCGGATGCGCACCGTGCCCGTTTGGGTGTGAACTATAAGCAGATTCCGGTGAACACGCCGAAATCACCAGTTCACAGCTACTCAAAAGATGGCGCAGGGCGGACCGTGCCGGTGGCCGATCCTGTCTATGCGCCTAACTCCTATGGCGGTCCGGCAGCCCAGCCCGAGCCGGGCGGCGAGGCCGGCCTTTGGCATGCTGACGGTGACATGGTGCGCCAAGCCTATACCCTGCGTCCCAAGGACGACGATTGGACCCAAGCTGGCATTCTCGTGCGCGAGGTGATGGACGACGATGCCCGCGAGCGTCTGGTTGGCAACGCGGCGGGCCATCTGGCTGACGGGGTTAGCGAAAAGGTTCTGGTGCGGGCGTTTGAATATTGGCGCAATATCGACGGCGAAATCGGTGACCGGATTGAAATCGCCGTTCGTGAAAAGATTGGCGGCGAATCCAAAGCCCCCGGTATGGCGTCGGCCAAAAGCATCGCCGGTTAATTTCGACCGCATTGAAAAACAAGAGAAAGCGGAGCCAGCAGGCTTCGCTTTTTCTTTTGCATCAAGGGTGTGAATGCACCTGCGTCTGGGTCTTCTCGCGAAGCTGCGATGTTGCAAGCCAGCTGAAAAAGATCATGCCAGCTGCCGTACCAAGGCACAGCGGAAGCCCGCCAAGTTGGTAGGTGAGCCCGGACAGCATCGTGCCAGTCAAACGGCCTGCGGCATTGGCCATATAGTAAAAGCCCACATCCATCGTGACCCGTTTTGCATCGGTAAAGCTGAGGATCAAAAAGGAATGCAGAGCCGAGTTTACTGCGAATATTCCGCCAAACACCAAAAGCCCCAAGATGATCGTTACCGTCAGCGGGGTGGAGGGCGTGGGCGTGATCCAGACGATGGCGGCCAGTAAGGCGGGGACCGCCATCAGCATGCCCACCCATATTCTGGCCTGCGCCAGAATTTCGGCCTCGCCGCGGGATGATGCGCGCAAGATGCGGGGGGCCCAGCCTTGGACAAAGCCATACAGGATCGTCCAGACTGCCATGAATGACCCGATCATAAAGAATGCGGCGCGGTTTCCGGCCTCGGACCCGTCAGACAACACCGCATAGAAATAGATCGGGATGCCGACGACGAACCACACATCGCGCGCGCCGAACAGAAACAGCCGTGCCAAGCTTAGCCAGTTGATGTTGCGGTTCTTGGAAAACACCTCGGAAAACTTCGCGCCCCTGCGCCCGACGGGCAGGCCTCTGGGCATGCCAAGTACGACACCGATCAGGATGATGAACAGGATCGCCGCCATTGCCTGCACCGCGGGGACAAAGCCAAGAACGGCCAACAGCGCCGCCCCCAGCAGGAAACCGAAGCCTTTGACGGCGTTCTTTGATCCGGTCAGCAGCGCGACCCAGCGAAACAACCCGCTACCGCCCGTCGGGGCAAGGATTTTCACCGCGCTTTTTGCGCTCATCTTGGCCAGGTCCTTGGCAACGCCGGACATGCCTTGCACCAGCATGACAAAAACCACGGACGCCGTGATGCCCCATGCGGGATCAAGCTGTGCCAAGGCCAGCAATGCAACGACCTGCAACGCAAGCCCCGCATAAAGCGTTTTGGTCAGCCCGAACCGCGCGGCGATCCAGCCCGCCGACAGGTTGGTTACGACCCCTGCGACTTCATACAAGACAAACAGATAGGCCAGTTGTACGGGCGAAAAACCGAGCGTGTGAAAATGCAACAACACCAGCATGCGCAAGGCACCATCGGTCAGCATGAAGGCCCAATATGCCGCCGTTACCGTGATATATGCTGCGAAACCTGCCGGACGTGTCACAGCTTGCCACCAACCATCAGGGCCACATCCACCAGCCGGTAGGCATAGCCATATTCATTGTCATACCACGCATAGATTTTGACCTGCGTGCCGTTCACCACCATGGTTGATGGCGCATCGATGATGCTGCTGCGGGTATCATTGGTGTAATCCGACGACACCAAAGGCCGTATTTCATAGCCCAAGATGCCTTTCAGCGGGCCATTGGCGGCAGCTTCGAACAGGGCGTTGACCTCCTCAACAGTGGTTTCGCGCGCCATCTCGAACACGCAATCGGTGATGGAGGCGTTTAGCAGCGGCACGCGCACGGCGTGGCCGTTCAGCTTTCCGGTCAGTTCGGGATAGATCAGCGTTATGGCTGTTGCCGATCCGGTCGTCGTAGGGATCAGGTTGGTCAAGGCCGACCGCGCGCGGCGCATGTCCTTGGCCGGGCGATCCACGATTGTTTGCGTGTTGGTCACGTCATGGATGGTCGTGATCGACCCGTGTTTAATGCCGATCCCCTCTAGCAGCACTTTGACCACCGGGGCCAGACAGTTTGTCGTGCAACTGGCTGCGGTCACGATGTGATGGGCGTCGGGCTGATAGACATCGTCGTTAACGCCGTAAACGATATTGGCAGTCGGGCCGTCTTTGACCGGGGCTGATACGATGACCTTTTTCACGCCTGCCGCAAAATACGGGGCCAGCTTGGCCTCGGTCTTGAACGCGCCGGTGCAGTCGATCACCACATCAACGCCGTCCAATGGCAGCTCAGACAGATTGCGGGTGCTGGTGACTGGGATGCGCGTGCCGTCGATGCTGATCGAATTGGCATCGGCCTCGAATTTGGCAGGCCAGCGCCCGTGGATGGAATCAAACTCCAGCAGATGCGCGTGCATGGCCGGATCGCCCACGGCGTCATTGATAAACGCGATCTTGGCACCGCGTTCCAGCAGCGGGCGCAGGGCAAGTTTACCGATCCGGCCTAGGCCGTTAAGTGCATAAGTCGTCATGATTTAGTCCCCTGTGGGTTTGGTTCTGCCGATGTCATCGACGTGTTTTTGCAAGGTGGCGCGGTCCAGCGCTTCGAACGACAGCGAGGTGAAGGCGCTGATCCGGTTGTGCAGCGCGCCATAGGTTTGCTGAAAGGCCAGACGTTTTTCGGCATCGGTCCCTTGGGCCTTTACCGGGTCTGCCATGCCCCAGTGGCCCGAAACGGGCTGTCCGGGCCAGGTTGAACATTCTTCGTTCGCGGCGTGGTCACAGACGGTAAAGACGAAATCCATTTTCGGCGCATCCGGCACTTGAAGTTCGCTGATGTTTTTTGACCGAAGGGGGCTGATATCATGCCCTTTGGACTTCAGCATTTCCACGGCAAACGGGTTCAGCGCTGATTGGTGTTTGGTGCCTGCGGAATAGGCGGTGAATTTGTCGCCAGCCATGTCGCGCAGAATGGTTTCGGCGAAAATCGACCGGGCAGAGTTGCCCGTGCAGATGAACAGGACGTTATACTTCTTGTCAGACATGAGAGAGATGCTCTTGAGAAGATCAGAAAATTGAGGCGGGCAAACGTCGGCACGCCCCCGACAGCAATCAAAAAACAGGTCCGAGACGACCTCTCGGGTGGCGTCAAGGTTCACGGAGTACAAAAGCCGCGTGCCATCGCGCCGCTGAGAGATCATGCCGGCTTGGGTCAGGGCGGCAAGATAGACAGACGCCGTGCTGGGCTTGAGGGTTAATGCTTGGGCGATTTCCCCCGCGGGCAAGGCATCAGGACAGCGCCGCATGAGCAAACGAAACACTGCCATCCGTTGCGGATGGCTGAGGGTCGAGAGGCGGTTTATGAGTGTTATTTCCATATTTCATGAATATTTAAAATAAAGAGGCAGAGTCAACCGATATGTGCTCTTTGAATGTGATAGTTTCATGACAGTTAGGAAGAGGGGGGCTCGCCATTCATGCACAGGCGTCGCCGAATGACGAAAGGCCCCGATCATTCCAGAGCGGGGCCTTAGTTGTGGTTAGTCGTCGTTGCGACTTTCCGCGATTGTTGGATAGAGCAGGTTGCGGAAAATCAGCCGCAGTGGCCCTCGGTTCGCGGGGGACTGGATCATCAACAACGCGATCATGTTTTCCTTGGGGTCGGTGTAATAGCCGGTGCCAGCAGCACCACCCCAATTGTAATCGCCAGCCGTTCCGAACGACGGGGCGTTGCCATCGTCCAGACGCACCGCATAGCCAAGGCCGAACCCGTACCCCGCGCCGGGTAGATAGTATTTGCCGGGCTTGATCCCCTTCAAGTGGTCCGAGGTCATCAACTGCACCGTTTTCGGTGACAACAGCCGCGTGCCGTTCAGCTCGCCTCCGTTCAGCATCATTTGCGCGAACTTGGCATAATCCTGCGCGGTGGACATCAAACCGCCGCCACCGGATTGGTTGGGTTTGCGCACACGCGGGTCGAACAGGGGGCTGCCGCCAAGCGTGCCTTGATCGGCAAAGGGTTCCGCGATGCGGTCAAAGTCAGCCTCGTCATCCACGTAGAACGCGGTATCGGTCATGCCCAAGGGATCGAAAATCCGCGCTGTCATAAAGTCTTCAAGGCTTTGCCCGGACACGACTTCGACCACGGCACCCAAGACATCCGTCGCACGGGAATATTCCCAAACGGTGCCGGGATCATGTTCCAACGGCAGGCTGGCCAGCAGGTTCGCCTGCTCGATCCCTGTGTTTTCCGCACTGGCGACTTCGGCCGCTTTATATGCCTCGCGGGCGGGGCCGGCCCCGAAAAACCCATAGGTCAGGCCGGATGTGTGGCGCAGCAAATCTTGCACCGTCATGGCCCCTTTGGCGGGGCGCGTGACCGCATTGCCATCTGCGTCTTTTTCACCTGTCACCACGGTCATGTTCTTAAACGCGGGCAGATAGGTCGCCACTGGGGCGTTCAGGATTAAGCGGCCTTCTTCAACCAGCATCATCGCGGCGACCGATGTGATGGGCTTGGTCATCGAATAGATGCGAAAAATGCTGTCCTCGGTCATCGCGTCGCCATCAGGCGTGCGTTTTCCCATGGCCGATAGATGCGCAACCTGACCGTCGCGGATCACCATAATCACCGCGCCCGGTGTCATGCCTTTTTCGATCAATGCGCCGAATGTTGCGTCCATCCGCGCCAGCCGCGCGGGGTCAAACCCCAGTTCTTTGGCGTCGCCGCGTGGCAAGTCTTGGGCCCAAGACCCCGTAACACTGGCCAGCACCGCAGCAATCGCAATTGCCCCGACCGACAGGCCTGATTTCAACCGTTTCATAATAACTCCTCCCAGATGTTATTGCCCGTTATGCGGACAGCATCAGGTTAGAAGGGGGGATTTACGGGTGGCAACCGCTGCAATGGCGATGACAGCGCCAAGATGTGTAATTGACGTACCGTAACTCTACTTAGGCGGTACTTCGGCAAACCTATGTCGTGGGGCCGCGCCGGGTGGGGCTACCCTGTACCAGCTTAGCCGCGCGACCAAAGCGTGCCGCTTTTCCCGCGTTCTAGCCCGTATTCAAACAGCTCAGTCATATAGGGCAGAGAAAACCGGTTGGACGGATCATAGACGATCCCTGATTTGGGATCGATCGATGTCACGAACAAGTCCAACCCGTTTGCGCGGGCAAACAAGCTGGTGGCGTTGATGGATGACAGGGCGCTGGCGCGTGCGAATGTCGTTAGCGCCTGCTGCGAGATCGCCAGCGGATTGCGGGCCACGGCGACAGGGGCAGGGTCAAGGGTGTTGTTGATCAGCAAATAAATCTCCCCATCGGGGAACTCACGATGGTGTGCGGTAGTAAAGGCAAAGGCCGGAATGGCCAGAAACTGCATATGAACGCCGCCGTCCACATGGGTTTCGCTATAGGTCACGCCATTTGCGGTGAATTTCAGATCGACCGGCGAAAACAGCCCCGGCAGCGCGGCCGAGGCCCGCATGATCGCCCGGAACAATGTATATTCGCCCGCCAGTGCAATTTCGCCCATATCCCAGACCGAGGCGCGCGCGGTTTCCAGTTCGGATGTCACAATGAACAGTCGCGACCCGCTGGCGTGCCGTGCCGCGACGCGGTCGATGAATTCAATCGGCGTCGACCGCGTGATCAACTGGTCCAGCTTGGTCGTGTCATACAGCGCCTGACGGAACAGACCATTAAAGGGACTGAACTTTACGATGTCCTCGGTGCCAAAATCGGTGAAAATGCGCTTTAGCTCAGCATCGACGGAACTGCCGATAAACCCAAAGGGCGCGATCAGCGCCCCGATTGAAATACCCGTCACGATGTCAAAGTCGGGGCGCGTACCGGTCGCTGACCACCCGACCATCGCGCCAGCCCCGAACGCGCCTTCTTCGCCACCGCTGGACAGGGCCAACACGCGCAGCTTGAGCCCGGCGGCTGGCTTTGCCAGATGGTCCTCCCATTTTTGCTGGCTGGCATCGGCGAACAAACGGAACCGCGCCAATGGATCGCGGTCAAGGGGCGGGCGCTTGATGGCAGCCCGCCGCGCTGTGCCGGAACAGGCCCCCAAAGCGGCTGTCGCCCCGAACCCCGCTAAAAGCTGCCGCCGGCCCAAGAAATTGGGCATTTCGCTCGAAGTGTTCATTTTGGCCCCATGGTTCGTCTGCGCAAAACTGCCTGCAAAGCCCGTGCTCCTTGCCTGCAGGTTTCAGTTTAAATGCAGCGCGCCGAGATTTGCAATGAACCGTCCAGCGATGAACGCGTTCAGGCGCTTTGTAAAATGCCCCCCGGTCTAGACGGCCAAGGCTTGAACCAGGTCCGCCTTCAAATCCTCAACATCTTCGATCCCGACTGAGACACGCAACAACCCTTCGGGAATGCCCGTATGCGGTTCAATCGTGTGGCGATGCTCCACCAGACTTTCGACCCCGCCAAGCGAGGTTGCACGGTGGAACAGGTTCAGCTTGCCAGCGACCGCCAATGCGGCGTCGGCCCCCCCCTTCACGACAAAGGACAACAGCGGCCCAAAGCCACCGTTCATGTGGCGCGCGGCGATGTCATGGCCGGGGTGCGCAGGCAGGCCGGGATAGAGCACGGCTTCCACCTGATCATGTTGGTCCAGAAATTCGGCCAGTGCTTGCGCGTTGCGCGACATTTCCCGCATCCGCAAGGGCAGGGTGCGCATGCCACGCACCAACAGCCATGCTTCAAACGGTCCGATAACCGCGCCCGCATCGTGACGGTCGGCTTTGATGTCGGTCCAGATCTGCGCTTCAGTATCATTGGTCGCCAACACACCCGCCAAGACATCCGAATGGCCGTTGATGCCCTTGGTCGCGGAATGCATGACAATGTCGGTGCCGGATGCCAGCGGCTTTTGCAACACTGGCGTTGCTGCGGTGCTGTCGACCATCAGCAACCCGCCAACGGCATGAACCGCCTTTGCGGCAGCTTCAACGTCCGTGACCCGCAACCATGGATTCGACGGTGTTTCGATCAAGACCAGCGATGGTTTGTACGCGGCGCAGGCAGCCTCAAAAGCGGCTGCATCCGATGCCTCCACCTCGTGCAAGACAATCTCGCGCCGGGTGCAGAAATCGCGCAGCCATTTGGTGGTGCCCCAATAAATCTGCGATTGCACCAGAACGCAGCCGCCATTGGGGACCGTGCGAAACGCCGCCGCAATCGCGGCCATGCCTGAGGGGAACAGCAAGGCCTCCGCGGCACCTTCAAGCTGCGCCAGAACGGTTTCGGCCACACGGACGATATCGCTTTGGTCGCGCAGATAGATATTGTCGGGGCGCAGCGGCGCGTATTCGGTGTCGCGCAAATAGGTGGTGGCCATTTGCAACGGGGGCACAACACCGCCGCTTTGCAAATCAACGGCTCCGGCGGCCTGTGCCGCGATGGTGGCTGGGTTCAATCGAGACGTATCAGACATGGCGCACGCCGCTCCTCAAAGATGACCTGTTTTCAATCCCCTACACCTAAACCGGACCCTTGTGAAACTGCCAGCCCGTAAATGAATGAACGCCACGTTCCCTTTCATTTTGCCCAATAAACTCCCGCCGGAGGCGCCCGACCCTCGCGCCACATGCCGCTTCTGCAGGCTCCAAACCCCTGTTGAGCCTTGTTCTTCAGCCCTTTGCGGTCTATGCCGCGCCCGAACCCTCACGCCCCTAGATAAAGGTATCACCACATGATTCCCCGCTATTCCCGCCCCGAGATGGTCGCAATCTGGTCCCCCGAAACCAAGTTCCGCATCTGGTTCGAGATCGAGGCACATGCCTGTGATGCCATGGCCAAGCTGGGCGTAATCCCGCAGGCCAATGCCGACGCGGTGTGGAAAGCCAAGGACGTTGAATTTGACGTGGCCCGGATTGACGAAATCGAAGCGGTCACCAAACATGACGTTATCGCGTTCCTGACCCATCTGGCCGAACATGTGGGCAGTGACGAGGCGCGTTTTGTGCATCAGGGCATGACATCGTCCGATGTGCTCGATACCTGTTTCAACGTTCAACTGACCCGCGCCGCCGACATCCTGATCGCAGACATGGGCCTGCTCTTGGCCGCGCTGAAACGCCGCGCGATTGAACATAAAGACACGTTGCGCGTGGGCCGCAGCCACGGCATCCACGCAGAGCCGACCACAATGGGTCTGACGTTCGCGCGTTTCTACGCCGAAATGGACCGTAACCTTGCCCGCCTGAAAACCGCGCGGGATGAAATCGCCACAGGTGCAATCTCGGGCGCTGTTGGTACATTCGCCAACATCGACCCCCGCGTAGAAGAGCACGTCTGCGAACAGCTGGGCCTGACCCCCGAACCGATCAGCACCCAAGTGATCCCGCGCGACCGTCACGCGGCGTTCTTTGCTGCCCTCGGTGTTGTTGCCAGCTCCATCGAAAACGTCGCCACCGAAGTGCGCCACATGCAGCGTACCGAAGTGCTGGAAGGGGCCGAATTCTTCTCGGCGGGCCAAAAAGGTTCGTCGGCAATGCCGCATAAGAAGAACCCTGTTCTGACCGAAAACCTGACCGGTCTGGCGCGCACCATCCGCATGGCTGTGATCCCTGCGATGGAAAACGTCACCTTGTGGCACGAGCGTGATATTTCGCATTCCTCGGTCGAGCGTGCGATTGGGCCGGACACCACCATCACCCTTGATTTCGCCCTGCACCGTTTGACCGGCGTGATCGACAAAATGCTGATCTATCCTGACAACATGCTGGCCAACATGAACAAGTTTAGCGGTCTTGTGATGTCTCAGCGGGTATTGCTGGCCTTGACGCAGGCCGGCGTCAGCCGCGAAGACAGCTATAAGCTGGTGCAGCGCAATGCGATGAAGGTCTGGGAAGAAGGCAAGGATTTCAAAACCGAACTGTTGGCTGACCCAGAAGTGTTGGCCGCGCTCAGTGTCGAGGAAATCGAAGAGAAATTCGACCTTGGGTACCACACCAAGCATGTGGACACGATCTTTGCCCGCGTCTTTAAAGACTGAAATATTGGCCGGTTAACCGACCGGCCAACGTGATTTACGATATTCCTTTGAGAATGCACCAAGCCATTGTACGCTTATGCTGCATCTCAAAGGAGTAGTATGATGAAACTTAGAATTGCACTTTCTGCAGTGGTCCTTGTGGCCCTTCCGGCGGTTGGCTTTGCCAAATGCGGATGGGAACAACATGCGATGTCTTGCGCCGAAGGCAGCGTGTATGACCCCCAAACGGCAAGCTGCGTAGCTGCGGCCACATCCTAGGCAACATGCAAAGTTGAACCCGCGCCGCTTTAATTGGTCTGCGCGGGTCTTAACATCCGACCCTCATCTGATCGGGAGAGTACGATGCGTGTCCTATTAATATCAGCCCTTGCAGCCGTTTTGCCTGGCAGCCTTTTTGCCAACGGGCCTGAACCGGCCGCCCCAAAGCCCACGGTCACCTGTGAGCAGGGCATGGTTTACGACAAGAAAACCAAGAAATGCGTTTCGGCGCAGGATAGCCGATTAACTCCGGACGACTTGTTTCAAACTGTTCGTGAATTGGCCTATGCGGGTGATTATGTGGGTGCGCAGATCATTCTCGCCGCGATGCCGCAGGACGATGACCGCACCCTAACCTATATCGGGTTTACCAATCGCAAGATGGGTAATGCCGCAGCGGGTATGGTGTTCTATACCCGCGCTTTAGCAGTTAATCCCGCCAATATTCTAGCGCGATCCTATATGGGCCAGGGCATGGTCGAGGAGGGCAATATCGCCGACGCATTGGAACAGCTGCGCGCGATCAGGGCCTATGGTGGCACCGGAACATGGGCCGAAACATCCCTGCGCACGGCCATCGCAACTGGACAGACTTTTAATTATTGAACGGGTTTTTATTCGTTCTTTGTTTATCTCTGACTGCCACAACGCTGACAGGCATTGTGACAGTCAGAGATGATATTTTATGAATGAACTCGCAACGTTAGGGCAAATTCAGCCGGTTCAGATGCCTAGACCAGGCATGACGGCAGGGCCCGGACTTACCCGGCGTGCAAAGGCCGCGATTGTGGTGCGCCTGCTGTTGAACGAAGGGGCCGATATCCCGCTTGAGGAATTGCCCGAGACGCTTCAGGCCAGCCTGACGCAGCAAATGGGGGCAATGCGGACGGTTGATCGCCACACGCTTGCCGCTGTCGTCGATGAATTCGCACAAGAACTGGACAGCATCGGCCTGTCGTTCCCGGGCGGGATTGCCGGTGCGATTTCGGCACTGGATGGCAAAATCAGCAAACAAACCGCTGAACGCCTGCGCAAGGAGGCGGGCGTGCTTGAGATGGGCGATCCGTGGGACCGGTTGCGCGGTCTTGAGGCGGCCAAGCTTTTGCCGATGATCGAAAACGAAAGCATCGAAGTGGCTGCTGTTGTTTTGTCAAAGCTCAAAGTCGGGCTGGCCGCTGAACTGCTGGGGTTGCTGCCCGGACCCAAAGCGCGCCAGATCACCTATGCGGTTTCCCTCACCAGCACGGTGACACCCCAAGCCGTTGAACGCATTGGCCTTTCACTGGCAAGCCAGCTTGATTTCGTGCCGGTTATGGCGTTCGACACAGGGGCGGTGGAAAGGGTCGGTGCGATCTTGAACTCGTCGACGACACTGACCCGCGACGATATGTTAAGCGGATTGGAAGAGACCGACGAAGGGTTTGCAACCGCCGTGCGCAAGGCGATCTTTACCTTCGCGAATATCCCGGGCCGGATCATGCCCCGCGACATTCCCGCCATTCTGCGCCGCGCCGACCAACCACAGTTGGTGATCGCCCTTGCCGGGGCAGAGGCGGCAGGGATGCAAACCGTCGCTGACTTCATCCTTGAAAACATGTCGGGCCGTATGGCGGACCAACTGCGCGAGGATATTACCGACGCAGGCACCGTAAAACCCGCCGATGCAGAGGAGGCAATGGCCGGTTTCGTCTCGGTCATTCGCGAGATGGAGGCGGAGGGCGACTTGCAATTGGTCGTTGAGGAGGAGGAAGACGCCTGATCATGCTTGTTGCTTGCGTGCGGTCGCTGTAAGCAGCACCACGCGATGCAGTCATCTGGCAGAGGTATATGGCCGATCCCAAGCTTCCCCCAAAAGATCCGCTGGCCCGCCGCACCGGTCACTATCTGACCAACGCGCTGATTGTCGGAATCATCAAATTCGCCTTGCTGATCCCCTTTCGGGCGCGGCTTGCGTTTGTGGGCTGGGTTGTGCAGCACATTATCGGCCCCGCCGCAGGATATCGCCGCCGCGCGCTGCAGAACGTTGCCATGGTCTGGCCCGATGTACCCGAAAAGCGCCGGAACGAAATTGTTGCGGGATGTTTGAACAACGTCGGCCGCACCTTTATCGAAAATTACTCGACCGATGATTTCCCTGCCCGCATGGCGCTAAACACCCCCCAAGGGCCCGGTTTTGAGGCCTTGGAGGCAGCCGCGAAAAAGGGGCAGGCGGTTATCCTGGTGACGGGGCATTTTGGTAATTACGAGGCGACCCGCGCCTGTCTGGTCGCACGGGGCTATGACATCGGCGGTTTGTACCGCGATATGAAAAACCCGTATTTTAACGCGCATTACGTAAAAACGATGGAAGCTTTTGGTGGGCCGGTTTTCCCGCAGGGGCGGCGCGGCACTGCCGGTTTCGTGCGCCATCTCAAGGACGGTGGGCAGCTTGTTTTGCTGTTCGATCAACATGTCTTTGGCGCACCAAAACTGGATTTTCTGGGCAAACCCGCCAACACGGCGCTTTCAGCCGCTGAGCTTGCCTTGCGTTATGACGCGCTTTTGATCCCGTTTTATGGGATCAGGCAGGCAGATGGCGTGTCCTTTGACGCAGTGCTTGAGGCACCAATCCCGCATTCTGATGCAACAACCATGACGCAAGCGCTGAATGACAGCTTGGCCGCGCGGGTAAAGGCGCATCCGGAACAGTGGTTTTGGGTGCACCGGCGTTGGCGCCCGAACGAAGATTAAAGTTTGTACGCGGTTATTTCACACGGGCGGCTGCCACGATGGGCCCCGCACCGCTTTGCTGAATAATCACAACGGCTGGCAGGCCGCCGTCGATCGGGGTGGTTAGGGTCAGCGGAGCATTCGCCGGCCAGTCGCCCAAAATCGACCAGTCTTTGGCGATGTTATGATAGGAAAAGGCGTGACCTGCGTTTTCACCGCGTTTGATATGGATTTTTTGCGCGGGGATGTATTGCAACAAGTTCACCGTGAACGGCCCCTTGGCACCGGGCAGCGTTTCGGCATTGATTTGCAAGCTATCGCCGCTCCGCGTCAGGGTTAGATCAACAAGTGCTGGATCATTTTTATGGTCAACGATGGCCTGGGCCACGGCCATGGGTTTGGCCCCCACGATATCCGTTATACCATTGATAATCATTTCGGGCGTATAAATCGATTTCCTGCCACCAGCCACTGCATAGGCCCGCTGGCGCGTGGCATGATCTGGGTCGCCAAACTGGTCCTTCCAGCCGATGTAATCCCAGTAGTCGACATGCAGCGCCAGCGCGATCACGTCGTCGCGCCCGGCAAGTTCGGCCAATATTTCATCTGCTGGCGGGCAGGAGGAACAACCTTGCGAGGTAAACAGCTCGACCACCACGGGGCGATCTTGGGCATGTACCGGTGCCGTACACGCAAGGCCCAAAACGAGGAGGGAGGAAAACAGGAATTTCATCGATCAGGCCACTTTCACAAGGTGGTTTTTTGTAGACCGGGTGCGAATTAATTACCACTCAAGCTTTGTTGAAGCGCTGTAACGTCAGGTTTTATCGAATTTGCGTCAATTTCTGTACACAATGGTATACAAAAGCGATTTACATGATGGATAACTGTTGAAACGCGCCGCGCAATACTGCATTTAGGCCCCAAGCCACCAATCTTATCAACCCACCGAAGGGAGCTTCCATGACCATTATTGTTGGGCAGGACACCGCCAAGACACGCAAGACGCTGACGTCAGGCGATCAATCTATCGCCTATTATTCGATTCCTGCCGCGCAGGAAGCCGGGCTTGGTGATTTCTCGAAACTGCCTGCTGCGTTGAAGGTGGTGTTGGAAAACATGTTGCGTTTCGAGGATGGTAAAACTGTCACCGTCGACGACATCAAGGCATTTGCCGAATGGGGTGCCAAGGGCGGCCAGAACCCGCGCGAGATTGCCTATCGTCCGGCGCGCGTTTTGATGCAGGATTTCACCGGCGTTCCGGCGGTTGTTGACTTGGCCGCGATGCGTGACGGTCTGGTTGCCTTGGGCGGCGACGCTGACAAGATTAACCCGCTGAACCCTGTTGATCTGGTCATCGACCACTCGGTCATGATTGACGAATTCGGTAACCCGCGCGCGTTCCAGATGAATGTTGACCGCGAATACGAGCGTAACATCGAACGCTATACCTTCCTCAAGTGGGGCCAGAAGGCGTTTAACAACTTCCGCGTTGTGCCCCCCGGCACCGGCATTTGCCACCAGGTGAACCTTGAATATCTGGCGCAAACCGTTTGGACCGACAAAGACCAAAACGGCGTCGAAGTTGCCTATCCTGATACGCTTGTGGGTACAGACAGCCACACCACCATGGTGAACGGCATGGCCGTTCTGGGTTGGGGCGTTGGCGGGATCGAGGCTGAGGCCGCGATGCTGGGCCAGCCGATTTCGATGCTGATCCCCGAAGTTGTGGGTTTCGAGCTGACAGGCCGCATGATGGAAGGCACCACCGGTACCGACCTTGTGTTGAAAGTCGTCGAAATGCTGCGCGAAAAAGGCGTGGTTTCCAAATTCGTCGAATTCTACGGCGAAGGTCTGGATCACCTGCCACTGGCAGACCGTGCGACCATCGCCAACATGGCCCCTGAATATGGTGCTACCTGTGGTTTCTTCCCGATTGACGGCGAAACCCTGCGTTACCTGCGTACCACGGGCCGCGAAGAGGACCGCATTGCGCTGGTCGAAGCCTATGCCAAGGAAAACGGCATGTGGCGCGACGCGGATTACGCACCAATCTATACCGACACGTTGTCGCTGGACATGGGCACCATCGTGCCTGCGATTTCCGGCCCCAAGCGCCCGCAAGATTACATCGCGCTGACCTCTGCGCACACCGCATTTGCGGATTACGTCAAAGGTGTCCGCGAAGGCAAAGATGCGTCACACGCTGCCGAGGTGCGTTGGGAAGGCGAGGGCGGTCAGCCAGAGCCACAGGATATTCCCGGCGACGAGGGCAACCACAAGCGCGGCTATGTGATGACAGACGATGGTCATTACCAGCTGCACGACGGTTCCATCGTGATCGCGTCGATCACATCCTGCACCAACACATCGAACCCTTACGTGATGATCGGTGCCGGTCTGGTTGCACGCAAAGCGCGCGCGCTTGGTTTGACCCGCAAGCCTTGGGTCAAGACGTCGCTGGCTCCTGGTTCCCAGGTTGTTTCTGCCTATCTTGAGGCCGCAAACCTGCAAGAAGATCTAGACGCCATCGGCTTTAACCTTGTTGGCTATGGCTGCACGACCTGCATCGGTAACTCTGGCCCGCTAGAGCCTGCGATCAGCAAGGCGATCAACGATTACGACCTGATCGGTACCTCGGTCCTGTCGGGTAACCGCAACTTTGAAGGCCGGATTTCGCCCGACGTGCGCGCCAACTATCTGGCGTCACCGCCACTGGTTGTGGCCTATGCGCTGGTGGGTGACATGAACGTCGATTTGGCGCATGCACCTTTGGGTCAGGATCAGGACGGCAATGATGTTTACCTGAAAGACATCTGGCCAACCACACAGGAAGTCGCTGAACTGGTTGAAAAGACCGTGACGCGCGAAGCCTTCCAAGAGAAATACGCCGACGTGTTCAAGGGCGACGAAAAGTGGCAGGCGGTCGAGACAACGGATGCCAAGACCTATGACTGGCCACCTGCGTCGACCTACGTTCAAAACCCGCCATATTTCCAAAACATGTCGCCAGAGCCGGGCGTGATCACCAATATCGAAGGGGCCAAAGTACTGGCCGTTTTGGGTGACATGATCACAACCGACCACATCAGCCCGGCTGGTTCGTTCAAGGAAACCACACCCGCCGGTCAGTACCTGCTTGAGCATCAAGTGCCCGTGCGCGAATTCAACTCCTATGGCTCGCGCCGCGGTAACCACGAAGTCATGATGCGTGGCACATTCGCCAACATTCGCATTAAGAACGAGATGCTGGATGGGGTCGAAGGCGGCTATACCAAGGGGCCCGACGGCGAACAAACGTCGATCTTTGACGCGGCAATGGCCTATCAGGATACTGACACGCCGCTCGTGATCTTTGGTGGTGAGCAATACGGTGCCGGGTCCTCGCGTGATTGGGCGGCCAAAGGCACAGCATTGCTGGGCGTCAAGGCCGTGATCGCCGAAAGCTTTGAGCGTATTCACCGCTCCAACCTTGTTGGTATGGGCGTTATCCCGTTCGAATTCACCAACGGCGACACGCGCAAAACTTTGGGTCTGACCGGCGATGAAACCGTTTCGATTTCCGGTCTGGATACGATCAAGCCGCTGCAAGAAGTGCCGTGCACGATCACAATGGCCGACGGTTCGGTCAAAGAGATCATGATCAAGTGCCGCATCGATACCGCGATCGAGATTGAATACATCGAACACGGTGGCGTTTTGCACTATGTTCTGCGCGATCTGGCCAAGTCTGCCTAATCGGTCTGAACGATACCTTTTAGAACGCCCGCCAAGCATCGCCTTGGCGGGCGTTTTACGTTCTAAACCTGTCTAAAATGGTGCGTATCTGCAGGAACCCGCCCATCCGACGACAAATAACAGATTACGCGTTCACAATTGTGATTTGGCCCAGCAGAGTGTTTGCTGCCAGCAGTTCGTTTGAACTATGAAGCAAAGTATTATTTCACGAGATGCTGACGCGCCGGTTTATCGGACTAGCTGTTGCTTATCAGGTTTCGGTCTTCGCAAACGAGGGGGGCGCATGGCGCGTTCAACATCAGACGGTTTTTTCAGGGGCTTGCGGGCTGCCGGCACTGCTGTGGCAATTGTCTGGGGCAGCTCGGTCGGTCATGCCGCGTCGCTGGGCGTGACCGGTATCGAAAAAGGGTCTGACCTTTACGATGCGGTGCTGGGCGGGTCGCTGCTGCGTGAACAAACCGCAGAAGACGCATCCCCATCGACCCAAGAACTGCTCGCCGCCGCGCAAGCCGACTATGCCAGAGTGTTGGCTGTGCTTTATGATCAGGGCTATTTCGCCCCTGTCATCAAGATCACTGTCGATGGCGTCGACGCGTCTGCCATCGCGCCCGTATCGCCACCTGCACAGATCAACCGCGCGGTGATCGCCATCCAGCCCGGCAAGAAATTCACCTTTTCCAAGGCCGATATCGCGCCTGTCGCCCCGGATACCGAACTGCCCGAAGGGTTCGCTGTGGGCCAGCCTGCGCGTTTAAGTATTTTGCAAACCACGGTCGAAAGGGGCATCACCGGCTGGCGCGACCAAGGGTACGCCAAGGCGGCTTTGACCGAACAACAGCTGACTGCGCGGGTCACCGACAGCACCATCAGCGCACGGTTGCGATTGGACCCTGGTCCGCGCCTACGCTTTGGCGCGCTGACGGTCAAAGGCGAAAGTGCGGTACGCCGCAACCGTATTCTCAAGATCGCCGGCCTGCCCACGGGCAAGGTATATTCCCAAGAACAGCTTGATCTGGCGGCCACAAGGTTGCGCCGCACCGGCGCGTTTAGTTCGGTCGCAATGATTGAGGCGGACCAGATCACGGCGCCTGACATTCTGCCAATCACTGCTCAAATCGCCGACGCACCTCCACGCCGGTTTGGCTTCGGGGCCGAGCTTTCCTCCCTCGAAGGGTTGAGCGTCAGCAGCTATTGGATGCATCGCAATCTGCTGGGCGGCGCGGAAAACCTGCGGGTCGAGGGCGAAGTATCTGGCATTGGCGGCAGTTCAGGTGGCACGGATTACCGGCTGTCGACACGGTTTGAACGCCCCGCGACCTTTAATGCCGACACGAATTTCTATGCCTTTGCCGAGATCGAACAGCTGGACGAGGAATTCTATTTTTCCCGTCAGCTTGATCTTGAGACGGGGATCGAACGGATCGCCAGCGCCGAGCGGACCTATACCTTGGGCGTGGGCCTGCGCACGGCGGAAACGCGTGATGCGTTCGGTACGCAAAAATACACGCTTCTGACGCTGCCCCTGACCGCCGAGCATGATTACCGCGACAACCGCTTGGACGCCAAAGACGGGTTTTATGCCAAGGCAAGCGTGACCCCGTTTGTTGCCCTGTCGGGATCGGCGAACGGCGTGCGCAGCTATGTTGATCTGCGCGGTTATAAAACTTTTGGCACCACACGCCCGGTGACATTTGCCCTGCGCGGGCAGCTTGGGTCGGTTTACGGGCCAACGTTGTCGCAGTCGCCGGCGGATTACCTGTTCTACTCGGGCGGGGGCGGCAGCGTGCGTGGGCAACCCTATCAGACGCTTGGCGTTGATCTTGGGGGTGGTAACACCGTCGGCGGGCGCAGTTTCGCGGGTTTGTCAGCCGAGGCACGCGTGGCCCTGCGCGACAAAATCGGCGTCGTGGCCTTTGTCGATGCGGGCTATGTCGGGTCCGAACAAGTCATTGACGGCTCGGGCCGGTGGCATTCGGGCGCGGGGATCGGTCTGCGCTATGCCACGGGCATCGGGCCGATCCGCGTCGATTTCGCAGTGCCCACATCCGGGCCCGAAACGGACGAAAATTTTCAGGTTTATATCGGCATTGGACAATCGTTTTGATCCATTTTTTGCGCAGCTTAATCTTCACCTGCATGATGCTTTTGGCCTCGGGGGTTGCCGCCCAAGAGGATGACAAAGGGTTTTTGACCCGCACCATCCAGAACGCGCTGAGCGGGGCGGGCCGGACAGTCAGCATCGATGGTTTTGCAGGCGCGCTTAGCTCGCGGGCGACATTCGATCAGATGACGATTGCCGACGATCAAGGGGTGTGGCTGACGCTCGAGGGCGTCGAGCTGGACTGGAACCGGTCTGCGCTGCTGCGCGGGCGGCTTGAGGTTCAAGCCTTGACCGCCAAGCGCCTGTCGGTGCCGCGTTTGCCCACGGCCCAAGACGACACATTGCCCGATCCTGAGGCGAAACCGTTCAGCTTTCCAACGATCCCTGATCTGCCCGTCGCCGTTGATGTGGCGAATTTCGAGGTGGCAGAGATTTTGCTGGGGGCACCTATTCTGGGCGAGACTGCGCAGATGAGCTTGCGGGCCACAGCGAAATTGAACGACGATGTGGCGACCATTGATGTTGACGCGGTGCGCACCGATGGCAAGCAAGGCGCGTTCCAGATTTCGGCAAATTTGAACCGCAGCGACAGATTGCTGGACCTTCTGATTAACCTCTCGGAAGAGCAACAAGGCATCCTTTCACGGTCCCTTAACATCCCGGGCGAGCCGTCGGTTGAGCTGACGGTTGCGGGGCAGGGACCGCTGTCGGATTTCAACGCTGATATTAACCTGTCGACCGATGGGGCCGCGCGTCTGGCGGGCCAGGTCAACGTGGCCGAACAAGGCGCGGCGGATAATCCCGATCGCCGTATTCAGGCCGATCTGCGCGGCGATGTGACGGCATTGATCCTGTCGCAATACCGCGATTTTTTTGGTGCCGATGTGGGGCTGACCTTTGATGCGGTGGTGCAGGCAGATGGCGGGTTTGAGGTCAGCGATTTCGCCCTGAACGCCCAAGCGGCGCGGCTGCGCGGCAAGGTCACCCTGAACAGCAACAAATGGCCAAGCGTGATTGATATTACGGGGACCGTGGCCGCGACGGATGGTGAACGTGTGTTGCTGCCTGTGGCAGGGGCCAGCACCTATGTCCGGCGCATGGATTTGGACGTTAAGTATAACGCCGATGATGGTGATGCGATCACGGCGGTGTTTGACGTGGATGGGTTGGCGACAGACGCGCTGGCCATTGATCGCAGCCGTCTGGATCTGACCGGAACGCTGGCGGAACAATCCGGCACGGTTGGGGCTTTCGACGGCGATGTGGGCTTTTCCACTTCGGGGCTGACCCTGACCAACGCGGCCATTTCCGAAGCTTTGGGCCAAACCCTAAATGGTCGCGTCAACATCGCCTATACTACCGGCCAGCCGGTGCAGATCAGCGGGCTTGATCTGGCAGGTGACGATTATGGCCTGTCGGGCGATGCCAGCATATCCGGCCCGGCTGACAAGTTTTTGACCCAGTTGAAGATGCGGCTTGAAGCCGATGATATAAGACGTTTTTCCGCCCTTTCCCGTCGTGATCTGGGCGGCGCGGCACATGTTGATCTTGCGGGGCAGATCAAGCCGCTGGATGGCATGTTTGATTTGAATATTAGTGGTTTAACGCGTGATCTGAAGGTTGGGATCGACCAAGCTGATGCCGTGCTGGTCGGTGAAACGACCCTAAGCGTTGCAACCTCGCGCGATGAGACGGGCACATTCATGCGGGATTTATCGCTTGAGAACGCGGCGCTGACAGCCACCGGCGGTGCGGAACTACGCAGCAATAATTCCCAAGCGCGGTTTATGGCCGAACTGACGGACATCGCGTTGATTGCGCCGCAGTATTCCGGCCCCGTGACACTAAATGTCAGTGCTGATCAAGACACCCGTGGTTGGACCGTCGATGCCAGCGCCGACGGCCCCTATGATACAACTCTTACGGCCAAGGGGTTGGCAACAGGGCCGAATGCGGTGCTTAACTTTGCCGCCGAAGTGCCTGAAATCAAAGATTTCGTTCCTGACGCACCAGTCGGGGGCAAGGTCATCCTAGACGGTATGGTGCGCCAAACGCCCGCAGGCTGGCAGGTCGATGCCAATGCCGCAGCGCCCGAGGATGTATCGGCCACGGTCAAGGGCTTGCTGACGCCGCTTGATATAGATTTCAAGGCAAACATCCCGCGCGTGCAGGCCTTTGCGCCGCAGGTGAGCGGCCCGCTGACCGCGACAGGTAATCTGAAGCAATCGGATGTGGGTTTTGTGATCGATGCACAGGCGTCGGGCCCCTATGCCGCGCAGCTTGCTGTGCAGGGTGCATTGACCCCGATGATCGATATTTCATTTGATGCGGCGCTGCCCGATGTGAACCGCGTGGTGCCACAGGTGAATGGCGCGTTGAATGCAACGGGACGGCTGCGCCAGACCGACAAAGGCTTCTTTATTGATACGTCTGCCACGGGCCCTTATGGCGCGCGGGCAATGGTTGAAGGCTTGGCAACCGGCCCTGAGATGTCGCTGACCTTTGATGTATCTGTGCCGGATGTGCAGCCTGTGGTGCCCAGTGTATCTGGCCCGCTGGCCGCCACCGGATCGATCCGGCAAACGCCGGATGGTATTGCGGTCGATACCAATGCAACCGGGCCATATGCCGCCCGCGCGTCGATCCAAGGGCTAGTGACCGGCGCGGCACCGGCATTAACCTATGATGTCACGATCCCCAACTTGGCCGCCTTGGTGCCCCAGTTAAACGGCCCGCTGAATGTCACCGGCACCGCACAGCAAGAGGATGCAGGCTGGCGGTTGAATACCAATGCCGATGGTCCCGCTGGCACGCAGGCGACAATTGCGGGCGTGGTGGGCAGCGATGGCACGGTGAACATCGATATCAACGGGAATGCCCCGCTGGGCCTGTCCGCCCCCTTTACCGCGCCGCGTATCCTGCAGGGGCAGGCGACATTTGATCTAAGCGTGAATGGCCCGCCGCAGCTGGGGTCGGTGACGGGCACGATCCGTACCTCGGATGCGTCCCTTTCTGCGCCAAACCTGCGGGTTGCGCTGCAAAATATTGCCGCCAGTATCGATATTGGCAACAACCGCGCGCAGGTTGATCTGTCGGCTGACAGTGTGGAGGGCGGCCAGATCACGGTCGGTGGCGCGGTGATCTTGACCGGGTCCATGACGGCGGATTTGCAGATTGCGTTGAGCAATCTGGTGCTGATTGATCCCTCACTTTATCGCACCTCGCTGAATGGGGCCTTGCGATTTACCGGCCCTCTGAGCGGCGGCGCGCGGATCGAAGGACAAATTGATGTGGGCGAAACCAGTGTGACCGTCCCATCGACGGGCCTGACCAGCATTGGTGATATCCCGCAGATCGAATTTATCGGCGCACCGGCTGATGTGATCGCGACCAGACATAAGGCCGGTTTGAACGGCGCTGACGCAGGCTCTGACGCGACCGAGACCAGCAGCGGGCCGGGCTATGCCATGAACGTGCAGATCAACGCGCCGAACCGGATTTTCGTGCGTGGGCGCGGCTTGGATGCGGAACTGGGCGGCAGCCTTTTGCTGACCGGCACCACCAACCGCATGATTTCGGCGGGCCGTTTCGACCTGATCCGGGGGCGGCTGGATATCTTGGGCAAGCGGTTCGATCTGACCGAGGGCGCGGTGCAGTTTCAGGGCGATCTGGTGCCTTATCTGCGCTTTGTCACCGCCACGACCACGCAAACCGGCGAGGTGCGGATTATCATCGAAGGCCCTGCGACATCGCCCGAGGTGTCGTTTGAATCGACCCCGGCATCGCCGCAAGACGAGGTGTTGGCGCAATTGCTGTTCGGGCGTAATATATCCGAGATTTCCGCCTTTCAGGCGCTGCAATTGGCCAATGCCGTCGCGACCCTTGCAGGCCGTGGCGGGGCGGGCGTGATTTCGAACTTGCGGGCCGGGTTTGGTCTGGATGATCTGGATGTGACCACCACGGACGATGGCGCAACCGCTGTGCGCGCAGGGAAATACATCTCGGATAACGTCTATACTGATGTGACGGCGGCGTCGGACGGGTCAGCAGATATTTCGATCAATCTGGACATCAGCAAAAGCCTGACCGCCAAAGGGACGGTCGGATCAGATGGCAATACCGGTATCGGGATATTCTTTGAAAAAGACTATTAAGTCAGGCGGTTACTGGCGCTGAAACTGCCAAATCTGCTTTGTTCAAACAGCAGCGCAGGCGCATTGAGGTCGGTGTTATACGACCCATGGGTGACCTGCCCCAAGATCACCGAATGATCGCCAGCGGGATGTACCGCGAATGTATCGCAGTGAAACGTGGTCAGGCACCCGCCGAGGGTCGGCGCGCCATTCGGCCCCGCGGACCAGTCGAACTGATCGAACCCGTCGCCATTTGCGGCGAAATGATCTGCCAAGGCTTGCTGATCTGCGCCCAAGATATGCACGGCGAAATGCGATGCTGCGGCAAAAGCATCATGGCGTTTTGACGATATCGCGGGCGACCACAGCACCAACGGGGGATCCAGCGAAACCGACGAAAATGAATTCGCGGTCATTCCCAACGGGCCCTGTGGCGTTTGAACCGTTACGACTGTCACACCTGTGGCAAACCGCCCAAAGGCGCGGCGCAGGTCTGCCGTGTCGTTCGTGGCGGGGTCAAAGTGATGCAAGCGATCTGTCATGACGCAGCGGTGCCACGGGCAGGCGCGATTGTCCAGACGACAAAACATCAGGGGCGGGGGTGCGTCGGGGCAGCTGTAACCAACGAAATATTAACTGTGACGGCTTAGCTGAATGGCGAACCATCGTTGGAACAGCCATCCAGTTGCTGAAGGGAACCGCGTGTCGATTATCGAAAAGTACCGTCTGGCCTTTGATATTTCCCCTGTGCCGATGCTCTTGGTTGCCAGCGATGGCAAGCTGCTGCTGGCGAATGACGATTTTCTAGAGCTTTTTGAATATACGATAGAGGAAATTCGCGAGCTTAGCGTCGAGGCGTTGGTGCCTGAATCGATCCGCGCCCATCATCCCGAACTGCGCAATGCCTATAGCCGCGCATCGACCAAACGCAGCATGGGTGCCGGGCGCGACCTGTATGGGGTGACCAAATCCAACAAGGTGATTCCGCTTGAACTGGGGCTTGAACCTGTCACCGACGGGGTTGAGACGATGGCACTGGTTGCTGCCATCGACATCCGGCATCGCAAAATCCACGAAGAACGGATGCACCGCGCAATGGATGCTGCTGCCTGCGCCATGGTGATGGTCGACGGGCGCGGCACAATCGTTTTCGTCAACAAAGCCGCGTCAAGGTTGTTCGGATACGAGGAAAACGACCTGCTGGGCCACACCGTCGAAATGCTGATCCCCGAAGAATTCCGCCGGGCCCATCCGGTTTATATCGAAAGTTTTATGAACAACCGCACGGAACGGTTTATGGGGCTGGGCAGGGACCTATTTGCGCGGCGCAGTGACGGCACCCGCTTTCCCGTTGAAATTTCACTGACCCCTGTTGATGCCCCCACGGGCACCTTGGTGATGAGCACGATCGTGGATTTGTCAGAGCGTGTGGCCGCCGCCGAGGAAGTCGCAGAGAAAAGCGCCGAACTGGCCGCCTTGAATGTCGAGCTGTCCCATTTCGCTTATAGTGCCAGCCATGATCTCAAGGCGCCTTTATCCTCAATCACCGGGCTTTTGACCCTATGTATCGAGGATTTGGACGAAGGGAGCATCGAGGACGTACGCGAGAACCTGTGCAAGGTCGTTGAAATCAGCCGCCGAAGTGCCAGCAAAGTCGAAGGTGTTTTGCAAATTGCCCGCGCGGGCCGCGATGGGATGCCTGCAACAGCAGTTTCGCTTAGCACGATTATTCAGGAAATCTGGGTCGATCTGACAGGCGATACCAGTGACACAGAACTGCTGCTTGATTTCACCCATCAAGGGCCGGTCGTGACTGAATTACCAACACTTAAGGTGATCGTCGAAAATATGCTGTCCAATGCGCTGCGCTATGTTGATGCGTCGAAACCAAAGCATCAGGTTTGCGTGAAAAGCGAACCCGATCCTTGCGGTGTTAAGATTTCTATTTCGGATAACGGCATTGGCATTTCGCAAGCGAATTTGCCCAAGGTCTTTCAAATGTTCAAAAGGCTGGATGACCGCAGCGGCGATGGTTTGGGGCTTTCGTTGGTCCAAAAACAGGTCGAACGGCTGGGCGGGTCGATTGATATAACCAGCGTCGAAGGGGACGGAACCACGATTACCTTTACCCTCCCAATCATGGAGCCTGCCTGTGACTGACATTCCGGTGGTCATTGTCGATGACAACGTAACGGATCGCTATATCGTGCGCAGGCGTTTGGCCAAGGCCGGTGGTTTTGGCAAGATATTCGAGGCGGATAACGGCGACGATTTTTTGGAGCAGCTCAAGAACGGCGATTTCCAGGCGGAGGTGCGAGACACCCCTTTGCTGATCTTGATGGACGTCAACATGCCGCGCAAAACCGGCTTTGAAACGATAGTCGAGCTTGAAAGCTTGATCGAGGCCGGTACCCAGCGACCAAGCATGGTTGTGATGATGCTGACATCCTCTAGCAACCCGCGCGATATGGAGCAGGCAGAGCAGCTGGCGTCGATCAACGGCTATGTTTTCAAACCCCTCGACGATGAAGGGGTCCATAAAATTCACGCGCTTTATCGCTGACCATTCGGCGGCTTGAGCATCGCTGACATGCCAAGGGGCACCCGATAAGATGCCCCTTGTGGTCTAGATGAATGATTTGGCGCGCCGCAAAAACGGCGTTAGCGGTTCATCCGGTTTTCGATCAGCTCGTCGACAACTTCGGGTTCTGCCAGCGTCGAGATGTCGCCAAGCGCGCCAAAGTCGTTTTCGGCGATCTTGCGCAGAATACGGCGCATGATCTTGCCGGACCGTGTCTTTGGCAAACCCGGTGCCCATTGGATCAGGTCGGGTGATGCAATGGGGCCGATTTCGGTGCGGACCCAATTGCGCAACTCGGTGCGCAGCTCTTCGCTAGGCTCTTCGTCCGCCATCAAAGACACATAGCAATAGATACCTTGCCCTTTGATATCATGGGGGTATCCGACGACTGCTGCCTCGGCCACCTTGGGGTGGGCAACCAGCGCGCTTTCGACCTCGGCCGTGCCCATGCGGTGGCCCGACACGTTGATCACGTCATCGACGCGGCCAGTGATCCAGTAGTCGCCGTCATCGTCGCGGCGGCAGCCGTCACCGGTAAAGTAGTAGCCTTTGTAGTCGCTGAAATAGGTCTTTTCGAACCGTTCATGATCGCCCCAAACGGTGCGCATCTGACCGGGCCAGCTGTCGGCAATGCATAGCACACCTTCGACGCCGTCCCCTTCGACAATCTCGCCCGTCGTGGGTTCAAGAACGACCGGTTCGATGCCGAAAAACGGCTTCATCGCGGCACCGGGTTTTGTGGCGTGGGCACCGGGCAGGGGGGTCATCAAATGGCCGCCGGTTTCGGTTTGCCACCACGTGTCAACGATGGGGCATTTGCCCTGGCCGACGACATAATTGTACCAGTTCCATGCCTCGGGGTTGATCGGCTCGCCCACAGTGCCAAGCAGTTTCAAGCTGCTTAAATCGCACCCTTCGACAAATTCAGCGCCTTTGCCCATCAACGCGCGGATTGCGGTGGGGGCGGTGTAGAATTGGTTAACCTTATGCTTTTCGCAGATTTGCCAGAAACGGCTGGCGTCCGGATAGGTCGGCACGCCCTCAAACATCAGCGTGGTCGCGCCATTGGCCAAGGGGCCATAGACGATATAGCTGTGGCCCGTGACCCAGCCGACATCGGCCGTGCACCAGTAGATATCACCGTCGTGGTAATCGAACGTAATCTCGTGGGTCATTGCAGCATAGACCAGATAGCCGCCGGTGGAGTGGACCACCCCTTTGGGCTGACCGGTTGAGCCCGAGGTATAGAGGATGAACAGCGGGTCTTCGGCGTTCATGGCTTCGGGCGCGAAGGTGTCGGCGGCATCCTTGGCCAGCGCTTTATAGTCGAAATCGCGCCCTTCGGTCCATGTCGTCTGACCACCGGTACGTTTGACGACCAAGCATTTAACGCTGTCCTTGCAATGCAAAAGCGCCTGATCGGCATTGGTTTTCAGCGGTGTGGCCTTGCCGCCGCGCGGGGCGTAGTCGGCTGTAATAACGACCTTGGCCTCTGACCCATTGACCCTTGAGGCCAAAGCATCGGGCGAAAACCCTGCAAACACGATCGAATGAATGGCACCGATCCGCGCGCAGGCGAGCATGGCATAGGCCGCTTCGGGGATCATCGGCAGATAGATGACAACCCGGTCGCCTTTGCCCACGCCCAAGTCGCGCAGGATATTGGCCATCTTGCAGGTCTGTGCGTGGAGTTCGCGATAGGTGATGTGTTGCGCGGCTTCTTCTGGGCTGTCGGGTTCCCAGATGATCGCTGTCTGATCGCCGCGGGTTTCAAGGTGGCGGTCAATGCAGTTGGCGCTGACGTTCAGCTCTCCATCCGCGAACCAGTTAATTTTCACCTGACCCAAGGTGAAATCCACATCTTTGACGGTCGAAAAGGGGGTCATCCAGTCAACGCGCTGCGCTTGCTCGCGCCAGAACCCGTCTGCATCCTCGATCGACGCCTTGTACATCGCGTCGTATTTTGCCGCGTTTACATGAGCACCCTCAGCCATTTCGGTAGACGGCGGATAGGTTTTGGCTGCATTGGACATCGTTTCCTCCCTCAAGGATCTTAACACTCAAATGACCGATTTAGCCTGACGGCTTGTCGGTCCTCCCGGGTCGGATCATAGCGGCAACTGAAAAGAAGGGAATAAGTATCTGTAATGGCGGGCTTTGTCTGTAAAGTTTTTTCCGTATCAGGCGGGTTTTTGTAAATTATCGACGGCTGCGCGGCAAAATCTTGCGGTTTTGCCGCCGATTACATGTTAACAATATCCGGTGGCTTTACCTGCGCAAGGGGCCGCGAAAACCTCAACCATGCAAACCATGTATGCTGGCAAGCGCGTGCTGGTGTTCTGGGGTTGGCAGACCTGCCATGGGCGGTTAATGTTTTCGCAAGCGGAACACATAGGTCCGCATCAAGGGAGAAACCATATGAACAAGCTTTTGAACGGCGCAGCTGTCTGCGCCCTGACTTTTGCATTTGCATCGCAAGCAGCCGCAACCGAATGGAACGCGTCGGTTTGGGGCAAGCGCCGCGCCTTTACCGAGCATGTTGAAAAAATCGCAGAGCTGGTATCGGAGAAAACCGGCGGCGAATTCACCATCAACGTCAGCTATGGCGGCCTGTCCAAGAACCGCGACAACCTGGATGGTATTTCCATCGGTGCCTTTGAAATGGCCCAGTTCTGTGCCGGCTACCATGCGGATAAAAACCGCGCGATCACCGTGCTTGAGCTGCCATTCTTGGGTGTAAGCAATCTGGAAGAAGAAGTCGCCGTATCCCGCGCCGTCTATGCGCATCCTGCCGTGACCAAAGAGATGGCACAGTGGAATGCACGTATGTTGATGACGTCGCCAATGCCGCAGTATAACCTTGTGGGCACGGGCGAGCCACGCGACACATTGGCCAAGTTTGACGGCATGCGCGTGCGCGCAACCGGCGGTTTGGGCAAAGCGTTCGAAGCTGTTGGCGCGGTGCCTACATCCGTGACATCGTCCGAGGCGTATAACGCGATGGAATCCGGTGTTGTTGACACAGTGGCCTTTGCCCAGCACGCGCATCTTAGCTTTGGCACGATTAACAAAGCCGACTGGTGGACCGCGAACCTGAACCCCGGCACCGTGAACTGCCCGGTTGTTGTGAACATCGACGCCTATGACGCGTTGTCTGACGCTGAAAAAACTGCGCTCGACAGCTCGGTCGATGAGGCGCTGGATCACTACCTTGCCAACTACGGCGAATTGCTGGCGCGTTGGGATTCCGTTCTGGAAGAAAAAGGCGTTGAAAAGGTGATGTTCGCACCTGAAGTCATCGCTGAATTCAAAGCCAAGGCTGCCGATCCTGCCCGCGAAGCATGGATCAAGGACATGGAAGCCCAAGGCATCCCGGGTCAGGAACTGTATGACCTTGTGATGACCACATTGGAAAAAGAGCGCGCCTCTAACTAAGGTGTGTCACGGGGGCTGCGCACAGGCGCGGCCCCTTTTTGCGTTTTATTCCCCGTTTTGAAAGGAAAGCATCATGGCCGGTTCCTCTGCCGTGCTCGAAGATGGCAGCTTGCTCAGCCGTCTCGACAAGGGTCTTTTGCGACTTGAAACTGCCTTTGCCCTCGCGTCGGGCATCGCGGTTTTTATGCTGATGGTGCTGGCCGTTTGGTCGGTGGGCGGGCGCAAATTTTTCGCGACGCCCTTGGCCGGTTATGTGGATTGGATCGAATTTGCCATGCCGCTGATCGCCATCATGGGGATTTCCTATACTCAGCGAAACGGCGGCCATGTGCGGATGGATATTCTGATCGGCCAGCTTAAAGGCCGCGCGCTTTGGGCGGCCGAGTTCTTTTCGGTGGTGTTGATTTTCATCCTGATGCTGGCGCTGATCTGGGGATCTTGGGCGCATTTCCAACGCAGCTTTGATTTCGCGGCACCGTTCTGGAGCAGGGATAGTTCGATTGATATCGGCCTGCCGATCTGGCCCGCGAAACTGATTGTGCCGCTTGCGTTCAGCGTCCTTGCCTTGCGATTGCTGCTGCAAATCTGGGGATACGGGCGCGCGTTCGTTTTAGGGCTGGAACGCCCCGTTGCTGTACCGCTGGTACAATCTGCCGCTGAACAGGCTATGGCCGAAGCTGAACATTTGGATGGGCGAGACTGATCATGGATTCTATTGAAATCGGCCTATGGGTTTCCGGCGGCATGTTGTTGATGGTCGTTCTTGGCATGCGCGTGGCCTTTGCTGCGGCATTGGCGGGGGTGGTCGGCCTTGTTTGGATATTTTGGGCCAAAAAGGGCATGCAATGGTCCGAGCTGGATTGGGCGCTGACGGTTGCGATCAAAACCGCAGGGCAGGTGCCTCATTCCAAAGTGTCGAGCCAAACACTAAGCCTGATCCCGACGTTCATCCTGATCGGGTTTCTGGCCTATTACGCGGGGCTGACCCGCGCCTTGTTCGAGGCCGCGAAACGCTGGATCGCGTGGCTGCCGGGCGGCTTGGCGGTTTCGACCGTGTTTGCGACCGCCGGTTTTGCCGCCGTGTCCGGCGCATCGGTTGCGACGGCTGCGGTGTTCGCCCGGATCGCTATTCCCGAGATGTTGGCCATCGGCTATAACAAGAAATTCGCGGCGGGCGTGGTTGCTGCTGGCGGTACATTGGCGTCGCTGATCCCGCCGTCCGCTATTTTGGTGATCTACGCGATCATCGTCGAACAAGACGTGGGCAAGCTGTTGTTGGCGGGCTTTATTCCCGGTGCGTTTTCCGCAGTGATCTATGCGATCTTGATCGTTGGTATTGCGACCATCTGGAAGAACGTCGGCCCCCCCGTGGGCGGTTTCACTTGGCGGCAGCGGTTTGAATCCGTGCCTGCGGCCTTGCCGATCTTTGCCGTTGTCATCATCATTATTTTCTTTGTCTACAACCCGTTTGGCGACGCATGGGGCACCCCGACCGAAGGTGGTGCCGTGGGTGCGTTCATCGTGTTCTTGATGGCGCTTTATCGCGGTATGCGCTGGACCGAGCTCAAGGACGCCTTGCTGGAAACCGCCAAGCTTACGGTGATGATTTTCACCATCATCTGGGGCGTTCTGATTTATGTGCGTTTCCTTGGCTTTGCTGATCTTCCCGGTGCTTTTTCCGATTGGATTTCCGGGCTTGAGGCGTCACCGACGCTGATCTTGATCTGTATCCTGTTGGCCTATGCCGTACTGGGCATGTTCAT
The DNA here is from genome assembly GCF_964021855.1 of uncultured Sulfitobacter sp. Lineage (NCBI taxonomy): Bacteria > Pseudomonadati > Pseudomonadota > Alphaproteobacteria > Rhodobacterales > Roseobacteraceae > Sulfitobacter > uncultured Sulfitobacter sp. Next base: position 628,060 of record NZ_CAXHZD010000002.1, read on the forward strand.
GGATGCCATCGGCATGCTGCTGCTGACCTTGCCGGTGGTGTATCCTGCGGTTATGGCGCTGAACGGGGGCGAATTTGTTTCGGCCGCGGACAGTGCGTTTGGCATGTCTGGCCCAATGTGCGCGATCTGGTTCGGTATTCTGGTGGTGAAAATGGCCGAGTTCTGTTTGATCACGCCACCCATTGGGTTGAACTGCTTTGTCGTCGCGGGTGTCCGCCCTGATCTAAGCGTTCAGGACGTGTTCAAAGGTGTCATGCCGTTCTTTGTCGCCGATGCTGTGACGATTGGCTTGCTCGTGGCCTTCCCGGCTATCGTACTTTGGTTGCCCTCACTCGCTGGCTAAACCGGCGCGTTGTTGTTCCCTGCTATCCTCGGGTTTGACCTGTTCTGCGGACAGGAAATGCCCGATGGTATGCAGGGGCTCAAAGTTCTCACAGATGACTTTGAACACCACCAAAAACGGCACGGCGACCAATGCACCTGCAATGCCCCACAGCCAGCCCCAAAACACGACCGTCAGAAACACCGCGACTGTGTTCATCTCAAGCCGCCGGCCGACCAGCCACGGGGTGACAATCTGCCCTTCGATCATGGTTAGCATCAAATAGCCCAACGGGGCGAGCAGGGCATAGCCAAGGCTGTCAAAGGTCACGATTGAAAAGCCGGCCACCAGCAACACGCCGCCAAACCCGCCGATATATGGCAAGAAGTTCAACATAAACGCGGCAATCCCCCAGATATAAGCCGAGGGCAGGCCTAGGGCGGTTAGGTACAGCCCGACGCAAATCCCAAGCCCTGCGTTGATCGATGCAATAGTCAGCAGATAGCGGGACACGCGTTTTTCCACGTCATACACAGTTTGCAGCGCACGTTTCTTGCCGGTCATGGTCGGCATGGATTGCACGAGCTTGAGGTAAAACATTTCCCCAGACGACAGCAGGAACAGCGCAAGGATCAAGATCACAGCCAGCGATGCGCCGGTGGTGCTGACGGTATCCATCGCCGTATCCAGCAGGCCGGGCTGGCGGACGACAACCTCTTTTGGGTCCTCAACACCGCCATTGCCGATTTTTTCCACCTCTTCGCTGGCCGACCGCATGTTTTCGACCGCTTCGCTCACACCGCTCAGCTTTTGTTTGATCTCGGTGCCCATTTGCGGAATTTCGTCGCTCCATAATGCGACTGTCCCGGCGGATAGAACCACGATCGACATGATGACCAGCGCGGTTGCCAGCACCAAAACGAATGCCGAAACCACATGGGGCACGCCAATGCGGTATAGGCCGCGCGATACCGGGCTAAGGGTCAGGGCAAGCAAAAAGCCCAGCAAAATCGGCAGGATAAGGTCTTTGGCAAAATAGGCCGTCACAAATAACGAGATCAGGACCAGCATTTGCAAAGAGCGCCGGATCGAGGGCAGGTGTTCCACAAGGTTTTCCAATGCATAGAGGATTACCGATCAAACGCCCCAACTGGGCAAAAGGTTCACGCCAGCGTGAGCGATTTTGCCCGCGCACCATATTCCCCCCTCGCGAAGCCCGCCAATCTGTGCTGATGTGCGCGTGAATGTCTGAATACGGAGAAACCACAATGCCCATCACGCCCCTCGGTCTGGACCCGACGCTTTGTTTTATCGGGGGGGCATGGGTGCCATCACTTGAGGCGGGGCGCGTGTCGCTGCTGAACCCGTCCGATGGGTCGCATCTATGCGAGATCGCGCGCGGTTCAGATGCGGACATCGACCGTGCTGTTCAGGCCGCGAGCGCAGCACTGGTGGGTGATTGGGGCCGCGCAACGGCTGCGGAGCGAGGGCGGGTTCTGGCTAAGATCGGGCAGGGCGTTCTGGATCACGTCGATGAACTGACCCAGCTTGAGGCGTTGGACGTGGGCAAGCCGCTGAAACAGGCGCGCGCCGATGTTTTGGCGCTGGCCCGCTATATGGAATTTTACGCAGGCGCTTGCGATAAATTGCACGGTGAAACGATCCCTTATCTGGATGGCTATACCGTCTATACCTTGCGTGAACCGCATGGGGTGACGGGGCATATCATCCCGTGGAACTATCCGATGCAGATCATCGGGCGCTCGGTCGGTGCCGCGCTGGCGATGGGCAATGCGGCCGTCTTAAAGCCGGCTGAGGAAGCCTGCCTGACAGCGTTTGCCTTTGCCCAGATCGCCCATGCCGCAGGGTTGCCAGCCGGTGCACTGAATGTGGTGCCGGGACTGGGGGCCGAGGCCGGTGCCGCGCTTACCCGTCATCCCGGTGTGCATCATGTATCATTTACCGGCTCGGTTGGTGTTGGGAAGTTGATCCAGGAAACCACGGCCCGCAATGTGGTGCCTGTCACGCTTGAACTGGGGGGCAAGTCGCCGCAGCTGGTGTTTGATGATGCCGATATTGATGCAGCACTGCCATTTTTGGTGAATTCAGGCATTCAGAATGCGGGCCAGACCTGCTCGGCTGCGTCGCGGATATTGGTGCAGCGCGGTGTTTATGATCGCGTCGTGGCGCAGATGGGCGAACGGTATAACGCGCTGCGCGTCGGGCCAGCCTTGGCCGATCTGGACGTCGGGCCGCTGATCTCGGCCCGGCAGAAAACCATCGTGGGCGGGTATCTGGACCAAGGCGACGGGCTTGAGGTTGTTGGCCGTGGGCAGATCATGCCCGACGCCCCCGAAAACGGTGCATATGTCGCGCCAACGCTCTTTGCCGGTGTCGCCCCTGATCATGTGCTGGCCCAGCAGGAGATATTCGGACCCGTTCAGGTGATCATCCCCTTCGATACCGAGGAAGAGGCCGTGCGCATCGCCAATGGCACAGAATTCGGCCTTGTCGCGGCGGTTTGGTCGCAAAATGGCGCACGTCAAATGCGGCTGGCCAAGCAATTGCGCGCCGGACAGGTGTTTCTGAATAACTACGGTGCTGGTGGCGGCGTCGAGCTGCCCTTTGGTGGCGTCGGCCTGTCCGGCCATGGCCGTGAAAAGGGGTTCGAGGCACTTTATGGTTTTTCGACATTGAAAACCGTCGCGGCGTTCCACGGCTAACCTGCCTGTGCGGTACGACCTAAAAAAAATCACTCCAATGTGGCGCGATCGACCGCGATCAAACCCAATTGCCGTGCGGTGCTTAGCGCCAAAATCGGGCTGTCCGGCCCGCCCGCACTGATCTGATATGCGCGCATCGCGGCGCGTGTCGGCGCATCGTAACTGCCTGAAACCGGACCTTTATATATGCCACGCGCCTCAAGCGCGCGCTGCAAGGTCTCGACGAATTGCGGTGTCATTTGCGCGGCGCAGGGGGTTTCGAACCAGTTGTCGATGCGGGGCTGTACGATCTGCTGCCGGGTTTCTGTGCGATAGATGGGAAAGGCCTGAACCTCTCCGGTTGAGCTAATCTGCGCCGGCTGGACCTGCACCTGCTCGGTCACGGTTTCAATCACAGCGGGGGAAACGGTGCGCCCCCAGCACGACCCCGGCTGTGCGCCTGCGGGGCCTTGGGTGGTTGCCTCGATCACGCCCGGCTCTGGCGGCGCGGTATCAGCCGGCGAAACATCGCAGCCGGACACCGCAATACAGCACAGTGCGCCCATGCAGCCCATCAACATGTTTGACCCTGAAATCACCTGTCTGCCCTGCCTTTACCGGTCTTGGGTTTCGTCGCAATCTAGCCCGTTTTTCCGGCGATGCCTAGCGCAATGCCCAAACGCTGCGGGTTTGACAAATACGTGCATGAACTGACGCGCAAAAGGGGGTGGCGAAGGGGGGCAGGGCTGGCTACATATACAGCGATATTTATTGCACAGGGGGTCAAGATGGCCAAAATCACCTACGTAGAACACAGCGGCACAGAGCATGTGGTGGATGTGGCCAATGGCATGACCGTCATGGAAGGTGCGCGCGACAACAATATTCCGGGGATTGAGGCCGATTGCGGCGGGGCCTGTGCCTGCTCGACCTGTCACGTCTACGTGGACCCTGCATGGGTCGACAAAGTACCGGCCAAGGACGACATGGAAGAAGACATGCTGGATTTCGCCTATGAGCCCGATCCAGAACGCTCGCGCCTTACCTGTCAGATCAAAGTCACAGACGCACTGGACGGTTTGCGCGTGCAGATGCCAGAAAAGCAGATCTGATGCTGGCGGGGGCGCGGCGTCAGCTGGCGCACCTGCCCAAAGGTTTCACACGCCACGCGCAGCGGCTGTTGTGCGTGGCGCTGATGGCGCTGGCACCCGGCTTGGCTGCGGCGCAAACCATTACTGCCGCACGCTATGCCGACCCGACGACGCGCTATGATCACGGCGTGCTGGGCGACGCCATCGAATGGGGCACGCTTGAGATCACGCTCGACGGTGGCACGACACGGCGCTTCATCCTGCCCGAAACACTGGTGTTCGAAGATACGGCCCCAAGGCTCGCCGATCTGGACACTGATGGTTCACCCGAAGTGATCGTGGTCGAAAGCAGCCTAACCGCTGGCGCGCGATTGACCGTCTATGGCCCCAACGGCCGCCTCGCTATGACCGACTACATAGGGCGCAAGAACCGCTGGCTTGCCCCCGTCGGTGCCGCTGATTTCACCGGCGATGGTCGGTTGGAAATCGCAATGGTAGTGACACCGCATCTTGCTGGCAGGCTTGACTTACTGGCCTATGACGGCAGCAGCCTGACCCTCATCGCACGCACCAGCGGCCTGACCAATCATCGCATCGGCGACCCGGATATCGCCGGTGGCATTCGCATCTGCCAAAACACCCCGCAGATGATTTTGGCTAAAATGCCGTGGCGTAAATCGGGGGACAGCGAAATGGTTGCGGTCAGCCTGTCCAACGGATCGCTTGAGGTATCACCGTTCAAAGAACCCTTTTCTCCCCAGAACGTAGAAAAAGCCAAAACCTGCGCAATCCACCCGGAATAGGCTCAGCCCCAGCTCATTTTCCAAATGGTCCAAAATCCTGGGGGTCCGGGGGCTAGCCCCCGGGCCGACACCGGATTACGTCAGCGCACGCCAGCCAATATCGCGCCGGTAAAACCCACCGGGCCAATCAACCGCTTCAACCATCTCATAGGCCCGCGCCTGTGCTTCGGCCAGGCTGTCGCCCCGCGCGGTCACGTTCAACACACGTCCGCCCACGGCGACGATCTGGCCGTCTTTCTCCGCTGTGCCTGCATGAAACACCATGTTGCGGCTGTCCTCGGGCAATGCATCCAAACCAGCGATCACGCTGCCTTTGTCATAGCTGCCGGGATACCCCAATGCGGCCATCACCACTGTCACCGCATGATCATCGGCCCAGTTCACTTTCATCTCTGACAGACGGGCTTCAGCAGCCGCATGCAGCAGGTCAAGTACCTGCGCACCCAGCCGCATCATCAGCACCTGACATTCAGGGTCGCCAAAGCGGGCGTTATATTCCACCAACCGTGGCGCGCCGTCTTTGATCATCAGCCCCGCATAAAGCACGCCTTGATAGGGCATCCCGCGTTTGGACATCACGGCCATGGTGGGGCGAATGATCTCGGCCAGGGCGCGTTCGGCGATTGCGTCGCTCAAAACCGGTGCGGGGGAATAGGCCCCCATGCCGCCGGTGTTGGGGCCGGTATCGCCGTCGCCCACGCGCTTGTGGTCTTGGGCGGTGCCGATGGGCAGCACGGTGTCGCCATCACACAGCACAAAGAATGATGCCTCTTCGCCGTCCATAAACTCTTCGATCACCACTTCGGCACCCGCATCGCCAAAGGTGCCATCGAACATCGTATCAACGGCGGCCAGCGCTTCGGCGTCGGTTTCGGCGATGATCACGCCTTTGCCAGCGGCCAGACCGTCGGCCTTGATTACGATCGGGGCAGGGTGATCGGCCAGATAGGCGCGCGCCGATGCGGCATCGGTGAAATGGCCATAGGCAGCAGTGGGGGCATTCGCGGCGTCGCAGATTTCTTTGGTGAAAGCTTTGGACGCCTCAAGCGCTGCGGCCGCTTTGGACGGGCCAAACACCAGAAAACCTGCGTTGCGCAAATCATCCGCAACACCAGCGGCCAGCGGTGCCTCGGGGCCGATGATTACAAAATCGATGCTGTTTTCATCCGCAAACCCGACCACGGCCGCACCATCATTGATGTCCAGGGTCGCGCATTCGGCAATTGCGGCGATGCCTGCATTGCCCGGTGCCACGATCAGCTTGTCGCATTTGGGATTTTGCAAAACGGCCCAGGCAAGGCTGTGTTCACGCCCGCCGCTGCCCAAAATGAGGATATTCATGAATGCGCTCCCTTGGCCTTGGTTGCTGCGCGTTCTAAGCTGGGACAGGTAAAGACACAAGCCGGACGCGAGCCCAGACACGAGCGCAGACCCAAAGGACACCCGCATGGACCTGATCGACGACCCTCGCGAGGGTCAAAACAGCCCCGAATTTACCGTGACCGAGCTTTCTGGCGCGATCAAGCGGGTGATCGAGGGGGAATTCGCCCATGTACGGATTCGCGGCGAGGTCGGGCGGGTCAGCCGCCCGCGGTCGGGGCATATCTATCTGGACCTCAAGGATGACAGTTCGGTGATTTCCGGCGTGATCTGGAAAGGCGTGTCCGCGCGGCTGGAAACCCAACCTGAAGAGGGGATGGAGGTGATTGCGACCGGGCGCATCACCACGTTCGGCGGGCAGTCCAAATACCAGATCGTCATCGAAGACATCAAACCGGCGGGCATGGGCGCGCTGATGGCGCTGCTGGAAAAGCGCAAGGCGGCACTGGCGGCAGAAGGGTTATTCGCACCCGAACGCAAACGCGCGCTGCCCTATTTGCCCGATGTGATCGGGGTCGTTACCTCGCCCTCAGGCGCTGTGATACGCGATATTTTGCACCGGTTGCGCGACCGGTTCCCGCGCAAGGTGCTGATTTGGCCCGTGGCCGTTCAGGGGGCGAAATGCGCGCCAGAAGTTGCGCATGCCATCGAAGGGTTTAACAAACTGACGCCCGGGGGGGCGATCCCGCGACCTGATTTGCTGATTATCGCACGCGGTGGCGGCTCGGTCGAAGACCTTTGGGGCTTTAACGAGGAAATCGTGGCGCGGGCTGCGGCCGCATCGGATATTCCCCTGATTTCAGCCGTAGGCCATGAAACCGATACAACCCTGATCGATTATGTGTCGGACAAACGCGCGCCGACGCCGACCGCTGCGGCGGAACTGGCGGTGCCTGTGCGCCATGAACTGGTCGCTTTGCTCGACGGTCAAGAAGCACGCATGACCCGCGCGCTTAGCCAAGGGCTGTTGCGGCGCGATCAGCGGTTGCGCGATATGGCGCGGGCCTTGCCACGGGCCGAAACCTTGCTGGATGGGCCACGTCAAAAGCTGGATGTTCTGGGCGGGCGGTTGGGGCCTGCGCTGACCGCTGGCGTTCAGAAACGCAAAGTGAGGTTGGCAGATATCTCGGGCGTGCTGCGCCCCGGTACGTTGACGCGCAGCTTGCAGTCTGAACAGCGGCGGCTGGCGGCATTGTCATCCCGGTTCCGGCCCGAGGCACTGGTACAAGATCACAAGCGCAAAGCCGATGCGTTTCAAGCGCTTGCGCTGCGTCTTTCAGTTGCGGGTCAACGTCAAACCCAAGGCTGGCGCAAGCAGATTGCGGGGCTGGACCGCTTGCATGAAATGCTGAGCTATAAATCGACCCTCGCGCGCGGCTATGCCGTGGTGCGCGGCGATGGCGGGTTGGTCACCACTAAAAAGGCTGCCCAAGACGCCACATCGCTTGAGATCGAATTCGCCGATGGCCGCATGCAAATCGGCGGCAAGGCGGGGCCGCGCAAGGCCGCGAAAAAACCGCCAGAGCAAGGCAATTTGTTTTAAGCGCCGATATTAGACGCCAATTCTGGGGCCGAGGCACAGCAGCTTTTCGTCGATATCTTCGGCCTCATATAGCTCGGTCGTTGCGGGGTCATTTTCGAACCGTGCGATCAGGCCTTGGGCGGATTTCTCGAATGTCCAACACTGCGGATCGGGGTTGTCGTCGTAGGTGAAACAAATCTGGCCATTGTCTTCGAACCACGACCCGGGCTTGCATTCGCCATCCAGAAACGACCATTCAACGCGGCGGTTGCTGAGATAGCGTTCAGCGCCATAGGCCTGACCATTGCTGTTGTAGAACAATGTTTTACCGCGGGTATACTCATCAAATTCCTGTGCCGTCATCGCGGTTTGCGCCGCCAGCGGGGTGGTGATGACAAGGGCAAGGGACATAAGCACATGTTTCATAGGCCAAGCTTGCCAGAAACGATGCGGCTGATCCAGCGGTTACGCGGTTTGTTGCCAGCGGGCGACACGCCGGTCCATGACGCGCCGCCAGATCGGCGGCACCAGCGCCAGCGCGGCCATCACCGGCAAGGATCGCGGCAAGATGGGCATGCTGTCCGGGGTGACCTCAAGCGCGGGAAAGGCGCGGGCAGGGCGCATGTGGTGGTCGGAATGGCGCGGCGCGTTCAGCATCATCGCGGATGAATACCATTGCGGTGCGTTCCAGCTGTGCTGGGGGCCAACGGGTTCGATACGGCCATCTGCACGGGGTTTTCTGCGCAACCCGTAATGCTGCACATAGTCGGACAGCAGCAATTGCATCTGCGCATAGGCTGCGAGGGCCAGCAGCTGCACCACACCGCCCCATCCGGCGATGATCGCGGCAATGCCGAGCGTCAGCGCGGCCCCTGAAACATAGCCCACATAGGGATGCGACCAGATCGGCAGCGCTGCGGCGCGCGCGCGATGCTTGGTTTCGGCGCGCAGGCCCGACGTGAATTCCCCTCGCAGCGCGCGCAGGGCGAAGGCATAGAACCCTTCGCCCAACCGGGCCGAGTTCGGATCGGCATCGGTGGCGACGTGAATGTGATGCACCCGCAGATGCGCGGAGACGTGATGCCCGTAGAGCAACGAACAATAGATCGCCGTACCGACGCGCCGGGTCCAGCGGTTGCCCGTGTGGATCAGCTCATGCGCGTTGGAGTTTGAGACCTGCCCAAAGTACATCCCCAAGCCTAGGAAAATCAGTACCTTATCCGTGGTGCCTAGATCGTTGCCCGCCAAGGCCCACACGCCCAATGGCAACAGCACAAAATGTGCGGCGGCCAAGGTCAGGCTGATGCCGCGTCCCGATGTATCACGCGCAGGGACGCGCCGCGTGATGCGGTCCAGCGCAAACACCAGCAGCGTGATCGACAGCAACGCGGCCAGCGGCCAGGCCCCGCCAAAAAGGCAGGCCAGCGCCAAAAGCACGGCGGGGGTCAGGCTGGCAATGGCGTACCAGATCATCAGGGCGGCTCCCTTTGTGGGTTACAAGTTTCTTATAAGCGAAATGCGGGCGCGCAAAAGGGTGCAACCTGTCACAAGCACCGCGCAAAGTATTAGGGAAGGGTCGCTTTTTGATTATGAGGGGCGGTGCAAGTTTGCTAGCTTAGCCGGAACATCAAGGTGAGGGGGCCGATATGGCATTGGATGAACACAAAAAATCGGGCGGCAAAGGCCCCGAAAAAGGCGTGTGGAAATCCGGCAAAGGCAAGGGGCGCACCCACACCAAAGGTCGCCAGTTGGATGACACAGCGTGGGATGAAGTGCGCGCGTTGTTGGGGGAAAAGCCCCGCCGCGCCGATTTGCTGATCGAACATCTGCACCTGATCCAAGACGCATATGGCCACCTGTCTGCCGCCCATCTGCGCGCATTGGCCGAAGAGATGCGGATGAGCATGGCCGAAGTGTACGAGGTCGCGACCTTTTATGCGCATTTCGATGTGGTGAAAGAGGGCGAGACACCGCCGCCTGCTTTGACAATCCGCATTTGCGATTCACTGGCCTGCGAAATGGCGGGCGCGCAAGCGTTGAAGACGGCGCTTGAGGATGGCTTGGATGCGACCGAGGTGCGTGTTGTACGCGCGCCCTGCATCGGCCGCTGCGATACGGCACCCGCGCTTGAGATCGGCCATAACTTTGTCGACAACGCAACCTTGGAAAAGGTCGAAGCCGTGATTGATGCGGGTGACACCCATGTGCATTTGCCCGATTACGAAGTGTTTTCCGATTATGTAGAGGCTGGCGGGTATGAAGCCCTCAAGACCCTGCGCAGCAGTGGAAATTGGGAAGCGGTACAAGACCAACTGCTTGAGGCCGGCGTGCGCGGTCTGGGCGGGGCTGGTTTCCCGTCGGGCAAAAAATGGGGCTTTGTGCGTGCAAATCCGGGCCCACGCTATATGGCCGTGAACGGCGACGAGGGCGAGCCGGGCACGTTCAAGGACCGCTGGTATCTGGAACGCGTGCCGCATCAATTCCTTGAGGGGATGCTGATCGCCGCATGGGCGGTCGAGGCGGAAAAAGTGTTCTTGTACATGCGCGACGAATATCCGCAGGTGCTGGCGCTTTTGCGGATAGAAATCGAGGCACTCGAAGACGCGGGACTGGTTGAACCGGGCTACATCGATCTGCGGCGAGGGGCGGGCGCCTATATCTGCGGCGAAGAATCCGCGATGATCGAAAGCATCGAAGGCAAGCGCGGTATGCCTCGCCACCGTCCGCCCTATGTGGCGCAGGTTGGCATCTTTGGCCGTCCGACATTGGTGCATAACATTGAGACATTGCACTGGGTCACGCGGGTGTGCCGCGAGGGGCCGCAAGTGATGAACAGCACGGAAAAGAATGGTCGCAAGGGGCTGCGCAGTTTCTCTGTCTCGGGGCGCGTGGCGAAACCGGGCATGTATGTCATGCCAGCAGGGTCCACCATCACCGACATCATCAGGGTGGCGGGGGGCATGGCCGTTGGTCATGTGTTCAAGGCGTATCAACCGGGCGGGCCGTCATCAGGTCTGTTGCCCGCATCGATGGCTGATATCGCGATGGATTTTGATGTGTTGCAAGAACACGGGTCGTTCATTGGCTCGGCGGCGGTTGTTGTCTTGTCCGAACATGACAGCGCCAAAGCGGCGGCACTGAATATGCTGCGGTTCTTTGAGGATGAAAGCTGTGGCCAGTGCACGCCCTGCCGGGTGGGCTGCGAAAAGGCGGTCAAGCTGATGCAAGCGGACCGCTGGGATCAACCGCTGCTTGAGGAACTGTCGCAAGCCATGGTCGATGCGTCGATCTGCGGGCTGGGGCAGGCTGCACCCAATCCGATCCGGTTGGTGATGAAGCATTTCCCCGACGAGGTATAGCGCCTTAGACCGCGCCGAACATGGCCGCGACGGATGAAGAGAATGGCTCATTCAGCGGGTCTGCACTTGCGGCTTGGTTGGTGTCAGCGGAACGACAGGAATGGTCGCAACTGCACAAGATTTACCTGTTCGTTACCATAGGATGACCATTCGTCGCAGAAAGTTGCATTTTGAAGGTCTTTGGGGCAATTTGGCGCTGAAACTTGCCTTGAATACGTCTCTTTGGCGAGAGTTACTTTGCGGAGATGTCGTAATAATGGTGACCCCCTTGCGCTTGGCCACATCCTACCTGCGCGCTGACAGGGGGGCAGGGCCAATTGCGGCGCTGTCATTTTGCGCGCGTGCCATTGTTCTTGCGCTGTGTTGCACAGCTTGGCTTGCGGTGCCGGCAGCGCAGGCATCGGACCGGCATCTAAACCTTGCCGCAGCGCCATATCCGCCCCTGACCACCGTCGCGAAAGACGGATATCTGGACCGTATCGTGCAAGAAGCCTTTGCCCGCGCGAGTATTGGGCTGACCTATCAGGCCACGTCGCCCGCGCGCGGATTAATGGGTAGCCTTACCGGCGAATTTGACGGCTACTTTGCCACGCCAGAGCTGGACGTTCCTATACTGGCCCCGTTGGTGCGTGTCCCCGAGCGGATTTATACCGGCAAGGCGGGCGGCGTGTATCTGCGCGACGACATCATGATGATGAACAAGGAGTACCTAAAATCGTACCGCGTTGGTTATGTCGAAGGCTGGAAACAGGCCGAGGATGATTTGCATGACGTTCCAGATACTTACGCGGCCGACAGCTCGGGCCGGTTGATGGACATGCTGATAAAGGGCCGCATTGATGTGGCTTATATGTATTTTTTGCAGGCACGCTATCAGGCCCAACAACATGAGGTTACGGGTCTCAAATTCTCGGAACACACCTTTGATACGGATCTGTTTATCCATCTAAGCGCAGAGCACGCTGATCTGGCGCTTGATCTGGCGACGGCGATCCGCCTGATGAAGGCGGACGGAACACTGGAAAATATTTTGGCCCCTGCAATGATGAAGTGGGGCCCGAAATGAAACTGCGCAGTTTTACAACGGGCATCAGGCGCGAAATCTGGCGGGCGATACTTGGCCCGATGCTGGGTCTGCTTATGGTGGCCTGCCTGCTGCCCTCGCTGATCTATTTCAGTATCGCCGAGGCGCGGCTGAAAGAGCGGGTTGATAATCTGGCCAATGCCACCTTGGCCACGATGCAAGACCACGTCTGGCAATACGACCTTGAGGACGCGCAGCAATTGCTGGACAGCTATGTGAAATTCGGGGCCGTCACGGGTGCCAAAGTGTCAGATGGCAAGTTTATCGATCTGACGGCGGGCACCTTGGGCGATAACGTGGCGGGGTATGTCCTTGAACTGCCGCTTTATGGGGGCGGGGAATCGGGTGATGTCGAAATCGGTACCTTGCGCCTCGAAGTCTCTAAATCCGAGATTTGGGAATTCATTTTGGTGCGTATCGCTGCCACCATTCTGACCTCGGCCATTTTTGTGTTTTTCACGGCATTTTTGACGTTACGATTGCTGGATCGAACCCTGTTGCAGCCGGTGCTTACCATCTCGGACACGCTCAAGGACCATTCGGGGGATTGGGGCGCGCTTAACATCGACTTGAATGACGGGCCGTCGCCGCGTGGGCGCGATGAACTGACGGGGCTTGTGGATGCGATCCACGGGATGCGTGATCAAATTTTATCCTCTCAAGAGGTGCTTGAGGCGTCGATGACCAAGTTGACCCATGTGGCGCTCTTTGCGCGGCTTGGCTATGCGACGCTTAACTCCACGCAAGACAGATTCACCGAATGCGACCCCGCCTTTGCCAGCGCTTTCAATATGACTGTCCCAGAGGTCCTTGACGTTGATGTGCGGGGCGAATTTTTGGGCACATTCCTACGGGATGAGGACCCTGAAAAATTGGCCTCTATCCGTGCGGTTCTTAACCAAGGGAAAATGTCCGAAGGGGTGCTGAAATTCACGTTAAAGAACGACGAGATACGGTATTTCAGACATATTGTGCAGCCTTATATTGATCAGGTGACGGGCGATGGCGTGCTTGAGATTATTATTCTGGACGTGACCGAGCAGAAGATCGTCGAAGAACAATTGCTTCAGGCGCAAAAGCTGGATGCGATTGGCATGCTGACGGGCGGGGTTGCGCATGATTTCAACAACTTGCTGGCGATTATCTCGGGCAATATTGAACTGACGCTTTTGGCGCTAGACAGCCCGCAAGAGCGCGAATTTCTGGAGGTGGCGCTATCGGCGGTGGGCAGTGGCGCGACATTGACCCAGCAATTGCTGTCATTCGCGCGCAAGCAACCGCTGTCGCCAACGCATTTTGATGCGGCTGAATTGATGCGGGATTCCAGCGCGTTGCTGGGGTCGTCTGTGGGCGAAGCGATTGATTTGGAAATCGTCGCGGATGACGATCTCTGGGGCACCTTTGCGGATCCGGAAAAGCTGAAGACGACGCTTTTGAATTTGGTGGTGAACAGCCGGGATGCGATGCCAGACGGGGGGCTGCTGACGATTGAGATCACCAATTGCAAACTGGACGAGGATTACGCCGCCAGCCATGTTGATGTGGTCCCCGGCGAATATGTGCGCATTTCGGTCAACGATACCGGCTGCGGCATGTCCGAAGAGACGATCCAACACGCGATTGAACCGTTTTTCACGACCAAAGGGGTTGGCAAGGGAACCGGGCTTGGCCTGCCGATGGCCTTTGGGTTCGCGAAACAATCGGGCGGCCATCTTGAGGTGTATTCCGAACTGGGGATCGGCACCTCGGTCAAGCTTTACCTGCCGCGTTCAGCCGAAGAAAACGCAACACTGGATGACCGCGAGCGGAGCAAACAGCGCCCGGATTTCACCGGGATGGTGGTGTTTTTGATCGAAGACAACAAAGATTTGCGCGCCATGTTCAAAACCATGCTCGTATCGATGGGCTGCGTCGTCCATGACGCCGAGGATGGGCCAGAGGCGTTGAGAATGGCGGAAACGCTTTCTGATGTTGATCTGATCCTAAGCGACGTGATCCTACCGCGCGGCATGGACGGTAACGAAGTGGTCAAACGCCTAAGCCCGCTGTACCCGAAGGCGGCCGTGATCTTTATGTCGGGCTTTAGCGAAAACTCGATCATTCAGAACGGGCGCTTGAACCCCAAGGTGACCTTGCTGCAAAAACCATTTGGTGCGGATGATCTGGTGAAGGCGATTGTTTCGGCGCGGGGCATCAAACGTAAATCGTCCAAAGAATAAGCCCTGAGCCCTATCAGAAAAGACGGAAATACCATGTCCGGATGCCAGTTCGATTGGGGCGATGGGCATAGAAATGGGCAATTCGGGCGGGTGCCCTTCCCTCTGGCCATATGAGCCTATAGATCATAGCAAACGCCTGACACTTTTCGCGGAGACGACGCTTGGCCTTTTTCAAGAAACTGAAAAGCAAACTGTTCAAATCATCGTCAAAGATCGACGAAGGCCTTGAGGCCATCGTTGAGGAAGGCGGCGCTGTTGACGCAGTCGAAACGATTGACGAACTGCCCGTAGATCAGGTGATGGACACGCCAGACATCGCGGTTGAGGCATTGCCCGAGGCCGTCGATGATGAACCCGCACCGCTGCCCGCTGATGTTCCGGAGGAGGAGGCACCAACGCCCGAACCCGTCCCGCTTCGTGAAACCATCCAGCCTGCGGTCACGGATTTGCCATCGCCCGCGCCAGCCAAGCCCGAGGCCGCAAAACCCAGCTTGATGGGCCGTTTGATGGGGCGCAGCGCTGCTGCACCGGTCGTGCGCCGCGTGCTGGACGACGAGATGCTCGAACAGCTCGAAGAGCTGCTGATCTCGACCGATATGGGCGTTGATACGGCGCTGCGCGTTACGGCAAACATGGCCGAAGGGCGCTTTGGCAAACGTTTGTCGGTTGAGGAAATCAAACGTCTGTTGGCGGCCGAGGTCGCGCGGATCATGGAGCCGATTGCCAAGCCCTTGCCGCTTTATGCGAAGACGCCACAAGTTGTGCTGGTTGTGGGCGTGAACGGGTCCGGCAAAACCACCACGATTGGCAAGCTGGCCAGCCAGTTCAAGGCGGCGGGCAAGAACGTTGTGATTGCAGCGGGCGATACATTCCGCGCCGCTGCTGTTGAACAATTGCAGGTCTGGGGTGACCGCGCGGGCGTGCCTGTGCTGACCGCAGCCCAAGGGTCGGACCCGGCCAGCCTTGCCTTTGATGCAATGGGGCAGGCCGAACGCGATGGCGCTGATCTGCTGCTGATCGACACGGCAGGACGGCTGCAAAACCGCGGCGACCTGATGGAGGAGCTGGCCAAGATCGTGCGCGTGATCCGCAAGAAAGATCCATCAGCCCCACATAACACGCTGTTGGTGCTGGACGCGACGACGGGCCAGAACGCGTTAAATCAGGTCAAGGTGTTTCAAGAGATTTCGGATGTCTCCGGTCTTGTGATGACCAAGCTGGACGGCACCGCCAAGGGCGGTGTTCTGGTGGCGCTGGCCGATAAATTCGGCCTTCCCATCCATGCGATTGGCGTAGGCGAACAGATTGATGATCTACAGCCCTTTGATCCACAGGAATTTGCGGATGCGTTGATGGGGTTGGACCCTCAGTGAATACTCTCAAGCGGGGCACATGCCCGTGACCGAATGGCTTGCCCAGATCGAAGGCACACCGACGGGGCATCAGGTGGCCCTCATGCTGGCGTTGCTGGCGGCATTTTTGCATGCGGTGTTTGGCGCGTTGCAAAAGGGGCGGCATGACCCGTGGCTGACGCGCGGCGCGATTGATTTTTCCTATGGCATGATGGCGGCCCCCTTTGCGCTGTTTGTCGTGCCTTGGCCCGAACCGCATATGTGGGTGATCTTTGCCGGCGCGTTTGCGATCCATGTCGTCTACAAAGTGCTGCAGGCATGGGCCTATACCAAGGGGGCCTATACCGTCGTTTATCCCGTGGTGCGCGGCACGGGGCCGTTGTTCACGGTGATCGGTGCCTATCTGATTTTCAACGAAAGCTTTACCCTGGTGCAGTGGATGGGCGTGGGGGTGCTGATGGCAGGCATTTTTGGGCTGGCGCTGTATAATATGATCTATCTTGTGTCCGAACGGGACACGTTGAACGTGGCGCTTGCGCTGGCGGTTCTGACCGGACTGTTCGTGGCGCTATATACAACCTTTGACGCCTACGGCATTCGCGCGACGCAAAGCCCGTTCACCTTTTTGGCGTGGTTTTTCATGATCGACGGGCTGGTGATGCCGGTTATCGCATGGCGGCGCTATGTGACCATGCCCAACCCGCCCGCGCTTGGCCCGCTGATGACACGTGGTGTCGCGGGCGGATTTGTGGCGTTCTTTAGCTTTGGATCAATCATGCTGGCCACGCGGCTGGATAAGGTGGGCGAGGCCGCAGTGCTGCGCGAAACCTCGACCGTGTTTGCGGCCGTCATCGGCTGGTTGGTCCTGAAAGAAACTGTAGGCCCGCGCCGTGTGGCGTTGATGGCATTGATCGCGGCAGGTGCCGTGATCGTCGAAATGGGCGGATAATTGGAGAGTAAGATGACCGAGAAACGCCAGATTAACCCGCTGCTGAAATCGGCCCTAGAGTTCGGGCCCGTGCTGATCTTTTTCGTGGCCTATCTGCGTTATAAGGATGATGTGTTCACGGTCTGGGGCACGGAATACAGCGGCTTTATCCTGATTACGGCGGCTTTTGTTCCGCTGCTGATCTTGGCCACCGGTGCGCTTTGGGCGCTGACTGGCAAGCTGAGCCGGATGCAGGTGGCCACGGTGATTTTGGTCACTTTGTTTGGCGGGCTGTCCGTCTGGCTGAATGACGAGCGGTTTTTTAAGATGAAACCAACCGCGATCTACCTGCTGTTCGGCGGTTTACTGGCCATCGGTCTGGCGCGCGGGCAATCCTATCTGAAATACGTGATGGAAGAAATGATGCCCCTACAAGACGCGGGTTGGATGATCCTGACCAAGCGGTTGATGTTCTGCTTTTTCGGGCTGGCGCTGGCGAATGAAGTGATCTGGCGTTTTGCCAGTACCGAAACATGGGTTTATTTCAAGACCTTTGGCCTGACGGCGGCGGTGTTTGCGTTTTTCATGGCGCAGGGCAAGTTGTTTCAAACTTACAGCATCGAACAGGACGAAACCTGACGCGCGCCCTGCGGCGCATCATTTGGTTTTGAACAAGGTCGATTGCGCGTCTTTATCGGCGCGGAAATCAGCACGTTTTTCCGCGTAAAGCGCGCGGCCTGCCTGCACGCCCTTGCGCGCGCCCATGAGGTCCAGCCAGCGGGCCATATGGGGTTTGTCATCCAGCGTTTGCTGCTGACCTTCCCACAGCGACGCCCAGCCCCAAATCGCGAAATCCGCGATCGAGATGAAATCGCCTGCGACGAATTCGTTGTTAGCCAGTTGCCGGTTCAGCACGCCGTATAGCCGCGCCGTTTCGCTGCGATAGCGGTCTTTGGCATAGGGGATATCGTTGGGCGGATCCATGTGCGGGGCGTATTTCAGGAAATGATGCGCTTGCCCCGCCATCGGCCCCAGCCCGCCCATTTGCCACATCAGCCATTCCTCGACCGCGATCTTTTCACGCTCGGTCGTGCCGCCGAACTGGCCGGTTTTGCGGGCAAGGTATTGCAGGATCGCACCGGATTCAAAAACCGAGATGGGCGCGCCATCGGGCCCGTCGGGGTCGACAATCGCGGGCATGCGGTTGTTGGGCGCGATCTTTAGAAACTCTGGCGCGAATTGATCGCCTGCGCCGATATTGATCAGATGGGTGGCATAGGGCAGGGCCATTTCCTCGAGCGCGATAGATATCTTCCAGCCGTTCGGCGTGGGCCAGTAATACAGATCAATCGGTGCGGACATGGCATAGGTACCTTTTAGATGCGGTGTTTGGCCCATACTGCCGGTTTCGGTGGCACCCGCAAGGGAAAGCGCGGCCTGCTATAACGCAGGCTGTTGACGTGGCGCGCGCACAGGCGTAGCAGATGTCGCGTGGCGATTTGTTACCGGATTGCGGGCCACGGGCAGGGCGACTTGCTGAAATACCGCTAAAAGGTCAGGATGAAAGCCCCCTTTCGCTTGACCGCGTCTGGGGTTTTTTTATGCCCGAACTGTCGGGCCGGAAGGATGATAAAGATGAGCAACGATTGGAAGCCACGCACCAAGGCCATTCACATGGGCACCCGCCGCAGCCAGTATAACGAACTGTCCGAAGCGATGTTTCTGACCCAAGGGTTCGTCTACGAGAGTGCCGAACAGGCCGAGGCACGGTTCCAATCGCTGGGTGATGATGAATTTATCTATGCGCGCTATGGTAACCCCACTGTGCGGATGTTCGAAGACCGTATCGCTGGAATGCTGGGATACGAGGATTGCTTTGCCTGCACATCCGGGATGGCGGCGGTTAACGGGGCGCTGACGGCGTTGCTGAAGGCTGGTGATCACGTGGTTGCCGCCCGCGCGCTGTTCGGCTCGTGCCTGTATGTGCTTGAGGACATCCTGGCGCGGTTCGGGGTTGAAATCACATTGGTTGACGGCACCGATAATGCGGCATGGGATGCAGCGATCCGGCCCGACACGCGGATGGTGTTCTTTGAAAGCATCTCGAACCCGACATTGGAAGTCGTGGACATGCGCCATGTGGTGGCCAAGGCCCATGCCGTTGGTGCATTGGTGTTGGCCGATGATGCCATGGCCACGCCGGTCTATTCCTATGCGCGGGAATGTGGGGCTGACATCGCGATCATTTCGACCACAAAACACGTGGACGGGCAGGGGCGTTTGCTGGGCGGTGCGATCTGCGGCACCAAAGACCTGATCCGCGGCCCGATCGAGGCCTATATGAAACACACAGGCGGGGCGATGAACCCGTTCACCGCCTGGACACATCTGAAAGCGCTTGAAACCATCGACCTGCGCGTGCGGGCGCAATCTGACGCCGCGCTGAAACTGGCCAATGCGCTGGACGGCCATCCACGCCTGCATGCCGTGCGCTATCCGACGCACCCGTCGCACCCGCAGCACGACCTTGCACTGACGCAAGCGCCGTCCGGCGGTACCGTTTTCGCGATTGAGGTAAAGGGCGGCAAAGACGCCTGTTTCAAGTTCCTGAACGCGTTGGAGCTGGTGACGATTTCCAACAACTTTGCCGATGCGAAATCGATTGCGACCCACCCGGCCACAACGACGCACCAGCGGTTGCCGCAAGACCAAAAAGACGTGTTGGGCATCACCGATGGCCTCGTGCGCATGTCAGCAGGGCTTGAGGACGTGGATGATCTGATCGCGGATATCAAACAGGCATTGGACCGCTCGGCGTAAAATTCGGACGCGGCTGCGCACTATTGTCAGCAGTTTCATGGAAACGGTACGGTGATTGCCCTATATAAAGTCCAGCTACCAAGGGGGGCTTATCATGAATGTCATCGCACCTGGGTCCACACAGCCTGACCGCGCGGCCGCCACGGCGGCGCTGGATACTTTACGCGCCTGGGCGGCAGCGGCCAGTCAATCGGAGATGGACGCGCTGGACCCTGCATTGGCGCGGCTGTTGACTAAGGTCGATGATTACCCCGAATTCAACCGCATTTACCCTGACGATTTCGCCGTTGGCGACAATTACAAGGCGACCTTGCCTGATTTGCAAAATGGCCCGTCCAGTCTGATCCGGGGGGCCAAACAGCAGATCCAGCACGTGGGAATTTCGAACTTCCGCCTGCCGCTGCGGTTTCACACCCGTGATAATGGCGATCTGACGCTTGAAACCTCGGTGACCGGATCGGTCAGCCTTGAGGCGGATAAAAAGGGCATCAACATGTCCCGCATCATGCGCAGCTTTTATAAACATGGCGACCAGACATTCAGTTTTGAGGTCATGGAAGCAGCGCTTGATGACTATAAAACCGATCTGGAAAGCTTGGATGCGCGCATTCAGATGCGGTTTTCCTTTCCGATGAAGATCGAAAGCCTGCGCTCTGGTCTGTCGGGCTACCAATATTATGACATCGCGTTGGAGCTGGTCGAAATCGCAGGTGTGCGTAAAAAGATCATGCATCTGGATTACGTCTATTCATCAACCTGCCCCTGTTCGCTGGAACTGTCCGAACATGCGCGCGCCACACGCGGGCAGTTGGCCACACCGCATTCGCAGCGGTCGGTGGCACGCATTTCGGTCGATGTGAAATATGACGCTGATTGCCTGTGGTTCGAAGACTTGATCGAGGCCGCGCGCCGCGCTGTGCCTACCGAGACCCAAGTGATGGTCAAACGTGAAGACGAACAGGCCTTTGCCGAGCTGAACGCCGCAAACCCGATCTTTGTCGAAGACGCGGCGCGCCTGTTCTGCGAACAGTTGCAAGCGGACCCGCGCATTGGTGATTTCCGTGTCGTGGCAAGCCACCAAGAAAGCCTGCACAGCCATGATGCGATCAGTATTCTGACCCAAGGCGACACATTTGCCGCCCAAAGCATCGACCCCAAGCTGTTCACCACGCTGTTTCACGTCGGGTAGATTCGCGCCCAAAATAGCCCAAGTTTTCACACTGCCCGCGTTTTGGGCGGTGTTTTGGTGCCTCTGTCGCATTTTTGGCAATCTTTATGCTGCGCTGCAGCGCAATCGGGATGCTGCTATGCAGAATGGTCAGTTCTCATTCCGACTGAACGCTATATATTGAAGTCAACAGAGCGTAACAGGCGGAAATGCCTAGCAAAGAAAGGTCTATCATGGCTTATAGCAGCACAATTTCCCACACCGGTGGCTTCTCCCTGAAAACACCATTTGCGGCAATCGGGGCATTCTTTGCCGCCATTGGTAACGCAATGATCGCAGCCAGCAGCAACTCTGCCCGCTTGCAAAAGGTTGAGATGCTGAACGCAAAATCCGACGCAGAGCTGGCGGAAATGGGCATCAAGCGCGATGATATCGTGCACCACGTGTTCCGTGACCTGTATTACATCTAAACAGGTTCACCACGGCAGAAAATGCGGCCCCGCTGACATCAGCGCGGGCCGTTTTCGTTTTCAGGTGTCCTGATCCTTGACACCGCCGCTTTGCCGCGCCAACGCTGCCCCTATGTTGGACATGCGACCAGTTGGATATGTGATCGGGCTTTTGCTTGCCGTGCTTGGCATCGCGATGATTGTGCCGATGCTGGTCGACATCGCCGAGGGGCGCGGTCACTGGCCCGTGTTTGTCGAGTCGGGATTGATTACCTTTTTAGGGGGCAGCATGATTGCGCTGGCCTGCGCCAATGGCGTCAAAGAAGGCCTGACAATCCAACAGACATTTTTGCTGACCACCGGCGTTTGGGTGATGCTGCCGCTGTTTGGGGCCTTGCCCTTTATGCTGGGCGCGACCGAGGCACGGTTTGTCGATGCGGTGTTCGAGGCGATGTCGGGCCTGACCACCACAGGGTCGACGGTTTTCACCGGCCTTGATGACCTGCCCAAGGGGCTTTTGCTGTGGCGCGGTATCCTGCAATGGCTGGGCGGGATCGGTATCATCGTGGTCGCGATGGTGTTCCTGCCCGAATTGCGGGTCGGTGGTATGCAGATCTTTAAATCCGAAGCGTTTGATACCTTTGGGAAAATCCTGCCGCGTGCTGGGCAGATCGCCAGCCAAATCTCGGTTATCTATGTCTGGCTTACCTTTGCCTGTACGCTGACCTATCTGGCGCTTGGGATGGAGCTGTTTGATGCGACGGTACATGCTTTGACGACTGTATCGACGGGCGGATTCTCGAACTATGACGCGTCTTTTGGTGCGTTCTCCGGGTCAGCCGAATATGCGGCATCGTTCTTTATGATCCTCGCGGCGTTGCCCTTTGTACGCTATGTGCAGCTGCTGAACGGTCACCCCATGGCGCTGCACCGCGATCCGCAGGTGCGCGGGTTTATCATGGTGGTGTTTGTGCTGGTGGTCTTGATCTTCATCTCGATCCAAGGGGTATTTCCGCAGCATTGGGAACAATCCCTGCGCGAAGCCCTGTTCAACATTACCTCTATCATTTCGGGCACGGGCTATGCTTCGGTGGACTATATGCAGTGGGGGTCGTTTCCCATCGCGCTGTTCTTTTTCACCGGATTGATCGGCGGCTGCGCGGGCTCGACCGCCTGTTCGATCAAGATTTTCCGCTATCAGCTGCTTTTCGCGTCGATCCGCGCGCAGTTGCAGCGTATCCGTTCGCCACACGGCATCTTTACCCCACGCTATGACGGGCGCCCGATCAGCGGCGATGTTATGATATCGGTGATGTCGTTTTTCATGTTCTTCACGCTGACGCTGGGCCTTGTTGCGGTTGCGCTTAGCATGACGGGTCTGGATTTCGTGACCTCGGTATCGGGGGCAGGGGCCGCACTGGCAAATATCGGGCCGGGTCTGGGCGATATCATCGGGCCTGCGGGCAATTTCAGCACGCTAAACGATCCGGCCAAATGGATCCTGACCGCCGCAATGTTGTTCGGACGGCTCGAACTGATGGCGGTTTACGTCATCCTCACCTTTAAATTCTGGAGAGCCTGATGGCCAAGACGACGACCGCGCAAACGCGCCCCTTGGGTGCGCAGATTTCGCATATGCTTAAGGATCGCGGGGTCGAGGTGATTTTTGGCATTCCCGGCGTGCACAATCAGGAAATGTACCGCGGGATCGAAGAATCCGGCCTGACCCATGTGCTGGCCCGCCACGAGCAAGGGGCCGGCTTTATGGCGGATGGCTATGCGCGGGCGACGGGCAAACCGGGTGTGGCCTATGTGATCACCGGGCCGGGGCTGTGCAATATCATGACGCCCATGGGCCAAGCCACCAGCGATTCCGTGCCCCTGCTGGTGCTGTCGTCTTGTCTGGATGAAACGGCGGCCCGCAAAGGCCAGTTGCATCAGATGAAAGACCAGCAAGCCGCCGCCGCGACCGTTTGTGACTGGTCCGAGGAAGCGCGCACCGCCAGCGCGGCCTACACGCTGATCGACCGCGCGCTGAGCGAATTTGCGACCCAGCGCCCCGGCGCAAAGCACATTCAGGTGCCCATCGGAGTGCTAGAAGCCTCAGCGCAGGGCCATGCCCCATCAGGGGACAAAACAACGCGCCCCTTGGGCCCAACGCCGCAGGATATTGCAAAGGTCTATGATCTCTTGATGGCCGCCAAACGTCCGCTGTTTGTTTTCGGCGGCGGGGCAAAGGGGGCTGGTGACGTGAATGCCCTGCTGCGTCGCACAGGGGCTGCGTCGTTCACCACCTACGCCGGTCGCGGCGTGGTGGCACCGGATGCGCCTTTGCACTTTGGGTCGACCTTGGCACGGCCCGGCAGCGCCGATGTGATCGCCAGCGCCGATCTGGTGATCGCCGTCGGCACCGAACTGGCCGAGGTGGATATTTGGCGCGCGCATTTGGGGCATACAGCGCCCTTGGTGCGGGTCGATCTTGACCCCACCGTGCTGACCGACGCTCAAAGCGCGCAGGTTCAGGTGCAAGGGAACGCCGCCGCGTTTGTGTCTGGCTTGTGCGAGATGAGTATTGATCGCCCTCGGTTGGGATGGACCCAGCAAGAGGTCGCAGCCGCACGCACGCGCTGGCGGTCTGAGATCAAGGCCGAGCGCCCCGGGCTGCTGCCGGTCATCGATGCGCTGAAAGCGGCGTTGCCCAAGGATGCGATGATCTATTCCGACATGACCCAATTTGCCTATGCCGCCAAAGAAGTGTGGGATATGGACGCGCCGGGCCATTGGCATCACCCCTATGGGTTCGGCACATTGGGCTATGCGACCCCCGCTGCCATTGGTGGCGCGATCGGGCGGCCTGATGCACCCACGTTGGCTATTATCGGCGATTACGGGTTTCACTACACCATGCAAGAGCTCGGCGCGGCGGTCGAACTGGGCCTGTCGCTGCCCATTATCCTGTGGGACAACGGCAAGCTGGGCGAGATCGAAGACAGCATGGTCCGTGCCCAGATCGCGCCCAATGCTGTGGTCGCGCATAATCCGGATTTCTGTAAATTGGCCGAGGCCTTTGGTGCCTTGTCGGTGGCCCCCAAGACGCTGAGTGATCTGCCAAAGGTGCTCAAAGAAGCGTTCAGCGCCGGTCGTCCGACGCTGATTTATCTGACACCTGCCATCACAGGCTAAGACGTTGTCTTTGAAGAAAACGGGCCGGAATTTTTGAAAATTCCGCGCCCCGTCGCGTGTGTTACTCCCAGCAGTTGACCAACACGGTCATGCCTTTGGCCTTTGCGCGCAAATCTTCGGGGTGCAAGGTGCCTGACCCTTGGGTCGTTTGCACGGCAATGCCTGCCTGTTGCGCAACATCGCTGATCTGCGCGGCATCAACGGCAAAGTTTACGTCCTCGGGCAGTTGTTGTGCGCCATCGTTGCGGGGCAACAGCATACCCAACACCTGACCATTGCTGTCAAAAACGGGTCCACCCGCATCGCCAGATTGCGCGACAAGTTCAAGCCTGACGACATTATCCTCGCCCTGCAATCCGCGCACATCGGCCAGCGCGCCGTATGTCACAGTCGCCGTGCCCAACACGCCCTTATAGGGAAAGCCGGCAACCGCGATTTCGGATTTCAGACGGGGCAAAAGCGGGTTGAACATCGCGACTTCCATCGGTGCCAAACGGTCGCTGGGTTTGAGCAGGGCAATGCCATTGGCGGTGTCATTCACAACCACGCTTAGCTCCGTTTCATCCTCCAGCGTCATGCGACCACAGTTCTGTACCGCTTGCGATGTGGTCGCGATAATCCCCGCACCATCGATGAAAAAGCCCGAGCTTGAGAGCTTGGGCAGGCGCACCTGTAGGCCGGACACCAGATCAATCGCCTGATCGTCCCCGCCACCCGCAGCTGCATCCAGCACGCCGGGGATGCGGGTAAAGCTTTGAGACAGCTCAGACATGACGCGGCGGCGGCGGTCTTCGTCACCTGCGGGCCAAACAAGGGTAAAGCCTTTGATCTCGCCGTCTTCCAGCGACACTTGGGTCTGGCTGATGATGCTGCCATTTTCCCCGATCAGTTCAAAGCTGTTGGATTTGCGTTCGCGCGGCCCGTCTTGGGGGATGATTTCCAAGGTTTGCATGATCTCGTAAAGACCGGCCAGCGTGTCTTGATCGCCAGCTTGGCTGATCAACAAAACACGTGCGTCGATGTCTCCGGTCGCGTTGTACTGCACAAACGGCGGCTCCAGCTTTTCAAAGGCCACAACCTCGGTGGGCAAGAGCATCTCGATACCCGCGTCCGCGTTGCTGACCCGTTTCAGGCCAAGCCCTTCAAGCACGGCGTTATATTGTTTGTTCAGCGCGGCACGTTGCAATGTGGTCAGCACGCCTGTGGGGTCATAGCCGTTGACGGCTTGCCAGTCGGACATCGACCCGCGCGTGCCGCGTCCGAATGCGCCGTCAATGGCACCGTCGTAGAATCCTGCCCATTGCAGCGCGATTTGCAATTGCTGACGCTCCTCGCGCGACAGCGCCCGCTCGCTGCGGCGTGCTTCCGATACCGTCTCGTCTACCGGTGGCGCGGGTTGGGAAACCTCTGCAACGGTGGGGGTCTCTTCGCTGACAGGGGGCAGGGTCGTCTCGGTAATGCGGGCTGTGGGCGCTTCGGCTGTCACTTCTGGCGCGACCGGGGCAATCAGCGGGATGTTCAGTACATTCGCACCGACCGGCCAGAACTGCTGTTGGAACCGGCTTGAGATTTGCACAAAGCTGTCACCGGGCACCAATCCCTCGCGGCGATACCGGCGCAGCAGCAGCTCTGCATCGTCGCGGCGATAGGGGCCCACGACAATCGCATACCAGCCACCGCCCAGCGAAAACCCGTTCACATCCTCGAGGTTGTTACTATAGGCCTGCGCCCGCTGGGTCGCGGCCGATAGGGTGGGCTGTGCTTCAACCTGAAGCCACACCACGTCGTTCGCGGATTGGGCCATCAAGGAATAAGGTGTCAGAAGTAGGGTGGCAAACAGGGCCGCGATCAATCGCTTCATGGTGAAATTGCTCTCGTGCATTTAAATTCAAAGCAGATAAACAGGAACGCGGGTAAAATGCCATGGCCGTTGGGTATGAAATCATCATAAAGCTGCCAATTGACCCTTGGCCGAGCGCGCCGTAGGAAAGGCGCGCAGTAGTAAAGGCTCTTATCCCATGTCCGACCCGGTTCAGCGTCCCCGTTCCTTTCAGGAAATCATCCTTGCTCTCCAAACCTATTGGGCGCGGCAGGGCTGTGCAATCTTGCAACCCTACGACATGGAAGTCGGCGCAGGCACGTTCCACCCGGCGACCACATTGCGGTCCTTGGGGACCAACCCGTGGGCCGCGGCCTATGTCCAGCCATCGCGCCGCCCGACCGATGGCCGCTATGGTGAAAACCCGAACCGCTTGCAGCATTATTACCAGTATCAGGTGCTGATCAAACCAAGCCCGCCCAACCTGCAGGAACTGTATCTGGGGTCGCTTCAGGCGATTGGCATCGACATGGCGCTGCACGATATCCGCTTTGTCGAGGACGACTGGGAAAGCCCGACGCTGGGCGCATGGGGCTTGGGCTGGGAAGTCTGGTGCGACGGCATGGAAGTGTCGCAATTTACCTATTTCCAACAGGTCGGCGGGCATGACTGCGACCCGGTATCGGGCGAGTTGACCTATGGTCTGGAACGCCTTGCGATGTATGTTCTGGGCGTCGATCACGTGATGGACATGCCGTTCAACAGCCCTGACGCGCCGATCCCGCTGACCTACGGCGACATCTTCAAACAAACCGAAGAAGAATTCGCGCGCTGGAACTTTGACGTAGCTAATACCGAGGTGCTGCTGGATCACTTTGTCGAGGCGGAAAACGAATGTAACGCGATCCTGTCGCAAGAGGCCCTTGACCCCAAAACCGGCAAACGCATCATCATGGCGCACCCGGCCTATGACCAATGCATCAAGGCCAGCCATATCTTTAACTTGCTCGACGCGCGCGGTGTGATCTCGGTCACGGAACGCCAGGCCTATATCGGGCGCGTGCGGACCTTGGCCAAAGCCTGCGCTGACGCGTTCGTTCAAACCCGCGCTGGCGGCTGGACCGAGGACGCAGCATGAACGGTAAAATTGTCGGGGGCGCTATCCTGGCCGCAGCGGCCATTGCGGGCATGACGCTCTATTACGTCCAAATCTACGGCTACTATCACGATGCGCCAACACCCGAAAACGGGGTCGAGTTGGTGTCGCTCTCAACAGGCCAGCCTGAACCCATCGCGACAGAAAACTTCCGCGCCATTGACGCGGACAGCTCTCCGATCCGGTATCGTGCTTGTTTCGATACCACGCTCAGCCTTACAACGCTGTCCGACACCTATGTGGCGACCGACAAGATCGAGCCACGCAATGCGCCGGGTTGGTTTGACTGCTTCGATGCCAAATCCATCGGCGCAGCACTTGACGCGGGCACCGCCCAGACGTTCCTAAGCCAAAAGAACGTCCACTTTGGCGTGGACCGGGTTGTCGCCATCACATCAGACGGCCACGGCTATATCTGGCACGAGCTGAACGATTGTGGCGAAAAATCTTATGATGGCACCGTTGTCGGCGAAACTTGCCCGGAACAGCCCAGCCAATAGGGCCTTCTCTGGCTCTTAAATATCCTCGCGCGAAGCGCAAAAAAAATCTTAGCCGTGCTATGTAATACGGCAACCGAAAGGTACCACTGATGCCCGACCTGCTGATTGAGCTTTTCTCAGAAGAAATTCCCGCCCGGATGCAGGCGCGGGCTGCGGATGATTTGAAAAAACTGGTAACGAACGGCTTGGTCGAAGCGGGGCTGACCTATGCCTCGGCCGCCGCGTTTTCGACGCCGCGCCGTCTGACCCTGACGATTGAAGGTATGCTGGACGCAAGCCCGTCGATCACCGAAGAACGCAAAGGTCCCAAGGCCGACGCGCCTGAAAAAGCCATCGAAGGGTTCTTGCGCGGTGCCGGTCTGACCCGCGACCAACTGGAAGAACGTGAAACGCCCAAGGGCAACATCCTGTTTGCGATGATCAAAAAGCCGGGCCGCCCCGCCGCCGAGATCGTGGCGGAGGTGCTTGAAACCACCATTCGTAACTTCCCGTGGCCGAAATCCATGCGCTGGGGCACCGGTTCCTTGCGTTGGGTGCGCCCGCTGCATTCCATCCTGTGCATCCTGACAGCCGAGGACGGCGCGCAGGTTGTGCCCATGAACGTCGGCGGGATCGAAGCAGGGGCCACCACGCGCGGCCACCGTTTCCTTGCGCCTGATACGATCACCGTCAGCAATTTCGACGACTACGCTGCCAAACTGAAACGCGCCTTTGTGGTGCTGGACCCGACCGAGCGCCGCGATGCGATCTGGCATGACGCGACCAATATGGCCTTTGCCAACGGGCTTGAGGTGGTCGAGGACGCCGGTCTGCTGGCCGAGGTCGCAGGGCTGGTCGAATGGCCCGTGGTGTTGATGGGGCGGATCGGCGATGATTTCCTTGATCTGCCGCCAGAGGTTTTGCAGACTTCGATGAAAGAGCATCAAAAGTTCTTTTCCGTGCGCGACCCCAAGTCTGGCCGGATTGAGCGTTTCATCACCGTCGCCAATCGCACCACTGCTGATGACGGGGCTACAATTCTGGCGGGCAATGAAAAGGTGCTTTCCGCACGTCTGTCGGACGCCAAATTCTTTTGGGAAAACGATTTGCGCATCGCCAAATCTGACGCGGGCATGCAGACATGGGTCGACCGTCTGTCGAACGTCACCTTCCACAACAAGCTGGGCACACAGGCCGAGCTGATCTCGCGCATGGAAGCACTGGCAGGCGAATTGGCCCCTATGGTCGGTGCCGATACAGACGAGGCCCGCGAAGCCGCACGGTTTGCTAAGGCCGACCTGTCGTCCGAAATGGTCTATGAATTCCCCGAGCTTCAAGGGCTGATGGGCAGCTATTACGCGAAAGCGGCGGGCAAATCCGACGCCATCGCAGCCGCCGCACAAGACCACTATGCGCCGCTTGGCCCGTCGGACGATGTGCCGACCGCGCCGGTTTCCATCGCCGTGGCATTGGCCGAGAAAATCGACAAGCTGACAGGGTTCTGGGCGATTGATGAAAAGCCGACGGGGAGCAAGGACCCCTTCGCCCTGCGTAGGGCGTCTTTGGGCCTAATTAGAAGCGCAAACGAAAATGAACTCAACTTAGCACTCTCAAGCATTCTGAAAGTATCGTTTATCAATGTGGCAAGGTCTCTTGCTATGACGTTTCAATGCGGCGCTCTGCTGGGCGAAGGCAATATCGCGCTCGTAGCTAGGGACAATGAGCCGAGGCCCGACGACACCTATATATATGGTCTCGATGATGTTGAAGAAATTCTATCAGACGGTAACTTCGTAGTATTGAAAGAGAAAGGCTCTGACTGGGAGGTCGACTTTAAGATATCGGCTCTTCACGATTTAGTCTCGGACCTCCTCTCCTTCCTCCATGACCGCCTCAAGGTTTACCTCAAAGACCAAGGCGTCCGTCACGACATCATCGATGCTTGCATTGCGATGGAGGGGAACGACGACCTAACCCTTCTGGTCAAACGCGCCAAAGCCCTTAGCGAAACGCTGAAAACCGACGATGGCGAAAACCTGATCCAAGGCTTCAAGCGCGCCAATAACATCCTGTCCCAAGCGGAAGCGGCGGATGGGGTCGAATACTCCTATGGTGCGGACATCAAATTCGCTGAGACTGACGAAGAACGCGCATTGTTCGACGCGCTTGATAAAGCCGAAGCACAGATTAATCCGGCGATGGCAGCGCAAGACTTTACAGCCGCTATGTCCGCCATGGCATCCTTGCGCGGCCCGATTGATGCGTTTTTCAATGCGGTTCAGGTCAATTCCGACAACAGCACCGTGCGGCGCAACCGGTTGAACCTGCTCAGCCGTATCCGCACCATCTGTTCCTCGGTCGCGGACCTGACCAAAATCGACGGCTAACAGTCTGCTTCTTTGGTCTGGCAGGGCGCATCAAGCCTTGCCAGACAACACCGAAAGCCTATGCTGCGGACAAACCAAAAAGGTGCCGCAGTGCAGAAAACGCCCATGACAACGCTGGTGACCCAGACCGCCCCAATCGCCACGGAAACCCATGGCGGGCGGGCAAAGTGTTTGCAACGTCTGGTGCGTCTTGATCTGCCGGTGCCGCGTACGGTCACGCTGCCCTTTAATGTGGTGCACGAGATCGCGAATGGCCGGATGCCGGATTTGCAGGCCGTTGCGGATGAATTTCCCAAGGGCGCGTTGCTCTGTGTGCGCCCGTCCAGCCAAGACCCTGATTGGGGCGGGCCGGGGGCGGTGTTGAACATCGGTATGAACGACGCCCGCTTCAAAGATTACTGCGACCGCATGGGCGAGGGGCCAGCATCTGCGCTTTATACGCGGTTCGTGCAATCCTATGCCGTCAACATTGCGCGGCTTGACCCTGATATGTTCGACGATGTGATCGGCGACGGGCGCGAGGCGTTGGAGCAGTCCTTGCGCGCCTACGAGCTTGAGACCGAAGAGGCATTCCCCCAAGACCGCGTAACGCAGTTAACGGCGGTGCTAAGCTCCATGGCCCGCGCATGGGAGGGGACGTCGGCACGGCTGTTGCGGCAGGCCAAAGGTGCGCCTGCTGATGCGGGTCTGGGGTTGATTGTGCAGGAAATGGCATTTGGCGTTGGCACGGGTCTGTGCGGGTCGGGCGTGTTGCAACTGGTCGACAGCGACACCGGGCTGCCGCAGATCACGGGTCGGTATCTAAGCCAGTCCCAAGGGCGCGACGCGTTGCAAGGCGATGCAGACGCGATGTATCTGACCCGCGATCCACGTGGGCCTTCGCTAGAGGAACACGCGCCGGAAGCCTTTGAAACGTTGAAGCAAAACGCCGAATTGATGCGGGTGCGGTTGCGTGCCGAAATGCAGTTGGAATTTGTGATCTCGGACGGAGAGCTGTTTATCCTTGACGGTGTGCGGGTGTCGCGGTCGTCGCGCGCGTCCGTCAGGATTGCGGTGGCGCTGGCCGAAGAAGGCATCATTTCGCGCGAAGAAGCATTGATGCGGGTGCAGCCGCGCACATTGACGGAATTGCTGCACCGGCAGGTCGATCCGCGGACCAAGCGGGATCTGATCGGGCGCGGCATCGCTGCAAGCCCCGGTGCCGCGACGGGTAAGATCGTGTTTAACGCAAATGATGCGCAGGCCAGTGCGGCGCGGGGCGAGAAATGTATCTTGGTGCGGCGCGAAACATCGCCCGAGGACATTCGCGGCATGCACGCGGCCCAAGCGGTGTTGACGGAACGCGGCGGGATCACTAGCCACGCCGCCGTGATCGGGCGCGGTATGGGCTTGCCCTGTGTTGTGGGCGCGTCGTCGATGACCTTTGATCTGGTCAAAGGGCAAATTACCGCCCCCGATGGTCGCGTGTTCAAAGCCGGTGACGAGATCACGATTGATGGCACCAAGGGCGAGGTTCTGGCGGGGGCCGCGCAGATGCTTGAGGCGCTGTTGGATGCCACGTTCCAAAAACTGATGGATTGGGCGGAAGATGCGGCGGATATCGGCATTCGCGCCAATGCCGACACCCCCGCCGATGCGCAGACGGCCCGGAATTTTAACGCCCATGGCATCGGGCTGTGCCGGACAGAACATATGTTCTTTGATCCCAGCCGATTGACCGTGATGCGCGAGATGATCTTTGCCGACAGCAGTGAAGAGCGCCGCGCGGTGTTAGAACGTCTGTTGCCGATGCAGCGCGATGATTTCATTCAGCTTTTCCGCATTATGCAGGGCCAACCCGTGTGCATCCGGTTGTTCGATCCGCCCTTGCATGAATTCCTGCCCGCCAACCGGTCAGGGCAGCGTGATCTGGCCGAAGCGTTGGATTTGCCCTTGTCTGACGTGATCCGCCGGATCGAGGCGATGTCGGAATATAACCCGATGTTGGGTTTGCGCGGCGTGCGTCTTGGGGTGACCGTGCCCGAGATTTACGAAATGCAGGCGCGCGCAATTTTTGAGGCGACGATCGAGGCGAGCCGCGATGGCGACCCAGTGGTGCCCGAAATTATGATCCCGCTGGTTTCGGCCAAGCGCGAGGTTGAACTGGTTAAGGCCAGTATCGACAAGATCGCCACGGATGTGCGCAACGAACGCGGTGCGAGTTTTACCTATCGTCTGGGGGTCATGGTCGAAACGCCACGTGCCGCCCTGCGGGCCGGTGAAATTGCGCCACATTGTTCGTTCCTCAGCTTTGGGACAAACGACCTGACGCAGATGACATACGGCCTAAGCCGCGATGACGCGGGGCGGTTCATGTCGACCTATGTGCAGCAAGGGGTATTCCCCGAAGATCCGTTCCATATGTTGGACCAAGACGGGGTGGGCGAGCTGTTGCAACTGGGCGCATCGCGCGGTCGGGCGGCCCAACCGGGCATCACTTTGTCGATCTGTGGAGAGCACGGCGGCAACCCCGAATCGATTGCATTCTGCCGAGAAGCGGGATTCGACTACGTTTCTTGTTCACCTTTCCGGGTTCCCGTGGCCAGACTCGCGGCGGCTCAACTGGCAATTGAACACAAGATAGGGTAGTTTTTAGAATTATCGCATCAATATGTGGTATTGTTGGGCGGTAAGTCGCGCAATTGCCGTGCTTAGGGTTTACGTAAGGGGCTGCATTGTCTAATCGGCGTCTCTGAAATTACCTGCGAGGCGCTCAATGCGTTATTCTACCTTCCTATCCCTTTGCGCTGCTGCAGCGCTGTCCATTTCGACACCATTGGCCGCTTACGCCAATTCTCAACAGGCCGAAACACTGGCCGAGATTGAGTCGAAAGGATTGCAAGCAGTCGGATCAGAGCGGCTGGAACGTATGATCGCAGAGAGTGCATCGGCAAACGAGATCGAATTTACCCGCAGCTGGCTGGCAGAGCAGCCAAAGGCATCTGGCGGTGAACAGTGGAAATGCTTGTCTGAGGCGCTGTATTTTGAGGCGCGGGGCGAGACGGTCAAGGGCCAGTTCGCTGTCGCCGAGGTGATCTTGAACCGCGTCAAATCCGATGATTTTCCCGGGTCATTGTGCAACGTGATCCATCAGGGAACGGGCAAAAAGTACCAGTGCCAGTTCACCTATACCTGCGACGGCTATGCCGAAGTAATTTCAGAGCCGCGCGCCTATGACCGCGTCAGCAAGATCGCCCGCGCAGTGCTTGACGGCAAAGTGCCATCGCTGACGGATGGGGCCACCTATTACCACACCACTGCCGTAAGCCCGCGTTGGTCGCGTGTCTTTACCCGCACTGCGAAAATCGGCGTTCACCTGTTTTACCGCGATGGCGTGCGTACCGCCTCTAACTAAGCGTTGGCCACCGTCGCCTTTGGGGTCTGGCCAGCCGCAACTGGCTTTGTTACATCCGGGCAAACGGTCTAGGATCGTGTTGACCGTCGAAACGTAAAGGCCCGCATGATGACCACCGACACAAGGCTTGCCTTTGCGCACCCGTCCGAGCGCGCTGCCGCCACAGCTGGGCCGGAACCGTTAGACCGCATTTCCCTGCGCGACCATATCGTCGAGGTCGAGATCGGCGCCTTTCAAGCCGAGCGCGGTGTGACGCAGCGCATATGCTTTAACGTCGTGGTCGAGGTGCAGCCGTTGACCGGCCCTGTGGACGACGACGTAGACCGCATTCTGTCCTATGATCGCGTGACCGAAGCCATTGCCCATGAATTGTCGGACGAACGGCTAAACCTGCTGGAAACCCTTGCCGAACGCGTGGCCGACCGGATTTTGCTGGAACGTCAGGCGATGCGCGTCTTCGTACGTATCGAAAAACTGGACCGGGGCCCGGGTGCCTTGGGCGTTGAAATTGCCCGCGCCCGCGACGATGCCCCCGACGCGCGGTCCGAAGCCGCCGAGGTGCCGCACCCCGAGCTGGTATATCTGTGCAATACCGCAATTACCTCGCCCTATCTAACCGGGTGGCTGGACCAGCTTGAACAGTTGGGCCGTCCGTTGATCCTGTGTGTTGGTGCGTCCGATACCCCCGCACCGCAAGTCGCGCATAAGATGGCGCAGCGGCGCATTGATTTGCTTGCGATTGAACAGAACGCATGGGTTTTGGCGTCCAAGGACAAGCGGTGCGTTGTTGTATCGACCCGCACGGAGCTGGACTGGGCGATGAAGAATGGCCAGACCAGCGTTTGGGCCCCGTCGAAAATCGTGTTGGACAGTGTTGATACCCCATCTGCGCAACCACGCGACGCAGTTGCCTTGGCCGCTTGGTTTGCCGCAACATTCGACGCGACCGAGATGCTGGTGTTCGGCAGTGACCTGCCCAAACAGGCATCCGTGCCCCTGCGCATGGTGGCTGTCGATCAGGAACAAATTTAGCGCCATGACCGATTATTTCAGACCGCTTGTTCAGATCGGGCCCGCACGGCCCGAAACGTCTGTGCAACTGGCTGGCGGTTGGGGCTGGTTTACCCATGTCGAGGTTCTGTCACGCGATGCGCCAGCGCAGGTGATCCCGGCAAATGAACTGCCCGCAGATGTGGCCCACCGCCTGACGGCACCACGGCCCCCCATTGCAGGCATGTCCTTGGATCGGCCCCGCATCATGGGCATATTGAACACAACGCCTGACAGCTTTTCCGACGGGGGCCAGCACGAGGGCGTCGCGGATGCTGTTACTGCCGGGCTGGCGATGGCGCAAGCGGGCGCTGACATCATCGACATCGGCGGTGAATCCACGCGCCCCGGCGCGCAGACCGTCCCGATCGAGGTCGAGATCAACCGCACCGCGCCCACCATAAGCGCCCTGCGCGCCGCCGGGCTGACCCAGCCGATCTCAATCGATACGCGCAAGGCGGCGGTTGCCGAGGCCGCCGTGGCCATGGGGGCCGATCTGGTGAATGACGTCTCTGGGTTTACCTATGACCCGGCCCTTGGCCCGTTTTGCCAAAAGCATCAATTGCCCGTCTGCGTGATGCATGCGCAGGGCGATCCTGAAACAATGCACCTGAACCCCAGCTATTCAAACGTGGTGCTGGACGTTTATGACGCGCTTGAGCGTCAGATTAGCATGCTTGAGATCGGCGGAATGGCGCGCAGCGCGATCCTTGCTGATCCGGGGATCGGGTTTGGTAAAAATCTGGATCACAATCTGGCGTTACTGTCGCGGATCAGCTTGTTTCATGCGCTTGGCACGCCGCTTTTGCTGGGGGTGTCACGGAAAAAGTTTATCGGTACGCTGGGCAATGCACCCGAGGCCAAAGACCGCACAGCCGGGTCAATTGGCGTCGCACTTGCAGGGTTGGCGCAAGGTGTGCAATTGGTGCGTGTACATGACGTGGCTAAGACCCGCCAAGCTGTTTCGCTGTGGCATGCTGCATATTCTGGGAGTATTTTATGACGAAGTTATTTGGAACAGACGGTATTCGCGGCACGGCCAATGTTCACCCTATGACCGCCGAGGTCGCCCTTAAAATCGGGGCAGCGGTGGGCCGCTATTTCAGCAGCAGCCGTGGCGGGGCACATCGGGTTGTGATCGGCAAGGATACGCGGTTGTCGGGCTATATGTTCGAGAGCGCGCTGACCGCTGGGCTGACATCATCGGGAATGAATGTTTTGCTGCTTGGTCCCGTGCCGACCCCTGCGGTCGGTCTTTTGACACGGTCGATGCGCGCGGATCTGGGTGTGATGATTTCGGCCAGCCACAACCCCGCCACCGACAACGGGATCAAGTTTTTCGGCCCCGACGGGTTCAAGCTCAGCGACGCGGTCGAAGCCGAGATCGAGCATCTGATCGCCAATGGTGTCGAGCTGATCCCCTCGGACAAGATCGGGCGGGCGAAACGGATTGACGACGGGCGGTTTCGCTATGTTGAGCGTGTGAAATCGTCCTTTCCGCGTCGCATGCGGTTAGACGGGCTAAAGGTGGTCATCGATTGCGCCAATGGTGCCGCGCACCGCGTGGCCCCCGAAGCGTTGTGGGAGTTGGGCGCGGAGGTCGTACGGATCGGGGTTGAGCCGAACGGCTTTAATATCAACGACAATTGCGGGTCGACGCACCCCGAACGGGCGGCGGCAGCCGTGATCGAGCATAAGGCGGATGTCGGCATCTGTCTGGACGGCGATGCGGACCGGGTCATCTTGATTGATGAAAACGGGAAAGTCGGTGATGGCGATCAGTTCATGGCGCTGATGGCGTCGCGTTGGGCCGCCGAAGAGCGGTTAACGAATAATGCGCTTGTGGCCACGGTCATGAGCAACCTCGGGCTCGAGCGGTTTTTGCAAGGCCAGGGCGTGCAATTGGAACGCACAGCCGTCGGTGACCGCTATGTCGTGGAACGGATGCGCGAAGGCGGGTTCAACTTGGGTGGGGAGCAGTCGGGTCATATCGTCATGACCGATCATGCGACCACGGGCGACGGGCTGATGGCGGGCTTACAGTTCTTGGCCGAAATGATCCGCTCGGGCAAACCATCGTCGGAACTGCTGAACAGCTTCGATCCGGTGCCGCAGCTCTTGAAGAACGTGCGCTTTGCCGCAGGGCAGACACCACTGGATGACGCGCAGGTCAAGGCGGCGATTGCACAAGCCGAGGCTGATCTGGCCGGGCAAGGGCGTTTGTTGATCCGCAAATCGGGCACAGAGCCCTTGGTGCGCGTGATGGCCGAGCATGAAGATGCGGCGCTAATGGCGCGGGCGGTCGATATGGTCGTCGACGCCGTGACCCAATCGGTACGGACCTAAAGGCGCGCAAAAGCGCATTCGATTAATTTGGGCGGGGTTGGGGCGGCGTTGTCGTGCCGGTTCAGACGGTTGGTCCGTGCCTCGCGTGCGGATGCCTTCGGCGAGGATTTTAGTCCATTTGGAATTAGGCCTGACGGTTGGTGAACAACCTGCGGAGCGCGCCGTATTGGCTGAGCGCGACGCCTGCCAAAATCAGGGCGAGGGACCAGATGAGCGAGGCGGGCAGGGGTTCGCCCAAAATCAGCGCGCCGAGGCAGACGGACCATACCGGGACTTGGTAGTTGACCAAGGACATGAAAACCGGGCCTGCGCTGCGGACCACCAAGACGCGCAGAAAATTTGCGGCGGCTGTGGGGATGAGGCCGAGAAATGCGAGCACGCCGAGGATCTTGGCGGACGGTAGCGGTGGTAGCCCTTCGATCAGGAATGCGAGGGGGATTGTGATGACACTGGCGATGACGAGCAGGATCGTCGCAAGGCCTATGGCGTCGACTTGGGGTAGGCGGCGCATCACGAGGGAGCTGAGGGCGTAGCAGCTCGCCGCACCGAGGCAAGCGAAGCGGCCAGCGGTTTCAAAGGCGGCCCCTGTGCTTTCGAACGCTTGGGAACCGATCAGAATGGTGACGCCGATAAAGCCGATGACGAAGCCAAGTGTTTTGCGCGGCGTCATTCGTTCGCCTTGCACGAAGAAATGCGCCAGCGGCAGAATGATCAGGGCAACGGCGGCCATGGAGACACCGGCAAAACCGGATGTCACGTATTGCTGACCCCAAGCCAGCAGGCTGAAGGGGACGGCAGAGCTGGCGGCACCGACGAAGATGAGGGCCGTGAGGTCTGTTTTGGTTGTCGAAACGGCGAAGAGATGGAAGCCGCGCAGGGACCAGATTGCGGCCATCACGAGGGCGGCGAGGCTGACGCGGCTGGCGGCGATCCAGAACGGGGGCATGCCAGTCAGCGCGATTTCGGTGACCATGAACGTCCCGCCCCAGATGAACGCCAGCAAGGCGATCATCACCCAGCTGCTGGCGGTGATGTTGGGGGCGTTATGCATGGGCGACCTTTGGTGGGCAAAGCCAAGCTTTCGTCGCGGACTTGGGACCTGCAATGACGTGTCGTTTTAATGTTGGCCCTGAGGGGCGCGGGTAGAAAGAAAAAGGCCCGGAGGAACACCCCCGGGCCTTTTGAATTTTAGTTCTTGGCTTTGTCGACCATTTTGCCTGCGGAGATCCACGGCATCATGTCGCGCAGTTTGCCACCGACGATTTCGATCTGGTGTTCGTCGTTGGAGCGACGCGATGCTTTGAGTGTGGGCTGGCCCACTGTGTTCTCAAGCATGAAGTCGCGCACGAATTTACCGGACTGGATGTCGCTGAGAACATCCTTCATGCGGGCTTTGGTTTCGGCGTA
Organism: uncultured Sulfitobacter sp.; assembly: GCF_964021855.1. Lineage (NCBI taxonomy): Bacteria > Pseudomonadati > Pseudomonadota > Alphaproteobacteria > Rhodobacterales > Roseobacteraceae > Sulfitobacter > uncultured Sulfitobacter sp. The sequence continues at coordinate 666,480 of NZ_CAXHZD010000002.1, forward strand.
TGGCAGGATGCGCGGGCCGGAAACGTATTGGCCATACTCGGCTGTGTTAGAGATGGAGTAATCCATGTTGGCGATGCCGCCTTCATAGATCAGGTCAACGATCAGCTTGGTTTCGTGCAGGCATTCGAAATAGGCCATTTCGGGCTCGTAGCCTGCTTCGACCAGTGTTTCAAAGCCCATGCGGATCAGTTCAACGATACCGCCGCACAGAACGGCCTGTTCGCCGAACAGGTCGGTTTCGCATTCTTCGCGGAAGTTGGTTTCGATGATGCCGGAGCGACCGCCACCGATGGCGGAGCAATAGGACAGACCGATTTCCAGCGCTTTGCCGGAGGCGTCTTTGTCCACGGCGACAAGGCACGGCACGCCGCCGCCTTTGGAATATTCGCCGCGCACGGTGTGACCGGGGCCTTTTGGTGCCATCATGATCACGTCAACGCCGGGTTTTGGTTCGATCAGGCCGAAGTGGACGTTCAAGCCGTGGGCGAATGCGATGGCGGAGCCTTCGCGGATGTTGTCGTGCACGTATTTTTTGTAGGTTTCAGCCTGCAATTCGTCGGGCATGGTGAACATGATGACGTCGGCCCAAGCGGCGGCTTCGGCGATGCCCATTGTTTTCAGGCCTTCGCCTTCGGCTTTGGCGATCGAGGCAGAGCCTTCGCGCAGAGCAACGACGAGGTTTTTCGCGCCGGAATCGCGCAGGTTCAGGGCGTGGGCGTGGCCTTGGGAGCCGTAGCCGAGGATGGCGACTTTTTTATCCTTGATCAGGTTAACGTCGCAGTCACGGTCATAATAAACGCGCATTGGGGCGTCCTTTCGGGTTCGTTGAAATCTGAATGTATTATAGCTGATGGATCGGGTGGTGCCATTGTCGGATTATGAGTTTATTTGGCAAAATGAAGATGGTAATGCGTGGTTTAGTAAGAATATGGAAAAATCATGCTTGATGATGAGGATCGGCGCATTTTGCGTCATTGGCAGGGCGATGCAGGGCTAAGCCCGGGCGAGTTGGCAGATCGGGTTGGGTTAAGCCCCGGCAAGGTCGCGCGGCGCATTGTGCGCATGCAAGAGGCTGGGATTGTCGAGGGTGTGGGCATGATCGTGGATTGGCCCGCCCTTGGCTATACCGTCGAAGTGTCATTGCGGATCACGCTGGATAAGACGCAAGGCAATGCGTTTGATGTGTTTCTGGTCGCGGCGCGGAAGGTATCAGAAGTGATCGAAATCCAGACGTTTTTGGGGCGCGTTGATGTGCGGCTGTCGATTATCGCCCGTGACATGGCCCATTATCAGGCGATTTACCGCGGCAAGATCCTGACCCTGCCGCATATCGCTGATATCGAGGCGTTGATGCATGTGGCGCGGATCAAATCGGACGAGGCGCTGCCGTTATGATTACGCTGGACGAGATTGATCATCACCTGATCCGGTCACTGGCGCGCGACGCGACGCAAAGTGCCGGGGCCTTGGGGCGGCATTTGGGGTTGTCGCAGCCGGCCACATGGCGGCGGATCAAACGGCTAGAGGATGCAGGTATCTTGCGCGGCAAGCGATTGCGGCTGAACCGCGAGGCGTTGGGTTTTGGCGTGACGGTGTTTTTGGGCGTCAAACTGGCCACCAAAGGGCGTGTGAGCCTTGAGGATTTCGAGCGTGCGGTCAGCGCGATCCCGGAGGTGCAGACGGTCGAGCATGTTTTAGGGCTTTATGATTACCGGTTGCGGGTTGTTGCGCGGGATTTGGCGGATTTTGAACGGGTCTTGCGGCGGCGGATTATGACCTTGCCGGGGGCAGGGGCGGTCGAGGCCAATGTGCTGCTGAGCGAAGAACGTCTTGCGGGGCCATTGGGCCTATAACTTTGGCAGGCGGCGCTGTATCTTGCGCCCAAAGGAAAAGGAGACCCCCATGCCAGCTTTGCTGAATACTGTTGACCCGCAAGGGCTTGAAGAATTCTCGGTCGTCTTTACCGACCGGTCGTTGAACCACATGTCGGCGGCGTTTCAAGGCGTGATGCGCGACATCAGCGCCATGCTGAAAGAGGTGTATAACGCCGATGCCGTGGCGATTGTGCCCGGTGGTGGGACGTTCGGGATGGAGGCCGTGGCCCGCCAGTTCGCCCGCAATGCCGAGGTGGTTGTCGTGCGCAACGGCTGGTTTTCCTACCGTTGGAGCCAGATCATCGAAAGCGGTGATCTGACCGGAAACACCACCGTTCTCAAGGCGCGGATGCAAGGTAACAGCACGCCTGCGCCCTTTGCGCCATGCCCGATTGATGACGTGGTCGATACGATCCGGACCCAAAAGCCGCAGGTGGTATTCGCGCCCCATGTAGAGACCAGCGCGGGCGTGATCCTGCCGGATGACTATATCACGCAGATGGCGGATGCTGCCCATGAAGTTGGCGCGTTGATGGTGCTGGATTGTATCGCGTCGGGCTGTGCTTGGGTTGATATGAAGGCGCTTGGCGTGGATGTGTTGATCTCGGCCCCGCAAAAGGGGTGGAGCGCGTCGCCCTCTGCCGGATTGGTGATGATGTCGGAGCGTGCCGTGGCACTGCTGGCCGAAACCAAATCGGACAGCTTTTCGCTCGATCTGGGTAAATGGCATAGCATCATGAAAGCCTATGAAGACGGCGGGCATGCCTATCATTCGACCATGCCCACCGATGCGCTGCGCGGTTTCCGCGACACCATGAAGGAAACCCAAGCCTATGGGTTTGCACGGCTGAAAGAAGCCCAGTGGCGTTTGGGCGAAGGGGTGCGCAAGATGCTGGCCGATCGCGGTGTGGTGTCGGTTGCCGCTGAAGGGTTTGGCGCGCCGGGCGTTGTGGTCAGTTATACCACGGACCCGTCGGTGCAAAACGGCAAGGCGTTCGCCGCCGAGGGGATGCAGATTGCCGCAGGCGTGCCGCTGATGTGCGACGAGCCCGATAATTTCCAGACATTCCGCTTGGGGCTGTTCGGCTTGGACAAGCTGTATGATGTGGATGCGACCTTGGCGCGTTTGGCACGCGTGGTCGATAAGGTTCTATAAAATCGGGGCGTTGCGGCGGGGCTTACCCTTGCCGCATGCCCAACCCCATCTCCATCAACATTTTGCGCACCGGGGCCATGGCGTATAGTGCATTCAGCCCTGTCGCGCGGGCATCGCGTGCAATCGGCGCGCTGGCCTGACTGGCGCGGTTCAGCAGATCAATGCCCCTCACCCGCAGCATAATGTCGGCAAAGCGCGCCTTGTGATAGGCATCCAGCATTTTCTGGCTACCCAGATCGGCTGGGTTTGCCTGCGCCAGTTCAAGCAGGGTCGCGACGTCTTGCAACGACATGTTCAGCCCCTGCGCGCCAATCGGGGGCATGACATGGGCCGCTTCTGCGATCAGGGCGATGCGTTCGCCGGACAGACGCGCGGCATGTTGGGTGATGATCGGCCAAACGTTGCGTGCGGTGGCCAACGTCAGCGGGCCGAACAAGTGACAGCTGCGCAGGGTGGCTTCGTCTGAAAATGCATCCGCATCCAGCGCCATGCGCCGCTTGCATTCAGCGGCGCTGTCCATCCAGACCACGGCAGAACAGGGCATCCCGTCACGGTCGGGCAGGGGCACCAAGGTGAACGGCCCGCCAGTGCGGTGGATTTCCGTCGATACATTGTCGTGAGGCACGGGATGCGTGACCGCGAAGACGACCGCGCTTTGTCCATAGCCGGAAGTGGTCACATCGATGCCCGCCGCCTCGCGCATGGGGCTGTTGCGGCCATCTGCGGCAATCACCAAAGGGGTTGTAATGCGGCTGCCGTCGCTAAGGCCGACGCGGGCCTCAGCGGTGCGGGTGAACAGGGATGTGGTGCCGGTGCCGGGGCGAAAATCGACGTTGGGCAGATCGGCCAACCGTTCAAGAAGCGCGCGGCGCAGCAGCCAGTTCGGGAAATTCCACCCGAAAGGCTGATCCGAAATCTCGGCCGCGTTGAATTCGCGGGTGACGCGGGGCTCCGCTTCGGCACCGCCTGCGTCGACAATCCGCATGATCTGCAAGGGCGCGGCGTGGTCCGCAAGATGGGTCCAGATGCCAGCGGCCTCAAGCACGCGGCGGGCCGGCTGCAGCATCGCGGTGGAGCGTAGATCGGCCCCGTCGGCATCGCCATCGGTGATCGGCGGGGTGGGATCAACGCAGATCACCTTGAAACCGGCGCTGCCAAAAGCCGCTGCCGCCGTTAGCCCGGCGATGCCGCCGCCCGAAATCAGAATGTCACAATCCATGGTCATCCCCGAAAGCTAGCCCGTGATCCGCCCAAGAAAAGTGCTTAGATCATCGGTGTGGAAATGAATGTGGTCCGCGGCCTCAGGCTCTGGGGCGACATGGACCGTGCCCATGCCCATGGCATGCGGTTCCGCCAGATTGCGCGGGTCATCCTCGAACATCACGGCCTTGGTGGTGTCCAGTTTGTCTGTGGTGAAAACATGCTCGAACGCGGCGCGTTCGGGTTTGGGCAAAAACTGAGCATGTTCAACGCCATAGATGGCATCAAATACCCCGTCCAAACCGCGCGCCGCGACCACGCGTTCGGCATAGGGCGCGGTGCCGTTGGTGAAAATAATGCGCCGACCGGGCAGGGCGCGGATGCGGTCGGCCAACAACGGGTCGGGCATCAGCGCGTCAAATGAAATATCGTGCACGTCGTGCAGATAGGGGCCGGGGTCCACGCCATGTTCACGCATTAACCCGGCCAGCGTGGTGCCGTAGCTGTGCCAGTAATGTTTGCGCAGATAATTGGCGCGGGCATGGTCCACATCAAGGGCGTTCATCACCCAACTGGTCATCCGCTGTTCGATCTGGTCAAACAGGCGGGCCGAGGGCGGGTAAAGCGTGTTATCAAGGTCAAAGACCCATGTATCCACGTGAGAAAAAGCGTGCTTTGGCATATGCCCTAGCTACGCTTCGTCGCAGCCATGCGCAAGATCGCGGGCTTGCGCAAATGGACGCGGGGGATAGAGTGCACCCAACCAAAATGAAAGTGACCCGATGAGCGCGCCCAGACCCGGACCGACAGATGCCTATGCCATGATCCTAGAGGCGATCGATTTGGGCACCTACAGGCCGGGGGATCGTTTGGTGGAAAGCGAGTTGGCGGAACGGTTCGGTGTCTCGCGCACGCCCATTCGCGAGGCATTACAACGGCTTGAGACACAATCATTGCTGGCACGCGATGGTCGCAGCCTGATCGTGGCATCGCTGGATCATAACCAAACGGCGGAATTGTATGTCGTGCGCGGAGAGCTGGAGGGGCTGGCCGCGCGGCTAGCAGCACGCCATGCCACCGTCGAAGAAGTTCGCGTGCTGCGCGATATGGTCGAGGCGGATAATGACCTGCGCGATGATCCGGCGGCATTGGCGCGGGCAAACCGACGGTTTCACAAACAAATTCATCTGGCGTCGCACAATAGATATTTGGTGCAGCAATTGGATTTGGTGCACCGATCCATGGCGTTGATGGCGACATCATCCCTCGCGGTCGAGGGGCGCGGTCACATCGCGCAGGCAGAGCATGACAAAATCGTGCGTATGATCGAACAGCGCGATGAGGATGGTGCGGACGAAGCGCTGCGTTTGCATATCTCGGTCGCCTTCACGACCCGCCTCAAGCAAGAGGCAGCGCGGCGCGAAGAAGAAGGTTAACCGGTGGGGGCAGGGCTTGCGAGCTTGGTCTTTTCGTCCGTTTTATGGGGTACGCCGTGTTCGGTTTTGTCCCAATAAAACGGGTGAAAGATGAATTCGTACAAGGCCTTATAAGCCGCGAATGTTCCTAGTATGAAATAAAACGGCAAACTGAACGACCAAGGTATCAAATGCCTGTGTTCTTTGCCGCGTACCGCGCAAAGCGCGATTGAGATGTTTATAAGCTCGGCAAAGATAAAGTAATAGAACAACCCCAAAAGCATTGGCGTGCCAAGGACGGTTTCGACCGGATGGGATAGGCCAATCAAGGTGACGCAAAGTGTCCATAACAGCGGCGCGCAGAGGAATTGGCTGACCGTTGCCAAGAACAGGATCTGCAGGCCGAGAAAACGCAGAAACCCCACCTGTTTGATCAGCTTGAGCGGTTGCCGCATGTGCACGCACCACGTGGTCAAAAACCCCTTGAGCCAGCGGGAGCGTTGTTTGACCCAAGGCCAAGCGCGAAAATTCGCCTCTTCATAGGTGACGGTGGGCAAAAGGTCGGTTTTGTAGCCGTGCCGGGCGAGCCTGACGCCCAAATCGGCGTCTTCGGTCACGTTATGGGCGTCCCAAGCGCGCAGTTCCTCAAGCGCGGTGCGGCGGAAAAAAAGCGTCGTCCCACCCAAAGGGACGATAAACCCAAGCCGCGCAATGCTGGGCAGAACAACCCGCCACCACGCGGCATATTCGATGGTAAAGCAGCGCGAAATCCAATTGGTGCGCGCGTTGTAATAGTCCAGCATTCCCTGAACACAGACGACATTCTTGGGCGCGTTGGCAAAATGGCTCACGACACGGTCAATTTGATCTACTTCGGGTGCGTCCTCGGCATCCCAAACGCCAATAATGCTGCCTTTGCAAAAGTCCAAAGCATAGTTCATCGCGCGGGGTTTTGTGCGCAGATTATTCGCCTGCGGCACCTCGATCACGTCAAACCAGACGGGCAGTGTGGTGCGCGCAATGGTGTCGCGGGTCATATCATCGCCTTCCTCAAGCACCAGCACGATCTGGAGCAGCGATTTGGGATAGGTCAGTTTTACAAGCCGCGTGATCAACGCCCCGGCGATTTCCTTTTCACGGAATAGGGGCACCAGCACGGACACATGGGGATGAAAATTACGACCCGGTTCGTGTGCCGGCGGGGGGCGCGGCGGAATTTTTTGCAAGAAGACATGGGTGAACAGGGCGACTGTGCGCAACGATACTATCATCACGCTGCTGCACAGGGCCCACAACAGGATCAGGGTAAAGCCCCAAGCCGGTTCCAACACCAACACGATGGCCATTAACGCGAGAATACCCATGGCCCATGCGCGCCGGCTTTTGGCATCTGCACGCCAGGTGCGGCAGCTTTCAATCGGGGGCACACGAATGGCCGCACGTTGGGCAAGCTCGGTACCGTAAAGCGCTGTAATGCTTTCGGAAATTTGTCTTTTGTCGGCGACCACTGGCAGCAGGCTAACCCCCGCACGGGTCAGCGATGGGGCGATGTTTTCAAATTGATCGGGATTGCTGATGGCGACCATGATCGTGTCGCCCAAGGATCGCCACGGCACGATGCCGTATATCAGACAGTCATGGGGATCCAGATGCTGCGCCATGGCGGGTTTTGGCGGGTCAACGGCTAGATCAATATGTTGCAGGTTATGTTGCGCGGCCAGCGCGGCGCATAGCTGTGCAGGGGAAATGGCACCGCTTGCAATCAGGCATTCGCCCAAAGGCACGTTCAGCCGTTCCTGATCTTGCAGGGCGCGCATAAGATCGGCCTGATCAATCGCGCCTGAGTTCACCAGTATCCGGCCCAACGGCAGCTGCGCTTGGGCAGGTGCCGCCGGTTCGGGCGTGGTAAATTGCAGATGTAGATCGCTCAACCGCGAATCCCCCTAGATACAAGGGGTCAGGATGCAGCGGGTAGGCTTAATCAGCCCTTAACAGCAGATAAACTAGGCGGTCTGAAGGTCGCGTTCGGCCATCGCAGCGGCAAAACGTTCAAACAGATAAAAGCTGTCTTGGGGGCCGGGGCTTGCCTCGGGGTGGTGCTGGACAGACCAGACAGGGCGGCCTTCCATGCGGATACCGCAGTTCGATCCGTCAAACAGCGACCGATGGGTTTCGACAACGCCATTTGGCAGCGACTGCGCATCAACCGCAAAGCCGTGGTTCATCGACGTAATCTCGACCTTGCCGGTTTCCATGTCTTTAACAGGATGGTTGGCACCGTGATGGCCGTGGCTCATCTTGGTGGTTTCGCCGCCCAGAGCGAGCGCAAGCATCTGGTGGCCAAGGCAAATCCCGAACACTGGCAGATCGGTTTTCGCAATGACTTCCTTGATCATCGGGACGGCATACACGCCTGTTGCCGCCGGATCACCGGGGCCATTGGACAGAAATACGCCATCGGGATTATGGGCCATCACGTCTTCATATGTGGCGGATGCAGGCAACACAGTCACGTCGCAGCCAGCCGAGGCGAGACAGCGCAGGATGTTACGCTTGGCACCATAGTCCACGGCAACAACCTTGTATTTTGCCTCGGTTTGCGGGGCATACCCGTCGGGCCAAGCCCACCGCATCTCGTTCCAGCGGTACGACTGGGCGCAGGTCACGTCTTTGGCCAGATCGGCACCTTCAAGGCCTGCAAAGCCGCGGGCCGCTGCGACCAATGCTTCGATGTCGAAATTGCCGTCAGGGTCATGGGCTAGGGCGGCATGGGGTGCGCCTTGCTGACGGATGGCGCGGGTCAGGCGGCGGGTATCGATACCGCCGATTGCGATACGGTCCCGGCTGGCCAGCCATTCGGATAGCGGCTGAACCGAGCGCCAGCTGCTGGGGTCGGTCGGCATCCACTTAACAACCATGCCCGCCGCGACCGGATCACCGGTTTCGTCGTCTTCGGGATTGGTGCCGGTGTTGCCGATATGGGGGAAGGTAAAGGTGACAATCTGCCCAGCATAGGACGGATCGGTCATGATTTCCTGATAGCCGGTCATGGCGGTGTTAAAACACAGCTCTGCCACGGTTTGCCCGGTTGCACCAAACCCCATGCCGTAGAAAATCGATCCGTCCGCAAGTGCTAGGCAGGCGGTCGGGCGGGTGGATACTGGCGCAGTCATGGGAGGGGCCTCCGAAGGCAGATAGGTGGGGCTAAACGGGTGCAATCTAAAGCCGTGGGCGGGCCGGGTCAATACCATGCGAAAAATGATATATCGTTTTAAAACAGTGGCTTACCTGAGGTCTGAACCATTGCCTGTTTTGTGGGAATTGTCTATGTTGGGCAGCTTACACCGCATTGGTCGAAGGACGATAGCAATGGAACTGCGCACACGCATCACGGACGCGATGAGACAGGCGATGAAAGACAAGGCCGCCGACCGGCTGTCTACGTTGCGTTTGATCAACGCTGCCATCAAGGACAAAGACATCGCTGCGCGCGCAGATGGTGGGGATGACGGTGTCGGCGACCCTGAGGTTCTGGCGATCCTTGGCAAGATGGCCAAACAGCGGATGGAATCGGTGCGCGCCTATGAGGAAGGGGGTCGTTTGGACCTTGCTGACCGCGAGCGCGAAGAAATTGCGATCATCGAAGAATTCCTGCCCCGTCAGTTGTCCGAGGAAGAAAGCGCCAAAGCTGTGGATGATGCCATTGCCGAAGTTGGCGCAACTTCGATCCGTGACATGGGTAAGGTGATCGGCCTGCTTAAGGGCAAATACACCGGCCAGATGGATTTCGGCGCTGTTGGCCCCAAGGTCAAAGACCGCCTGAGCTAAGCCCGCAGCAGCGCGCGGTTCAGTTCGTCAAACAGGGCGATCCGCTCTTCCTCGCTTAGGAATTTGCCGATCTCGACCTCACGCCCCTTGCCGCGCAGGGTGACATAATGGGGCACGGGGCCGTCTTTCTCGTATTTCGTGACAACCGTCCAATAGCGGTTGCAGTCCCATTCTTTGACATCGCCCTTTGGCGTGGTGTGGGTCAGGTGAACCGTGTCGTCGGTGAGGGTAAACACCTCCTCGATCTGGCGGGATTTATGGTTGCCTTGCAGGGCGAAATACATGCCCGCCACCGCCGCCAGCACAAAGGGTAGCAAGCCCCATAGCAGCGCTGTGCCCAGCAAGGGCAGCGTCGGGATCAGGATCAGCGTAAATGTCACCAGAATGAACGCGGCAAACCCTTTGGGCGGCAGTGACTGGTGCGGCCAAAGCCGCAATTCCTGCCGGTGGGCCGTTGGCGCAGTTTTCCATTCATAGGGCATGGGGCGGGTCCGGTTAGCCTGTGGTACATTCCTAATTTAGGGCAGATCGGGCACCAAACAATGCGACAGATTGCATCTGACCGGTCGGGAAGGGGTGTGGACCACTTCCAAGCAATGTTCAGCGCGGTTCGATCAGATCCCAGCGGTTGCCAAAAGCGTCGCGAAAGACGGCAACGGTACCATAAGGCTCATGGCGAGGCGTTTCTTCGAAGACCACTCCAGCGGCCAAAAGGCGCGCGTGGTCACCGGCGAAGTCTTGGGTTTCCAGAAACAGCCAGACGCGACCGCCACCTTGGTTGCCGATGGCCGCCCGTTGCGCAGCGTCCCCCGGCTGGGCCAGGATAAACCCCGTGTCGCCACCTGGTGGGGTGACGCGGACCCAGCGTTTGTGGCCTTGGTCCTCGTCTTGGGTCAGCTCAAACCCCATAACACCACAGTAGAATGCGATGCCTTCGTCATAGCTGGGAACGATCAGAGTGAGGGCGGAGAGGCGCATGGCACCTACTCCAACTCTACCAGCAGATCCTTGGCGTCGATCTGGCCGCCGGGGGTGACATGCACCGCTTTGACGACGGCATCACGTTCGGCGTGGATGCCGGTTTCCATCTTCATCGCTTCGATGGTCAGCAGCAAATCGCCCGCTTTAACGTGCTGCCCCACGACTGCCCCGACCGAAGCTACAACCCCGGGCATTGGTGCGCCGATGTGGTTGGGGTTGCCGGTTTCGGCCTTGGGCCGCTGTGCCGTGGTTGCTTTGACCAGACGGTTTGGCACACGCACGACGCGGGGCTGGCCGTTCAGTTCAAAGAACACTTTGACCTCGCCATCCTCGTTGGTTTCGCTCAGCGCTTGCAGGCGGATTTCTAGCGTTTTGCCGGGGTCGATTTCGGCGGTAATTTCCTCGCCCGGTTCCATGCCGTAAAAGAACGTGCGCGTGGGCAGGACCCGCACGGGGCCATAGGTGCGGTGGCGGCCCATGTAATCAAGGAACACCTTGGGATACATCAGATAGCCCGACAGATCGTCGTCTTCGATATCGACCCCTTCAAGCTGTTTTTTCAGGTCGGCGCGGGTTGCCTCAAGATCGGTGGGGGGCAGATGCGCGCCGGGGCGGTCGGTGTTGGGTTTCTCGCCCTTCAGGATCTTGTCGACGATGCTGGCAGGGAACCCACCCGGAGGTTGGCCCAGATTGCCGCGCATCATGTCGATGACACTATCAGGAAAGGACATTTCCGCATCGGGGTCTTCGACTTGGTCACGGGTCAACCCTTGGGACACCATCATCAGCGCCATGTCGCCCACAACCTTCGACGATGGCGTGACCTTAACAATATCGCCAAACATCTGGTTCACGTCAGCATAGGTCTTGGCGACCTCGGGCCAGCGGTCATCCAGCCCCATCGACGCGGCCTGCGCCTTGAGGTTGGTGAACTGGCCACCGGGCATTTCGTGCAGGTACACTTCGGAGGACGGTGCCTGCATACCGGTCTCGAATGCCGCGTATTCGCCGCGGACTTCTTCCCAATAGTTTGAAATCTCGCGCACTGCGCCCATCGACAGGCCAGTGTCGCGGTCGGTGTGCTTCAGCGCCTCGACAACAGAACCCAGCGTGGCCTGAGATGTATTCCCCGACAGCGCGTCCATCGCGCAATCGACAGCATCAACGCCCGCCTCGGACGCTGCCATGATCGTGGCGATGGCAACGCCAGCCGTGTCGTGGGTGTGGAAGTGGATCGGCAGGCCAACCTCGGATTTCAGCGCCTTTATTAGTACTTTGGCCGCGTTCGGTTTCAACACGCCGGCCATGTCTTTAAGACCCAAGACATGGGCACCGGCGGCTTTGAGCTCTTTGGCCATAGAGACATAATATTTCAGGTCGTATTTGGAGCGATCCGGGTCAAAGATGTCGCCGGTATAGCACACCGTGCCTTCGCAGATTTTGCCGTTATCAATCACGGCATCCATGGCCACGCGCATGTTCTCAACCCAGTTCAGGCTGTCAAAAACGCGGAAGACATCCACGCCTTCGGTCGCGGCGACGCGCACGAATTCTTGCACCACATTGTCAGGGTAGTTGGTGTATCCGACGCCGTTCGATCCGCGCAGCAGCATTTGCGTCATGACGTTCGGGATTGCGGCGCGCAGGTCGCGCAGACGCTGCCACGGGCATTCTTGCAAGAAACGATAAGCCACATCAAAGGTCGCACCGCCCCAGCATTCCATTGAGAAAAGCGTTGGCAGATTGGCCGCATAGGCAGGGGCCACCTTGATCATGTCATGGCTGCGCATCCGGGTCGCCAGCAACGACTGATGCCCATCGCGCATGGTGGTGTCAGTGATCAGCAATTGCCGCTGCTGGCCCATCCAATCGGCAACGGCTTGTGGGCCTTTTTGCTCTAGCAGGTTGCGGGTGCCCATCTGCGGCTCGGCATTTGGCGCGGGGGGCATGGGGGCACGCACGGTGGCGGCGGGGCGTTCAAAGCCCTTGGTTTCAGGATGCCCGTTCACGGTGATGTCGCCAATATAGGTCAGTACCTTGGTCGCGCGGTCGCGGCGCTTTTTAAAGGTGAAGAGCTCCGGCGTCTGGTCGATGAATTTGGTGTGGTAGGTGTTGTTGAGGAACGTCGGGTGCTTCAGCAGGTTCTCGACAAAGGCGATGTTGGTGCTGACGCCACGGATACGGAATTCGCGCAGGGCGCGGTCCATGCGGGCGATGGCCTGTTCGGGCGTTTGCGCCTTGGCGGTAACCTTGACCAGCAAACTGTCATAATAACGCGTGATCACGCCGCCGGAATAGGCGGTGCCGCCGTCCAGACGGATACCCATGCCGGTTGCCTCGCGAAAGGCGGTGATGCGGCCATAATCGGGAATAAAGTTGTTTTGCGGGTCTTCTGTCGTGATCCGCGTTTGCAGCGCGTGGCCGTTCAATTGCACATCCGCTTGGCTGGCTTTGCCCGTCGCTTCGGCGATGGTTTTGCCTTCGGCAATCAGGATTTGTGCCTGCACGATGTCGATACCGGTGACTTCTTCGGTGACGGTGTGTTCGACCTGAACGCGGGGATTTACCTCGATAAAGTAGAATTTGCCGTCATCCATATCCATCAGGAATTCGACCGTACCCGCACATTCGTAATTCACATGGGCGCAGATTTTGCGCCCCAATTCGCAAATCTCGGCGCGCTGTTCTTCGGTCAGATAGGGGGCAGGGGCGCGTTCAACGACCTTTTGATTGCGGCGCTGCACGGAGCAATCGCGCTCAAACAGGTGGTAAATCTCGCCGTGTTTATCGCCCAGAATTTGCACCTCGACGTGGCGGGCCTTGAGGATCATCTTTTCCAGATAGCCCTCGCCATTGCCAAAGGCGGCTTCGGCCTCGCGGCGGCCTTCAAGGACTTTTTCCTCAAGCTCTGCCTCGGAATTGATCGGCCGCATGCCGCGCCCGCCGCCGCCCCAAGACGCCTTGAGCATTAGGGGATAGCCCACTTCGGCCGCTTGTTTGCGCACCAGATCCATGTCGTCGCCCAAGACTTCGGTGGCGGGGATAACGGGCACGCCCGCCTCGACCGCGACGCGGCGCGCGCTGGCCTTGTCGCCAAGGGCGCGCATGGTTTCAGCGCGTGGCCCGATAAAGGTGATGCCGTTTTGTTCGCAGGCGTCCACGAAATCAGGGTTTTCTGACAGCAGACCATATCCCGGATGGATCGCATCCGCACCGCAGGCTTTGGCGACGCGAATAATTTCATCAATGCTCAGGTATGCCGCCACGGGTCCCAACCCTGCGCCAATCCGGTACGCTTCGTCAGCCTTGAAACGGTGAAGCCCAAGTTTGTCTTCCTCGGCAAAGACGGCAACTGTCTTTTTACCCATCTCATTTGCCGCGCGCATGATGCGAATGGCAATTTCACCACGGTTAGCAATCAGAATTTTTTTGAAGTCGGTCATCGGGCCTCGCCTTGGTTACGCTGACTGGGGCGCGGCCGGAGGGGCCGGGCCCGGGTTGGTTTTTGCGGCAGTGCAGCATAGTTGCGTTTGTTTGCCGCAAGGTGCAAGGAAGTTTATGCCTCCGGCGGGGATTTTAGGCCATTTGGAAACAAGTCGAGCTGCGCAAGATCGACAGGCTGAGGCAAATCGCGCAGTGTTTTACTGCCCATTTGGCCCATGTTTGCGATCAGATCCTTGGTAAAGATATCAATCAGGTGATCGATGCCTTGTGGCCCGAGGGCCGCCAACGCGTAGTGGAACGCGCGGCCCATCATCACGAAATCCGCCCCCAAAGACAAGGCGCGCAGAATATCGAGGCCGGTTTCAACGCCGCTGTCAAAGACGATAGGCAGGGTGGTGGCAGCGCGAATGGCGGGCAGCATATCGATAGAAGCCGGGGCCGCATCGAATTGCCGTCCCGCGTGGTTGGACACCCAAATGGCGTCTGCGCCGATGGCTTCCAGCGCGGTGGCGTCTTCAGGGCGCAGCACACCCTTTATGATGAACGGCCCCTCCCATGCGTCGCGCAGCCATTTGACATAGTCCCAATCCGGCGAGGTGCGCAGCAGATATCCAACATGCGCGGTTGAGGACAGGCCCTCGGTGCTGGTGCTTTTGTATTTATCGAGCATCCGCATATGGGGCATCCCGCGTCGTGCCATGCCCGCAGCCCAAGTAGGCCGCATCGCAACCTGCGCCATCAAGCGTGGCGTCAGACGGGGCGGATTGGTCAGGCCGGAGCGTGTTTGCCGTTCGCGGCGGCTGGCGACGGGGACATCGACGGTCAGGATCAGCCCGTTGAAACCTGCCGCTTTGGCGCGGTTCAGCATGTCGGTGCGAATGTCCGGATCGCGGGGCGGGTACATCTGAAACCACGCGTTTTCGCCAATATGGGGGGCAAGGTCTTCGGGGCTTTGGGTGGCGACTGTGGACAGGCAATAGGGGATACCCGCGCGGGCGGCGGCACGGGCCAGATGCCCTTCGGCATCGGGCCAGATCAGGCCGGACATGCCGATGGGTGCAATGCCAAAGGGCAGGGGAAAGTCGTTCCCAAACAAGGGGGTTGTCAGGTTGGGGGTGAATTCGCCATGCAATATCGATGGCATAAACCCGATGTGGTCCATCGACTGCCGGTTGCGCTGTTTGGTGGCCTCAGCCCCTGTGGCACTGTCCAGATATTCCCAGACGAATTTCGGGATACGCCGTTTGGCGCGGCGGCGCAGGTCAGCTAATTCAGGGTAGTTTGCGTGTAAATCCATGGGCGTATTTGCTCAGGGCGTGGGGCTATTGTCCAGCCGCCTTTTGCAAGGAAGGGGGCTGGATGGCACCGGATAATGGGGGCACCATTGCGCATATTCTTACCCAGAACATTTTGCGAACGTGTCTTTCATTTGGCGGTTTTGCGCGCTAGGTTATGGCCCATGAATGATTTCGACGAAATGGACGCCTTTGAGGGCGCATCTTTATCAGCGCGTGCCATGGCCGCGCGCCCGCAACCCTATCTGGACGGGCTGAACCCGGCACAACGCGCCGCCGTTGAGCAGATGGATGGCCCGGTGTTGATGTTGGCGGGGGCGGGCACCGGCAAGACCAAGGCGCTGACCGCGCGGATCGTGCATCTGATGAACACCGGTCGCGCGCGCCCGAACGAGATTTTGGCGGTGACCTTTACCAACAAAGCCGCACGCGAGATGAAGAACCGCGTTGGCGGCATGTTGGGGCAAAACATCGAGGGCATGCCGTGGCTGGGCACCTTCCACGCGGTTTGCGTCAAGCTGCTGCGCCGTCATGCGGAACTGGTGGGGTTGAAATCGAACTTTACCATTCTGGATACGGACGATCAGTTGCGCTTGCTCAAGCAGTTGATCAGGGCCGAGGATATCGACGACAAACGTTGGCCCGCGCGCCTGTTGGCGGGGATTATCGACGGTTGGAAAAACCGCGCGCTGACGCCAGAAAAGGTACCAAGTGCGGATGCGGGATTGTACAACCACCGCGGCACCGAGCTTTATGCGCAGTACCAAGCGCGGCTGAAAGAGCTGAACGCCTGTGATTTCGGCGATCTGCTGCTGCACATGGTGACGATTTTCCAGACCCACGAGGACCTGTTGAAGCAATACCAGCGCTGGTTCAAATTCATTCTGGTGGACGAATACCAAGATACCAACGTGGCCCAATATCTGTGGCTGCGCTTGCTGGCGTCGGGGCATAAAAATATCTGTTGCGTGGGCGATGACGATCAGTCGATCTATGGCTGGCGTGGGGCCGAAGTGGGTAATATCCTGCGGTTCGAGACGGATTTTCCCGGGGCTCATGTGGTGCGGCTGGAACAGAACTATCGGTCCACCCCGCATATTCTGGCCGCTGCATCCGGCGTGATTGCGGGCAACGAAGGGCGGTTGGGCAAGACGCTGTGGACCGAAGCGCAGGACGGTGAAAAGGTCCGACTGATCGGCCATTGGGATGGCGAGGAAGAGGCCCGCTGGATCGGCGACGAGATCGAATCCATGCAGCGCGGCACCCGTGATTTGCGACAGTATTCGCTGGACGATATGGCGATTCTTGTGCGTGCCTCGCATCAGATGCGCGCGTTTGAAGACCGGTTTTTGACCATCGGTTTGCCCTATCGCGTCATCGGTGGACCGCGCTTTTACGAGCGTTTGGAAATCCGCGATGTGATGGCCTATTTCCGCGTCGTGACATCGCCTGATGATGATCTGGCGTTTGAGCGGATTGTGAACACGCCCAAACGTGGGCTAGGCGACAAAGCGCAGCAGAATATCCAGAAGACCGCCCGTGAAAACGGCGTGAACCTTGTCGAAGGCGCTCGGATCTTACTGGCCAATGGCGGGATCGGTGGCAAGGGGGCCGCACAGTTGCGCCTGCTGATTGACGGCATCGAACGCTGGGGCGAGATGGCGCGTGGGCCGCGCATCCGCACCGAGATTGATGATAATTCTGTGATTGATGATGGCGCGCCGACCACCCGCTATGAATACGGCCCGCCCGAGATGAGCCATGTCGAGTTGGCGCAGGTTATTCTGGACGAATCCGGCTATACGGGGTTCTGGCAGAACGACAAAACGCCCGAGGCACCGGGGCGGCTTGAGAACCTCAAGGAATTGGTCAAGGCCTTGGAACAGTTCGAAAATCTGCAAGGGTTCCTGGAGCATGTCAGCTTGATTATGGACAATGAACAGGACGGTGAGGGCGAGAAAGTGTCGATCATGACGCTGCACGCCGCCAAGGGCCTCGAGTTCCCCGCCGTGTTCCTGCCGGGATGGGAGGACGGGCTGTTCCCCTCGCAACGGTCCATGGATGAAAGCGGTATCAAGGGCCTCGAGGAAGAGCGCCGCTTGGCCTATGTCGGCATCACGCGGGCCGAGGAGATTTGCACCATTTCATTCGCGGCGAACCGGCGGGTGTTTGGGCAATGGCAAAGCGCGATGCCGTCGCGGTTTATCGACGAACTGCCCGAAGAGCATGTGGAGGTACTGACCCCGCCCGGCCTTTATGGTGGGGGGTATGGTGCTGCCATGCCGAAATCCGACCTGCATGAAAAGGTCGCCGAGGCGAATGTCTACAATTCCCCCGGTTGGCGGCGTCTGCAATCGCGCAGCAATGATCGCGGGATGAGCCAGCCCAAGGAAACGCGCAATGTCACCATTGATATGGCGGCGGTCAGCAGTTTCACCATGGGTGAACGCGTGTTCCATCAGAAATTCGGATATGGCGCGGTGATCGGGATCGAAGGCGACAAGTTGGAGGTCGAGTTTGAAAAAGCCGGGATCAAAAAGGTCGTGTCGCGGTTTTTGACCGGATCGGACGACGTACCGTTTTAAAGGATTGGATCATGGGGCGCGGTCGATGCCACGCCCCATGAAGATGTCAGCGCAAGTTTAGCCCAGAACGGACGTCACGGCCTGATGGGTCGCGGTAACGACTTGGTCAGCCTCTTCTTTGGTCAGGCAGAACGGCGGGGCAAAGCCCAGAATGTCCCCTTGGGGCATGGCGCGGGCGATGACATTGCTTTGCTCTAGCAGTTTACCAGCGATCTGCGGCCCGATCTTGTCGGCGGCGGCATAGAAGGTGCGGCTGTCTTTATCGGCCACAAATTCGACAGCGCACAGCATCCCTTCGCCACGGATGTTGCCCACATGGGGGTGGTCGGCAAGGGCGGCGCGCATTTGCGTGTTCAGATATGTGCCGACGCTACCAGCGTTTTCGATCAATCCCAGCTTGTCGATCAATTCGAGGTTTGCCACACCCGCAGCGGCCCCGATGGGGTGTGCGGAATATGTCCAGCCGTGGCCGATGGGACCGTTCTCATCGGTGCCTTTTTCCAGCACTGCCCACATTTTGTCAGACACAATCGACCCGGACAGCGGCGCATAGGCCGACGTCAGGCCCTTGGCAATCGTGATCAGATCGGGGCGCATGCCATAGTGATCGGACCCGAACATCGTGCCCAAACGGCCAAAACCGGTCACAACTTCATCTGCAACCAGCAGAATGTCGTGACGGTCCAGCACCTCTTGGATGGCGGGCCAATAGCCGGCAGGGGGCGGTACGATGCCGCCGGTGCCCAAAACGGGTTCACCGATAAAGGCGGCGATGGTGTCGGCCCCTTCGGCGTGAATCATCGCTTCAAGTTCGGCCACGCAATGGGCGACGAATTCGCTTTCGCTTTGCCCCAGATCCTTGCGCTGGAAATAGAACGGTGCCTCGGTGTGAATCACCTGCGCGAGGGGCAGATCGAACTTCTTGTGAAACAGATCCAGACCCGTCAGCGATCCGGTCATCAGGCCCGAACCGTGATAGCCACGCCAGCGCGAGATGATCTTTTTCTTCTTCGGGCGACCCAGTATGTTGTTGTAATACCAGATCAATTTTACATTGGTCTCGTTCGCATCGGACCCGGACTGACCAAAATACACCTTGGACATGTGATCGGGCGCGCGGTCCATCACCATTTTCGCAAGGGTGATCGACGCCTCGGTGCCGTGGCCGACATAGGAATGGTAATAGGCGAGTTCCTTGGCCTGATCGGCAATCGCCTCGGCGATCTCGGGGCGGCCATAGCCGACGTTCACGCAGTACAATCCGGCGAAAGCATCCAGCATCCGGTTGCCATCGCGGTCCTCGATATGCACGCCGGAAGCGGTTTTGATCACGCGCTGTGGGATGTTGCCCCGTGCGAATTCAGCAAGATGGGTGGAGGCGTGAAAGAAATTCTCGCGGTCCCATTGTTCAAGATTATCGTTGTGTAGCATGATTTTACCCTTCGACTTTGGCGGCGCGCCGCCTGATGACATATGAAAGGAGCCAGTTGCACGCGCGGGGCCGGTAAGGGCCGGAGTGTGAGCAGAAAGGCTCCGCTCACCCAAGCAGCAGCGCGCAATGCCTTTATTGCCAAGGTAATATGCAGGTTTAACCACGGCTGACGGGCAAAACCAACAGATTTTTCCGCGGGTGTAGTTTTTTGGATCGGTGTTGGCCGGGGTTGCCTAGCAAACGTGCTGAACGGGGGTAGGGGGAAGCCGGCGCTGGCTTTCTGATCTGTTACCGGGTTCACTTGATTTTCCGCGGATTGTGAAGGTCAGGTTTGAGCCCCACATTGACATTTTTACCCAAAGACCAAACACATCACATATGAGAACCGAAAACACATGCTCCCATTGGATCAGCTCTTCCGGAAATGAAGGCAGCAGAGGGTCTCAGTCAGCCATATTTCCTTACTGGAGTTTCACTAAAACGACGATTGCGATTTGCGCACTGAAGTTGTGCGAAGATTCCGTGTTAGATTTGGATGCGCCAATTAAAGGCGCTGCCTATACATGTCGTCAACTTCTAGCGCATACATCCGGCCTGCCAGACTATGGCCAATTTCCGGAATACGGACGAGCAGTGCGCGCACATGAAGCTCCTTGGTCCCGCGAAAAAATGCTGGATTTGTCTTTGTCCAAAGGGATGCTATTCGAGCCGGAACAAGGGTGGTCTTATTCAAACATTGGCTACATGTTTGTCCGGGACATGATCGAAGATGCAACCGGGCAATCGCTTGGGCAGGTTGTTTCTTCCATGATCTGTAGGCCTTTGCACCTCGATAGCATTGAGTTTGCAGATACGCGTGAGCAGTTTACAAAACTACATTGGCACGCGGCTGCAAATTACGATCCTCTCTGGGTGTACCATGGTTGTCTTATTGGCAATGCGGCTGATGCCGCGCGCCTGCTTCACGGTTTGTTCTCAGGTGACCTGTTGCGGCGCGATACTCTGAGACTGATGATTGACACAAAGCTGCTTGGTGGCCCACTGCCCGGTCGGCCGTGGTCCCAATGCGGATACGCTCTGGGGCTTATGTCGGGGTCCATTGATGGTATCGGCCGTTCAATTGGCCACTCTGGAGCCGGACCGTTTTGCGTCAATGCCGTTTATCATTTTCCAGATGTAGATGACCCAATTACGGTTGCTAGTTTCACGGGTGGCATTGATGAGGGCAAAGCAGAGTTCGCAGCTGTAGCGCTCGTCCGATGAATGGCAGTAGTGTCCCGCACAGCAGACCCTACACCGACACATAAATGACGGGCTCAAAGCGAAACGCAGGGAATATGCATCCTCCAGATACAAGAACGGCGGTGCTTTGGGAGGAAAGCACCGCCGACTTTATCGACGTCTCCAATCCAATCGGGAGGAAAGGAGGAAGGAGACGTTTATAAAGGCCTTTGGTTTCAGGGAGGAGGAAGAAACCGCGGGCCTTTTACAGACACACATCCGGGAGGAAGCGTGTGTCCGATCTCAATTCATTTAGGCAGCGTTGCGGCCTGTTTCCAGAGCGATGCTGCGGATTTGCGAACGCGACATGCCGAGGTCGGCCAATTCGCGGTTCGACAAGGAGCTCAGCTCGTTGAAAGTGGCGCGATAAACACGAGCCTGCTTGCGGCGCGTGGCGATCATGGACATGACGGCGTTAAAGCGATCTGCCAGGGAAGGAGCGGTAGTTGCGTTAAGGTATGCCATCTCAGCACCTCTTTCATTTGATCTGCGTTTCGTTCTGTTGTGACCAATATGTAGGAAGATGCTGCACCTGCACAATAGACAGATCGACAATGCTGCTATGCAGCAAATGCATACGAAAAGTTGACGTAACGTCCTGAAAATTTGCGATAAAATAAAAAAATGGCGACGACACCAGGGAGGAGGAAGGTGTCGCCGCCTAAACAGAAACATCCGGGAGGAGGATGGATGCGTCTGGTCTTTCTGTTGGTTAGCGACTAGCGCTTTCCTGAAACCTTTTTGACCTAATTGCTGCATCTGCACAATAAAAAATTTTGCAATGCTGCTATGCAGCACAAACATTGCGGAAATGGCTAATTTTTAGGCGAAATTTGGCGGGTTTGCTGGCGATATGCGCAGTACTGTGACGCCCTCTTGTGATTTACGTAGAAACTGCCATGTCAAAGCTGTTGTTTAGAAGGAAAAGTCGATGCCGATCACCAAAGCCCAAGTCGAAGCGGAACTGCAGCGAGTCACCTTGCCGGATGGGAAATCCATCCTTGCGCATGATTTGGTCCGCGCTTTGACGGTTGAGGGTGATGCCGTCCGGTTTGTGATCGAGGCACCGAATGCGCAAGTCGCCGCGCAGATGGCCCCCCTGCGCGACGCGGCAGAGCAGGTGGTGAAGGCGATAAAGGGTGTGGGCACAGTTACCGTTGCCCTGACGGCCCACGGCCCGGCCCCCAAGGCACCGGCACCCAGCCTCAAGATCGGCGGCCATCCGAAGCCTCAAGACGGACCAACCAAACCGACGGGGGTAAAGCGTATTCTGGCCATCGGGTCCGGCAAGGGTGGCGTTGGCAAATCAACCGTCAGTTCCAACATCGCCGTGGCCTTGGCGCGGGCAGGGCGCAAGGTCGGGTTGTTGGATGCAGATATTTACGGGCCCAGCCAGCCGCGCATGATGGGGGTGAATAAACGCCCCGCGTCGCCGGATGGTAAGACGATCATTCCCCTGCACGCCCATGGCGTCACTTTGATGTCGATCGGCTTTATGATGGAAGAGGGTAAGGCCGTTGTTTGGCGTGGCCCGATGTTGATGGGCGCGCTTCAGCAGATGTTGGGGCAGGTCGAGTGGGGCGAGCTTGACGTATTGTTGGTTGATCTGCCGCCCGGTACGGGCGACGTGCAACTGACCCTTTGTACCAAGTCGGAATTGTCGGGGGCCATCATTGTGTCGACGCCGCAGGATGTGGCGCTGATTGATGCGCGCAAGGCCATCGACATGTTCAACACCCTCAAGACTCCCGTGCTTGGCCTGATCGAGAATATGTCGATGTTCGTTTGCCCCGATTGCGGGTCCGAGCATGAGATTTTTGGCCATGGCGGTGTCGCGGACGAGGCCAAGAAGATTGGCGTGCCGCTTTTGGGTAGTTTGCCCATTGATCTGGAAACGCGGCTTGCAGGTGACGCGGGTACGCCGATTGCAGCGGGCGATGGCCCGATGGCGCAGGCCTACGCCCGCATCGCAGACGGGTTGATCAAGGGCGGGATGGCTTAAGAGGGCCGTCGCCCCTGCAGGCGGTTATATTCGCTTTATAGCGCCGCGCATCGCCACTGATCCGCGTAACACCTCTATACCGTAAATTTTCTCACTTTATGGCTTCCGGTGATCCCCCTCGTGGGACTTCATGGGAATTATCGACGTGCCTGCTTTGCCGGCGGTCAGGTGATTCGGCCATAAGCCGCCGATTTGCATGAGAATTGATGTATTTACCCCTGAAAGCGGTTGCACAGTATTGCCTAATTCAAGAACAAGGCACGAACATTCCTTGTGGATAAATCTGAGGGTTTATTTTTATTGGGATTTGATGGGAAATTTTGGATCAATTCAGGTATCACTACATGTTGTGCCTAAATGTGAAGTTCTCCCATCATGAAGTGATATTTTGGCCTTAAAGATATCCTACATGTTGTTTTGTAACCCTGTGCAAAACCATATCCTGTGTCTTTTCCCAAAGAAAACTATAGACGCCCATGAATTCCCATGGCATCCCTAGTGCATCGGATGAGAACGAGACAAGGGGCACCAAACGACCCCATCGACCAAATAAAACTCTAGCAGGTTCATACAGGCACCTCGCTTTCATCAGACCAAGAATCCGGCGCGTGAGCGAGCAGACATCCCCCCAGGTGGCGCGCGCAGTCGGACTTCCCCGCAAAGCGGGACGGCGGCGGGTTGATCAGTGGCAGCAGATCAACCCGCCGTTTTTACATTTACCGCCGGGGAAACGAAATTTTAGGCGCAAGGCGCGTCATAGTCAGGGACACACACGTGAGCCGCAGGTTCAGAGGCGAAAGCCAACACAAGGTCGATACGAAGGGGCGGGTGTCTATCCCAGCCTCTTTTCGTCGTGTGTTGGAAGCCGGTGACCCGAATTGGCAAAACGGCGGCACGCCCGAGCTGGTAATCGTCTATGGCGACAGCCGTCGCAGCTATCTTGAATGCTATACCATGCAGGCGATTGACGAGGTCGACGATAAAATCGACGCGCTGCCGCGTGGATCGATGGAACGCAAAATGTTGCAACGTCTGTTCCACGGCCAATCTTTCCCGACATCTGTTGATGAAACCGGCCGTCTGGTCCTGCCTGCCAAACTACGCAGCAAAATTGATCTGGAAGGCGAGGCGTTTTTTATCGCTGCCGGTGACACGTTCCAGATTTGGAAGCCCGAAACCTATGAGACCGAGGAAAAAGCCCGCGAAGAAGAATGGCTGGATGACCTGCCAGAAGACTTCGATCCCATGGCCTTCCTGGACGGTAAGCCGGGGGCATAAGCGATATGACCGCTGCCTCTGATACCCCCTCAGCCCCTCACACGCCGGTTCTGCTACGCCCCCTTTTGGCAGCAGTTGCCCCCGTCACGGGGCGCTGGCTGGATGGCACATTTGGTGCAGGCGGCTATACCCGTGGTTTGATCGATGCCGGTGCGGATCAGGTAATTGCCGTGGACCGTGACCCGCTGGCCTTCGAAATGGCGCAAAGCTGGGCGGCGGCATATGGCGACAAGATCGTCATGCAGCAGGGCGTGTTTTCCAAAATGGACACCTATGCCCAAGACCTTGACGGGGTTGTGCTGGATCTGGGCGTGTCATCAATGCAGCTTGATCTGGCCGAACGCGGCTTTTCCTTCATGCGCGACGGCCCGCTGGACATGCGGATGAGCCAGCAAGGTCCGTCCGCCGCTGACATCGTCAACGAGGCCGAAGAAGAAACCATCGCGAATATTCTGTTCCAATACGGTGAAGAACGCGCCAGCCGCCGCATTGCCAAGTCGATTGTCCGCGCCCGCGAAGATGCGCCAATTACCACGACCTTTCAATTGGCAGGGCTGGTCGAGGGATGCTTGCCCCGTTCAAAACCCGGTCAATCGCACCCTGCGACCCGCAGCTTTCAGGCGCTGCGCATCGCGGTGAACAACGAATATGGCGAATTGTTCGAGGGGCTTATGGCCGCAGAACGTGCGCTGAAACCCGGCGGGCAACTGGCTGTGGTGACCTTTCATTCGGTCGAGGACCGGATGGTCAAACGCTTCCTTACGGCGCGTGCAGGGGCAGGGGGCAACGCCAACCGCTTTGCGCCCGAGGCGACGCACGTGCCGCCGCAATTCAAGATACTCAAACGCAAGGCCATCGGGCCTGACGCGCAAGAGCTCGAGGAAAACCCGCGCAGCCGGTCGGCCAAATTGCGGGTTGCCATTCGCACCGATGCGCCTGCCGGTTCGGTTGATGCTAAATCGCTCGGCATGCCCATGGTCAAAGGAATACAGTCATGAGAGCCGTGCTTTACGTTCTGACCACTTTGTCTGTCATTGGCTTGGCCTTTTGGGCCTACCGCGAAAACTATGCCACGCAACAAGCGCTCAGCGATACGGACGAATTGCGCCAGGAAATCCGCCAAGCCCATAGCAGGCTGGCGGTATTGCGTGCCGAATGGGCCTATCTGAACCGGCCAGAGCGTCTGCGCGATCTATCCGAGCTGAACTTTGACCGGCTGGGCCTGTTGCCGCTGCACCCCGATCAGTTTGGCGCGATTGATCAGGTCGGCTATCCGCCGCTGCCCGAACTGCCGCTGTTTGAAATCACCCAAGGCGTCGATGTCTCAACGATGGAGGCCACCGAATGATCCGCACACCGCTGCGTCCATTGGCCCGTATCCTTGAGGCCCGCCAAAAAGGCGAAAACCCCGACGCGATCGAACGTGAAAACACACGCATTCGCCATGAACAGATGCGCGACAGCGCCCGCCAGCGCGCCGAAGGGCGGTTGCTGGTGCTGGGCGTGTTCTTTTTCTGCGCCTTTACTGTTGTCGGCGCGCGTATGGGCGTCATGGCGACGACCGACCCGACAGAACCGCGCGCGGCGGCCCCCGGTTCCGTCATCTCGGCCACCCGTGCCGATATCGTTGACCGCAACGGCAACCTGCTGGCCACGAATTTTGAGACCCACGCGCTATACGCGCAACCGCATCACATGATTGATCCGGAACGCGCGGCGAAAAAACTGATGAAGGTGTTCCCGGATCTGGATCAGGAACGGCTGGTGCGTGATTTTACCGGGAAACGTAAGTTTCTGTGGATCAAAAAGAAAATCAGCCCCGAGCAAATGCAAGCCGTGCATGAAATCGGTGAACCGGGCCTGCTGTTTGCCCCGCGTGACATGCGTCTGTACCCCAACGGTGCCTTGGCCGCGCATATCATGGGCGGTGCCAGCTTTGGCAAAGAGGGCGTACACGGGGCCGAGGTGATCGGCGTTGCCGGTGCGGAAAAATACTTTGACGACTATCTGCGCGACCCCGCAAACGGAAACAAACCGTTGGAACTGTCGCTGGATATGACGGTTCAGGCCGCGTCTGAACGCATCTTGTATGGCGGCATGAAGCTGATGAACGCCAAAGGCGCGACATCGGTTTTGATGGATGTGCGCACGGGCGAGGTGATCAGCGCCGTGTCCTTGCCATCGTTTGACCCAAATGACCGCCCGCATGCGGCCATCACCGGGGACGCGTCGGACAGCCCACTGTTCAACCGTTCGGTCCAAGGGGTGTACGAACTGGGATCGGTGTTCAAGATTTTCGCCGCCGCACAGGCGATTGATCTGGGATTGGTGACGGCTGACACGGTTATTGATACCTCTGGCCCGATGAAAGTCGGCGGCTTCCGGATCGGTGAATTTCATAATAAAAACTACGGCGAACAGACGGTTACCGGCATCATCGTAAACAGCTCAAACCGCGGTTCGGGGCGTCTGGCCTTGCAAATCGGCGCAGAGCGGCAACAAGAATTCCTGAAAAGCCTTGGTTTCTTTGAACCCACCCCGTTCGAGATTGTCGAAGCATCAGGCGGCAAGCCCTTGCTGCCCAAACGCTGGGAAGAGCTAAGCTCGGTCACGATTTCATATGGGCACGGTCTGTCCTCCAGCCCCATGCATCTTGCCGCTGGATACGCAACCATTGCCAATGGTGGCCGCAAAATCGTGCCGACCTTGCTGAAACAAAATGGTCCAAAACTGGGCGAACGGGTGATGTCTGAACGCGCCGCCGCCGACGCCCGGATGATGCTGCGCGCCGTCGTGACCGAAGGCACCGCCAGCTTTGGCGAGGTGCCCGGCTATCAGGTGGGCGGCAAGACCGGTACGGCGGATAAACCCGGCCCCCGTGGTGGATACCTAGAAGACAAGGTGATCAACACCTTTGCCAGCATGTTCCCCGCGCATGATCCCAAATATGTGCTGATCGTGACCTTGGACGAACCTGTTGAAACATCGGGTGAAAAACCACGCCGCACGGCAGGCTGGACGGCTGTGCCCGTCGCCGCCGAGATGATCCGCCGGATCGCGCCCTTGCTGGGGCTTCGACCAACTGTTGAACCGGGCAGTGTCGCTGATATAACGCTGTCCAGCAGCAACTGATAAAAAGAGCGTCCCCCATGGGCACACAGGCCGTCCCCCTTTCTTCACTTGGTCTGACCGCGAGGGGAGAGGCCAACCCCGACATCACAGGCATCGCCGTGGACAGCCGTCAGGTCAAAGACGGGTATTTGTTCGCCGCTATGCCCGGCAGTACGGTGCACGGGGCCGAGTTCATTCAATATGCGCTGCGCATGGGCGCAGCAGCCGTGCTGACCGATGCCAAAGGTGCTGCGATTGCAGCGGATGTGATGGCCGACGCAGGCGTTGCCGTGGTGGTCACCGATGCCCCGCGCGAGGCGCTGTCACGCTCTGCCGCCCTGTGGTTTGGCGCGCAGCCTGCCACGATGATCGCAGTGACGGGCACGAACGGCAAAACATCCGTCAGCACTTTTGTCCGCCAAATCTGGATCGAAATGGGCCTGTCTGCCGTCAACCTTGGCACCACGGGGGTCGAAGGGGCATGGACCGCCCCGTTGGCCCACACCACGCCAGAACCGATCACCCTGCACCGTGCCTTGGCCGAAGCAGCAGCCAACGGCATCACCCATGCCGCGATGGAGGCGTCGAGCCACGGCTTGGACCAGCGCCGCCTTGATGGTGTGACGCTAAAGGCTGCGGGGTTCACGAACTTCACCCAAGACCATCTGGACTACCACGAGACATTCGAGGCGTATTTCGACGCCAAGGCGGGCTTGTTCTCGCGCGTGTTGCCCGAAGACGGCACGGCGGTCATCAACATTGACGATCCCAAGGGCGTCGATATGGCCGCCATTGCCCGTGCGCGGGGTTGCGATGTCATCAGCGTCGGTCGGGATGGTGGCGACCTGCATCTCACGGGCCAACGCTTTGACGCCACAGGGCAGGACCTGCGGTTCGACTGGCGTGGCAAAACCTATCAAAAGCGGCTGAACCTGATCGGCGGTTTTCAGGCCGATAATATCTTGCTGGCCTGCGGGCTGGTTATCGCTTGCGGGTCCAATCCTGCCGATGTGTTCGACACGATCCCGCATCTGACAACCGTGCGCGGCCGCATGCAGCTGGCCGCGACCCGCGACAATGGCGGGGCGGTGTTTGTGGATTATGCCCATACGCCCGATGCCATCGCCACGGCGCTTCAGGCGATGCGACCACATGTGATGGGCCGTTTGGTGGCGATTGTGGGCGCAGGCGGCGACCGTGATACGACCAAGCGCCCCTTGATGGGACAGGCGGCGGCGGAACATGCCGATGTGGTATTTGTGACCGATGATAACCCACGCTCGGAAGATCCGGCGCTGATCCGCGCGGCGGTGATGACCGGCGCACCGGACGCGACCGAGGTTAGCGACCGCGCCGAGGCGATCTTGCGCGGGATCGATGTCATCGGCCCCGGTGATGCCTTGTTGATCGCGGGCAAGGGCCATGAAACCGGGCAGATCATCGGCGATGATATCCTGCCCTTTGATGATGTGGAACAGGCCAGCGTTGCCGTTGCGGCACTGGACGGGAGACTAACATGAGCTTGTGGACAGCAGCAGAGGCAGCAAAGGCCACCGGAGGTCACGCAATCGGCGATTGGGCCTGCGATGGTGTGTCTATTGATACGCGCACAATCCAGGCCGGTGATCTGTTTGTGGCACTCAAAGATGTGCGCGACGGTCATGATTTCGTAGCAATGGCGCTGGAAAAGGGCGCAGGGGCGGCTTTGGTTAGCCACGTGCCCGACGGTGTGGCCGCTGATGCACCCTTGCTGATCGTTGATGATGTGCTGAAGGGGCTTGAGGCGCTTGGGGCTGCTGCCCGCGCCCGCACGCAGGCCAAAGTGGTCGCGGTAACGGGCAGTGTCGGAAAAACCTCGACCAAGGAAATGCTGCTGGCGATATTCGCGGATCAGGGGCGGGCGCATGCGTCAGTGGACAGCTATAACAACCATTGGGGCGTGCCGCTGACATTGGCGCGGATGCCGATGGATACCGAATTTGCGGTGATCGAGATCGGGATGAACCATCCCGGTGAAGTCTCTCCGCTGGCGATCCTGACCAAGCCGGACGTGGCCATGGTGACGACGGTCGCTGCCGTGCATCTTGAGGCGTTTGATAATGTCGCGGCTATTGCCGTTGAAAAGGCCGCGATCTTTGACGGGCTGGAACCGGGTGGCGTCGCCGTGATCAACGCCGACATTGAACATGCGGCGATCTTGATGGCCAAAGCCGTTGATTGCCGCCTGCGCGAGGTTGAGTTCGGCGAACACGGCTATCAGTTCAAATTGCTGGACGTGCAGGTTCAAGGCGATGTGACGGTTGTGCAAGCCGATGCCGATGGCACCCCGTTGCTGTTCAAGATCGGCACACCGGGGCGGCATTTCGCGATGAACGCCCTTGGCGCGCTTGCTGCGGCACAGGCGATGGGGGCTGATCTGGCGCTGGCGGCGGCGTCCTTGGGGCGCTGGACGCCATACAAGGGGCGCGGCGTGCGCGAGGTGATCCACTTTGATCCCGTCGAGACACAGATGACGCTGAACCTGATCGATGACAGCTATAACGCCAACCCGACCTCGATGGCCGCAGCACTTGAGGTGTTGGCCGCATCGGACGTGACCCATGATATTGGCCGTGTCAGCAAGGGCCGGCGGATCGCCTATCTGGGCGATATGAAGGAACTGGGCCCGGACGAGATCGCGCTGCACGCCGGGTTGGCCCATCTGGACGCGACCAAGAAGCTGGACGTGATCCATTGTGTGGGGCCGTTGATGCGGTCGCTTTATGATCTGATCCCCCCGCATCAGCGGGGCGAATGGGCCGAGACATCGGCGGAGTTGCTGCCCGGATTGGCAAGCCATCTGGACAGCGGCGACGTGGTACTGGCCAAGGGATCATTGTCTATGAAATTAGGCCTGATCGTTGACGCGATCCGTAAAATGGGCCATCCGGTGGAAAACAAAGAACAGGGCTAAGGCCCATAATATTTTGAGTGAGGACGCGCAAAATGCTCTATTGGTTGACCCTGCTGTCGGATGGCGGCGATTTCTTCAACCTTTTCCGCTACATCACGTTTCGGGCGGGTGGCGCATTTATGACGGCGCTGATTTTCGGTTTCCTGTTTGGCAAGCCGCTGATCTCGGTTCTGCGCAGACGTCAGGGTAAAGGCCAGCCAATCCGCGATGATGGCCCCGAGGGGCATTTTGTCAAAGCGGGCACGCCGACCATGGGCGGGCTGCTGATTGTGGGGGCATTGTTGACCTCGACGCTGCTGTGGGCCCGGTTGGACAATCCCTTTGTCTGGATGATCCTTTTCGTCACCATCAGCTTTGCCGCGATTGGATTTGCGGATGATTACGCCAAGGTCAGCAAGCAGACCGTGGCGGGTGTATCAAGCAAGCTGCGCCTTTTGCTGGGCTTTATCATCGCCGGTATCGCCGCTTTCTGGGCCGCACAGTACCACCCTGTTGATCTGCAAAACCAGCTGGCGTTGCCGGTGTTCAAGGACACGCTGATCAACCTTGGCTATCTGTTTATCCCGTTTTCGATGATCGTGATTGTGGGGTCTGCCAATGCGGTGAACCTGACCGACGGTCTGGACGGACTGGCGATTATGCCGGTGATGATCGCAGCAGGGGCTTTGGGCGTGATCGCCTATGCGGTGGGGCGGGTCGATTTCACCGAATATCTGGATGTGCATTATGTACCGGGGACAGGCGAAATCCTGATCTTTACCGCCGGTATCTTTGGCGGTGGCCTAGGGTTTTTGTGGTATAACGCGCCGCCTGCTGCTGTGTTCATGGGCGACACCGGTTCGCTGGCCTTGGGCGGCGCGTTGGGCGCAATTGCTGTCGCCACCAAGCACGAGCTGGTTCTGGCCATCGTCGGCGGGCTGTTCGTGGTCGAGGCATTGTCGGTGATCATTCAGGTGCTGTATTTCAAACGCACGGGCAAGCGGGTGTTCCTGATGGCCCCGATCCACCACCACTATGAGAAAAAAGGCTGGGCCGAGCCGCAGATCGTGATCCGGTTCTGGATCATCTCGTTGATCCTGGCGATGATCGGGTTGGCGACGTTGAAAGTGCGCTAGGCGCAGGCCGTTCGCATATTTTCGGGGGGAGGAGGGGGCCAGCCCCCATCGGCCTTTGGCCGATCCCCCCGGAGTTTATTTGGCAAAATGAAACGGCTTTAGAAGATGGACCAGCCCATGTCGCGGGCGAGGCTGGCCATGGCTTCGGTGCCCTTTTTCGAATTGCCATAGCGGTTGAGGCCAGGCGACCAGACTGCCACGCTGGCGACGCCGGGCACAATGGCAAGAATACCGCCACCCACGCCTGATTTGGCAGGCAGGCCGACGCGGTAGGCAAAATCGCCGGAGCCATCATAATGCCCGCAGGTCAGCATCAGCGCATTCAGCCGCCGGATGCGTTGGGGCAGGATCATCCGAGGCAGTTTTGTGGTTTCGATCAGGAAACGCCCCGACATGGCGAGCTGGCGGGCCGACATTTCGATTGCGCAGTGGTGAAAATAGGTGCCGAGGGTTTTGTTGGGCGTGTTGTTGAGATTGCCGCAGGAGGCAAGAAAATGCGCCAGCGCGAAATTGCGGTGGCCGTGGGCTTTCTCGGAACTGGCGACGGCGTTGTTGATGTGGATGTTGTCATCGCCCGCTGCGGCGCGGACGAATTGCAGGATTTCGGCCAGTGCTTCGCGGGGGAGGCGGCCGGTGAGGATTTCATCGGTGGTGACAATCGCGCCTGCATTGATGAAGGGATTGCGCGGGCGTCCGTTTTCCTGTTCGAGCTGGACGATCGAATTGAACGCCCTGCCCGAGGGTTCGCGCCCCACGCGCCGCCAGAGTTGGTCGCCCGAGCGGCCCAAAGCGATGGCGAGGGTGAAGACCTTGGTGATGGATTGCACAGAAAACGGCGTGTCGGCATCGCCTGCGGTAAACACCTCGCCATCGGGTGTGGTCACGGCGATGGCAAATTGCGCGGGGTCAATGTGGGCGAGTTCGGGGATATAGCTGGCTACAGCGCCCCAGTCATCATCGCGGCGCATGTCATCGTTGAGCTGGGACAGAATATCTGGCAGAGGGGACATATCAGGCTCCTAAGGCGCATTCAGGGGCATCGCTAGCAGGAGATCGGGCATGATACCAGTTCAGGGTTTGACGGGCGCACGGGTCGCTATTTTGGGCCTTGGGCGGTCGGGGCTGTCTGCGGCGCGGGCTTTGGTCGCGGGCGGGGCGGTGCCGGTCTGCTGGGACGACAACCCGGCGGCGCGTGAAAAGGCGCAGGCCGAAGGGTTTGAGTGTCTTGACCTGCTGAAGACTGGGGCCTTTGACGATGTGGCGCGTTTGATTGTCAGCCCCGGTATTCCGCATCTTTATCCTGCTCCCAATCCGGTGATTGTCGCGGCCCAAGATGCGGGCGTGGCGGTTGATAATGACATCGGGCTGTTTTTCCAAAGCTTTGCCACACAGAGCTGGGACAACTTTGATCAGATGCCCAAGGTGATTGCGATCACGGGGTCGAACGGGAAATCGACGACCTCGGCGTTGATCCATCACATTTTGCAGCATGCAGGGCGGCCCACGCAATTGGCGGGCAATATCGGGCGCGGTGTTTTGGATATCGATCCTGCGATCGATGGCGAGGTCGTGGTGTTGGAACTGTCAAGCTATCAGACCGATCTGGCGCGCAACCTGACGCCGGATGTGGCAGTATTTACCAACCTCAGCCCCGATCATCTGGACCGTCATGCGGGGATGGGCGGTTATTTTGCGGCCAAGCGGCGTTTGTTTGCAGAAGGTGGCCCGGATCGGGCAATTATTGGCGTGGACGAGGCGGAGGGGCGTTTTCTGGCCGGCCAGCTGAGCGAGGGGGCGGCGGATGACCGCGTGATCCGCGTGTCGGTGGATCGCAAGCTGGCGGGTTTGGGGTGGAATGTCTTTGCGCGCAAAGGGTTCTTGGCCGAAATGCGCAATGGCAAGCAGGTCGCATCGATTGATCTGCGCAAGGTTGAAGGCCTGCCGGGGGCGCATAACCACCAGAATGCCTGTGCCGCCTATGCGGCGTGCCGGACCTTGGGATTTGCGCCCAAGGTGATTGAGGCGGCATTCCACAGCTTTGGGGGGTTGCCGCATCGCAGCCAGACGGTGGGCGAGCTGCGGGGCATTCGCTTTGTGAATGACAGCAAGGCCACCAATGTGGATAGCGCGGTCAAAGCGGTTGCGGCATTTCAGAACATCCGCTGGATTTGTGGCGGGCTTGAGAAAGAGGGCGGCTTGGGCGATTTGGCCAAGCCGCTAGAGACCGTGCGCAAGGCCTATGTGATCGGGCGCGAGGCGGCGCAGTTTGCGATGAAACTGGGGGTCGAGGCCGAAGTTTGCGGCACCATGGAGGTTGCCGTGGCGCGCGCCGTGGCCGAGGCGGAGGCGGGGGATGTGATCCTGCTGGCCCCTGCGGCGGCGAGCTTTGACCAATATGACAGTTTCGAGCGGCGCGGGGATGATTTCGTCGCACAGGTGCAGAAGTTTTTGTGAGGTCGGATGGGGGCGCTGCCCCCGCAGCCCATGGCTGCGCCCCCGGGATTTTAGTCCATTTGGAAATTAAGTGCGTTTTGCGATGTGGCGGGCGGCGGCCATGCCCGATGACCATGCCCATTGGAAGTTATACCCGCCAAGCCAGCCTGTGACATCCACGGCTTCGCCAATGAAATAGAGGCCTGGCGTGGTCTTGACCTCCATAGTTTTAGAGGACAGCGCGTCGGTGTCGATGCCGCCAAGGGTAACCTCGGCGGTGCGGTAGCCTTCCGTGCCCGACGGGGTCATTTCCCAGTTTGCCAGCGTGTCGCAGAGGGTTTGCAGCCGGACATCGGACCAGTCGGCAAGGTTGCCGGTCAGGTCGAATTGGGTGGCGAGGTGGTCGACCAGCCGCGAAGGCAGGTGTTTGGCCAGTTCCGTCGTCAGGTTGCGGCGGCCATAGGTTTGGCGCTGGTCGCGGAGTTTGGCGAAGAGATCGTTTTGCGGCAGCAGGTTGAGGGTGATGGGGTCACCATCGTGCCAATAACTGGAGGCCTGAAGGACAGCGGGGCCCGACAGGCCGCGATGGGTGAACAACAGCGCCTCGACAAACGACGTGCCACCAGCGGTCACCCGCGCCGGAGTGGCGGTGCCAGAGATCGGGGCAAAGCGGGCATCTGTAAAGGTAAACGGCACAAGGCCCGCGCGGGTGGGCGTGACGGGAATGCCGAAGCTTTCAGCGATCTCGTAGGCGCGACCGGTGGCCCCCATCTTAGGGATCGATTTACCGCCCGAGGCGATGACCAGATGGGCGGCGGTGATTTTGGTGCTGGCGTCGGGCGTGGTCAGCGTCATCGCATAGCCGCTGTCGGTTTTGGTGATGCCGCCCAGCGTGCTTTGCAAGCGCAGATCCACGTGGGCCTGATCCATCAACCCGCGCAGCATGGCGACGATTTCCTTGGCCGAGGTGTCACAGAACAATTGCCCTAGGGTTTTTTCATGCCATGCAATGCCGTGGGCGTCGACGAGTTCAATAAAATCCCACTGGGTATATTTGGCCAATGCCGATTTGGGGAAATGCGGGTTGGCGCAGATGAAAGCATCAGCAGTGCAGTGCATGTTGGTGAAATTGCAGCGCCCGCCGCCGGAAATGCGGATTTTTTCGCCGGGGGCCTTGGCGTGATCGACCAGCAGCACCCGCCCGCCCGCATGGGCCGCGCACATCATGCCGGCGGCCCCGGCGCCAAGGATCACGGTATCATACTGCATGTACCGCGCTTTGCCTGAGGCGGACAGGGCGGTCAAGACCCAGACCCCATGGGCAGCTTTGCGCAGGCGACATGAAAACAGGCTAGCGCCGTTGGGCAATTCACGCTATGATTATAGGCAGACCCCGAAAAGGGGCGTGTTGAGGCAGTGTAAGGCAGTAACCATGACAGAAATGGTCTATGGCGCGGTTCCGGTACGGGACGGCGAACCCATTCTTCCAAAATGGTGGCGGACAATTGATAAATGGGGCATGTTCTGCATCCTCATGCTGTTTGCCGTCGGGATGCTGCTTGGCTTGGCGGCGTCACCGCCACTGGCTGCCAAAAACGGATTTGATTCCTTTCATTATGTTCAACGTCAGGCCGTGTTCGGATTTCTGGCGATTGTGGCGATGTTGCTGACATCGATGATGACGCCGACCATGGTGCGCAGGCTGGCTGTGATCGGGTTTCTGGTGTCCTTTGTGGCCTTGGCGCTGTTGCCGTTTTTCGGAACGGATTTTGGCAAGGGGGCAATGCGGTGGTATTCGCTGGGCTTTGCATCTTTCCAGCCGTCCGAGTTTTTGAAGCCCGGTTTTGTGGTTGTGTCGGCTTGGATGATGGCCGCCTCTGTTGAGATTAACGGACCACCGGGCAAGACATGGTCCTTTGCGCTGTGTATTTCGATTGTGTTGATGCTGGCGTTGCAACCCGACTTTGGTCAGGCCTGTCTGGTCTTGTTCGGTTGGGGCGTGATGTATTTTGTCGCCGGTGCGCCGCTGGTGTTGTTGGTGGGGATGGCCGGAATGGTCGTGGTTGCGGGCACCGTGGCCTATTCGAATTCTGAACATTTTGCGCGTCGGATTGACGGGTTTTTGTCGCCTGATGTAGATCCGCGCACGCAGCTTGGCTATGCCACGGATGCGATCCGCGAGGGCGGGCTGTTCGGTGTTGGTGTCGGTGAGGGGCAGGTGAAATGGTCGCTGCCTGACGCGCATACGGATTTTATCATCGCGGTGGCCGCCGAAGAATACGGGCTGATCTTGGTGATGGCCGTGATCATCCTTTATGCGGTTGTTGTGGTCAGGTCGCTGCTGCGGTTGGTGCGTGAGCGTGATCCGTTTACTCGTCTGGCAGGCACCGGTCTGGCGTGCATGTTTGGCGTGCAGGCCATGATCAACATGGGTGTTGCGGTGCGGCTGCTGCCGGCCAAGGGGATGACCTTGCCTTTTGTCAGCTATGGCGGGTCATCCGTGATTGCGTCAGGCATTGCCGTTGGCATGTTGCTGGCCTTTACCCGAACACGGCCACAGGGCCAGATTTCTGATCTGTTGGGCCGGGGGCGTGGCCGATGAATAAACGTGTTCCGCTGTTAACGATTGCTGCTGGTGGCACCGGGGGGCACATGTTCCCCGCGCAGGCCCTGGCCGAGGTGATGCTGGCGCGCGGCTGGCGGGTCAAACTGTCAACGGATGCGCGCGGCGCACGCTATACGAGCGGTTTCCCGGATTCGGTTGAAATTCAGCAAATCAGCAGTGCCACCTTTGCCCGCGGTGGGCTGATGGCCAAGGCGCTCGCACCGTTTCGTATTTTCGGCGGCGTCGTTGGTGCTGTCTTTGGCATGCTCCGCGACAGGCCGTCTGTGGTTGTGGGCTTTGGCGGGTATCCGTCGATCCCGTCTTTGACGGCCGCGTGGATTTTGCGCAAGCCGCGGATGATCCACGAACAAAACGGCGTTTTGGGGCGGGTGAATACGTTCTTTGCCAAACGCGTTGATGCGGTTGCCTGTGGCACCTGGCCTACGACCCTGCCCGAGGGTGTCGAGGGGTATCACGTGGGCAACCCTGTGCGCGCCTCCGTGTTGGACCGTGCCGGTGCCGGCTATATTGAACCGGGTGATTACCCGATGGAAGTGTTGGTGATGGGCGGCAGCCAGGGTGCGCGGATCCTAAGCGAAGTCGTACCGCCCGCCATTGCGCAGTTGCCGATGGACATGCTGCGCAATATCCGCGTCAGCCATCAGGCGCGTGACGAAGATGCGCAGCGCGTGTCAGAGTTTTATGCAGAGAACGGTATAAATGCCGATGTGCAGCCGTTTTTCCACGATGTGCCCCGTCGCATGTCAGAGGCGCAGTTGATTATCAGCCGTGCGGGCGCATCGAGCGTTGCCGACCTGTCGATCATTGGCCGCCCGTCGATCCTGATCCCCTATGCGGCGGCGACAGGCGATCACCAAACCGCGAATGCGCGCGGGCTGGTTTCTGCTGGTGCCGCTATTTTGGTGCCCGAAGACATGGCAGAGCCAGAGCGCCTGACCAAACAGATTGAGATGGTGTTGTCGAACCCGCCCGGCGCACAGCAAATGGCCAAGGCGGCCCTGTCAGCGGGCAAGCCTGACGCGGCAGAAGAACTGGCAGAAATGGTAGAACACTTGGGACATAAAGGATCCGCAACATGAACGCAGCCACCAAGCTTCCTACCGATGTGGGGCCGATCCATTTTGTCGGCATTGGGGGCATTGGCATGTCCGGTATCGCCGAGGTGTTGCTGAACCACGGCTACCGTGTGCAGGGGTCCGACCTGAAGGCGACCAAGATCACCGACCGTCTGGTCGAACTGGGCGCAACCGTGTTCGAAGGGCAAAAGGCCGAGAATATCCAAGGGGCCGAGGTCATTGTGATCTCCTCCGCGATCAAACCGGGTAATCCCGAACTGGACGCCGCGCGCCTTGCCGGATTGCCGATTGTGCGCCGCGCTGAAATGCTGGCCGAATTGATGCGGTTGAAATCCAACATCGCGATTGCGGGCACCCACGGCAAAACGACGACCACCACGATGGTTGCCGAATTGCTGGTGCATGGTGGCATTGACCCCACTGTCGTGAACGGCGGGATCATTCACGCTTACGGATCAAACGCGCGTATGGGGCAGGGCGAATGGATGGTGGTCGAGGCGGATGAATCCGACGGCACCTTTAACCGTTTGCCCGCGACCATTGCGATTGTGACCAACATCGACCCCGAACATATGGAACATTGGGGCGACTTCGATAAGTTGCGCCAAGGGTTCCTTGATTTCGTGTCTAATATTCCGTTTTACGGTCTGGCGATCTGCTGCATTGATCACCCCGAAGTGCAGGCGCTGGTCGGCAAGATCACTGACCGTCGCGTAATGACCTATGGGTTTAACGCGCAGGCCGATGTGCGCGCCGTGAATTTGCATTACAAAGCAGGTGTTGCGCATTTCGATATCCAGTTTCAGGCCGAAGATATCGTGATCAAGGATTGCACCCTGCCAATGCCCGGCGACCACAACGTGTCAAACGCCTTGGCCGCCGTCGCCGTGTCGCGTCACCTGGGTATGAAGGTCGAAGAAATTCGTACCGCCCTTGCCGAGTTCGGGGGCGTCAACCGCCGCTTTACCAAAGTGGGCGAAGTGGACGGCGTGACGATCATTGATGACTACGGCCACCATCCGGTCGAGATTACCGCCGTGCTAAAGGCCGCGCGCCAAGCGACCGAAGGGCGCGTGATTGCCGTGCACCAACCGCACCGCTACAGCCGCCTGCACCACCATTTCGAAGAATTCTGCGCCTGCTTTAACGATGCCGATGTGGTTGGCATTGCCGAGGTTTACGCCGCTGGCGAAGACCCGATCGAAGGGGCCAGCCGCGATGATCTGGTGGCGGGGCTGATCCGTCACGGTCACCGCCACGCCCGCGCTGTGCAAAGCGAAGACGACCTTGCCCGCCTTGTGCTGGAGCAAGCAGGGCCGGGTGACATGGTTGTCTGCCTTGGGGCCGGTACGATCAGCACTTGGGCCAACGGCTTGCCCGCTGCGCTGGAAGCAATAAAAAAGGGTGCGGCCTGAATGGCGCGCTTGCCCAAGTGTAGGGCGGTGCAATGACGCTGGCGTGGCTGTGTCTGATCTGGGTGTTCCTGTCAGCGACCGTCGCGACCTTGCCCTTGCGGATGCAGTTTATACCGGGTGCGATCCTGTTGGTCGCGGGGCTGGTGTTGATCGTTGTAATTGGTTTTGAAGTCGGGTTTGTTTTTAGTGTGATTGCTCTTGCTGCCTATGTGTCCATGTTCCGCAATCCTTTGCTGTTTCTGCTGGCAAAGCTGCGCGGACGTAAACCCGAGGTGCCAAGATGACCCTTTCCCTGACGCTTGCCTGTCTATGGGCTGTGATTGCGAACATCATCGCCATGACCCCCAGTTCGGATAACCATTGGCGCAATGCCTATGGCTTGATCGCGGTCGGTATCCCCATTCTGGGCTATGTCACGATGCAGCACGGGCCATGGATCGGCATGTTGGTGTTGGCGGCGGGGTGTTCGGTGTTGCGCTGGCCAGTCGTCTATCTGATGCGCTGGCTGCGGCGCACAGCGTTTCAAGGCCCCGCTGAATAACGTCTGACTGCGCATTCTGATCCGCGAGTGGCACGTTGGCCCCGTTCCAGAAAACCCGCCGGTTTGACGGCAGCCGAAAACAGCGATACCTCGCAAAGCATGACAGATATTTCATTTCCCGACATGCGCGGCAAGCTGACGCCGCAACGCCCGCTGAGCGATCTGACATGGCTGCGTGTCGGCGGTGTGGCGGATTATCTGTATCAACCTGCCGATGCCGATGACCTATCCGCATTCATGCGCGCACTGCCTGACACTGTGGCGGTGTTTCCGATGGGCGTGGGGTCTAATTTGATCGTGCGCGATGGCGGGTTGCGTGCGGTGGTGATCCGGCTTGGCCGTGGCTTTAACCAGATCGAGATTGACGGCGACCGCGTTGTCGCAGGGGCGGCGGCGCTGGACGCCCATGTGGCGCGCAAGGTGGCGGATGCTGGGTTGGATCTTACGTTTCTGCGCACAATCCCGGGCAGCATTGGCGGTGCCGTGCGCATGAATGCCGGGTGCTACGGCAGCTATACCGCTGATCATTTCGTGAGTGCGCAGGCGATTACGCGCAGCGGCGATCAGATCACGCTGACAGCGCAAGACCTTGATTTCAATTACCGCCAAACCACGCTGGACGATGGCTGCGTTGTCATTTCGGCCACGTTCGCGCCGCCAAAGCGCGATCCTGAAACGCTGCATGCCCGCATGGAAGATCAACTGCGCAAGCGCGATGAGACGCAACCGACCAAAGACCGCAGCGCCGGTTCCACCTTTCGCAATCCGGCTGGGTTTTCCAGCACTGGGCAGGCCGATGATCGCCATGATCTGAAGGCGTGGAAGGTGATCGACGACGCCGGAATGCGCGGGGCCACCTTGGGCGGGGCGCAAATGAGCCCCAAACACCCGAACTTCTTGATCAACACCGGTGGCGCAACTGCCGCAGAGTTGGAAGGATTGGGCGAAGAGGTGCGAAAAAAGGTTTACGATTCCAGCGGTATCACGCTAGAGTGGGAAATTATGCGTATCGGCGAAAAATAAACGCGCGAACGCTCAGGCACGGTGCCGCGTTGCGGCAAACTACATAATAAATAGGGTCAATAAGACCCAGTTAAAAAGGCACATTGAGTGGGCATGTCGAGCAGGACAGACCCGAAAGTGGTGGTATTGATGGGCGGCCCTTCCGCAGAGCGGGATGTGTCGCTCTCGACAGGGCGCGCCTGCGCAGCTGCTTTGCGGGACAGAAAATTCAACGTGATCGAGGTCGATGCAGGCCCCGATCTATACGCTGATCTGCGCGCCGCGTCCCCCGACGTTGTGTTGAACTGCTTGCACGGCCGTTGGGGCGAAGACGGCTGCGTGCAGGGCATCCTTGAATGGATGGGCATTCCTTACAGTCATTCGGGCGTGCTGGCCTCGGCGTTGGCTATGGACAAACAACGCAGCAAAGAAGTGTTCCGGTCTGCTGGGTTGCCGATTGTGGAAAGCATCATTGCCTCTGCCGCCGATGTGCGCGCGCGCCATATGATGGACCCGCCCTATGTCGTTAAGCCCAATAACGAAGGGTCGTCTGTCGGTGTCTATCTGGTCGATATCGAAAACAACGGCCCACCGCAGCTAGACGCGGATATGCCTGCCGAAGTTATGGTCGAACGTTTTGCTGCCGGTCGCGAGCTGACGACCACGGTGATGGGGGAACGCCCGCTGACGGTGACGGATATCCTGACCACCGGCTGGTATGACTATGACGCGAAATACAAAGAAGGCGGATCAACCCATGTGGTGCCCGCCGACATTCCCCAAGAGATTTTTGAACTGTGCATGGATTACGCCCTGCGCGCCCATAACGCGCTTGGCTGTCGCGGTGTCAGCCGCACGGATTTCCGCTGGGATGAAAGCCGCGGTGCCGAAGGTCTGATCCTGCTTGAGACAAACACCCAGCCCGGCATGACCCCCACATCGCTGTCGCCCGAACAGGCGCAGGCGGTTGGCATTTCCTTTGGCGAGCTTTGCGCCTGGATGGTGGAGGACGCATCATGCAATCGCTGATAAACCGCGTCAAACCTGCCAGAGCGCTCAAGTCTGATCCGGCCCCGTCCCGTTGGGCGTGGCGCATGCAGCGTTTGATGCTGACCCCCGCATTTCTGTTTGGTCTGCGCTTTGGTGTGCCGTTTTGCTTGGCGCTGCTGGCCGGTACGGTCTATCTGGCCGATGATGCGCGGCGCGGACGGATCACCGATGGCTATGCCAGCCTGCGGTCCAGCATTCAGCAGCGTCCCGAGTTTATGGTCAAACTGATGGCGATTGACGGGGCAGGGCCGGAACTGGCCGCGAATGTCCGTGCGGCGGTGCCGATTGATTTTCCCACCAGTTCCTTTGACCTTGATCTGGAAGCGATGCGGTCAACGATCATGCAATTGCCGGGCGTCCAGCAAGCAAGCTTGCGGGTAAAGCCGGGCGGGTTGTTGCAGATCGAAGTACAGCCGCGCGTTGCCGTTGCGGTTTGGCGCAACCAAGACGGTTTGGCGCTGATCGACGCAAGCGGCACTTATATCGGCCGATTGGCACATCGCACGGATCGTACCGACTTGCCGCTTGTTGCAGGTGAAGCGGCAAATGTAAGCGTTTCAGAGGCGCTGGACCTTTTGCGGGTTGCGGCCCCCTTGGGTGACCGTTTGCGTGGCTTTGTCCGCATGGGCGCGCGCCGTTGGGACGTGGTGCTGGATCGCGAACAGCGCATTCTGCTGCCCGAAACCGGTGCAATCCAAGCGTTGGAGCGCGTCATTGCGCTGGAAGGCGCACAAGAGGTTCTGACCCGTGATGTTGCGCGGGTCGACATGCGGTTGGCACAAAGACCAACCGTACAAATGAATAAAGAGGCCACCCAAGAATGGTGGCGCATCAGGCAAATTTCGGG
This sequence comes from uncultured Sulfitobacter sp., assembly GCF_964021855.1. Taxonomy (NCBI): domain Bacteria; kingdom Pseudomonadati; phylum Pseudomonadota; class Alphaproteobacteria; order Rhodobacterales; family Roseobacteraceae; genus Sulfitobacter; species uncultured Sulfitobacter sp. The sequence continues at coordinate 708,420 of NZ_CAXHZD010000002.1, forward strand.
ACAGTAACGTTATGGATCTTTACGACAGTCAACGGTCGATGCGCCACATGCGCAAGCTTGCTATGCAGCGCGGCGTTGTGGCTATTTTGGATGTGGGTAGCTCGAAAATCGCCTGCCTTGTCCTGCGGTTTGACGGGTCCGGCCCCCTTTCGGACGAGGGCGAGATCGGATCGCTGGCCGGGCAATCCGGTTTCCGCGTCATTGGTGCTGCAACAACCCGTTCGCGCGGTGTGCGCTTTGGCGAAATCTGTGCGATGCAAGAAACCGAACGTGCCGTGCGTACAGCGCTTCAGGCTGCGCAAAAGATGGCGAACATCCGTGTGGATCACGTGATCGCCTGTTTCTCGGGGGCCGAGCCGCGCAGCTATGGCTTGGATGCGCAGATCGATCTGGAAGGGCAGGTCGTGTCCGAGCAGGACGTGGCACAGGTTCTGGCCAGTTGCGATGTCCCTGAATATGGCGAGAACCGCGAAGTGCTGCACGCGCAGCCCGTGAACTTTGCCATTGATAACCGGTCGGGCCTGTCTGACCCGCGCGGGCAGTTGGGCAACGCGCTGTCGGTAGATATGCATATGCTGACCGTCGATGCCGCCGCCGTGCAACATCTGGCGCATTGCATCAAACGCTGTGACCTCGAACTGGCGGGGATCGCGTCCTCGGCCTATGTGTCGGGCATCTCGTCGCTGGTGGAAGACGAACAGGAACTGGGCGCTGCTTGTATCGATCTGGGGGGCGGGTCCACGTCAGTGTCGATCTTTATCCGCAAACACATGATCTATGCCGATAGCGTTCGGATGGGCGGGGATCACATCACATCGGATATCTCGATGGGATTGCAGGTGCCGACCAACAATGCGGAACGGATCAAGACGTTCTATGGCGGGGTTCATGCCACGGGGATGGACGACCGCGAGATGATCGATATCGGCGGCGACACGGGCGATTATGAGCATGACCGCCGCACCGTGAGCCGTGCCGAACTTATCGGCATTATGCGCCCCCGGGTGGAAGAGATTTTGGAAGAAGTGCGCGCCCGTTTGGACGCGGCTGGGTTCGATCATTTGCCCAGCCAGCAGATCGTTTTGACCGGTGGCGGCAGCCAGATCCCCGGCCTAGACGGGCTGGCAAGCAAGATTTTGGGGCATCAGGTACGCCTTGGCCGTCCGTTGCGTGTGCACGGGCTGCCGCAGGCGGCAACAGGGCCGGGGTTCGCCTCGGCTGTGGGGTTGGCGCTGTTCGCAGCGCACCCCCAAGACGAATGGTGGGATTTTGACATTCCCGCCGACCGCTATCCGGCGCGGTCGCTAAAGCGCGCCGTCAAGTGGTTTAGAGACAACTGGTGATCGCAAGATGCAGTGCATCGGGCAAAATCCGGTAAGAATAGGCAAAAAAACGCCCAGATAGTGTGTCAAAACTGTGTTTTTTGGGTGACGCATGGCGTTAACCTCTATACGTTAGGGGCAAATTGAACGAATTAAATGCCCCGTAAGCGGGCAAACAATACAGGCGGATGGCACAATGACATTGAATCTTTCCATGCCCGGACAGGGTGACCTGAAACCCCGGATCACCGTTTTTGGTGTGGGTGGCGCAGGTGGTAACGCCGTGAACAACATGATCGAGAAGAACCTCGATGGTGTTGATTTCGTAGTTGCAAACACGGACGCGCAAGCGTTGCAACAAGCCAAGGCCGAACATCGCGTTCAGCTGGGCATCAAGGTTACCGAAGGTTTGGGTGCCGGGGCACGGGCATCTGTTGGGGCCGCCGCTGCCGAAGAAAGCATCGAACAGATCGTTGATCATCTGGCCGGCGCGCACATGTGCTTTATCACGGCTGGTATGGGCGGGGGCACCGGGACAGGTGCCGCACCGATCATCGCACAAGCCGCGCGCGAATTGGGCGTTCTGACCGTTGGTGTTGTGACCAAGCCGTTCCAGTTCGAGGGCAACAAACGCATGCGTCAGGCCGAAGAGGGTGTCGAAGCCCTGCAAAAGGTCGTTGATACGCTGATCATCATTCCGAACCAAAACCTGTTCCGTCTGGCGAATGAAAAAACCACATTCACCGAAGCGTTCTCCATGGCGGATGACGTTTTGTACCAAGGTGTTAAAGGCGTGACCGATCTGATGGTTCGCCCCGGCCTGATCAACCTCGACTTTGCTGACGTTCGCGCCGTAATGGACGAAATGGGCAAGGCGATGATGGGCACAGGCGAGGCCGAAGGCGAAGATCGCGCGATCCAAGCCGCCGAGAAGGCCATCGCCAACCCGCTGCTGGACGAAATCAGCTTGCGCGGTGCCAAGGGTGTCCTGATCAACATCACCGGTGGCCACGATCTGACCCTGTTCGAACTGGACGAAGCGGCAAACCGCATTCGCGAAGAAGTCGATCCAGACGCAAACATCATCGTCGGTTCCACGCTGGACACCGAACTGGGTGGCATCATGCGCGTCAGCGTTGTTGCAACCGGTATCGATGCGGTTGACGTGAATACGGAAATGCCTGTGCCGCGCCGGTCCATGTCGCAGCCATTGCAGCAAAAGGTAGCCGCACCTGCACCCGCAGCCGAGGAAGCCCCTCAGCCTGTTGCGGCGCAAGAAGAGTATGAAGACGAGCAGCCACAGCTATTTAAAGAGGCCGCGTCGGCTGACATGAACGATCAAGGCAACGATATCTTTGCCGAAGACGCAGCAGATGATCTGCCGCCCCCTGCCTACCGCCCCGAGGTTGCATCCTTTCAGCCGCGCCGCGACGATGTCCGTCACGAGCCGGAGCAAGAAGCGTTTGTGGCACCCCGTGCACCGGCCCCCGGGACACCATCGCCAGAAGCCCTCGCGCGTTTGCGTGCAGCTGCACAGAAAACACCTCCGGCACCGACACAGCAGCGTCCACAAGAGCAGCGCCCACAAGCGGCACCCGAGCAGAGCGAAAAGCGTTTCGGGATCAATTCGCTGATCAATCGCATGACAGGCCACAGCGAGCCAGAGGCGCAACAGCGTCCGGCACGCCACCAGCCACAAGTGCAAACACGGGCCTCGTCGGCGGCACCACAGCCACGCGATTCCCATGACGAAGATCAAGAACGCATCGAGATCCCTGCGTTCCTGCGCCGGCAGGCGAACTAAGACCACCAAGACGACCTTGTAAACGATCGGAAAGGCCACCCTTTGGGGTGGTCTTTTCGCGTTTTCAGGTGCGAATCCAAGGAATCAACGGGCCTGCACGGGACCGGATTCTTGTAACGTTTTACGAAAACCTGTGAGGATTTTTGATTAAAACCGATCACAGTTTAATTGGCTGGTGCTGATTGCAGACCCGTATTCAGTCAATAAAATAAGGGCTTGCCGCATTGTGGGCGCAATTGCGCCGAATTGTAACATTCATGTTTCAGACCGTAGCAATGATTGAATTGAGCATCCGGAACCCCGCCGATAGGAGATTGTTCACCTTACACAGACGATTTTTTGACCACTGGGGTTTCATTGTGCAGACAACGATAAAGACGGCAATCAGCTTTACCGGAAAGGGCCTTCACTCGGGCCTTCCCGCGACTGTGACGATCCGTCCGGCTGGCGCACATCATGGTATCTGGTTTTCCCGGTCCGATCTTGAGGTTGGTGATCGTCTGATTCCCGCACGTTGGGACGCCGTAAACCGGTCCCCCTTGTGTACCAAGCTTGAGAACGCATCTGGTCTGCAGGTGTCGACTGTCGAACATTTGATGGCGGCGATTGCAGGCTGCGGTATTCACAACGCCCTGATCGAGATTGACGGCCCCGAAGTGCCGATCCTTGACGGGTCGGCGGCCCCGTTTGTGCGCGGTATCATGCAACGTGGTGTGCGTGTGCTGTCTGCACCTGTCATGGCATTCGAAGTGTTGAAACCGGTCACCGTGACCGACGGCGACGCATCGGCAACGATTGCGCCCAGCGACACGCTGCGGATCGACTTTGAGATTGATTTCGTCGACGCGGCGATTGGCCACCAGCAAAAATCGCTGGTGATGAACAACGGTTCATTCGCGCGCGAACTTTGCGACAGCCGTACCTTCTGCCGCCAGGCCGATGTCGATACGATGCAGGCCAACGGTCTGGCCCTTGGTGGGAATTCCGGCGAAAACGCTGTCGTGTTTGACGGTGACAAGGTTGTCAGCCCGGGCGGTCTGCGCCATGCGGATGAACCTGTGCGCCACAAGATGCTGGATGCGTTGGGCGACCTTGCGCTGGCAGGGGCCCCGTTGATCGGCCACTATACTGGCGTGCGCGCTGGCCATTCGTTGACCAACACGCTTTTGCGGGCGTTGTTCGCAACCCCCGATGCCGTCCGCTTGGTTGAATGCGATACCGAGATGGCGCAGCAATTGCCGGGTCATGGCCTTGTTTGGGATGAAATTCCCGCGGTTGCCTGACCCCGACCTGTTGAAGAGTTGAAACTCCTCTTCAGCTTAGTTAATCCTATCTTTGAAAATCAGGTTGGCGACGGTAAGACTTTGTCTTGTGGATTTAATCATCGTTTTGTTGCGTGATCTATTGTGGTAGTCACATGCAAAGTCGTATCACAATGCGTGGCTTGAAAAATGAAGCGAGGGTGTAGGGCATGACAATTGCAAAGTCGCGCAAGCGGTTGATTGGTGCGGTGGTTGTGATTGCTGTGTTGGGTGCATGCGGCAACCAAAACACCGGTCGTTTGACGAACAGCTTTTTCAATCCCCAAGAAATCCCGCTGGAAACCTATAGCGCCGAACAGATTTACGAGCGGGGCGAGTTTGAACTGAACCGCAAACGCCCGGCCGAAGCGGCCGAATATTTCTCTGAGATCGAGCGGCTGTACCCCTATTCCGAATGGGCCAAGCGCGCCTTGATCATGCAGGCCTTTGCCTTTCACCAAGATCAGGACTACCCCAACAGCCGGTCCGCCGCGCAGCGGTTCATCGACTTTTTCCCCGATGATGATGACGCGGCCTATGCCAGCTATCTTCTTGCGCTCAGCTATTATGACCAGATCGACGAAGTTGGCCGTGACCAGGGCCTGACCTTTCAAGCGTTGCAAGCCTTGCGTCAGGTGATCGAGGTTTACCCCGACAGTGAATATGCACGCGCCGCCGTGTTGAAATTCGATCTAGCGTTTGACCATCTGGCGGGCAAGGAAATGGAAGTGGGGCGCTATTACCTGCGCCGTAATCACTACACCGCTGCTATCAACAGGTTCCGCGTCGTCGTCGAAGATTTCCAGACAACAAGCCACACCGCCGAGGCACTGCACCGCTTGGTCGAGGCATACCTGTCACTGGGCCTGACGAACGAGGCACAGACGGCGGGCGCGATCTTGGGCCATAACTACCAGTCTACGGAGTGGTATGAGGCCAGCTATAAGCTGCTCACCGGCAAAGGCCTGCAAATGCGGTCGTTCGGGGACAACTGGCTGACCGCTATTTATCGCCAAACGATCAAGGGCGAATGGATCTGACGGACGCGATCCTAGCGTCCCATACGGAAGTGGACCCATGTTACGCGGCCTAGACATTTCGAATATGTTGATCATCGACCGGCTGGAGCTTGCGTTCCAGCCGGGTTTGAATGTTCTGACGGGTGAAACCGGGGCCGGTAAATCGATCTTGCTCGATAGCTTGGGGTTCGTATTGGGCTGGCGGGGTCGTGCCGATCTGGTGCGCCAAGGTGCCGATCAGGGCGAGGTTACAGCATGGTTTGATCTGGGTGGGGATCACCCCGCCCATGCCGTGTTAGACGAAGCAGGCCTGCCCGGCGGCCCCGAGCTGATCCTGCGCCGGATCAACGCGTCGGATGGCCGTAAAACCGCATGGGTCAACGACCGGCGCTGTTCTGGTGAAGTGTTGCGGGCGCTGTCCGAAACATTGGTTGAACTACACGGCCAGCATGACGACCGTGGCTTGTTGGACCCCAAAGGCCACCGCGCAATTTTGGATGATTTTGCCAAGACATCGGGCTTGCGCGACAAGGTACGGCAGGCCTGGTCTGCGCTTGCTGCCGCGCGCAAGGCGGCGACCAAAGCCGCACAAGAACGCGATGCCATTGCCGCCGAAGAAGAATTTTTGCGCCATGCGGTGGCCGAGCTGGACAAGCTGAACCCCCAAGAGGGCGAAGAGGCACAATTGGATGTCCGTCGTCGTTCGATGCAGGGTGCCGAGAAAATCCGCGCCGACGTGGTGAACGCCTACGAGATGCTGGGGCAGGGCGGTGCCGAAACCCAGTTGGGCGATGCGTTGCGTTGGCTGGATGGTGTCGCTGATCGCGCTGATGGCACGCTCGAGGCACCGATGGCAGCGCTGTCACGGGCCATGGTCGAACTGGACGAGGCCATGGAAGGTGTCGTCGCTGCGATTGATACGATGTCGTTTAACCCGCTCGAGTTGGAAGAAACCGAAGAGCGCCTGTTCGCCATCCGGGGCCTGGCCCGCAAGCACGATGTCCAACCAGACGATCTGGCGGGTTTTGCCGATACATTACGTGGCAAGCTGAATGCGCTGGATGCGGGTGAAGTCGCACAGGCCGAGCTGGAAAAGGCCGTGCGCGAAGCGCAAAGCGCCTATGACGCGGCAGCTGATGCCCTATCAGCGGCCCGGTCCAAGGCGGCTGGCAAGCTGGACAAGGCGGTCGGCGCAGAACTGGCCCCGCTGAAAATGGAACGCGCCGTATTCCAGACCCAGATCACCCCCGAGGCCGCAGGCCCTGAGGGCCGTGATGCCGTGTCATTCACCGTGGCAACCAACCCCGGTGCCCCCGCTGGCCCCTTGGGCAAGATCGCATCAGGTGGGGAGCTGAGCCGCTTTTTGCTCGCGCTGAAGGTTGTGCTGACAAAGGGCCAAAGCGGGCTGACAATGATCTTTGACGAAATCGACCGGGGCGTTGGCGGCGCGACTGCGGATGCGGTCGGGCGCAGGCTGGCCGCGCTGTCGCAAGGTGGGCAGGTGTTGGTCGTCACCCATTCACCCCAAGTTGCCGCCCTTGGCGCGCATCACTGGCGGGTGTCCAAGGCCGTTTCAAAGGGCATGACACTCTCTACCGTCACGCCCTTGTCGGATGGCGAACGGGTGGACGAAGTTGCGCGCATGCTGTCTGGCGATACGATTACAGAAGCGGCACGCGCCGCCGCCCGTGTGCTCTTGGGCGATCAATTCGCAGCCTAAGGCACCAAGACAGGATGCGGGGGTTTTCCTAACGGCATCTGTGTCTTAGACAGGGTATAGCCTTTATCAAAAGTAGCCATGCCCGTGAACCCGCGCCCCTATCTGACCCAGCAATATGACGTCGCATGTATCAAGGCGCGATCTGGCTGGGACGTGTTGCGCGAAAAGGGCCCCGGCAAGATCACATTCTGGTTTATCGCCTTGGTCGTGGGCATCGCCGCAGGGTTTGCAGCGTTGTTTTTCCGCAAGGGAATCAACCTGATACAGGCGTTTCTTTACGGGACCGAAGACGTTGAACACCTGCACAGTTTTATTGGCAGTCTTGATTGGTATTGGGTCGTTCTGATCCCGACCATCGGGGGGCTAACCGTCGGGGTGATCTTGCATATTTTTACCCGCGATGCCCGTGTGCGCAGTGTCGGCGACGTCATCTTGGGGGCCGCGATGCATGATGGCAGGGTGGAAACCCGCGCCGGTCTTGCGTCGGCCTTGGCATCACTGATCACGCTAAGCACGGGTGGGTCCTCGGGGCGCGAGGGGCCGGTCGTGCACCTTGCGGGGGTTATCTCTACCCTGATCAGCCGCCGGATCAATGCCAGCGGCATCACGGGGCGTGATCTGTTGGGCTGCGCTGTGGCGGCGGGCGTGTCGGCCAGCTTTAACGCCCCCATCGCAGGCGCGCTTTTCGCGCTCGAGGTCGTGCTGCGGCACTTCGCCGTGCATGCCTTTGCGCCCATCGTCATTGCCTCGGCTGCGGGGACGGTCATCAACCGGATTGAATTTGGCGGTCTGACCGAATTTGCCCTGCCCACGGTCGGGGATGTGGCGTTTTACGCGGAATTACCGGCATTTTTGTTGTTGGGTCTGACCTGCGGGTTGGTGGCTGTGATCCTGATGCGCAGCATTTTCTGGGCCGAAGACATCGGCAACTTTATCCAAGAGAAATCCAAGCTCCCCCGCTATCTGCGCCCGGCTGTTGCGGGGGCGCTGTTGGGGTGCATTGCCCTTTGGTATCCGCATATTATCGGGGTCGGGTATGAAACAACGACCCGTGCCCTGGCGGGCAATATGGTGCTGAACGAAGCACTGGTTTTTGTCGTACTCAAGATCGCCGCGGTGTCGATCACCTTGGGGGGCCGGATGGGCGGCGGGGTGTTTTCCCCGTCGTTGATGCTGGGCGCACTGACGGGGCTGGCGTTCGGGTTGATTGCGACCAGTGTCTTTCCTAACGTGTCCGGTGTTACGTCGCTCTATGCCTTGGCGGGGATGGGGGCGGTTGCTGCCGCCGTCTTGGGCGCGCCTATTTCCACGACCCTGATCGTTTTTGAGCTGACCGGCGATTGGCAAACCGGTTTGGCGGTGATGATCGCGGTCAGCATGTCCACGGCCTTTGCGTCGCGCATCGTCGATCGCAGTTTTTTCCTAACGCAGATGGAACGGCGCGGGGTGCATTTGGCAGCAGGGCCGCAAGCCTATCTGCTGGCGATGTTCATGGCCGCGCGGATCATGCGCAGCCGTGATGATCCGGGTGCGGCAAATGACGATGTCTGCTGGGAGTTGATCGGCGAGGGCACATATATCGACGGCACCGCCACGCTTGAGGCGGCGATGCCGATCTTTGAGCAGTCCGGAAGGCCCTTTATTCCCGTCGTCACGCTTAAGGCTGATTCCCCGCCTGAACTGCTGGGCGCATTGTTCCATGTTGACGCGCTAAAGGCCTATAACCGCGCACTGGCCGAGACTGCCGCCGAAGAACACTCCTAAAAAGCCGAACCGGGGTAACCCCTTAAACTGTACCCATTTTGGATACAGTGCTTTGCCATGCATTCTATTATCCGCAGGAGGGCCGCAATGTCTGAAATATGGCGGGAATAAGGCTTAACAGATGGTTAATAACCGCGTAGCTTTGAGCCAAGGTTTTTCAGTGGAGATATTTTGATGCTTAGCTTGCTTTTATTACCGGCACTCGCCCTTTTTGGCGTGTCAGGCCTCGTTGATACCACAGAGGCAGAAGACGAGGATTTCGATCCTGCCGATCTGGATTTTGAAACGCAGACGGGCACTGGCGGTGGTGACCTTTTGAACGGCACCGGTGGCCTTGACCTTTTGGACGGGCTTGCGGGCGATGATACGCTGAATGGCTATGGCGATGACGACCTGCTGCTGGGCGGCACTGGCAATGACAGCCTTTCGCTGGGGGGCGGAGATAACCTGGCTTACGGCGATGATGGCGACGACACGATCAACGGTGGCCCCGGCGTCGATATCATGGCCGGTGGCAACGGTGCGGATGTTCTGACCGGTTATGGCAATAATGATGGCTTGGCGGGCGGAGAAGGCGACGATCTGCTGCGCGGCAATGCTGGCAACGATACCCTGCTGGGCAACAACGGGGCCGACACATTGGATGGCGGTTCGGGGGATGATGTTCTGCAAGGCAACTATGGCGACGATAGCATCGGCGGTTTTGGCGGCAACGACTCACTGACTGGTGGCCGGGGCGTTGACAGTCTTGATGGTGGCAGCGGCGACGATACGTTGTTCGGAAACCTTGGGGAGGACACGTTGCTTGGCGGCAAGGGCAATGATGTTCTGCGTGCCGGACCTGACAATGATCTGGCGAATGGCGGTTCGGGTACCGACGACATTCAAGGCAACGCTGGTGATGATACTGTCTTTGGTGGTCGCGGTGACGATACGCTGTCAGGGGGTATCGGCGCTGACTATGTTGCGGGGAATGACGGCAACGATGCGATCTATGGCAACGATGGAAACGACGGGCTGAACGGCGGCTCTGGCAACGACAGTTTATGGGGTGGCATTGGCGATGACACCCTCAGCGGCATGAAGGGCGATGATCAACTGGACGGTCAGGGGGGCAATGACTTGCTGAACGGCAATGTAGGGAATGATACCTTGCTGGGCGGCGGGTTGAACGACACGCTGAACGGCGGTGGCGGCAATGACGTGCTGGACGGCGGCACGCAAAACGACCTGCTCAGCGGTGGCGGCGGCAACGACAACATGACGGGTGGCAGCGGTGCCGATACGCTGAACGCCGGACCGGGCAATGATACGCTTGCCGGCGGAGACGGCCCTGACAAGTTGGCGGGCAACAAAGGGGACGATCTCATTGCCGGCGGATCGGGCAATGACGCGATCTTTGGCGGGCCGGGCAATGACACCATGTTCGGCAATGATGACAACGACTTTATTCTGGGGGGTACTGGCGCTGACAGCATTGACGGCGGTGCTGGAAATGACGTCATCCGCGGCTATGATTTTAACTTTGCCGGTGATGTGACAGGTACATCCGATACGCTGGCCGACACGATTATGGCGGGTGACGGCAATGACACGGTCAGCGCCAATAACGGCGACATTGTTACCGGTGGCGAAGGCGCAGACGTGATCAACGCCATCGGCTATGATCAGGTGGGCACAGAGCCCGTGATCGTGACTGATTTCGATCAGGCCGAAGACGGGTTGTATCTGCAAGAAACCCAAAGCTCCCCCGCCAAGTTCGCACCCGGCGATGGCACGTTCGAAATCCGCGCCGCGTCAAACGGCACGGACAGCGAGATCGTCGTTGAAGGGAATGTGGTGGTGATCTTGCAAAACACCGATGCCGCCGCCCTAAGCGCCGACACCAGTTGGTTGCTGAACGTCTAAACGTTTAAATCTGCTCGACGGTGACTTCGGGCAGGTTGTAAAAGGCAAGATGTCCTTTGATCTCAGCGACTTGGTCGCTGGGGTCTTCATATGACCACGCAACATTTTGCAACGTGCGGCTTTTGGTGACGACGGAGTAATAGGTCGCATCGCCTTTGTGCGGGCAATGGGTCGTCTTGTCGGTCTTGTCCAGAAAGGCCATCGCGATGTCACTGCGCGGGATATAGATCACCGCATTCATATCGCCTTCGCGCAGTTCAAGCGCATTCTTTGTTTCGGCCAGCACGGCACCACCGGCGCGGACTGTCCAGGTGCCATTGGCTTTCAAGATTTTGATATGGTCTGACATTCTCGGACCGGCCTCCCTAACGTTACAGCATTATGCGGCGCTCAGATCGGCGCAGTTGCAGCATCCAACCATAATTTTGCCTCAGGCGATAGGCGCGGCCCGATCTTTTCCGCGACGTCGCGGTGATAGGCATTCAGCCAGTCGCGCGTGGCGCTGTCCAGCATATCCGCGATAATCAACCGTGTATCTATGGGCGCAAAGCTGAGGGTTTCCCAATGCAGCATCTTGCGATGTGCGTCGCCGCCCGGCAGATCGGGCGCAGGGCGCACCACCAGCAGGTTTTCCAACCGGATGCCAAAGGCCCCCTCGCGGTAATATCCCGGCTCGTTGCTCAGGATCATACCGGGCATCAACGGCACCGTGCTGACCTTGCTCAGCCGTTGCGGCCCCTCATGCACGCTTAGATAGGCACCAACACCGTGGCCCAACCCGTGGTCGAAATCTTGTCCGGCCATCCACAGGGGCAGGCGGCCTATCGCCTCGATATCGCGCCCGGCAAGGCCCTGCGGCCAGCGCAGGCGGCTCATCGCGATCATGCCAGCCAGCACACGGGTGAACGCTTGTTTCGCCTCCAACGGGGCGGCACCGATGGGGATGGTGCGGGTGATGTCGGTGGTGCCGTCCAGATATTGCCCGCCAGAATCCAGCACCAGCAAGTGGCCGTTCTCTAGCGTGCTATCGGTTTCCTCGGTCACCCGGTAATGCATGATCGCGCCGTTGGGGCCGGTGCCCGCGATGGTCTCAAAGCTGATGTCCTGCAACGCGTTGTCCCGTCGGCGGCAGGCCTCAAGCTGCGCGACCACTTGCGTCTCGGTCACGCTGCCGGGCGCTTGGGCATCCAGCCAGGCCAGCAATTCAACCAGCGCCGCCCCATCGCGCAGATGCGCAGCGGCTGATCCTGCCACTTCGGCCTCGTTTTTGCAGGCTTTGGGCAGGGCGCAGGGATCATCGCCCCATGATGCACGGTCGCCTACGGCGTCAGCCACAGCAACCGGAACGGTGGTTTTATCCAACCGGACCGGCCCTTCGAGGGTTTTAAGATACCCCAGCAAGGCATCGGGTTTGTGTACTGTGACACTGTCGCCTAAATGATCGGTCAGATCGGCAACTTTCTGGGGCGCAACAAACAGATCAACCGCCCCGCTCCCGTGCAAAACAACAAAACCATGCACAACCGGATTGCGGGCAATGTCAGCGCCGCGGATGTTCAACAACCAACACAGGCTGTCAGGCAGGGTAATCACGGCCGCCGCTTCGCCCTTTTTACGCAGCTCTGCAGCCAAACGCGCGCATTTGTCGGCATGGGATTCGCCAGCGAATTCCAACGGGTGCACCTTGGCGGGGAACATGGGTGGCGCGGGCTGGTCCGCCCAAATCCGGTCCACCAGATTGGCACAGCGCCGCATCTCTATCCCGCTGCCCGTCAGCGCCGCCTCCAATTGCTCGATCTGCCCCACGGCATGCAACCACGGGTCAAACCCAACGATGCCGCCGTTTGGCAGCTCAGCGCGCAGCCATTCGGCCAAGGACACTTCGGGCCAAGCCACGGGGGTATAGACATCGGCCACCTGCGCCTTGACCTGCGTGCGATAGCGCCCGTCGATAAACACGCCCGCCACATCCATCAGCGCGGCGCAAAAGCCCGCCGATCCGGTGAACCCGGTCAGCCAGCTTAGCCGTTCATCATGGGGGGCAACGTATTCGCCCTGATGCGCATCGGCGCGCGGCACCAGAAAGCCGTCCAGCCCTTCGGCCTTCAATTCAGTACGCAATGCGGCCAAACGTGGCGGCCCCTGTTCAGGCCTCGATGTCACCTCAAACGATTGAAACATGACGCAAGTCCTTCTTCATTTTGCCAAATAAACTCCCCGCGGAGCGTCCCGCCGTCTCAGCTTGCGCGGCGCATGCCCATGACGCGGGCCCGTGCACGGGGATCGGTATCAAACAGCGCTGCCAGTTGTTCGGTCATGGCCCCGGCCAGTTGATCAACATCCGTAATCGTGACCGCGCGGTCGTAATAGCGGGTCACGTCATGGCCGATACCAATCGCAAGCAATTCAACGGCTTTGCGCTTCTCGACCATGGCAATCACATCGCGCAGGTGTTTTTCCAGATAGTTGGCAGGGTTCACCGACAGGGTGCTGTCATCGACGGGTGCGCCGTCACTGATCACCATCAAAATTTTGCGCGATTCGTGGCGGGCGATCATCCGGCGGTGTGCCCATTCCAGTGCCTCGCCGTCGATGTTTTCCTTGAGCAATCCTTCCTTCATCATCAGACCCAGATTGGGCCGCGTCCGTCGCCATGGGGCGTCGGCGGATTTATAGATGATGTGGCGCAGATCGTTCAAACGGCCGGGCTGCACGGGGCGGCCTTCGTTCAGCCATGCTTCGCGGGCTTGGCCACCTTTCCACGCGCGGGTGGTAAAGCCCAAAATCTCGACTTTGACGTTGCAGCGTTCCAGCGTGCGCGCCAGAACATCGGCGCAAATCGCCGCGATGGAGATCGGCCGCCCGCGCATAGAGCCGGAGTTATCCAACAACAACGTCACGCAGGTGTCGCGGAATTCGGTGTCTTTTTCCATCTTGAACGACAGCGGCGTGGTGGGGTTCGCCACGATCCGCGCCAGACGGCCCGCGTCCAGCGTGCCTTCTTCGAGGTCAAACTCCCACGACCGGTTTTGCTGTGCCTGAAGACGGCGTTGCAGCTTGTTGGCAAGGCGGCTCACGGCACCTTTTAACGGCTCAAGCTGCTGATCCAGATAGGCGCGCAGGCGTTCCAGCTCAGCGGGTTCGGCCAGATCTTCTGCGCCGATAACCTCGTCATTCTCGCTGTTATAGACCAGATAATTGGGATCCGCGTCTGACGCTTGCGGCGGGGCAGGTGGCTCCATCGGGGCGTCGCCATCGGGCATCTCGGCTTCGTCGCCCAGCTCTTGATCGGCCATGTCATCCATCGACACTTGCGCTTGGGATTCGTCTTGCTGTTGTTCCTGCGACTGCTCGGGCGAGGCTTCGGCCTGCTCGTCGTCGTCCTCATCCTGACCGGTGCTATCTGGGTCTTGCTCTTCTTCGGTGCCTTCTTCCTCGGCGCTGTCTTGGTCGTCGTCCGACTGATCCGGGTCGTCGCCCAGCTGGTCGCCATAGCCCAGATCAACGATCATTTTGCGCGCAAACCGAGCAAAGGCCGCCTGATCGTCCAAGGTCTCGTTCAAGGTCTCAAGCGTGCCACCAGCCTGATCCTCGATATAGCCGCGCCATAGTTCCATCGCCTCGGAGGCACCAGGGGGCAGATCGCGGCCCGTGGCCAGATGGCGGACAAGGTACCCGGCGGCGGTGGCCAGTGGCACATCGCTGGGCTGTTTGGCCTGATCGTATCCCTTGCGCAGGGCGTCGTATTTGATTTTGGCGTCGATATTGCCTGCGGTGCCGGGCATGTCGCGCGCGCCCACGGCCTCGCAACGGGCGGTTTCCATGGCCTCGTACAGATCGCGGGCCATGTCGCCATTGGGCAGGTATTTCGAATGGGTCTGGCCGTTGTGATAGCGCCGGTTCAACGCCAGCGCGTCAGCGGTGCCACGGGCTAGCAACACTTCGTCACGGGTCATGCGGCGGCTGACCTGCGGCAAACGCATCGCGTCGCCGGACATGCCCGAAGGATCAACGGAATAGGTGACCGTTACGTCCGGATCATGGGACATGACCTTGGTCGCTTCGGCCAGCGCCTTTTTGAACGCGTCGGCGGGGTTGTCGGAAGGTTTAGACATCTGGTTTCCCCATGGCCTGTTCTAAAGTGATATGCCCTGTTGCCAGTCGCGCCAGAATATCCACGTGAACATCTAACGCATCAATCACGGTATAATCGGTGGCGCGCCCATCAAAGGCAAGGTTCAGGTCGGTGCCTGCCAAGACAACTGCATCGGCACCGCGATCAGACACCAGCCGTGCGCCTGCGTCCATAAACAATGCACGTTGTTCATCGGTACAATGACCCGCGACGGCAAGATCCTGATAGCTTTGCGCCAAGTGTTCAATCTCGTCTTCTAGGGCCACTGCCTTGGTCTGGTGCAATTGACCATAAAGGCCCGTCTTCATCACAACCTTTGTCCCAAGAATACCCACCGTGCCGATGCCGCGCTTTTGGAAATAAGCATCTAACGGTGCCACCCCAGAGATCAGAGGCAGTGCCGAGATCGCTTGGGTTTCTTCAAAGCAAAAATGCCCCCCAAGCGAGGTAATCGCCACACAATCCGCACCTGCGGCTGCAAGTTGGTCAATCGCCTTGGCATAAACCTTGGCTTGGGCGTCCCTATTATCCGCAAGATTATTGCGGATCAGGGTTTGGACGTCGCCATGCGAAATGGTCAGTTGCAACGGGCCGCCCAAGGCTTGGGCAGCCGCAGTGAGCCGCTGGTAATAAACAACTGTTGCTGCAACTCCGATGCCGCCGATTAATCCGATGTGCATGGGGGCTCCTTTTGGGGTCACCCCAAGCTCACGCTGGCCGCTGATTCAGGCAGTTCTTCGTCGAACAGACGCTGATAGAACTCGGCAACCGTTTGGCGCTCAAGCTCGTCGCATTTGTTGAGGAAGGACAGGCGGAAGGCATAGCCGACGTTGCGGAAAATCTCGGCGTTTTGGGCCCATGCGATGACGGTACGCGGTGACATCACGGTGGACAGATCGCCGTTCATGAAGGCCGTGCGGGTCAGGTCGGCAACGGTGACCATCTGCTTGATCGTCTTGCGGCCCTTGTCGGTGTTGTAATGTGGGTTCTTGGACAGAACGATCTGGGTCTCGGCCTCGATCGACAGATAGTTCAGCGTGGCGACCAGCGACCAACGGTCCATCTGACCTTGGTTGATTTGCTGGGTGCCGTGGTACAGGCCCGTGGTATCGCCCAAACCAACGGTGTTGGCGGTCGCGAAAATGCGGAAATAGGGGTGTGGCTCAATCACTTGGTTCTGGTCCAGCAAGGTCAGCTTGCCGTCGACCTCAAGAACACGTTGGATCACGAACATCACGTCGGCGCGGCCTGCATCATATTCGTCGAACACGATTGCGGTCGGGTTGCGCAAGGCCCAAGGCAGGATGCCTTCTTGGAACGTTGTGACCTGTTTGCCGTCCACCAGTTTGATCGCGTCTTTACCGATCAGGTCGATCCGGCTGATGTGGCTATCAAGGTTGACGCGCACGCAAGGCCAGTTCAGCAGGCTTGCGACTTGTTCGATGTGGGTGGATTTACCCGTGCCGTGATACCCCTGAACCATAACGCGGCGGTTGTGGTTAAAGCCGGCAAGAATGGCCATCGTGGTGTCAGGGTCAAACTTATAGGTGCTGTCCAGATCGGGCACGCGGGATGTGCGTTCCTCGAACCCGTGAACGACCATGTCTGTGTCGATGCCAAAGACTTCGCGAACGGAGATCTCTTTGGTGGGTTTCGCGTTAAGATCCAATGAGGTCTCGGCCATGCTGTGTCGTCCTTCATAATCATACGCGCCTGCGGGTCAGGGCGGTTTCGTTAGGCAACATATCTTTCTTAAGCCTGAGGGAAAGGCCCAATTCGCATCTGCGGCAATGACAGCGCGCCGCATCTGCGCAGATAAGGGGATTTGGGGGCACGTCGTGCAAACCGCGCGCCGGTGGTTCATGCCAGACCACGGGCGCGCGGGTATAGATTTATTTGTCTTTGAAGTTGCGGCTGACTTTGATTTGGTCCCAAGCCCATACGACCTCTTGCAGCTGTTCTTCTTGGCTGCGGTCGCCGCCGTTCATGTCAGGGTGCAAGACCTTGATCAGCGCCTTATAGGCTTTGCGCACCTCGGGCTTGGTCCAGTTGTCCTTGGCCTCGAGAATCTCGATGGCGCGGCGTTCTGTCGGGGGCAAACGGCGGCCTGCGGCGGGGCCTTTGCCTGGATTTTGCGTGGCGTTTTTGCCCAGCACTTGATGAGGGTCTTCGATACCCAAACGGGCCCAGGCGCGTGCCTCGGGATCGCCAAGCGGCTTGGTTGTGCGTTCCCAAACTTTGTCCTTGGATTGCTGCGCGTTCAGTTCCGCCTCGGTGGTGCCGTCAAAGAAGTTCCACTTGAGGTTATATTCGCGCACATGCTGCTGGCAGAACCAGAAATAGTCGTCCAGCACATCCGGGGCCTTAGGCGCGCGGTATTTACCGGGCTCTTGGCATCCCTCGTGGGAACACAGCCGCTGCGATGTCTCGGATGCACCGGACATACCCCTGCGGCCACGGGGGTTTTTCTTTTTGGAGGACGACACGGACATGTCGAATCCAAAGGGATCAGGCTTGGGCATGATATGGACCTTTCCGACTCAGGACGATCACTCTAAAGATTGCAGCGCCAGATTGAAGGGGGCTTTGCGAAAAAATGTCAGTAACACAAGAAATTGCCGACCGTTTAGAAGCCGCCTTTGCGCCAACTGAATTGAATGTGGTGGATGATAGTGAAAGCCATCGCGGGCATGCGGGCTTTCAAGAGGGGGGCGAAAGTCACTTTAACGTAAAAATCAGGTCTGCAAAATTCAAGGGCTTGAGCCGGATTGCCCGCCACCGCGCTGTGCACGACGCCTTGGGGGCCGAGCTGATCGGCCGCATTCACGCGCTGGCGCTGGACCTCGACGTTTAGCCTATTTTAGGCTGGGGTGCCGTGGGGGCCGGCGCAGTGGGTTTCTTTGCGTCGTCCGCTTTTTCACCTTCACCGCTAACCGCATCGCCGTTTTGCGGGGCGGCTTTGGCTTCAGCTTTGTCTTGCACCGGTGCTTCGTCTTGCGGTGCGGGCAGCAGTTCGGGCTGAAACGCATCTACATCGCTTGCGTGCGGACGGCGGAACACCAGCACATTGCGCCATTCATTTTTGGTCCCGGTCAGGCCAGCACGTTCCGTGGATGGCAATGTTTCCGCGCGCTGATATTCCCATCCCTCGCTTGAAAGGCTGTTCATAAGGTCTTCTAATGCATGGGAAAAGCGGGCTTCGGCCCCTTTGACGTCTTTGCCCTTCAGGCCCTTTTTAGGCGCGGGAACGACTTTGTATTCGTAGCGGGGCATGACCGTCCTTTGGCGTTGTTTGAAGCGTCTTAGCCTATCAATAACTGCCGCACAACGTGTCGTGCAGGTTGAATTTACAACTTATCAGGCTGTGCTGGCGATCGTGTTACTTCTTCAACCCGATTTTACGTCCGGCACGTTCAGGATAGGGCAGGCTGCTGTGCGCCTGCTTCATTGCGTCAAGTTTGGACAGGATTGGTTGCGGCATCGGCGCGACGCGGGGGCCGGACTGATCAACGTGCAGGGTTAATGCCTCGCCCGTGGCGGCAAGCCAGCCGTCTTCGTGCCTCAGCTCGGTAAAGCTGTGAAACCGCTTTTCGTCATAATCCAGCAGTTGAAAGGTGCAATACGTCCGGGCACCTTCGTGCAATTCGCGCACATAGCAGATGTGGAATTCGGCGACATAGGTGGTGCAGCCCTGTTTTTGATATTCGGGGCCAAAGCCGATCTGCCCATAGGCATCATCAACGGCGTTATCCATGAGGACGGAATAATAGGCCATGTTCAAATGGCCATTAAAATCAATCCATTCAGGTTTCACGACCCGCAGCGATGACCGAAAAGGGGTATCCATCATAAAGCCTTTCAAAATATGGGGCTATGGGGGCGGAACGCGCCGTTTTCTTTCAAAGAAAACGGGCCGGAATTTTTGAAAAATTCCGCGCGCGCCGTCAGCCTTGCAGCTTTTTCGCTACGATTTGGTTTACCGCTTTCGGATTGGCTTTGCCGCCGGTTGCTTTCATGGTCTGACCGACAAACCAGCCGGCAAGTTTTGGGTTCTCGCGGGCTTTGGCAACCTGATCGGGGTTGGCGGCAATAATCTCGTCCACGGCGGCCTCGATGGCTGCGGTGTCTGTGACCTGCTTCATGCCACGCTCTTCGACGATCACGGCAGGGTCGCCGCCTTCGGTATACACGATCTCAAACAGGTCCTTGGCGATCTTGCCGGAAATGGCGTCAGACGCGATCAAATCGACCACACCGCCCAGCTGCGCCGGGGTGACGGGGCTGTCGTTGATCGTCTTTTCATCCTTTTTCAGGCGGCCGAACAATTCGTTGATCACCCAGTTCGCAGCCATCTTGCCGTCGCGGCCTTTGGCCGTTTCCTCAAAATAACGCGCGCTATCCAGATCAGCCGTCAAAACTGATGCGTCATAATCGCTTAGCCCAAAGTCGTTGATAAAACGTGCTTTCTTGGCGTCGGGAAGTTCGGGCAGGGTCGCGTTGATGTCATCGACCCACGCCTGTTCAATCACCAAGGGCAGCAGGTCGGGATCGGGGAAGTAGCGATAATCATGCGCTTCTTCCTTGGACCGCATGGAGCGGGTTTCCATCTTGTCGGGGTCAAACAGCCGGGTTTCTTGCATGACTTCACCACCGCCTTCAACGATGGCGATTTGGCGTTTGGCTTCGACTTCGATCGCTTGCTGGATAAACCGCATGGAGTTCATGTTCTTGATCTCGCAGCGGGTGCCCAGATGGCTGAAATCTTGGGTCGCTTGGTATTTTTCGTATTGGCCGGGCAGGCAGATCGACACGTTCACATCGGCGCGCATGGCACCCGATTGCATATCGCCGTTACACGTCCCCAGATAGCGCAGGATCTGGCGCAGTTTGGTCAGATAGGCAGCAGCCTCTTCCGGGCCACGGATGTCGGGCTTGCTGACGATCTCCATCAGGGCGACGCCCGTGCGGTTCAGGTCAACGAAAGACATGTTCGGGTCCATGTCGTGAATGGATTTGCCGGCGTCTTGTTCAAGGTGGATACGTTCAACGCGCACCAGACGTGCCGTGTTGTCACCCATTTCAACCAACACTTCGCCTTCGCCCACGATGGGGTGGTAAAGTTGGGAAATCTGATAGCCTTGCGGCAAATCGGGGTAGAAATAGTTTTTGCGGTCGAACGCGCTTTCGAGGTTGATCTGCGCCTTGAGGCCCAGCCCCGTGCGCACGGCTTGTTCAACACAGAATTCGTTGAGCGTGGGCAGCATGCCCGGCATGGCGGCATCAACGAAGGACACGTTGCTGTTCGGTTCGGCCCCGAATTTGGTAGAGGCGGCCGAGAACAGCTTGGCGTTGGAGAGCACCTGAGCGTGGACTTCCATCCCGATCACCAGCTCCCAGTCATGTTTGGCACCGGCAATTGTGCGGACTTTGGGGGTGTCATAGGTCAGGTCAAGCATCAGGGCACCTTTGGCATCTTGGGTAACATCGCTTGGTCATAAGACAGGGGGCGGGGTGCTGCAAGAGGGCGCTTGGCCATAGCCCGTCAATCACAGCGGATCGGACGGGCCGGGGCAGGTTGGGCGCGGCGATTGGTTGGTATGCGACTTAGACCCCTACACGCCCTATACGGCGTTTGCTTGCGGCCCGTTTTCAGTGAACACGATACGCTTGCCTGCGGCGATTTCGGATTTGAACAGACCAGCCATAATGCGCATGGCATCATCGCGACCGGCCGCTGCAAATTTACGCGGGGAGCTGATGCGCAGGTTGTTGTCGAACCCATGCGCCGCATGGGCCCAGACCATCGGGTGCAGTTCCGTCAGATGCTCGCGCACGATCCATTCGGTGCAGCCCGCAATCTGGGCCCGCACGCTGTCGGCCTTGTCGTTTCCGGTAAAGCCCTGACCGATGGTATTGGCGCAATAGGCGGCAAGAAGATTGGCGGTATAGGCGTCCGAATTGCGGCTTAGGATGTCGCGCAACCCTTCGATGAAAAACGGCAGGTCAAGGTTTGCGCAGGCTTCGTCATCGCAGGAAATAGCGTCAAACTGGACCCAAGTGTAACCGCCCGCACCCCAAATATGTTCTGTGCGCGCAGCGGTGCGCCGTGCCTCAAGCTCTAGCTGGGCATAGCTGCCGAACCAACGCGGCAACAGATGATTGCCCATGGCGCGCATCGGGCCGGGGTTCAGCGGGTTGAGGTTGATCAGATGCTCGTATTTATCGGCCACTTGTTCCTTGCGGTTGGCGGGGCCGTTGACTTGGGCGCAATGGGTGGCGGAAAGCAGGGGGCTGTTGGCATGGCGCGCCAGAAACGGTTCGATAATGTCGTCGGCGCGGGCAAGATGCGCCTCAAAAGCGTCGCGGTTGCGCTTGGGTACGTCCTTGTCCCAGCCGTTGCCGCGCCACGCCCAGCCGATATCGATATGGGCCTGCGCGACGATGCAGGCGACGATATAATCATCTGGATATTCTTCGAGCACATGTTCAAACGCTTCGATGCCGGTCAGCACTTCCTTGGCGACGCGGTGGTCGCTTTCGCGGATTGCATGTTCTGCGGCCAAGACCACATCGGCGCGCGCGCCAAAGGCGATCAGATCGGCGACCGGCATTGATCCCGTGGTTAAGGTGCCAGCAAGGTCGTATTTGCGAATGGCTTCGCTCAGCGCGGGCCAGTTTTCCTGACGTACCAGACGTTGCCCGGTTTGTTGAAAACCATCGCGTGCGCTTTCCTCGGCGGTGGGGTTGGGACAGTCGATTTTCAGCATATCCTTGAACGCGTCATGGTTGACTGTACTGGGGGTCTGACGGGCGCTGCGCGGCCGCCTTGGCGCGGGCGTTGCTTTTTCAGCAAATCCCGACTCCGAAAAGCCCGCAGCGGAAGGCATAGCGGCACTGTCTGCAGTGTCTTGCGACGTAAACGACGTGTTCTTGCGTTTAAAGAAGTTCATGATCTGCAGCATTTATTGTCCAATTTCCCGTTCGCCAAGCTTTGTTGGTCGCTTTGTATTGGAACAATCTGGTCTGAGATTCGGGCGCAATCATGGCTTTGCCAAGGTTCATCTGAGAATTATTTACATCTACAACGTGTGTTTTTGACTTATTTCGGGCAAGGTTTGAAACGGCCGAAAACGCAGGAAAACACATGGCTGGGCTGGCCGGACGGATGAAACGCAGGCCTTTGCGATGGGTGCAGCTGCGGGATGCCTTCGGCGAGGATATTTAGGAGCCAGAGAAGCGAGGGGTCATTGCCTGAGGCTGAAGTGATGGCGTTCGGTTTTAATGTCGCGGGCGTTCAGCGCATGCTCAAAGGTTTTGTGCGGTGGTGTTGCCTCGAACGGGATACGGAGTTTCCGGCCCGAGTTGAGAATCACCGTGGCGCGGACTGAAAAATCGAGCCGGGTATCGAGGCGGATATGGTTGATTTCTGACAGGCGGACCTGCGCGGTGCGGCGACCGCTATACCAGTCGAGGCTTGTTTCGCTGAGGCTGAGGCCCGCGGCGGGATTAACGATCACATCATAGAATGCGGGGAGGGAGCAGGCCCCGATAATACCGATGATCAACGGTGCCGCGTCAAGCATCACCCAAGCGTAGAGCAGCGCGGCCCAGATAATCACAAGAACGGCGACCGCAGGGGCGCTGCGCCCCTGCCGTTGGTATGTATAGCTCTCGGCCACTAGGTGCTGCCGCCAGATACACGTGTTCTCTGGCGGGCAGCGTACATCTGTTACGCGCCCCGTATGCGGGTCAGCATTTCAGTTGTGTCGCGTGAAAGGTCCGGTTGCGCGAGAATACGGTCGAGTTCGGTTTTGATCATGGCCTGACGGTCCGTGTCATAGCGTTTCCATGTCTGGAAGGCAGAACACATGCGCGCCGTGGTTTGCGGGTTCACCGGATCAAGCTTGATCAGCCAATCGGCCAGCAAGCGGTATCCTGCGCCCGACGCATGGTGGAACCCGGCGTGATGCGCGGCAAAGGCCCCCAACACCGACCGGAACCGGTTGGGGTTCTTCCAGTTGAAATCGGCATGTTTGGTGAGCGTTTCTACGACCTCGTGCGCGTCTTCAGGGTCGGCTTCCATGACTTGCAGGCCGAACCATTTATCCATCACCAGACGGTCTTTTCGCCATTGCGCCTCAAAGACTTGCAAGGCGGTGCTGCCTTTGCCCGCGCGGATAAGATTGGCCAAGGCGTTAAGCTGCTGGGTCATGTTATCGGCGGCGTCATATTGCTTTTGCGCCATGGCACCGTCGTCGGTGCGGGTCAGCAGGGATAAGGCGGCATTGGCCAGCGACCGTTTGCCAGATTGCGCGGCGTTGGGCTCGTAAGCGTCTGTCACGGTGTGGCGCATATAGAGCGTCGGCACCAGATTGGCATAGGATTTGGCCATCGCGTCGCGGGTGGCCTCGACCGCCGCATAGATGATGTCGGGGTCGGGTGTGTGGCCGTCTTCGGCCAAGGCGCGCGCCAGATCGGATTGCGAGGGCAGGCCCAGCATCAAAGCGCGGTAGGCGGGATCAAGATGTTCGTCACTGATGACGGAACGGATGCCTTTCAGCCAATCCTTATTGGGTTTCTTACCCTCAAGGATCATCGCGATCAGCGACTTGCGGGCCAAGATGCGGCCCTGTTCCCAGCGGTTAAATGGATCGGTGTCATAGGCCAGCAGATGCGCACGGTCGGCATCGCTTAGGTCTTGGGTCAGGACAACGGGGGCGGAAAAACCGCGCAGCACGGATGTGATGGGGCGGGTCCCGAGGTTGTCAAAGACAAAGCTTTGTTCGGCTTGGGTCATTTCGAGCACCACGGTCGGTTCAACCTCGTCGCCGTCTTGGTCGATCAGGCCAACGGCGATGGGCAACACGTGGGGCTGCGGGTCTGGCGTGGCAGCACTAGGCGGGGTGTGTTGTTTAAAGTTCAACGTCAGCTTGCCGTGATCCCAGTCTTCGGTCACCGACAGACGCGGGGTGCCGGCTTGGGAATACCAGCGTTTGAACTGCGTGAGGTCGCGGCCCGTGGTGTCTTCGAACACTTTCAGCCAATCCTCGATGGTGCAGGCCTGACCGTCGTGGCGGTCAAAGTAGAGATCAAGCGCATCTGAATAGGCTTTATCGCCGACCAACGATTTCAGCATGCCAATGACTTCGGCCCCTTTTTCATAGACCGTCGCGGTGTAGAAGTTGTTGATTTCCTGAAAGCTTGCCGGGCGCACGGGGTGGGCCAGCGGGCCTTGGTCTTCGGAGAATTGGCGCGCGCGCAGGTCGATCACATCACCGATGCGTTTCACGGGAGCCGAGCGCATGTCGGAGGTGAACTGGCTATCGCGGAAAACGGTCAGTCCTTCCTTGAGACACAATTGGAACCAGTCACGGCAGGTGATGCGGTTGCCGGTCCAGTTATGGAAATACTCATGGGCGATAATCGCCTCGATCCGTTCGAAATTCATATCGGTCGAGGTTTCGGGCGAGGCCAGCACAGCAGATGAGTTGAAGACGTTCAGCCCCTTGTTTTCCATGGCACCCATGTTGAAATCATCCACGGCGACGATGTTGAACAGATCAAGGTCATATTCGCGGCCATAGACCTCTTCGTCCCATTTCATTGAATCCTTCAATGCCTGCATGCCAAAGGCGCATTTGTCTTCGTCACCGGGGCGCACATAGAGGTTAAGTGCGACATCGCGGCCGGATTTGGTGGTGAAACTGCCCGGATGTGCCACCAGATCGCCGGCAACAAGGGCGAACAGATACGCAGGCTTGGGCCATGGGTCATGCCACTGGGCGCTGTGGGTGTCTGTGCTGACCGGGTTGCCGTTAGACAGCAGTACCGGATGCGGGCCGTTAACGGTGACGGTGAACACGGCCATCACGTCGGGGCGGTCAGGGTAATAGGTGATCTTGCGAAACCCTTCCGCCTCGCATTGGGTGCAATACATGCCGTTCGACATATAAAGCCCCTCAAGCGCTGTATTGCCGGTCGGGTCGATCTCGACCTCGGCCTCCCATAAAAACGGCCCATCAGGCACGTCGCAGGTCAGCCCCTCTGCGGTAAATTTGGGGGTGACGGGCTTGCCATCAATTTTTGCGCTGATCAGTTTCAGGTTTTCCCCGTTCAGCAAGAACGTGCGGTCGGTGGCATCGGGGTTAGGGCGAAAGGCGATGGCGCTTTTGACGCGGGTGATGTGCGGGTCAAGGTCAAATTGCAGCGAGACACTGTCGATCACAAAGCCGTAAGGCGTGTAATCGGCTAGGTATATCGTCTGGGGGGCGTCATCGCGCATGCTTTTTCCTTTATGTCGGAACTTAGTGTTCGGGTGGGACGTTAATCCTGCAACCACCCACCCGCAAGGCGGGAATGTGAAGCATTAACCGGAGAATGATCATGTCAGCACCCGACACAAATATCGACAAGCAAGAAAAGCAACATAAGCCAGCCCTATTGGGGATCAGAGGGGCCATGATATTTGGCGTCTTGATGGTGCTTTTGCTGTTGTTCTTTGTTGTGGACAACGGGCGCGAGGATATGGCGACTGAGGATACAGCGGTCGAACAAGACGCAGGTGCTGCGAGCGTGGATGCAACCGCCGATCCGGTGGGGACGACAGCTACCGACAGCAACTAAAACGCCTAAGTTTTAGGTGCCAGTTTGAGGGCGGGTTCTGGAGACGGAGCCCGCCTTTTTCTATGTCTGATCAAAACTGTTTTAGGGATCGCGTCGGGGCGGTGCGCAGGATTGGTAATATAATTTTACCAATACAGCTTGCCCAAGGGGGTGTTACCTCTTAAGAATTTGCCAAAGCGATTGCAGACGAAACCCAAGGAGCATTCAATGACCCAACGCACAGATAAGAACGGCTTGCAGGTCGCGGACGAATTGGTCCGCTTTATCGAGACCCAAGCATTGCCCGGCACCGGCGTGAATGCCGACAGCTTTTGGGCGGGTTTTTCTGATCTGGTGCACGGGCTAGGCCCCAAGAACCGCGATCTGCTGCAGGTACGAGAAGACATGCAGGCCAAGATCGACGCGTGGCACAAAGAACGAGCAGGGCAGGATCACGACGCCGAAAGCTATACCGCGTTTCTGCGTGACATCGGGTATCTGGTGCCGGAAGGGCCCGCGTTCTCAATCGATACGGCTGGCGTTGATCCTGAAATCGCGTCGGTGCCCGGCCCGCAGTTGGTGGTGCCGATTACGAATGCCCGCTTTGCCCTGAATGCCGCCAACGCCCGCTGGGGTAGCTTGTATGATGCGTTCTACGGCACCGATGCCTTGGGCGATCTGCCGCAGGGCAAAGGCTATGACGCGGCGCGCGGCGCACGGGTTGTGGCTAAGGCCAAGGCGTTTCTGGACGAGGCTGCACCGCTGGCGTCGGGCTCTTGGGCGGATGTATCGGGGATCGCGGTTTCGGACGGTGCTTTGGCCTTGTCAGGTGCAGGCACCCTTGAGGACGCGGCGCAATTTGCGGGCTACCGTGGTGCCGCGGATGCGCCGACGGCAATTTTGCTGAAGCATAACGGCCTGCATATCGAGGTTCAGATCGACGCGGATCACCCGATTGGCAAAACTGACCCTGCCCATGTGTCCGACGTCTTGATGGAATCCGCACTGTCCACGATCATGGATTGCGAAGACAGCGTTGCCGCCGTGGATGCCGAAGACAAGGTTGTTGCCTATGGCAATTGGCTGGGCCTGATGAAGGGCGATCTGTCAGAGACCTTTGAAAAGGGCGGCCAGCAGGTCACCCGCGCCATGAACCCCGATCGGGAATACACCGCGCCGGATGGATCGACGCTGACCCTCAAAGGGCGGTCGCTGATGTTGATCCGCAATGTGGGCCATCTGATGACCAACCCCGCCGTGCTGGACCGTGATGGTCTGGAAGTGGGCGAGGGGCTGATGGATGCGATGATCACAACGCTGATTGCGATGCATGATCTGCAAAAGACCGGCGGGATGCGCAATTCGGTCGCTGGATCGGTCTATGTGGTTAAACCCAAGATGCACGGCCCTGCCGAGGTCGCCTTTGCCGACGAGATTTTCACCCATGTCGAAAACACGCTTGGCCTGCCTGCCAACACCGTCAAGCTGGGTATCATGGACGAAGAACGCCGCACCTCGGCCAACCTGGCCGAATGTATCCGGGCCGCAAAATCGCGGGTGGCATTTATCAACACCGGTTTCCTGGACCGCACAGGCGACGAAATCCACACCTCGATGGAGGCGGGGCCAATGGTGCCGAAAGGCGAGATGAAGAACGCCGAATGGATCGCGGCCTATGAAGATCGCAATGTTGATATCGGTCTGGCCTGCGGCTTGCAGGGCCGGGCGCAGATTGGCAAAGGTATGTGGGCCATGCCTGACCTGATGGCAGCCATGATGGAGGCCAAGATTGGCCACCCCAAAGCCGGTGCAAACTGTGCTTGGGTGCCATCGCCCACCGCCGCGACCTTGCACGCGATGCATTACCATCAGGTCGACGTGCTGGCGCGCCAAGAAGAGATCAAAGCGGGCGGTCCCCGTGCGACGCTGGGCGCGCTGCTGCACATTCCGGTGCTGACCGGGCGCAACCTGTCCGATGCCGAAATCACCCAAGAGATTGAAAACAACGCCCAAGGTATCCTTGGCTATGTGGTGCGCTGGGTCGATCAGGGCGTGGGCTGTTCCAAAGTGCCCGATATTCATGATGTGGGCCTGATGGAAGACCGCGCGACCTGCCGGATTTCCGCGCAGGCGCTGGCGAATTGGCTGCATCACGGGGTGATTTCCGAAGATCAGGTGATGGCGGGGCTGAAAAAGATGGCCGCCGTTGTGGATGGGCAAAATGCGGGTGATCCGCTGTACCGTCCGATGGCACCAGGGTTTGACGGGATCGCGTTTAAAGCGGCCTGTGATCTGGTGATGAAGGGACGTGTGCAGCCGTCGGGCTATACCGAGCCTGTGTTGCACGCGCGGCGGCTTGAGTTGAAAGCCGCGCAAGGTTGACGGGACGGGAGCGAGGGGCCAGCCCCTCGCGCTCCCCGGAGTTTAATTGGCAAAATGAAAAGGGTTTAGGATGATGGTTTCCTTGGAGCAGGCGCGGATTATCATCGCGCAGACGTTTAAAAAGGGCCGCGAGATGGGATTCAAACCCTTGTCGGTCGTTGTTTTGGACGCGGGCGGCCATGTGCAGGCGTTCGAGCGCGAGGATGGGGCCGCACCGGGACGCTTTGCGATTGCCCATGGTAAGGCTTACGGCGCGGTGATGTTGGGCATGGCGGGACGTGCGCAAATGGCGCGGGCCGAGGCGCAAGCCTATTTCATGACGGCGGTGAATGGTGTTTTCGGGGGTGCGGTTGTTCCGGTGCCGGGCGGGATTTTGTTGCGCGGTGAAAGCGGTGTCGTGATTGGCGCGGTTGGTATCACGGGGGACACATCAGATAATGACGTCGAGGCCGGATTGGCCGGAATTGACGCCGCCGGGTTGACAGGGGAAGCCTAAAAATAGGGCTTTAAGGGGTGTTGAGGTCGTTCAAAGGACGCGCTAAGCTTTACGCTATTCGCTAGTTTGAGGCTGTAGCTGTATATGTCACGTCCTGTCGTCGGTATCATTGGCAATACAAGCCTTTTGAACGATCAGTACCCAATCCATGCCGCTGGCACGATGAACACTGTCGCGGTGGCACAGGTGTCGGGCTGTATGCCGTTGATTATCCCCAGTGATCCGGCGTTGGTGTCCGTGGATGAGTTGTTGGAGACCTGTGACGGTTTTCTGTTCACCGGCGGCCGCCCGAATGTCCACCCTGAGGAATACGGCGAGGCCGAGACCGAGGCGCATGGCACTTTTGACCGGGCGCGCGATGCGATTGCATTGGGCCTGATCCGCAGATGTGTCGACCGTGGGCAGCCGTTTTTCGGCGTGTGCCGCGGTTTTCAAGAGGTCAATGTCGCGATGGGCGGGTCGCTATACCCCGAGATTCGCGACTTGCCCGGGCGGATGAACCACAGGATGCCCCCGGATGGCACGATCGAAGAGAAATTCGAGCTGCGCCATGATGTGACCTTTACCCATGGCGGTATTTTCCACGATGTTTTGGGCGCGACTAAGGTGCGGACCAACACCTTGCATGGA
Organism: uncultured Sulfitobacter sp.; assembly: GCF_964021855.1. Taxonomy (NCBI): domain Bacteria; kingdom Pseudomonadati; phylum Pseudomonadota; class Alphaproteobacteria; order Rhodobacterales; family Roseobacteraceae; genus Sulfitobacter; species uncultured Sulfitobacter sp. The sequence goes on from NZ_CAXHZD010000002.1 coordinate 737,503, forward strand.
CAGGGGATCAAGGAACCGGGCGCACGGATTGTCATTGATGGTTTTGCCGATGATGGCACGCCTGAAGCGATCTATGTCAGGGGGGCTGCTGGCTTTACCCTTGCTGTGCAGTGGCATCCTGAATGGGACGCCGCCAATGACCCCGTTTCGCGCCCATTGTTCGAGCGCTTTGGCGCGGCGGCACAGGCGTGGGCCGAGGGCAGACGGCAGGGATTGTTGCAGTCAGCCTGATGCTTGGCGCGTGCGTTGGCCAAAACTGAAATCAAATGTATGACGGGGCGCGGGGGCGGCGGATGTGCGCCGCGAGCGCCAGACAAACCCGGGCGGGTTTTGATGGGGCCGCTGTAGCGGCGGGAATGCTGCGCCATGGCTGCCCGATTTGGCGGATTTGCGGCGGCTTTTGAAGCAAAGTGTCATCCTGCGCACGCCCCGTTTAAATAACAGGGTGCACGCAGGAGACAGGCGGGGACCGTGGAGTAATTAACCATGTCCAAAACGTAGCAGGATAATGGTTAACGAATCCTGAATCCCTTTTACATATGACCGCCGGTGATCTGGATGCACTGACCGTTGATGCTTTGCGATCCGGGACCGGTCAGCCATGCCGCAGCGGCGGACACTTCGGATACGTCAATTAACCGCTTGTGGGGATTGGAATTTACCATGATCGCACGGGCTTTTTCCTCGGAAATTCCAGCGCGTTCCGAGATTGAGGCCGTGTTGCGGGTGATGATCGGCGTGTCCACATAGCCGGGGCAAATCGCATTGAACGTATAGGGTTGGCCCATGTAATCCTCGGCCAGCGACCGTACCAGCCCGATCATGCCGTGCTTGGACGCGGAATAGGCGGCGGCACCGGGCAGCCCGCGCAAGCCTGCCATCGAGGATATCGCGATCACGCGGCCCCAGTCGGTTTCGCGCATGGATTTCAACGATTCGCGGATGGTTAGGAACGCGCCGTCCAGATTGGTCGACATCATATTGCGCCAGAATTCCATATCGGTCTTATGTACGGCTTTGCCTTCGGCGATGCCGGCGTTGGGAATGCAAATCTGGATCGGGCCATGGGCTGCAACGGCGGCGGCGATCTTGGCGACCACGTCTTCTTCATTGCGCACGTCCATTGCGATGCCGGTCATGTTCGGGCCTGCGACCTCGTCCAGCACCGCTTGGCGGCGGCCGGTAATGGTGACATGCGCGCCTTTCGCGGCAAGGTCTTGGGCAATCGCCAGACCGATGCCTGTGCCGCCGCCTGTGATAAATGCGTGTTTTCCGTTCAGGTTCATGGTGTCCTCCCTTTGAATTTCGACCATGCTGGCGGCAGGGTGGGGCAGGCGCAAGCCATGGCGCTTTGTCACGCAACGTCGCGGGACCAGAAAACGGGCTTTTAGCGCTAGCGGGGGGCAGAATGGGCCTTCTATCCGGGGCCACATCTTGTACTATTGGAACCCAAGCGGTACTGCTCAGCGTAATAATGTTGCGCCACGGTGGACGCAACACTGCAACACGGGGGATTCTGGATTGAAGATCGGGACGCCAAAGGAAGTATTTGAAGGGGAACGCCGCGTTGCGATGACCCCTGAGTCAGCGCTTCAGCTGCAAAAACTGGGTCATGAGTGCATGATCGAAACGGGTGCTGGTCTGGCATCAGGTTTCGACGATGCAGCCTATACCGCAGCAGGTGTAAAGGTCGTCAAAACGGCAACGGCACTTTGGAAAGCTGCCGATGTGGTTGCCAAGGTGCGCGTACCCGATGACGCAGAGATGAAGAAACTGCGCAGCGGTCAAACGCTGATCTCGTTCTTTAGCCCTGTCGCGGACGAAGCCAAAATGAAGGCGGCGGCCGAAAAAGGGGCCACCGTTGTCGCGATGGAAATGATCCCCCGGATCAGCCGCGCGCAAAAGATGGATGCATTGTCGTCTATGGCCAACATCGCAGGCTACCGTGCAGTGATCGAGGCGGGCAATAACTTTGGTCGCTTCTTTACCGGTCAGATCACGGCGGCGGGCAAAGTGCCCCCAGCCAAGGTTCTGGTGGTTGGCGCTGGTGTTGCCGGTCTTGCCGCGATTGGGACTGCGACCAGCTTGGGTGCGATCACCTACGCGTTTGATGTGCGGCCCGAAGTGGCCGAGCAGGTCGAATCCATGGGCGCAGAATTCGTTTACCTTGATTTCGAGGAAGAACAGCAAGACGGGTCTGCCTCTGGCGGCTATGCGTCTGTGTCTTCGCCGGAGTTCCGCGAAGCACAGTTGGCCAAGTTCCGCGAATTGGCCCCCGAAGTTGACATCGTGATCACCACCGCGTTGATCCCCAACCGCGAAGCGCCAGAGCTGTGGACCGAAGACATGGTCGCCGCGATGAAGCCGGGTTCGGTAATCGTCGATTTGGCGGCGGAAAAGGGCGGCAACTGCAAGCTGACCAAGATGGACGAAAAGTTTGTCACGGATAACGGCGTAACCATCATCGGGTATACTGATTTTCCAAGCCGGATGGGTACGCAGGCGTCGACGCTGTATGCGACAAACATCCGTCACTTGTTGACCGATCTGACGCCGGAAAAAGACGGTGTGATCAATCACAACATGGAAGACGACGTGATCCGTGGCGCGACGATTGCCCACGCAAGCGAAGTGACCTTCCCGCCGCCACCACCCAAAGTGGCAGCAATTGCGGCTGCCCCGAAAAAGGCACCGGTCAAAGAACTGACAGCCGAAGAAAAGCGCGCGGCTGAAACTGCAGCGTTCAAAAAGCAGACCAAGTCGCAGGTTACATTGCTGGCCATTGGCGGCGCGTTGCTGCTGGCGGTTGGTCTGGTGGCCCCGGCCAGCTTTATGCAGCACTTTATCGTGTTTGTTTTGTCGGTGTTTATCGGTTTCCAAGTCATCTGGGGCGTGGCGCACAGCTTGCACACACCTTTGATGGCGGTGACGAATGCGATCTCGTCGATCATCATTCTGGGCGCGCTGATGCAAATCGGATCCGGGTCCTTCTTGGTGATTATTTTGGCAGCTTTGTCGGTCTTCATGTGTGGGATCAACATATTCGGCGGCTTCCTCGTGACACGGCGCATGCTCGCCATGTTCCAGAAATCTTAAGGGGGCAGAGATCATGGATTTTGGTTTCACAACAGCGGCTTATGTTGTCGCAGCAATCCTGTTTATCCTGTCGCTTGGCGGGCTAAGCGGGCAGGAAAGCGCAAAGCGCGCGGTGTGGTACGGTATCGTAGGTATGGCTTTGGCCGTGGCTGCAACGCTGATCGGGCCGGGCTCTGGTTATTGGCTTTTGTCGATCATCCTGATCGCGGGGGGCGGTGCCATCGGCTATCAACTGGCCACCAAGGTGCAGATGACGCAAATGCCCGAACTGGTTGCTGCGATGCACAGCCTTGTCGGTCTGGCAGCGGTGTTCGTCGGCTTGATCGCACATTTCGAGATTGGCCGCGTCGGTGGGTTTATCGCGGATGGCGGTGACGTCAAAGAATTGGGCACTTTCGCGGCGTTGATCGCCAAGAAATCCGGTGTCGAGCTTAGCATCCTGCGGGTCGAGCTGTTCTTGGGCGTGTTCATCGGTGCGGTGACCTTCACCGGTTCCGTCATTGCCTATGGCAAGCTGGCAGGTCGCGTGTCGTCCACTGCGGAAAAACTGCCCGGCGGTCACATGCTTAACATCGCGGCGGCGGCTGTCGCTGTGCTGACGTTGATCTGGTACTTTAACACGGGTGGCTTCCTGCCGCTGTTGCTGATGACGTTGGCGGCCTTGTTCATTGGCTACCATCTGATCATGGGTATCGGTGGTGCGGACATGCCGGTGGTTGTGTCCATGCTAAACAGCTATTCCGGCTGGGCCGCGGCGGCAATCGGCTTTAGCCTTGGCAATGATCTGTTGATCGTTGTGGGCGCGCTGGTGGGTTCGTCGGGTGCGATCCTGTCTTACATCATGTGTAAGGCGATGAACCGGTCCTTTGTCAGCGTGATCTTGGGCGGCTTTGGTGGCCCTGCGGGCGAACAGATGGCCGTTGAGGGCGAACAGGTCGCTATCGAGGCTGACAGCGTTGCCACGATGCTGAACGAAGCGGATAGCGTCATCATCATCCCCGGTTACGGGATGGCGGTTGCCCAAGCACAGCAAGCGGTCAGCGAGCTGGTCAAAAAGCTGCGGGCCCAAGGCAAGAACGTGCGTTTCGCCATTCACCCCGTTGCGGGTCGTTTGCCGGGTCACATGAACGTGCTGCTGGCCGAGGCCAAAGTGCCCTATGACATCGTGATGGAGATGGACGAAATCAACGACGACTTCCCCAACACGGATGTTGCCATCGTGATCGGCTCCAACGACATCGTGAACCCTGCGGCACAAGACGATCCAAACAGCCCCATCGCCGGTATGCCGGTTCTGGAATGCTGGAAGGCCAAGAACGTGATCGTTTCCAAGCGCGGACAGGGCACGGGCTATTCGGGCATCGAAAACCCGCTGTTCTTTAAGGACAACACGCGGATGCTCTATGGTGATGCCAAGGCCAGCTTGGACAAGCTGCTGCCGATGATCGACTGATAGCTCAGTCAGGGTTGCGGCCCTGCTGATACCGATCTGAAACGCCCTGTCAGAAATGACGGGGCGTTTCGCGTTTGACCGCTGCGCCCCCTTTGGCGGGGTGTTGTTCTTCGCGCTTCGTGAATGACACGCGCAGAAATTGACGAAGCCAACGGGCCGTTCGCGCAACATGGCTGGAAATGACGCGGCGAGCTGTCAGGTGTTCTTTCCATCAACCAGTCGTGAAAGGACTTTCGACATGACCCGCCTGATTACCGATGCCCCGCTGTGGGTTTGGCCCCTTTTTGCGTTGCTCTTGCTTGTCGGATTACGTGCGCGGCGTGATCGCGAGGTTCCTGTCTTTATGATCTATGCCTTACCCCTGTTGAGCATTCTTTCCCTCCGCTCGATCTATGTGACGGGGGCAACCGGCTGGGTATGGGGTATATTCATTGCGGCATCCACTTTAGGGGCCGTGGCGGGCCACCGCATGCAAGAAGGGTGGGTGCTGGCGCGCACAGGCCGCACGGTCCACCTTGCAGGAGAGAGCGTGACCCTGCTGGTGATCATGACGCTGTATTGGTCGAACTTTGCAGGGGGCGTTTTGCGTGATCTCGCGCCCGAAGTATACGCCAACGCGGGGTTCCATGCGGCGCTTTCAGTGGTGTTGGGGTTGTTCTCGGGCAGCTTTCTGGGGCGTGCTTTTCGTGTTTGGCGCATGCCCTAAGCGCGCCAGCTTTCGGTAAGCCTTGCCGCTGCAAATCAACCACTGCCCGCCCCTCGCATCTGTCCAAAGGACTGGCGAGGGGCAGGTTTTCGTGGTCACCTAGCCGGTAAACTTTCGGATGGCGTTGTAAGCAGATGGCGGAAACACCATGCGAAGGGCCGCTTGGTATTCAACGGTACACCGTAAGGCGCTGGAACCATTCAATGTTTTTCTGTCTTTTGCCGCTGATTGTTGTATCTTGGCCCCAACTACCGTTTGGATGGACAAGGACACGGAATGGCTGCGATCAAGGATCATCCCCTGCGCTATGCGCTCAACAGCGAATTACACGCGCGCCCGTTCCCGTCGCTCAGCGCGCCGCAAGTCGCGGCCTATATCGCGCTGCGACCCCCGGGCGACGCGGCCACTCGTGACAGATCCGTTGATCTTGAACATCTCACGGCGCTCCTGAAACACTACGGCGCGCCGCTGCCCGCTGAACACGCCACTCATTACTATGGCCCCATGGGGAAATACGCGTTGAAGTGGGAACAGCACACAGAATTTGTCACGTACACCGTGTTCTCCGACCAGATCGGGGATCGCCCCTTTGACCCCGTTGAATTCGATGTCTTTCCCGCCGAATGGCGCAGGGGCCTGAACGCGGAGCGTATCACCTCGATCCTGCTGCGGCTGGTGGATCGGCCTGAAACCGACGATCAGGTCGCCGACGCCCTGCGCGACTGGTTCGTCCCGGAAAGCCTCGCTGTCGCCAATGTGCTGGACCATGCCGCCGTGGTGGCCAGCGATTTCCGCATCGATTCAGCTGGTCACATGCGCATGGCGGTCTTTGCCGCGCCCCAAACCGGTGAACGGCGTTTGGGGCGCATTGTCCAACGGATGTGCGAGATTGAAACCTATAAATCCATGTCGATGCTGGGCTTTGCCAAAGTGCGTGATTTTGGTGGGCAGTTGAACGATCTGGACACGCAGCTGAACAACCTGATGGCGGGAATGCGCGCGTCAGATGCGATGGCCGAAGACACCTTGCACAAGCTGCTCGACATCTCGGTGCAGCTTGAAACCCTGTCGGCTGAAACCTCCTACCGTCTTGGCGCGACCGAGGCCTATCAGGCCATCGTCAATCAACGCATTTCGGCGCTGCGCGAAACACGGTTTATGTCACGGCAAGGGTTTGATGAATTTATGATGCGCCGCTACGAGCCCGCCATGCGCACGGTCAAATCATCCGAGACGCGGTTGCAATCGATGGCGGCCCGGGCCATCCGCGCCTCTGAATTGCTGCGCACGCGGGTGGATGTGGAGCGATCTGCCCAGAACCAAGAGATACTGGCGAGCATGGACAAGCGCTCGGACCTGCAACTGCGCTTACAGCACACGGTCGAGGGGTTATCTGTGGTCGCGATCAGCTATTACGCCGTGTCGCTGGCCAGCTACATGCTCTATCCGCTGGCGGAACCCTTTGGCGTCAGCAAGGGCCTTTTAACGGCCCTCGCCGTACCAGTTGTTGTCGTATTGGTATGGGGAATGTTGCGACGCCTGCGCCGCAAAATCCAATAGCCGGTCAGCCGTGGGCAACACGCCCGGCAAAAGCACCGCGCAGAACAGCGTTCATGGCCAAGACGCCAACGCCGATCATCACGATCGCCAGGATCGCGGCCAGTGATAGGGTAGGGACGCCAGACAGGCCCGCGCCCAAGGTACAGCCACCCGCCAGTACACCACCAACGCCCATCAGCGCGGCACCCGCCATATAGCGGCCGGTCTGGGCGGGGCTTTCAAAGCTCTGCCAGCCGAACCCGCCAAAGCTCAGGCTGGCGATCAACGCCCCAACCAAAACGCCGCCTACAAGGCCGACACCAAAACCGGCCGGTATCGCGCTGCTTGCAACGACCCAAAACAGGCCTTCGGCAGCGGGAGATGTGAAAGACAGGCTTTCCATCGCAATGGGGTCAAATTCGTCGAACAGGATAAACCCGGTCCCAACCCACGCCAGTGGCGCTAGCAGACCGATGATGGCGGCCATGATCAAAGTGCCAACACCATTGCCCGACCGCAGTGCATAGACCAGCGCAGGCACGGCAATCACAGCGGTCCACAGCCAGGCACCACCGGGCAGGGCGGCAAGGCTGATGTTCTCACCCATGTCCACGGTCACGCGGCCCAAGGCCACACGCATAGGGGCCAACACGCCTTTCAGCGTGGCATGGGCAACAATGGCAAAGACGACGACGACCAGCGCGGCACGCAGGTTACCTGAGCCTGCCAGAATGGTCAGACGGGACACACAGCCACGGGTCAACACCATGCCCGCGCCAAAAATCAGACCGCCAATTACAATGGCCGCAATCGGCAGCTCTGCGATCATAAAGCGATGCTCGGCAAAACTAATCCAACCCATCGACACAGCTGCCTGCGTTCCAACAACGGCAAGGGCGAGGGCGGTCAACCAGACGCCCGCCGCTGAAACGCGATCTTCCCCAATCAGGGACCGACGGAAACAGAACTTGGTGATCTGGCCAAAGATGCCAAAAAGCACACCGATGATGATGGCAAGCAGAACAGATGCCTGCTGTGGCGTGGTATTTTCAAAACCGAATGACTCAAACATCGCCTGTTCCCCTTGGAAATGGAATAATTTCCCAATTGGCGCGAAAAATCTTTAATATCAAGCAATTCATATATGTAATATCACAGTGCAATCGGAACATTGTTCTGCAAGCGGCGCGATAAGTGGTCGTAATTTCCGCGCTGCGGCCAACTTGAACGCCTACATTCCAGCAAACCGGTACTTCAGCCTGATACTATCCTTATTCACCAAAGGAAAAAGGGAGGACCAACATCCCCCCTTCGCCCTTTCTTAAATACTCAAATCCACCATCAGCCCAGCAAACCCAAACTTGCGTCGGCTCACCGCCCCCGCAAGCGCGGATCCAACGCATCGCGTAAACCGTCACCAAGATAGTTCACACTCAGCACCGTCAGCGAAATCGCGATGCCCGGCAACAAGACCCGCTCGGGGAATTCCTGCATCCGGCTGACCGCATCCGACAACAGCTTGCCCCACGTGGGGAAGTCAGATGGGAAACCCACACCCAGAAAGCTTAGCGCGCTTTCGGTGATGATCGCGGTGGCCAGACCCAATGTCGCGGAGACCATGATGGGCGAGATGACGTTGGGCAGCAGGTGCCGCCGGATAATCTTGCCCGACCTTGTGCCGATGGACCGTGCGGCCAAAATGAACTCGCGTTCTTTCAATGCCAGAATATCGCCGCGCACGATCCGTGCGGTTTGCATCCAGGATGTCAGACCAATGATGCCGACGATCAGAATGAACATGCCACCTTCGGGGCCGAAACGGGAATTAAGCGGTTGGCGGAACAGTGTCACGGCCAGCAATGTCAGCGGCAGGATCGGCAAGGACAGTACCAGATCGGTGAAACGCATCAGCCAGAAATCAAGCTTTTTGAAGTAGCCCGAGATGACGCCAATCGCGGAACCGATGACCAGTGCCAGCGCCATGGCCAACCAGCCCACGGCCATCGACACCTGACCGCCTGCAATCATCTGCGCCATGATATCGCGGCCCAATTGGTCTGTGCCAAAGGGATGCGCCCAGCCGGCCTTGGCCTCGCTGTCGAACAACAGCTGATAGATGGGTCGCCAGTTCTTGTTGCGGATGTCCAGCGCCTTGGGGTCCACATCCCACAGGAAGGGGCCAAAGATTACCGCCAGCGTAATGAACAGCAAAAAGCCGCCACCGAACACAGCGCCTTTGTGTTTGCGGAACTGCTGCCAGACGTCGATCCACTGGCTTCGCGGTGGTTTGGACGGTTCTTTGTCAACCAGCGCACCAAAGGTTTCGATGTCAGCCTCGATGGGGCTTGCGGGAATGGCTTGCTCAGTCATAGCGGATCCTTGGGTCAAGCAGGCCGTATAGAACATCGGCAATCAGGTTAAACAGAACGATGAGGATGGCGAAGATAAAGGTCAGTGTCATCACCATCGGCAGGTCATTGGCGAACAGGGCGGTCAGCAGCAGCTGGCCGATGCCGTTCACCTTGAACACGCTTTCGGTGATGATTGCGCCGCCAAAGATCGCGGGCATGCCAAGGGCAATCACGGTCACAACGGGGATCATCGAATTGCGCAGCACGTGCACCATCACGACCGAGGATTCTTTGAGGCCCTTGGCCCGCGCGGTGCGCACGTAATCTTGGTTCAGGTTATCCAGCATGGCGCCGCGCATATATCGGCTGATCTGGGCCGTGGTTTGCAGTGCCAGCACCATGACGGGCATGATCATTTGCATGAACTGCACCTTAAAGCTGGCCCAGTCGGTGACCACATGGGTGGTATCATATATCGATGGCAACCAGCCAAGTGTGACCGAGAACACAACAATCAGAAGCGGGCCGGTAAAGAAGGGCGGGATCGAAAAACCGACCATGGTAATAAACGTACCTGCCTGATCGAACAGCGAATAATGCCGGTAGGCTGAATAGATGCCGATTGGAATGGCGATCAGAATGCCCACAATATAGCTTAGCCCAACGACCCAGAGGGTTTGCGGCATCCGCTGGACCACAATGTCCATGATCGGACTGCGGGTCTGCCAGCTGATGGCGCGCTGTACGGGGCGCACGGAACCGGAATCGGGGTCAATAAAGGTCGAGAAATTGGTATCCGGCAACCAGCCCAGCAGGAAGGTTTCGCGCGTCGCCCAGTCCAGGAACACCTGCGGTTCAACCCAGAAAAACTGGATCAGCCACTTGTAGTATTGCACATAGATCGGCTGACCAAGGCCAAGCGCCTCGCGCATCTTTTGTTTTACTTCGGGGGGCACGGTCAGGGGCACCTGTGCCATCGGGTCGCCAGGGGCAAGTTGGAGCAGCAGGAATATAACCATACTGATGAACAAAAGCGTCGGGATCGACAATAGCAGTCGTCGAATGGTGAAAGTCAGCATGCGCGGCGCCTTTGCAGGTCAGTCTGTTGTAGATTTAGTCTTGGTTTTTGGTCGGTACGAGAGAGGGGAGCGTAATACACGCTCCCCTCCAGAAGGAAAGTATTAATCCTTCATGCGGTACCAATCTGCGGCATTCCAAAGCTCGGAATCCCAAGTATTAAGCACAACGCCGCCCAAAGTGGTGGAAGCAGCGGATACACGACCACGGTCAACCAGTGGAACGATTGTCATGGTTTCTTTGGTGATGATGTCGTTCAGGCGCTTGGCGATTTCGCCACGCTTGGACAATTCACCTGTGCGGGACAGTTCGTCCAGCAGTGCATCATACTCTTCGTTACAGAAGCGGTTGATGTTCTCACCCTGCCATTGGCTGGATGGTTTTGGTTCGCCACCACAACGGTAGGCCGACAGATATGCCTGTGGGTCTGTGCCGTCAAAGTTGTTGGCGTACATTTCAACGTCCGCATAGAACTTTTGGAACGTGTCAGGCGAACCTGGGTCACCGCCAAAGAAGACCGACGCGTCAAGGTTGCGCAGTTCGACTTCGACACCGATTTGGTTCCACCAGTCTTTGATCAACGCTTGGAAATCCTGACGGACAGCGTTGGTCGAGGTTTGGTACAGAACCGACAGCTTAACGCCGTCTTTTTCACGGACACCGTCGCCATCGCTATCGGTGTAGCCTGCTTCGTCCAGCAGGGCCTTGGCACCTTCGATGTCTTGCGTCAGGCATTCGGTGTTGTCGGATGCATAAAGCGCAGGAGCAGGAACAAGGTTACAGGTCGGACGACCGGCCTGGCCATAGCCAACTTCAACCAGAAGTGGGCGGTCGATTGCCATGGAAAGCGCCTTGCGGACTTTGAAATCCGACAAGAATGGATGCGGGTGCATCACAGTCGAACGCTCGCCTTCGGGCAGGTCTGCCGACGGGTTGGTCATGTTCATCTCAAGACGCTCAACCAAGGTGCCGAATGCAGAGATAGGTACACCTTTGCCGCCTTCGGCCATTTTCGCCAACACGTCAGGTGCCAGTTGCATGTTCCAGGCGTAATCGTATTCACCGGTTTCCATAACCGCACGGCCCGCCGCTGTTGCGTCGCCGCCACCTTTGAAGGTCAGGGATGCAAATGCAGGTTTGTTGGGATCACGGTAGTTCGGGTTCGCAACCATCTGGATAACGTCGTTTGGACGGAAATCCGTAACCATGAACGGGCCAGTGCCGATCGGGTTAAAGTTGGCGTCGGTACATTCAGGTGCTTTTGCGCCCAAGCATTCTGCGAATTGTGCCGCTTGAATGATCGGGGATTGCGCACCCATGAATGGGCCGTATGGGTTTGGTTTGGCGTCGGTGAAGTTCACGGTCAGCGACAGGTCGTCGATGATGTCGATGCTTTCCACGCCGTCAAATTTGGATGCCTGTGCGCAACCGCCTTCGGGGTGCATACAGTATTCAGCAGTGAACTTGACGTCCGCTGTTGTCACTGGTGTGCCATCGGACCACAGCAGGCCCTCTTGCAGCTTCCATGTGATGGATTTCAGGTCTTCCGAAACACCACCGTTTTCAACGGTCGGGATTTCAGCGGCCAGATATGGAACCAACGCGCCGTTTTCGTCGTACCGGCCCAAAGGTTCAATCACGAGGCTCGCGGCCTCGAGGTCCTTGGTACCGCCCGACAGATATGGCGTCATGATCGAAGGCGCTTGCCAATAGATGATCTTGACCTCGCCGTCGCGTCCGCGCTCGCCTTCATGGGCGGCTGCGAATGCAGCGGGGGCAAGAGCCGTAAAGGCAACTGCACCCATCAAAAGGGTTTTCAACTTCATAACTTACTCCTTGTTGGGCACCGGTGATATCTTTGTTGGTGCCAGTCTTTTTGTTCGTCGGATGCCATTTTTTGACATGGCCGCGACTTTCTTATGATCGCGAAGGAAAGGTCAAGGGGACGAAACACAACTGTTCAATTAAATGTTCGTTACGGTTCGTCACATTGCGTTTCCTGTCGCGGGTGCCGCTATCGAAGCAGAATTTGCGCAAAATGCAAGCACTGAGAAAGCGCAAGCACGTGCGGGTCCTGTCCCGTTTGACACTGGGGGAAGAATGGTCTTAGCGTCTGCGGAACAATTACATCACCAGCGCTGGATACCCGAATGCTTGACGACAGCACATCTACACCAATTGCACAAATACAAGGGCTTAGGGTCGAATTTCAAACCCAAGACGGTCCTGTTTTGGGGGTCGAGAATGTAAGTTTCGACATCAATTCGGGTGAAACCGTTTGTGTGGTCGGCGAATCTGGTTCCGGAAAATCGGTATCGTCGCTGTCTTTGATGCGTTTGGTCGAGTTTGGCGGCGGAAAAATTGCTGGCGGTCGCCTATTATTTGAGCGCAAGGACAAGCCGGCCGTCGACCTGGCGCAGACCGATCAAGACTTGATGCGCGAAATTCGCGGCAATGAAATCGGGATGATCTTTCAAGAGCCGATGACGGCGTTGAATCCCGTCTTTACCGTGGGCCGCCAATTGACCGAAGGCTTGCGTTTGCACAAAGGCATGACCAAGGCCGAAGCCGAAGCCCGCGCATTGGAATTGCTGACCCAGGTGCGCATTCCCCAGCCTGACCAGCGGCTTAAGCAATACCCCCATGAATTGTCCGGCGGCATGCGTCAGCGTGTCGTGATTGCGATGGCCTTGGCCTGCTCGCCACGTTTGCTGATCGCTGATGAACCGACGACCGCGCTGGATGTGACCATTCAGGCCGAGATTTTGGCCCTGATCGACCGGCTGAAACGTGAAACCGGTACTGCCGTGATGTTCATCACCCATGACATGGCCGTTGTGGCGCAAATGGCTGATCGCGTGGTTGTTATGTTCCGCGGCAACAAGGTTGAAGAGGGCACCGTCGAGGAAATATTCGAGAACCCGCAGCACCCCTATACCAAGGCATTGTTGGCCGCGGTTCCAAAGCTGGGTGAAATGACCGGCAAAGCCTATCCCGAGCCGATGAAGCTGTTGGGCAGCAAGGACAAGGAAATCATGCCGATCAAAGGCACGACAGAAACCTTGCTGACTGTGAAAAACCTGACAACCCGCTTTCCGGTCAAGGGTGGATTTTTTCGCCGCACCATCGCCAATGTCCACGCTGTGGAAGACCTGTCTTTCACCATCAACAAAGGCCAGACCCTAAGCCTTGTTGGCGAATCCGGTTGCGGTAAATCCACTGCCGGCCGGTCGATCCTGCGTCTCGTTGAACCGCTCTCGGGCGAGATTGATATCGGGGGCAAGGATATCATGGCGCTCAATGCCCATGACCTGCGCGAAGCACGGCTAGATATGCAGATGATCTTTCAAGATCCGTTTGCCTCGCTCAACCCGCAAATGCAACTGTCCGATCAGGTCGCTGAACCGATCCACAACTACGGCACGCTTAAAGGTGCAGACCTGACCAAACGGATCGAAATGCTGTTTGACCGGGTCGAATTGCCCCGCAGCTTTATGCGCCGTTTCCCCCATGAATTGTCTGGTGGCCAACGCCAGCGCGTCGCCATTGCCCGCGCCTTGGCCCTGAACCCCAAGCTGATTATCGCGGACGAGGCCGTGTCGGCGCTTGATGTGTCCGTGCAGGCGCAGGTCGTGAACCTGATGCTCGAACTGCAACAAGAGCTGGAGCTGTCGTTCCTCTTTATCAGCCATGACATGGCCGTGGTGGAACGGGTCAGCCATCAGGTTGGCGTTATGTATCTGGGCCGCATTGTTGAACTGGGGTCGCGCCAGCAGGTGTTTGAAAACCCGCAGCACCCCTATACCCAAGCGTTGATGAAGGCCGTGCCCATCGCCGATCCACGCAAGCGCAAAAAGGAAAGCGAGCTGAACTTCAAGCCGATCCCGTCGCCGATCCATCCGGTCAGCTACACGCCCGAACCCTCCGTCTACAAAACCGTATCCCCCGGCCATCAGGTGCTTTTGACGGATAGCGGATACTAAAGGATCGCCCCATGGCTGAACGTATGACCCCCTTTGCGCTGATGGAAAAGCTGATCAGCTTTCCTACGGTGTCCCGCGATACCAATATCCCGCTGATCGATTGGGTGGCTGACTATCTGGCAAGCCACGGCATCGAAAGCCACCGCTATATAGACCCCGATCAACCCAAACACGCGCTTTTCGCCCATGTCGGCCCTTGGGTCGAAGGGGCGGTGGTCTTGTCGGGTCACACCGATGTGGTGCCCGTTGACGGCCAGCCATGGGACACCGACCCGTTTACCGTCGTTGAACGCGATGGCCGCTACTACGGGCGCGGTACTTGCGATATGAAAGGCTTTGACGCCCAGGCCATCTGGGCACTGGTCGAGGCAAAATACGCCGATATCAAACGCCCGCTTCAGATCGCGCTCAGCTTTGACGAAGAAATCGGCTGCACCGGTGCGCCCCCGATGATCCAAGCCATGCAACCGGTGCTGCCCAAGGGCGATCTGGTGATCGTGGGCGAACCTTCGATGATGCAGGCGGTCACAGGTCACAAGGGCGGCAGCGGCTTTAACACCCATGTGGTCGGGTTCGAGGTGCATTCATCGCTGATGCACACCGGCGTGAATGCGATCATGGCGGGTGCCAAGCTGATCGAATGGGCCAATGAAATGAACACCGAAAACTTTGCGCGCAAACCGTCCGAGCTTGCTGCGATGTTCGATCCGCCCTTTACCACCTGCCACGTAGGCCAGATTTCCGGCGGCACTGCCCATAATATCACGGCCAAGGATTGCTACTTTGCAATGGATTTCCGCGTGGTCCCGGGCGAGGATAAAGACGCTTGGGGCACCGCCTATCTGAAAAAGGTGCGTCAGGTCGAAAAGCAAATGCAAGAAGTCGTGCCCGAAACCTATATCGAAGTCACGCCGCGCTTTGACGTTCCCGCATTGCAGCCTGAAAAAGACGGGCTTGCCGAAACCTTTGTGCGCCAAATCACCGGCGACAATGCCAGCCACAAGGTCAGCTACGGCACCGAGGCCGGCCAATTCCAAGAAGCAGGCTACAGCGCTGTGATCTGCGGTCCGGGCGATATCGCGCAGGCCCATCAACCGAATGAATATATCGAAGTCTCGCAATTCGAGGCGGGACATCAATTCATGCGAGACTTGGTTGAACGTCTGAAATGACACAGATGGCCCCTCCCACGCTTTTCATTCCAAATGGAAATAAATCCCGGGGGAGGGGCCGCAGCGCGGCACCGGGGGCTGGCCCCCAACCCCGGTCCCTCACATATAGAACGCGCGCATGATGCAATTCCCCATCAACACCACGACCCCCATCACCTATCCCGGCCCGCACAGTACCCAAGCCGATTTTGTCGTTATCGGTGGCGGCGTGATCGGTGTCTGCACCGCCCTGTTTTTGGCGCGCGACGGTGGCAAAGTCATCCTGCTGGAAAAGGGCCGCATCGCGGGCGAACAATCCAGTCGGAACTGGGGCTGGATACGTCAGCAGGGCCGCGACCCTGACGAGATGCCGATCATGGCCGAGGCACAGCACCTTTGGCGCGAATTGGCAGGGCAAACCAACCTCGACATCGGTCTGCGCCAAGGTGGGATAACCTATTTCGCGGACAAGCCCAGCCATGTCGCCGGTTACGAAGAATGGCTGCCCCATGCGCGGGCCAATAACGTAGACAGCAAAATCCTGTCCTCTGCTCAGGTCAAGACGATGTTCCCCGGCATGTCTAAACCAGCCTTGGCCGCCTTGGTCACGCCGTCGGATATGCGCGCAGAACCATGGGTGGCTGTGCCTGCCTTGGCTGCCATTGCGGCGCGTGACGGGGTCGAGATCGTTGAAAACTGCGCTGTGCGCGCGCTGGATATCGCTGGGGGGTGCGTCGCTGGCGTGATCACCGAAACCGGCCGGATCAGTGCTCCGCAGGTGGTGCTGGCGGGGGGCGCGTGGTCCTCGATGTTCTTGCGCAATCACGGTGTCAGCATCCCGCAGCTTTCGGTGCGTGAAAACGTGGCGGCCACTGAACCCTTGCCCGAAATTTATGCAGGTGCCGCCGCCACACGAAAAGTTGCGTTCAGACGGCGCGAGGATGGCGGCTATACGCTGGCCCCGCCCGGCGCGCCGGATCTGTTCATTGGCCCTGACGCCTTTCGCAGTTTCCCCCATTATCTGACCCAGCTTAGGGCGAATCCCTTTGGCCAAGTGTTGTACCCTTACGGTCCCAAAGGGTTTCCAGACGCATGGGGCACCAAACGCCGCTGGCGCGGCGATGAAACCACCCCGTTCGAGGCGATGCGCATCCTGAACCCGGCCCCGAATATGCGCAAAATCAACCGGCTTTTGCGTAATTTTTCAGCACTCTTTCCCGATCTGCCGCCAGTCCGGCTCAAGGCTGCTTGGGCGGGTATGATTGATACGATGCCAGATATCGTGCCAGTCGTGGATCATGTGTCCGCGTTGCCGGGGTTAACCGTTGGCACGGGCATGTCAGGCCATGGGTTTGGCATCGGTCCGGGCATGGGGCGCGTCTTGGCGGCACTGGCCATGGGGCGCGATGTCGGGCATGATCTCACACGGTTCCGCCTGTCGCGCTTTAGCGATGGCAGCCCAATTGTTTTGGGCCCAAACGTTTAATTTTAGTACCGGAGTAACCATGCCGATCAAGAACCGCTTTGCCGAAACCCATGCCGATATTACCGCATGGCGCCGCCACCTGCACACGATCCCAGAGCTGCAGTTCGACCTGCCCAAAACCGCGGCTTTCGTGGCTGATAAACTCCGCAGCTTTGGCATCTCCGACATCACCACGGGCATCGCGCAAACCGGTATCGTTGCGGTGATCGAAGGGAAAACAAACACCTCCGGCCGCACCATCGGGTTGCGCGCCGACATGGATGCGCTGCCAATTTCCGAGGCGACGGGCCTTGAATACGCATCGACCCACCCGGGCAAGATGCATGCCTGCGGCCATGACGGCCATACGGCGATTTTGTTGGGCGCAGCACAGTATCTGGCTGAAACCCGCAATTTCGACGGCCGCGCTGTGCTGATCTTTCAACCCGCCGAAGAAGGCGGCGGTGGCGGCAATATCATGGTCCAAGAAGGCCTGATGGACCGCTGGTCGATCGACGAGGTATATGGATTGCATAATATGCCCGATTATCCGGTCGGCGAATTTGCAATCCGCAGCGGTGCCTTGCTGGCCTCGGCCGATGAATTTGACATCACCATCACAGGGCAGGGCGGTCACGCCGCCGCCCCGCACGAGGCGATTGATACCAACCTTGCTGCTGCTCATATCGTGGTTGCCCTGCAATCCATCGCCAGCCGCAATGTTGACCCGATGAAACAGGTGGTGGTGTCGGTGTGCACCCTGCGGTCTGACACCGATAGCCATAACGTTTTGCCGCAAACTGTGCGGTTGCGCGGCACGGTGCGTACGTTGGATGCAGGTATTCGTGATCTGGCCCAAGAACGGCTAGAGGCGATTGTGACCCACACCGCTGCCGCATATCAATGCAGCGCCGATATCACTTACGAACGCGGCTATCCCGTGACCGTCAATGCCGAGGATAACACCCATTTCGCCGCGGAAGCTGCCGAAAAAGTGACCCCTGGCGTGGACCGTGACACCCCGCCGATCATGGCGGGCGAGGATTTTTCCTATATGCTGAACCAGCGCCCAGGGGCCTATATCATGCTGGGCAATGGCGATGGCCCGACGGTCCATCACCCCATGTATAACTTTAACGACGATGCCATCCCCGCCGGTTGCAGCTGGTTTGCCGAGATGGTTGAAACACGACTACCCAGCGTGGGCTGAACTGCCCCCGCATCACAGATCAAAACCTCCCAAAAAGGACCTACAATGCCTGTTAAAAACCGCTTTGCGGAACTTCACGATGATATCACTGCGTGGCGACGTGATTTGCACGAACATCCTGAGATTTTGTTTGAAACCCACCGCACATCCGCGACCGTCGCCGAAAAACTGCGCGCTTTCGGCTGCGACGAGGTCGCCGAGGGTATTGGCCGCACGGGCGTGGTTGGCGTGATCAAGGGCAATTCAACCAAGTCGGGCAAGGTGATCGGCCTGCGCGCCGATATGGATGCGCTGCCGATCCATGAACAAACCGGCGTTGAATATGCGTCAAAAACACCGAACGCGATGCATGCTTGCGGCCATGATGGTCACACTGCGATGTTGCTGGGGGCCGCGCAATATCTGGCCGAAACCCGTAATTTTGACGGCACCGTCGTCGTGATTTTCCAGCCTGCCGAAGAAGGTGGCGGCGGTGGGCGCGAGATGTGCAAAGACGGCATGATGGAACGTTGGGGCATCCAAGAAGTTTATGGCATGCACAACTGGCCGGGCATGCCAGCGGGCAGTTTCGCCATCCGTCCCGGCCCGTTTTTCGCAGCAACCGATCTGCTTGAGATCGAAGTTGAGGGCCTAGGCGGTCACGCCGCCAAGCCGCACGAGACCATTGATACCATGGTGGTCACCGCCCAAATGATCACCGCGCTGCAAACCATCGTCAGCCGCAATGCTGATCCGATTGGCAATATCGTGGTGTCCATCACCTCGATTGAATCGTCGTCCAAGGCGTTCAACGTGATCCCGCAGCGGGTCAATCTGCTGGGCACCGTGCGGACGTTGTCAAACGATCTGCGCGATCTGGCGGAAAAGCGTGTGAGCGAGATTTGCGAAGGTATCGCTGCAACATTCGGGGCGACGGCCAAGGTGAACTACATCCGCAACTATCCGGTGATGGTAAACCATGACGAACAAACCGAATTCGCCGCCGATGTGGCGCGCGGTATTTCCGGTCAATGTGACGAGGCCCCGTTGGTGATGGGCGGCGAAGACTTTGCCTTTATGCTCGAAGAGCGTCCCGGCGCGTATATTCTGGTGGGCAATGGCGACACGGCGATGGTGCACCATCCGATGTATAACTTTAACGATGACGTTATTCCGGTCGGGTGCAGCTGGTGGGCAGGTCTTGCTGAACAGCGCATGCCAATGAGCTAAGTCATGCTTTGGGTGCGGGGGTTATCCTTGCGCCCAAATCATCTGATAGACCGCGTCGATCCCGTCAGCCTCGGCCTTGGCGCTAAAGTTTTCGATCACGTGCGCGCGGGCGACATCGCCTATCGCGTCAACCTTGCCATCTAGAATATCACAAGCGGCGCTTGCAGCAGCTTCTGGGGTGTCGACGATCATACCTGCGCGGCCTTTGGCGCTAAAGCTGCGGTAATACCCGGCATCATAGCCAATGAAGGGCACGCCAGATGCCATCGCCTCTAGCGGGACCATGCCATAACCCTCGTATTGCGGCAGTTGCACGACTAGCGACAGGCCCCGCATCAGCGCGGGCAGGTCTTGGGCCGGGATTTCGCCGGGGAACAGGATGCGGTCGGTCAGACCGGCGGCATTCACCTGATCCTTGAGCGTCGCAAGAAACGCGCGATGTTCGCGAGTGGCCTTGCCTAATACCAATGCGACCGCGCCGGGCTGGTCTGGCAGCAGATCAATCATCGCTTTGACAAAGTGGTTGGTGCCTTTTTCCGGGCGAATACGGCCAATGGTGGCGATGCCAGTGGTGCCGCCGTACCCCAAGGCTTGCCACGCCTCTGCCCGATCTGGGGCAGGATGAAACAGGGCGGTATCCACGCCGTGCGGCACCACGGCGCGGACATGGGGCACGAAATCGGCGGCTTTTTCGGTGGTGGCGATCACGGCATCCATGCGGCTGATCAACCAACGGGGATAGGCTGAATGCCGGCGCTGCGCAGCCGAGGTGAAAACGATTTTTATGGGCAGGCGCAGAACGTCGCGGGCCCAAAGGGCGGCGCGCATTTCCGTGTTGCGCCGCACATGCCAAATCGCGCCGTCGGTTGATGTGGCACGGGCCTGTTTTACGGTGATCGGATCAGGGCACCCGGGCAAGGGGCGGCCCACAAGCGCCAGATCATAACGATCCATCTGCGCGCGGATCACATTGGCGGCCGTCGCCGAGACGCCGGTGAAGTTCTTGTTAAAGTTGGTGACGAACAGCTTTTTTTTCATCCCGCGTCCAGCCCCAGAACAGAAATAAGCCGCGCGGCGATCCCATCAAGCTGATCATCTTGCGTCGCGACAAAGCGTTTGGCGGCGTCGGTCATCTTGGCTAAATCTTCAGGGGTCGACAGCAGCTTGGAAAGCGTTGCGGTCAGATCGTCGCTATCCTCAACGAGTTGCGCCGCCCCTTCGGTTTCTAGCTGGGCATAGGTTTCCGCAAACGCCGTGACATGTGTACCTGACAGAACTGCCGCACCCGCTTGGGCGACCTCGAACGGGTTATGCCCGCCGATGGGCAGCAGCGAGCCGCCCAAAAATACAATATCCGACATCGCATACCACAGGCCCAATTCGCCCAACGTATCGGCCAAATACACCTGCGCGCCGGGGGCGTCGCCGCGGCTGCGCCGGTTGCAGGTCAGGCCCGCCGCGGTCACCAGCTCTTCGACAGTATCGCCGCGTTCGGGGTGGCGCGGGGCAAGGATCAGACACAGGTCAGGGATTTCCGTTAACAACGCTTTATGCGCCTGCAAAACGGCGTTTTCTTCGCCGTCATGGGTCGAGGATGCAACCCAGACAGGTCGGTGCCCCAGTGCCGCACGGGCGTCAAACAGCGCGTCTTCCTCCACGGGCAGGGGGCCAGCCATTGATTTCAAATTGATGCCCCGCGCAACACGGTCTGACGGCGCGTGCATGCTGACCATTTTATGGGCCATTGCGTCGTTCTGGGTCAGGATTAGATCAAAGACACCAAACAGATAGCGCGCCATTTTCGGATGCTTGCGCCATGTCTCGACCGATTTGTCCGACAGGCGGGCGTTGACCAGCGCCATTTTCGCACCCGTCGCATGGGTCCGGCGCAGCATCTGCGGCCACAGTTCGCTTTCCACAAAGATCGCGGCATCAGGCTGCCAGTGACGCAAAAACAGTTTCAGCGGCCCGGGAGCATCAAGGGGGGCAAACTGATGCTGGGTGCGCGGCGGCATGCGTTGGGCCACCAGCGCGGCCGAGGTGGCCGTGCCTGATGTGATCAGAAACTGCGCGCGGGGTAAAATTATCCCCATACGTGTGATCAAGGCCAGCACGGACAGGCTTTCGCCGACGGAAGCTGCGTGCAGCCAGATCAGCGGGCCTGAGCCCTGACGGTCTTGGGTGGCATGCCCCAGCTTTTCATGGGCGCGGCGCACCGGCACGCCTTGTTCGCGCAGCTTGGCGGTTTGGGATCGCGCAAAGAACGGGACCAACCCCATGCTGGCAACGACCCATGCACGATAGAGAAAGGGGACAGACATGAGCCTGTCAGCCGCCTGTGTGGCTCATGTGGCGGGGCATTTGCCCGTCGAGCTTTTGGCGGGAATAATCGAAATCGTGGCCCTTGGGTTTCAGATTGATCGCCGCGCGAATGGCGTCTTTAAGCGGCGCGTCATCCTCGGGGTTATCGCGCAAGGGCGCGCGCAGATCGGCCACGTCTTCTTGACCCAGACACATGTATATCTCGCCTGTGCAGGTGATGCGCACGCGGTTGCAGCTTTCGCAGAAATTATGGCTAAGCGGGGTGATGAACCCGATTTTCTGGCCCGTTTCCTCAAGCCGCACATAGCGGGCGGGGCCACCGGTGTTTTCCAGCAAATCAGTCACCGTATAGTTGTCTTCATAGGCGCTGCGCACATCTTTGAGGGACCAATACTGGCCCAGACGGTCCTCGTTGCCCAAGTCGCCCATGGGCATCACTTCGATCCAAGTGAGGTCAATGCCGCGATCCGCACACCATGCGGTCATGCTGGGCAGCTCGGATTCGTTAAACCCTTTGAGGGCGACGGCGTTAATCTTCACCCGCAAACCCGCGGCCTGCGCCGCATCAATGCCGCGCAACACTTGGGGGAGACGGCCCCAGCGGGTGATGTCGGCGAATTTCTGATCATCCAGCGTATCAAGCGACACATTCACGCGGCGCACGCCCGTAGCATAGAGATCGGTCGCAAAGCGTTCGAGCTGGCTGCCATTGGTAGTTAGGGTCAATTCCTTGAGCGTGCCCGCGTCCAGATGACGGGTCATGCTGTCAAAGAAGGTCATGATGCCCTTGCGCACCAAGGGCTCCCCACCAGTGATGCGCAGTTTCTGCACGCCGAGATCAATGAAATTGGTGCACAGCCGGTCCAGTTCCTCGAGCGTGAGGAGCTCTTTCTTAGGCAAGAAATTCATATTCTCTGACATGCAATAGACGCAGCGGAAATCGCAGCGGTCCGTCACAGAGACACGCAGATAGGTGATCGCGCGGGCAAATGGGTCAATCAAAGGTGCATTCATACCCAATAGGTAAACATCGGCTCATCGCGGGGCAAGGGACAATAAGGTGATTGAAGCAGCACCAGCGGGCGGCTATCCAACACCCTATGAAACATTGTCTTATTCTTTGTACGATTTGCCTTGGGCTTTCTGCCTGTGGTGCGACGACAGAACGGCTGGGTCTTGGGTGGCCACGGCCGGATAATACGGCGGCTTTGCCGGAGCCTGCGGAGGTGGATCAAGCAACGTATGATCCCGTAACATCCGCGCCGCGCCCCCCCGCAGCGGCCCGCACAGCCGAAACATTGGACACTACAACCGCCGAACAACGCGCGGCAGCGGTCGCTCCTGCGGCGGCTGGGGCGCGTGTTTTGGGAACAACCGTTGCGTCGCTGGGCAGCGCGACAGAGCCGGGGCTGTGGATCAAGACCCCTTTGGTTCAAAGCGAAATGCAAGGCCGGGTGACGAACCCCGCAACGGGTAAATCATCCACTGTGATGCTGATCCCGATCGAAGGGCCTGTAACGGCAGGAAGCCGCATGTCCCTTGCCGCATTGCGTCTGATTGGGGCGTCGTTGACCGATCTGACCAGCGTCGAGATATCTACGTCAAACTAAATGCGAACGGAGCGTGATTGCCGCGAGGGGCGGGGGGCCAGCCCCCCGGACCCCCCCGGGATATTTATGAGCCAGAGAATGCGGGTTAGGCTTCGGGCGTGGTTTCAGTGTTTTCTGCTACAGCGGGCAGGTGGCGCGAGGCTTCCTTGACCGCGTAGGGTTTCATGTGGTGGCTGTTTTCATCAATGAAAAGTTGAGCGCGGGCGGGGTCATGGCGGCTGAGGTCGCGGACCCACCAAGCGATGGCCTTTTGCATGATACCGTTTTTGACCGGGAGATACCCTGCGGCCCAGCCCAAGATGCGGTCGCGCGCGGCCAGTTCCTCGGGTTTTGGATTGTTTTGCTTGGTCCAAGGCAAGGTCGCCACAAGGGCGGCGCGTTTGGTCCAAAGGTGATCCGAGGTTGTCCAGTTTTCGATCGTGTCGAGACGAGAGGGATCGGCGATCAGACGTTTTTGGATCGCCATGCAAACATGATCGGCGATGGCCCAGCTGTCAAAATCGGGTACCCAGCTTTGCAGCATTTGCCATGCGGCTTCGTCATCGGGGCGCAGGCGTGCTTGGGTCAGCAGTTTCGCGGCGGCAACGCGGGCCTCGAATATATCGGTTTGCCAAAGTGCATCGGCAAGGGTGATGCGGTCTGCCAGCTCCAGCTCGGCTCGCCATGTTTTGGTCAGCTCGTTTATGTCGGGATTGGTCACGCCCAGATAGGGGCGGTCAATCTTGTGATAGGCGTGCATCTGTTCAATGCGGGCCGGATTGGCAAGTGCGCTGAGTTGCGCCAGATAGGGCTCATGCATCGGGTGTGTCCTGAGTAATATATGTGGGCAAGCCGTCAATCGTGGTGTGATTGCGTTCGCCCCAATAGGTTTCAATCGCGCTTGCGCCTTTGTCGTCGGCCCATTTCTTGAGAACGTCGCGGTCGCCAGCGTGGTCGTAAAACGGCACGGCATAGCCGCAGCTTGTCTGCAGCATATCAACGTTCATGTCATAGATCTGCCGGGTGCCAAGTGCCGCCGGAAACAGATCTTGCAACGATGCGAAATCAGCGTCGCGGGGGTGTAGCGCCCGCGCGGTGCCATAGGCGCGCATGATCATCGGGCGTGTCTCGAACCCGCACCACATCAATGTCATGCGGTTGACGCGGGCCAGATGACCGGCCGTTTCATTTCCCGATCCCGTCATATTGCGCCAAATGATGCGGTTCGGCCCCAGCACGCGCAGGCTGTCCATCCCCTTGGGCGAGATGTTAACGCGCCCATCCTCGGCCGCTGTTCCGCAAAAGAACATGTGCTGCGCCTGGATAAAGTCGCGTTGGTCATCGCTGATGTGGTCGAACTGCTTGGCCATTATTCAACTGTCACAGACTTGGCCAGATTGCGCGGTTGGTCGACATCCGTGCCTTTGGCGATGGCAGTGTGGTAGGCCAGCAATTGCGCGGGAATGGCATACAGGATCGGTGCCAACGCATCGGCGACGGGGGGCATTTCGATCTGCGCCCACGTGCCCTCAGCGGCCTCATCAAGCCCCTTGCGGTCAGAGATCAGAATGACTTTGCCTTTGCGCGCCATCACCTCTTGCATGTTGCTGACGGTTTTGTCGAACAGGGTGTCCTTTGGGGCCATAACGACCACCGGCACGTTTTCATCTATCAAAGCGATGGGGCCGTGTTTAAGTTCACCTGATGCATAAGCTTCGGCATGTATATAGCTGATTTCTTTTAGTTTTAATGCGCCTTCGAGGGCGAGCGGGAACATCGCCCCGCGCCCTAAGAACAGCACGTCGCGGGCAGAGGAGAGTTTTTGCGCGGCATCGCGGATCGTGTCGTTCTGCTCAAGCGCTGTGTTGATCAGCGAGGGCATCGAGCGCAGCGACGACATGTGATCTGCAAACTGCTCTTGGGTGATGGTACCGCGATCAAATGCCGCTTTTAGGGTCATCAGGAAGAGGACTGTAAGCTGGCAGGTAAATGCCTTGGTCGATGCCACGCCGACCTCGACCCCGGCATGGATTGGCAAGGCCAGATCGCTTTCCCGTGCAATCGAGGATTCAGTGACATTGACGACCGACGCAATCTTATCAGCCTTGCCCTCACAATAGCGCAGGGCGGCGAGGGTATCGGCGGTTTCACCGGATTGACTGACGAACATGGCCAGCGTGCGGCCCGGAATGGGCGGTTCGCGGTAGCGGAATTCAGAGGCGAAATCGACCTCGACCGGTAGGCGCGCGATTTGTTCGAACCAGTATTTCGCAGTTAGACAAGCGTAGTAGGCCGTGCCGCAGGCGACCATGGTGATGCGGTCAAACTGTGTGAAATCCAGACCGGGGTCGGGCAGCGAAATGGTGTTATCGGCACTTACATAGTGGCTTAGGGCTTCGCCAATGACGCTTGGCTGCTCCGCGATTTCCTTGGCCATGAAGTGTTTATGCCCAGCCTTGTCGACGCGGGTGCTGTCCAGGCTGATGGTTTTGACGGCGCGGTTGGCGCGTGATCCATTTGCATCGAAAATCTCGACCGAGTTGCGCGTGAGGATCACGCGGTCGCCTTCCTCGAGATAGGTGATGCGGTTGGTCATCGGGGACAGGGCGATTGCATCGCTGCCCAAGAACATTTCATTGTCGCCATGCCCGACAGCCAGTGGCGCACCTTTGCGCGCGCCGATCATCAGGTCTTCTTCGCCATCGAACAGGAACGCCAAGGCAAAGGCCCCTTGCAAGCGGCTTAGCGTCTTGGTTGCCGCGTCAACGGGGCTTAGCCCTTGGGACATGTGGTGTTGGGTCAGCAGCGCAACGGTTTCGGTGTCTGTTTCGGTGACAAATTGGGCACCAAGTTCGGACAGTTCAGCGCGCAGTTCGCGGAAGTTTTCGATGATACCGTTGTGCACAACTGCGACAGGGCCGGCCTGATGCGGGTGGGCATTGGTGACAGAGGGCGCGCCGTGGGTGGCCCAGCGGGTGTGACCGATGCCAGACTTGCCAGCCAGCGGTTCATGCACCAACAAATCCGACAGGTTCACCAGCTTGCCCACCGCGCGGCGGCGGTCAAGGTGACCGTCATTAATCGTTGCAATACCGGCGCTGTCATAGCCGCGATATTCCAGACGTTTTAGCGCTTCAACAAGGATGGGCGCAGCTTCGTGCTGACCGAGGACCCCTACAATACCGCACATAATTAGCTGCCTCTCTGCTGTTTTGCCTTTTTGGCCTTTAACATTTCGAACAATTTCCGTGCCATGCCTGGTTTTTCAACCTGCGGTGCGCGCGACAGGGCCAAAGCGTCGGCTTCGACGTCGGATGTAATAACAGACCCCGACCCGGTCATTGCCCCGTCGCCAATATGGACGGGGGCCACCAGCATGGTGTTGGACCCGATAAAGGCATTCGCGCCGATATGGGTGTGGTGCTTCATCACGCCATCATAATTGCAGGTGATCGTCCCAGCACCGATGTTTGATTTTTTACCAATCGTGGCATCGCCGATATAGCTCAGGTGGTTGACCTTGGCCCCTTCGTCGATCTGGGCGTTCTTAACCTCGACGAAATTACCGATGCGGACATCTTCGGCCAGTTCGGTGCCGGGGCGCAGGCGGGCGTAGGGGCCGATAATGCCGCCGCGCGACACATGGCAACCTTCAAGATGGCTGAACGCGCGGATCGTGGCACCGTTTTCGATGGTCACACCGGGACCAAATACGACATTGGGTTCGATCACCGTGTCGCCGCCAATATACGTATCGCGGGCGAAATACACGGTTTCGGGGGCCATCAAGGTGACGCCGCTTTCTAGCATGGCGGCGCGGGTGCGCGCCTGAAACGCGGCATCTGCAGCAGCAAGATCAGCGCGGGAGTTTACGCCCATCGTCTCTGCCTCGCTACAGGTCACTGCCGTGGCTTTCAAACCGCGCGCGCGGGCGATGCTGATAATGTCGGTCAGATAGTATTCTTTGGAGGCATTGTCGTTTTCAACCGCATCAATGAGATCAAACAACAGCTCGGATTTACAGGCAACAACGCCGCTATTACATAGGGTTATGGCGCGTTCTTGATCCGTGGCATCTTTGAATTCGACAATCCGGTCCAGACTGTCACCTTGCATCACCAGACGGCCATAGCGCGCAGGGTCAGCGGCCTCGAACCCCAAAACAACCACGTCATTTTGCTTCAGCGCATCGCACATCGCCTCAAGCGTTTCGGGCTGAACAAAAGGGGTGTCGCCATATAGGATAATCGCTGTGCCTTCAAAACCCGATAGCGCCTCGCGGGCCTGTCCAACGGCATGGGCAGTTCCCAGCTGTTCCTCTTGCACAACGACTTGCGCATCTTCGTCAAACGCTTGGGCTGCAGCGCGCACTTGATCGGCCCCGTGTCCGGCAACGACAACCGTGCGGGCCGGCGATAGCGCGGCCCCGGAAGCCATGGCATGCTCTAGCAACGGTGCTTGGGCAACGGGGTGCAGCACCTTTGGTAGATCGGATTGCATCCGCGTGCCTTTACCAGCGGCCAGGAGGATGAGTGCGACTTCCATATAAATCTCTTTAATAAATTGACTGAGGGTCTCTTTACCTTGTTGGCGTTTATGCGCAAGGCTAGCGCCGATCAAAGATGATTTCGGCCTGCAACATGACTAAGCGAAGGAGCGCCGATGAAAACGGTTGTATTCGACCTGGACGGCACATTGGCAGACACCAGCGGTGATCTGATTGCAGCCGCCAACGCCTGTTTTCGCGACATGGGGGCAGGTGACCTGCTGGACCCGTTTCAGGATGCGGGTACCGCCTTGAAAGGCGGGCGTGCGATGCTGCGATTGGGGATGGACCGGCTTGAGCACGCAGACGGTGCCGCAATGATAGATCGGTATTATCCATTTCTCATTAAGGCTTATGGTGAAGACATCGACACGCATACGGTGCTGTATCCCGGCGCGATGGACGCCGTGGAGGCCTTGAAAACTGCGGGCTACCGCGTGGCGATTTGCACCAACAAACCCGAAGGCTTGGCGCATACATTGCTGACCCGTCTGGGCGTGCGCGACGCATTCGGGGCGATGTTGGGGGCCGATAGCTTGGCGGTGCGAAAACCTGACCCGGAACATCTGTTTGAAACGGCGCGGCGCGCGGGGGGGGACCCTGCGCAATGCTGTCTGGTCGGTGACACTGCCACAGACCGTGATACCGCCGCCGCGGCAGGTGTGCCCAGTATTCTGGTCACCTTTGGCCCCTCGGGCGAGGATATGGCCGCCCTCAAACCCGAAGCATTGCTGCACGATTACGCGCATCTGCCCGCCTTGGTTCCCAGCCTGATCGGGGAAATCTGAGCGCATGGAGGTGTTCAAAGGCAGCTTTACCCAGCAGGAACCCATTCCAGAAGACGCAATCGAGGCCGCCATCGCGGTGATGCGCCACGGCCGCTTGCACCGCTACAACACCGCCGGCGACGAAATCGCCGAAACAGCCCTGCTGGAGCAGGAATTCGCGGCGCTGGTGGGGGCGAAATACTGCGTGGCTGTTGCGTCGGGCGGGTATGCGATGGCGACGGCATTGCGCGCGGTGGGCGTGAAGCCGGGCGATCGTGTGCTGTCAAACGCCTTTACGCTGGCCCCTGTGCCGGGGGCGATTGCTGCTGTCGGGGCCGAGCCTGTGTTTGTGGATGTGACCGACGGGTTGGTCATTGATCTGGATGATCTGGCCAGCAAGCTGGATCAAGCGGATGTTCTACTGCTGAGCCATATGCGCGGGCATATCTGCGATATGGACGCGCTGATGGCGCTGTGTAACGCAGCGAACGTGACGGTGATTGAGGACTGCGCCCATACGATGGGGGCCGCGTGGGGCGGTGTCGCATCTGGGCGTCATGGCACATTGGGTTGTTATTCCTGCCAGACCTACAAGCACATCAATTCGGGCGAGGGCGGTTTGCTGGTCACCGATGATGCGGACGTGGCGGCGCGCGCGATCATGCTGTCGGGGTCGTATATGCTTTATGAAAAGCATCTCGCAGCCCCTCCGCCAGAGGCATTTGCAGAGATCAAATACGAGACGCCCAATATTTCGGGGCGCATGGATAATCTGCGCGCCGCATTGCTGCGGCCACAGCTGCGCGACCTGAACACGCAGGTGGCCCGCTGGAATGAGCGTTATTTTGCGGTCGAGAATGGATTGCGCAACACGCCCGGATTGACCGTGATCGAACGGGCGGCAAAGGAAAGCATCGTGGGATCGTCCATTCAGTTCCTGTTGCAGGGGTGGCTGCCTGAGAAGGTGCAAGAAGTGTTGGCCCGTTGCTTGGCCCGCGGGGTCGAGCTGAAATGGTTCGGCGCGGCAGAGCCGTTGGGCTTTACCAGCCGCTATGACAGTTGGCGTTATGCGCCCGTCGCGCCGCTGCCCCAAAGCGATGCCGTGTTGGCCGGACTGATCGACATGCGTGTGCCGCTGACCTTTAGCATCGAGGATTGCACGTTGATTGCGCGTATCATCCGTGAAGAAGTCAGCGCCGTATTCCAGCAGGCGTAAAAGGAAAAAGGGCGCTCGAAAGCGCCCTGATTTTACCGTTTTAGGTATGACCGCTTAGAACCGGATGGTGCCATGCTGACCCATATCGGGTTTTTCATCGGTGATCTGCGCCTTGGCTATCTCGTACAAGAATGACAGGCTGCCGCCTGTGGCCCAAACTTCGGCCTGCGACAGGTCAAAGCGCACCAGTTGCACATCATCGTCTTGACGCCCATCCTCGAACCACGCGCCTGCAACGGCTGACCACAATTCGTCCAGCTTGGCAGGGTCGGTGACGGCTTGCACCTTGCCATCAATGCGCGCGTATAGGTGTTCGTCATTGCTGATCACGACATATTCAGCCGACGCGCCCGTTTGCGCAGCTTTGGACAGATCGGTGCCATTGGCCGTGATGAACCACAGCACGTTTGCGTCCTTGTCGACATAATGGGTCATGGGAACAGCGCGTGCGCTGTCGGTGCCCAACATCCCGGTGCGGATGTCTTCGATGCGGTCCCAGAATTCTTCCTTCAACGTGTCGGCCATGGTAAATATTCCTTTATATTTTCTTTCCATGTCCAACGATCAAAGCGGCTTGGGGGTTCCCGCCAGCTTTAGATTTGCTTGACTGAATCATCTGGGGGTGTAAAGTAATGAACAACTGTTCAATAAACTCTGGGAGGGGTCCATGTTCAACGCCAGCATGAAATTTGATTTGGGCGACGATGTGAATGATCTGCGCGATATGGTGCATCGTTGGGCGCAAGAGCGGGTTAAGCCGATGGCCGCCAGCATCGACCAGAAAAACGAGTTCCCGCCCGAGCTTTGGGAAGAGATGGGCAGCCTTGGTCTGCTGGGCATGACTGTGAACGAAGAATTCGGCGGCACCGGCATGGGCTATGTCGCGCATACCGTCGCGGTCGAGGAAATCGCGCGGGCGTCGGCCTCGGTCTCCTTGTCCTATGGGGCGCATTCCAACCTATGCGTCAATCAGATCAGCCTAAATGGCACCGCCGAGCAAAAAGCGAAATTTCTGCCCGGTCTGTGTTCCGGTGCCCATGTGGGCGCGCTGGCCATGTCTGAACCATCTGCGGGCAGCGATGTGGTGTCGATGAAGCTGCGCGCCGAAAAGCGTAACGATCATTACCGCCTGTCGGGCAATAAATACTGGATCACCAACGGCCCGGATGCCGATACGCTGGTGGTCTATGCCAAGACCGACCCAGATGCGGGGTCCAAAGGGATAACTGCGTTCCTGATCGAGAAATCGATGAAGGGTTTCACAACCAGCCCGCATTTCGACAAGCTGGGCATGCGCGGATCGAACACTGCCGAGCTGATCTTTGACGATGTCGAGGTTCCGTTCGAGAACGTGCTGGGCGAAGAGGGACGCGGCGTGCGGGTTCTGATGTCGGGGCTTGATTATGAACGCGTCGTTTTGGCGGGCATCGGTCTGGGCATCATGGCCGCGTGCTTGGATGAAATCATGCCTTATATGGCGCAGCGCAAGCAGTTTGGTCAGCCCATCGGGAGCTTCCAGTTGATGCAGGGCAAGATGGCGGATATGTACACCGCGATGAATTCGGCCCGCGCCTATGTGTACGAGGTCGCCAAGGCTTGCGATCGTGGTGATGTGACCCGCGCGGATGCCGCGGCTTGCTGTCTTTATGCCAGCGAAGAAGCAATGAAGCAGGCGCACCAAGCGGTGCAAGCCATGGGCGGTGCCGGCTATCTGTCTGACAATCCCGTGGGCCGTATTTTCCGCGATGCCAAGCTGATGGAAATCGGCGCAGGCACCTCTGAAATTCGCCGGATGTTGGTGGGCCGCGAGATGATGGGATCGATGGCGTGATCCGGCTGGCTGCCGTCTTGGCGCTGGTGGCATCACCTGCTGTTGCGCAGGAATTGAAGTATTCGGACGCAAGTACGCAATCTTGTCTGGAAGAGGCCGAAAGCTATGGCGCAAAGATTGATTGCGCCGGTGCATCGGCAGGCCAGTGCATGGATGACACCCCCGGCGGACATAGCACGGTTGGAATGGGCGGCTGTCTAGATCGGGAACTGGCGTATTGGGATGGCCTGCTGAACAGCCATTACAAGGCGGCAATGACGCAGGCCAAAAACCTTGATGCCGACCGCCCCGCATCGATGAAAGATGTACCAGGTGCGGCGACCGCGTTGCGCGATATGCAGCGCGCCTGGATACCGTTCCGCGACAAGGCCTGCGGATACGAGGCGTCGCTTTGGGCGGGCGGCACGGGTCAGGGGCCTGCAACACTAAGCTGCCTGATGCAGCAAACCGCCAAACAGGCGCTTGTTCTTGAGCCTTGGGGCTAGGGGTGGTTGGCTCTTTACCCGGTTTGGATGACGATGGCGCGTGGGATATTCCTGCGCGGCTGAATATGGCGGCGCAATGTCTGGACCATGATGCGGGGCAAACTGCAATCATCGATCTGACGGGCGGCGCGCGTCGTGATGTAACCTATGGCAAGCTGTCCGAAATGGCCGATGGTTTGGCGCGGTTTCTGATGCCGCGTGTTCAGGCGGGTGCCCGTGTCGGCGTCTTGCTTAGCCAAAGCCCATGGTGCGCGGCGGCCCATCTGGCGATCTGGAAAATCGGCGCGATTTCAGTGCCTTTGTTCAAGCTCTTCAAGTATGACGCGCTAAAGTCGCGGGTGCTGGATGCGGGCATTAACCTTGTTCTGACCGATCCCGAGGGGCGCGATCTGCTGGGCGATCTGGCCGAGGCCTGGATGGCTGACAGCGTGGGTATTGCGGGTGATCCCATTCCCTATGCCAATACCGAAGCGGATGATCCGGCGGTGCTTATATATACCTCAGGCACAACGGGCAGCCCCAAGGGCGCGGTGCATGGGCATCGCGTGCTGACGGGTCATTTGCCCGGCGTATCGCTAAGCCATGATATTTTGGGCGCGCCGGATGATTGCCTGTGGACCCCCGCAGATTGGGCGTGGATCGGCGGGCTGTTTGATGTGCTGATGCCGGGGCTGGCCTTGGGCGTGCCGGTTGTGGCGGCGCGAATGGCTAAATTCTCGGCCCAAGACTGCGCGCGCATTATCGCCGACGGTGCCGCGCGCAACGTGTTCTTCCCGCCGACAGCGCTGCGTATGCTCAAGGCGGCAGGGGTGGATCTGCCCGGTTTGCGGTCCGTCGCATCGGGGGGCGAACCGCTTGGCGCGGAAATGCTGGCATGGGGGCAGGGCGCGTTCGGCCTCGCGATTAATGAATTTTACGGCCAGACCGAATGCAACATGGTGGCGTCCAGCTGCGGCAGCCTGTTCCCCGCGCGCCCCGGATGTATTGGCAAGCCCGTACCGGGGCATGATGTGGCCGTGATCGATGAAACTGGCAATCCCACGTCCGAAGAGGGCGACGTCGCGATCCGGCGTGGATCGGCGGCGATGATGCTGGGCTATTGGCATCGCCCCGACGCCACGGCCGAGAAATTTCGCGGCGACTGGATGGTCACCGGCGATCGTGGCATTTGGGAGGGCGAGTATCTGCGCTTTGTCGGCCGCGAGGATGATGTGATTACCTCAAGCGGGTACCGCGTTGGCCCGGCCGAGATCGAAGATTGCCTGCTGACCCATCCGGGCGTCGCGACCTGCGGCGTTGTGGGTAAACCCGATGCCCTGCGCACCGAAATCGTCAAGGCCTATGTCGTGCGCAAACCGGGCAGTGATGTGACGGGTGACGCCCTGCAAACATGGTGCAAAACCCGTTTGGCCAGCTATTCTTACCCGCGCGAGATTACATTTCTGGACGCGCTGCCCATGACCGTGACCGGCAAGGTGATCCGCAAAGACCTCAAAGCGCTTGCCATAGGCGAGCTGGCCCCATGACCGCCGCCCCCTTTAGCCACCCAAGGAGACCGACATGAAGTTGACCTCGCAGGCGTTGCCCTCATCCGAAGGCTTCAAAGCCAACGAAGCCGCCCATCTTGAAGCGTTGCAAACCGTGCGCGACGCATCTGACGCCGCCGCGTTCGGGGGTGGAGAGAAATCCCGCGCCCGCCATGAAAGCCGGGGCAAGATGTTGCCGCGTGAACGGGTGGCGAATTTGCTCGATCCCGGATCGCCCTTCCTTGAGGTCGGCGGGCTGGCGGCACATGGCCTTTATGGCGGGGCGGCCCCTTGTGCGGGCGTGATCGCGGGCGTGGGGCAGGTGCATGGCATCGATTGCATGATCGTGTGCAATGACGCGACGGTAAAGGGCGGCACGTACTTTCCGATGAGCGTCAAAAAACACCTGCGCGCCCAAGAGATCGCCGAGGAAAACCATCTGCCCTGCATCTATCTGGTCGATAGCGGCGGCGCGAACTTGCCCAACCAAGATGAGGTGTTCCCCGACCGCGATCACTTTGGCCGGATTTTCTATAACCAAGCGCGGATGAGCGGTAAGGGCATCCCCCAGATCGCCGTCGTGATGGGCTCGTGTACGGCGGGCGGTGCCTATGTGCCTGCGATGTCCGACGTGTCGATCATCGTTAAAGAACAGGGCACAATCTTTCTTGCCGGTCCGCCGCTGGTCAAGGCCGCGACCGGAGAGGTCGTAACCGCCGAAGACCTTGGCGGCGGCGACGTGCACACCCGTCTGTCCGGTGTGGCTGATTATCTGGCGGAGGATGACGCCCATGCGCTGGCCCTTGCACGCCGTGCCGTCGCGGGGCTGAACCGAGCTAAGCCCGCGACAGTGCAGTGGCAGTCAAGCGAAGAACCCGCTTATGACCCCGCCGAAATGCTCGGCGTGGTGCCTGCCGATCTGCGCACGCCTTACGATATTCGCGAGGTCATCATGCGGCTGGTCGATGGCAGCCGTTTCGACGAATTCAAAGCGCGCTATGGTGAAACGCTGGTCTGCGGCTTTGCCCATGTCAAAGGTTGCCCCGTGGGGATCATCGCCAACAACGGTGTATTGTTTTCGGAATCCGCCCAAAAAGGTGCGCATTTCGTCGAGCTGTGTTCGCAGCGCAAAATACCGCTGGTGTTCTTGCAAAATATCACCGGTTTCATGGTGGGTCGCAAATACGAGAACGAAGGCATCGCGCGGCACGGCGCCAAGATGGTGACCGCAGTGGCATCGACCAATGTGCCGAAAATCACCATGCTGGTGGGCGGGTCATTCGGCGCGGGCAACTATGGCATGGCCGGGCGGGCCTATTCCCCGCGCTTTATGTGGACATGGCCCAATTCGCGAATTTCCGTGATGGGCGGCGCGCAGGCGGCGGGGGTTTTGGCCACGGTTAAACGCGACGCGATTGAACGCGCTGGCGACAGCTGGAGCGCCGAGGACGAGGCCAAGTTCAAGCAGCCGACGATTGATATGTTCGAGGAACAGTCGCATCCGCTTTATGCTTCGGCACGGCTTTGGGATGACGGGGTGATCGACCCGCGCAAAAGCCGCGATGTGTTGTCGCTGTCGCTGCGGGCCAGTTTGAATGCACCGATTGAGGATACACGCTTTGGCGTGTTCCGGATGTGAGGGGATCGCTATGACCAAGACATTGCAAGAGATCGTCGATGCCAACCCAGACGCGGAAACATTCCGCTTTGGCGACAACCCGAAGCTCTGCGCGGATATCATCGCGCTGGTGCGTGCGGGCAAGAAAACAGCCACCTGCGAGGCCGCGTCGGCTTACGGCGCGGGCGGTGATGCCTACCCCGAGGTGGGCCGCCGCGATATCGCGCTGAATTGGGACGGCACGCCTGCCTTTATGATCGAAACAGTCGAGGTCTCGACCCGGCGTTTTAACGAAATGGACGCCGAGTTTGTTGCCGCACAGGGGGAGTTTCGTGATCTGAACGACTGGCGCGCCAGTTACGAGGCGTATTTCCATCGCACCTGCGGGTTCAAACCGGACATGAAACTGATGTGCGAACGCTTCACCTTGATCGAGGATTACGCCTGATGTTTGATACAATTTTGATTGCGAACCGGGGCGAGATTGCCTGCCGCGTGATGGAAACGGCCCAAGCGATGGGCGTGCGCTGTGTGGCGGTGTATTCGGACGCGGACCGAGGGGCGAAACATGTGGCGATGGCGGATGTGGCCGTACATATTGGCGGGTCGGCCCCGGCGGATAGCTATCTGCGTGGGGATGTGATCATTCAGGCGGCGCTGGACACAGGCGCGCAGGCGATCCACCCGGGCTATGGTTTTCTGTCAGAGAACCCCGATTTCGTCGACGCTGTCGAGGCAGCGGGTCTGGTGTTTATCGGACCATCAGCATCGGCGATCCGCGCGATGGGATTAAAGGACGCCGCTAAGGCGTTGATGGTAAAAGCAGGCGTGCCGGTTGTTCCGGGCTATCACGGGGCGGATCAGGACGATGCATTACTGGCAGCCGAGGCCGACAAAATCGGCTATCCGGTGTTGATCAAGGCCGTCGCGGGCGGCGGTGGCAAGGGCATGCGTCTGGTCGAAGCGGCGGATGGTTTTCAAGCGGCGCTGGATAGCGCGCGGTCCGAGGCTAAAACCGCCTTTGGCAATGCCGATGTGCTGGTCGAGAAATTCGTGACCAAGCCGCGCCATATCGAGGTGCAGGTGTTTGGCGATGGCACAAGCGCTGTGCATCTGTTCGAACGCGATTGTTCGCTGCAACGCCGCCACCAAAAAGTGATCGAGGAAGCACCAGCCCCCGGCATGACGCCTGAAATGCGCGAGGCCATGGGGCAGGCGGCAGTGACGGCAGCCGAGGCGATTGGCTATGCTGGTGCGGGCACCATCGAATTTATCGTGGACGGGTCCGATGGTCTGCGCCCCGACGGGTTTTTCTTTATGGAGATGAACACGCGGTTGCAGGTCGAACATCCCGTAACCGAGGCGATCACTGGCGTTGATCTGGTCGAATGGCAATTGCGCGTGGCGGCGGGGGAAAGCCTGCCAATGCGTCAGGATGAGTTGAGCATTCAGGGCCACGCCTTTGAGGCGCGGCTGTACGCGGAAGACGTGCCAAAAGGGTTCCTGCCCGCGACGGGGACATTGTCGCATCTGGCATTTGAAAAAGGTTGCCGTGCCGATAGCGGCGTGCGCGCGGGCGATACGATCAGCCCATTTTATGACCCGATGATTGCCAAGATCATTGTCCATGGACCGACGCGGGAAATCGCCTTGTCCAAGCTGCGGTCGGCGTTGAATCACTGCGAAGTGGGTGGCACCGTCACGAACCTTGCGTTTCTCGGGGCACTTGCAGGGCATGACGGCTTTGGCGCGGGCGATGTCGATACCGGGCTGATCGGCCGTGAGATCGACAGCCTGACCGTCGCGCCTGATGTGCAACCGCGTCACGCGGCGCTGGCGGGGATGGCGGCGTTGGGTTTGTTGGACCCGGCGGAGGATGCGGGTTTCACCTTGTGGCAACCTTTGCTGCGTCAGGTCGGTTTGACCTGGGGCGGCGAGGATCATCTGTTGAAGGTGCAGGTCATGTCGCCGCGTGAACAGATTTGGCAGATAGATGGCACCGAGGTGACTGCGCAGCGGGTCGGCGCCGGCTGGCAAGTTGGCGGGCAAACCGCAGCGTCAGTTGCGGTGCATCCGGGGCAGGTCACGGTCTTTGACGGCTACGGGCTTGTCTTTGATGTGATCGACCCGCTGGCGCGCGCTGCCGGTGGCCATGGTGATGGCAATCTGGTCGAGGCACCGATGCCGGGGTTGGTGCGCAGTGTTGATGCCGTTGTCGGGCAATCTGTTGCCAAGGGCGACCGTCTGGCCGTGCTTGAGGCGATGAAGATGGAGCACAGCCTGCTGGCCGCGCGCGATGGAGTGGTGGCAGAGGTGCTGGCCATTGCGGGCGATCAGGTCGAAGCGGGGGCGGCTTTGGTTCGGCTAGAGGCCGAAACCGAGGAAGGCACCGCATGATCACGCTGCATCACGCGGAACAGACCCGCTCCATGCGTACGCTATGGCTGCTGAACGAGCTGGACGTGCCGTTCGAAGTGGTCGTGCACCCGTTCGACAAATCCCTGCGCGATCCCGCCTATCTAGCGATTTCGCCCGCGGGGCGGGTGCCATCGCTGGAAATCGACGGGCAGACGATGTTCGAAACAGGGGCCATTGGCGAATATCTGTGCGAACGGTTCAGCTCGGACGGCCTTGGCCGGATGCCCGGATCAGAGGATCGCATGGCGTGGCTGACATGGATGCATTTCGCCGAAACCCTGTCGCAACATTGCGCAGCACTGACCCAGCAGCATATCGCCCTGCGCGATGACAGCATGCGCAGCCCGATTGTAATGAAGCTGGAAGCCGCTAGGGTGGTGAAATGCTATGATGCAATTGAGGCGCGGCTGGAGGGGCGCGATCATTTGCTAAGCAGTGGCTTTACGGCGGCGGATATCGGAGTGGGGCAGGCGGTCTATATGGCGCAACATTTTGCCAAACTGGACGCGCATCCACGGGTGGCGGACTGGTACCAGCGCATTTCAGGGCGCGCGGGTTTCCAGAAATCACTGCCCCAAGGGGCACCTTTGTTTGCGCAGTCGTTCTTTGAACCTTGGCCGATCGTGTGAGGCCAATGGCGTTACTTTGAGTTTATTTGGCAAAATGAAGGGGAGGGACGGAGATGAACAAAGGCGTTTGTGAGATATTCGAGGTGGGGCCACGCGACGGGCTTCAGAACGAGGCGCGCGAAATTCCGGTGGCCGAGAAGATTGCCTTGGTTGATTTGCTAAGTCGGGCGGGGTTTTCGCGGATCGAAATCGCCAGCTTTGTCAGCCCCAAATGGGTGCCGCAGATGGCAGGATCGGGCGAGGTGTTGGCCGGGATCAAACGGGCCAAGGGCGTCCGCTATGCGGCGTTGACGCCGAACATGCGCGGGTACGAGGATGCGGTGGCGGCGAAAGCCGACGAGATCGCGATCTTTGCGTCCGCCAGTGAAGGGTTCAGCCAGAAGAATATCAACGCCAGCATCGACGAAGCGTTCGAGCGTTTTGCCCCCATTCTGGAAGAGGCGCGTCATGTGGACATGCCTGTGAGGGGGTATGTGTCTTGCGTTATTGAATGCCCCTATGACGGGGCCATCGCGCCTGCGCAGGTTGCGGCTGTAGCGGACAGGTTGTTTGCAATGGGCTGTTATGAGGTGTCGCTGGGCGATACCATCGGGGCAGGGACGCCGGACACGATTGCAAAGATGTTGCTGGCGGTGCGCGATGTGGTGCCGGTTGGGCGGCTTGCGGGGCATTTTCACGACACCAACGGGCGGGCGATCGATAACATCGATGCGTCGCTGTCCATGGGGGTGCGTGTGTTTGATGCGGCCGTGGGTGGGCTTGGCGGCTGTCCCTTTGCCCCCGGTGCTGCGGGCAATGTGGCGACCGAAGCGGTGAACGCCCATCTGACGGCATTGGGATATGAAACGGGGCTGGATCAAGCATTGATCGAGGAAGCCGCGGCCTTGGCACGGCAGATGAGGAACGGTTGATGTTCGAGACGATCAAGATTGAAACGGGCCCGCGCGGGGTCGCCACGCTGACCCTTGCGCGGGAGGAAAAGCACAACGCCATGTCGGCGCAGATGATCGCGGAGCTGACACAGGCGGCGGCGCAGCTGGGCGCTGATGATGCGGTGCGGGTGGTTGTGTTGACCGGTGCCGGCAAAAGCTTTTGCGCAGGTGGCGATCTGGGCTGGATGCAAGCGCAGCGCGATATGGATGCCGCCACGCGGTCGGCCGAGGCAGGCAAGCTGGCCACGATGCTGGGCGCGCTGAACACGCTGCCGAAGCCGTTGATCGGGCGGGTGCAGGGCAATGCCTTTGGCGGCGGGGTTGGCATGGCGTCGGTCTGCGATGTGGCGATTGGTGTCGATACCCTCAAGATGGGGTTCACCGAGACACGGCTGGGCATCATTCCCGCGACTATCGGGCCATATGTGCTGGCGCGCATGGGCGAAGGGCGCGCGCGCCGTGTGTTCATGTCGGCGCGGCTGTTTGATGCGCAAGAGGCCGTCGATCTGGGGCTGTTGGCGCGGATCGTTCCGGCAAACGATCTGGATAGCGCAATCGAGGCTGAAGTCGTGCCGTATCTGTCTTGTGCGCCCGGTGCCGTGGCCGCAGCAAAGCAATTGGCACGCGATTTAGGTCCCCGCATTGACGCCGATGTGGTCGCGCACACCATCGCAGCATTAGCCGCAAGATGGGAGACCGAGGAAGCCGCCGAAGGCATTGGTGCCTTTTTCGACAAGCGCAAGCCAGCTTGGGCCTCGGGTTGATTTAACCGTGCATTAAGTTACGTCGCCCTTGAGCGGGAGTATTGAGGGAAATATCATGCGGATTTTGTTTACTGGCGGCAGCGGCAAGGCGGGGCGGCATGTGGTGCCCTATCTGATCGACCAAGGGCATCAGCTGTTGAATGTCGACCTTGAACCGCTGGATCACCCCGGCGTCGATAACCGCATTGCGGACATCACCGATGCGGGGCAGATGTTTGACGTGATGCAAAGCTATGCCAATCTGGCCGAGCTGGAACCGGGCAAGGGCATGCCTGCGTTCGATGCCGTTGTGCATTTTGCAGCGATCCCGCGCATTCTGATCCGGTCTGACAACGAGACATTCCGCGTTAACACCATGGGCACCTATAATGTCATCGATGCGGCGCTCAAGGCAGGGGTGCGCAAGGTGATCTTTGCCTCCTCCGAGACGACTTATGGCATCTGTTTCGCGGATGGAGAGATGAAGCCGCAGTATATTCCCATAGATGAGGAACACCCGACCGTTCCCCATGACAGCTATGCTATGTCCAAGGTCTGCAACGAGGCGACAGCGCGCAGTTTTCAGGCGCGGACGGGGGCCGATATCTATGGGCTTCGAATCAACAACGTGATCGAGCCTGATGAATATGCGCGTATTTTTCCCGATTTTATCGACGACCCCGACCAGCGTCGCCGCAATATATTTGCCTATATCGATGCGCGTGATCTGGGGCAGATGGTGGCGCGGTGTTTGGCGACCGATGGCTTGGGCTATGAGGTGTTTAACGTCGCCAATGACGACCATTCGGTGGACCGCACAACAGACGAGCTGATCCAGCACCATTATAAGGATGTGCCGAAAACCCGCGAGATGGGCCAAAACGAGACATTTTTCACCAATAAAAAGGCGCGCGATATGCTGGGCTTTGCCCCGGAGCACAGCTGGCGCGACTATGTCGATCCACCCGGAAAATAACACGCTGCACGTTTATTGATCTGACCGTGATCGCGCCATAATCGCGTCTGGAAATGGATGCTTCAAATGTGGCGGGTTCTGTTGACCCGGACGTAGCAGGGGGGTAAACCCCAATCAGTTGGGTTTGCCGCCTGACAGGTAAGGCGCATTGTCGCCCCCCATACGCAAAGGAGCTTCCCCTTGGACGAGATGATGCGGGAATACCTGCCAATCCTTATTTTCTTGGCCGTGGCCATTGGTCTTGGCCTTGTTTTAATGTTGGCAGCCGTGGTGATCGCGGTGCGCAATCCAGACCCTGAAAAAGTGTCGGCGTATGAATGTGGCTTTAACGCATTTGACGATGCGCGGATGAAATTTGATGTGCGGTTCTACCTCGTGTCGATTCTTTTCATCATTTTCGATCTCGAAATTGCATTTCTCTTTCCCTGGGCGGTCGCCTTTCAGGATGTGAGCATGGCCGGTTTCTGGTCGATGATGGTGTTCCTGGCCGTGCTTACCGCCGGCTTTGCATATGAGTGGAAAAAGGGAGCTTTGGAATGGCAGTAGCAGCCGCGGGGGCCAATACGGCCGGGATGGACCGTGATGTGGCCACCCAAAACCTGAACAAGGAATTGCAGGACAAGGGTTTTCTGCTGACCTCGACCGAGGATCTGATCAACTGGGCGCGTACCGGTTCGCTGCATTGGATGACATTCGGTCTGGCCTGCTGTGCGGTCGAGATGATGCACACCTCGATGCCACGCTATGACCTTGAACGCTTTGGCACTGCGCCGCGCGCTAGCCCGCGTCAGTCCGACTTGATGATCGTTGCGGGGACCTTGACCAACAAGATGGCACCGGCCCTGCGCAAGGTCTACGACCAGATGCCCGAACCACGCTATGTGATCTCGATGGGGTCCTGCGCCAATGGCGGTGGCTATTACCACTACAGCTATTCTGTCGTGCGCGGCTGTGACCGGATCGTGCCGGTTGACATCTACGTACCCGGCTGCCCCCCAACGGCAGAGGCGCTGTTGTACGGCATCATGCAATTGCAGCGCAAAATGCGCCGCACCGGCACAATTGTTCGCTAAGGGGCTGATATGTCAGAACAACTGAACGAACTTGGCGCGTATATCGAGGCAAAACGCCCCGATTGCATCTTGGGCTGGGAAATCGCCCATGGTGAGCTGAACATGGATGTGACCCAGGCCAATCTGCCGGGTCTGGTGGAATTTATCAAAAGCGATGCAACCTGCCGTCTGACGTCTTTGGTCGACATCACCGCTGTGGATTACCCCGGTCGGGCCAAACGCTTCGACGTGATCTATCACTTCCTGTCGATGTTCCAGAACCACCGCATTCGGCTGCGCGTCGCCGCCCGCGAAGAAGACATGGTGCCGTCTATTGTCGCCATCCACCCTTCGGCCAACTGGTTCGAACGTGAAGTATTCGACATGTTCGGCATCCTGTTCGCAGGGCACCCCGATTTGCGCCGTTTGCTGACCGATTATGGCTTCCGCGGCCATCCGCTGCGCAAGGATTTTCCGACAACTGGCTATACCGAAGTTCGCTATGACGAGGTTGAAAAGCGCGTCGTTTATGAACCCGTGTCCCTGGTTCAGGAATACCGCCAGTTTGATTTCATGTCCCCATGGGAAGGCGCTGAATACATCCTTCCGGGTGACGAAAAGCCGGAGGCCAAATAATGGGAGGCCTGTGGTGGTTCATTCTTTCGGCCCTGACAATCATCCCGATGGTGAAGATTTTGCCGTTTTTCGGCATCAACAAATATTGGTCCGTGGCCTGCGTGGTCCCCTTTGGCACGATTGCGTTGCTGTGGTGGGTGGGCCTAAAACTGACCGAGTTGGAGCGTAAATGATGGACGGCACCAAAGGTTTCGAAGACGCCCTGACCGGCGAACAGAAAATCCGCAATTTCAACATCAACTTTGGCCCGCAACACCCGGCGGCCCACGGCGTTTTGCGTCTGGTGCTTGAGCTGGACGGCGAGATTGTCGAACGTTGCGATCCGCATATCGGTCTGCTGCACCGTGGTACCGAAAAGCTGATGGAAAGCCGGACCTATCTGCAAAACCTGCCGTATTTCGACCGGCTGGATTATGTGGCCCCGATGAACCAAGAACACGCCTGGTGTCTGGCCATTGAAAAGCTGACTGGCGTTGTTGTGCCACGCCGCGCGTCGCTGATCCGCGTACTCTATTCCGAAATTGGCCGGATCCTGTCGCACCTGCTGAACGTGACCACGCAGGCGATGGACGTTGGCGCGCTGACCCCGCCGCTGTGGGGCTTTGAAGAGCGCGAAGATCTGATGATCTTTTATGAACGGGCCTGTGGTGCGCGTCTGCACGCGGCCTATTTCCGCCCCGGCGGTGTTCATCAGGATTTGCCGCCAGCCTTGCTGGACGATATCGAAACATGGTCGCATAAATTTCTGTCGGGCTTCATGGTCGACATCGACGAATTGCTGACCGAAAACCGCATTTTCAAGCAACGCAATGTCGATATCGGCGTTGTCAGTGCTCAAGACATCCAAGACTGGGGTTTCTCGGGCGTGATGGTACGCGGCTCCGGCATGGCATGGGATTTGCGTCGCGCAGAACCCTATGAATGTTATGATGAATTTGAGTTCCAAATCCCGACCGGCGTGAATGGCGATTGCTATGACCGCTATCTGGTCCGGATGGAAGAAATGCGCCAATCCACCTACATCATCCAGCAGGCGATCGCGAAATTGCGCGAACCCGAAGGGCAGGGCGATGTGTTGGCACGTGGCAAGATCACACCACCCAGCCGGTCCGCGATGAAGACCGATATGGAAAGCCTGATCCACCACTTCAAACTCTATACCGAAGGGTTCCACGTCCCCGCCGGCGAAGTCTATTGCGCGGTCGAAGCGCCGAAAGGCGAATTCGGCGTGTATCTTGTCGCGGATGGCACCAACAAACCCTACCGCGCGAAACTGCGCGCACCGGGCTATTTGCACCTGCAAGCGATGGATTACCTGGCCAAGGGCCACCAGCTGGCGGATGTCGCGGCGATCATCGGTACCATGGATATCGTCTTTGGCGAGGTTGACCGTTGATCGGACCCGCCATTTTCATTTTGCCAAATAAACTCCCGCCGGAGGCGCCTGCCGTCTCTGCCAGAACGAAAGCCTGATCTGATGCTGCGCCGTCTACACCCTGACCAACCGACAAGCTTTGCCTTTACCCCTGACAACCAGGTATGGGCCGAAGCGCAGATCACCAAATACCCCGAAGGCCGTCAGGCTTCGGCAATCATTCCACTGCTCTGGCGCGCGCAAGAGCAAGAGGGCTGGCTCAGCCGTCCTGCGATTGAACATGTGTCTGAAATGCTGGGGCTGGCCTATATCCGCGGTCTCGAAGTTGCGACGTTCTATTTCATGTTCCAGTTGCAGCCCGTGGGCGAAGTGGCTCATTTCCAGATTTGCGGCACGACGTCTTGCATGATTTGCGGTGCCGAAGACCTGATCAAGGTCTGCAAAGACAAGATCGCAGCCCAACCGCATCAAATCAGCGCAGATGGCAAAT
The DNA here is from genome assembly GCF_964021855.1 of uncultured Sulfitobacter sp. Lineage (NCBI taxonomy): Bacteria > Pseudomonadati > Pseudomonadota > Alphaproteobacteria > Rhodobacterales > Roseobacteraceae > Sulfitobacter > uncultured Sulfitobacter sp. The sequence continues at coordinate 781,894 of NZ_CAXHZD010000002.1, forward strand.
TCTCTTGGGAAGAAGTTGAATGTCTGGGCGCGTGTTCAAACGCGCCGATGGCCCAGATCGGCAAAGACTATTACGAAGACCTGACGACCGAAGGCTTCGCTACAATGATCGACGAGATGGCAGAGGGGAAAGTTCCTGTTCCCGGCCCTCAGAACGGTCGCTACGCGTCCGAGCCCTTGTCGGGTTTGACCAGCCTCACAGATCACGACAGCGGTAAAACCCAATATAACGCAAGCGTGCAGCTGGCGGTGGATATTGGCGATACTATCAAACGGATTGACGGGACCGAGGTGCCATTTACAGCACCTTGGCAAGGCAAAGCCGCTGGTAAGGTCTCCAAAAAAGCGACAGCACGCGATGATCAAATGCCCCCAAGCGGCCCCGATGGCGCGCAAGGCGGACGCACTGCGGCAGAAAAATCTGCACCGCGCAATGTTGGCGACAGCTCTGACCAAAAGTCAGAGGCACCGGGCGAAGCCAAGGGCGACAAGGCCATCGCCAAACCCGCTCAAGGCAGCGTCGCACCCGAACCCAAGACACCTGCGCCCAAACCCGGCATTGCTGTCTCGGCGGAAAAGAATGCTGATGCCATGGGCACCAAACCTGCAACTCTGGACGCCCCGCGCGGCGGTGCTGCGGATAACCTCAAGCTGATCAAGGGCGTCGGTCCCAAGCTTGAAAAGCTGGTGAATGACCTTGGTTTCTTCCACTTTGACCAGGTCGCAAGCTGGACAGCGGATGAGCTGGCTTGGGTGGATCAGCACCTTGCCGGGTTCAAAGGACGTGCGAGCCGTGATGGCTGGATTGACCAAGCTAAAAAGCTGGCCGCAGGCGAGGAAACAGAATTCTCGTCCCGCGCCAAAAAAGATGATATCTATAAAGGATAATTAATCATCTTGAATGGTATGAAGGGACGAACATGACAAGTTTAACGGAAAAAGAAGAGTGTAAACGTGGGTGCACGCGGTGGGGGGCTGGTATTGGCCTTGTTGCCGCTCTTTTGTTTTGGTTGGTTTTCGGCTGGGGCTTCTTCATGTCGTTGATCTTGGGCATCGTCCTGGGTCTTATCGCGTATTTCGTGCTTGTGACTATGTGGTGTAGCAAGGTCGTTGATGCACCTGCTCAAGCATCGGCACCAGCGCCTGCGCCGACACCCGCACCTGCAGCGCCGGTATCTGCGGCACCTGCATCCGGATCCCACGCCACTGCATCTGCCGATGTTGGCGGTGCCGCGTCCGAGGCCACAGCCGGTACATCTGCTGCCGCAGTGACAGAAAAGGCAGCGTTTTCAGGTGTCAAACCTAGCAAACCCTTGAAGGGCCAAGAAGAACTGGCCGCGCGCAAGGGGAGCTATAAATACGAGGCCCCTAAAGCCGAGAAAGCAGCGCCCAAAAAAGCAGCGACCAAAAAAGCACCTGCTAAAAAGGCCGCTGCGCCTAAGAAAGCCGCACCAGCGGCGTCGGCGGATATTCCTGCCGCAGCCGTTGAAAACCAGCCTGAGACCTTGACGCAACCACGGGCAGGTGGGGCGGATGACCTCAAGCTGATCAGCGGTGTTGGACCCAAGCTGGAACAGACCTTGAACGAACTTGGCTTCTATCACTTTGATCAGATTGCCAAATGGGGACCCGATGAAATTACGTGGGTCGATGCGCGGGTACGTTTCAAGGGCCGTATTCAGCGGGACAATTGGATGGCGCAGGCGGCAACCTTGGCCGCTGGCGGGGAAACCGAATTCTCTGCTCGCAAAAAGAAAAGCTAAAGCCTGATATGGTGCCTGACAGATGACCGAAGAAGAAAACATCGCACTTGCCCGCAAGGGTCGGATGGTGGCGTTGGTTATTGCAGGCACCATGTTGCTTTGGATCGCATTGCAATGGGCCGCGCCGTATTTCGGTTTGCCGGGGCGCTATGCATTGTTGTTTGATTTTGCGGCCCTAGCTGCCCTGATCTGGGCGATGGTGAATATCTACCAGATGCGCAAGGCCCGAACGGCCAGCCGCGACGGTTAAAAGAAAACGCGGTACGCCGCACAGGAATAGAACAGTAAGCGCAGCACGGCTGCGAGACATAAAGGCAAGCAATATGCTCCAGGATCAAGACCGCATCTTTACCAATATCTATGGTATGCACGACCGGACGCTGAAAGGCGCGCAGGCGCGTGGCCATTGGGATGGCACTGCGAATATCCTGAAGAATGGCCGCGAATGGATCATTGACCAGATGAAAGCGTCTGGCCTGCGTGGTCGTGGTGGTGCGGGCTTCCCGACTGGTCTGAAATGGTCCTTCATGCCCAAGGAAAGCGACGGTCGCCCCAGCTATTTGGTGGTGAATGCGGATGAATCCGAACCCGGCACCTGTAAAGACCGTGAAATTATGCGCCACGATCCGCACACGCTGATCGAAGGGTGTCTGATCGCCAGCTTCGCGATGCAGGCCAACGCATGCTACATCTACATCCGTGGCGAATATATCCGCGAGCGCGAGGCGCTTCAGGCCGCGATTGACGAGGCCTATGATGCCGGTCTGGTCGGCAAGAATGCCTGCAAATCCGGTTATGATTTCGACATTTACCTGCACCACGGGGCGGGGGCCTATATCTGCGGCGAAGAAACCGCATTGCTGGAAAGCCTTGAAGGTAAAAAAGGCATGCCCCGTATGAAGCCACCATTCCCTGCGGGGGCTGGCCTTTATGGTTGCCCGACCACAGTGAACAACGTGGAATCGATTGCCGTTGTGCCCACGATCCTGCGCCGTGGGCCCGAGTGGTTTTCGAGCTTTGGACGCCCGAACAATGCGGGCACCAAGCTGTTTGCGATTTCCGGCCACGTAAACAACCCTTGCGTCGTCGAAGAAGCGATGAGCATCGGTTTTGAAGAGCTGATTGAAAAGCATTGCGGCGGTATTCGCGGCGGCTGGGACAACCTCAAGGCGGTTATTCCGGGCGGGTCGTCCGTTCCGATGATCCCCGGCGCGCAGATGCGCGACGCGATTATGGATTTCGATTACCTGCGCGAGCAACGGTCCGGTCTGGGTACGGCGGCGGTGATTGTCATGGATAACTCCACCGACGTGATCAAGGCGATCTGGCGTTTGGCCAAGTTCTACAAGCACGAAAGCTGTGGCCAATGCACGCCCTGCCGCGAAGGGACCGGCTGGATGATGCGTGTGATGGATCGTCTGGTGACCGGCGATGCCGAACCGGCTGAAATCGATATGCTATTGGACGTGACCAAGCAGGTTGAAGGTCACACGATCTGTGCCCTTGGCGATGCGGCAGCCTGGCCAATTCAGGGTCTGATCCGCCACTTCCGCGACGAAATCGAAGATCGTATCAAGCACAAGCGAACCGGCCGCGTCAGCGCCGTCGCAGCGGAGTAAAAACACTATGGAAGCCTTCGCCACCTATAGCCACGCCATCACATCGCTTGCCCTTTGGGCACTGATCGTCAACGTATTGGGTATGATATCAATCCGTGGCCGCACGCCCGAGGGGCGCTGCGACTGTGGCAAGCCCAAGCGGAACTATGACGACCCTGTCTACCGCAGTGAACGCGCATTCATGAACGCCGTTGAAAACAGTGGCCCGTTCATCGCGGCGACGGTTGCGGCTATTTTGATCGGTGCATCGCCGTTCTGGGTGAACCTGCTGGCGTCGATCTTTATCGTGGCACGTATCGGGATGGCGGTTGTCCATATACGCACAACAAATCAGCCCGCGCGGTCGGCATGTTTTGCGACAGGGATGTTTTGCATTTTCGGGTTGGTGATTATGACAATCGTGGCGGCATTCTAGGCAGGGGTCGCGGGGTTTTATCCCTAGGCCATCATGTGTCGTCCGGGCAAACGTTGGATGATGTGGTGCCCCTCGCAAGATAGGAGACGGTGATGAAAGACATGCATCTGGCAGAATTGAACGTAGGCCGGCTTTTGGCCCCCACGGATGATCCGCGTGTTGCTGAATTCATGGACAACCTTGACCGGATCAACAGTTTGGGCAAACGGATGCCCGGTTTTGTGTGGATGATGGAAGGGTCGGGCGAGCCGGGCACCGGCAACACCGAGGCCAAGATAGGCGACGATCCCCAGCATGTGTCGAACCTGACCGTTTGGGAAGATGTCGAAACACTTGAGCAATTTGTCTGGGGGACGATCCACAAGCAGTTTTATGCCCGTCGCGCTGAATGGTTCGAGGTTTTGGGCAAGATGCATTTCGTAATGTGGTGGGTGCCAAAGGGCCACCAACCTACCCTAGAAGAAGCGTTGGCGCGTTTGGACCATCTGCGCGAACACGGCGACAGCGACCATGCTTTTGGCTGGGCGCATCTGAAACAGGCAACCCGTTGGCGCACCGACGGATGCCAGGCCATTGCGGCGGAGTAATAAGATGAGATTTTTTGTAATTGCTTTGACAATAGTTGCTGCTGTGGCCGGGTGCTCTTCCCGAGAGGACCGGATCGCGTTTGACGGCATATATTTCAATACCAAGCTAAGTAAAGTTGACGGTCAACGTGATGTATTCACGCTGTTGGTCAAGAACGCATCGCAGTCTATCGATGGTGCCCGAGAGGCGGCCCGCTATGACGCGACCTCCTATTGTGTGAACAACTATGGCAGTTCCGACATCGCTTGGGTCGTTGGCCCCGACAGCCCTGCCGATGATCTTGTCCTTGTTGATGATAGTTTGACCTTTTCTGGGTCTTGCCCTTCTTGATGGATTGCGCGACACACCGCATGCAAATGGCTGATTTCGGGATGTTATTGTATAACAACGGCGTCAGTTCCCATATGCAGAAGGGGCATTCTGCCCCCCTGCATGAGGAGAGTAAAATGCGTAACGTTTTAACTGCTGTATTATCTGTGGCGCTGCTGGCCAGCCCGGCTGCCGCCAAGCCTGCTTTGCGTGATGTGCCTGCCGTGGATGACGCGCTGCTGGATTTGGGCTTGGCCGACCAGATTCGCAAAGAGTGCCCCGATATTTCCGCCCGCTTTCTGCGCGCCATCAGCTATTTGAATAATATTCACCAAACAGCGAGAACCTTGGGCTATACAGAAGCCCAAATTGATGCATACCGGAAAAGCCCGGCGGAAAAAGCGCGTATGAAAGCCCGTGGCGCTGCATATTTAGAGGCAAATGGGGTCGATACTTCGGACCCACAAAGCTATTGTACGCTTGGGCGTGCAGAAATCCAAAAATCGAGCCGTATCGGTTCGTTACTGAGAGCGAAATAAGCATATGAGCGATATCCGCAAAATCATCATTGACGGTAAAGAAGTCGAAGTCGAAGGGGCGATGACGCTTATTCAGGCTTGCGAGGAAGTGGGCGTGGAAATTCCGCGTTTCTGCTATCACGAGCGGCTGTCGATCGCGGGTAACTGCCGGATGTGCCTTGTTGAAGTTGTGGGCGGCCCGCCCAAGCCTGCCGCATCTTGTGCGATGCAGGTGCGCGATTTGCGCCCCGGCCCCGAAGGCCAGCCGCCTGTCGTTAAAACCAATTCGCCCATGGTTAAAAAGGCCCGCGAGGGCGTGATGGAATTTTTGCTGATCAACCACCCGCTGGATTGCCCGATCTGCGACCAGGGCGGCGAATGTGATTTGCAAGATCAGGCGATGGCCTACGGCGTTGATTTCAGCCGCTACCGCGAACCCAAACGCGCGACCGAAGACCTTGATCTGGGGCCACTGGTCGAAACCCACATGACGCGCTGCATTTCCTGCACCCGCTGCGTGCGTTTCACCACCGAAGTTGCCGGTATTCACCAGATGGGCCAGACGGGCCGTGGTGAAGACGCCGAGATTACAGCCTATCTAGGTCAGACCCTTGATTCGAACCTGCAGGGCAATATCATCGATTTGTGCCCCGTTGGTGCGTTGGTGTCGAAACCCTACGCCTTTACCGCCCGTCCCTGGGAATTGTCCAAGACCGAATCCATTGATGTGATGGACGCGCTTGGGTCGAACATCCGCGTTGATACCAAAGGCCGCGAAGTCATGCGCATGTTGCCGCGCAACCATGATGGCGTGAACGAGGAATGGATTTCCGACAAAACGCGTTTCGTTTGGGACGGCCTGCGCCGCCAGCGTTTGGACACACCCTATATCCGTGAAAACGGCAAGCTGCGCAAAGCTGAATGGCCCGAAGCATTGGCCGCCGCCGCGGCTGCCATGAAGGGCAAAAAGGTTGCGGGCCTGATCGGTGATCTGGTTCCGGTTGAGGCTGCATTCGCGCTGAAGCAGCTGATCGAGGGGCAGGGTGGCGTTGTCGAATGCCGCACCGATGGTGCAAAACTGCCTGCTGGAAACCGGTCCGGCTATGTTGGTACCGCGACCATCGAAGACATTGATACGGCTAAGGCGATCATGTTGATCGGCACGAACCCGGCTGTTGAGGCTCCGGTTCTGAACGCCCGCATTCGCAAGGCTTGGGCTCGCGGCGCTGATATTGGCCACGTCGGCCCCGCCGCCGATCTGACCTATGATCACGCGCATCTGGGCAATGGTCCTGCGGTTCTGAATGATCTGCTGACACGCGATCACTCTGACGTTGCTGAGAAACCTTCGCTGGTAATCGTTGGCATGGGCGCTTTGGCCCGCGAAGATGGTGCTGCTGTTCTGGCCGCCGCGATGGCACTGGCCGAGGCAACGAAATCCGGCTTTATGGTGCTGCACACCGCCGCGTCCCGCGTGGGTGCAATGGATATCGGCGCTGTGACAGACGGCGGTGTTACCGACGTCGTGGCCGCTGATGTTGTCTATAACCTTGGTGCGGACGAGGGCGATGTGCCTGCTGGTCCTTTCGTGATCTATCAGGGCAGCCATGGCGATCGGGGTGCACATCGCGCCGACATCATCCTGCCGGGTGCCGCCTATACCGAGGAAGCCGGGTTGTTCGTCAACACCGAAGGGCGTCCTCAATTGGCGGCGCGTGCCAGCTTTGCGCCCGGTCAGGCCAAGGAAAACTGGGCCATCCTGCGCGCGCTGAGCGCCGAGATGGGCGCGACCTTGCCGTTTGATTCCCTGGCAGCCTTGCGCAAGGTGTTGGTGGCAGAGGTTCCTCATCTGGGCGATATCGATCAGGTTGCTGCAAACGACTGGGCCGCTTTGCCACAGGCCGAAATGGACAGCGCGGCGTTCCAGCCTGCGATTACCGATTTCTATCTGTCCAACCCCATCGCGCGGGCCAGCGAGCTGATGGCGGAACTTTCGGCGAATGCCAAAGCCCGCCGCGAAGCGCCCATGGCGGCGGAGTGAGGGTTTTGGGGATGATGATGATCCCTGTTATGATGGCCGGCTGCGAGGCGCAGGCCCCCATGGCAGAGGATTTCATTCCCGATTATCAGGGCGTGGAAACCAAATTGCTGGATGGTGATTTGGTGCAGTTTAACGTGGCCATGACCAAGGCGCGGTCGGCCGAGAATGTGGCGGACTATGCGGAATGCGCTGCGGCGCGGTATACCTTGATCCGGGGCTTTGGATTTGCCCGCCATGTGCGTACAAATGTTGAGATCGTGGGTGGCGTCTGGCACGCAGATGCTGTTTACACCATCTCGCCAAGCCTGCCACGGGGCTTGAAGACAATTGATGCCGAAGTGACCGTGCAAAACTGCATGGAACGCGGCATACCGACGGTGTGAGGACCTATGGCTGACTTCTTTTTTAACACCACGCTTGGCACGATCCTTCTGATCATTGGCCAGATTCTCTTGATCGTAGTGCCGTTGCTGCTGGCGCTGGCCTTCTTGATGTATGCAGACCGCAAGATCTGGGCGAGCGTTCAGCTGCGCCGCGGGCCGAACGTGGTTGGTGTGTACGGCTTGCTGCAATCCTTTGCGGATTTCGGCAAATACATCGTCAAAGAGATCGTGGTGCCCGCCGGTGCAGACCGGCCCGTATTTTTCATGGCCCCCATGGTCACTTTGGTCATGGCGCTGGTTGCCTGGGCCGTGATCCCGTTCAATGACGGTTGGGTGTTGTCCGACATCAACGTGGCGATCCTGTTTGTCTTCGCAGTTTCCTCACTCGAGGTATATGGTGTGATCATGGGCGGCTGGGCCTCGAACTCCAAATACCCGTTCCTTGGCAGCTTGCGTTCTGCGGCGCAGATGATCTCTTACGAGGTGTCTATCGGGTTGATCATCATCGGTGTGATTATCTCGACGGGTTCGATGAACTTTAGCGGGATCGTTGCGGCGCAAGACAGCAATTACGGATTGCTAAGCTGGTATTGGTTGCCACACTTCCCGATGCTGATCTTGTTCTTTATCAGTGCCTTGGCCGAAACAAACCGCCCCCCGTTCGATCTGCCGGAAGCGGAATCAGAATTGGTTGCGGGCTATCAGGTTGAATACTCCTCGACACCATTCCTGCTGTTCATGATCGGCGAACTGGTTGCCGTCGTTCTGATGTGCGCGCTGATCTCGTTGATGTTCTTTGGCGGTTGGTTGTCCCCCATTCCGGGTCTGCCCGATGGCATCTTCTGGATGGTCGCCAAAATGGGTCTGGTGTTCTTCTTCTTCTCCTTGGTCAAGGCGATTACACCACGCTACCGCTATGACCAGCTGATGCGTTTGGGCTGGAAGGTCTTCCTGCCGTTCTCGCTGTTCTGGGTGGTTTTCGTGGCCTTTGCGGCAAAATTCGAATGGTTCTGGGGTGTTTACGCACGCTGGACAGTAGGGGGCTGATCCGATGACAGACTACACCCGTCACGCCAAATATTTCCTGTTGCAGGATTTCTATCACGGTCTGAAGCTGGGCATTAAGTATATGTTCAAGCCCAAGGCGACGATCAACTACCCCCATGAAAAGGGGCCATTGTCGCCGCGTTTCCGTGGTGAACATGCCCTGCGCCGCTATGCCAATGGCGAAGAGCGTTGCATCGCGTGCAAACTTTGCGAGGCGGTATGCCCGGCGCAAGCGATTACAATTGACGCGGAACCGCGTGAAGACGGCAGCCGCCGCACAACGCGCTATGACATCGACATGACAAAATGCATCTACTGTGGCTTCTGTCAGGAAGCCTGCCCCGTCGATGCGATTGTTGAGGGCCCGAATTTTGAATTCTCGACCGAAACCCGCGAAGAGCTGTATTATGACAAGGCCAAGTTGCTGGAAAACGGCGACCGCTGGGAAGCCGAAATTGCGCGCAATCTTGAGATGGACGCACCCTACAGATGACCCAAACGCCCAACCCTTTTGAAGAAATGATGCGTCAGATGCAGGAAATGGCCAAAGCCTTTCCGGCGATGGATGCCTTTTCGACCAAAGGGTTCGAGGCGATGATGGGCAAGATGCCCAAAGACATGATGGAAACGCTGTTTGGCAACACGATGAACCCTGACGGGTTGGATGCCAAAACGCGGATGTTGCTGACGATTTCGGGCCTGACCATGCAGGGCGCGCAGAACGAAATGGCGCTAAGACAGGCTGTTGTGCACGCGATTGAAGCGGGCGCACATAAGCAGCAAGTGATTGAGACGATTGGACAGATGGCGGTTTTTGCCGGTATCCCCGCCATGACCCGCGCGATGCAAATTGCGCAGGACGTGCTGGATGACAAGGAAGGTGACGCATGAGCGTTTTTGCATTTTATCTTTTTGCGATCAGCGTGATTGCAGGCGGGCTCTTTACCGTGATCAGCCGTAACCCGGTGCATTCGGTACTGTGGTTGATTTTGGCCTTCCTCAGCGCGGCAGGTCTGTTCGTGATGTTGAACGCTGAATTCGTGGCGATGCTGCTGATCATCGTTTATGTGGGCGCGGTTGCGGTCTTGTTCCTGTTTGTCGTCATGATGCTGGACGTTGATTTCGCTGAGCTTAAGGCGGAAATGGCGCGCTATATGCCGCTGGGTTTGCTGATCGGGTTGATCGTTTTGATGCAATTCGTGATGGCTTTTGGCGCATGGGATGCCAACGCCGCCGCCGAAGGGCTGCGCACCCAAGTGGTTAGCGACGAGGTGCAAAACACTGCCGCTTTGGGTTTGATCCTGTATGACGAATATTTCCTGCTGTTCCAGCTGTCCGGCTTGATCCTGCTGGTTGCGATGATCGGGGCGATCGTCCTGACGCTGCGCCATCGTGGTGATGTGAAACGCCAAGACGTGGTTGCGCAGATGATGCGCGATCCGGCCAAGGCGATGAAATTGAATGATGTGAAACCGGGGCAGGGCCTGTAAGGGCTGCCCGAACAAGGATGTGATCCGATGTCGCGAACTACAATTGTTGTGTTGGTTGTCGTGCTGATCGTTGTTTTCGGCGGCTACAATATCATCGGATAACGGCTGGATAAGGGGCTAAGCCCCACCGCCAAGAACTAAAGAACGCCCGATCCGGGCAAAGAACCGAGGGACGACATGATCGGAATTGAACATTACCTGACAGTGGCGGCGACGCTTTTTGTCATTGGCATTTTCGGGCTATTCCTGAACCGCAAGAACATCATCATCATGTTGATGTCGATCGAGCTTATGCTGCTTGCGGTGAACATTAACTTCGTCGCGTTCTCGCATTTCTTGGGCGATTTGGTGGGGCAGGTCTTTACCCTTTTCGTTCTGACAGTCGCCGCTGCCGAAGCTGCGATTGGTCTGGCCATTCTGGTCTGCTTCAACCGCAACCGTGGATCTATCGCGGTTGAAGACGTCAACGTGATGAAGGGCTAAGATCATGGAAAGCATCATTCTTTTCGCGCCGCTTGTTGGTGCCTTGATCACAGGTTTCGGTTGGAAGCTGATTGGCGAAAAGCCGGCGCAATGGTTTGCAACGGCCATGCTGTTTCTGGCGGCTTTGCTAAGCTGGGTCGTCTTTCTGACCTTTGATGGTGAGACACAGCATATCCAGCTGCTGCGCTGGATCGAAAGCGGCAGCCTGTCGACAGATTGGGCGATCCGCATGGACCGGCTGACCGCGATTATGATGATCGTGATCACCACCGTGTCCAGCCTCGTGCATTTGTATTCTTTCGGCTACATGGCCCACGACGAAAACTTTAGCGACGCCGAGCCCTATCGCGCGCGCTTCTTTGCCTATCTGTCGTTCTTTACCTTTACGATGTTGATGCTGGTGACGGCGGATAACCTTGTTCAGATGTTCTTTGGCTGGGAAGGCGTGGGCGTTGCCTCGTATCTGTTGATCGGCTTTTATTACAAAAAACCCTCGGCCAATGCCGCCGCGATCAAGGCGTTTGTGGTCAACCGTGTCGGTGACTTTGGTTTCGCGCTCGGTATCTTTGGGCTGTTTTACCTGACCGACAGCATCAAGTTCGATGATGTTTTCGCCGCCGCACCTGAGCTCGCGAACACGACCCTGCATTTCTTGTGGGCGGATTGGAACGCGGCGAACCTGCTGGCATTCTTGTTGTTTGTCGGTGCCATGGGTAAATCGGCGCAACTTTTCTTGCACACTTGGTTGCCCGACGCGATGGAAGGGCCGACCCCTGTGTCCGCCCTGATCCACGCCGCGACAATGGTTACTGCGGGTGTTTTCCTTGTCTGCCGCATGTCGCCGCTGATGGAATTCGCGCCCGAGGCGATGATGTTCGTGACCTTTATCGGTGCGACCACTGCATTCTTTGCTGCAACTGTGGGTCTGGTTCAGACCGACATCAAACGGGTTATCGCATATTCGACCTGTTCGCAGCTGGGCTATATGTTCGTGGCGGCGGGCGTTGGCATGTATTCCGCCGCGATGTTCCACCTGCTGACGCACGCGTTCTTTAAGGCGATGTTGTTCCTTGGGGCAGGGTCCGTCATTCACGCGATGCACCACGAGCAGGACATGAACAACTATGGCGGTCTGCGCAAAAAGATCCCTTATACGTTCTGGGCCATGATGATCGGCACGCTGGCCATTACCGGTGTCGGCATTCCGCTGACCCATATCGGTTTTGCCGGGTTCCTGTCCAAGGACGCGATTATCGAAAGCGCTTGGGCCGGTGGCACATCCTATGCATTCTGGATGTTGGTAATTGCCGCGGCGATGACCAGTTTCTACAGCTGGCGCCTGATGTTCATGACCTTCTTTGGCAAGCCACGCGGTGACAAGCACACCCATGACCACGCGCATGAAAGCCCGATGGTTATGTTGATCCCATTGGGTGTTCTGAGCCTTGGTGCGATCTTCTCGGGGATGGTGTTTTACAACAGCTTCTTTGGTCATGCTGAAGATATCGGTGAGTTTTACGGTATTCCGATGGCCGAAATGGCTGCCGATGGTCACGCCAAGGTTGAGGGTGCCGAGGACAGCCACGCTGATGCAGGTCATGCTGACGCAGGCCACGGCGATGATGCCCACCACGGTGCCAGCTTTGCTGGTGCACCGGGCGAGGGCGCTTTGTTCTTTGGCCCTGAAAACACTGTCTTGGACGATGCCCATGCGGCCCCGACTTGGGTTAAGGTTAGCCCGTTTATAGCGATGTCGTTGGGTCTGCTGATGGCGGTATGGTTCTACATCTGGAACCCGAGTTTGCCGGGTCGTTTGGCGGCGAACCAACGCCCCTTGTACCTGTTCTTGCTGAACAAATGGTATTTTGACGAACTCTATAACGTGATTTTCGTCAAACCGGCCTCGGCCATCGGTCGTTTCTTTTGGAAGCGCGGCGACGGCAACATCATCGACGGGACGCTTAATGGCATCGCCATGGGCATTATTCCCTTCTTCACGCGGCTCGCGGGGCGTGTGCAATCTGGCTACATCTTTACCTACGCCTTCGCCATGGTGATCGGGATTGCGGTCCTTGTGACTTGGATGACGATGAGCGGGGGGGCAAACTAATGGACCATCACTTGCTTTCCATCATTACCTTTATGCCAAGCTTTGCGGCGCTGATCTTGGCCGTTTTCCTGCGCGGCAACGACGAAGCCGCGGCACGCAATGCGAAATGGCTGGCGTTGATCACGACGTCGGTTACCTTCCTGATCTCGCTGTTCATCCTGTTCGACTTTGATCCATCCAACACCGGCTTTCAGTTCGTGGACGAGGCGACATGGATCATGGGCCTGAAATACCGCATGGGCGTTGATGGCATTTCGATCCTGTTCGTGATGCTGACCACATTCATGATGCCATTGGTGATCGCCGCCAGCTGGAACGTGACCACGCGGGTCAAGGAATACATGATCGCCTTCCTGCTGCTGGAAACGCTGATGTTGGGCGTGTTCATGGCCTTGGACATGGTGCTGTTCTATCTGTTCTTCGAGGCAGGCCTGATCCCGATGTTCCTGATCATCGGTATCTGGGGCGGCGCGAACCGGATTTACGCGAGCTTTAAATTCTTCCTCTATACCTTCCTTGGGTCGGTGTTGATGCTGGTGGCCATGGTCGCGATGTATGCGGATGCGGGCACCACCTGTATCGGCGGTTGCGAGGTCAGCCTGCTGACCCACACCTTTGCCTCCGAGACATTCTCGATTGCCGGCATAACTGTGGTTGGCGGTTTGCAAACCATGCTGTTCCTGGCCTTCTTTGCCAGCTTTGCGGTGAAAATGCCGATGTGGCCTGTGCACACTTGGTTGCCGGACGCACACGTTCAGGCCCCGACGGCCGGTTCTGTTGTACTGGCCGCGATCCTGTTGAAAATGGGCGGCTACGGTTTCTTGCGCTTCTCGCTGCCGATGTTCCCGGTCGGGTCTGACGTTCTGGCCCCGCTGGTGCTTTGGATGTCTGCAATCGCGATTGTCTATACATCGCTGGTGGCGCTGGTTCAGGAAGACATGAAAAAGCTGATCGCTTATTCATCCGTCGCCCACATGGGTTTTGTGACGATGGGGATCTTTGCCTTTAACCAACAAGGCCTTGATGGTGCGATTTTCCAAATGGTCAGCCACGGCTTTATCTCGGCTGCGTTGTTCCTGTGTGTGGGCGTGATTTACGACCGCATGCACACCCGCGAGATTGACGCCTATGGCGGTTTGGTGAACCGGATGCCCGCCTATGCGCTGGTGTTCATGTTCTTCACCATGGCCAATGTTGGACTGCCGGGGACCTCCGGGTTTGTCGGTGAATTCCTGACATTGATGGGGATTTTCCAAGTGAACACCTGGGTGGCTGCGGTTGCGACGACCGGGGTAATTTTCTCGGCGGCCTATGCGCTGTGGCTGTATCGCCGCGTTGTCATGGGCGACCTGATCAAGGAAAGCCTGCGCACAATCACCGATATGTCGACCCGCGAGCGTTGGATTTTCGCACCGCTGATCGTCATGACCCTTCTTTTGGGCATCTATCCGGCACTGGTCCTTGATATTATAGGACCGTCAGTTTCCGCCCTTGTTGCTAGCTATGATACGGCCCTGGAGGCGGCAAATGCCGCTGTCCAGATGGCCTCAGAATAAAGGACCGCGCGATGATTTCCGCTGATCTGAATGTCATCCTGCCCGAAATCGTGCTGTCGCTTTTCGCGATCTTTGCGCTGCTAGGGGCGGTCTATACGTCAAAGGATAAAACCGGCACATTGCTGGTCTGGGCGACGTCTGTGGTGATGATCATGCTCGCGATCTGGATCGGCATGACCGGCACAGGCGAAACGCGCATCGCGTTCAACGGGCTGTTCATCGAAGACGGCTTTGCCCGTTTTGCCAAGGTGACGATCCTGCTAAGCGCCGCTGCGGTGCTGATTATGTCGAATGACTATATGCGCGCACGTGGCTTGCTGCGGTTTGAATACCCCGTGTTGATCGCGCTGAGCGTGGTCGGCATGATGATGATGGTCAGCGCGGGCGATCTGATGTCGCTTTATATGGGCCTCGAGCTGCAATCGCTGGCGCTGTACGTGGTTGCGTCCCTGCGCCGTGACAGCATCAAATCCACCGAAGCCGGCCTGAAGTATTTCGTTTTGGGGGCGTTGTCCTCGGGGATGCTGCTGTACGGTATATCGCTGGTTTATGGGTACGCAGGCACCACGCAGTTTGCAGGCGTGATGAGCGTTGCACAGTCAGGCAGCACGTCGCTGGGGCTGTTGTTCGGGATCGTATTCATGATGTCGGGCTTGGCGTTCAAAGTATCTGCCGTGCCGTTTCACATGTGGACACCTGACGTATACGAGGGCGCACCAACCCCGATCACGGCGTTCTTTGCCACCGCCCCGAAAGTGGCGGCGATGGGATTGTTCGCCCGCGTGATGCATGACGCCTTTGGCAATGCCGTTGCGGATTGGAGCCAGATCGTTGCGGTCTTGTCCGTATTGTCGATGTTTCTGGGCGCGATTGCAGCGATTGGTCAAACCAATATCAAACGTCTGATGGCCTATTCTTCGATTGCGCATATGGGGTATGCTTTGATTGGTCTGGCGGCTGGCACGCAATTGGGTGTCAAGGCGATGCTGGTCTATATGGCGATCTATGTGACGATGAATATCGGTACCTTTGCGTTTATCTTGAGCATGGAAAAAGACGGCCAACCCGTCGCAGATATTTCCGCGCTGAACATGTATTCCAAGCGCGCACCGGGTAAGGCGTTGGCCATGCTGGTGTTGCTGTTCTCGTTGGCCGGTGTGCCGCCGATGCTGGGCTTTTTCGCCAAATTCGGCGTGTGGCAAGCGGGCATTGATGCCGGTTTGATCTGGCTTGTCACGGCAAGCGCTGTCGCATCGGCAATTGGTGCCTATTATTACCTGCGCATCGTGTTCCTGATGTATTTCGGTGAAGAAGGCGATGATCGTCTGGACGGCGGTAAAAACGGATTGCTGACCGGATTCTTGATTGCCTCCGCTGTCACTATGGTGGTCGGTATCGCCAATATGTTCGGTGTCGAGGAAGCTGCCATCCGGGCGGCGGCGACGCTGGTCAATTGATCTGATGGTGGGGCCCGTGAGCGAGGGAGCCTCCGGCGGGGATATTTATAAGCCAGAGAAGCAGGGGGCGTCGTGGCCGGAAGGCTACGGTCGGCTTGTGTTTGAAACCCTCGATTCAACGCTGAGCGAGGCGGCACGCCGCGCGCCTGATCTAACCGGTCCGGTATGGATATCGGCCGAAGAGCAGACGGCGGCGCGTGGCCGGCGAGGGCGGTCTTGGGCTACGCCAAAGGGCAACTTTGCAGGTACCTTGATGATGCGCCGGATCGAAGCGCCGGGTGTTGCGGCCCTACGCAGTTTTGTGGCGTCATTGGCATTGCGGCGCGCCTTTGTCCGGGTGACGGGCGATGACGGGGCATTTACTTTGAAATGGCCAAATGACGTGCTGCTGAATGGTGGCAAAGTGGCCGGAATATTGCTTGAGAATATCGGCGATCATCTGGCCATTGGCATTGGTGTGAACCTTGCCCACGCGCCAAGCGCGGATCAGGTTGAACCCGGGGCCGTGCACCCTGTATCGGTGATTGGCGAGACCGGGCGGACGGTATCGCCCACTGCTTTTCTTGACGCATTGGCCGCCGAATATGCTGTGCTTGAGACACAGTTCCAGACCTTTGGCTTTGCCCCGATCCGCACGGCCTGGCTGGCCCATGCGGCGCGTTTGGGCGATGAAATTCTTGCACGGACCATGCGTGAGGAAACGCGTGGCGTTTTTGAGGATGTGGATGAGAACGGCAGTCTGATCTTGCGCACCCCTAAGGGGCGGGTGCCGATCACTGCAGCGGATGTATTTTTCTAAACACAAGGGAGGGTCGTTTTATGCTATTGGCGGTTGATTGCGGCAATACGAATACGGTTTTTTCCATCTGGGATGGGACGCAGTTCATTGGAACGTGGCGCACATCGACAGAATGGCAGCGCACGGCGGACCAGTATTATGTCTGGCTCAGCACCTTGATGAAGTTTCAAAAGGTCGAAGCCGATATCACCGATATGATCATCAGCTCGACAGTGCCGCGCGTTGTGTTCAACCTGCGGGTTCTGGCCGACCGGTATTTTCACACGCGGCCCATCGTTGTGGGCAAGCCTGAATGCAAGCTGCCGGTGGATGTGCGTGTGGATGCGGGCACTGCCGTGGGGCCGGACCGGTTGGTGAATACCGTTGCTGGATATGATCTGTTTGGTGGCGATCTGATTGTAGTGGATTTCGGGACGGCCACCACCTTTGATGTTGTCGACAGTGACGGGGCCTATATTGGCGGGGTTATCGCGCCGGGCGTTAATCTCAGCCTTGAGGCATTGCATAATGCGGCGGCGGCCTTACCTCATGTGGATATCTCCAAACCACAGGCGGTGATCGGCACAAACACTGTGGCCTGCATGCAATCGGGTGTTTTTTGGGGTTATGTCGGCCTCGTTCGTGAGATATGTGCGCGGATAAAGGCGGAGCGTGAGCGCGAAATGCGCGTGATCGCCACCGGCGGGCTGGCCCCGTTGTTTCAACAGGCTGTGGACCTGTTCGATGCCTACCAAGATGATCTGACAATGCACGGTTTGACCGTGATTTATAATTATAACAAGGACACCGCTTAATAATATGAGCAGCGAAAGATTGATCTATCTGCCCCTCGGTGGGGCAGGTGAAATTGGCATGAATGCCTATGTGTATGGATACGGGAAACCCGGCAAGGAACGACTGATTGTTGTCGACCTAGGCGTGGCATTCCCCGACATGGACACCAGCCCCGGCGTGGATTTGATCATCCCCGATATCGCCTGGCTGGAAGAACGCCGCAACCAGATTGAGGCGATTTTCATCACCCACGCACACGAAGACCACGTGGGCGCGGTTGCGCATACCTATGACCGTCTGCGCGCGCCGATCTATACGCGCAAGTTTACGGCGAACATCGCCAAGCGCAAGATGAGCGAATATAACCACCCCGATGACGCGGTAACGACCGTGGCACCGTGGCCTGCAACGACCACCGTTGGCCCGTTCACCGTTGGTTTCCTGCCGATGTCACACTCGATCCCGGAATCGTCATCGCTGGTGATTGATGTGGCCGGTGAACGTTTGATTCACTCGGGCGATTTCAAAATCGACATGACACCGGGTGTGGGCGAAGCCTATGACCCAGAGCTGTGGGCCGATGTGTCCAAGAATGGCGTCAAGGCGTTGATCTGCGACAGTACCAACGTGTTTTCGCAGCACCCAGGCCGGTCCGAAGCGACCGTTGGGCCTGAGATCGAAAAGCTGCTTGGCTCAGCCCAAGGCATGGTTGTCGCGACGACATTTGCGTCGAACGTTGCACGTGTGAAAACGCTGGCCGATGCGGGCGAGCGGGCAGGGCGTTCTGTCGTTCTGCTGGGCCGCGCGATGAAGCGGATGGTTGAAGCGTCGCTTGAAACTGGCGTGATGAAAGATTTTCCTGCGGTAATCAGCCCCGAGGATGCGCGCGGCGTACCACGGGAAAACCTGATGCTGCTGGTGACCGGATCGCAAGGCGAACGCCGTGCGGCGTCGGCCCAATTGGCACGCGGGAAATACATGGGTCTTGAGATGAAGGAAGGGGACATGTTCCTGTTCTCGTCCAAGACCATTCCCGGCAACGAGCGCGGCGTGATCAAAGTGATCAACGCGTTCTCCGAGATGGGCGTTGATATCGTCGACGACAGTTCCGGCCTGTACCACGTGTCGGGCCACGCCAACCGTCCTGATCTTGAGACGCTGCATGATGTGGTGAAACCACAGATCCTGATCCCGATGCACGGCGAACACCGTCACCTGCGTGAGCACGTGAAGATCGCCAATGGCAAAGGCATGAAGGGTGTTTTGGCCGTCAACGGCATGATGATCGACCTGTCTGGCAATGAACCCAAAGTCGCGGAATATGTCGACAGCGGGCGCACCTATCTGGATGGCTCGACGCAGATTGGCGCAATGGACGGGGTCGTGCGCGACCGTATCCGTATGGCGCTGAACGGGCATGTCACCGTTACCGTCATTCTTGACGAAAACGACGAAGCCTTGGGTGACCCGTGGGTCGATGCCATGGGTCTGCCCGAACATGGCCGGTCCAAAGCGTCGCTTGTCGAGGTTCTAGAGGCTGATCTGGGTCAGTTCATGGGCCGCGCCAACGCCAAGACATTGCGCGACGATGACAAGCTGCATGACGGGCTAAAGCGCGTCGTGCGCCAGTCGGCAAATGATGAGATTGGCAAAAAACCAGAGGTTACGATCGTGGTGAGCCGCCTAAGCTGATCGCCTGAAAACATTGCATTTGCGCCGCGTGGATCGTTTGATCTGCGCGGCGTTTTTGTTTGTGGGGGGGGGTAAGCTGAACGAAAAGGGGCCGAACGAAAAACGGGCGTAAGGTTCCCCTCGCGCCCGTTTTTCTCGAATGTTTGCCTGCGTTTAGTCGCGGCGTTCCGCAAAGCTGAGGCCGATAAACTCGGGGGTATGTTCACCCAAACCGACAACTTTGTTATCATTACGATTGTTCTGATTGCGGTTTTCGTTGCGGTTGTTTCCGCGTCCGCCGCGACGGTTTTGCTGTTGCTTGTCGTCTTGCGGTTTTTCTTCCGGCGTTGCTGCCTTGGGCTCTGGCTGCTTTTCGGCCTTTACCTCTGGCGTTGCTGCTGGTGCATCTGCAACGGCGGTTTCTGTCTCAGCCTTTGCCGCCTCAGGCTTTTTACGGCTGCGGCTCCGCGTGCGCTTGGGCTTTTCTGCCTTGGGCGCATCGTCTTGTGCTGCATCTTGAACCGCTGGTTTTTCTGTTTTCACAGGCTCTTGCGCGGCGTCATTGGCCGGTTTTGCAGGGGCTTTGTTGCCAAGCGGGTTTTCAAGGCGCGGAATCTCGCGCTGAACTAGACGTTCAACATCGGCAAGGTTCTTTTCGTCGCGTGGAACGCAGATCATGATCGCCTTGCCATCACGGCCGGCACGACCTGTGCGACCAATACGGTGCACATAGTCTTCGGCGTGGGAAGGCACATCGAAGTTATAGACGTGGCTGACCGACGGTACATCAAGACCGCGCGCCGCAACATCTGACGCCACAAGAAAGCGCAGATCGCCGTTCCGGAACCCTTCGAGGGTTTTTGTGCGTTGGCTTTGGTCCAGATCGCCGTGGATCGGGGCCGCGTCATAGCCGTGTTTTTTCAACGACTTGGCGACGGTGTCCACGTCCATCTTGCGGTTGCAAAAGATGATGGCGTTTGTGCATTTGTCGCCTTCGGCGTCAATCAACGCACGCAAGACATTGCGTTTTTCCGTTGCTTCGCGGTCCTTGCGGGACGCGGTCAGCATCAGAACGCCTTGTTCGATATTCTCGCCTGTGGTGGCCTGACGTGCGACTTCGACACGTGTGGGGTTCGACAGGAAGGTGTTCGTAATACGCTCGATCTCTGGGGCCATGGTGGCCGAGAAGAACAGCGTTTGTCGCGTGAAGGGCGTCATCTGGAAGATGCGTTCGATGTCGGGGATGAACCCCATGTCCAGCATCCGGTCAGCCTCGTCGACGACCATGATCTTAACGTCGGACAAGATCAGCTTGCCGCGCTCAAAATGGTCGATCAAGCGGCCCGGGGTTGCGATCAGAACGTCAACGCCTTTGTCGATCAGCTTGTCCTGCTCACCAAAGGATACGCCGCCAATCAGCAGCGCCTTGGTCAGTTTCAGGTGCTTTGTGTAGGTGTCAAAGTTTTCGGCAACCTGCGCGGCCAACTCCCGTGTCGGGCACAAAACCAAGCTGCGCGGCATGCGTGCACGGGCACGGCCACGGGCAAGCATTGTAATCATGGGCAGGGTAAAGCTGGCAGTTTTGCCGGTACCGGTTTGGGCGATTCCCAAGACGTCTTTGCCTTCAAGCGCGGGTGGGATTGCGCCTGCTTGAATCGGCGTCGGGGTTTCGTACCCGGCCTCTTCAATAGCTTTCAGTACTTTTGGATTTAGATTGAGATCAGTAAATTTTGTCATGTGTGTCCGATGGTAGCGGACATAAATCTCGGCCCGCGGCAGCATTCATGTCGGCCCGCATGGCCCAAGGGGCGGAGGGACTCCGCGACATGTTGTGCACCCATTAACAAAGACTCTGCAGCAGGTCAAATGGGTGCGCTAAACGCCTGTGTAATCTGGGAAATGCTGGCTAAGATGTGACACAAGGTCCAGTTCTACCTCACGTAGAAAGCCATGCTTAGCAAGACGTTTGCGCAGGGCAGGGCTGTCGGCACAAACCTCGTCAAAGAAAGCCCGCAAACCGGCTTCTCCGGCTTCGTTTTCGATCCGCGTGAAAAGCGCGTGCATGGATAACCCCCCTTTTTCGTGGGGTTTGTTGGGGGCCAGCGCGGGTCGGTAGCTGCCCTTGGTCACGCGGTAATGGTAGGCGGCGATCCAATCCTCCCATGATTTTGCATGGGCATGGGCCAAATCAATCCCGTCTTGCGGGTCATGGCAGTCCAACATTTCGCCGTCCTGAAACACGTTATGGATTCGGACGTGGATTTTCGGCAGCCCTGTACGCACGAAAACTTTGCCCGCCAGATGGCTTAGGAAGCCGCCTTTCACGTCCTTGCCATAGGTCGGGTATAGTTGGGCGGTGATCCGGGCGCGGTCTGGCCCGCTGGGGATGAACGTCTTGAACGCGGATGCGTTGCCCGACAGTTGCTCCATCGGGCGGATGCGTGTGGCGGGGGGATCGGCGGCGCGTTCGGCCAGAATTTCCGCAATAGGACGGTCGGCGACCAGATATTCGTCGACGTCCATGTGGATCAGCCAGTCCACCTCGGCCCGCTTGTTATAGGCGTGGGTGGCGTTGGCGGTCTGGCGCACTTGATGCATGTCGGGGCGGTCGCGCTTGCGTTGCTTCCAGTATTTATCGTCGCAGGTGATCACCCGGATCTTGGGGTGCGCGTCCAGATGTTCAAACGCCTGCGGGTTCGGGGCATCGAGATAGATATAAATGCGATGCGCGCCTGCCGACAGGTGATACGCGGCGAACTGCAAAATGTCGCGCGTGGGCGCAAGAATGGTCGAGGCGATGCCCCATGTCACGTCAGTCATGGGGCGAGTTTGCGGTGTCCAAGGTGCGCTGGCAAGCCAAAGCTAGACCATCATTTCCTTGGTCGCGGTCAGACGCACATCGGGATAATCACGGTCGACGCGGTCGATGTCCCATTGCAGACGCGTCAGATAAACGATGTCACCATCATGGTCATGCGCGATATGCTGTTTGTTGGCTTCGATAAATTTATCAACGGCTTGGCGGTCGCCGTTCACCCAACGGGCCGAGGTGAATTGTGATTGCTCAAACCGTACAGGCAGGCCGTATTCCAGCTCGATCCGGCTGGCGAGCACTTCGAACTGCAATTGCCCGACAACGCCCACAACAAAACCCGACCCGATGGATGGTTTGAATACCTTGGCGGCACCTTCTTCGGCGAATTGCATCAGCGCCTTTTCCAGATGTTTGGATTTCATCGGGTCGCCTGCGCGCACGCCTTGCAGCAATTCGGGCGCAAAGGACGGGATGCCGGTCACGCGGATCGCTTCGCCCTCGGTCAGGGTGTCGCCGATGCGCAATTGGCCGTGGTTGGGAATACCGATGATGTCGCCGGCCCAAGCTTCCTCGGCCAGTTCGCGGTCGGCGGCAAGGAACATCACAGGGTTGGTGACGGACATCACTTTTTTCGACCGCACATGGGTCAGTTTCATGCCGCGGGTAAAGTGCCCCGAGGCAAGGCGGACAAAGGCCACGCGGTCGCGGTGCTTGGGGTCCATGTTCGCTTGGACCTTGAAAACAAAACCGGACACGTTCTTTTCTTCGGGCAGAATCTCGCGGGGTTCGGCCTTTTGGATTTGGGGTTCGGGGCCATAGGTCGCGATGCCGTTCATCAATTCTTTGACGCCAAAGGAATTGATCGCAGAGCCGAACCAGATCGGAGTAAGCGATCCTTCGGCCATCAATTCGGCATCCAGCGGTGGCATCAATTCGCGGACCATTTCCAGGTCTTCGCGCAGTTTTTCCAACAGATCGGCGGGCACGTGTTCGGCCAGTTTCGGGTCATCCAACCCTTCGATGGCGATGCTTTCCGACACCTTGTTCCGGTCGGCACGGTCCATCAGTTCGAGCCGGTCGCGCAGGATGTCATAGCAGCCGATAAAATCGCGCCCGACGCCGATGGGCCAGCTGGCTGGGGTCACATCAATGGCAAGGTTTTGCTGAATTTCATCGATGATCTCGAACACATCGCGGCTTTCGCGGTCCATCTTGTTACAAAAGGTCAGGATCGGCAGGTCGCGCATGCGGCAAACTTCGAACAGCTTTTGCGTCTGGCTTTCCACGCCCTTCGCCCCGTCAATCACCATAACAGCAGCATCCACCGCCGTTAGCGTGCGATAGGTGTCTTCGGAAAAGTCCGAGTGACCGGGCGTATCGACGAGGTTAAACCGGAAATTCGTGTCTTTGGTCATGAAATCGAACGACATGGCCGATGCGGAGACCGAGATGCCCCGGTCTTTCTCCATCGCCATAAAATCCGACCGCGTGCGGCGTGCTTCGCCCTTGGCGCGGACTTGGCCCGCCATTTGGATCGCCCCGCCAAACAACAGAAATTTTTCCGTCAACGTGGTTTTGCCCGCATCGGGGTGCGAGATGATCGCGAATGTGCGACGCCGTGCGATTTCGGCGGGCAATGCGGGGCGGTTTGAGGGGGTATCTAACATGGATTGGCATATATCCATGCCCAGACATACGCGCAAGAGTGCGCACAGCAGCGGTTGCAGCTATTGTCTATGGCGTTCGCCGAAACGGGTGTAGACTGGTCTGGCGCAAGCAATAGGGAGAGTTCGAAATGGAGCTTAAGGAAATTGCCGACGCGCTGGTTGCGGGCTGCCGCACCGGACGCGAAGTTGAAAATCTAGATAAACTATATGCAGCCGATGCAGTTTCGGTCGAAGGCGCGGATCATGGAAATGGCCGCGAGACCAAAGGCCTAGACGGGATCAAGGGCAAGCACGCCTGGTGGGACAGCTCGATGGAGGTCACCCGCCAAGAGGTCAGCGACCCGATGCTGCATGGCGATGATCGTTTCGCAGTGATCTTTGACGTTGCGGCGCGCGACAAGGAAAGCGGCCAAAGCATGGAGATGAAAGAAGTCGCGATCTATCATGTCGCAGGCGGCAAGATCGTCCGAGAAGAGTTCTTTGGCTGACGGATCGCGCTTAGCGCATGCTGGCCTTGCGCAAAATTTCCGCCGCGTCGGGGCGGTTCAGCAGGGGTTCGCTGACATCCAAGCCGTCATGGCGACGGTCCGAATGGCCCGGGATCATGTCGCCCATGGCCTCGGTTAGCTCTTGCGGGAGCACGGGCTTGGTCCGGCTGTCGATCAGCATGGATTCTGCTGCGATCCCTTCGGCATAGATGATCTGGTGGCCGTCAAACAGCAGTTGGAAATAATCGACAAAGCCGCCATCCTGAACACGCACGGTATAGCCGTTTACCAGATGGCGCGCCTTGACCAGCAGCTCGGAACGGCCCGCGCCGATACTGTCTTCGCGTTGATAGATGAACAGGCGGTGATCGGGGCTGACGATCAGATCGTTGGCGTTGTTCAGGGTTCCGGCCGCGATAAAAATCGGGGCGAATTCGCCCACAGCGCGCACGGTGCTTTGACTGATCCAGCGCACCGCTTTGATTCCGTCGTCGCGGGTCAATACACGGTCACCGACTTTTAACTCTTCAATGGGGCGCTGTTCGCCGGACGCCATCGTAATATGGGTGCCGCGGGTAAAGGAAACACAAGCGACCTGCGCGAATTTCTTATGCGCGGTCACCGTATCAATGCCCACCAGCCGGTATTCGATCTGCGAGGACAATGCGCTGAACGGCAGGATATAGATTTCAGCGGCGTGATTGCTTTCATCCACCTCGACCAGAACAATCGCATCCGTTGTTTGCCCATCGGGGGTCATAAAGGTCAGGGCGCAATCCAGATAAAGCTGCGCACCGGCAGTACCAACCTCGGAATCAGAAGCGATTTTAAATGTTTGGGCGGCGGTCGTCAGCATCGAAAGGCGTTGCGGCTTTGACTCGTAGGTCAGCTCGTAAACATCATCGAGCAATAGTTCTGAGGCAAAGGAGATCGCATCACCCATATTGGCACCATCGGTCGCGACAAGCTGCGTTGCCCGGTAAACCGGAACGCTTTGTGGCGGGGATGGGCGGGTCGGTATCATCGGTGAATTATGCCTTTTTCGTGACGTTAATGTGCCTAGAATCCACTTTGCAATATGATTGTGGCGGCAACGGGTCAAGCCCGTGGTCATTTGCTGGCATTGGTCCCGTTAACGTTTGCTGGCATTGACCTAGTTAACAATGGTACGAGCGATCTGAAATCAGGAGGGACAAAACATGGATCTGGGAATCAAAGGTAAGCGCGCATTGGTATGTGCATCGTCCAAAGGCTTGGGATTGGGCTGCGCCGAGGCATTGGCCGAAGCAGGTGTTGATCTGGTGATGAACGCACGCGGCGGTGACGCGCTGCAGGCGGCAGCCGAGCGGATCAGACAGGATTACGGGGTCGAAGTGACCACCGTTGTCGCCGATATCGCCACGGAAGACGGGCAAAAAATGGTGCTGGACGCCGCAGGGCAGATCGACATTCTGGTCAACAACGCAGGCGGACCACCCCCCGGCATGTGGCAAGACTGGGACCGTGATGATTTTATCAAAGCGTTGGATGCCAACATGTTGGCCCCGATTGCGATGATCAAAGCACTGGTTCCCGCCATGATGGATCGGGGTTGGGGCCGTGTGGTCAACATCACCTCGCAATCCGTGCGCGCGCCAATCGGTGTACTGGGGCTCAGTAATTCGGCACGCACCGGCCTGACCGGCTATGTCGCGGGCACGTCGCGTCAGGTGGCGGGCAAGGGCGTGACCATCAACAACCTGCTGCCCGGCATTCACGCCACCGACCGCGCTGATGCGCTGGACGGCGCTGTCGTCAAGCAAAAGGGCATCACGCTGGACGAAGCACGCATCGAGCGGGCGCAAGGCATCCCTGCAGGGCGCTATGGCACACGCGGTGAATTCGGCGCGGCTTGCGCGTTCCTGTGTTCGCAACATGCGGGTTTCATTGTGGGTCAGAACCTGCTGCTGGACGGTGGCGCGACCAACCTGACGATGTAAGCCTTTGGCGGCAGCGGGGCCATCGGGGCACCGCTGCCGTTCCATCTGCAATTGCTACAGGCGATCACAATCACGACAGGCAAGATGTGACCAGATGGCGTGGGGCAGGTGCCTCGGTTAAGTTTTTCCAAAGCATCTGATTAAAGGTATTCCCCCAATGGCCCCCGTTATCCTCATCGCCGTTTTCGGTGCCATCGTCGTGGCCAGCCTGCTGGTCGCACCGCGCCGCGTGTCCATCGAAGGGTTCTTTGGCGGGGTGACGTCGGCGGGCCGTGCGCCCGGACTTTGGACATTGGTACTAAGCCAGGTCACCACATGGATTTTTGCCCGTTCGCTGATGAACGCGGCCATTTTGGGATATTACTACGGTATCGCGGGCACCTTGGCCTATGCGGCCTATTACGGATCGTTTCTGACGGGCGGCTTTATCGTGGACCGTCTGCGCGAAAACGGGTCAATGTCGGTGCAAGACTGGCTTGGCGGGCGGTTTGGGACGGCTGGTAATGGCTGCTATAATCTGGTCATCGCGCTGCGCCTCTTGTCCGAAGTCTTTGCCAACCTGCTGGTCGTCGGGCTGATTTTTAACGCCGTATTGGCAGGCAGTGGCACGACCGCGATCCTGATCGTCGCGCTTATGGGCCTTGTCTATTCCGCTTGGGGTGGCTTGTCTGCGGCGCTGCGCACGGACGTGTTGCAGATGCTGGTGTTTCTGGTCGTCTTTGGCGTGGCCTTTGTATTTCTGGTCGTCAGCCCCGGTTTCGATCTGGGCGCAGTTGTCACGGCTCCGGGCACAGCGGGCAGCTATAATGGCTGGGTTTTGCTGGCGGTGGCGTTGTTGCAGGTGTTCTCATACCCCGCGCATGACCCGGTGATGATGGACCGTGGCTTTATCGCCGACCGGGCCACGACGCGGCGATCATTCCTGCATGCGTTCTGGATATCGACGCTGTGCATCATCGGTTTCGGCTTTTTCGGCATTCAGGCCAGCCTTGTCGGGGCCGAATACGAGGGCGAATTGATCGGCACATGGGCCAAGATGTTTCCGGCTTGGGTCTTTGGTGCGTTGATGATTTCATTGCTTGTCTCGGCGCTAAGCACGTTAGATTCCGCGCTGGCATCGGCCGCACGGCTGGTGGTGGAAGAATTGAAACTGGCCCCGCGCAGCCTGAATGGCGGTCGCGCCGTGATGGTGGTCTTTATGGTCGCGGGTGCCGCGTTGACCTTGTGGGGGAATGCGACCCTGTTTGATGCGGTGGCCGTGTCTGGCACCGCGTCGATGTTCCTGACACCCGTGCTGATCGTGGGGCTGGTGACGGGCCGTCAGATCGCAAGCTGGTCCTATTTCGCGGCCTTTGGTGCGGCGATGTTGGGTGCCGTGGCCTATTTCGGGCGGGGCTGGGCCATGTTCGCCGCGATCTTGCCCGAGGGGCATAAATACGAACAATTGCTGGTGATCTGTCTGGTCGTTTTGGTCGCAGGCTTTGCGGCGGTGCTTGCGGGCGCGCGGCGAGGCTGATAGCGGTTTTCCGAGCGGATTGATCGGATAAGACAGCAGCCCATGACGGAAATTCAGCCTCGGCTTGAAATCAAAAACCTCAAGCGTAGCTATGGCGGGCGCCCTGTTGTGGACGACGTCAGCCTGAAAATCATGCCCGGGCAAGTGACCTGCCTGTTGGGGCCATCAGGTTGCGGGAAATCAACCACCTTGCGGATGATCGCGGGCGTTGAGATGCAAGACAGCGGCACGATCCATGTGGATGGCAAACTGATTTGCGACACCATGTTTCGCGTCCCACCAGAGCGGCGCGAAATTGGCCTGATGTTTCAAGATTTTGCCCTGTTTCCGCATCTTACTGTTGCTGGCAATGTCGGATTTGGCCTGAAAACCGACACCAAAGCCGAGCGCCGCGCGCGGATCGAAGAACTGCTGGAGCGGGTTGACCTGCTGCGGTTCATTGACGGTTATCCGCATCAGCTGTCGGGCGGCGAACAGCAGCGTGTGGCGCTTGCCCGCGCCTTGGCACCGCGCCCCAAGATTATGCTGATGGACGAGCCGTTTTCCGGGCTTGATAACCGTCTGCGCGATGACATCCGCGATGAAACGCTGGGTATTCTCAAGGAAGAGGGGACCGCCGTTTTGCTGGTCACCCATGAGCCTGAAGAAGCGATGCGCATGGCGGATGAAATCGCCCTCATGCGGGACGGCAAGATCGTACAGCAAGGCGCGCCCTATAATGTTTACACACGCCCGATTGATCGGGCTGCGGTCGCGTTTTTTTCGGATGCGAATGTATTGCGGGCCGAAGTTTCCGGCGCGCTGGCACACACGCCTTTCGGTCGGTTTCTGGCCCCCGGTGTTCCTGATGGCACCCAAGTCGACATTGTGTTCCGCCCCCAGCATGTTCGGATTGATTTCGACCGCGCTGGCAAAGGGCCATTGCCCACGGCGACGGATGGTACGGCGGCGCGGGCGGTGGTCGCGCGGGCGCGGTTTATGGGTAATGAAAGCCTTGTGGAATTCGTGATGGATCACGATGGCAGCACGCTTCGTGCGACCGTGCCGAACGTGTTTCTGCCCCCCGCCGGCGCGGTAATGTGGTTGACCGTCCGGCGTGACCGCTGTTTCGTATTTCCAGCAAGCTGAAAGGGGCCCCATGATGCAAACACTGATGGTGGAATTCGGCATGGGATCATCCTTGCGCCGTGCCGATTATACCCAGGCGGCCGAACGCGCGGTGCGCGATGCGCTGTGGCATAATTCGATCAATCTGGCCGAGCTGTTTGGCTTCGATAAATCCGCGATGAAAATCAGACTGGATGTGGGGGTGCAGCAGCCAGATCAGGTTGACGTTGATGTGCTGCGCGCGGTTTTTCCTTATGGGGATGTGACGGTGAATGTGCAACGCGGCGGCCTTGATGTTGCGCGCCCTGACGGGGATGGCAATCCGACGATCATGGCGAATGTGGCGCTGTCTGTGTCCTTTGATATGGAGCGTGCCGATGACTGAACAACGCATTATTATCGAGATGGGCATGGGCAACGATCTGCACGGCATGGATTACACCAAAGCCTGCGCCCGCGCGATTGAAGACGCGCTGCGCCATTCATCCTTGCCGCTGTTTGGCGTGTTGGACCTGCCTCATGACGCGATGCGCGTGCAGGTCACCGTGGCGGTGCAAGACCCCGATCAGGTGGATATCGACGCGTTGGTGGCCAAGTTGCCCCGCGGTCGCGCGCAGGTGCGGGCGGTTTTTGGCGGGCTGAACGTGCCCAGCGGGGACGAGGTGATTGTCGTCGCCCAAGCCAGTGTTGAGGCGTTTTTGCCCAAGCAGGATGGCTGGCGTTTGCGGGACCCGTCGTAAAAGAGTTTCTATGCCTTCGGCGAGGATTTTTTTCCATTTGGAATTACACCCGTGGGGTAAACAGCTCTGGCAGTGGGTCGGCATTTTCGATGAGGTCCAGGCGGAGCGCGATATTGTCGTTTTGACCTTCGTCCCAGCCTTTCAGAATCCAGCTGCGGGCGTGGTGTTGCAGGGACGCCGGGTGCAAGATCAGGCTGCGCAGGGTCGCGTCGGGGTTGTTATAGACGATCTTGAGCTTTTGGCGGGCGCGGATGGCGGCGCGCAGGATCGGTAGGTGCCCCATGCCGCGCGCGGCATTGGCAAAGGGGTGTTCGATCTGCTGCCAATCGCTGGTCGGTGGCGTGGTTTCCAGCGGCAGGCTTGCATCGATTTTGGCCGTCAGCGAGGTGGCCGCTGATTTCAGGGCAGGGTCGGTGGTTTCCAGCACAATGGCGAGGGCAAGCTGCAAGGCCTCGATCTCCGGATCGGTCAGGGTCAGCGGCGGTAGGGTCGTCGCGCGGGTAAGCCGGTAGCCTGCGCCGCGCGTGCCGGTCACGGGCACGCCCGAGGATTGCAGCCGCCCGATGTCGCGGTAGAGCGTGCGCAGCGACACGCCTTGCGCGGCGGCCAGATCCTCGGCGCGGTGCAGGGCGTAATCGCCCAGCGTGTCGAGCAGGGCAAAGAGGCGATTAGAACGGTTCATAGCGCTTTGTGGCATAAAATCGCGGGGTGGCCAAGGTAACTGCCAAAAAACTGTCAGTAGTTGGGGCGCGTTCGTTCTGATGACCTGAAAGGGGCGCAAATGCCTGTGTTCTGAGGTGTTTCCCACTTCAAGCCGGTCCCGGTCGCGCCTAAACAGAATGGGATTTGGACGCATATGGTGCGTTCGCCTGTTTTGGATGTGGAGAAAACTATGTTTAATAATATCGGCCTTCCCGGCCTTCTGTTGATCGCTGTTGTTGTGTTGGTCCTGTTCGGGCGCGGCAAGATTTCCAGCCTGATGGGTGAAGTCGGCAAAGGCATCACCAGCTTTAAAAAGGGCATTAATGAGGGCGAAGAAGACATCAAGAACGCCAGCGACGACACCGCCGAGCTGTCTGATGATGCGGCCGCTGTGACCGAGATCAAGACCGACAAGGACAAGGTATAACCTGCCATGTTTGATATGGGGTGGTCGGAGTTATTGGTCGTGGGCGTCGTGGCCTTGATCGTGGTAGGGCCCAAGGACCTGCCTGTCTTGTTTCGCAAGGTGGGGCAGTTTGTGGGCAAGGCCAAAGGCATGGCGCGCGAGTTTAGCAGCGCGATGAATGACGCCGCAGACGACACCGGTATGCGCGAGATTTCATCGGGGTTGAACAAGTCGCTTAAGGCGGCCACCAACCCGCTGGGCACCGCGATGGACGAGGTCAAATCGGCGACCAAATCCTTGACCAACATCGACCCGGACAGCGAGACCGGGAAACTGGCCGCCAAGCGGGCAGAAGACGCCAAAAAGATGCAGGCCGTGCGCGACCGTACCATTGCAGAGCGTAAGCAACGCGAGGCGAAAGAGGCTTTGGCCGCAGCGGATGCGGAAGTATCGAAGCTGGCCAAACCTGCCGCACCTGCAGCCAAGAAAGCCCCCGTCAAGAAAGCGGCGGCAAAGCCTGCTGCCGCGAAAAAAGCGCCGGCCAAAAAGCCAGCAGCCCCCAAAGCGGCTGCCCCGAAAAAGCCAGCGGCGAAACCGGCGGCCAAGAAACCTGCGGCGAAAAAGCCAGCGGCAAAAAAGAGTGACACATGAGTGCTTCTGACGATATTGACGACAGCGCTGCCCCGCTGATCGAGCATCTGGCAGAGCTGCGCACGCGGCTGATCCATTCCGTGATCGCGTTTATCATCGGCATGGTGATCTGTTTTACCGTTTGGAATCCGATATTTAACTTTCTGACGCACCCGCTGTGTTCGGCCATGGCCGAGCGGGGCCAAGAGGATTGCGGGCTGATCCTGATCAAGCTGCAAGAAGGTTTCTTTGTCGCGATTTCGATCTCGCTTTTGGGCGGGTTGGTTTTGGGCTTCCCCTACATCAGCTACCAGCTGTGGCGGTTTGTGGCACCGGGGCTTTATAAAAATGAAAAAGGCGCGTTTCTGCCGTTCCTGATTTCTAGCCCGTTGATGTTTTTCTTGGGCGCGGCATTTGCGTTTTATGTGGTCACGCCACTGGCGTTCGATTTCTTCCTTGGCTTCCAGCAAGCCGGTACTTTGGTGGGGGACGCGGGGCCTGATGGTCAGGGTATTGCCGCGATTGCCTTTCAGGGGTCAGCGCAGGAATACCTTAGCCTGACGATCAAATTTATCGTCGCTTTTGGCCTGTGTTTCCAACTGCCTGTGTTGCTGACGCTGATGGGCAAGGCCGGGTTGGTGAGCGCCGAAGGCCTGGGCAATGTGCGTAAATATGCTGTTGTTGGCATTCTCGTGCTGGCCGCTTTGGTGACGCCCCCGGATGTGATTACGCAGGTCATTTTGTTCGTCGTTGTGTACGGGCTCTATGAAATTTCGATCATGCTGGTCCGTCGTGTGGAACGTAAGCGCGAAGAGAAACTGCGCGCCGAAGGCTACTACGACGACGAAGACGAAGATCCGATGATGTCGGAGTTCGACGAGGATGACGACAAGTGATCGATGACCCGTTAGATCGCATTGCAGCGGCGCTTGAGAGGATATCTCCTGCGCCGCTGAAAGCCCCTGATTTTGATGCGGCCGGGGCCTTTGTCTGGCAGACCGGGCCGGATCATCTGGTGCCTGTGCCAAAGGTCAGCAAGATTGATCTGGATTTACTGGTGGGCGTGGACCGTGCGCGCGATACGCTGTTGGCCAATACGGTGCAATTCGCCGCTGGTTTGCCTGCCAATAACGCGTTGCTTTGGGGCGCGCGGGGCATGGGGAAATCCAGCCTTGTCAAAGCGGTACATGCCCATGTTCAGGCAACCCATGACGGGCTGCGCATTGTCGAACTGCAACGTGAAGATTTGCCATCGGTGGGCCGTTTGCTGGCCCATCTGCGCGACGCGCCGTATCAGTTTATTCTGTTCTGCGACGATCTGAGCTTTGGCAATGATGATGCGCAGTACAAATCGCTAAAGGCGGTATTGGACGGCGGGATCGAGGGGCGGCCTGATAATGTGGTGCTTTATGCCACGTCGAACCGCCGCCATCTGATGCCGCGCGATATGATTGAAAACGAACGCGGTTCTGCGATCAACCCAGCCGAAGCAGTCGAGGAAAAGGTTTCCCTATCTGACCGGTTCGGGCTGTGGCTGGGCTTTCATGCCTGCGACCAGCAGCAATATCTAGAGATGATCCAGGGCTATTGCGATGCGCATGGTGTCGAGATCGACCCGGCCACATTGCATGCCGAGGCCATCGAATGGCAGGCGACGCGCGGATCGCGGTCGGGCAGGGTGGCGTGGCAATATTTCGTCGATCTGGCAGGCCGTCGCGGCGTGACGTTGTAGTCACGCTTGCGCGCACAGGGCTAATCCTGAGGCGCTCGTTTACGCCTCAGAACTTTATATCAGTTCAGATAGGGCGATGGGTCCACGCTGTCAAAGCCGTTGCGCACTTCGAAATGCACGAATGCATCCTCGCCGCTACGTAGCTTGGCGATGGGCGCGCCTTTGGCCACGTTATCGCCCTTGGCCACGCTGACATCCGTGACGTTTGCGTAAACGGTCAGCAGGTTATCGGGGTGGCGGACCACGACGATTGGAACGCCTTCGGCGCTTTTCGTAATGGCGGCGACGGTGCCGCTATCGGCGGCCTTAACTGTTGTGCCGGGGGCCGCCTTGATGTTGATCCCCTCGTTTTTACCCTTTGAATAGGCGCGGATAATGCTGCCTTGGACCGGCGGCATCATGCGGCCTTGCGTTGCTGGCTTGGTGGTTTTGCCAACATCCGCCACGGGCTCTGCCGGTGCAGGGGTCGCTGCGGTGGGCTTGGGGGCAGGTGGTTCGGCCGGCGGCAAGGGTTTTGCAGCGCTCGGTGGCGTGGGCGTTGGTGATCCCGTACCGGGCAGCGTCGTGACCACCGGTGTGGCGGTTGCCGTTTGGGGTACAGGGGTTTCACGTTTTGGCGCGGCCTGTTGCGGGACGGGGATCAGTAGGAACTGCCCTTCGCGGATCGAGAAATCCGGCCCCAAGCCATTCCATTCGGCCAATGTTTCGACGGGTACAGCATAAAGGCGCGCGATGGTATAGGCGGTTTCGCCGCGTTCGACCCTGTGGCGTACAGGTTCGCGGCCCGTCTGTTTAAGAGGGTTCTCGCGGGTTTGTGCGGCTGGCAAGGCGGCCGTCTGTACGGCAGAGGATTCAGGCGCGCGGTTGATCGCACTGCCTGCAAGTGTCTGGATATCAACGGCCTGCGTGGTGATCGGGCCGGTGCCGGATGCACCTGTGGCGGGCGATGGTTCTTCGACGCGGGTTTCAAGGGCGATAATCTCGCCTTTGCGCAGGGGAATGTTGGGATC
This sequence comes from uncultured Sulfitobacter sp., assembly GCF_964021855.1. Lineage (NCBI taxonomy): Bacteria > Pseudomonadati > Pseudomonadota > Alphaproteobacteria > Rhodobacterales > Roseobacteraceae > Sulfitobacter > uncultured Sulfitobacter sp. Next base: position 815,708 of record NZ_CAXHZD010000002.1, read on the forward strand.
GATACCGTTAAAACGCGACAGGGCGTTCACATCTGTGCCAACCCGGCTGGCCACATCGGCCAGCGTGTCGCCGCGACGGGCCACCACGACTTGATAATTGGGATAAGAGATAACACCGCGATTGTCGGGTTGGGGTCTGACCGCCAATGCGCCGGTTGCAGCATCAGCGGTGGTGAAACCATCGCCGAAACCGCCGCGCAGATCATAATCAAGGGGGCGGTTACACGCGGCCAACAAAAGCGCACTGCTTCCTGCCAGAACCGTCAACCTAAGGGTTCGGGTCGCCATCGAATGGGTCATCTGCTCGTCCTCATGTCTTGCACGACGTGTCGTCTTCGGTCTCCATGTGGTCTGGAGTTACCCTGTCTATACAGCATTTAGCTGTCTTTGCCCATTCCTTCAAGCAAAGGGACAAAGCGCACCTTGCGCAGCTCGTCGTATTCAAGGCCGGTTTCGGTCTTTCGCACCCGTATCAGATGCTGGACGGCGTCGGACTGGCCGACGGGCACCACCATGATACCACCGATTTTCAACTGCGCGACCAAGGGGCCCGGGGGGTCCTCGGCGGCGGCAGTGACGATGATACGGTCAAAGGGGGCCTGTTCGGGCAAGCCAAAGCTGCCGTCGCCGACTATGGCCGTGATATTGGTCAGATCAAGCGCCTCAAAGATTTCGCGCGCTTCATGGACCAACCGGCGGTGGCGGTCGATGGTATAGACCCGCCGCGCTAGTTTGCTGAGGATCGCGGCCTGATAGCCGGAACCAGTGCCAACCTCGAGAACCTTATCGCGGGGTGAGACCTCGAGCGCTTGGGTCATCAGGGCCACAACGGAGGGCTGGCTGATGGTCTGACCGCAGGCGATGGGCAGGGGCATATCCTCGTAAGCGCGGGCCGCGAATAGACCACGGATAAACGGTCCGCGGTCGATCTGCTCCATCGCGTTAAGGACGCGCGCATCCGTCACGCCCTTCGAGCGTAATGCATATAGAAACTGCATTTTGCGTTCCGCGACCGAGATGTCCTCTTCGTCGTTCATGTGTTGAGGGCTTCCAGAGCGGCAAAGCTGTCATGGGCGGTAAAGTCCGCGCGCATGGGGGTCACGGTGATATAGCCGTTCAGGTTCAAGGCTGCGTCGGTATGGGCGGCGGTCGGTATCTGCTGGTCGGCCCCTTGGATCCACAAATAGCGCCGACCTTGGGGCGAGACATGCGGGGTGGTGGAAAAACTGGTGTCGCTACGGATGCCTTGCGGGGCGAGGCGGATACCTTGCACGTCAGCGGCTGCAGTGGGCGGAAAGTTAACGTTATAAAACAAACGGTAGCCGTCAGTATGCGCCGGCGTGGCGTCGAGAATGCGGCGGATCACATCCGCGCCATGCTCTGCTGCGGCCTCGAACGCGTCGTCAAGCACCCGGTTGGCGGGGCCGAAATATTGCGACATGGCAACGGCGGGGATGCCTTGCAGGGCCGCTTCCATTGCGCCGCCGATTGTGCCGGAATACATCGCGTTTTCAGCGGCATTATTGCCCCGGTTGACGCCGGACAGCACCAGATCGGGGGGGCTGTCCTTCATTGAATCGTGCAGGGCGGCGAGAACGCAATCGGCGGGGCTGCCCTCGACCGAAAAGGCGTGTTTGCCGATCCGTTCAATCATCATCGGACGGGTGTAGCTGATGCAATGGGCCACGCCGGATTGTTCATAGGCGGGGGCCACTGTCCACACTTCGCCCTGGGGGCCTGCAAGGGTGGTGGCAATGGCATGGAGCGTCTTGAGGCCCGGTGCGTGGATGCCATCATCGTTGGTAATTAGAATGCGCATAATATCCCCTTTGCGCCTTGATAAGCGAGGGATGTGGGCGCGGCAAGGCAGGAGCCTTCGGCGAGGATATTTTTAAGCCAGAGAAGCGGACAGAGCGGCCAAAATGTCAGCCGCTTGGGACTGTGGGCTGGACAGATCATCGCGGGATTCACCGGGGTGGAACCGTGCGCGGGTTGCCGTGGGCATGGGGGCCGGTGTCATGATGTGAACCTTGGGCCCGATTTTGGCGGCCTCGGACTGCCATGATCGGGCAAGGGCGATTTGGGCCGCTTTGGTGGCACCGTAGGTCCCGTAAAACTTGGACCCGACAACGGGATCGTCGAAAAACACTGCTTGGCCCGATTGCGCCAGCAAAGGCGATACATAGGTGATCAGAGTCGAGGTGGCAGTGATGTTGCAGGCCACGGATTTGGCCATGTCTTTGGCGTCGATATGATCCGTGGGGGCAAGGGGGGCTGCGTGGATCGCGCTGTGCATCCACAAATCAAGACTGCCCCACCGGTCGTAAATGCCACGGCACAGGGTCGCCATGGCATCGGCGTTTGTGATGTCCATGGGAGCCAAGGTGGCACTGCCGCCACGGGCTTGGATGCGGTCATCCAATTCCTCAAGCGCGCCGGTGGTTTTCGCCACGGCGATGATGTGATGGGTGTCGCACAGCGCTTCGGCCAAAGCAGCCCCAAGGCCGCGCGAGGCGCCTGTGATCAATGCAGTTTTTTGTGTCATGGGTGGGGATATGCGCGGGGGAATGCGCCGCGTCAAGGGGGCGCTTGGCACTGTGGTGCGTGGCCGTGCCCCGTTAGCCTTTGCGGTGGTAGGTAAAGGTCAGCCGCGCAAGGTGATCAATCGCTTGGGTGGGCAGGGGCGCGCCGATGGTCACGCGCAATGCACGGTTGGTTTCATAGACAAATTCGGTTGGATAGATGTCGCGCATTATGGCGGAGATCGTTGTTTTACAATCAACATACAGCGCAAGGGTTTGCGGTGCGCTGTCTTGCCAGTTCAGCCGCAGCGTGCTGCCTTGGCGCGGGCGCCGTGGCCGCCATGCCGGTTGCCCCCATTTGAGACTTTCGTCGAGGGGGCCCACATCTGCATCTTGCGCGGCCTTTAGAATAAGTGCGCGCATGTCGTTAAACTGATCGCGAACAGGGGCGGGCCAGGGGGCGAGCGTGCTGTCGAAAGGTGTGGTCATATCATCAGCTTGCACGGGGCGGGGCGGATGATCAAGCGTGGCTTTGGTTTATGAGGTCAGGGGGGCTGCCATCAAGACGCGGGCAGTTGCAGAACCTTGGCTTTTTGGCCGATGCCGACCACGATTGCGTTGTCGCTGATCGCGGCGACCGTGCCACCCGCAATCGGGTCGCCAATTTTAACCCGCTTGATCCGCCCGTTGCGTTCGCGGACCAAGGCACCGGGGTCGGCCAAACTGCCGAAAATCCCGATCAGGGACACGGCGGGCAGGGCGACCTTTTGCGTCGCGAGCGTCATTACTTTGGCCGGGGTTGGTGTGCCGGTATCATCTGTGGACATGTCAGCCTCTCTTGTTTCCCCGCGATCTGGTGGCGGGGTTTTCAAGCCTGTTAACAAAGAGGGTTCGGGGCAGGAAGCCACCCTGCCAGCGGCAAGCAAAGACCGGCCTACGGCGTCGGCAAAGCCTTGCCATCAGGGGAGACGCAAAAAGCGCAGGGGCTTTGAACCTCTGCGCTTTTGCTGTTGGTATTGGGCGGATATGCCTATTCGGCGGCGGGCTTCATCTCAAACCCTTGGTCAATTTGATCTGCCGGACGGACCGGGTAGTCACCGGTAAAGCACGCGTCGCAATATTGCGGGCATTTGGCGTTGCGGCCTTTGGCTTCGCCCACGGCGCGGTACAGGCCATCGATTGAAATGAACTTCAGGCTATCCACCTGTAAATGATCGCGCATTTCTTCTTCGGACATGGTCGCGGCGAGCAGTTTTTCGCGCTGCGGTGTATCGACGCCATAGAAACACGGCCATGCGGTGGGGGGCGAGGCAATGCGGAAGTGAACTTCCTTAGCGCCGGCATCAAGGATCATTTCCTTGATCTTGCGGCTGGTCGTGCCGCGCACCACCGAATCGTCGACCAAGATCACGCGCTTGCCCTTGATCAGCGCACGGTTCACGTTCAGCTTGAGCCGCACACCCATGTTGCGGATCTGTTCGGTGGGTTCGATAAATGTCCGGCCCATATATTGGTTGCGGATGATCCCCATGGCATAGGGAATGCCCGATTGCAGGCTGAACCCGATGGCCGCAGGGGTGCCGCTGTCAGGAACGGGGCAGACCAGATCGGCATCGACCGGGCTTTCCTTGGCCAACTCGCGGCCAATCGCCTCGCGGGTTTCATAGACGGATCGGCCACCCAGAATGCTGTCAGGACGGCTGAAATACACATGTTCAAAGATGCAGAACCGTGGCGCTAACCGGCGGAAGGGGAAATGGCTTTCCACGCCTTTGTCGGTGATCACGACCATCTCGCCCGGTTCAATCTCGCGGACGAAATCGGCACCGATGATATCAAGCGCGCAGGTTTCCGAGCTAAGCGCCCAGCCTTCACCGACCTTGCCCAGTACCAGCGGGCGCACACCCAAAGGATCGCGCACGCCGATCAGCTTGGTGCGGGTCATGGCGACGACGGAAAACGCGCCCTCAACCCGGCGGAGGGCGTCTTCCATGCGTTCAGGGATATTGCGCTGCAAGGAGCGGGCCATCAGATGGATGATGCATTCACTGTCCGAGGACGATTGGAAAATCGAGCCGCGTTCAATCAGCTCGCGGCGCAGGGCGTTGGCATTGGTGATGTTGCCGTTGTGGGCAATCGCCGCACCGCCCATGGCGAATTCGCCAAAAAACGGTTGCACGTCGCGGATCGCCGTCGGCCCCTTGTTGCCGGAGGTGGAATAGCGCACATGCCCGATGGCCAATTCGCCGGGCAGGGTTTCCATGATCTTTTGCGAGGTAAAGTTATCGCGCACATAACCAAAGCGGCGCGCGGATTGAAAACCGTCTGTCGGATCATAGCTGACGATGCCGCCGGCCTCTTGTCCGCGATGTTGCAGCGCGTGCAGGCCAAGGGCCACAAAGTTCGATGCGTCGGCGACACCGACAACGCCGAAAACCCCGCATTCCTCTTTCAGTTTATCGCCGTCATCGGCGTCTCGTAGATACGAGGTGTCAAAAGGATGTGCGGGAGGCATGATCTTGGACAACGGGGCAGCTCCGATTCCGGGAAGAAGACACGCACTATGTAGGCGCTTGAACGGAGCTTGTCACCCCGCTGTCACATTATGAGACGCCTAAAAGGGTGGCACAGTCGTGATATGGGGTGGGTCGCAACTTTTGCGTGTGGGAAGAGTGGTGGATGAGTACGGAACGAGCCTAAACGTCTGCCAATTCCGAAATCACGCCAAACGCGATCTCCCGCAGTGGGTCTCTTACTGCTGGATGGCAATTTGATCTGACGGGATACCAAGCCGTTTGAACGTTTGTGCATAACGTTCAACACATTGGCGCTTTGCTCCTTGGGTGTTTAGCTCAAAGTCGTATCGCCGTAGATATGCAGCATAGACAAGCGGGGCATCATTAATTGTAAAAAACTCCAGCAAAGTATCCCATAGCTCCCTGCAAACTGAATTTGGCGTTGCATCCGCAGGGAAAGTGCCGCGTTGAAGCGACGCGAGATAGCTCCGAAGAGTTTCATATTGTTTTGCACCTATTGCGTCTTCGAAGGAAAGCGAAGCCGATGATACGCCAACAACGGCGAACGGTAATGTTCTCGCAAAATCGACTGACTCGAATTTGTTATCGGCAAATTCCTTGTACAGAGATCTCTCAGTTTCGAAGGTTACGCTGATATCGATTCCATTCAGGAAGGGTTCATTGCGGTTAAGTGAACCACGGACTGAGAAAATAATCTCAGACGGCGCATCCGTTCCGGTGTCTATGAAACGCATCGCCACGTCATTGGATATATCTACGTCTTCGTTGGAATTAACGACCTTTGACATTACGCCAAGGGCAGTTTGCATGCTTGGCAATAACTCCAAAGCCGGCTGTAATGTCTCAAACGATAGGAGCGAAACTTGCTCACTGAAGTCATTGAAGGTTTCGGTTTGAACGAAAGCGGTCGAGTTCTTTTGAAGCCTCAATTGTGTGTTCAATACATTGTTGCTTGCGGTGATGGGGAAATTATCGGTTAGCACGCCGGAACGGGAAAGGTTGCCTGTTATGGTTGAATCCGTTGTGAAGAATAGAAAGTTCTTTTCGCTGTACGAAAACGACAGGATCGCCTTCTTCGCGATCTCGCGAGAGCCTGAGAGAATACTAAGAGTCAGAACATAGTTTCCGCTTTCCCCACCAAAAGCTCTGGTAACACTGTCGCGTAGAAAGCTCTTTAAACTGCTTTCGACACTCGGCAAATGTGGGGGGGTGTTTGGGATCTCACTGTCGACTGCATAGTCAACTTTATAAGATATTCGACCATAGGCTTCCCGGATGCCGGCATCTGACGTTTCGAACGCGGTTGTTTTATAGGGGAGCAGCAGAGAGGTCTGGGCATTTGCTGAAACAACGGGGATCAGGACACCAACAGCCGCTAAAAAAACTACCGATAATTTTTGAAGAAATCTCATATTTTACTCCATCTCAAAAAACCAAATCGACGAATTTACCCAAGATAATACATGAAGCTGTACGCATTTTGGAGAAATTTTTGCGAACTGATATCTTGAATCCTATCCAGCACCACGTCCGGTATGAATATGAACCTCCGTCCAGAGGGGCGTGAAAACTGGCCTCGGCCACATTGCGGAGATAGTGTGTGCGGCACATCTGCGTAGAACATTGAGGCTGCGGATGTCGGTTTTGCCACGCATCACGAAAGCTGACCAACCAAACCAGCACGCAAACACCAAGGGCCGCCCTTTTCACGGGGCGGCCCTTTTGCGTCGTCTAATTATATCAGGCGTTATTCGCCGCAGCTGCCGACGAGGGCTTCGTAACGGGACGTGATCCAGCCAAGGGCTTCTTCGGGGTTTTGCTCTTCGATCTGGCCGGTGAACTTGCCAAATACCTGGGCAGAGCGGCTTTCGTCGACGATGGTATAGGTCTGGCCGGTGATCACGGTGTCATAGACAAAGAACGCAATCGCCACGAGCAGGATGCCGCGCGCGACGCCGAACAGAAATCCAAACCCCTGATCAAGGCCGCCCAGCACCGACCGTTGCACCAGCGACGAAAACAGCGGGGTGAACAGGGACACCACGATCAAGGCGATGGCAAAGACGATGGCAAATGCGCCGATGATCGACAATTCGCAGCTGTCGGCCAGAAACTCGCCCACGACCGGGATTTCGGACACCAGCGGTTCGACTTGGGGCGCGAATAGAAATGCCACGACGGCGGCGGCGATCCAGCCGAGGATGGCCATCAGCTCGCGGACCAGACCGCGGCTATATGCCAAGAGCGCAGACAGGACGATGACAAGCGCCACAACCCCGTCAATGATGGTAAAACCTTCCATGATCGTTTTGCCTTCCTTGTGGGGGCGGTTAGCCAGCCCCGAATATTTCGCCTACAAATCCGGTTAGATCGCTCATGGTATTAAGCGTTATGCCGTTTTTGCCCACGGGTTTTCCCCCTGCGGGCGCAATGGCGCTGGTAAAACCAAGTTTTTGCGCTTCTTTCAACCTATTTTCCGTCTGGGTGGCGGGTCTTAGGGCACCTGACAGGCTTATTTCCCCGAAAACAACAGTTTCCGCAGGCAACGCTACGTCTTCGCGCGCGCTCAGCAATGCGGCGGCCACGGCCAGATCGGCGGCGGGTTCGGAAATCTTCATCCCGCCTGCCACGTTCAGATAGACATCAAGCCCGGCAAAGGGGATGCCGCAGCGCGCCTCGAGCACGGCCAGAATCATCGCCAGACGCCCGCCATCCCAGCCCACGACCGTGCGCCGCGCCTGCGAATGGGGCGAGGGCGCAACGAGGGCCTGTAATTCGCACAAAACGGGCCGCGTCCCTTCGATGCCCGCGAACACCACGGAGCCCGCAGCAGGTTCGCCGCGTTCAGAAAGGAAATGCGCGGAGGGGTTGGTAACCTCGGCCAGCCCTTGGCCGGTCATTTCGAATACGCCGATTTCGTCCGCGGGGCCAAAGCGGTTTTTGACGGCGCGCAGAATGCGGAACTGGTGGCCGCGCTCGCCCTCGAAATAAAGCACGGTATCGACCATGTGTTCGACGACGCGGGGGCCTGCGATCTGGCCGTCTTTGGTGACGTGGCCGACAAGGATCACCGACACGCCCGTGCGTTTGGCAAAGCTGGTCAGCTCATGCGCCGAGGCGCGGACCTGAGACACCGACCCGGGCGCGCTTTCGACATTATCGGCCCACATGGTCTGGATCGAATCGATGATTGCCAAATCCGGGCGTTCGGCCTCGAGCGTGGTCAGGATATCGCGCAGGTTGGTTTCAGCGGCCAGTTTCACCGGCGCATCCGCCAGCCCCAACCGCTGCGCGCGCATGCGCACCTGGGCGGAGGCTTCTTCGCCGCTGACGTAGATGGTTTTCAATCCGCTACGGGCAAAATGCGCGGCGGCTTGCAACAGCAGTGTGGATTTACCGATGCCCGGATCACCGCCCACCAGAATGGCCGATGCAGCCACCAGACCACCGCCCAACACGCGGTCAAGTTCGTCAATGCCCGATCGGCTGCGCGGTGGCGGGGATTCTTTGGTGCTTAGGTCGGTCAGCACCATGGCCGATCCGCGCTTGGCCCCCAGCGATTTGCTGGGCGGGCCGGCCGAAATGCCTTTGTCTTGCTCGATGGTGTTCCATTCGCCGCAACCATCGCAGCGGCCGGACCACTTGTTAAAACTGGCACCGCAAGACGTGCATGAAAATGTGACGGGAGATTTTGCCATGCGCCTTTTTGGCTGACAGCGCGGGCGAGGTCAAAGCAAAAACACAGGCTAGGTGGCGGCTTCTCGCGCGGATTGGATTTGCTGGGTTTTCCAACTGATCCAAAGGGACACCAGAATGCAGGCGGTGAAGAGATAAAGACCCCAAGCGACCTCGATCCGGCCAAAGCCGATGCCTTTGGCCAGCGTGATATAAAGCGCGATCAAAAACACATCTGCCATGGCGAGTTTACCGATGAATGCAAGCGCGGGCAGGACGTGGGGGCCGAGCAGGTTGAATTGCACCAAGGCCAGCCCCAAGGTTTTCAAGTAGGGGGCGATGAAGGCGAAGAATGTGACGACCAATGCCAGAAAGACGTCGGATGCCCAGAGCGCCCGCACCCCGCTGAAAACCGAGATTTCGGTTAGGCCAAACAGTGGAAGCACCCCCGCCCGCATCAGCGGTGCGGCCCAAGCGACGGGGTAGAGGATGAGCAAGGACAGGTTCAAGACGCGCAGCATGGGAGGGTTCTAAGACAGGAGGCGCGTGCGCGCCATTCGATTTTGCGATCTGCGGGGCGCAGATCGGGGCCTCCGGCGAGGATATTTAAGAGCCAGAGAAGAGGAAGGCCTGAAGTTGGTCGTCTTGGGCGGTGGCCATTTGGGCGGGTGTGCCGTGCCAGCGAATTTTGCCCTTGTCCAGCAGGGCGACCTGATCGGCGATGCTGTGCACGGTGGTCATATCGTGGGTGATGGTAAGGGTGGTCGCGTTTGTTTCAGAGACGATGTCGCGGATGAGGGTGTTGATGGTGCGGGCCATGATCGGGTCCAGACCGGTTGTGGGTTCGTCAAAGAAAATCACCGATGGGTCCGTGGCGATGGCGCGGGCAAGGCCGGCGCGTTTTTGCATGCCGCCGGAAAGTGTGGCGGGCAGGCGGTCGGCGACGTCGGCATCCAGCCCCACGCGGTCAAGCTTTTGCAGGGCGATGGCGCGGGCGCGTGCTTTGGGCATTTGGCGCAGCAGGCGGAAGGCCACATTTTGCCATATGGGCAGGCTGTCAAACAGGGCGGCCCCTTGGAACAACATACCAAAATCGTTGAGGAAGGCCTTGTGATCGAGTGGGGCGTTTTGGTGGGTGATGCTACCGCTGTCTGGGGTGACGAGGCCGAGGATGGAGCGCATCAGCACGGATTTGCCACTGCCGGAGGCACCGATAACAACCGTCGATTTTCCTTGCGGCAGGGTCAGGTTCACGCCGCGCAGGATGGGTTTGCCGTCGAAGGTTTTATGTATGTCGGTCAGGGTAATCATAGGGCAAAGATCAAGGCTGTGAGGATAAAGTTTGCCGCGAGGATCAGCACGGCGGCGGCCTCGACAGCGGATTTGGTGGCGCGGCCCACACCGCGCGCGCCGCGATCTGCGTGCATCCCGAAATAGCATCCCATGGTGGCGGCAATCATCCCGAAAGCGGCCCCTTTGATCAGCGACGACGCAATATCGAGGGGTTCGAGGAAATCGACGGTGTTACGCAGATAGGCCGTCGGGTTGAAGCCAAGCGAGCCGGTGGCCACTATATATCCGCCCAGAATGCCGATCACATCGCCCACGGCCACCAACAGCGGCACCACCAGCAGGGCGGCAAGCACGCGCGGCACTGTCAGATAGCGCATCGGATCGGTTGAAAGGGTGATCAAGGCGTCGAGCTGTTCGGTGACCTTCATCGTGGCGATTTCGGCGGCGATGGCGGCGGTGACGCGGGCGGCGACCATCAGGCCAACCAGCACGGGGCCGAGTTCACGGACCATGCCGATGGCGACGATCTGCGGCACGACGGCTTGGGCGTTAAAGCGCGCACCCCCTGCATAGATTTGCATGACCAAAGCACCGCCGGTGAACAATGCGGTCAGCCCCACGACAGGCAGCGACAGCCAGCCGATTTGCACCAGCGACGTCAGGAACTGCCCCAGATAAAACGGCGGGCGAAAGATGTGCAGTATGGCTGAGAACGCGAAAATCGTGATCCGGCCCAAAGCGGCGAGGATGCCAAGCACCACGCGCCCCAGTGCAGCAAGATAGGTCACGTTAGATACACACGGTCATAGCGCGCGCCAAGCGAGGTCAGGATTTCATACCCGATGGTACCTGCAAAACTGGCAATCGTATCAACGGATTGATGCTGTCCGATAAGCTGCAGGTGCGAGGGGGTATCTTCTAGCTCTGTGACATCGGCGGTGATCAGGTCCATCGACACACGGCCCACCACAGGCAGTTTGCGCCCGTCGTGGGTGAGGGTGGCACCGTTGCCCATGGCGCGGATCAGACCGTCGGCATAGCCGCCCGAAACGGTGGCAATCTGCGACGGGCGCGCTGCGGTCCAACCACAGGCATAACCGACCGAGGCCCCCTGATCCACATCGCGGACCTGAATGATAGGCAGGTCGAGGGTGACCACTGGCAGGGCGTCAATGAAGGGCAGGCCGCCATATAATCCGATGCCCGGACGGGTCAGATCGAAATGATAGTCGTCGCCCAGCAGTAGGCCGCCTGTCGCACTTAGGGACAAGGGCACCTCGACGCCTGCTGTCATCTCGCGAAAGATTTCGAGCTGGGCGGCGTTCATCGGGTGGTCGGGCTCATCGGCACAGGCCAGATGGGACATGACCATGGTGGGGTTCTGCGACAGGGCGATGTCGCGCAGCGCGCTCCATTCGGCGGGGTCCATGCCCAGACGGTTCATGCCTGTGTTCAACTGGATGCCAAAGGGGTGACCGGGCAGGGTTTCGACATGGCCGATCATCTGATCGACGGAATTGATCATCGGGGTCAGGTTGGCCTGACCAATCATATCGGCGTCGCCGGGCATGTGGCCGGAAAATATGTTGATGCGGGGGCCGGGGCCCAGCACATCGCGCAGGGCAACGCCTTCCTCGGCGACGGCGACAAAGAATTCGCGCGCCCCTTCGGCAGCCAGCACGGGGGCCACGCGGTCAATGCCCAAGCCATAGGCGTTGGCCTTGACGACAGCGCCGGTTTCGCACCCGCTTAGGCGGTTGAGCGCGTGCCAATTGGCGGCAAGCGCCTTGAGATCGATGGTAAGTTTAGCTGTTGTCATGGTTTTTGTTTCGACCGGATGCGCGCCCGCGTCAAGCACCTGCGCGTGTGTGCTGCGTGAAATAGCCCAGATTATGTTACATTGCCTTTGCGTGAACGAGCACAGGGTGCCGGCGGTTTCACCGCGCCAAGACATAAAACTGCAATGGTTGGGGTGATAAGCGGGCCAAAGAAACAGTGGGCACCAACCCTCAACCGGGTTCTAGCAGAGGCGGGCAATCTGACGAAAACGTGCCGCAGCGGCACTTCCGGGTTTGTCTTGCAAGATGCACCGAACCGGGTAGCTTGTTCCTGACAATAGTCAGGGCGCGGGAAAGTGCCCGATTTTACAAATGGGAGAAGTCACCGATGTTGATCAAAGGATCTAAATTCATTCCAGCTTTAACGGTTGTTGCAGGTGTTGCTGCGCCGATGGCTTGGGCAGAAAACCGCGTTGATACGCAATTGCCAAACGCGCCGGAACTGGCCGCGTATGGCGATATGGCGGTTGGCGTGCGCCAGATTGATCTGGTTCATGCCGATCAGATTAACATCCTGGCCATTGATCCATCGGCAGACAAGCCCGAGACATTGCCAACCTACGACCGCCCGCTAGCCGTCGAAGTTTGGTACCCTGCGGCTGATGGGGCCACCGGCGACACAGCATTCAAAGCATACCTGCGCGATGGCACAACCGAGGTTGCGCTGAACGGTCAGGCAATGCGCGATGCAGACCCGGCGGCAGGTGCGGCCTACCCATTGGTGATTGTATCGCACGGCTATCCGGGCAACCGCTTTTTGATGTCGCATTTGGCCGAAAACATCGCCTCCAAAGGCTATGTGGTCGCGGCGATTGATCACACGGATTCGACATATCGGACCAAGGCGGCCTTCGGATCGACATTGGTCAACCGGTCCTTGGACCAGTTGTTCGTGCTGGATGAAATGGCGCGGCTGTCCGCCGAAGACGGATCGTTCCTGAACGGTTTGGTTAACACTGATACCGCAGGCATCGTGGGCTATTCGATGGGCGGCTATGGGGCCATCATCACCTCGGGCGGGGGCGTGACCGAAGCGTCGGTTGCCTATAGCTGGGGCGGTCCACATGGCACCTTGGCGATCCATCAGGCCGGGTCTGAGACGCATAACGCATTGCCTGATCCACGCATCAAAACAGCCGTGGCGATTGGCCCATGGGGGATGAACACCGGGTTCTGGAACGCCGAAGGATTGTCGGGCATTAAAATTCCGATGCTGTTCATGGCCGGCTCGCAAGACATGACGTCGCTTTATGAAAAAGGCGTGCGCGCGATTTGGGAGAACGCCAGCAACACAAACCGCAGCCTGCTGACCTTTGAAAACGCGGGTCATAATGCGGCGGCACCGATCCCCGCGCCTGCGGAATCCTACCGTCATGACGAAGCACTAGGTTATAACGTGTCGGGCCATTACACCGATCCGGTTTGGGATCAGGCGCGCATGAACAACATCGCCCAGCATTTCGTGACCGCATGGATGGATAACCACCTCAAGGGGAACGAGGCGGCTGGCGAATACCTTGATCTGGTTGAAAACTCCAACGATGGCGTCTGGTCGATGAACGAAGACGGCACGCCAAAGGAAGACCACAGCTATTGGAAAGGGTTCGACAAGGACACTGCCAAAGGTCTACGCTTTGAGGTCAAAGCACCTGAGTAAACCTGAAAAGGAAAAGCCGATGATGCGACTGCGCATCATGTTTTCGCACGCTGCCGTCGCCTTATTGGCGGTGGCGTGCGGTGTTGGCGTGATCGCGCTGGCGATGTACGCCCCGGTCTGGGTTTGGGCGCTGGTCCCCTTGGGCATCGCCGCGCAGATGCTGAATGAATACAATCTGCACCGCTATGTGTTTCATCTGCCGCCGCCGACACGGCAGTGGGCGTTTGATCTGCTTTATGTCGCGCATTACGGCCACCATGATTTTCCCACAAACACGCGGCTGTTTTTCGTCCCGATCTGGGTCGCCTTGCCGATGTTGGTGGTGAACAGCTTGGCTTTATGGGCGGTGTTGGCGCTGCTTGGTGTCGCGCAGGCGCTTTGGATCGCGGTTGCCGTTGTGCCCGTGGGCGGGGTGCTGACGTTTCTGACCTATGAATGGTTTCACATGACAGCGCATTTGAACCTGCCCAAAACGCGGGTTGAACGCTATGTGACCACGCTGCATAACCAGCATCATTTTCGTGACTTCAGCAAATGGTTCCACGTCAGCCCCGGCGGCGAAGTGATCGACCGCGCAATGGGCACCGCGATTGACCGCGATGCTTTGAAACACCAGCAACGTATTGAGTTTATCCGAACCTTGGGTCTGCGCCCCGACGATCCGCGCCTTGTTGCGGCGCGGGGCCGGTTTGCGGCGAAATATAATCTATCAGACGCAGAAATTGCCCGCGCGGCGACGGTGTGATTCAGAGTTTAAACTGGGGGAGCAAGTAAGCTGACGATCAGAATTCCTGATCGTCGCCATCGTTGTTTTGCCATGGCTTCACCAAGTTGCCAAAGCGGGTAAAGCGCCCCTCAAAGCTGAGATCGACCGTGCCAATCGGCCCGTGCCGCTGCTTGCCGATCACAACCTCAGCGCGGCCGTGCAGGCGCTCCATCTCTTCTTGCCAGATCGCCATCTTGTCCAGCTCGTGATCGCCGGGTTTTTCACGCTCTTTGTAGTATTCTTCGCGGAACACGAACATCACGACATCGGCGTCCTGTTCGATCGATCCAGATTCACGCAAATCCGACAGCTGCGGGCGTTTATCTTCGCGGTTTTCCACCTGACGTGACAGCTGGGACAGCGCGATCACAGGGATGTCCAATTCCTTGGCAATCGCCTTGAGGCCCATCGTAATCTCGGAAATCTCGTTCACGCGATTTTCGTTTTTGCCGGTGCCGCGCACCAGTTGAAGATAGTCGATGATCAACACGTCCAGCCCGTGCGTCCGTTTAAGCCGCCGCGCACGTGCGGCCAATTGGCTGATCGGCAGGGCGGGCGTATCATCGATATACAGCGGGCAGGCCTCCAGCGCCTTGGCCGCATCCACGAAACGGCGGAATTCGGCTTCGGTCATGTCACCGGATCGGATTTGCTGCGATGGGATCTCTGACGCTTCCGACAGAATCCGCGCGGCAAGCTGCTCGGCGCTCATCTCAAGGCTATAAAAGCCCACAACGCCGCCATCTACAGCGCCCTCTGTGCCATCATGCAAGGTGCCGCGGCGATAGGCCTTGGCCACGTTAAAGGCGATGTTGGTGGCCAGCGACGTTTTACCCATCGAGGGACGACCGGCGAGGATCAAAAGGTCAGAGCGGTGCAAGCCGCCCAGCTTTTTATCCATATCAATCAGGCCGGTGGAGACGCCCGACAGGCCCCCGTCGCGCTGATAGGCGGCGTTGGCCACGTTAACCGCATCGGTGACGGCCTTAAGAAAGCTTTGAAAGCCGCTTTCGGTCTGGCCTTGCTCTGCCAGCTTATACAGCTGTTGTTCCGCTTCGACGATCTGCTCGCGCGGTTCTGACATGACATCGACCTGCGCGGCCTTGGCGGAAATATCACGGCCCAGCTGGATCAAATCGCGGCGCACTGCCAGATCATAGATCATCTGCGCATAATCACGTACCGCAAAGGCGCTGATCGCAGCACCTGCAAGACGCACCAGATAGGCGGGGCCGCCCAATTCTTTCAGCCCCTCGTCATCCTCCATAAACGCCTTGAGCGTCACGGGGGAGGCAAGGTTGTTTTTCGCAATCCGCGCGCTGGCAATTTCGAAAATGCGGGCGTGAACGGGGTCATAGAAATGCTTGGGTCCAATGATCGACGCCACGCGGTCATAGATGTCGTTATTGGTCAGAATCGCGCCCAGCAACTGCTGTTCCGCCTCGATCGAATGAGGCATGGTTTCAGGGGCTTGGACTGTCAGATCGTTGGTGTTGATGCTGGAAATCTCGTTCACGTACCTTGTACCCCACTGATTGCTGCCCCGAGCCTCGGACTTAACCGAACGGGCAGGGTTGCTGCAAATTGTATAACTTGTGGATAACCCTGCGCTGGCCGAATACTACAGGATTTTGCGGAAAAATATATATCATCTACCAGATAGAGTAAAAAAATCACGAATTTTTCCGCGCGTCCTGCCATTCCTTCGGCGCATTCAGGAATGCTTCAACCTCGTTTAAGGTTTCAGCATCGAATGCTTTTTGGGCTTTGGCCTCGGCCAGAACATCCCACCATGTGCACAGGCTGTGCAGGCTAACGCCATGGTCGCCCAAGGTCTTTTCGGTTTGCGGAAAGATGCCGTAATAAAAGATCACTGCCGTATGCGCGCAGGTGGCGCCGGTTTCCCGAATCGCGTCTACAAAACTGATCTTGGATCCGCCATCTGTGGTCAGGTCCTCGACCAGCAGCACGCGCTGGCCTTCGGTCATTTCACCTTCGATGCGAGCGTTCCGGCCATAGCCTTTGGGCTTTTTGCGCACATAGGTCATGGGCAGCGCCATCCGTTCCGCCACCATTGCGGCAAAGGGGATGCCCGCCGTTTCGCCGCCTGCGATATTATCAAACGCCTCAAATCCGGCTTCGCGCATCACAGTGACGGTCAAAAAATCCATCAAGGTTGCGCGAATGCGCGGATAGCTGATCAGCTTGCGACAATCGATATAGGTCGGGCTCGGCAAGCCAGAGGCCAGGGTAAACGGCTCGGCTGCGTTAAAATGCACGGCCTTGATCTCAAGCAGCATCCGCGCCGTCAAACGCGCCATTTCGGTCGAATCGGGATAGCTGGTCGGGATCATTTGGGTCTCTTCCTTCTGGGGTGGCCTATGGCTTCTCTGGCTTTCAAATATCCTCGCCGAAGGCATAAAGTCTATGCCAATGGCAGGTCAATCTAACGCGGCGCTCCAATTTAGCGGCATCATCGGATCAAATACAGTCACAGGCCCTTCGGGTGTGTCTATGTGGTCGGGATATGTGGCGGGCGTGCGGGTCAATGTCATGGTTTGGGTATTTGCGGGCAGGCCATAGAACGCGGGACCATTCAGCGATGCAAACCCCTCAAGCTTGTCCAGCGCGCCGTCTTGTTCGAACACTTCTGCAAGGATCGACATGGTGTTTGGCGCGGTAAAACACCCTGCACAGCCGCAGGGCAACAGTTTGTTGGCATCCGTATGGGGTGCCGAATCCGTCCCGAGGAAAAACCGCGTATCGCCCGAGGTCGCGGCTGTGCGCAGCGCCAGCCGGTGGGTTTCGCGTTTGGCGACAGGCAGGCAGTAGTAATGCGGCTTGATCCCGCCTGCGAGGATGTGATTGCGGTTGATGACCAGATGATGGGTGGTGATCGTCGCACCCAGATTTTCGCTGGCCGAGCGTACATAGTCAGCGGCATCCGCTGTGGTGATATGTTCCATCACCACTTTCAGACCCTGATGGCGCTTACGGATCGGATCCATGACGCGCTCGATAAACACGGCTTCGCGGTCAAAGATATCGACGGCAGGGTCCGTCACTTCGCCATGGGTGCACAGGGGCAGACCGATTTCTGCCATGCGCTCCAGTACAGGGGCGACCTTGTCGAAATCCGTCACACCGCTGGCCGAATTCGTCGTTGCGCCGGCGGGGTACAGCTTTACGGCGGTGATCAAACCGCTGGCATGGGCCGCCGCGACGTCGTCTGGATCGGTATCCTCGGTCAGGTACAGCGTCATCAGCGGCGTGAAATCGGCACCTTGGGGCAGGGCGGCCATGATCCGGTCGCGGTAGGCTGCGGCATCCGCCCCGCGCACGACTGGCGGCACGAGGTTCGGCATGATGATTGCGCGGGCAAAATGGGCAGCAGTATGCGGCAGTACCGCGCGCAGCATATCGCCGTCACGCAGGTGCAGGTGCCAATCATCGGGGCGTCGAAGCGTCAGTGTTTGTGTCATGGGCGATCAGCTACCACAGGGGTCTGATCCGCACCAGAGGGGCATGTAATTTACCGGACCAAAACCGGATCTGCGCTTACACTGCTTTTGACTCTTCGGCGCTGTCGTTCAAGGCGTCTGGCGTATCCGCATCTTGCTTGGGCGCAACTGCAGTATCTTCGGCATCGGTTGCGTTTTGTGCGGCTGCCTGCTGCTTGAGCTCGGCCTCAATCGCCCGTTGCTTGCGGGAAAAACGTGGCGCTTGCATCCGCGCATTCACATAACGGCAAAGATGGAGGATCAATGTGGTACGACCCTCTGCTTCTAACGTGCCCAATAGTGACTTCAAATATTTGCGATAATCACGCCGCGCGCGGTAAAGTTTGGCAAAGCTGAACGTGTTCAACTGGCCGTCGGCCGCAAGCTTCAGCAACGCTTCAAGTTGATCCATATGCAGCAGCTCGCTTTGAAGGGCGAGACCCATGTTTGGCATGCGCAGCTTGGTCACATTGGCGCGGGTGAACAGGGCGGCATGCATGGCATCCAGCGACACTTTGGGGTCATATAGAACAAAGGCTTGTTCGGCAGCATCCAGCATATCGGGCGCATAGCCAAAGCGTGACGTAAAATCGGTGCGGCGCATTTCGACAAAGCGATCATCCCATTCAGCGACCCGCGGGTCCAACGTCGCTTGGGGCTGGATCATCACGACCTGCGCACCCGGGGACGCTACCGAATAGGCCGCCGCGGCATAGCCACCGGGGCCAGCACCATAAAAAACAACCCGCTCGAATTTATCAAAAAAACCGTCGTCAATCAGCTTGTCGAAAAAGTCATAGACCGCCGGATCGCGAAACCATGTGTCGCCTTCGCTGGCGATACACAAATGCGACCAGCCATAGCTGCGTACCATTTCCCATCCCAACGGGTGCGACATCTCCGACAGGGCGCGCATGCCGTTTACGGTCTCGAATGTGACCAGCAAGGTGGGTTTGCGTTCCACAAAGATCGCGTAATGCTTATCGCCCAGGTTTTCAAAAAAACCGTCCTCGTCGGCCACTTCGGACACGGCGAGCAACCAGTCATCTTTTTGTAGGCCCGTCAGGGGGGCGTCGATCGTGAAGGGTGCGTCGATCATTAGTGCGTCCTCATTCGATTTAAGCGCGTGTTTTGCGTTGTTAACCAAAATTAGCGGTTCAATACGGCATAAATGCGGTAAATGCATGGGCATTTGGGGCAAAACTGGGCCCATTTCACCCTCGGAACGCGTACAGAAACCATGGTGAACAGGCCAGAGTTCAGGGGCCAAAACGGCCTTGGCTCTTGACCATAAGGCGACAGAATGCACCTTTGGTGGTCCAAGGGGGACGCCATGACAGATTTATCGTCGATCGACGCCGTACAAACCATGCTTGAGGGGCAGGGCTATGTGTGTGGCCGCGCGCTGGGCACGGTGGTTTTCCTAAGCCTGACCCTTGGCCGCCCGTTGTTTTTGGAAGGGGAGGCAGGCGTCGGTAAGACCGAGATTGCCAAGGCTCTGGCCACGGGGCTGAACCGTAAATTGATCCGGCTGCAATGCTACGAGGGGCTCGATGCATCGTCAGCCGTGTATGAATGGAATTTCCCGGCGCAGATGGTGGCAATCCGCACCGCCGAAGCCGCAGGCGATGCCTCGCGCAAGGCGTTAACGACCGAGCTTTTCAGCGATGATTTCCTGATCGAACGACCCCTGCTTGAGGCAATGCGCCCCGACGACCGCGGCGCGCCGATCTTGCTCATTGACGAAGTTGACCGGACCGATGCCCCGTTCGAGGCATTTTTGCTCGAGGCGCTCAGCGACTTTCAGGTGACGATCCCGGAACTGGGCACGATCAAAGCGCCCGAACCGCCCATCGTGATCCTGACCTCGAACCGGACCCGCGAGGTACATGACGCGCTCAAGCGCCGCTGCCTGTATCATTGGGTCGACTACCCTGATTTCGACCGTGAAATGGAAATCCTCGCGGCCCGCGCCCCCGAAGCCTCCACATCCCTCAGCCGCGAAGTGGTTGCCTTCGTTCAACAATTGCGCACCGAAGACCTCTTCAAGAAACCCGGCGTGGCGGAAACCATCGACTGGGCGAAATGCCTGCTGGCATTGGATGTGATCAACCTCAGCCCCGAGGTGATCGCTGACACCCTCGGCGCGATCCTCAAATACCAAGACGACATTGCCAAACTCCACGGCTCAGAGGCCAAGCGCATCCTCGACCAAGCCCAAGCGTCACTCGACCCCGCAAAATGATCTCTTGTCCTATTCCAAATGGAGATAAATCCTCGGGGGTTTGGGGGCAGACAGCCCCCATGACGTAACAATTATGGTCGAACTTCCTGAACTTGAGCTCCCCGATAACCCCAAACTTGCGGGCAACATCACCCATTTCGCCCGTGCCTTGCGCCGCGCAGGGCTACCCATCGGGCCGGGCCGCGTCATTGATGCTATTCGCGCGGTCGAGGCAGCAGGTTTTACCGATAAGGTCGATTTTTACTGGACGCTTCATGCCTGTTTCGTGAACCGCCCTGAACACCGCCGGGTGTTTGCACAATTGTTCCGGCTCTATTGGCGCGATCCGCGCTACCTTGAACATATGATGGCCGCGATGCTGCCTGCCATTCGCGGCGTGCAGGAAGACCGCCCCGCCCAAGCCGCGGAAAAACGCGCGGCGGAGGCGTTGCTGGACGGCGCGCAAGCCCCGCAGAGCGAGGGCGAGGAAAAAGAGCCGGAGGAAACACTGGTCGAGGTTGACGCCAGCCTGACCATGTCCACCCAAGAACGCCTGCGCACATTGGATTTCGAACAGATGAGCCTTGCCGAGATGGCAGAGGCCAAGCGCATGCTGGCGCGGCTGACCTTGCCGGTGAAACCCATGCTATCGCGGCGCAGCATGACCGCCCCTAATGGCCGCATAGACGTGCAAAAAACCATGCGGGCCGCCCTGCGGCGCGGGGGCGAGATGGACAAGCTGGCGTTTAAACAACCGCGCCCGCGCTATCCCAACTTGGTTGTACTTTGCGATATCTCAGGCTCGATGAGCCAATATTCCCGCGTTGTGCTGCATTTCCTGCATGCGGTCAGCAATGCCAAAGGGGCGGGCTGGGCCAAGGTGCATGCCTTTACCTTTGGCACGCAGCTGACCAACATCACCCGCCATCTGGCCACCCGCGATGTGGATGCCGCGCTCAAGGCTGCCGGCGCGCAGGCGCAAGATTGGGAAGGCGGCACGCGCATCGGATCTTGTATCGAGGCGTTTAACCGCGACTGGTCGCGGCGCGTGATGGGGCAGGGTGCCGTGGTGTTGTTGATCACCGACGGGTTGGATCGCGATAATCCTGATGATCTGGCGCGTCAGATGCAGCGGCTACACCTGACGGCGCGGCGGTTGATCTGGTTGAACCCTCTGCTACGTTGGGACGGTTTCGCGCCCAAGGCCGCGGGCATCCGCGCGATGCTGCCGCATGTGGACAGTTTTCGGGCGGGCCATTCCATTGCGTCGCTTGAAGAACTGGCAACCGTGATTTCCCGCCCCGATGATATGGGCGAGAAAGCACGGCTTGTGGGAATGATGGATTAGGCAAAGGTCTCGGCAAATGCACCACGATAGGTCGCGCTCAGCTCGGCCAGCGGGACTGTGACACCGCCAAGGCTCACTTGGTCACCGCCGAATTTACCGACGCTTTCCAGATGCAATCCGGCCTGAGACGCGGCTATCATTAGCGCCTCGGCTTGGTCAAAGTTGCAGGCGATCAGATAGCGTGCCTGATCTTCGCCGAACAAGGTTTGCGTGTCAGCGGAATCAAGCGAGACACCGATACCAGCCTCTTCGGCCAGTTCGAACGCGGCGAGGGCAAGGCCACCGTCGGACAGGTCGGTACAGGCTTTGATCATCTCGCGGTTGTTGCGGATGAATTCACCGTGGGCTTTTTCAGCGGCCAGATCGACCTTGGGTGCGTCGCCGTCGCGGCGGTTGAACACCTCTAGCAGCAGGGCAGATTGGCCCAAATGACCCTCTGTCGCGCCCAGAACCAGCGCCACATGGCCGTCGCGCACGTCTTTGCCGATGATGTCGTCGATATGGTTCAGCAGGCCCACAGCGCCGATTGTGGGCGTGGGCAGGATGCCTTTGCCGTCGGTTTCGTTATACAGCGACACGTTGCCTGACACGATGGGCATGTCCAGCGCCGATACCGCCTCGCTGATGCCTTTGATCGCGCAAACGAACTGGCCCATGATCTCGGGCTTTTCAGGGTTGCCAAAGTTCATGTTGTCGGTGGTTGCCAAGGGCAGGGCCCCAACAGCGCAAAGGTTACGATAGGCTTCGGCGACGGCCTGTTTGCCACCCTCGAATGGGTTCGCTTTGACATAGCGTGGCGTCACGTCCGACGTGAATGCGATGGCTTTGTCGGTGCCGTGCACGCGTACGATACCAGATCCCAGACCGGGGGTACGGGCGCTGTCGCCCATGACCATGGTGTCATATTGTTCGTAAACCCAAGCTTTGGACGCATAGTTTGGGCTGGCCAGCAGGGCGCGCAGCCCGTCAATCGGATCAATGCCCGGCACATCCGACAGCGGTTCGGCCGCAGGGGTTTCGACCCAAGGGCGGTCATATTCCGGCGCGGTGCCAGAAAGTGCTTTTAGCGGCAGGTCGGCTTTGACCTCGCCATTATGCACGATCAAGAAGCGGTCTTCTGCGATGGTTTCACCGACGATGGCAAAATCAAGGTCCCATTTGTCGAACACGGCTTTGGCTTCGGCCTCAAGCTCGGGGCGCAAGACCATCAGCATGCGTTCTTGGGATTCGGACAGCATCATTTCATAGGCGGTCATGTTCAATTCGCGGGTCGGTACCTTTTCAAGGTCCAGACGCACACCAAGGTTGCCCTTGTCGCCCATTTCCACGGCGGAACAGGTCAGGCCAGCAGCGCCCATATCCTGGATCGAGATCACAGCACCCGTGGCCATCAATTCAAGCGTCGCTTCCATCAGGCGTTTTTCGGTGAAGGGGTCACCGACTTGGACAGTGGGGCGCTTGTCTTCGATTGTGTCGTCAAATTCGGCCGAGGCCATGGTCGCGCCGCCGACACCGTCGCGGCCGGTTTTCGCACCAAGGTAAACGACGGGCATGCCGACGCCGGAGGCTGCGGAATAGAAAATCTTGTCGGTGTCGGCCAGGCCGGCGGCAAATGCATTCACAAGGCAGTTGCCGTCATAGGCCGTGTCAAAGCGGACCTCGCCCCCAACGGTTGGTACGCCAAAGCAGTTGCCATAGCCGCCGACGCCCGCAACGACACCATGCACCAGCTGGCGCGTCTTGTGGTGTTCGGGGGAGCCGAAGCTGAGGGAGTTCATCGCCGCGATGGGGCGCGCGCCCATGGTAAAGACGTCGCGCAGAATGCCGCCAACGCCGGTTGCTGCACCCTGATAGGGTTCGATGTAGGAGGGGTGGTTGTGGCTTTCCATTTTGAAAACCAGCGCCTGACCGTCGCCGATATCAACGATCCCGGCATTTTCGCCCGGCCCGCAAATAACCTGTGGGCCCTCGGTCGGCAGCGTGCGCAGCCATTTCTTGGAGGATTTATACGAGCAATGCTCGTTCCACATCGCCGAGAAAATCCCAAGCTCTGTAAAACTGGGTTCGCGTCCGATGATATCAAGCAGGCGCTTGTATTCTTCGTCGTTGATCCCGTGGCTTGCGATAAGTTCTGGCGTGATGGCTGGTTCGGTCATAGTGCGGATATCCCCCTAGCAGATATGGCGGTACTCTTAGAGTAAGGCTGGCGCGGGGAAAAGGCCAAAGGACCGTTGAGCCATAGCCAAAAAAAAGGCCGAGCATAAAGCTCGGCCAAGTCCAACAGGGAGGTATGAAGTGACAGCCCAAAGGCGTCGGTCTTCATACTGCCCAATTAGGTGGCACATCTGCACGGATCAAGACAGAAGTTTGAAAAATTCGGCATGCCCGCTATGCGAAAAACGCATAGCTATTCTGCGCGGCGGTCCCGCAGGTGTTTGCGGTGGGTGATGATCTCGTCTTGGACAAAGTCCTTGAACGCCGCGACACGCTTTGAGGCGCGTAATTCTTCGGGGTAGGCTAGAAATACCGGAACATCCGCCGACTCGGTATCGGGAAGAACCTGCACAAGGTCTGGGAAGTCTTCGGTCAGGTAATTGGGCAGAACGCCGATGCCCAAATGATGAATGACGCCCTGAAGCACCCCAAAGTAGTTGTTGACCGTCAGCATCGACCGGACGTCATGCATCATAAGCCGTTGAACAAGGGTCAAACCGGCATTTACCTGATCGCTTTCGGTGTTTTGGCAAATCAGGCGGTGTTCCGACATATCCTCAAGCCGTTGGGGTGTGCCGTGTTCGGCCAGATATTCGGGCGAGGCAAAAAGGCGCATCTTGATCATCATCAGCTTTTTGCGGACCAGATCAGCCTGAGAGGGTTCCTTCATGCGGATTGCGACATCGGCCTCGCGCATGGGCAGGTCCAGCACGCGTTCTTCTAGCATCAGGTCCACTTTGAGGTCTGGGTATTTCTCGTATAATTTGGGCAAGCGCGGGGCGAGCCATAGGGTGCCGAAGCCCGTGGTCGTGGTGACGCGCAGTTCGCCGAACACTTCTTCTTCGCTGTCGCGAATGCGGGCGGCGGCGGTGTCGAGCCGTTTGCTCATCGCGACGGTGGCATCGAACAACAGTTCGCCCTGTTCGGTCAGAATCAGGCCACGGGCGTGACGGTGGAACAGATTGGTGTTTAACTGTTCCTCAAGCCCGCGAATTTGCCGACTGACAGCGGATTGCGACAGGTTCAACTTATCACCGGCATGGGTCAGGCTGCCGGCATCTGCGACAGCGTGAAAAATCCTGAGCTTGTCCCAATCCATGAGGACTTCCTTTTTTAAGGATGATCTTTATCAAAGAGCACCGTTTTTGCGCCAAGTGCTCTTTAAAAACAACCCTTAGCAATGGTGCAGTGCAAACTAGCGCAGGAAAGATGAATATCCCATTGTTTATGTCGATTATTTCATCGTTTCGTCTAAGGGGCATCGGAAGACGACGCTAGACAGGTCAGCTTTTATGACCTAGATTGATGTAAATGGATCAATCGCTCGTACGGGAGGACGCGCTATGGGTACTCAAAAGATTTCTTTGAATGATCGGTTCGACTTGGAAAAGTCCCCCGTTTTGCTGAACGGTACGCAAGCGTTGGTGCGTATGATGATGATGCAAAAGGCGCGTGACCGGGCCGCTGGTTTGAACACCGCCGGATATGTGACCGGCTATCGCGGCTCGCCGCTGGGTGCCGTCGATTTGCAGATGGAGCGCGCGGCAAAACCTTTGGCCGAATATGACGTCTTGTTCGAGGCCGGATTGAACGAAGATTTGGCGGCGACAGCCCTTTGGGGCACCCAGCAGGCCGAATTGCGCGGTGAGGGTAAATACGACGGTGTCTTTGGCCTGTGGTACGGCAAGGGGCCAGGGGTCGACCGTTCGGGCGACGTCATGCGTCACGCCAATATGGCCGGGTCGTCCAAACATGGCGGCGTGCTGATGGCGATGGGCGATGACCACACCGGTGAATCCTCGACCGTGCTGCATCAATCCGAATGGGCGATGGTCGATGCCTATATGCCCGTGGTCAGCCCGGCAGGCGTGCAAGAGATACTGGACTACGGCATCTACGGCTGGGCACTCAGCCGTTTCAGCGGCCTTTGGGTCGGCCTTAAGACGATGAAAGACACGGTCGAGGCAACGTCGGTCGTGAATGGTGATCCGAACCGAATGAAATTGGTCACGCCGCAATTCGACATGCCAGAAGGCGGGCTGAATATCCGTTTGGTTGATACGCCGCATCTGCAAGAAGCGCGGATGATCGACCACAAACGCTATGCCGCCGAGGCGTTCAGCCATGCCAACAAGATGGACAAACGCATGTGGGGCAAGGCGGGTGCCAAGATTGGCATCGCGGCAGCGGGCAAAAACTGGCTGGACGTGATCCACGCCATGAGCTTGCTGAACATCGACGAAAACGAAGCCGAACGTCTGGGGATCACCCTTTACAAGATCGGCCAGACCTTCCCGTTGGACATGAAGGGTTTCCACGCCTGGGCCGAGGGCCTTGATCTGGTGATCGTGGTCGAGGAAAAGCGCAAGCTGATCGAGGTCCAGATCAAAGAGGCGTTGTTTTCCGACACCCATCGGCGTGTCTATGGGTGGCACAAAGGCGGCGGTGCCGGGATGGAGCATGGCGAAGAGCTGTTCCCGACCCGCGGCGCGCTTGACCCGATCTGGATCGCTGAAAAGCTGGGCGGCATCTTTATCGAAGAAGGCCGCAACACCGATGGCATCAAAGCCGGGATGGAGGCGCTGGACACAGCGCGCCGCGCCGATAACGCCGAAGATATCGCCGCGCGTGTGCCGTATTTCTGCTCGGGCTGTCCGCATAACTCGTCCACCAAATTACCGGATGGCAGCCGCGCCTATGCGGGCATTGGGTGCCATTATATGGTGCAATGGATGGACCGCGAAACCACAGGCTTCACCCATATGGGGGGCGAAGGCGCGAACTGGATCGGTGAATCGCGTTTCTCAACCCGTGAACATGTGTTCCAGAACCTTGGCGACGGCACCTATAACCATTCCGGCATTCAGGCGATCCGCGCCGCTGTCGCGGCAAAGACCAACATTACCTATAAAATCCTTTATAATGATGCGGTTGCCATGACCGGCGGCCAGCATAACGAAGGCGATCTGGACGCGCCGCGCATTGTCGCCGAATTGCAAGCAATGGGCGTACAGAACATCGCCGTGGTCTATGACGAGAAAGAAGACGTGGACCCGGCAGCCTTTAAGGGCGTTCCAATGTTCGAGCGTGCCGAGCTGCAAACGGTTCAGGAAAACTTTACCAAGCATAAAGGCGTCAGCGCCATCGTCTATATCCAGACCTGTGCGGCCGAAAAACGCCGCCGTCGCAAACGCGGGCTGTTTCCTGACCCCGACAAGCGCGTGTTTATCAATACGGATGTCTGCGAGGGCTGTGGCGATTGCGGGGTGCAATCCAACTGCGTGTCTATTGTCCCGGCCGAGACCGAGTTGGGGCGCAAGCGGGCGATTGATCAATCCTCCTGCAACAAGGATTTTTCCTGCGTCAAAGGGTTTTGCCCGTCTTTCGTAACGCTTGAGGGCGCGAAAATCCGCAAGGACCCGACGACCGAGGTGAAAATTCCCGATCTGCCCATGCCCACGCTGCCAGCGATTGATGGCACGTTCAACGTTGTGATTACGGGTGTCGGCGGTACTGGCGTTGTGACCATTGGTGCCGTGCTGGCACAGGCCGCACAGATCGACGGCAAAGGTGCCGGCATGATGGAAATGGCGGGCCTTGCTCAAAAGGGTGGTGCTGTGCACATCCACTGCCGTCTGGCCAACCGCCCCGAAGATATCAGCGCCATCCGCGTGGCAACAGGTGAAGCAGATGCGCTGATTGGTGGCGATCTTGTGGTGTCTGCGGGGACCAAAACGCTGGGCCTGACCCGCGCTGGGCGCACAGGCGCGGTGGTGAATTCGCATCAGATCATCACGGGCGATTTTACCCGCGATACCGAATTCCAGATGCCCTATGACCGCCTGACCCTCGCGCTTGAAGCACGGCTAAAGGACGACGTGGCGCTGTTTGATGCATCCGATCTGGCTAAGGCGACGCTGGGGGATTCGATATACTCCAACATGATGATCTTTGGTGCGGCGTGGCAAAAAGGGCTGGTCCCGCTGTCGCTAGAGGCGCTGCAAGACGCAATACGGCTGAACGGGGCCGCTGTTGAGCGGAACCTGAGGGCGTTCGAGCTGGGCCGCTGGGCGGTTTTACACCCCGCAGAGGCCGCGCAGGTCATAACGCCCAACGTGGTGCAAATGCCCAAAACGCTGGACGACCGCATTGCCTTTCGGATGGATCATCTGAAGGCCTATCAAGGCAAAGGACTGGCCAAACGCTATGCCAAGATGTTGGAGCCGGTCACGGACAAATCTCTGAAAGAAGCGATGGCCTTGGGCTATCACAAGCTGTTGTCTTATAAGGATGAATACGAGGTTGCGCGGCTGTTGAAAACAACCCGCGACAAGGTGAATGCCGAGTTTGATGGCGATCCCAAAATCACCTTTAACCTTGCGCCACCGATGCTGTCCAAGACCGGCGCGGATGGTCGCCCGATGAAACGTGCGTTTGGCGAATGGCTGGAAATGCCGCTTGCGGTGTTGAAACGGTTCAAGTTTCTGCGCGGCACGCCATTTGACCCCTTTGGCCGGACGGAAGAACGCCAGATGGAACGCGCGCTGATCAAGCAGTATGAGGCCGATATGAAAGACGTGCTGCCTAAACTGACGGACCAAACCCGCGATGCAATCGTCGCACTGGCCGAACTGCCCCTGCAAATCCGTGGCTTTGGCCCGGTGAAACAGGCGAACGAGGCCAAAGCCGCCAAACGTCGCGAGGAACTGCTGGCCGTGATCCACGCCGGGGGCACGACAACGTCCAAGGCGGCTGAATAACGGGTTGTCATCTGGCTGTCATGAAGGTGGTGTACGGCAGGGCCGTTATCCAAGAAGGAGCCTGAAATGGGTCAGCTCAAGCCGCTTTCTGCCCGCGAGATCAGTTATGCCTATTCGGCCCGCAGCAAACCGGGCCGAGCTTTTATCCGGTTGATGGAAAATTCTACGGGCAGATTGGGGCTGATCAAGCGCGCGTGGGGCTATGAGCAAGACATGGCGGCGGGTGGATGCTTTTTTGAAGTGATGGCGCGCCGCTATGGGCTGAGCTTGGATATCGCGGGCGGTGGCTTGGACAGTATTCCCGCCACGGGCCCGGTGATTTTTCTGGCGAACCATCCCTATGGCATTCTTGATGGCTTGATGCTGGGCCATATCATGTCGCGCACGCGGCCTGATTTTAAGATCATGGCGCATTCGGTTTTCAACCGCGCGCCGGATTTGAACCAGCATCTGCTGCCCATCAGCTTTGACACAACCAAAGAGGCGCTTGCGCTAAACCTGCACACCCGCAAGACCGCGCTGACGTATCTGGGGCAGGGCGGGGCCGTGGGTATCTTTCCGGGTGGGACGGTCAGCACCGGCGCTCGGCTGTTTTCGAAACCGATGGACCCAAGCTGGCGCAGCTTTACCGCGCGGATGATCGCCAAGTCACAAGCCGTTGTTGTGCCTATCTATTTCGACGGTCACACCAGCCGCATGTTCCAGATTGCCAGCCATTTGCACAGCAGTTTGCGCATGGGGCTGCTGATCAAGGAGTTCCGCAAACGCGTCGATACGCCCGTGCGTGTCGTGATTGGCGACCCGATTGGCAGAAACGTGCTGAACCCTTTGTCAAAAGACGCAAAAGCGATGATGGATTTCCTGCGCAAAGCCACGTATGACTTGTCTCCGGACCCGGGCAAAATTTTTGATCTGGGATTTGAGTTTGAAGATCGGCATCGCGCCGACAGGTGACGGCAAGAGAACATGGCAGTTGGTATTTTCGATTCGGGCCTTGGCGGGCTGACCGTTTGGGACGCTGTGCAGGCGCAGTTGCCCGATGTGGATTTCGTGTATCTGGCCGATAGCGCCCATGCGCCTTATGGCGTGCGGACGGCGGATGACATCTATAATCTGACGGTTGCCGCGACCCAGCGGTTGTTTGATGCGGGCTGTGATCTGGTGATTTTGGCCTGCAACACCGCCTCGGCTGCCGCATTGCGGCGGATGCAGGAATCGTGGGTGCCGTCGGATAAACGCGTTTTGGGTGTTTTCGTGCCCCTGATCGAGGCGATGACCGAACGCGAGTGGGGCGATAATTCCCCCCCGCGCGAGGTGAATTTGAAACATGTGGCGCTGTTTGCAACGCCTGCGACGGTCGCAAGCCGGGCGTTCCAACGTGAACTGGCATTCCGGGCGATCGGCGTTGATGTTGAGGCACAGGCCTGCGGAGGCGTTGTTGATGCGATCGAGGATGGCGATTTCATCTTGGCGGAGGCATTGGTGCGCAGCCATGTGGATGCTTTGCAGCGCAAGATGCCACATCCGCAGGCGGCCATTCTGGGCTGTACGCATTATCCGCTGATGGAGGAAACCTTTCGCGATGCGCTTGGGCCCGATGTCAAAGTGTTCAGTCAGGCCAATCTGGTGGCGCGCAGTCTGGGTGATTACCTGAAACGGCATCCCAATATGATGGGCACCGGCACGGGCGCGTTTCTGACCACGGGTGACCCCAAGAAAGTCAGCAGCCGCGCGACGCAATTCTTGCGACGACCGCTGACATTTCAGGCCGCATAACACTTTTACTTCTTTTCCAAACGGAACCCGACATATGTATAATATCGCAATTCTTGGTGCCTCTGGGTACACAGGTGCCGAACTGATCCGGTTGATCGCTGGACATTCATCCATGAAAATCAAGGCTTTGGGGGCGAACTCTAAAGCGGGGCAATCGATGGCCGAGGTGTTCCCGCATCTGCGCCATCTGGATCTGCCAGCGCTGGTGACCATCGACGAGATTGATTTTTCAGATATCGATCTGTGCTTTTGCGCATTGCCGCATAAAACCAGCCAAGAGGTCATTGCAGCCCTGCCAAAAGACCTGAAAATCGTGGACCTGTCCGCCGATTTCCGGCTGCGTGACCCTGAGGAGTATACCAAATGGTACGGCAACCCCCATGCCGCACTTGAGCAGCAGAAAGAGGCGGTTTACGGGCTGACCGAATTCTACCGTGACGAGATCAAGAAGGCGCGGTTGGTTGCTGGTACGGGCTGTAATGCCGCCACTGGCCAATTCGCGCTGCGGCCCCTGATTGAAAAAGGCGTGATTGATCTGGATGATATTATCCTCGATCTGAAATGTGCCGTTTCTGGTGCGGGTCGGGCGCTTAAGGAAAACCTGCTGCATGCGGAATTGTCCGAAGGGTATCACGCATATGCCGTTGGCGGGACGCACCGGCACTTGGGTGAATTTGATCAGGAATTTTCAGCCGTCGCTGGCCGCCCTGTAAAAGTGCAGTTCACCCCGCATCTGATCCCCGCCAACCGCGGTATTCTGGCAACCGTCTATGTCAAAGGCGATGCGCAGGTGATCCATGATACGTTGGCAGTTGCCTATGCAGACGAGCCGTTTATCGAGGTGCTGCCCATGGGCGAGGCCCCCAGCACGCGGCATATTCGTGGATCGAACTTTTGTCATATCAGCGTTGTGGCCGACCGGATCGAAGGGCGCACAATCGTGATTGCCGCGCTGGATAACCTGACCAAGGGGTCAAGCGGGCAGGCGTTGCAAAATGCCAATCTGATGTTAGGTATTGAAGAGACCGAGGGGCTGATGATGGCCCCGCTATTTCCCTGAGGGTGCATGAAAAGTCTTAAAAAGCAGCGTCGGATTCAGGTGATCGCAGTGGCGGTGGTGGCATTGGTGCTGTCCACCGTGCTGATCGGCTATGCGATGCGTGACGGCATTAACTTTTTTCGCGCCCCAAGTCAGGTGATTGCAGAACCGCCCGGCCCGAACGAGGTGTTTCGCATCGGTGGGCTGGTCGTCGAAGGGTCGCTGATCCGTGGCGACGGCGAGACAATCCGCTTTTCGGTGACCGATGGTGGGGCGATTGTTCCTGCGACTTATACCGGCGTTCTGCCCGATTTGTTTGAGGAAAACCAAGGGATGGTTGGCACGGGACGCTACATTAACGGCGTCTTTGAAGCGACTGAAATCCTTGCCAAACATGACGAAACATATATGCCCAAGGAAGTCATAGACGCGTTGAAAGACCAAGGCGTTTATGTGGAGCCCGAGAGCTAGGACCGAACGGACCGCTTTTCATACGTTAACGAAAGACCCTGCACCTTTGCGCCACTGAAACGCGCAAGGGGGTATGCAGATGAGCTCGGTCAAAGACATCGCAAGGGGCATCGTTGTCCGTGAGGGCGGCTTTGTGAACGACCCGGATGATCCGGGCGGGGCCACGAATTTTGGCGTCACGATCCACACAATGCGCCGCTTGGGTGTTGATTTGAACGACGACGGTGTGGTGGATCAGCGTGATCTGCACCGCCTGACGCAAGACGATGCCGTCGACATATTTATCCAACATTATTTCCATGCGCCCCAGATCGCAGGCCTGCCCGAGGCGCTGCATGCAAGCGTGTTCGATATGTATGTGAACGCCGGGGCCAATGCGGTGAAAATCTTGCAGCGGCTTTTACGGACCATGGGCTATGATATCGCCGTTGATGGCGCGCTTGGGCCGCAAAGCCATACTGCGGCCCATGACGCCTATGCGCGGGGACCAAAGGAAATGGTGGACGCCTACGGCATTGCGCGGCGGAACTATTATCTACGACTGGCCGATCAACGCCCCGCCAGTCGCAAATACGCGCGCACAAGGGCGGGGGGCAAAGGCGGGTGGATCAAACGGGCCGAGGAATTTATCGCCCCGAAATACCATCTGAGCCAGTCAGCATTCAGCGAAAGGACAGCGTCATGGGGGTGATCGACAAGGTGATCGGGCTGGTATTCGGCAACAGCGGCGAAATGGTGCGCGACACGGTCGAAGTGTTTCGCGAAAACGCCGAAAAAGGCGCGCAGCGGTCTGCGGAGGCACAGGATCAGGCGATGGCGCAATATGCCGCCGAGTTTGCGATTGAACGTAAGGGCGGGTTTGACCGCTTTATGGACGGGTTGAACCGGCTGCCACGCCCCGCGCTGGCGCTTGGCACGCTGGGGTTGTTTGTAACGGCGATGGTCGATCCGATCTGGTTTGTGGCGCGTATGCAAGGGATTGCGCTGGTGCCCGAGCCGTTGTGGTGGTTGCTGGGTGTGATCGTATCGTTCTATTTCGGCGCGCGGCATCAGGTGAAAACCCAGGAATTCCAACGTTCTATCGTGCGCACGATTGCGCAGGTGCCTCAGGTCGTCGGCAATATCCGGTCGATCAATGCCCTGCGCCACGATTCTGTTCAGGGGGCCGCGACCGGGGCGGATTCAGCGCTGTCCTTGGCGGTGATCGAGGATGCGGAAAACCCCGCGCTTGAGGATTGGCGCAAAGCAGCGGTCTAGCTGCGACGCTTTGCGCGCCAAGGGGGCGTGAATGGGCATGGCAAGGTGCGCGTTTGCGGCCTATAATGCGGCATGATTACAGAACTCGGACATTTCGCGCTTATCCTCGCCTTTGGCGTTGCCATTTTTCAGACGGTTGTTCCGCTGATCGGTGCCTATAAACGCTGGCCCGGCTGGATGGCCGCCGCCGAGCCCGCGGCTGGCGCGCAATTTGCCCTGACGGCACTGGCCTTTGGTGCGCTGATGTGGGCGTTTATCACCTCGGATTTCTCGTTGCGTTTGGTGGTGCTGAACAGCCATTCGATGAAGCCGATGTTGTATAAAATCAGCGGCACATGGGGCAACCACGAGGGGTCGATGCTGCTGTGGGTGCTGATCGTATCGCTGTTTGGCGCAATGGCCGCGTGGTTTGGCGGGAACTTACCGCAAAGCCTGCGCGCCCGTGTCTTGGCGGTTCAGGCTGCCATCGGCGTGGCGTTCTTTGCCTTTATTCTATTCACCTCGAACCCGTTTTTACGCCTTGCGACACCGCCCTTTGACGGGCAGGATTTGAACCCGCTGTTGCAAGACCCCGGTTTGGCCTTTCACCCGCCGTTC
Organism: uncultured Sulfitobacter sp.; assembly: GCF_964021855.1. Lineage (NCBI taxonomy): Bacteria > Pseudomonadati > Pseudomonadota > Alphaproteobacteria > Rhodobacterales > Roseobacteraceae > Sulfitobacter > uncultured Sulfitobacter sp. Next base: position 849,182 of record NZ_CAXHZD010000002.1, read on the forward strand.
CTTTATTTAGGGTATGTTGGCCTGTCGATGACCTTCAGCTTTGCCGTTGCCGCCCTGATCGAAGGGCGCATTGACGCCGCATGGGGCCGTTGGGTGCGCCCTTGGACATTGGCGGCCTGGATTTTCCTGACTATCGGCATCGCGCTTGGGTCCTGGTGGGCCTATTACGAGCTGGGCTGGGGCGGTTTCTGGTTCTGGGATCCGGTTGAAAACGCGTCCTTTATGCCATGGCTTTTGGCGGCTGCATTGTTGCACTCGGCCGTTGTGGTGGAAAAACGCGAAAGTCTTAAAAGCTGGACGATCCTGCTGGCGATCCTTGCGTTTGGGTTTTCGCTGATCGGCACATTTATCGTGCGCTCGGGCCTGCTGACCTCCGTCCATGCCTTTGCCAATGATCCGGAACGCGGCGTTTTCATTTTGATGATTATGGCGTTCTTTATGGGCGGCGCTTTGGTGTTGTTCGCGATGCGCGCATCGGCGTTAGAGGCGAAGGGCGTGTTTAGCATCGTCAGCCGCGAATCTGCTTTGCTGGTGAATAACGTGCTGCTCGCTGTTGCGTGTTTTGTTGTTTTCATCGGGACGATGTGGCCGCTGCTGGCCGAGATGTTCTTTGACCGCAAGCTAAGCGTGGGACCGCCGTTCTTTAACGCGGCATTCACGCCCTTCATGGTACTGCTGGGGCTGGTGTTGCCCATCGGTTCGGCCATGCCGTGGAAACGCGCGCAGATCGGCCGTGCGTTGAAACCGTTGCGCTATGTTTTCGTGCTGGCGCTGGCGCTTGGCGGCTTGGCCTATGTGATCCAGACGGGCCGCAGCCTTTTGGGGCCGGTTGGCATGTTCTTGGGTGCCTGGATTGTGATGGGCACCGTGGTTGATCTGTTGGGCCGCACCGGGCGTGGGCAGGGGCGGTTGCGCCGCCTATTGCGTTTGCCGCGCGCTGATTGGGGCAAAATGACCGCCCATGCCGGGCTTGGCGTGACGATGGCAGGGATCGCTGGCCTGATGGCGTGGAACATTGACGATATTCGCGCCGTGCCCATTGGCGGGACAATCGATGTGGGCAGCTATACCGTTCAGCTTGATAATGTTGAGCGGTCTCAGGGGCCGAATTATGTGGCGACCACCGGCTATGTGACCTTGTTCCAAGACGGCAAAGAAATCGCACAACTCCGCCCCGAGAAACGGTTTTACCCCGTGGCGCAGATGCCCACGACGGAGGCCGCGATTGATTACAACCTGCTGCGCGACGTCTATGTGGTGATCGGGGATGAACAAGACACGGGCGGTTGGGTTATTCGGACCTATGTCAAACCTCTGACAAACTGGATCTGGATCGGCTGCGCGCTGATGGCCTTGGGTGGTTTGCTTAGCCTGACGGACAGACGGTTTCGGGTGGCTGCGGGGGCGGCCAAACGCGCAACAGCGGTGCCAGCAGAATGAGGGCGCTTTTGATTGCACTCATGTTGTTGGTCACGCCCGCCTTGGCGGTGCAGCCCGATGAAATCCTGTCAGATCCGGTGCTTGAGGAAAGGGCGCGCGATCTTTCCAAGGGGCTGCGCTGCCTTGTGTGCCGTAATGAGAGCATCGACGAAAGCAACGCCAGCCTTGCCCGCGACCTGCGGATATTGCTGCGCGAACGGTTGGTCGCGGGGGATAGCGACCAAGAAGCCGTTGATTTCATTGTTGATCGCTATGGCGAATACGTTCTGCTTAATCCCCCCGCGTCGGGGTCGACGTGGCTGTTGTGGGGGGCTGGCCCGCTGATGCTGCTGCTGGCTGCCGGGCTGGGCTATGGCTATTTGCGCGGACGATCGCGTGCCCCGGCACCGGATCAAACCCCGCTTAGCCCCGAAGAACAGGCCCGTCTGGACGAAATTTTAAAAAGGTAACGCGTGGTTTTACTGGTCCTGTGGGCAGCATTGGGTACAGTGCGCGCAAACCTGCAGATTGGACCTGACCGATGGATTACCAGACCTTAACCTTTGACCTGACCGACGGCCTTGCCGTTATCACGCTGAACCGTGCCGATAAGATGAACGCGCTGACCTCGCAGATGCGCGCAGAGATCGAACATGCCTTTACGCAGGCGGGCAAGCTGGCACGCTGTGTGGTTGTAACGGGGGCAGGGCGCGCGTTTTGTTCGGGCCAAGATCTGGGCGATAGCAACGGCGGCGCTGCCATGGATCTGGAGCGGACCCTGCGTGACGAATACGCCCCCATGCTGCGTGCGATTTCGAATTGCCCGGTGCCGACGATTGCCGCCGTCAACGGTGCGGCAGCGGGGGCGGGGGCAAACCTCGCGCTGGCCGCCGACATCGTGATCGCCACTGAATCGGCCTATTTCTTGCAGGCGTTTACCCGTATCGGTTTGATCCCGGATGCAGGCGGCACATACACATTGCCGCGTCAGATGGGCATGGCCAAGGCCATGGGGGCCGCGCTGTTCGCGGATAAGATCAGCGCCCGTCAGGCAGATAACTGGGGCATGATTTGGGAAGCCGTCCCCGACGCGGAATTTGACGGGCATTGGCGTGCCAAGGCGGCACAATTGGCCAGTGGCCCAACCATGGCCTATGCATCAACCAAGAAAGCCATCCGTGAAAGCTGGGATAACTCCTTTGAGGATCAACTGGCGTTGGAGGCACGCGAACAAGGTAAATGCGGCCAATCGCGTGATTTCAAGGAAGGCGTTATCGCGTTCCTGCAAAAGCGGATTGCCAAATTTGAAGGGCGGTAACTGCGACGCCTAAATCGAGCGTTCGATCAACAGAACGTCGTCTGGGCGCAGTGTAGGGCGCGATGTGCAGGCCACCACAGCCACCGCGACACCATCGGCCCACACCGTCTGAACAGAGCTGGACACCTTTTTCACCGTGATGTGCGGAGGTGTCTGGCCTTTGTTATAAATCACGGCAATCTGGTCGCAGTTTTGATGATTGTCGCGCACAAAAGACCCCTGCGGGCAGTTCTGTTTCAGCGCCTCAACCGATTTCAGGCTGGTCGCATTGTCCCACTGAAGATCGGCCTCTTTATCTAAAACTGCCATCGCTGCAATCCTCTGTCTCTTATTGTGGAATGCCTGCACGCCGTTGAAAATCTGCTCGATTTTCAGAAAAGACAGATGTGCGGCCCCCACCGATTTCCCCCAGTTTATTGGTGCCCGCTGATGTCGGTCAATCAAGTTCGCTAATTGTTCAATGTGGGGAAACAAAAGCACAGAACCGCCGCAGTCTGGGCGGTTTGGTTTCGAAATGTCGAAAAATGGATGGAAACAATCGGGGCGTGGGGGCGTGTTTGATCACGCGCGCTGCCTTGGGTTGATTCTAATTGAGCGTATTATGCGCCTATTTGGAGCATGGGCCGATCGCAATTCCGCTGGATGCACTGCAGGCGCAAAAAAAAACGCCCCGCCATATGGCGGAGCGTTAAAATCAAATTCGCGCTGATATCAGCGGTTTTCGATGTCGATGTAATCGCGCTTGTTTTCACCCAGATACAGCTGGCGTGGACGGCCGATTTTAAGCTGTGGATCGCTAATCTGTTCTTTCCACTGAGAAATCCAGCCAACGGTGCGCGCCAATGCAAAGATTGGCGTGAACATTGAGGTTGGAAAGCCCATGGCCTCAAGAATGATGCCGGAATAGAAATCGACGTTCGGGAACAGTTTCTTTTCTGCGAAATACGGATCTTCCAGCGCCTGTTTCTCAAGTTCTTTGGCAACTTGCAGGATTGGGTTGTTTTCAACGCCAAGTAGTTCAAGAACCTCGTCGGCGCTTTCCTTCATCACGGTCGCGCGGGGGTCGAAGTTTTTGTAAACGCGGTGACCAAAACCCATGAGGCGGAACGGATCGTTCTTGTCCTTCGCCCGTGCGATAAACTCTGGAATGCGGTCCGGCGTGCCAATTTCCTTGAGCATTTCAAGGCATGCTTGGTTCGCACCACCGTGTGCAGGGCCCCAAAGACAGGCGATCCCGGCAGCAATACAGGCAAACGGGTTCGCACCCGAGGAAGACGCCAAGCGCACAGTCGATGTGGACGCGTTTTGCTCGTGATCGGCATGCAGGGTAAAGATACGATCCATCGCGCGGGCGAGGATCGGATCAACCACATATTCTTCGGCAGGGACGGCGAAACACATGCGCAGGAAGTTCCCGGCATAATCGACATCATTGCGAGGATAAACAAAGGGTTGGCCGATGGTGTACTTATACGCCATGGCCGCGATTGTTGGCATCTTGGCGATCAGACGGATCGTCGCGACCTCGCGCTGATGCGCGTCATTGATATCTGTGCTGTCATGGTAGAATGCAGACATTGCGCCGACGACACCGACCATGATGGCCATTGGGTGCGCGTCACGGCGGAAACCACGGAAGAAATTAATCATCTGTTCGTGGATCATGGTGTGGTTGGTCACCAGATTTTCAAACTCTTCCAGCTTCGTTGGCGAAGGCAGCTCACCATAAAGCAGCAGGTAGCAGACCTCTAGATAGTGCGACTGGCTGGCCAGTTGATCGATGGGGTATCCGCGGTGCAGCAACACACCTTCGTCGCCATCGATGAACGTAATGGTGCTGTCACAGGCAGCGGTCGACGTAAAACCAGGGTCATAGGTAAAGACGTTCGCCTGCGCGTAAAGCTTGCGAATATCCATGACATCGGGGCCAGCCGTTGGGGAATGAATGGGTAATTCATAGCTTTTTCCGTCGATGGTCAACGTTGCTGATTTTGTACTCTCGGCCATGAAGTCCCTTTCTACCGTTGGCGGTGTGCGTTTTGCCCACCGTCCGGCACTTGCCTGAATTGGCGTGTGCGTTGTGTTATCTCGCGTTTGGTTGAGATTTGCTTAAGCATCCCTCAAACCGCTGCGTCCTGCAATCTGGCAAGGCTTTCATCACGACCCAAAACCAGCAACATATCAAATACCGATGGGGTAGCTGCCCGACCGGCAAGGGCCGACCGCAAAGGTCCGGCCAGTTTGCCAAATTTGGTATCATGTGCGGCGGCAAAGCCGTTCAGCGCGTCTTCCAGCGTTTCTCGATCCCAGTTAACATTCTGCAACTGCGGCGTCAATTCTCTCAGTATACCACGGGATACATCATCTAGATTTTTCGCCGCTTTTTCATCCGGTACGATGGGGCGACTGGTCAAGACAAACTGTGCTTTTTCAAGGAGTTCGGGGAAGGTTTTTGCCCGATCTTTCAGGCAATACATCGCCCGCTCCAGCCCATCACCTTGTTGCGACGTTAGGGCAGGAAGGCCCGCAGCACTCAGGTATGCCTCGATCTCTTGCCGCAACGCAGCGTCATCGGCGACGGCAATATGCTGGCCGCAGATATTTTCCAGCTTTTTAAGGTCAAACTGGGCAGGGCTTTTGCGGATACCGTCCAGATCGAACCATTCTTTTGCCTGCGCATCGGTGAAAAATTCGTCGTCACCATGGCTCCACCCCAGACGGGCAAGATAGTTGCGCATGCCAGCGGCAGGATAGCCCATGGCCTGATATTCCTGCGCGCCCAAGGCACCGTGACGTTTCGACAGTTTCTTGCCGTCAGAGCCATGAATCAGCGGGATATGCGCCCAAACCGGCACGTCCCATCCCATTGCATTATAAATCATCATTTGACGCGCGGCGTTGTTCAGGTGGTCATCCCCGCGGATTACATGGGTCACGCCCATATCATGGTCATCAACGACAACGGCCAGCATGTAGACGGGGCTACCATCGGAACGTAACAAAACCATGTCATCCAGCTGGTCGTTGCCGATCTTTACATCGCCCTGAACGCGGTCGTGAATGATCGTCTCACCACTTTGCGGCGCTTTGATGCGCACGACATAAGGCGCGTCAGGGTGGGTGGCTGGGTCAGCGTCACGCCAGGGCGAATGATACAGCGTGCTGCGTCCTTCGGCCTTGGCGGTGTCGCGGAACGCGGCGATTTCTTCTTGGGTCGCGAAACATTTATAGGCCCTGCCAGCGGCAAGCAGTTCAAGTGCGACCTCCGCGTGACGGGCTGCATTCTCGAACTGGCTGACCACTTCGCCGTCGTGATCCAGCCCCAGCCACGCCATGCCTTGCAAGATCGCATCGGTGGCCTCGGGCGTATAGCGCACGCGGTCTGTGTCTTCGATCCGCAGCAGGAACTTGCCGCCACGGCCCCGCGCATACAGCCAGCTGAACAGCGCTGTGCGTGCACCGCCAATATGCAGATAGCCGGTCGGCGAGGGGGCAAAACGGGTGACGACAGGCTGTGTCATGGGCGGCGTCCTTTCAGAAGAAATGGCACGGAAATCCCCTTGGGCGGGGGGCCGTTTATCATTTGCTAACCATGCTGCGGCTAGCGTCAGGGTCTATCTATCTAGTGCGGGGATCGGGGGCAAGTATGGGCCTGATACAAGGTCTATCGCAGATGATGTTGCAACAGCGCGGGCACCTGTTCGGCTGGGTGCCGGTCTGCCTTGCCTGCGGTATCGGCTGTTATTTTATGCTGACGGTCGAACCGGCGCTGCCCGTTCTGATCGGGTTGACCGCGGGCGCGGTGGCGCTGATTTGGGTACAGCGGTTTCTGCCCGAAGGCATCAGCCCCGTTTTCGTGGCCATCGCCTTGGGAATGATCGGGTTCGATTTGGCCGCCTTACGCGCGCATGCTGTGGGCGGGCCGGTCTTGGGCTGGCGCTATTACGGTGCGATCGAAGGGCGCATTGTAGGGATTGATCGCAGTCAGTCTGACGCCTTGCGCCTGACCTTGGACCGTGTGGTTTTGGAACGGGTTTCCGACGCCCGCACCCCGACGCGGGTGCGCGTGTCGCTGCACGGCGATCAAAGCCACAGCATTACCCCAGAACCGGGGATGCGGGTGATGACGACGGGGCATTTGTCGCCGCCCAGTGGTCCGGTGGAGCCGGGCGGTTTTGACTTTCAACGCCACGCGTGGTTCGCGCGGCTCGGCGCTGTGGGCTATACCCGCAATCCGGTTCTGGGGGCCGCCGCAGCATCGCAGGGTCGTGCGGGCCTGCTGGTTTTGCAGGTGCGCATGGTGGCATCGGCGCGCGTGCAGGCAGCCCTTGAGGGGGACATTGGCGGATTTGCGACGGCGATCACAACGGGGGATCGCAGTGCCATCAGCCAAACCGCATTGTTTGATCTGCGCGCCAGTAACCTCGCGCATTTGCTGGCGATTTCCGGCCTGCACATGGGGTTGCTCAGCGCCGTTGTTTTTGGCGCGCTGCGGCTGGTGCTCAGCCTGATCCCATGGGTTGCCCTGCGTTGGCCCACCCGCAGTATTGCGGCGGCGGGCGCGCTGGTTGCTGCCACTGGCTATCTCGCGCTTTCGGGTGGGAACGTGGCGACCGAACGCGCATTCGTGATGGTTGCCGTGGCCTTGGGCGCGCTGATGCTGGGGCGGCGCGCGCTTAGCCTGCGGGCGGTTGCCATTGCTGCGACGATTGTTTTGACCCTCAGACCCGAGGCGTTGATGGGGCCGGGGTTTCAGATGTCGTTCGCCGCGACCACAGCACTGGTGGCGGTCTTCGGCTGGCTGCGCGAGGCAGAGCTGTCATTGGGGCCAAAATGGCTCGCCCCGGCGGTCGCGACCTTTATCTCATCTGCTGTGGCGGGCGTCTTTACGGCCCCTGTGGGCGCGGCGCATTTCAATTCGATTGCGCATTTCGGGCTGATCGCGAACCTTTTGTCGGTGCCATTGATGGGCCTGTTGGTCATGCCAGCGGCAGTTGGCGCGTTGGTTATGGCCCCCTTCGGTCTGGATCATTTGGCGTTGTGGATCATGGGCTTGGGCCTGCGTTGGATATTGGCCGTGGCGGCATTCGTGGCCGATCTTGACGGGGCGCAGGGCCATGTCAAAGGGCCGGGTGTCTGGGTGCTGCCGCTGATGGCGCTTGGGTTTTTGTGGCTTTTGCTGTGGCAGGGGCGTTTGCGTTTTGCGGGCCTTGCGGTTGTCGTCGCGGCATTCGCCTTGTGGCATCAGGCCGCGCGGCCGACGGTCTTAATCGCCGATACGGGCAATTTGGTTGGCGTCATGACAGCCCAAGGTCGCGCGTTGAGCAAGGCCAAGGGGGCAGGGTTCGTTGCCCGAAACTGGTTAGAGAATGACGGCGACGGTGCAGAACAGGCAGACGCTGCCGCGCGGTGGGGGCCAAATATGCGTATCGGGGGGCAAGAGATCATCCACTTGTCCGGCAAACGCGCGGTTGCTGCCTTTGCTGGATGTACGGTGGGGCAGATTGTCGTGTCATCGGTTGAGATTGATCGCGCCATCGGTGATTGCGTAATTTTTGACCCGCCCCACCTGCGCAAAACCGGCGCAATCGCCATGTCTGTGAACGACGGTCAGCTTAAAATGCAAACGGCCCGCCAAAGGGCGGGCACGCGGTTGTGGGCGCAATGGCCAGACATGTAGTCTGGCCAATAGGTGCGATTAATATGTGCGGATCAAACCCACCAGACGCCCCTGAATCTTGACCATATCAGACGGGAACACCCGCGTCTCGTAAGCCGGGTTTGCGGCCTCTAGCGCGATTGAACTGCCGTGGCGTTTAAAGGTCTTGAGCGTTGCCTCGTGATCCTCGACCAGAGCGACCACAATATCACCGTCATCGGCGACAGATGTTTCGCGGATCACCACAACATCGCCGTCGTTAATGCCCGCCTCAATCATCGAATCGCCTTTAACCTCAAGGGCATAGTGTTCGCCGCTGCCGCTGATCATATTCCCCGGCACCGCCACGGAATGGGACATGGTGGAAATCGCCTCGATCGGGACACCGGCGGCAATCCGGCCCATCATCGGGATATCAGTCGACGATCCGGACACCGATTGCGCGGCGGCGGGGGGCGGGCTGTCGGGCCGGTCGCCATCAATAATGCGGGGGGTAAACCCGGGCTTTGGCAGGCCGCCCATGCTATCTGGTAATTTTACCACTTCGATGGCGCGGGCACGGTGGGCCAGACGGCGGATAAACCCGCGTTCCTCAAGGGCTGTAATCAGACGGTGGATGCCGGATTTAGATCGCAGGTCCAATGCTTCTTTCATCTCGTCAAAGCTGGGCGGCACACCGTCGCGCTGAACGCGCTTGTGAATGAAAGCCAGCAGGTCGAGTTGTTTTTTCGTCAGCATCCGAACATTCCCTGAGATTATTGGTTTGGGTTTGTTCTAGTGATGTTCTTGTTTTGTGTCAACGCTACAGCGCGATACAGTCCATCATATCGCCAGATTTCCGCGCCGGATCATCTGCTGGCCGGATCATCAGCACGTCGGCCTGCGCCAGAACGCTGAGCAATGAACTGTCTTGATTAGTCTCTGGGTGGACCGCGCCACCCTTGACCAAAGCACGCATATAATGGGCGCGCGGCCCGCCTTGGGGCAGATCCACGGCCAGGGGCAGGGAGACGCGGGGCGCAGGCTCGGCCGGAAGGCCCAGCATTTTGCGTACCACGGGGGCCACAAACACCACACCGCAAACCATCGCCGACACGGGGTTGCCGGGCAGGCCGATCATCGGCGTATCTGCCAGCTTTCCCGCCATGAGCGGTTTGCCGGGTCGCATCGCGACCTTATAAAACGACTGCTCCATCCCCATTTCGGCCGCGACAGGGGCAACCAGATCATGATCCCCGACCGACGCCCCGCCAATAGTGATAATCAAATCGGCCCCTTGGGCGATCTTGAACGCCTGGGTCAGTGACGGCACCGTATCGCGCGCAATCGGGATCATCCGGCATTGCGCGCCGAGTTGTTCCAGCATGGCAGCAAGGCCATAGGTGTTGGAGGCGATAATCTGATCGGGTCCCGGCGTTTCACCCGGCTGCACCAGCTCATCCCCGGTTGCGATAATCGCGATCTGGGGCGCGGTGTGAACGGGCACCTCGGCAAGATTCATCGCGGCGAGCAAGGCAATATCGGCAGGGCGCAACACACGCGGCGCGGACATCACATCGCCCGCCTTAAAGTCGCCGCCTGCGGGGCGGATGTTGGTTTTACCGTCGATGTCATGCCCGAGCATGAGGAGGTCGCCGCGTCGGGTCGTATCCTCTTGAATGACAACGAAATCGGCCCCCTCGGGGATCGGCGCACCTGTGAATATCCGCACGGCCTGACCGGGTTTTACGATGCCGTCAAAACGGTGCCCCGCAGCCGCTTCGCCAATCACCTTGAACATGGCGTCGGGCTCAACCTCCGCCCGGTGCAGCGCATAGCCATCCATCGATGACACATCGAACGGGGGCTGCGATCTGTTGGCCGTGACGTTTTCTGCCAATACCCGCCCTGCGGCATGGCGCAAACCGACCCGCTCAACGCCCATGGGGGCGACAAGATCAAACAGATTTGACAGGGCGTCTTCGACCGAGATCATGATGCCTCGAACCGGCCTGATTTGCCGCCGTCTTTGAGCAACACGCGCAGGCCGCCGATTTCCATCGCTTTGTCCACCGCTTTGGCCATGTCATAGACGGTCAGTGCGGTGACGGACGCGGCGGTGAGGGCTTCCATTTCGACACCGGTTTGGCCGGTTGTTTTGACCGTCGCCTCGATCCGGATGCCGGGCAGGTCGGGGTCGGGTATCAGTTCGACGGAAACTTTGGTGATCGGCAGGGGGTGGCACAGCGGGATCAGGTCGGCTGTCCGCTTGGCGGCCATGATCCCGGCGAGACGTGCAACACCTAGAACGTCGCCTTTTTTTGCACGGCCTTCGGTAATGATATCAAAGGTTTCGCGCTGCATCTTGATGTGGGTTTCTGCCACTGCGATCCGTGATGTCACAGGTTTGTCCGAGACATCAACCATATGGGCATCGCCCTTGCCGTCAAAATGCGTAAGGGCCATTTACATGCCTCCGGGGCGCAGGGGATTGGCAAGCAGCGTGCGGGTTGCGGCCTCGACATCGTCTTGGCGCATCAGGCTTTCGCCGATCAGGAAAACACGCGCACCGAATTTGGCCATCTCCGACAGATCGTCAGGGGTGTTCAGCCCGGATTCCGACACGATCATTTTGTCCATCTCGACGTATTTTGACAGGCTGCGGGTCGTATCCAGCGAGGTCTCGAATGTCTTGAGGTTGCGGTTGTTAATCCCGATCATCCGGCTTTTCAGCAAGGCGGCACGGTCAAGTTCGGCTTTGTCATGCACTTCGATCAGGGCATCCATGCCCCATTCGGCGGCAGCTTCCTCAAGCTCAAGCGCCTGCGCGTCACTGACCGATGCCATGATGATCAGGATACAATCGGCCCCAAGGGCGCGTGCCTCGGCGACCTGATAGGTGTCGTACATGAAATCTTTACGCAAAACGGGCAGGGTGCAGGCCTCGCGGGCGGCAACCAGATAGTCTTTGGCCCCTTGAAAACTGGGGGTGTCGGTCAAGACAGATAGGCATGTCGCCCCACCTGCGGCATAGGCTGCGGCCAGTGCAGCGGGGTCAAAATCGGCGCGGATCAGACCCTTGGATGGGCTGGCTTTCTTGATCTCGGCGATCAGGCCATATCCTTCGCGGGCGGCGTCAAACAGCGCGTCGGCAAAGGGGCGCACCGTGGGCGCGGCACGGGCGTCTGCCTCCACGGCCTCAAGCGGTTTTGCGGCTTTGTCGGCGGCGACCTCTTCCAGTTTATAGGCTTTGATTTTGTCTAGGATTGTATCTGTCATGATGCCTCCGGGGTTGCCCAGTTTATGGCGGTTTGGCCTTGGGCCTGCAACCAGTCATTGCTGCGCGAAAAGGGGCGCGATCCGAAAAAGCCGCGCCGTGCAGACAGGGGGGACGGGTGCGCAGTTTCGATTTTAAGGTTTGCCTGCGGGTCGACGTCTTTGCCGACTTTCTGCGCATGTGCACCCCATAGCAGATAGACGCGGGGGCGATCCGACAGACGGTGCAAAATTTGCGTGGTCAGGGTTTGCCACCCGAGTTTCGCATGTGCGCCTGCAGTACCTGCGGGCACCGTCAACGTGGTGTTCAGCAATAGCACCCCCTGTTGCGCCCAAAAATGCAGGTCTGCATTGGTGGGTGCATCGCCGATATCTTCGCGCATCTCTTTAAAGATATTGGACAAAGATCGGGGAAAGGGGCGTGTGTCAGCCTCGGCCGAAAAGGCCAACCCATGTGCGTGACCCGGCGTGGGATAAGGGTCTTGGCCCAAGATAACCACACGCACATCATCGGGCTGGGTCTGTTGCAAGGCTGCAAATACCTGATGACGGGGCGGCAGGATCAGCCGGTCGTCTTGTGCCAATGCAGCTTCGATCGCGGGCAGGGTGTCGTCAAAAAACGGCAGATCGCGCCATGCGCCAAGGGCGGACAGATCAAACATCAACCGGCGTTCGAAATGCGGGCCACTTCGGTGATCTTGTCGCGGGCGGCCCCGCTGTCGATGCTGGTGCGGGCCATTTCGACACCCGTTTTTAGGTCGGGGGCCGCATCTGCAACGACCAAAGCAGCGGCAGCGTTCAGCAGCACCGCATCACGGTAGGCAGAGGGCGCGCCGTCCAGCAAGGCATTGAACGCAATCGCGTTTTCTTCGGGTGTGCCGCCAACGATATCCTCGAACGGATGCACGGGCAGGCCTGCCTCTTCTGGGGTGATCTCGAACTCTGTCACTGTGCCATCAGGGTTCAGGGCGGCAACCCAGCTGACGCCGGTGATCGTCAACTCGTCGGTGCCGTCAGACCCATGGACCAGCCATGCCTTTTCCGAGCCCAACGCACCAAGGGTCTCGGCCATCGGGCGGATCAGGTCGCGGCGATAGGCACCGGTCAACTGCCGTTTAACGCCAGCCGGGTTGGTCAGGGGGCCGAGGATGTTGAAAATCGTGCGGGTGCCCAGCTCGGACCGCGTTGGCATCACGTGGGCGATGGCAGGGTGGTGCATCGGGGCCATCATAAAGCCGATCCCGGCCTCGTTCAGACAAGCCTCAACCACTTTGGGGCCGACCATGACCTTGAGGCCCATCTGCGTTAGCGCATCCGCCGCGCCGGATTTCGATGACAGATTGCGGTTGCCATGTTTGGCCACAACAACACCAGCCCCAGCCACGACAAAGGCGGTCGCGGTGGAAATATTCAACGTGCCCTTGCCGTCGCCGCCGGTGCCGACGATGTCCATCGCGCCCGCAGGGGCCACAACTGCGTTGCATTTCGCGCGCATGACATGGGCGGCGGCGGCGTATTCATCCACCGTTTCACCGCGCGTGCGCAGGGCCATCAGGAAACCGCCGATCTGGCTTGGCGTTGCTTCGCCGTCGAACAAGATACCAAAGGCTTCCTCGGCCTGATCGCGGGTCAGGGGGCCGTTCGCCGCGGCGTCGATCAACGGTTTGAGACGTTCGCTCATGCGGGCACCTTTACGAGATCAAGGAAGTTTTGAAGCATCTTATGGCCATGCTCTGACCGGATGGATTCGGGGTGGAACTGAACCCCGTGCAAGGGCAGCTCGCGGTGTTGCAGGCCCATGATGGTGCCGTCTTCCAGCTCGGCTGTGATCTCCAGACAGTCTGGTAATGTCGCGCGCTCAACCACCAGCGAATGATAGCGTGTCGCGGCAAAGGGCGAGGGCAGGCCGGCAAACACGCCTTTGCCCGTGTGGTGCATTTGCCCCATCTTGCCATGCACAATGTCATCGGCGCGCACGACCTTGCCGCCGAATGCCTGGCCCAACGTTTGATGCCCCAAACACACCCCGAATAACGGAATGCCAGCGCCTGCGGCAGCCTTGGTCAGCGACAGACAGATGCCCGCCTGATCGGGGTCACAGGGGCCGGGCGACAGGATAATGCCCGCGGGGTTCAGCGCGATTGCGTGTTGAACCGAAATGGCGTCATTTCGCCGAATATCGACGTCGGCCCCCAAATCGCCTAGATAATGCACAAGATTGTAGGTGAAACTATCATAGTTATCTATCAGTAGCAGCATAAGGCAATTCTTTGTATTCAGGCGGGGTTTTGGGGCTAGAGGAACGCCGCTAAACCACAGTACAATGTTCGCCAATACATGTTCAGGCTTAAGAGCCATCGTCAAGGGTGCCAGGCCCGCGTAGGGGCCAATGCAAGAACAAATAGCAGGAGTATTTCAGCCATGATCCGCGGATTTCTAGGGGGTATCTTGATCGGCGGCGCGTTCAGCGTTGTCTTGGCTGGAATCGTATCGTTTTTTATCCCGATCAGCACCGCGCCGGAAATTTCCGATACAGGACCCGCTGAAATCGACAGTGCCGAAGCGGCTGCTGTTGTGGCCGTTCTGCCTGAAATGGACGACCCCCAACCTGCGGCAGAGCCTGTGACGGCGATGGAACCCCCAGCGGAGGATGGTCTGGGTGATGTGGCCCCCGAAATGTTGACTGCGCCGCTGACGCCGCCCGAGATGGTTCAATCGGTCGAAGCGCCGACACCTGCTGCCGTAAGCACAGCGCCAGAGATTTCCGGCGATGATCCTGTACTGCCCAACCCCATGGCCCTGGCCCCGATGGAGCCGCAAGCCCCTGATGTAGTAGAGGTGGAAACCCAAGCCGCTGAACCCGTTGCAGTCGTCGCAACGGACCCCGAGGCGGATGAAGCGGTTGTTGAGGCACCCGGGCAACCCGCGCCAAACACCGCTGACGCACCGGCCGAGACTGAACCGACCGTCGCGCCCATGCCGCTGCCCAAGATCAAGACCGTTGTCGTTGAGGCGGAAGAAACCCCCGCCGAGGAGCCTGAGACGCGCCGCGCCTATAGCGCCTTGCCCACCGTCACCCCGAATGCGACAGACGCGGATGCGGACCTGCCGCAAACCGGCAACAAGGTCACCGTAAACCGTTTGCCCACTGCCAATTCCGGGGATCAGGTGCAGGCGGATGCAAGCCCGCTGCCGGTACTTCGCCCGATTGATCTGTACGCTCAGGATTTTGTGAACGAAGACCAAAAGCCGTTGATGAGCATTTTGTTGATTGATCAAGGCAGTGACCTTGAAGGCGGAGAAGTAGGGATCGCGGCTTTGCGCAGCTTTCCTTATCCGATCAGTTTTGCGGTTGATGTTGCCTTGCCAGACGCTGCTGAGCGGATGGAGATTTACCGCGCCGAAGGGTTCGAAGTCTTGGCGATGGTTGACCTGCCCGAGGGCGCAGAACCGTCAGATGCCGAAACGACCCTTGCCGTCGCGTTCCAACGCATGCCGCAGGTGGTCGGCGTGTTAGAGGGGCAGGGCGCAGGGTTGCAGCCAAGCCGCGATGTCGCGGATCAGGTGACCGAGATTTTGGCCCAAGGTGGGTATGGGTTGGTCAGCCAAGATAAAGGGTTGAACACCATGCCAAAGCTGGCGGTCAAAGAAGGCGTGCCTGCCGCCCCGATTTTCCGCGACTTTGACAGCAAAGATCAGACATCCACAGTGATCCGCCGCTTTTTGGACCAAGCCGCGTTCAAGGCAGGGATCGAAGGATCGGTGATCATGTTGGGCCGGATGCGCCCCGAGACAATCTCGGCATTGCTGGTCTGGGGCTTGCAAGACCGTGCGGGTCAAGTCGCCCTTGCGCCAATCTCGGCTGTGTTGCTGGCCGCAAACGGCGAATAACGCTAGATAATTTCGTCTTCGTCGAACAGCGGGTCGCTTTCCAACTGGGTGATCATATCCTCAACCGTGTCGGCAACGGCCCGTGGCATCAGCTTGGCGAGGTGAAATACCGCGTCGCCCTCATTCACCACAGGCAGGATCGCGCGACCAATCAGGATGCCGTCAAACGGGGCTAGAATGTCTTCCTCGGTCTTGCCAAAGGGATCGGATACCGTGGCAAGCGCATCGCCTGCCTTGACGGTTTCCCCCTCCGCACGAAAGGTGCGCAGCAGCCCGCCCACGGGCGCGCGCAGCCAGGTAGAGCTGGAACAGACATGCGACTGAGGGCGCGATTGCGCGATGCCTTTGGCGGGCAACATGTCTTCGGCGCGCATCACACGCAAAATACCAGCGACACCGGCACGTACCGCCATTTCGTCAAACCGCAATCCTTCGCCCGCCTCGTACAGCAGCACCGGCGTGCCCTTGGCCGATGCAACGGCGCGCAACGATCCGTCGCGCAGCGGCGATGTCAGCACAACAGGGGCGGCGAAATTGATCGCCATGCGCCGTGTTACCGGGTCGGAGGGCGAAATGCGCACCTGTGGCAGGTTGGTGCGGTGTATTGCGGCGGAATGCAGATCGATCCCGAAATCACAGCGCAGCACCACATCATTCAGGAATATATGCGCCAGCCGTGACCCCAGTGACCCGGATGGATGGCCGGGAAAGCACCGGTTCAAATCGCGGCGGTCGGGCAAATAACGCGACCGGTTCAGAAAGCCGAAGGAGTTGACCACGGGGATCACCAACAACGTCCCGCGCAAGGACTTAAGCTGGGGCGTGCGCAGCAGACGGCGCACGATCTCGACCCCGATCAGCTCATCGCCATGCACGGCGGCGCTGACGAACATAGTGGGGCCTGAGCGTTTGCCATGGATGACTTCAAGCGACAGGCCAACCGGCGTGTGATCAGGCAGGATGGAAATCGGCAGATCGACTTGTTCACGGGTGCCGGGGGCAACCTTTTGACCTGCGATTTCAAAAGGCATTTGGTTCGGCATCGTCAGTTATTACCTTGTCCCGAGAACCGCGCCGCATCGGCAGCCGCACGGCGGATCGCGTCGGATTTATGGACGGTTTCCATATATTCAGCCTCGGCATCGCTGTCATAGACCACGCCACCACCTGCCTGAATATAAAGGGTTTTATCCTTTATCACGGCGGTGCGCAGGGCGATGCACATGTCCATATCGCCGCCTGCGCTGAAATAGCCGACACCGCCGCCATAAAGCCCGCGTTTTTCGGGTTCCAGCTCGTCGATAATCTCCATGGCGCGGACCTTGGGTGCACCTGAAACAGTGCCCGCAGGCATGCCCGCAAAAAACGCATCCAGCGCATCACGGTCGTCGCGCAATTCACCCACCACATTTGAGACGATGTGCATCACGTGGCTATAGCGCTCTACGATAAATTCCTCGGTCGGGCGCACGGTGCCGATCTTGGCGACGCGGCCCACATCGTTACGGCCCAGATCCAGCAGCATCAAATGCTCGGCCAGTTCTTTTTCGTCGGCCAGCAGATCGGCCTCTAGCGCGCGGTCTTCCTCGGGCGTGGCACCGCGACGGCGGGTGCCTGCGACGGGGCGAATGGTGATTTCTTTGCCAAATACGCGGACAAGAATTTCAGGGCTGGCACCGACAACATGGAAGTCGCCAAAGTTGAAATAGAACATGAACGGCGACGGGTTGGTACGTCGCAGACTGCGATACAGCGCGAAGGGCGGTTGCGAGAACCCCTGTGCCCAGCGTTGTGACGGCACCACCTGAAAGATGTCGCCCGCAACGATATAGTCGCGCGCCTTTTCGATGGCCGATTTATATCCGTCGCGGGTGAAATTGCTGACGGGGGCGGATTCCTCGTGGGCCTCGCCCAGATCGCGGCTGGTGCCGGGCATGGACCGCTCCAGATCACGCACGGCATCCATCACCCGCTCGCCCGCTTGGGCATAGGCGGCCTTGGCAGACTGCCCATCTGACACCCACGCGGGTGACACAATTGTAACCTCGCCTTTGACACCGTCCAGCACGGCAATCACCGACGGGCGCACCATCATGGCATCGGGCAGGCCCAGGGTGTCAGGGTTCACATTCGGCAGGTGTTCAACCAAGCGGATCATGTCATAGCCGAGATAACCAAACAGGCCAGCCGCAGCTTGGGGCAGGTCATCGGGCAGGTCGATTTTCGATTCCGCGATCAGCCCGCGCAGGGTATCCAGCGGGTTGCCGGGGACGTCCTCGAACGCGTCGCTGTCATAGCGCGCGGCGCGGTTTACGGCCGATGTCGTGCCGTTGCAGCGCCAGATCAGATCAGGCTTCATCCCGATGATAGAATAGCGCCCACGCACCTCGCCGCCTGTGACGGATTCAAGCACAAAGGCGTTTTCCGCAGCCCCTGTCAGCTTGAGCATCAAAGATACAGGCGTATCCAGGTCAGCGGCCAGACGCGTGTAAACGATCTGGTTTTTGCCTTCCGCATATCCTGCGGCAAAGCTGTCATAGTCAGGGGTCAGTGACATGGGCGGCCTTCGTTATGGGAAGTTCACATGGACGGCGTTGATCGCCTGTTGATCGACCGTCGGACCTGCACGGCGCACGACATCGCTTGCGTAAATCGCAAAGATATCTTGGCCAAGCTGTTGATCCAGCTGACCGGAAAGCTGCGCCAGAAGCTGCTGATTTTGCGCGTTTTCCTGAGGGTCGGCAATCGCGTCAACACGCAGGATTACGACAGCACCGTCGCCGTCGATCACGCGAATATCACCGATGCTGGCGTCAAAAACGGCCGTCATCATGTCGGCAGGTGCCCCGTTGATCAGCGCATCGCGGGTCAGGTCGGTCTGCACTGTGGGCGTTAGGCCCAAGCTTTCGAAATCTGCACCGCTCTCAAGCTCGGTCTTCAACGCCTCGGCCTGCGCGTGCAGCGCTTGCGAGACCTGATCGGCGGTCCATGCGGCCACAACATCGGCGCGCGCGTCGTCAAAGGGATTGGCGCGTTCTTCTAGTGTACCGTCCAGACGCATGGCAAACACGCTGCCGTCTTCGAGCTGATCGATCTTGGGGAAATCATCAGCGGTCAGCGCGGCGGCGGCCTCGCGGAAACCGGCATAGGCGGCGATGTCTTCGTCGCTGTCTTGGGTCCAGTCGATCTGGCCAAGGGTCATTTTGGTTTCTTCGGCCAGTTGCTCAAGCGTGGCACCCCCGGCAAGCTGGTCGTCCAGATCGCGGGCGCGGACTTCGACCTGACGGATGGCGCGATCACCGGCAAGGTCCTGTTGTAGGGCAGGGCGCGCTTCCTCGAATGTGGTGTTTAGGGATGGCAAAACGCCATTGATGCGGAACAAGGCAGGGCCAAGGTTTGTGGGCACAGGCCCGATCACATCATTCACGTCGCCCGCAAATATCGCCTCACCAGCGGCACCAAGATCCTGCTGGGCCACATCGCCCAGATCCACATCCTCAAGGTTCAGGCCGCGGTCCAGCACAAGGGCTTCAAAAGTTGTGCCATTGACCTCAAGCGCTGCGGCAGCTTGATCGGCGCTGGCCTGATCGCCAAACACAAGCCGTTCTACCAAACGCCGCTCAGGCTGAATGTATTCGGCGGCACGGTCCTCATAGGCCTTTTGCAGATCATCATCCGACACTTCGATCTCATCCAGCACATCACCGGGGGTCATCTGGACATAGGTGATGGATTTGCTGGCAGGGAGCATAAACTGATCTGTGTTTTCATCATAATAGGCCTGCAATTGCGCGTCAGTGGGGGCAGGCACAGGCTCGGCCAGATCAACCTCGTTCAGGGCGGCCCAGGTAAAGCTGCGTTTCGCGCCAACATAATCGACAAGGGTCTTGGCATAGGCGTCAGGCATGGCAACGCCGCCCATGATCGCGTTTTGCAACAGGGTGCGGCCCGCTTCTTCACGCAAAGACACCTCGAATTCGGCTTCGGTCAGGCCAGATTGCTGCAGGGCAAAACGATACCCCTCGCGGTCAAAACCACCGTTGATCCCTTGGAACGCGGGGATTTCGACGATCCGTTCGCGCAGGTTTTCATCGCCAATCGACAGACCCATCTGGTCGGCCTCGTTATCAAGGGCGCGCAGGCGGACAAGACGCTGCAAAACGGCGCGGTCCAACCCGATGGCCTGGGCCTGCTGAAAGGGCAGCGTTTCGCCGGTTTGGGATTCAATCGTGCGGATCTGCTGTTGCAGTTCGCGGGCATAGTTATCGACCGAGATTTCCTTGTCGCCGACGGTGCCGACGGTGCGCACATTCCCGGACAAATTGACCGCGCCAAAGCCGCCAAGGCCAAGGATCAGCAGGCCCATCAGTATCCAGACTGCGGTTTTCGTGAGGCTGTTGCCTTTGGCTTTCATGATCTTACCCTTTTAGCGCGTTTCGACCTTACTATGCGGTGCGCGGCAGGGGGGCAAGAGGGCCGTTAAAGCTGGGCCATTCTGTCAAACAGCACGCCAATACCGTTCGCATCCAGATTGGCAAATGCGATCCGCAGTTGCCGTGCTCCGCTGGGGTCGTTTTGGGGGCAAAACATCGTGCCGGGCAGGCATAGAATGCTGGCCTCGCGCACCATGCGCTGCGCCAATTGATCCGATGGTTCGTCAAACGGATGCTCAAGATAGGCGAAATAGCCACCTAGCCCCAACAGCTTCCATCCCTTGGCGGTCAGCTTGGGCATGTTGTCGGTGATTGCGCGGCGACGCGCCAGTATTTCATCGCGCTCGCCGGCCAGCCATTGCGACAGGTTCTGCATCCCCCACAAGGCCGCATGTTGGCCGATTTGGCCCGGGCAAATGGCGACCGTGTCCAGAAACTTTTCAACCTCGGCCAGTCGCGATTGCGATGCGATCAGCGCGCCGACCCGGTGGCCTGTCAGGCGGTAGGCCTTGGAAAAGGAATAGAGATGGATCAGCGTGTCATGCCAATCGGGGTCTTGGAACAGGGCGTGCGGCGGGCCGGAACGGCTGTCAAAATCGCGATAGGTCTCATCCACAATCAGGGCAATGCCACGGGCGCGGGCCAGATCAAAGAACGCCTGTACCAGCGTGGCCGGGTATTCGGCCCCGCCGGGGTTATTCGGCGTGACAATCGCAATCGCCCTTGTGCGATCGGTGATTAACGCAGCAGCGGCGTCGGGATCAGGCAGCAAATCAGGCCCGGTTTTCAACGCAACCGCGTTCACCCCCGACATATCAAGCCACATTTTATGGTTGAAATACCAAGGGGTTGGCAAAATGACCTCATCGCCCTCGCTACATAGCGTTGCGATGGCGGCGGCAAACGCCTGATTACAACCCGACGTGATCGCAACCTGGGCGGGGTCGATTTGGCCCGCATAATGGGCCGAGGTTTGCGACGCCAACTCTGCTCGCAGCTCTGACAAACCTAGCACAGGGCCATAAAGATGCGCATCGTCATTGGTCAATGCAACATGCGCCATCGCTTCGCGCAAGGGCTGCGGGGGCGGATCGACGGGGGCGGCCTGACTGACGTTGATTAAGGGGCGGTCTGCGGGAAACTCTACGCCGTCCAACCAACGGCGGGCTTCCATGACAGGTGGGGCAAAAGTGGAAGCGGTGCGCGTCAACATCGGGTGGGGGTTCCTGTGATCAAGGGCGGATGCCTTCGGCGAGGATATTTAAGAACCAGAGAAGAGACCTGCGGTGCGCGTCTTCATTCCAAATGGTCTAAAATCCCCGCCGAAGGCATAGAGTCTTTTTTGGCTCAGTCCTTGCCGCGGTAGGGTTCGACATATTGCAGGGCCATGTCCCATGGAAAGAAAATCCATGTGTCTTGGCTGACTTCGGTGATGAAGGTATCGACCTGCGGGCGGCCTTTGGGTTTTGCATAGACCGTGGCCAGATGCGCGTTGGGATAAAGCCTGCGCACCACTTCGAGGGTTTTTCCGGAATCGACCAGATCATCGATGATCAAGATGCCGGTGCCGTCGCCCATCAGTTCAGCGTCTGGCGCTTTAAGAACGACAGCGTCGGATTGATCTTGGTGGTCGTAGGATTTGATCGAAATCGTGTCCACGGTGCGAATGTCCAGTTCGCGGGCGGCGATCATGGCGGGGGCCATGCCGCCGCGTGTGATGGCAACCACTGCGCGCCAGGCACCATTATCCGGGCCCATTCCGTCCAACCGCCAGGCCAATGCACGGCTGTCGCGGTGGATTTGATCCCAGCTGATGTGAAAACCTTTTTCGTGGGGCAGGCGCGAGGGGTCTTTGCTCATCCGTTCAATCCTTTGCCATATCGGGGGCGTCGACGGCTTTCATGCCGACCACATGGTAGCCTGCGTCCACATGCAGGTTTTCACCCGTGGTGCCTGACCCCAGATCGCTGAGCAGGAACAGGGCCGATTTGCCGACTTCGTCGATCGTAACATTGCGGCGCAGGGGCGAATTATATTCGTTCCACTTCATAATATAGCGGAAGTCGCCGATGCCCGAGGCCGCAAGCGTTTTGATCGGGCCAGCGCTGATCGCGTTGACGCGAATACCGTCTTTGCCAAGGTCTTCGGCCAGATATTTCACCGATGCCTCAAGTGCTGCCTTGGCGACACCCATGACATTATAATGCGGCATGACTTTTTCAGCACCGTAATAGGTGAGGGTGACGGCGCTGCCGCCTTTGTTCATCATCTTTTCCGCACGCTGCATGACGGCGGTAAAGGAATAGACCGAAATATCCATCGACATGGCGAAATTGCCACGGCTGGTGTCAACATAACGGCCGCGAAGTTCGTTTTTATCAGAAAAACCAATGGCGTGGACGATGAAGTCGATAGTGTCCCACCGCTTTTTGATACCGTCAAACAGCGCGTCAATCGACTCTTCCGATCCGACGTCGCAGGGCAAAACCATGTCGCTGCCCAATTGCGCGGCCAATGGATCAACACGTTTTTTCAGCGCATCGCCCTGATAGGAAAAAGCCAGCTCGGCACCCGCGTCTGCCAAGGCGCGTGCGACGCCCCAGGCAATAGACTTGTCATTCGCAAGACCCATGATGAGCCCACGCTTGCCTGCCATCAGGTCATTTGCCATTCTATTTCCTTCGAATTGCGCATTAAGTTTACGATGGTTTATGCGATTGATTGTTTTTCGGCAAGGCTGTGCATCCACAGTGTGTTGCAAGCAACCCATGCGAGCATTTATTGTTTTACGCGCGGCTTTTCGTTGTTTGGCTTTGTCAAATGTTATAGACGGCTGCTAATACCGGCCTGGGCCTAGGGAGTGAGAGTTCATTGGGAGATATGGAGACACGCAAAGGCAAATTTGCGGGTGATAATCCGTTTGAATTGGCGCGCCGTTGGCTGGCTGAAGCAGACGCAGTGGAAATCAACGACCCCAACGCGATCGCGCTGTCCACGGTGGATGCGCAGGGCATGCCGAATGCCCGTATGGTGCTGTTGAAAGAGATCGAAGACGATGCGTTTGTCTTCTACACCAATTACACAAGCGCCAAGGCCGGCGAATTGGATCATGCTGGGAAAGCCGCGTTCGTCATGCATTGGAAATCGCTGCGTCGCCAAATACGGGCGCGTGGTATTATTACCAAAGAAGACGGACCGAAAGCGGATGAATATTATAAGTCCCGGTCACTCAAAAGTCGTTTGGGGGCCTGGGCTTCGGACCAATCCAGCCCGCTTTCAAGCCGCGCAGCCTTGATGGCCGAGGTGGCAAAAGTGACTGTAAAACAAGGGACTGACCCACAGCGGCCACCCTTTTGGGGCGGCTATCGGTTGGCACCGTTAGAGATTGAATTTTGGGCGGATGGTGAATTTCGTCTACATGATAGGTTCGTTTGGCGACGCCCAAATTTAGGATCAGACTGGACTGTCGCGAGGTTAAGTCCATAATAAGGCTTAAATGAGACAGAAAGTTAATTGATCCGCAGGGCAAGAATTTAGAGTACCAAAGGGCATTTGTGTCAGATTTAGATAATACCGCCCCCGTTGTTTCGGGAACAGTGAAATGGTTCGACCCTGCTAAGGGTTTCGGATTCGTTGTCTCCGATGAAGGCGGCGCTGATATTTTGCTGCACGTCAATGTTTTGCGAAACTATGGCCAAAGTTCGATTGCGGATGGGGCGCGGGTTGAGATTACTGCGCATGAAACCAGCCGCGGCGTTCAAGCCACGCAGGTTCACGCCATTCATCCGCCTGAGTCCGGGCAATCGGGCCCGCTGGAAGAGATCGTCGGCGTTGATCCCGCGATTGTGAAAGCCGCACCGATTGAACCGGCGCGGGTGAAGTGGTTTGATAAATCCAAAGGGTTCGGCTTTGCCAATGTGTTCGGCAAGAACGATGATATCTTTTTGCATGTAGAAGTCTTGCGGCAGTCGGGGTTGTCGGATGTACAACCGGGTGAAGCATTGGCATTGCGCGTCATATCAGGTGAACGCGGCAAGATGGCGGCAGAGGTATATGCATGGGAAACGGTAATTCTAAACAACTCGGACGCCGGATAGCTCAATCCCTCTTTTCAATGGTTCTCGCTGGCTGCTTTGCGGGGCAGGCGGCAGCCGCGTGTTCCGAAGACACGGTTATGGTGCGTGGCGATTGGGGGCAGGCGCGATTCTCGGTCGAGGTTGCGGATGACGATGCAGAGCGCGCCCAAGGTCTGATGTTTCGCGAGTCTATGCCCAGCAGTGCAGGCATGTTGTTCGTTTACAAGCGTCCGCAGACGATGCGGTTCTGGATGCGCAACACGCTGATTCCATTGGATATGCTGTTCGTTGATTCCCGCGGGGTGATTCAACATATTCACGAAAATGCCGTGCCGTTGGATGAAACGATGATCTACGGCGGTAAAAACTTGCTGTCTGTGCTTGAGATAAATGGCGGTTTGGCCCGACGAATGGGCATTAAAACAGGGTCGGAACTGCGTCATCCGGCCTTTGCGGCGCACAACCCGGCATGGCCCTGCTAATTCGGTCGATTTCTGTGAAGTTAGGGCTTTTCAATCAGATCACTTGTAGCTAAGTAGGCCGCAGTCGGGGCGTGGCGCAGCCTGGTAGCGCACCTGTTTTGGGTACAGGGGGTCGGAAGTTCGAATCTTCTCGCCCCGACCACTTTAAGAACCAACCACATATAGTGTTCCTGATCTGCTTTATGCAGATCAGAACGCTGTATTTGTGTGCGGTTGGTATCGCTTCGGTTGTGATCATCGACCGTCGGGCGGAAAACGCACCCCTCATCTTGTGTGCCGAATGTTTTTTTACACCGCATGCTGATCTTTGAAATATCCCCAAGGGGGTGTGTGGTTCTTTGTGGATATCTCAAGTGATGGATGAGAGGTCGCTGCTAAACCTGCGCGTTTATTGACTTATCCACAGGTCGGGCTTTGCTTCCGAAATAATGAACATGTGTGCATATCTGCGCTCTGAATCACCGCAGGGCCGGTCGCCTCAAACAATCCCAGTTCGGTCAAGTCTCAAGTTCGAAAAATTTGCGAAAATTTTCGTTGACCGAATAGGGTCTTCTACGTCAGTTTGTGTGAATTGACGGTCACGCCACTATATCTAGTGATTGACATTAGGCGGCGGACCGATGAGGCAGATGAGGCAAACGCAGCTTTCGCGCATGTTTGGACGCTTGTCACGGGCCCCCAATGGTCCTCATGTGATGCGTCCTCTGTTTTGGTCAATGGTGTTGGGGCGGGCTGCAATGTCAGACGCTGCCTTGTGTAGATGAGCTGAGAAAATGGGGCGACAGATATGAAAATCGAAAGAAAATTCACGACTTCCGGGCAAGACGCATACGCAAAGCTGGATTTCGTGAGCACAGTTTCCGAAATTCGCAACCCGGACGGATCGGTGGTTTTCCATCTCGATAACGTCGAAGTCCCCTCCAGCTGGAGCCAAGTCGCCTCTGACGTCATTGCCCAGAAATATTTCCGCAAGGCCGGCGTGCCGTCTGCGACCAAAAAGATCAAAGAAAAGGGCGTGCCAGAGTTCCTGTGGCGCTCTGTTCCCGCCGATGATGCCACCATGGGCGGCGAGACGTCCTCCAAGCAGGTGTTTGACCGTCTGGCAGGCGCATGGGCCTATTGGGGTTGGAAAGGTGGCTATTTCACCACCGAAGAAGACGCCCAAGCCTATTACGACGAAATGCGCCATATTCTGGCGTCCCAGTCGGGTGCCCCGAACAGCCCGCAGTGGTTCAACACCGGTCTGCACTGGGCCTATGGCATCGATGGCCCCGCCCAAGGTCACTATTATGTGGACTACAAGACCGGCAAGCTGACCCGCTCGAAGTCGTCCTACGAACACCCGCAGCCCCACGCCTGTTTCATTCAATCGGTTGCCGATGATCTGGTGGGCGACGGCGGAATCATGGATCTGTGGGTCCGCGAGGCACGTTTGTTCAAATACGGCTCCGGCACAGGCACCAACTTTTCCAGCCTGCGCGGCGCGGGCGAGGGGCTGTCGGGCGGTGGTAAGTCGTCGGGCCTGATGGGTTTCCTAAAAATCGGTGACCGCGCTGCTGGCGCGATCAAATCCGGTGGCACCACGCGGCGTGCGGCGAAAATGGTAATCGTCGATGCGGACCACCCCGATATCGAAGACTTTATCAACTGGAAGGTCATCGAAGAGCAAAAGGTAGCCTCCATCGTTGCCGGTTCGAAAATGCACGAACGCGAGCTGAACAAACTGTTCGCCGCGATCAAAGCGTGGGATGGCGTTCAGGCGGATGCCTATGACCCTGCCAAGAACGAACAACTTAAGGCGGCAATCAAGGACGCAAAGAAATGCGCGATCCCAGAGACCTATGTGAAGCGCGTGCTGGATTATGCCAAGCAGGGCCACACGTCGATTGAATTCCCGACCTATGACACCGATTGGGATTCCGAGGCCTATTCCTCCGTGTCCGGCCAAAACTCCAACAACTCGATCCGGGTGACCAACGCATTCCTGCATGCCGTTGAAAAAGACGCTGATTGGGAGTTGCTGGACCGTACAACTGGCCGCGTGTCGAAAACCATCCGTGCCCGTGACCTGTGGGAACAGGTTGGCCATGCCGCATGGGCCTGTGCCGATCCGGGCATCCAGTACCACGACACTGTCAACGAATGGCACACATGCCCCGAAGACGGCGCGATCCGTGGGTCAAACCCTTGTTCCGAATACATGTTCCTTGACGACACGGCCTGTAACCTCGCGTCGATGAACCTACTGACTTTCCTCAAAGACGGCGAATTCCAAGTCGAGGACTACATGCACGCCTCGCGTCTGTGGACTGTGACGCTGGAAATCTCGGTGATGATGGCGCAGTTCCCCTCCAAGGAAATCGCGCAGCGGTCCTATGACTTCCGCACGCTGGGTCTGGGCTATGCAAACATCGGTGGCTTGCTGATGAACATGGGCTATTCCTATGACAGCGACGAAGGCCGCGCGCTTTGTGGTGCTTTGACGGCGATCATGACCGGCGTTTCCTATGCGACCTCCGCCGAAATCGCGGGCGAGCTGGGCGCATTCCCCGGCTACAAGAAAAACGCCGACCACATGCTTCGCGTCATCCGCAACCACCGCAATGCCGCGATGGGAAAATCCGATGGCTACGAGGCCCTCGCCGTAAAGCCGGTGCCCTTGGACCACGCCAACTGCCCGCAGCAAAACCTGATCGCCGTTGCGACCTCCACCTGGGACGAAGCACTGCGCCTTGGCGAAAAGCACGGGTATCGCAACGCCCAAGTGTCGGTGATTGCCCCAACAGGCACCATCGGTCTGGTGATGGATTGTGACACCACAGGGATCGAGCCTGACTTTGCCCTCGTGAAATTCAAGAAACTTGCCGGTGGCGGCTATTTCAAGATCATCAACCAATCCGTACCAGCTGCGCTTGAAAAGCAGGGCTATGGATCTGCCCAGATCGAAGAAATCGTGGCCTATGCCGTGGGTCACGGCAGCATCGGCAACGCGCCGGGCATCAACCACACCACCTTGGTGGGCCATGGTTTTGGCGCGAACGAATTGGCCAAGATTGACGCCGCATTGGCGCAGGCCTTCGACATCCGTTTCGTTTTCAACCAATGGACATTGGGCGAAGAATTCTGCACCCAAGTTCTTGGCATCCCTGCTGAAAAGCTGAACGATCCAACATTTGACCTGCTCAAGTCCCTTGGTTTCTCCAAGAAAGACGTGGATGCGGCCAATGACCATGTTTGCGGGACCATGACGCTGGAAGGTGCGCCGCATCTGAAAGAAGAACACTACAGCATCTTCGATTGCGCCAATCCCTGCGGTAAGAAGGGCCAGCGTTACCTGTCGGTCAACAGCCACATCTACATGATGGCCGCCGCTCAATCGTTCATCTCGGGCGCGATCTCCAAGACGATCAACATGCCCAACGATGCGACCATCGAAGATTGCCAAAAGGCCTATGAATTGTCTTGGTCCTTGGGTGTGAAAGCCAACGCGCTCTACCGTGACGGATCGAAACTGTCGCAACCTTTGGCCGCGTCCCTTGTCGAAGATGATGACGACGCCGCCGAAACGCTTGAATCCGGTAACATCCACGAAAAAGCCGTGGTTCTGGCAGAAAAGATCGTCGAGAAAGTCATCGTCAAAGAGATCATCAAATCGCACCGCGAAAAGATGCCTCAGCGCCGCAAGGGCTATACCCAAAAGGCCATCGTCGGCGGTCACAAGGTCTATCTGCGTACGGGCGAATATGGCGACGGGACACTGGGCGAAATCTTTATCGACATGCATAAAGAGGGTGCCGGTTTCCGCGCGATGATGAACAACTTTGCCATCGCCGTGTCCGTGGGCCTGCAGTACGGTGTCCCGCTCGAGGAATTCGTCGACGCCTTCACCTTCACCAAGTTCGAACCCGCAGGCATGGTTCAGGGCAACGACAGTATCAAGAATGCAACCTCGATCCTTGATTACATCTTCCGCGAATTGGCCGTGTCCTATCTGGACCGCACCGATCTGGCGCATGTGAAACCCGAAGGGGCCACATTCGACACCATCGGCCGCGGCGAGGAAGAGGGCGTGCGCAACGTTTCCGAGATCTCCGAAAGCGCCGCAAACCGGTCTTTGGAAGTGCTCAAGCAGATCAGTTCGACCGGGTATTTGCGCAACCGCATGCCGCAAGAGCTGGTGATGATGCAAAGCGGGCAGGGGATGGCTGATGTCGCGGTGATGGATGCCGGAACGGCAACCGTCGCCCAGTCCGTCACCACATCGGTGGAATCAACCACAGCGATCTCAAGCGGCGCGGTCGGTATCGACGCGCGCACCAAGGCCAAGATGCAAGGCTATGAGGGCGAAGCCTGCGGCGAATGCGGCAACTACACGCTGGTCCGCAACGGCACCTGCATGAAATGCAACACCTGCGGCGGCACGTCCGGCTGTAGCTGAGGAATTGGCGGGGCTTTTCAAATGAAATGCCAAGCATATATAGCCCATTTCGGGGTGTTTCGGCGGCCATTTACAAGGTGATTAGCGCCCACTTCATGTAAGTTATTGATTTTATTGACTCGAACTGGGAGCCGATCCTTTTTGGAATTTGATGGTCTAGTACAGCGGTCAAGTAAGGGAAACGAGACTTCTAAAGGGGGGCATGAGCCTGAATCCCGCATGGCATTGCACACCATGCGGGGTTCTAATTTTTAGAAGTCGCGGGCTGAGTGAGGAGGAGTTTTCCTCGCTCAATCCATCAATAGGAGGCCGGTGCGCTAGCCCCTAACGAAGGCCAAGCCACAGGCGTAAAACAAACGAGCGGTTAACGATGAGCTTGGTCATCCGAAACTTAGGGTGCCCCTTGGACGCCCTTTTTTCTTTGATACACTTCTTCATCGAGCTGTGGAGTCATAATCCATTGCAGCTGCAAGAGATTTTCGGCAGGTGTTTTGGGGAGTTTTGCTGCGAATTGCGCCGCCTTCAGACTCACGCGTGCGACATTATCGGTGTCGGCATAAATCCCTGCATAGATACGCGGCCAAAGCATTGGGTACGCATTTGCTTTAGAAGATGGAAAATTCTCCACCGCAAAACTTACCTCGGAGCCGTTTTGTAGAAAATGTTCGATAGGTGTACTTTCGGCTGCGGACTGAACTGGCGAAGATCTCGTCACCAATCTGTCTCCAAAAGTATTTTGTGCTAATTGCGTCATTTCATTAAGAGCTGTGGCGATGCCTCCCGGCGAGCTCGAGGTAGACATAATGTAGTGAGAAGTTTGTCAGCAATCATAACTTCGAGCTGCTTCTACGACTGACAAGCGTCTTGGGTGAAAACGGTGTATGGTTATGTGAAGTTTGAAGACTTATTTGAGGCGCTCTGCAGAAATTCTCGGCTTCTGGCTTCCTGCCTAAATGAGGTATTATATGGGTACTTGAGACGCTCACAATGCACTAAAATGTACCCATATAAGGTACATTGAAGACTGTGGAATGCCCATTAAGAGCAAAGCCCCATTAGACGCTATCAGTGCCCCCGCACAACGCTTCATCAGCGGTCGTGCGCGGGTGAGCTAATGCTCCCAGAAGCCGTCAAGGAAATGTGGACATGTCACGCTTTTGTGCCGCCCCATGTGCTCGTTTAAGCCACCTTTCGCTCGAAGGCGACCGGGCTTTTCCAGCCCAGTGCTGAGTGGCGTCGACGCGGATTGTAGAAGCCATTGATGTATTCGAAGATTGCCATCTCAGCTTGTCGCCGTGTTGCCCATGATCGCCGCCAGATCAGCTCGGCCTTGATGGTTTTGAAGAAGGTCTCGACAGCGGCGTTGTCGTAACAATTACCCTTTCCGCTCATCCTTGAGAATTCGGTTCTCGCGCCGAAGCCGGTCATTCTCTTGAGCGAGGCTCATATTCTCCTTTGGCACCACATCCGTGTCTCAATGCGCTGTGATCCATTTGTTCAGCGCCGACATCCTAACACCCACCTTCTCGGGACATTGCTGCGCAATACCCTGTCAGGCAGTGAATCGTCAGCGAACTGCTTGCGCCCCTATCATCGAAACAGCGTTTCGATTGTCGGGCAACGGTCAGCCCGCTGGTCAGTGCGATACGCAGCGCATCCAGGCGGAATTCGTCTGTACGTTTCAGTCCCATAGTCAGCCTCCTTTGCTGCAGGAAATGCTATCATAGGAGCGGTATCAAACCGCGACAGGTACAGTCTCAAGTCGAGCGATATAATCATCCCAACTATCCTCGCCACCGAAATGGTCTTCGAAGATTGTCCCAGGGCTATGAATGTGAGGATCCCAGCGTCGCCAGTTTGATCCTGACTCATCGTAACGCTGTTCAACTTGTGAATTCCTTTGAGTAACAATGCCTATAGGAAATTTGCAATTTGGCAAGAGATACCCTATTTTGTGTCAAAAGGCAAAGCTAGGAGTTCGTCATGCCTCAGTTTCAACTTGTTAAGAAGACCACTTACCAGCCGACTGCGCCCGAGATCACTGATGCTGAAGGCGCTGCCATGGCGCGCGCAGTCGTCAACCTCTTTCGACGGTGGGAAATCACGGATGGGCAGGCTTCGGTATTACTGGGAGGTCTTTCTGCTCGTACGTGGGCACGGTGGAAGGTCGGAGAGGTTGGTCGCATACCCCGTGACCTTAAGAGCCGGCTTTCAAACCTAATGGGTATACACAAAGCGCTCAGGATCATCTTCACCGAAGCTGATCGGTCATACAGCTGGGTGAAAAAGCCGAATGATGTATTTGGTGGTTCATCCGCTCTCGAGATTATGTTGGGCGGTGAGCTGACGGATGTCATGCGCGTGCGCCGTTACCTTGATGCTGTGCGGTGCGGCTAAACTTGGAAGAGCCGTCGGTTGCTAACGTCAAATGGGCCAAAACACATCGGATCATCCAATCCCGAATTCCGCCCATCGACTTGTTCGAAGACATTGCGGACCCAGCTGATTGGGATGCAATCCTTTCAGCAGAATCCAAGACCAACCCTCGCATCGCCAAAAGCGTCGGCATGTTAGACCTTGTGCCTCACGACCGTCGTGTGGCGGGAGATGGTGCTTCATGGGCTATGGCACCGTTCACTCATACATCGACCGACCGACCAAGTCGGTTCACCGATGGCTCTTTTGGTGTGTACTATGCGGGCGACAGCATCGAGGTGGCGCTATTCGAAACCATGCATCACCACGGTAAATTTATGGCGGCGACGTCAGAGGAGCCAGGATGGGTATCAGACTTCCGTGAGTTGATCGGGACGTTGAATGCAGACTTTCACGACATCAGCGATTTACCACAATCAGATCCCATTTACGACCCGAACGATTACAGCCTCTCTCAAACGATGGCCGGCATCCTTCGTGCCCAAAATTCGAATGGCATAATCTATAGAAGCGTCCGTTATCCTGATGGGCAGGCCGCCGCGATCTTCTGGCCTGATATTGCAGGCATAACTAACCAAGGCCAGCACTTCTCTTACTATTGGGATGGAAATACTGTTTCGAAGGTGAAGAACCTGACCACTGGCGACGTATTTTCGGTGGTGGAGTGATCCGCTTTGTCGAAAGGCGATATCAGAAAACAGTTCTACCACCTGATTGGAGACCAGCTCACAAACCTAGTTGAGCAGCATCTGCGATTGGTCTTACCCAACATCAAACTGAGGTGCCCCTATTTTCCGAGCACTTGTCTCGTTCACTTTCTTTTGTTCCGTTTCATAGTCAATTGGTGACAGCATACCGTTCTTGGCGCACTGCGCCGCAGCGTCGAGACCTTATGTGAATGGCAGCTTCGCGCCGAATTTCAGAGTATCCTCTGACTGTTTCTTGAAACCCGACTTTGGTCGCGATGCAGAAAAACGGTAAAGTGGGCTCTTTCCAGCCATTAGATCGACTACAGCATCCGTTGACATCTGACCTGATCGCATCGTCAAAGACGGAACAAATCGGACTTCCATTCGCTGATCCAATGTTGCGCTACAGCCCATGGAAGCGGCCATTCGAGCATCGCGCAGCATACCATGTTCGCGGCTTGCGTTATTAACGCATCTCGATTTGGTCTGGCGAACGGAGAATGATTTGCGGTTTACCCTTGTAAAGATCGACTGTTCCACTGATTGCGACGGCTCTACCTTCTAGTGCGTGGACTCTGGAAAATTGATCTAAATTTTTTCTGAAGATAACCGCATAGAAGACATGGTTAGGAAAGCGCCCGCCAAAGTTGATGAATGTCGTTCCGCTGCCGCTCGTCGAGACCTGACTGACCACGCCTTCGACAGTAACTACGGACCCTACATAATGAGATGCCTCTTTTGGAAGGATTGTCTCAGCCTGCGCGGAGATGGCAAGAAGCAGGGCAAGCCCTGCCGCTGTAAGCAAGTTTACGATATAGCGCATAGAATTCTCAATTTAATTGTAACTAATCGTTAAAGCATATCCCCTTGTTTGGGCCATTAAAAGACGCCCCGGGCGTCTTGTTGATATGTTGGATCGAGGCCGGGTTCATTACGTCCTCTCGACGCATCCGGCCCAGACCAGCCATTGACGATTGGTCTCCACGCCGCAGTGCAGCTTCCCTCAAGCGGACGTTGGTGGCCAGCGCAGTATCTAAGCTGTCATTCGTCCGCCGTGAAATCGATGTGGATGTGGTTGCCATCGGGGTCGCGCAGATGGAATTGTATAAGCCCGACCGTGTCCAACACGAATCGTCGATGTGGAATGGACTCTTTGATTAGAGTTTCTTCAAATGCCACGTAGTCTGTCGCGGTCAGTGCGAAGTGCTCGAGTTTCAACTTCACTTCGGAGCCAACCGCAGGGTCGCCCCTTTGCCCCACAAGATGGATCACGGCCCTATCGCCCGCATAAAGCCACGCGCCCGGAAATGGAAAATCCGGACGCGGGCCGGTGCGCATGCCTAAAACGTCGCGATACCAAGCCACCATTTTTTCGACTTGGGTGGTTTGGATATTGACGTGATCAAGTCTGCGCACCTGCATTTCAGAAACCTTCCAATGTGATTTTGCCCTTGACCTTGCCGCTTTCAATCAGCGCATGGGCACGTTTGAGGTTTTCGGCATTGATCGCCCCGAAGCTTTCTGTCGCGGTAGAGCGGATCTTGCCCGCGTCGATCAGACCCGCCACGGTATCAAGGATTTCACCCTGACGTGCGATGTCGTCGGTGGTGAACAAAGACCGCGTGAACATCAGCTCCCAGTGGATAGAAACTGCCTTGCCTTTGAACGGCATGATGTCAAAGCCCTTGGGATCATCAATCAAACCAAAGCGGCCCTGCGGAGCGATAAATTCAGCGATCTGCGTCACATAGGTTTCAGAATAGTTGGTCGAGAACACAAAGGCTGGCGCGCCGATGTTTAGGGCTGCAATCTGTTCCGGCAGTGGTTTGGAATGGTCCACAACGTGATGCGCGCCTAACTCTTTCACCCAATCTTGCGTTTCAGGGCGCGAGGCCGTGGCGATGATCGTCAGGTCGGTCTGCTCGCGCAAAAGCTGGATCGCGATGGAGCCAACGCCGCCCGCGCCGCCGATGATGACGATGGCGTTGGCAGCACCCGGCACCGGATTTGTGACGTTCAGACGATCAAAGATCATCTCTTGCGCTGTCAGTGTTGTCAGTGGCAGAGCCGCTGCCGCAGCGGTGTCGATAGATTTGGGCGCGTGGCCGACGATACGTGCATCTACAAGGTGGTATTCGGCGTTGGTGCCGGCGCGGTTGATCGCGCCTGCATACCAGACCTTGTCACCGGCTTTGAACTGGGTGACTTTATCGCCAGTTTCAACAACCTCGCCCACGGCGTCCCAGCCGAGGATCACAGGCGCATCGCCTTCTGCTGGGCGATTTTGACGGACCTTAACATCGACAGGGTTGACCGAAACGGCGGCGACCTTGACCAGAATGTCATGGCCTGTCGCTGTTGGTTTATCGATCTCAAGATCGATCAGAGCATCAGCGCGGTCAATAGCGCCGTTTGTGGTGTAACCGATGGCTTTCATTATTTATTCTCCGAATGTGTGTGGGGCTACGCGGCGCCCATGTTAGACGCCACGCGATGTTTGATTACGGCTGGGTTGTTAGGATGACATAGGCGTGGTCGCTGCCATCGGTCCCCATGTTTAGTGCAGGGTGCGTGTGCAACTGGTTGGCGACGATATAAAGCGTGCCGTCTGGCGCAAAGGCAAAGCCATCGGCCCACCGCAACAGCGTGTCGTCTTGGGCGAAGACCTTAAAGCTGTCGGGTGTGGAGACCGTCACAGCATTGCGGGTGACATCTCCTGAGAACACGCGGCCCTCACCGTCAATGATAAAGCCGTCATTCGGGCCTTTCTCAGCGTAGCGGGTGATCTGTGCGGCCAGCGCGGTATCGTCTTGTGATGCGTCCGCCAAAGCAGCAGCAGGGATGGACCATATATCGCGGCCATTCATCGTGCCGAAGTAGACATTTTCAAATGCCGGATCGATTGAGATGGCGTTCATCGACAGGTGCCACGGGGTGGCGTTGCCGTCCGCATCTTTGAACCCGACAAGATTACCGTCGATCACCACATCTTCGTCAGAGGGCATGAAACGTTTCGTGGCCTCCAACACGCGGCGTGCCGCACCTGTTTCTATATCGATCACAATGAACGCGGGCTTCAGGTCGGAAGCAGGTGCAGTGAAGGTCATGTCGGCGATGTAGATCTGACCGCGTTCTTCATCGAGGGCAAAGTCTTGAAGGAAAGAAATCGGGGTCACAACGTCGGACGGAATGTCGATGATCTTGTGCAACGCATCGGCTTGTGTGTCCCAACCGACCAGTTTCGGCGCGCTGTCTGCGCCGCCCATATCAAGAATCCAGACGATGCCGTTTGCATCCGATTTGATCCCGATTGAACCAGCAATACCGACTTCGCCAGTTTCGGGGCCGTCGGCCCAGTCCTCCGTTGGGAACGGAACCTTCTTGCCGTCTTCAAGAACTTCAACAACCCGCAATGTCGGACCATCCAACGGTTGCTGGGTGATGATGACGCGGTTGTCGGGTGTCACAGTGATGTTGCCGGGGCGCGTGTCGCTGACTTCTGCAAAGGTTGTCAGATCAGCGCTGGTGTCCGCAGATGTTTGCGCGGCGAATGCGAAGGACAATGCAATCGCGGATGTGAGCAGTTTTGTCGGTGTCATGAGGGCGCCTTTCAGGGGTGCGAATGGGATTTAGGAATGGGGCAGCGTGGGGCACACCTCCCCCGTGATCCGGCAAGCAAATGCCAGATTTCTGATATTCACGGAAAAGGGTTTTGGTGTTGGTCGGTCGGAGGGTTACTTGCGAAAGATGCGTCGTAACCACCCGGCCAGATCGACGGCGGATGCCGCCGAGCCATGGTTCCGGATTCCAGCCAGATCATGTGGCGACAGCCGCACCACTGGGCGTTTTACGTCCTTTGGTTGGACATCTTCTGAGGTGGCGTGGGTCGTTTTCATGATGCGGTCTCCGGTTGTTGTAACGTGGCTCAGTCGATCTGGGACATCTCGTTCAGAATGAATTCGGCAACAGCACCGTTAGTGGCTTCCATATAGGCAGCGAGGTGTGGCGCGTTCATGTGTGTCTGCCACAGCTCACGGCTTTCCCAGTTTTCATAGAACGTGAAATGCGCAGGATTTTCGTTGTCTTGGTGCAGGTCGTAGTTGATGCAGCCTTCTTCGGCGCGGGTGATCGGGACGAGCTTCAGAAGCTCGGCTTTGACCAGTTCGATTTTGTCTGCGTTGGCTGTGATGTTGGCGACGATTGTAAGCTTGGACATTGTTGTGTTCCTTTGAATGTCTGTTCTGATGAAAAACATATACATCGCAGGCATATACGGATAAACAGACATCGTTCGAAATGATAATCCGAGAAATCCGTTTAATGCTGATCGACAATATACGACTGTTTTTGACCATCACTGAAAAGGGAAGTCTCGTCGCTGCAGGCCGCGAGGTTGGGCTTTCGGCGACCACGGTTTCCGAACGGTTGGCAGCACTTGAGGCCCATTACGGCGTGGTTCTGTTCAACCGCACGACGCGTTCCCTCAGCCTGACGGACGAAGGCCGGACGCTCCTCAGCGGGGCCAAGGTCGTGCTGGGTGAAATCGAAGACCTTGAAACACGCATCCGGCACGGGGCTGAAACCTTATCTGGCCCAATCCGGGTCAGTGCGCCGATCGACATTGGCCGTAGCATCGTGTCGGACGTGATATCGACCTTCACGGGCGAGCACCCGGCGATTTCAATCGAGCTGCTGCTGTCGGACGGCTACGTCGATATCGTCGGACAAGGTTTCGATCTGGCTCTGCGGTTTGGTGCCGTGACGGACAGCACCCTGCGCACCCGCAACCTCGGCCACTTCCGCCGCATCGTTTGCGCCGCGCCATCCTACATCGCACAACATGGCGCGCCACAAACGCCCGCCGATCTGGCGCACCACAACTGTCTGATCATGCGGTTCGGGACGACCCTCGACAACGTCTGGCGCTTCGGCTCAGGCAAGAAACCGCAAGCCGTAACCGTCCGAGGCAACAAAACCGTGAACGATGGATCACTGGTGCGGCAATGGGCGCTGGACGGGCATGGGATCATTCTAAAATCTGAACTCGATGTCATCGGAGACGTGGAGTCAGGCAAGCTTATCGCTCTGCTTGAAGATTTCGCGCCACCGCCCAATCCGCTTCAAATGATGTTCCCCCCTGGAAGAGCACAGCCACGGCGTGTCCGCGTCTTGGCCGATGCATTTTCGCAAGCATTGGCAGCACGGACGTCAAAATAGCGCGCTGAAAGAACCCGAAGCCGTGCCTCCATCTATTGATGTCTGATATAACAACTCAAATTATTTCGCGATCGTTGCGCAGCGAACGACCGCTTCCCGCCGATTTTGTTGAAAAACTCTTCCTTGATCGGCAGGTGAACTGCTGATTCAATT
>NZ_CAXHZD010000003.1:0-576077 GCF_964021855.1 uncultured Sulfitobacter sp.
GGTTGACGGGGCTCGAACCCGCGACCCCCGGCGTGACAGGCCGGTACTCTAACCAGCTGAGCTACAACCGCGCGATGGGGGCGGAATAGGCCAAGGGCGCGCAGGGGTCAAGTGATTAACGCGTCGATATGTCAGGAATATATTTATGCCGCCGCGCGGGCCATTGCGGCGGACGGCAAAAGCATAAAACGCACGCGGTCAGCACCCCCGGTTGGGGATGAACTGACTGCGCATGTTTTGAAAAATGCAGCGGTGGCGCGGTTGACGGGACTCGAACCCGCGACCCCCGGCGTGACAGGCCGGTACTCTAACCAACTGAGCTACAACCGCCCACTGCACGCTTTGTCGTAAACTTCAAAGCGTTGGGTGGTCATAGGGTCTGGCCCTGCCCCCGTCAAGCGGGGTTTTAACCAGATATCGGGTTTTGGTGAAAATAATTTCATTGCCCCCGACAGCGCAGAAAAAAGCCCGCAGATTTCGCTGCGGGCCGTGGATTATTTTTCGGAGTATGTGCCCCAGACATGGTCTTTGGGCGGTGGCGGTAGCGCCTCTTTGTTGCTGCGCAGGCGGTGCATGTTCACCTTGGCGATAAAGTTGCCCGAAATGGGCGCTGTGGCGAACAGGAACGCCATCACCAGGATTTCATGTACCGACCCGTCGGAGGACTGAAAGGAATAGACCACCGAGGCCATCAGCAGCGCCCCTACCCCCAAGGTCGATGCCTTGGTCGGGCCGTGCAGCCGCGACATGCAATTGTCGAGCTTGATCAGCCCGATGGACCCCACCAGCGTAAAGAACGCGCCAATCACCAGCAATGCGGCGACGATTACTTCGGTTATTATGCCAAGATCATTCAATGATATCACCCCGCAAGACAAAGCGCGCGATGGCGACGGTGGACACAAAGCCCAACATCGCAATGATCATCGCGCTTTCAAAATATACCTGTGTGCCAAGGCGCATGCCCAGCAGGATGATCATCGCGATTGCGTTGATCACCATCGTATCCAGCGCCAGAATGCGGTCCCCGGTCGAGGGGCCTTTGACAAGGCGCAGCATCGCCAAAAGCTGTGACAGGGCCACCGCGACAAATGCAAAGTTCAAAGCCATCAGGATCATTCGAAAATCTCCTTTAGTCGGCGCTCGTAGCGCTGTTTGATGTCATCGCGCACCGCGTCCGGGTCTTCGGCATCCAACGCATGAACCAGCAGCGCTTTGCCATCTTCGGACAGGTCGGCGCTGACGGTGCCCGGTGTCAGCGTGATGGTGCCTGCCAGCATTGTAATCGCTTCGGGGGTGCGCAGGTCAAGCGGGATGACCACCCAGTGAGGACGCATGTTTTTGTTGCTTTTGAACAGCACGATCATCGCCACGACAACATTGGCGACAAGGATATCCCACATCACCAGCACCAGATAGGACAGCAGTTTGATGGGCCGCCCGACCGGCGGGCGGTCGGGCCAATAGGCGGCGGTGACAATGGGGATCAGCAGGCCAAGGATGATGCCGAACACCACGGTGCCCAGTTTGACCTCGTTGACCAAGACGCACCAGACGATGGCCAGCAATACGGTCAACAGGGGATGCGGAAACAGACGTGCGCGCATATCAGTTATCCTTTTTCGTGGCTGCGGGGGCTACGGTGTCAGACCCATGTGACCCGTCATCGCCATGGCTGTCGGCACCGTGATCTTCTTCACCGTGGTAGTCCTTGATCACTTTGCCCGGCGTGGTCAGCACCACCGCGATATAGCTTTCGGGATTGAACAGCTGCTCTGACGTGTCCGACAGCACGCGGGTGACCGGCCCTGCCCCGACCGTGATGGCCACCAGCAACGCCAACAATCCGCCGATGGATACCATGGGCAGTACCGATGTTGTCTGCGGCTCGGGCTCTGCCGTTTCTTCGGGTGGCGTATCGACGGGCTGATGCGCCTTCCAGAACACGATGCTGCCCGCGCGGGAAAATCCGACGATGGCGACCAGCGACCCGATCAGGATGGTGCCCCAAATCCACCACATCAGGTCAGAGGACCGCGCCGCATCCAAGATCAGCAGCTTGCCAACAAAACCCGACAGCGGTGGTAGGCCGGTCATGCCGATTGCAGCGACAAAGAACATGCCAGCCACCAACGCACCGCCCACAATCGGCGGGGCCACGTCAAAGCTGCTGCCAGCGTCGCCGCGGCGCGACCGGATCACATCAACCAACAAGAACAGCGCAGCGGCCGCAAAGGTGGAATGGATCGCGTAATACAGCGCCGCCGTCACACCCGTTGGCGTGAACACCGCAACGCCGGACAGCAACATCCCCATGGACCCGATAACGGAAAAGGCGACCAAACGGCCAACGCCCTTGGCCCCCAGTACACCCACCATACCCAATGCCACCGTCAGCAACGCCGCCGGGATCAACCACTGATCAAACAGGCCTTGGGTAATCTCAAGATCAGGGGGGAAGACCAGCGTGAACACACGGATGATGCAATAGGCACCGACCTTTGTCATGATCGCGAACAGCGCGGCAACAGGCGCCGGTGCCTCGGAATAGCTGGCAGGCAGCCAGAAATGCAGCGGCAGGATCGCCGCCTTGACCGCAAAGACCATCAGCAACAACACGGCAGCCACGCGGATACCGGCGCTATTGGCCGCATCCAGCGTTTCCACACGCACGGCCAGATCGGCCATATTCAGCGTGCCTGTCTCGGCGTACAGCAAGCCAAGCGCAAACAGGAACAGGGTCGACCCCAGCAGGTTGTAAAGCACATATTGCGTCCCTGCCCGCAGCCGCCGTGACCCGCCGCCGTGGATCATCAACCCGTAGGATGCGATCAACAGAACCTCGAAAAACACGAAAAGGTTAAACATATCGCCGGTCAGAAAAGCCCCGATGATACCCATAAGCTGAAACTGGAACAGCGGGTGAAAATGCTGCCCGCGTTGGTCCCAGCCCGACCCGATGGCATATAGCAACACCGGCAAGGCCAGCACACAGGTCAGCAGCACCATCAAGGTCGACAGACGGTCCGCGACCAACACGATGCCAAACGGTGCCGACCAATTGCCTAGCAAATACAAACTTACGGTGCCATCTGATGCCTGCCAGAACAGCCCAAGCGCCAGGGCGAGCAACACCAGTGATCCGGCAACCGAGAAGACCCGTTGGATCGTCAGGTGATACCGCGCCACCAGAACCAGCAGCGCCGCCAACATGGCTGGCACCAAGATAGGAAGAATCAGCCAATGGGTCATGCCGCGTCCTCCTTGGCTTGATCCGCGTGGGCATCGGGGTCGTTCACCATATCATCGTCCGAGCTTAGGTAAGACCCGACCGCGATCATCACGATCACCGCCGTCATGCCGAACGAAATCACAATCGCCGTCAGCACAAGCGCTTGGGGCAGCGGATCGGTATAGACCTCGACCCCGTCGCGCAAAACGGGCGGCGCGTTCAACGCCAACCGGCCCGAGGCGAACAGAAACACGTTCACCGCATAGCTTAGCAACGATGTGCCGATGATCACCGGGAAGGTACGCAAACGCAGGATCATATAGATACCCGCAGCGGTCAAAGCGCCGATGGCTGTGGCAACAAGAAGCTCCATATCAGCTCTCCCCTCCCGTTACTGTTTCGGTACGGGACGGGTCGATATCCATGGCATAATCGCTTTCTTCGATTCCGGCGCGACGTCCCAGCCGCGAGAAGCTTTCCAGCGACAGCATCACCGCACCGACAACGGCCAGGAACACCCCGAGGTCAAAGCCCATGGCGGTGGCCAGCTCGAACTCCTCCATCGGAGGGATGCGGAAGTAGCCAAAGGCCGAGGACAGGAATGGTGCGCCTGCGAACCATGCGCCGATGCCAGTCAGGCCTGCACATAGCACCCCTGCCCCGATGATCCCGTGATAGGGATAGCGCTGGCGGCGGTCCGCCCAGCTGAACCCGCTGGCCATGTACTGCATCAGCACCGCAATCGCGACGACCAGACCGGCGATAAAGCCGCCACCGGGTTCGTTATGACCGCGCAAAAAGATAAAGACGCCAACCATCAAAACCAGCGGCATCAACACGCGGGTCAGCACAACCATCATCAGCGGGTGTGCATCGCCCGCGCGGGCTTCTTCGTATCCACGGTTCAGCAGGCGCGCGCGCACAGGCCCCGCCAGCAAGGTTTCGGTCAGCGCATAGATCACCAGCGCGGCGATCCCCAGCACGATGATTTCACCAAAAGTATCAAAGCCACGGAAATCAACGAGGATCACGTTCACCACATTGGTACCGCCGCCGCCCTTATAGGAATTGGCCAAGTGGTATTCAGAGATCGACGTGATCGGGAAATCGGACATCAGCATCGCATAGGTCAGCCCCATGGCCGCGACGCCCCCCGCCAGCGCCAGTATGATATCGCGGGTGCGCTGCCCCGCAGTCGATTCCACCGGCGTCACGTTGGGCAAAAAGTTCAGCGCCAGCAGCAGCAACACAATCGTCACCACCTCGACCGAGATTTGCGTAAGCGCCAGATCGGGCGCCGAGAAATAGTTAAACCCGACCGACACCATCAACCCGATCACGCCCATCAAGATCAGCGTGGCCAGACGGTTATGGTGGACAGTGACCAAGAACGCTGTCGCAAGGATCAGCATCAACCAGCCCGCAAAGCCAACCGGCGTGATCGCCAGCATGTCACGCGTCGGGGCCGCATTCACCCCCGTGAACCACGCATGTGCGCCGATGGCAATCACCGTCGCAGTGAAAATCGCGGCATAGCGGGTAAAGGAATTGTTGTGCAAACGCTCCGCAACCACATAGGCAAGCGATACAGCTGCCGCGATGATCCGGTCAAAGATATCCTTGGCCTCGGGGCGCGGTGTGGCGGCCCAAAGTTTTGCCAACGGTGCAAATGCCGCCAGCAGGATCAGGCCACCGACGACGGCGATTACCGACATCCACAGCGCAGGCACCAACCCGTGCCAGATTTTGAAATGCGCATCAGGGACGACGGCGGCGTTTCCGATCACCGCTTGGGTCACGATTTTTACGAAAGGTTCGGCCAGAAACGGCGCGACACCGATCAGGATCACCGGAATGATCAGTAACGCAGGTGGCAGCAGCAGACCGACCTGCGGATCATGGGGCGTGTAAGGATAATCATCGCGCACCGGGCCCAAAAACGTATGGGCGACAAAGCGAAAACTATACCCCGCCGAGAACAACGCGCCCAACGTCGCCACCGCAGCCACCAGATAGGGCGAACCGAACAGCGTTGTGTGATACGCCTCTTCCAGCATCATTTCCTTGGATAGGAAGCCGTTGAGCAGCGGAATCCCCGCCATCGACAGTGCCGCAATCGTCGCTACGGCAAAAGTCAGCGGCATCAGGCGGCGCAAGCCCCCCAGCCGTTTCATGTCGCGGGTGTGCACCGCGTGATCGACAATGCCTGCCGTCATAAACAAGGCCGCCTTGAAGCTCGCGTGGTTCAGGATGTGGAACACCGCTGCCATCGCGCCAAAGGCGGTTCCCGTCCCCAAAAGGAACGTGATTAGCCCCAGATGTGACACGGTCGAAAACGCCAGCAGCGCCTTCAGGTCATCCTTGAACAAAGCAATCACCGCGCCCAACACCATTGTGATCAGACCGGCAGAGCAGACCAAAATCACCCAAAGATCCGTACCAGACAGAACCGGCCACAGCCGCGCCATCAGGAACAGGCCAGCCTTAACCATGGTGGCCGAATGCAGATAGGCCGACACTGGCGTCGGGGCCGCCATCGCGTGAGGCAACCAAAAGTGGAACGGGAACTGCGCGGATTTTGTGAAACACCCGACCAAGATCAGGATCAGCGCGGGCACATACAGAGGCGAGGCTTGGATCAGCTCGCGGTTTTCCAGAATAGTGGTCAGATCATAACTGCCCGCGATCTGCCCCAGCAAAAGCATGCCGCCGATCAACGCCAGACCACCCATGCCCGTGACAGTCAGCGCCATCCGCGCGCCTTGGCGCCCATCAGCCGTATGTTTCCAAAACCCGATCAACAGAAAGGACGACAGCGAGGTGAGCTCCCAGAAAACCAACAACATCAGTATATTGTCAGACAGAACGATGCCGACCATCGCGCCCTGGAACAGCAGCAGGTAGGTATAGAATTCGCCCATATTATCATCACGCGACAGATAGAACCGCGCGTAGGTGATGATCAGCAGACCAATCCCCAGGATCAGCCCCGCAAACATCAGCCCCAAGGGATCAAGGAACAGATTGACGTTCAGACCCAGCGACGGCAGCCAGTTCAGCTGCGCGGTCACCACCTCGCCGGCCAGAACGGCGGGGGCGTGGGTCGCAAGCCCGATCAAGGCCGAGGCCGTCACC
Source organism: uncultured Sulfitobacter sp. (assembly GCF_964021855.1). Lineage (NCBI taxonomy): Bacteria > Pseudomonadati > Pseudomonadota > Alphaproteobacteria > Rhodobacterales > Roseobacteraceae > Sulfitobacter > uncultured Sulfitobacter sp. The sequence goes on from NZ_CAXHZD010000003.1 coordinate 6,368, forward strand.
AGAAATGTCATGATAAAGCAGCTTTGGCGACCAGCCTGAATCATCAGACCGGGCAGCAATGCGCCAAGAAACGGGAGGGCAATGATCAAAAATAAAGACATGGCCGCAATTATCAGCGAGGGGGGGCAAAACAACCAGCCCTAATTGACAGTTTTCCGACCAAATCGTCGTTTTTTCGACGATTTTTATGTAGCTTATACGCGACGTCCATCGTGCATCAAACAGCCGATAATCCGAGATAGGGTAACGGCTTGCGAATTAAAGGGGCAATGGGACTGCTTGGTGCAAAAATCAGGCGGCGGCGTGGATTTTACCACCCCACCGCGACCTTGGGCGCATCACCGTTGAGCATCGTCCTCATCCTCGGGCAACTGCCCCTTAAAGCCCGTGGCGACCACGAATTTCTCGGAACTGTCCTGACGGCTTGCGGGCGGCTTGATGTTCAGCACTTTGGTAAAGCGGCGTTTGAGCAACTTTTGCAGATCACCTTCGGCCCCACCGGCCAGAACCTTGGCCACAAAGGTGCCGCCCTCTTCCAGCACATCGAATGCGAAATAAGCCGCGGCCTCGCATAGGGCAATGATGCGGTTGTGGTCGGTTTGTTTATGCCCCGAACTGGACGCCGCCATGTCGGACATCACCACATCGGCCTTACCGCCCAACCAATCCTTAACGATTTGGTCGGCGTCGTCTTCCATGAAATCAAGGACGTGGAGTTCGCAGCCCGCAATCGGTTCCATCTCTTGCAGGTCGATGCCCAGAATGGTGCCGACGTTTTTGCCCTTTTTCTCGCCCAGCACATTGCAGCGTTTTACCGCGACCTGACACCAGCCACCGGGGGCAGCCCCCAAATCCACGATGCGCGCACCGGGCACCAGAAACCGGAATCTATCATCCAGCTCCATAATCTTATAGGCGGCGCGGCCACGATACCCTTCGGCATTGGCACGTTTCACGTATGGGTCATTCAACTGACGCTGCAACCACCGGGTCGAGCTCAGCTTGCGCCCGCGCGCCGACTTTACCTTGACCTTCAGGTCGCGCTGTCCGCGCCCTGATGTGTTCTTGCCGGTTGGGGTTTTGCCGCCCGAGGTATTGCCCGTTGGCGTTTTACCGGTTGGCGTCTTGCCTGTCGGGGTCTTGCCCGTTGGTGTTTTAACCATCAGCTTGGTCCTTCTTCCAAAACGCCATCCGCGCTCATCTGGGCGTATAGCAGCCCCTCGCGCAGACCACGGTCTGCAACACTTAATCTATTTGTCGGCCAGCACCGCATCAAGGCCTGCAAGATCGCAGCCCCTGACATGATTAACGCCTGTCGGTCTTGGCCAATACGCGGGTCGGCACGTCGCCCCCCCGGCCCCATCGCCAGATAGGAATGGATCACCTTGTCGATCTGGGCACTGCTCATCCGCAACCCGTCAACCTTGGTCCGGTCATAGCGCTTTAGCCCCAAATGGCTGGCAGCGACAGTGGTGACCGTGCCTGATGTGCCGACAATCTGAAAATGGTCTTGCGATTGCGTGGATTGATAGGGGGTAAAGTCGGTCAGGTTTTCCTCAAAGAACCAGCTCATCAGCGCGAAACGCGCGGCGTCGTCTTCGACGTCAGAAAACTGGTCACGCAAGGTGGCCACGCCCAAGGGGACACTGATCCAATCGACCACGCGGGCCTCGGGGACATTGGTCTTGGCCTGATGAAACCCGCCGTGCAACCGCATGATCGACCGCGCGCGATCGGCTTTGGGCACTTTCGAGATGTCAATCCAGACGAGTTCGGTCGACCCGCCGCCGATATCGACCACCAGCAGGTTATGGGTTTTCCGGTTCACCAAAGGCGCGCAAGAGATCACGGCCAATTGGGCTTCTTCCTCGGGTTTGATGATATCAAGCTTGAGGCCGGTTTCACGCTGGATACGCGCCATGAATTCCGCGCCGTTGCTGGCACGACGGCACGCCTCGGTCGCGACCAGACGCATCCGGCGCACCTTGTTACGGCGTAGTTTCTGCTGACAGATACGCAATGCCTGAATGGTGCGCGTCATCGATCCGCGCGACAATCGCCCGGTCTTCTCAAGCCCCGCCCCAAGCTGGACGGACTTCGAGAAACTGTCGACGACATGGAAACCGCTCCCCTTGGGTTGAGCGATCAACATGCGACAACTATTTGTGCCCAGATCAAGGGCCGCATAGAGTTCGGTCGATCTGGGCGGAACTGGCGCGGGGCTCAGAGCCGGCGGTGTATCGAGCGCGCCCGCACCTTTGGGACGCTGTGGCGCCATGGTTTGCGCCTTTCATTACGAGTTGCCCTGAAGGTAGTGTTTCTTGGGGCTAGGGGCAAGCGGGAAACGCCGACGTGAACGCCGCTTTATGCAATCTACCTCACAACCATCTTGAGAATTATGAGGGCGCACGCCCCTCGCCCCTTGGGGCTGCCCTGTGTACTGTAATGACGTCGCAGACGCCGTTTTGAGTGTCGAAAAACGGCGACGTGGACAGATCAACAACCGCTAGAAAAACGCTAGTGCAGTCAAAGGAATCGACCATGCCAGAAGTAACCATCGTCTATTGGCGTGATATTCCTGCCCAAGTGATTGTTGGCAAGGGCCGTCGCGGATCGAAACGGGCATTGCCCGAACGGTTTGAACAAGCGATTGACCGTGCCGCAATGAAGATCGGTGCCGACGGGTCAGATGACTATCTGGCCGAATGGCGCAAGGCAGCCCCCTATACTGTCGAGGGCGATCCCGATGCCGTCGCTGACGCCGAAGCCGCCCGCATTGACGCCGAATACGACCGCGACCGCATCAAGGCGCTGATTGCCAAAGACGGATGGGCCTAGCCCCGATGTCCCCCCGTTGATCCCTTTCATGAAAGACACGCTCATGGCCCTTCTCAACTTTCGACGCAAAGAAGCCCCTGCCCCCGACATGCCCAACCCGGCGGTCGAGGCGTTCTTGCAGGATTATTCCATCGAGGTGATGCCCCGCACCGCCGAGAAGGTAGAGAATTTCCGCGATCTGCTGCCCGCAGGCACCCGTGTCTATATCGCCCATATCGAAGGCACCCCCATAGAAGACATGGTCGCCACCGCTGCGCGCCTGAACGCTGATGGCTTCAAGGTCATGCCGCACATGCCCGCGCGGATCATCAAGGACAAGGCGACGCTGGAAAACTGGATCTCCATGTATCAAGGCGAGGCTGACGTGAAACAGGCGTTGCTGCTGGCCGGTGGCGTCACCACACCCCACGGTGATTTCAGCGATTCAATGCAGTTGATGGACACGGGCCTGTTTGACAAACACGGGTTTGAACGGCTGCATGTCGCAGGCCACCCCGAAGGTAACCGTGACATCGACACAGACGGCACCCGTCTGCGCGTCGATGATGCGCTGCGCTGGAAACAGGGGTTCTCTGAACGGACCGACGCAAAAATGGCCATCGCCACGCAATTCGCGTTCGAGGCCCAGCCGATCATCGAATGGGCGGACAGCCTGAAAGAGGCAGGTATCGATCTGCCGATCCATATCGGCATCGCAGGTCCGGCCAAGCTGCAAACCCTGATCAAATTCGCCATCGCCTGCGGTGTTGGCCCGTCCCTGAAAGTGCTGCAAAAGCGCGCGATGGACGTGACCAAACTGCTGCTTCCTTACGAGCCGACGGACGTGATCACCGAACTGGCCGCTCACAAGGCCGCCAACCCCGACTTTAACATCACCAATGTGCATTTCTTTCCGCTGGGCGGGATCAAGACGAATGCGAATTGGGCCATTGAAAACGGCGGGGCTTCTGCCCGACCTGCCAGCGCCGTCTGAACGCGTTTAACTGAAAGAAGAACCATGACCAGAACCGTCGTCGAATCCAAAACCAAAACAGCGATCATCGGCTTTGACGAGCCCTTCTGCGTTATTGGAGAGCGCATTAACCCCACCGGCCGCAAGATCCTGGCCGAAGAGCTGGAGCGCGACGATTTCAGCCGTGTCGAGGCGGACGCGATTGCGCAGGCCGCTGCCGGTGCGAATATCCTCGATGTGAACTCGGGCGCTGTGTTCTCGAATAAGATGGCCGAAGACCCCCGCTATGCGGATAACAACTTTGTCGAACCCACGTTGATGCGCCAGCTGATCGAAGTGGTGCAGCGCGTGGTCGACATTCCGCTGTGCATCGACAGCTCGGTTCCCGGTGCGCTGGAAAACGGTCTGGCCGCTGCCGAAGGGCGCCCGCTGTTGAACTCCGTCACCGGCGAGGAAGAGCGCCTTGAGCTGGTGCTGCCGCTGGTCAAGAAATACAACGTGCCGGTCGTCGCGATCTCGAACGATGACACCGGCATTTCCGAAGACCCCGATGTGCGGTTCAACGTCGCCAAAAAGATCGTGGAGCGCGCTGCTGATTTCGGCATTCCCGCCCATGACATCGTGGTTGACCCGCTGGTCATGCCCATCGGTGCCATGGCGACCGCAGGCCATCAAGTGTTCACCCTTGTGCGCCGCCTGCGCGAGGAACTGGGCGTCAACACCACCTGCGGCGCGTCCAACATCAGCTTTGGCCTGCCCAACCGTCACGGCATCAACAACGCGTTCCTGCCAATGGCCATGGGCGCGGGCATGACATCGGCGATCATGAACCCGATCGCCCTGCCCGTGAACCAGACCAAAATCGCGGAGCACAAAGCGTTGATCATGGCCGCTGGCATCATCCTGCCCGAAGATATCGACGACGAAACATTCGTGACGCTGTTCGGTCTGGGGTCCACCAAGGCGACCCCCGGCAAGGAAATGGAGGCCATCCGCGCCGCCAACTTCCTTTATGACCGCGATCCGAATGGCACCGCATGGATCAAGTTCAACAAAGTCGCCCCCAAAGCCGGCCAAGAAGGCCGCGGCCGCGCAGGTCGTGTCGGCGGGCGCCGTCGGGGGTAAGGTTCCGCTCGATGATTTGATTTAGAAAGCCCCTGATGGACGATAGTCTTTCAGGGGTTTTTCATTGAGGGTACCCGCATATTATGTCGGGCCGCGATGCGCGAATAATCCGTGGTTTAAAACACTTGAGCCAAAAGAAGCTTAACGAAAACTTAACCGTTACGGCATATCTCAAAAGCCAAATACCCTTGAAACACACCCTAAATCATCAAATGCTCTACCTATAGCTGATCGCACATAACTTGTGATAGAGTTGGTGGCCTAGTCAAACGATAGGAAGCAATTTGATTTTCCCATTTGCAATACACGTGTGCTTATTCTCTGGGTTTGCGTTGGTAATAACGTTCTTACCCAAGCCATATCGCGCAGTGTTCTTCTACGCCTATCTATCGATCATCTTGGTCATTGGTGGGTTTTTGGGGAACTTGTATTCCTTGCCTATCGCCGACGGAATTGTCGTCAGCGGCGGGAACCTCGCATATGGCGCCCTCATGATGACCTCGGTTTTATTCGTGCTGGTAGAGCGCGACATATTCGTATTGCGACGGATCGTTTTCCTCGTCGTTGCGGTGAATGTATTCAACATACTACTAATGTTTGTGGTCGCAGATACCCTGTCCTCTCCGGACACGCTCAACCCGCATGGTACATCTGCCGCGTTGTTTGCAACATCAATACCGTTCATCATTTTAGGTGGCACTTTGATCGTTCTGGCATTGGGCATCATGCTTTATGTCTTTGAGCTGATAAAGCGGGCCACACAGTCGCCAATTCTGGGATTGATCGCCTATCTCATCGTATTCATTGCAATTCTTTGCCTAGATGGCATTGCGTTTCCTCTTATCGCTTTCGGCACCTCGAAAGAGGTCATTGCAATGGTCGCGGGCGGCCTGACAGGCAAGCTGTTGACCGCGACCGCGTATAGTATGGCAATTTTGACCTTCTACGTGATCTCTCCAACGCGGTTTTCAGAATACTTGAAACAAAACGTTTTCAATTGGGGCACGCTGCTTAGGTCAAGCAGCGACATCATAAAAAGCATCGCACAAAAAGATGAACAGCTCAGCCGGACGAACTCGCAGATCGCCCATTCGGCTGAGCTTGCCGGGCTTGGCTACGGTGTTTCCAATAGAAAAACAGGTAAGATTGTGGACTGCGATGAAGCCTATGCAAAAATGCACGGGCTGAAGGTCGACGACCTTTTGTCGCTTGATATTGATGACGATATGATCGGAAAGATCGTTCACCCAGACGACCGCCAGAAAGCCATTGCAGATCGGGACACCGTTTACGGAATGCAATCTGCCATCAGCGAGCTGCGGTATGTGATGCCCGACGGGGAAATTCGCACCCTCCGAAAAATCTTCTCACCGATCAACGCATCAGATGAAGAGTGCGACCTTTACGAGGTCGTTGGCCAAGACATCACTGACACAAAACGCCTCCAAGAGCAGCTTTTCAAAAGTCAAAAAATGGACGCCATTGGAAATCTAACCGGCGGTGTTGCGCATGATTTTAACAATCTTCTCGCCGTGACCTTGGGAAATCTTGAGCTGCTTCAAGATGAGATTACCGATGCGGATCAAAAGGAGCTTTTGAACAACAGCATCACCTCGACGTTGCGGGGCGCTGAATTGACGCGAAACATGCTGAGCTTTGCAAGGAAGGCCCAGCTGGAACCCACAACGGTCGATCTCAATAGCCTTATCCGAAACATGAAAAACTGGATCGGGCGGACTATACCTTCAAACATTGACGTCAAAACCTCCCTTCTGGACGGGCTTTGGGAAACCGAGATCGATGCAAGCTCTGCTGAAGCTGGTATTCTGAACCTTGTTTTGAATGCCCGTGACGCGATGCCAGACGGCGGAAACCTGACGATTGAGACGACGAATGTCATCATTGATGATGACTATGTGGAATTGCGCGATGAAGAGGTCGAGCCCGGTCAATATGTGCTTGTCGCCATCAGTGATACTGGCGAAGGCATCTCAACCGAAAACCTGAAACACGTCTTCGAGCCCTTTTTCACAACCAAGCCTGTTGGTTCAGGATCTGGATTGGGGCTCTCGATGATTGAAGGGTTCATGACGCAATCCAAAGGCATGGTTCGCGTCTACTCTGAATTGGAGGTTGGAACCACGTTCAAGCTGTATTTCAGGGCCTCCGAGGTTGCAAAAGCCAACGTTTCGGCACCTCAAGACCCAGTCGTTCATATCGATGCAGAAAGCGGCCCGACCATCTTGTTGGTTGAGGATAATTCAGACGTCTTGACGGCCCTTCAGACGACACTGACGAAACTTGGCTATCGCGTTGTTCAAGCGACCTCGGGTGACGCTGCATTCAAGATTTTCACGTCTGAGCCAAAGATCGATTTGCTGCTGACAGATATCGTCATGCCCGGGGAGTTACAGGGAACAACTCTTGCAAAAGCACTGCGAAAATTACGTCCCGACCTCCCCGTCGTGTTCATGTCAGGCTACGCGAGCGAGGCGACAGTCCACGGCAATGGCCTCAGACCTGAAGATATCCGGCTTATGAAACCTGTTCGGCGAGACGACTTGGTGCGCGCGGTCAATAAGGGGCTGTCGATGCTTAGCAAACAAGGGCCCGAAAAGGCAGATCGCGCATAATATCGGGAAAATGGTGAACCCAGCTGGATTCGAACCAGCGACCTCTGCCTTCGGAGGGCAGCGCTCTATCCAGCTGAGCTATGGGTCCGTCTAGGGGCGGTATAGCTAGGCACGCCGCCCCCTGCAATTACAAAATCAAGCCGATTCAAACCCGTTGACCTGAAACCCTTGCGTCATCACGCGAACAAGTCGTGCGCCAGTTCTAGCGCCTCGATCAGCGTGTCGACCTCGGCTTCGGTATTATACATGCCAAAGGACGCGCGGCAGGTGGCGGTTTGGCCCAGATGTTGCATCAGCGGACCACAGCAATGCTGGCCAGCGCGCACGGCAACGCCCTTTTTATCCAGAATGGTCGATATGTCGTGGGCATGCCCTGCCCCGTCCAGCGTAAAGCTGAAAATCGCGGCCTTGTCGGGCGTTGTGCCCTGCACCTGAACCCAGTTCAAACCTGCCAGACGTTTCACCGTATAGTCGCGCAGGCTGGCCTCGTGGGCGGCAATGTTCTCCATCCCGACGCCCATCATGTAATCAAGCGCAACGCCAAGGCCGATGGTCTGGACGATGCCGGGGGTGCCCGCCTCGAACTTCATCGGAGCGTCGTTATAGATCACATCTTCTTTGGTGACTTCGCGGATCATATCGCCGCCGCCCATAAACGGGCGCATCTGCGCCATGCGGGATTTCTTGATATAGATAGCACCGGACCCGGACGGGCCATAAAGCTTGTGACCGGTGATCGCATAGAAATCACAGTCAAGATCCTGCACATCCACCGGCATATGCACGGCAGCTTGGGACCCGTCGACCAGAACCGGCACGCCCTTGGCATGGGCGCCCGCGGTGATGGCTTTGATGTCCACGACCGTGCCCAGCACGTTTGACACATGGGTCACTGCAATCAGCCTGGTCTTGGGTGTGATCGCGTCCAGCACGGCCTGCGGGTCCAGCGCGCCTGTGGCATCCACATCGACCCATTTGATCACCACGCCCTGACGTTCACGCAGGAAATGCCATGGCACGATATTGGCGTGATGTTCCATGACGCTTAGGATAATCTCATCACCCGGTTGGAAATTGGGCATGGCCCAGCCATACGCCACCAGATTGATGCCTTCGGTCGTGCCCGAATTGAACACGATTTCGTCCTCATCTGCCGCGTTCAGAAACTTGGCGATGGTGCCGCGCACGGATTCGTAATTGTCAGTCGCTAGATTAGAAAGATAGTGCAAGCCACGGTGAACATTGGAATATTCGTGGCTATAGGCATGGCTGATCGCGTCAATCACCACCTGCGGCTTTTGCGCGGATGCACCGTTGTCCAGATACACCAGCGGTTTGTCATTCACCGTGCGTGACAGGATCGGAAAGTCGCTGCGGATTTTGTTGACGTCATACATTTGGCGCTACTCCTTAGGCGAAGATGCCGATTATGGACAAAAGAAAGCTAAGCCCCAGCACGATCACGGCCATGGAAATCAGCAAGGTTCCCACTGCGCGGGCCAAACTATCAAACCTGTGGGCGGCGGCGATGAAATTTGCCAAAATCCAGATCCCCAGAATGCCTGTCACCACCGACAACAGGAACGACAGGCTTGGGGCCACAAACATCACCACGAAGATTATGATTTGCGCAAGTATTCTAAGAAATTGCAAAAACAGGATGACCGACAGAACGTCGCTTAGTCCGCCCGTGCCGCCAATGGCGCGCCCGGTCCAGTACAGCCCGTGAACGGTGATGACCAAGACACCTGCCAGCAACAGAAAAATCGCCAGGGGGCTGGCGAAAAACATCGGCATCGCTGCGGAGGGTTGCAGCAAAACACTCAGCGAAAAGACCAAGGTGTTGACCGCGGCCGCCAATGCGAGGCCCGTCCACAATATGTCGCGGCTCAGGTGCCAGCCCATAATCTGTTCTGCCGCCTTGCGCGGTTCGCGCACCGATAGAACAATCAGTTCGGCCAGATAAAAGCGCAGATCAGATAGATTCATTTTGATTGTCCATATGCGACCCGCAAACCACTGATCCAAAACCACAAAAATACGCAAAGCCAGATCAGGCCGACGAGCTGCAATTCTATGCCGGGTCCGATGAACCCCGCCGTCAGCCCATGCAGCAAGACCAAAGGGCTGGAGGCCAACAGCGCCCAAAACAACGCCAGTCGGGTGGAATAGCCGGTTGGATTGCCGCGCAGTAGCTTTAGCACCAGATAGGTCACCGCCGCCAAGCCATATAGCAAAAGCGGCGCGATAAAGAGCCACGCCATCAGCGCGGCCCCCAGCAGCATGTTCAGCTCTGTGCCGTCAATAAACGCCTCGCGGGCAAGGCGCGGTGTTTGCGCGACGAAAAAGATCAGGCAGGCCACCATCAGATAGATCAGGTTACGATCTTCTCGGGTGCCCTGCCCCAGCAGCCGCGAAATCACGGCCACTGGGTTGCGATAACTGACAACGATGTCGCGCGTTGCCGTCATCAGGCTGCGTGCCGCTCAAGCCACGATGCAAGGCGACCTGTGACCTCTTCACGCAGGGCTTCATCTTCGACTTCCAACACCGCTTCGGCCAGGAATGCCAAGGTCAGCAGATCGGTCGCCGTGCTATGCGGTACCCCACGCGAACGCAGGTAAAACAACGCGTCCTCGTCAATCGCACCCGAGGTCGAGCCGTGCGAACACGCCACATCATCGGCGTAAATCTCAAGCTCGGGCTTGGCGAGGAACTGGCTGTCTTCATCCAACAGCAACGACTGGCTGATCTGATAGCCATCGGTCTTTTGCGCACCAGCTTTGACCAAAATCTTGCCTTGGAACACGCCCGTGGCCCCGTTGCGCAGCACCTTTTTGAACACCTGACGGCTTTCGCAATTCACGGCGTCATGGGTGATAAAGATCGTGTCGTCATGGTGGAAATCACCGCCATCGCCGACGCAGGCACCGGCCACATGGGCCGCCGCATCATCGCCGGTCAGTTCAATCACGCAGTCATTGCGGGTCATCACGCCATTGGCGGTCAGGGTAAAGGACTTGAAAGTCGATTCCGTACCAAGACGCGCGAAGATATGCGTGGCGGCACGTTGTTCATGATCGCGACCTTGAGCGCGCACGTGGTGGAATGCGGCTTTGTCAGCGACTTCAACCTCAAGCACACCGTTGAAGCGCGCGGCGACCGGACCATTTTCCAGTAAGGTCATCTCGGCCCCGGCGTCCAGCTTGATGCAGTGGTGCAGCATCGCGTCGGCTGTGGTCGATGTGCGACGATAGATGATGTTCACCGGCTTGGACGGCTTGCCCGTCACATGGATCAACACACCATCAGCGGCAAAGGCCGTGTTCAGCGCGGCCAAGGGGCGCGGTACAGGGTTCTGACCGTTGTTTTCCAGCACGCCATAGAGGTCACGCGCCCAATGCAGATCAGATGTCGCTTCGGCAAGGCGTTCGATCGTGATCCCTTCGAGCGCCAGATCATCGGATGCTTCGGCGTCAAAAACACCATCCACGAACACGACTTTCAACCGATCCACATCACCAAACAACACTGTGTCGTCGCTGTCGCGCAGCGCAGCAGGAACCGCCTGCGCCTGAACAAGCGTATCTGGCCGCGTGTATTTCCAATATTCGTCGCGCCGCCCGGGCAGGCCCATGGCCTGTACCCGCGCCAGCGCATCACGACGTGCAGCGTCCGACCACCCGCCTTGGGGCATGTCGAGCGTCGCAATCATCGCGTCGGTCGGGGTTTGTTTTACAGCTGCTTCGGCCATTACGCCACCTCGGCAAGGATATCCGCATATCCGTTGTTTTCGACTTCCAGCGCCAGTTCAGGACCACCGGTTTTGATGATCCGGCCATCTGCCATGATGTGTACGACATCCGGTTTGATGTGGTCCAGTAGACGTTGGTAGTGGGTGATGACCAAGAAACCGCGCCCTTCGGTGCGCAGCGCGTTCACGCCTTCGGCGACCAGTTTCATCGCGTCGACGTCCAGACCGGAATCGGTTTCATCCAAGATGCACATCTTTGGCTCAAGCATGGCCATCTGCAGGATTTCATTGCGCTTTTTCTCGCCGCCCGAGAAGCCGACATTGACCGGACGTTTCAGCATATCTGCGTCGATCTTCAGTTCTTTCGCACGGGCACGCACGACTTTGAGGAACTCAGCCGCCGACATTTCTTCTTCGCCACGCGCCTTGCGCTGTGCGTTCACAGCGGTGCGCAAAAAGGTCATGTTGCCCACACCGGGGATTTCAACGGGGTATTGGAATGCCAAGAACAGGCCGGCAGCGGCGCGTTCTTCGGGGTCCATTTCCAGCAAATCAACACCTTCAAGGCTGGCAGAACCGCCTGTCACTTCGTAGCCGTCTTTGCCGGACAGCACATAGGACAGCGTCGATTTACCAGAGCCGTTAGGACCCATAATCGCGTGTACCTTACCGGCTTCGATCTCCAGATCGACACCTTTAAGGATTTGCTTGTCTTCGTCTTCGAGTTTGACCTTCAGGCCTTTGATGCTCAGCATGGGAGGCTCCTTTTCTTGCGCTTTTGCGCTGCAATGACAGTGAATAGGGTGAATGAAAAGCCCGCGATGGCGGTGCTTTCGTTTGGGTGGCTCATGCATCACCTCCGGCGCGTAACACCTTGGGAAAACTTGCATAAACGTCAAATTTGCAGGCATCAATGCCCGCTTGATAAGACAGTGCTGCATCCGGTTTTGGCAGATCAATCATCGGAATGTCTTTGATCATCACGGGGGCCGGCATGGCGCGCCCGACGGCGGCAGCATAATCTAGGTATTTCAGGCGCGACTGGCCCACAGGGGCAAGCCACGTGTTTGGGACGCCATAGGCATCGGCCACGATCAGCCCATGCAAAGACGACGCAAAGATATGATTGCAAGCCGCGATGGCAGCGCAGACGTCTTGCGCGTCGCCCCGCGGGTCGATCAGCTGGTATTTCGGATCACTGTCCAGCAACGCGGCCAACGCCGGATCATCGATCAGCGAATGATGCGGCACGATCCCGATCTTGCCATTGGGCGCGCGGTCGCGTGGCCAAACATCGCTGATCACCAGCCCCGGATCGCCAAAGCGTGACATTTCAATATTCAGCAAAGCGGCGGTGATCGGGCCGCGCAGCAGCGCGATATCTACATGTTTGGTAAACTCGGTGCCATTCACCGCATGCAAAAGGCCCGTGCCCCATACCACCGGGCGCGTGTCCTTTTTGGCGGTATAGGCCCGCTTGACCACCTGCAAAAGTGACCCAATGCCCCACAGTTCGGCCTTGTGGACACCTGCATGCACCACCTTGCGGCCCGACACATGGGCCACAACCACAGGGCTGATCGCGTCCCCGAAATTCGGGACCGCCTTCCACCACTGCAGGGACAAAGGGTTGGTATCGACCACAGCGTTCATCAGACCAGCCGCACCGCCGTGCCTAAGACCGTCATCATGCGCCCTTGGATGGTTTGCGTAGCAATCAGGATCATTCGTCATTCCCCTTGCGCCAAACCACCAAAGCGACACGGATCGCGGCATAGATCATCGCAAAGATCAGCACCGAAGGAAGCGTCGATTTAAACGCCTCGATCGAAATGCCACCCGCTCTGAACAACGTGATCAACACCCAAAACACCACAGCGGCGATTGCCACGTCCCATGTCAGTTTACGCATCATCTGGCTTACCCAACCGAACCTTCGAGGGAGATCGCCACAAGCGCTTGGGCTTCCATCGCGAATTCCATCGGCAGGGCTTGCAACACGTCCTTACAGAACCCGTTTACCACCAGCGCCACGGCTTCTTCCTCGTCCATCCCGCGCGAGCGGCAATAGAACAGCTGATCGTCGTCCACCTTGGATGTGGTCGCCTCGTGCTCGACCCGGCTGCTGTTATTCTTGACCTCGATATAAGGCACAGTGTGCGCCCCGCAATCGGACCCGATCAGCAAGCTGTCACATTGGGTATAGTTGCGCGATTCCTTGGCCTTAGGGTGCATGGATACCAGCCCGCGATAGGTGTTCTGTGCTTTACCGGCAGAAATCCCCTTGGACACAATGCGCGACTTGGTGCGCTTGCCCAGATGGATCATCTTGGTGCCGGTATCGGCCTGTTGCATGTTGTTGGCGATGGCGATTGAGTAAAACTCGCCCTGGCTATCGTCACCACGCAGGATGCACGACGGGTATTTCCACGTCACCGCAGACCCGGTTTCGACCTGCGTCCACATCACCTTGGCCCGATCACCACGGCAATCGGCGCGCTTGGTGACAAAGTTATAGATCCCGCCCTTGCCGTTTTCATCACCGGGATACCAGTTCTGAACGGTCGAATATTTCACTTCGGCATCTTCTTCGATGATGATCTCGACCACGGCAGCGTGCAGCTGGCTCTCGTCGCGTTGCGGCGCGGTGCAGCCCTCAAGATAGGACACATAAGACCCCTTGTCGGCGATGATCAGCGTGCGTTCAAACTGCCCGGTGTTTTCCGCGTTGATGCGGAAATAGGTGGACAGTTCCATCGGGCAGCGCACACCCGGTGGGACATAAACAAACGACCCGTCGGAAAACACGGCCGAGTTCAACGTTGCATAAAAGTTGTCATTCACCGGCACGACCGAGCCAAGGTATTTCTTCACCAGCTCAGGGTGATCGCGGATCGCCTCGGAAATCGAACAAAAGATAACGCCAGCGGCCTTCAGCTCTTTTTGAAAGGTCGTGCCAACGGAAACGGAATCAAACACCGCATCCACAGCCACTTTGCGCGGCGCATCTGTCAGCTCTTCCGCGCCTTCAACACCCGCCAAAAGCGCTTGCTCTTTCAACGGGATACCCAGCTTTTTATAGGTGGCCAGCAGCTTGGGGTCGACATCATCCAATGACTTCGGCTTAACCGCCATCGATTTGGGCCGCGCATAGTAATACTGGTTCTGGAAATCGATCTTGGGATAATCAACCATCGCCCAGTCAGGCTCTTCCTTGGTCAGCCAGACAGCGTAGGCGTCCAGACGCCACTGCGTCATCCATTCGGGCTCTTCGTTCTTCTCCGAGATCAGCTTGACGATATCGGTGTTCAAGCCCAGAGGCGCATAATCCATCTCGATATCAGTGGACCAGCCGTGCTTATAGGCACCGCCAACTTCGCGTACCGCATCAACTGTCTCTTGATCGACGCCTTCTTTTACAATTGTCGTGTCCAAGCTCATATTCCTCTCGCTTCGGGCATCACGCCGCCCGCATCTGATGTTTCTCGAATTTCATTGCCCAGGCTTCTGCAAAGCGCTGCACATCTTCTTGTGTTGTCTCCAGGCCCAATGACACACGGATCGCACTTGCGGCGTCGGTGTCATTATATCCCATGGCTTGCAAGACCTTGCTGGCTTTTACCTTACCGCTCGAACAGGCTGATCCTGCCGAAACTGCAAACCCCGCCAAATCCATCTGCATCACCTGCGTTTCGCCCTTCCAACCGGGGGTCAACATGCAGGTCGTGTTCGGCAAGCGCGGCAGGTCCTTGCCTACAAAAATAGTCTGCTCCGACGCCGCCGCAATAGCCTGCTCCAGATTATTTCTAAGGGCCGCGACCGCGTCCCAACGTCCAGTATCAACATCCCGGCCCGCAGCCTCTGCCGCCGCCCCGAAACCCGCGATCCCGATGATATTTTCTGTCCCCGACCGGCGGTTCATTTCTTGACCACCGCCCCGCAAAATCGGCTCGGGGTCATTGGCGGTAAAGTTGATCAAGGCACCGACACCCTTTGGCCCGCCCATCTTATGGGCCGATAAAATCGCATAGGATGGCGTCTCGTCCTGATAGCGCACAGGCATTTTGCCCGCCAATTGCGTAATGTCACACAGGGTCGAATACTGCGGCGTGCTGCCAATCACCCGGCCCGCATCGCCCAATATCCCCGTCTCGCTATTCGCCGCTGAAATCGCGACCAAACCGGCCCCCGCAACATCGCCAGACGCCAGATCAATGCCAACCTCGCTCCAGACGCCCAAACAATCATGCTCGGTCGCCAACGCGCCGAAAACACCGCCATGCCGCCCCTTCTGAGCAACCGCCAAAGCCGCCGCCTCGGTCGCACTGCTGGTAAAGATCACCTGCGTGGTTTTACAGCCAACCAATTGCGCCACCTGCGCGCGCGCGCGTTCCACCAGCATCTTGGCCGCGCGGCCTTCGGAATGCACACTGGACGGATTGCCGACGACATCCATCGCGGCAATCATCGCAGCCCGCGCTTCGGCCCGCAAAGGCGTGGTCGCGTTATGATCCAGATACACTCTCACAGCAGCTTCCAAATGGTCCTAAATCCCAGGGAGTTTGAGGGACAGCGTCCCTCATCTTCTATCAAAAAAGGAATCGCGCTTGCGCGGCCTTTAATTTCATTCCTCGTCCACGACGGCAAACAGGTTCGGCACCGCGGGGCATGGGGCCAGCTCGTTGGCCACCACGTCGGACAAACGTGTTTGGTGCAAGAAAACATAGACTTGCGCGCTTAGCCCCTCCCACAAACGGTTGGTCAGCGATTGCGCGCGGCTGCCCGACGATCCACCCGACGCGCCCGCGCCCACATGCATGGCGTCGACCTTTTCATCGACGGCTACCAGAATATCGGCCACCCGAATGTCGGATGCCGGCCGGCCAAGGCGGTATCCGCCCCCCGGACCCCGCACAGATGACACCAGCCCGGCCCGGCGCAGCTTTACAAAAAGCTGCTCAAGATAGGGCAGAGAGATCGACTGCCGCTCGGCGATATCGCCCAAGGACACCAATGCCCCACCGGGTTGCAACGCTATATCGGTCAGTGCCACCATGGCATACCGTCCTTTGGTTGACAGCTTCATCGCAATGATCCCTTTGTCAAAATCGCCTGTTTGATTGACGGCGACGCCTGAAATGCCTAAGTGCAATGCCTGACACCCAGAAACGCTGGGATCAAACAAGTTAGAACCGTTCTAAGGTAGCTTAGCGAATTCGTCAACTATACCGCTGCACCTTTAGGACCCAAAGCAGGGATGCCCATGCCCGAGGTTATTTTTCCCGGACCCGAAGGCCGCCTCGAAGGCCGCTACCACCCACAAAAAGAGCGCGACGCGCCGATTGCCATTCTATTGCACCCGCACCCACAGTTCGGCGGCAACATGAACCACAAGGTCGTGTATAATCTGCACTACGCATTTTATAACATGGGCTTTACCGTTCTTCGGTTCAATTTCCGCGGCGTTGGCCGCAGCCAGGGCGAATATGACCAGGGGATCGGCGAATTGTCCGATGCCGCGTCTGCGCTGGATTACCTGCAATCGATGAACAACAACTCCAAGCATTGCTGGGTTGCGGGTTTCTCGTTCGGCGCTTGGATTGGCATGCAGCTTTTGATGCGCCGCCCCGAAATCACCGGCTTCATCTCGGTCGCACCGCCTGCCAATATGTATGACTTCAGCTTTCTTGCACCCTGCCCGGCGTCGGGCTTGGTGATCAATGGCACGGCTGACCGCGTCGCACCGCCTGCGGATACGGTTAATCTGGTCAACAAGCTGCACGAGCAAAAAGGCATCACCATCACCCACCAAGAGATCGAGGGTGCCGGCCACTTCTTTGAAGAGCCGCATATGGATACGCTGATCACGTCGACGACAGATTACGTCAAGCGCCGTCTGACCGAGACAACACGATAATGGCAGAGCAGAACGTCACAGACATGGCCAATCAACTGGCCGAAGATTGTCTGTCCGTTCAGCGCGAGATCGGAAACGAGCGCCTGTTTATGGAGGTCGCTTCCGTTCTCGGGGCGTCCTCCCAGACCATGGAAGAGGCGTTTTTGACAGCCATTCGCACCCACATGGCGACAGAACAGGGCCGTGCCTTTCTGCAAAAGACACTGGCCGCCCACCAAGCAAGGACCCCCCGACCATGACAGAACGACTTGAGCAGCAAATCGCCTTTCTAAACGAGGCGGACAAGCTCAAGTCGGTCATGCGCGGAACATTGCTCTGTGATGCGTCACGATCTGAAAATTCCGCCGAACACAGCTGGCATTTGACGCTCTACGCCTTGGTGCTGGCCGATCAGGCCGGACCGGACGTGGACATCACCCGTGTGATCAAGATGCTGATCCTGCATGATCTTGTGGAGATCGACGCGGGCGACAACCCGATCTTTGGCTCCCACGACATCTCGAATATGGAAGCGCAGGAGCAAGCCGCGGCGGATCGTATATTCGGCCTTCTTCCCAACGACTTGGGCACCGATCTGCGCGCAACTTGGGAGGAGTTTGAAGCCAACCAAACCCCGACCGCGCGGTTTGCCAAATCCCTTGACCGCTTTCAGCCCCCCATTCAGAACCTAGCCGCTGGTGGCGGCAGCTGGATTGAATACAACGTGACCGAGGACCAGTTCATCGAAAAAGTCGGCACCAAGATCAAAGCAGGCGCGCCGGGGCTGTGGCGCTTTGTCCGTACCCGCGTTTCTGCGTGGTTTGCCGCACATACATAAATCTGATTTACTTTACTTTTACCCTGATGCTGCACACACCAATGTTGATAGACCAGCCATCGATAGCCAACCCCAAAGGAACCGAACACCCATGACCAAGATCAAGGTGGACAACCCGATTGTCGAACTCGACGGCGATGAAATGACCCGCATCATCTGGGATTTCATCAAGAAAAAGCTGATCCTGCCCTATCTCGACATCGATCTGAAATATTACGATCTGGGGATGGAGGTCCGCGACGAGACCAACGACCAGATCACCATTGATGCCGCCCATGCGATCAAGGAATATGGCGTCGGCGTCAAATGCGCGACCATCACTCCGGACGAGGCGCGCGTCGAAGAATTTGGCCTGAAAGAGATGTGGCGCTCCCCCAACGGGACAATCCGCAACATTCTGGGCGGCGTGATTTTCCGCCAGCCGATCATTTGCAAAAACGTGCCCCGCCTTGTGCCCGGTTGGACCAAGCCGATTGTCGTGGGCCGTCATGCCTTTGGCGATCAGTACAAAGCCACCGATTTCAAATTCCCCGGCAAAGGCAAGCTGACGTTGAAATTCGTCGGTGAAGACGGCACCGAGATCGAGCGTGAAGTATTTGACGCACCGGATTCGGGCGTCGTGATGGCGATGTATAACCTTGATAAGTCCATCATCGATTTCGCGCGCGCATCGATGAACTATGGCCTGAACCTGGGCTGGCCGGTGTACCTGAGCACGAAAAACACCATTCTCAAGCAGTATGACGGTCGTTTTCTTGAGCTGTTCCAGCACATCTACGAGACTGAATTCGCTGATAAATTCAAGGCGGCTGGCATCACATATGAACATCGTTTGATCGACGACATGGTGGCTTGCGCCATGAAATGGAACGGCGGCTATGTCTGGGCCTGCAAAAACTACGATGGCGATGTGCAGTCCGATACTGTCGCCCAAGGTTTCGGCTCGCTTGGCTTGATGACATCCGTTCTGATGACCCCAGATGGCAACACGGTAGAGGCCGAGGCCGCCCACGGCACCGTCACCCGCCACTATCGCCAGCACCAAAAGGGCGAGGAAACGTCGACCAACTCCATCGCGTCGATCTATGCGTGGACAGGCGGGCTCAAGCATCGCGGCAAGCTGGACGATAACGCGGCGCTTATCCGCTTTGCCGAGACGTTGGAAAAGACGGTCGTTGATACGGTCGAATCGGGCTTCATGACCAAGGATCTGGCATTGCTGGTCGGCCCCGATCAAGGCTGGCTGACCACAATGGGCTTCCTTGAAAAGGTAGACGAGAACCTGAATAACGCCCTCAAAGGCTGATCCAGTAAGGGCTGCACCAGCCGGTGTGGCCCTTTTTTTGTGCAGTTCTGCAGATTTACGCGACGTATCGCTGCAACGCGGCATAATCTTGGTGCGCGCCTCTAGACAGGTCAACATACCTGTCCTACTTCAAGAGGATGAAAAAGCCGCTAAGCCCCGACCATAATCTGACCGACGATATCCAAGGCCTTAGCCTTGGGGTGTTTCTATGTGGGCTGGGCATGCATGTTCTGACCTCGGTCGGGTTGATCACCGGACAGACCGCCGGTTTGGCCGTGATCATCGCCTATCTCAGCGGTTATTCCTTTGGTTTGGTGTTTTTTGCGATCAACCTGCCGTTCTACTTTATCGCCTACAAACGGCTTGGGCTGGAATTCACCATTAAATCCCTGATCTCCGTCACGCTTTTATCCGTCGTAACCACATTGTTGCCCTTGGGCTTTACGATAGAAAGACTTGATCCTGCCTTGGGCGCTGTGATTTTCGGATCGCTGGTCGGCCTCGGCCTGTTGGCAATGTTCCGGCACAACGGGTCCTTGGGCGGGCTGGGCGTCATCGCGCTGCTGGTACAGGACACCACGGGTTTTAAGGCGGGCTGGGTGCAACTGATCACCGATGCTGTGATCTTTGCCGTGGCCCTGTTCCTGTTCCCCGCCTCGGTCGTGATCTATTCGCTACTGGGGGCCGTGGTGCTGAACCTGATCATCACATTCAACCACCGCAGGGACCGCTATATCGCGGCCTAGATGCCCCTAAAATTGCGCGACCAAAGGGCTGGTCTTTCTCGTTAAAATTCTTCAGGACTAGGGACAAGACCCCGCGAACCTTCGGCAATTTCCGAACGCCGCCCGGCACCCCCTAAGCTAAAAGGATTTGAACACAATGCATTACCTTTGGTTGTTGATCGCGATTGTATCCGAGACAATGGGCACCACGGCGCTTCAGGCCTCGCAACAGTTCACGCGGCTGTGGCCGTCGGTCGGGGTGGTGATATTTTATCTGATCTCGTTCTACTTCATGGCGCTCGCGCTCAAGGTGATGCCGGTGGGCATTGTCTATGCGATCTGGTCGGGCCTTGGGATCGTATGCATCGCGGGAATCGGCTATGTCATCTTCGGGCAAAAACTGGATTTCCCTGCGGTGATCGGACTGCTCATGATCGTCGCGGGTATTTTGGTAATCCACCTGTTTTCGAACACCACAACGCACTAAATCCCGCCGAACCGACCGTTTGGATTGGTATTAGGGCTGGCTTTCTGGCGCGCACCACGGTATGCGCGGCGCAAATGCTGCGGTGCAACAGTGCGCGCGGCCCTCTTTCCTATCAAAGGCATACCCCAATGGACATGCGCAACATCGCAATTATCGCTCACGTTGACCACGGCAAAACGACGCTGGTAGACGAACTTTTGAAACAATCCGGCACCTACCGTGAAAACCAGGCGACCACTGAACGCGCCATGGACAGCAACGATCTGGAGCGCGAGCGCGGCATCACAATTTTCGCCAAACCGACATCGGTCGAGTGGAAAGGCCTGCGTATCAACATCGTTGACACCCCCGGCCACGCGGATTTCGGTGGCGAAGTTGAACGTATCCTGTCGATGGTTGACGGTGTTGTCTTGCTGGTTGACGCGGCCGAAGGCCCCATGCCCCAAACAAAATTTGTGACGTCCAAAGCACTGGCACTGGGCCTGAACCCCATCGTTGTCCTGAACAAGGTCGACAAGGGCGATGCCGAACCCGACCGCGCGCTGGACGAATGTTTCGACCTTTTTGCCAGCCTTGGTGCCAATGACGAACAGCTGGATTTCCCGCACATGTACGCGTCGGGCCGCAATGGCTGGGCCGATATGGAACTGGACGGCCCGCGCAAAGATCTGACGGCCCTGTTCGACCTAATCGTCAAGCACGTCCCTGCCCCCAAGCAGCTGAAAGACATCGACAAGCCGTTCACCATGCTGGCCACCACCTTGGGCGCTGACGCGTTCATCGGCCGGATGCTGACAGGCCGCGTTGAAACCGGCCAATTGAAAACAGGCGAGCAAGTCAAGGCGCTGTCGCGTGATGGCAAGCTGATCGAAAACTTCCGCGTGACCAAGATCATGGCGTTCCGTGGCCTGATGCAGCAACCCATCGACGTTGCCGAAGCCGGTGATATCGTATCGATCGCAGGCATGGCCAAAGCGACCGTGGCCGATTCCATCGTGGCCACCTCCGTCGACACCGCCCTGCCCGCGCAGCCGATTGATCCACCCACAATCACCATCACATTCGGCATCAACGACAGCCCGCTGGCAGGTCGTGACGGCAAGAAAGTTCAATCTCGCGTCATTCGTGACCGGTTGATGAAAGAAGCCGAATCCAACGTTGCGATCAAAGTCACTGACACCCCCGGTGGTGAAGCATTCGAGGTCGCCGGTCGTGGCGAACTTCAGATGGGTGTTCTGATCGAAAACATGCGCCGTGAAGGGTTCGAACTGTCGGTATCGCGCCCTCAGGTTCTGTTCCGCGAAGGCGAGAATGGCGAGCGTCTTGAGCCCATCGAAGAAGTCACCATCGACGTGGATGATGAGTATTCCGGTGCCGTGATCGAAAAACTGACCGGTCCCCGCAAGGGCGAGCTGTCCGAGATGAAACCTGCCGGTGCCGGTAAAACCCGCATCATCGCATTGGTGCCATCGCGTGGCCTGATCGGCTATCACGGTGAATTCCTGACCGACACGCGCGGTACAGGCGTTTTGAACCGCGTATTCCACGACTGGGCCCCGCACAAAGGTGCCATCCCCGGCCGTCGCGCTGGTGTTCTGATCTCGATGGAGAATGGCACGTCGGTATCTTACGCGCTGTGGAAACTGGAAGACCGTGGCAAATTCTTTATCGGTGCTCAGGAAGCCGTTTATCAGGGCATGATCATCGGTGAACACAGCCGTGAAAACGACCTGGAAGTGAACCCGTTGAAGGGTAAGCAGCTGACCAACGTACGTGCATCCGGTACGGATGAAGCCGTGCGTTTGACCACGCCAGTCACACTGACGCTGGAACAGGCGATTGCCTATATTGATGACGATGAGCTGGTGGAAGTGACGCCGAACGCCATTCGTCTGCGCAAACGCTATCTTGACCCGCATGAGCGTAAGCGGATGTCGAAGTCTGCATGATTTAAATGCCGGACCGGGGGCCAGCCCCCGGACCCCCGGAATTTTAGACCATTTGGAAAGGGGGCTTTGCGGCCCTCTTTTTTTGTTTGTGCTTTATCATGGCGATATGCGGTCGAGCGCGGGGGCTTAAAACGCCAAAAAGCCCGCCGAGGCGGGCCTATGTTGAATTTTAGGACTGGTGGTGGGGCGTTAGATCAGTCTTCGATCTCAACGACCATCAATTCGCGCTCGGACGCGTCTTTGGCGTGGCTTAGGGCCTCTTGATAGGCGGGCGAATTGTAGCAAGCGACCGCTTCTTCTAGCGAGGGGAAACGGGCGACGACATTGCGCGGGCGTTCTTTGCCTTCAAGCTGCACAAAACGGGCACCACGGGCCAGAAACTTGCCACCGTGATCGGCAATCGCGGGGCCGGCGAGTTTGGCGTATTGGCCGTAAGCGTCTTCGTCGGTGACGGTGACATGGGCGATCCAGAGAGCTGGCATGGGATTATCCTTTCAAGATGGCTTCGGCAGCCGCGATGGCCGCGTCAGCATTTGCAACGTCTTTTGCGCCGCCTTGGGCCATGTCAGGACGGCCACCGCCGCCCTTGCCGCCCAGTTCGGCGACCACGGCCTTGACGATATCAACGGCAGAAGCTTGCGCTGTCAGGTCAGAGGTAACACCGGCGGCAACAGCGGCTTTGCCATCAGCATCCGCGATCAGCAGCACGACGCCGCTGCCGAGCTTGGACTTATATTCATCCACCAGCGCCGGCAGATCCTTGCCCGTCACGCCAGACAGCACCTGCGAGATGAACTGAACGCCGCCGATATCGCGCGCCTCGGGGGCTGTGGCCCCGCCCCCGGACATGGCGAGTTCACGGCGCAATTGCGCGACCTCATTGGCCAGCTGTTTGCGTTCATCCATCAAGGCACGCACACGGTCGGGCACATCGGCGGTCGATGTTTTCAATTCCGATGCCACACGGGACAAGGTGCTTTCCTGAGCGCGCAACCAGCCGAGTGCCTCGTCGCCTGTCAAGGCTTCGATCCGGCGGATGCCAGAGCTGCTGGAGCTGTCGCCAAGGATCACAAACGCGCCGATGTCGCCGGTCTGGCGCACATGGGTGCCGCCGCAAAGTTCGAGCGAATAGGTTTCTTTATCCGCGCCCTTGCCCGATCCGACCTCGCGGCCCATCGATACGACGCGTACCTCGTCGCCGTATTTTTCGCTGAACAGCGCCTGCGCGCCCAAAGCGCGGGCGTCATCGGGCGTCATGATCCGGGTATCGACGGGCGCATTCTGGCGGATATAGGCGTTAACTTCCTGTTCGACCTGCGAAATTTCATCCGGCGTCATCGCGTGATTATGGCTGTAGTCAAAGCGCAACCGATCCGCCGCATTCAACGACCCACGCTGCGCCACCTTATCGCCAAGCGCGTTGCGCAGGGCCTCGTGCAGCAGATGGGTGGCGGAGTGGTTGGCACGAATGGCCGTGCGGCGGCTGTGATCCACATCAAGGACGGCGGCCTGACCGGGGGTCACTGTCCCCTCGACCACGTCGCCAAAATGGATGAAGACGCCAGCCGTTTTGCGCGTATCGGTGACCGAGACGCTGCCGGTATCGGTCTTGATGATCCCGGTATCGCCCACCTGCCCGCCGCTTTCGGCGTAAAACGGGGTTTGGTTCAGGGCAATCTGCACCTTGTCGCCAGCCTTGGCCGTCTGAACTTGGGAGCCGTCTTGGACCAATGCCACGATCTGGCCTTCGGCGGTCTCTGTGTCATAGCCCAGGAAATCAGTGGTGCCGCCAGCCTCAGCCACGTCGAACCAGACGGTCGCATCTGCCGCCTCGCCAGAGCCTGACCACGCTGCGCGCGCCTGTGCTTTTTGCTTGTCCATGGCTTCGTTAAAGCCGTCCAGATCAACGCCGCGGTCTTTTTCACGCAGGGCGTCTTGGGTCAGGTCGACGGGGAAACCATAGGTGTCATAAAGCTTGAACGCCGCCGCACCCGACAGGTTTTCACCGGCAGGCAGATCACGCAATTCGTCGTCCAGCAGCTTGAGGCCGCGGTCGAGGGTTTTCTTGAAACGGGTTTCTTCAAGCAAAAGCGTCTCGGTGATCAGCGACTGCGCCTGACCCAATTCAGGATAGGCCCCGCCCATTTGGCGCACCAGTTCTGGCACCAAGCGGTGCATCAGCGGGTCCTGGATACCTAGCAGATGCGCGTGACGCATGGCTCGACGCATGATCCGGCGCAAGACATAACCGCGCCCGTCATTTGCAGGCATCACACCATCGGCGATCAAGAACGAGGTCGACCGCAGGTGATCGGCGATCACGCGGTGATGGGTTTTGCCCGGCCCGTCGGGGTCGGTGTTTGACGCGTTGGCACTGGCAACAATCAGGTTGCGCATCAGGTCCGTGGCATAGTTGTCGTTGGTGCCCTGCAACAAGGCCGCGACACGTTCGATGCCCATGCCGGTGTCAATCGACTGGTTCGGCAACGGCTTGCGGGTGCCATCCTCGAACTGCTCGTATTGCATGAAAACGAGGTTCCAGATCTCAACAAACCGGTCGCCGTCTTCTTCAGGGGAGCCGGGAGGACCGCCCCAGATGTGATCGCCGTGGTCATAGAAAATCTCGGAGCATGGACCGCAAGGACCGGTCGGCCCCATCATCCAAAAGTTATCGTCAGTCGCGATGCGAATGATGCGGTCATCGGGCAGGCCTGCGACCTTTTTCCAAATGTCCGCAGCCTCGTCATCGGTATGGTAAACGGTGACATACAGCCGCTTCGGATCGATCCCCAATTCTTTGGTGATCAGCTCCCATGAAAATGCAATCGCCTCGGCCTTGAAATAATCGCCGAAGCTGAAATTACCCAACATTTCAAAGAACGTATGGTGACGCGCCGTATAGCCGACATTGTCCAGATCGTTATGCTTGCCGCCTGCCCGCACGCATTTTTGTGCCGTGGTAGCGCGTTTATAATCGCGAGTTTCCACGCCGGTGAACAGGTTTTTGAACTGCACCATGCCCGAGTTGGCAAACATCAATGTGGGGTCGTTGCGCGGCACCAGCGGGCTGGAGGGCTGAACGGAGTGCCCGTTCTTTTCAAAGTAGCCCAGAAAGGTGGATCGGATATCGTTTAGCGTCTTCATATGCGGGGCCTTTCGAGGGGCAAAAAAGTGTTGCCCTCAAATAGCCTTGCGGCGGGGCACTGTCCACCGTTCCGCCAAACGAAAAAGGGCGCGCCCGCTGGCACGCCCCTAAATTACTATTCAAACCGGCTCACGCCTCGAGAATATCGATATCGTCTTTTTCGGATCCGTCGAAATCAAGCCCGTGGGCAGCGCGGATTTTGTCTTCGATCTCCATCGCCATAGCTTCGTTTTCTTTCAGGAAGGTTTTGGCATTCTCACGCCCCTGCCCGATCCGTTCGTCACCATAGCTGAACCATGATCCCGATTTATCAACCACGCCGGCCTTGACGCCAAGGTCCAACAGCTCGCCCATTTTCGAGATGCCTTCGCCATACATGATGTCGAATTCAACCTGTTTGAACGGCGCTGCGACCTTGTTTTTCACGACCTTGACCCGTGTGGCGTTCCCGACCACCTCGTCACGATCCTTCAGCGCACCGATACGGCGAATATCAAGCCGCACGGAGGAGTAAAATTTCAGCGCGTTGCCGCCCGACGTCGTTTCGGGGGAGCCGAACATCACGCCAATCTTCATCCGGATTTGGTTAATAAAGATCACCATGCAGTTCGACCGAGAGATCGAGCCGGTCAGTTTCCGCATCGCTTGCGACATCAACCGCGCCTGAACCCCGACGGAGCTGTCGCCCATGTCGCCTTCAAGCTCGGATTTCGGCGTCAACGCCGCAACCGAATCGACAACAACCATGTTAACAGCGCCTGAACGCACTAAAGTATCAACGATTTCAAGCGCTTGCTCGCCGGTGTCGGGCTGAGAGATCAGCAATTCGTCAATGTCGACGCCCAGCTTTTTCGCGTATTGCGGATCAAGCGCGTGTTCCGCATCGACGAACGCACAGACGCCGCCCTGCTTTTGCTGCTCGGCAACGCAATGCAGCGTCAATGTGGTCTTGCCCGAGCTTTCAGGGCCATAAACCTCGATGATCCGGCCCATCGGCAGGCCGCCAATGCCAAGCGCGATATCAAGGCCAAGAGAGCCGGTCGAGCTGGATTTAATGTCCTGAATGGCACCTTCGGCACCCAGTTTCATGATCGACCCCTTGCCGAACTGGCGTTCAATTTGTGCCAGCGCGCTATCAAGGGCTTTTTGCTTTTCAGCTTGTTTCTTGTTGTCCATTGTCAAAAGATCTGCCGTTGCCATTTGAGGGTATCCCTTTACTGTCACAGTGGTGTCGAAGCCGCAATCGCTGCATGCGCCAATCGGGTTTTGTTCTTTATATGTTCCATATGAGACCAAAAGCAGAACATTTCAATCTATTTGTTTCATATTCCATCTTTTATCCGAAGTGATTAACATCAGATTTACAATGTTCGGGCCGTGGGAACTAAACGTGGGATATCGTCTATATGCTTGTTTTCTTTAAAGAACGGCTTGCTTTTTTATCGGTCCCCAAGACGGGGTCCACCGCTTATGAGACCGCTTTGGCCCCGCGGGCGGATATGGTTATTTCAGAGCCACCCATGCTGAAACATGCGCCCGTCTATCGGTACAACCGATTCATTCGGCCGATGTTTTTAAAGGTATGCGACGCCGAGATGGAACTAATGGCCGTCATGCGCGAGCCGATCAGCTGGCTGGGCAGTTGGTATCGCTACCGCCAGCGGCCTTTTATGCAGGGCAAACCAAACGCCACTTTCGACATCAGCTTTGACGAGTTTATTTTGGCCTATATGAAGGGCAAAAAACCCGGCTTCGCAGATGTGGGCAGCCAGCTAAATTTTATGGCAGCACAGCCCAACGGCACGCACATTACCCATTATTTCAGATATGAAGATCAAGCCAGGTTGCAGGCATTTCTATCTGACCGGTTGGGTGTCACCCTTGATCTAAAACGTGAAAATGTGTCGCCGCAGATGGAATTAACCTTGTCACCCGACGTGGAGCAACGGTTTCGCCGCAAATTTCACGAGGAGTTTGCGCTATACGATTCCATTCCCTGATCAGCGCATTTGGCTGTGGACGGTATTCGTCAGATCAGTCAGCGAGAACGGCTTTGGCAGGAAAACAGAATTTGGAATGGCGGTTTGTTCCGCGCCAAAACTATCCTCCGCATAGCCTGAAACGAACACGACAGGCACGCCTGGCCGGTCTTTCAGCGCCTCGCGCACCCAGCTCGGCCCGTCCATCCCCGGCATGATCACATCCGTGACGAACACATCGACGTTCAATGTCTCATCCTCAAGGGTTTTCAGCGCCATTTCCGCAGATTCGGCCTCGAGCACGGTATAGCCCCGCATCCGCAAGGCGCGGCTGGCAAAGGCTCGAACCGGCGCTTCGTCCTCGACCAGTAAAATAATACCATCGTCAAAATTCGTGGCCGTCGCTGCTGGGGCGACCGTTTTATCCGGGGTCTGTATCATGGTTCTTGTTAACACAGGAAAATAAAGCGTAAAGACCGTTCCGACGCCGACGGTGCTATCGATAAAGATAAAACCGCCTGATTGTTTGATGATCCCATAGGCCGTGGACAGCCCCAGCCCCGTCCCCTCGCCCGTGCGTTTCGTCGTGTAAAACGGCTCGAACACCTTTTGTAGTTTATCCTCGGGTATACCCACGCCTTCGTCGGCCACTTGCAAGGTTACATATTGGCCCGGCGGCACAGTCACGCGGTCGCGGGAAAGCGGCGCGTTCAGGTCCAAACATTCGGTCGTGATCTTGATCTCTCCGCCGTCTTGCATCGCGTCGCGGGCATTGACGACAAGGTTCATAAGAACCTGTTCCAGCTGCCTTTTATCGGCGCGTATGGGCTTTAGTACCGGATCGTGACTTAGGCTCAGGGTCACCTTTTCCCCCACAAGCCTGTTCAACAGATGCGTCAAATCGGCCAACGTATCGCGCAGATCCAGCGTTTCCGGCCGCAGCGTCTGCTTGCGGGAAAAGGCCAGCAATTGCCCCACCAACGCGGCCGCGCGGTTGGTATTTTGGTTAATTTGGATCAGATCGCTGTAATCCGGGTCGCCTTGGTCATGACGCAACAGCAAAAGGTCACAGTGACCAGAAATTGCGGTCAGAAGATTGTTGAAATCATGCGCAACGCCACCGGCCAATTGCCCGATTGCTTGCATTTTCTGGCTTTGCACGAACTGCGCCTCGAGCGTTTTTAACTGCGTGGCATCATTCAAAACGGCAATTAATGCAGGCACCCCCTGATCTGTCACAAGGCTTAACGTGACCTGAACGAATGCCTCTCGATCATCGCGTTTAAGGCGCAGAAATTCGGATTTTTGCAGCAATTTCCCGTCGAGCGTTTCGGTCAACCAGTCATTGATGGACCGCCCCAGCCCTTCCATCAGCGTCGCCAAAAGCGCGTCAGGCTGCAACCCCGGCCCAACCAGATTTGCGGCCATCTGGTTATACGACAACACCGCACCATTTGGCGCGATCTTGATCAAGGGGATGGGCAATTCGTGAAAGCCGCGCCATTCTGCATCCTGCGACCGCGGCGCATGGGCAGGCAATAAATACAAGGCCTTACGGCCCGCGCCTGCCTCAAGCTCGCCGATCAACATGGTCATTTCGCCATCTGCGGTCATGACCTCCGCCAGATCGCCATGGGCCACCGGCAATGTTTTGAACACACGGTCCAGCGTTTTGACCCGGCTGCCAATAAGCCCGCGAGACGCTTCATTCATGAACAAGACGGCACCGGACCGGCCGACCATCATCATCGGCAAGGATTGTTCATAATCACGCGACCGCGCGGGGCCTTTTTCCTGAATGGTTTCCACCCGCCACAAAAACCCATCCGCAACCCGGTGCAAAGAAAGACGCACATGACCGGACCGCGTCACGATATCCTCGCGCGCCGCACCGTTTTTCGCAGCGCGATCTTGCAGACGGAAAACAATGGCCGACGGGTTCGCGAATTGGCTAGACAGAAATGACGTCACGGTTTTGGCCGGTTTAACCTTGCAAAGCGCCGCAGCGGCCAAATTTTGCGCCGTGACCACCCCGTCGTCGGTGGCAAATACACTTGGGCTGGCGTCATTGGCGATAAAATCAACGATCGCCCGCTGATCCTTGCCGCGCCGGTTAACCGACACGACATCGGCAACAAAGCCAATGGCAGCGACACTTAAAAAAGCACCAGCCGCCGCCATAAAAACAACGCTCAGGGAATGGTTTTGCGACACCTGCGCCGCAATAGCCGCAGCAATCGCAGCGAAAACAACGATAAGCAACCGCTTGCGCCTAACTTGTGCCACGCTGTTCGGCTTTGACAAAAACGGCCCTCCCGCCACATAGAACTTGCAATCGATCTACGTGCAGTAAGGTTAAGGTAGTGTGAATGTGCTCATGACAACCCGAAAAACACGCATAGGTTGATAATACACAGTTCTAGTTTCGCCTCAAGTGCGCCGTAAAGAATCCGTCGCCATCGTCATTTACATCAAACCGTCTTTGAAATCCGACGGACCAATCGGGATGACGCTGTAAGAACGCGTTAATCCGATCTTCATTTTCACAGGTTAGCACCGAACATGTCGCATAAACCAAACATCCGTTCGGGGCGGTCAACGCCGTCGCATCGTCCAAAACACTGTCCTGTATGGCGTTCAGCTCTTGAAGCCGCGTGGCAGAGAGGGTCCATTTCCCCTCGGGCGAGCGCCGCCATGCCCCGCTGCCGGAACATGGCGCATCACATAGAACCACATCGAAAGGCGTTTCATTTTTCAAATCATCCGTTTCAATCTGGCGAATGGTACGGCCAGCGCGCTCAGCACGGGCTGGCAGATCCTGCATGCGCCGGGGGTCAATGTCATGGGCGGTGACTTCCGTTGCCGGATCAACAGCTAGCGCCAGTGATTTTCCACCACCCCCCGCGCAGTAATCCAGTACCCGGCCTCCATTCGGCATGGCAGCGACAACGGCTTGGCTAGATGCGTCCTGCAGCTCAACCGCCCCGCCTAAATAGCTGTCAGAGTTACGAATTTTACGCTCACCCGCCGTCACCGTCAGTGCGGTTTCAGCCAGCGGGTTGGCCCGCGTCTCTACCCCTTGATCCGCCAATGCTGCCGCTGCCGCGCTTGGCGTGGTTTTGGCCGTATTGACCCGCAGCGTGATCGGTGCGCGCGCCTGAAGCGCCAGGGCCACGGTCTTGGCGCGGTCCTCAAGCGACGCTTTGAACTGCGGAATGATCCAGTCTGGCAAGTTCCACAGCGTTGCCTCATCAGCCTCGGCCGAGGGTTCATGCTCTGCGTCGGTTAGCGGTTGAGGCGCATGCCCCACCCCGTTGAAAAGACTATCAAGATCAGCATCTTGCGCGCGCAAGATACCAATCATAATGGCGCGTCCCGTTTGCCCCCC
Organism: uncultured Sulfitobacter sp.; assembly: GCF_964021855.1. Lineage (NCBI taxonomy): Bacteria > Pseudomonadati > Pseudomonadota > Alphaproteobacteria > Rhodobacterales > Roseobacteraceae > Sulfitobacter > uncultured Sulfitobacter sp. The sequence goes on from NZ_CAXHZD010000003.1 coordinate 37,383, forward strand.
GCCCAGATGGGCAGCGGTCCTGCGTTGACGCAGCACATCAAACACGTGATCGCGAATTGCCGCGCGGTCCTTGGACCCGGCAAAGCGATTGCCACGCCCCCAACGGGTCAGCGCCTGCTCGGCCGGAAGACCGTCAAACATCGTGTTCAAAATTTCAATCGCTGCTGCGACGCGTGCGCCGGGGGTCATGTAAGTGCCACGTTTAATTGCCTTTCAAAGCAGTACCTTATCAGGCAATGCTATTTTGTAACTTCGGCCGCTGCTGCGAGATCGGCGCGACCATCACGGTGATACCATGTGGTCGTTGCTATCCAATTTCACCGACCATAGTTGCGGCGCGCATCAGCTGACTTTGCAGGTCTGCGTACACATAGGGCTGTACCGACCGCCGCCATTCGTCGTCAAGGTCTTTTACCGCTTCCGGCATCCGCAATGGTTTCTGCGCGTACGGTGACAAAGCCGACCTGCCGTGGTGAGGCAAAAGGAGCATCAACGTAGATATCGAACCATCCGACTGCGTTCATTTTGCCATCTCATAGTCCTTTATGTTTATATTCAGTCTGTTACAGGATCAGTTTAGGCAGCCGTATCTTGCGTCACCTCATTTGGTTCAATGGTGCTTTCCAGATGCCAAATCTTGGACACGATCTGCCATCCGTCCGCGCCAAGAACAAAGCCAAGGTGATCGACAAAGACGCTTTGATGGGCGCGTATCCGGATTTTAACGGTGGCGCTGAGCGGCGACAAAAAGTCGATCAACAGAACCTCTGCCTCGCGCGCCTGCCCCTTACTTGCGGGCGATACACGCCCGGCAACGTCGCGGCTGAAACTGTCGATGGGTTCAACAAAAACGGTGCCGTTATCAGCGTCGAACAAGCTGGATTGAGGGTGAAATACCGCATTCAATTTGGCGGTGTCGCAGTCATGGATCGCGTCGAAGTAGGTTTCGATTGCGGCCAGAAGGTCTGTTTGGATGGTCATTGTCAGTCTCCGTTGCAATGTGATGAACAAGACTTGCCAGTTGCTGATAAATCCCGATACTGGCATTATTGACAATATACGGTCGGATTCCGCCAACATGACAAAATTTGCCACGTTTCCCGAAAAACACCCCTTGGTCTGCGCCGTTGCCTATGACGGGTTGTGCACCTTTGAATTCGGCATCGCGGTTGAACTCTTCGCCCTGCCCCGCCCTGAATTTGACAATTGGTACAGGTTTGCGACCGTCAAAGCCGAACCCGGCCCCATTCGCGCGGTCGGCGGCATTACAATAGACGCCCAAGACGATCTGAGCCTTTTGCAAGACGCCAGCCTGATTATCGTGCCCGGATGGCGCGGCGCAGACACCCCTGTGCCGGAGGAGCTGTGTTCAGCGTTGCGCGATGCCTACGCCCGCGGAGCACGTGTGGCGTCGATCTGTTCGGGGGTCTTTGTCTTGGCCGCGGCGGGCCTGCTGGACGGGAAAACGGCGACAACCCATTGGCGCTATACGGAAAAGCTGGCCGAGACATACCCCAACATCAGCGTCGATCCGGATGTTTTATTTGTCGAAGGTGAGCGTGTGTTTACCTCTGCCGGATCAGCGGCGGGGCTGGATCTGGGGCTGCATATTATCCGGCAGGATTTTGGCGCGCAGGTGGCCGCCTCTGTCGCGCGGCGGCTGGTTTTGCCTGCGCAACGGGATGGCGGTCAGCGGCAATTCGTCCCCCGTCCGGAACCAAAGGCCCGCGTTGGATCAGGTCTGTCGGCACTGCAAGATCGCATTCGCGCATCAATTAACGAAGAATGGCCGATTGAACGTATGGCCAGCGTCGCCGCCACCAGCGGGCGCACATTGGCGCGGCGCTTTCATGAAGAGGCTGGAACAACCCCGCTAAACTGGCTCAAGCTTGAACGTGTGACCCGCGCGGCAGAGTTGCTTGAGAACGGCTCTATTCCACTGTCCGATGTCTGGGAAAGCTGCGGGTTCGGCTCTGCCGAAACCTTCCGCCGTGAATTCCGCAAAACAATGGGCGTCCCCCCTATCCGATATAGAGAGCGTCTTGGAACGCCACTGGCGGGTTAGGCCGAATGGGGCCTGTCGCGCGCAAAAAACGAGCCGGGCGATTTCGCGCCACGGCCCTTTAGAACAACAAACAATAAGATGTTACCCGACGCGGTAGTTCGGAGACTCCCGCGTAATCTGTACGTCATGCACGTGGCTTTCTTTCAGACCTGCGCCAGTAATCTTAACGAACGAGCAGTTCTTGCGCATTTCGTCGACCGTGGCACATCCGGTATAGCCCATTGCCGCGCGCAAGCCGCCGACCATTTGATGGACCACAGCCGCGGCGGAGCCTTTATAGGCCACCTGGCCCTCGATCCCTTCGGGCACCAGTTTGTCGCTGGCGGCATCTTTCTGGAAATACCGATCGGCAGAGCCGCTGGCCATCGCGCCAAGCGAGCCCATGCCACGATAGCTTTTGAAGCTACGCCCTTGATAAAGAATGACATCGCCGGGGGATTCGTCGGTGCCCGCGATCATCGATCCGACCATGGCACAAGACGCGCCCGCCGCGATGGCCTTGGCAAAATCGCCCGAGAATTTGATGCCGCCATCGGCGATCACCGGAATATCACCCGCCGCTTTTGCGCAATCCATGATCGCAGTCAGCTGTGGTACACCGACGCCCGCCACCATCCGCGTGGTGCAGATCGACCCCGGGCCAATGCCCACCTTAACCGCATCCGCACCCGCACCGATCAAGGCACGTGTCGCTTCGCCAGTCGCCACGTTACCGGCCACAACCTGAACTTCGTTGCTGAGCTTTTTGGCGCGCTCGACCGCGATGGCCACCCCTTCGGAATGCCCATGCGCCGTGTCGATAACGATCATGTCCACGCCCGCATCGACAAGCGCTTGGGACCGTTCAAACCCGGCATCGCCCGTGGTGGTCGCGGCGGCGACGCGCAGGCGGCCCAGCTCATCCTTGCACGCGGTGGGGTTCAGAACGGCCTGTTCGGTGTCTTTGAGGGTCAGCAGACCCGTCAGCTTGCCTTGATCATCCGTCACCAGCAGTTTTTCGATCCGGCGGGCCTTCATCAGGCTGATCGCTTCTTCCCGGTCGGCGGGTTCGTGCAAAATGGCCAGATTGTCCACGGTCATCATCAGATGCACTGGCGTATCGTCGGCCCGGGCAAAGCGCATATCGCGGTTGGTCACGATACCCACGACCCGGCCCATTTCATCCACCACCGGAAAACCGGTGACGTTATAGCGTTGCTGTAATGCCTTGGCATCCGCGAGGGTTTGATTGGCGCGCAGGGTGATCGGGTTATAGACGATCCCGCTTTCAAAGCGTTTGACGCGGCGGACCTCTTCGGCCTGTTCGGCGATGGTCAGGTTGCGGTGAACCACCCCCATGCCGCCCGCTTGGGCCATAGCAATCGCCATGCGCCCTTCGGTCACCGTGTCCATCGCCGAGCTGAGCAGCGGGATGTTCAAAGCGATGGATTTGGTCACATGGGTGCGTGTGTCAGCCGTCGAAGGCAACACGCTTGATGCCGCTGGCACCAGTAGTACATCATCAAAGGTCAGAGCCTCACGAATCTCCATTTTGCACCTCGGCTTGCATGGGTTCATTTGGCGGTTTCCTATTTCATGGATTGCACCAATTGGAAAGGGCCATTTGCCACGCAGGGCCATTGCAAAAACGCAAAGCTCGGTCAAAGCTGTGCTGAGCGGGTATTTTGGGGAGCATTACGATGGCCAATCACGGATATGAGGGTGGCAGGCTGGACCTGCCCTTTGTGGGCATTTCGACCTTTGGCAAACGGCCCTATCAGCCCGATTGGGCAGCATTGGATGCCGATGTCGCCATTCTGGGGGCACCGTATGATGCGGGCACGCAATGGCGCGCAGGGGCGCGGTTTGGCCCGCGCGGCGTGCGCGAGGCATCGACCCTGTTCAGCTTTGGCCACGCGGGGGCCTATGACCACGAAGACGACGCGGTGTACCTGCCCGGCGATGTGAACATCGTCGATATTGGTGACGCCGACATCGTCCATACCGACACCGAACAAAGCCACGCCAATATTGAGACCGGCGTGCGGGCGATTTTGGATGCCGGTGCCCTGCCCGTCGTGATTGGCGGCGATCATTCGATCAATATCCCATGCATCCGCGCGTTTGATGGTCAGGGCGACATTCATATCTTGCAGATCGATGCGCATCTGGATTTCGTTGATGAACGCCACGGTGTCCGTCATGGCCACGGCAACCCCATGCGCCGCGCCGCTGAGCAGGAATATGTCACCGGGTTGACGCAGGTGGGCATCCGCAATGTCAGCTCGACCGCGCGCGAGGGCTATGATGATGCCCGCGCGATGGGGTCTGATATTATATCGGTCCGGCAGGCGCGCAAGATGGGGACAATGGGCGTGTTGGCCCATGTACCCGAAGGCGCGCGGCTGTATGTCACGATCGATATTGATGCGTTTTGCCCGTCGATTGCACCGGGCACCGGCACGCCGTCCCATGGTGGTTTTTTGTATTACGAGGTGTTGGAGCTGCTACAGGCCGCCGCCAAGCGCCACGAGATTGTGGGGATCGATTTGGTTGAGGTCGCGCCGGATTATGACCCCACGGGATCGACATCCATTCTGGCCGCGCAGCTGTTGTTGAATTTTCTGGGCTTCATCTTTCATGCGCGTGGGGCTTGAGATTTATGCGTTTCTATTTGGCTTTGCGTGGAACGGGGCTTTGCCCGTCGCGCCAAAGGCGCGCCACGAATATGGGGCGACCCTTTGGGTCGAACCCCAGGATATTTGAAAGCCAGAGAAGCGAGGGCGCGGATGCGGCATTTTGCGACGTATCTTGGCTTTCGTCTCGCGCTGCCTTCGCTATGTTGCGGCAAAGGTTTTGAGGACTGATTTGATGAGCAACGATCCACTGGTGGTATTCACGCCTTCGGGCAAGCGCGGGCATTTTCCGAAAGGCACCCCCATTCTGACGGCAGCGCGTCAATTGGGCGTTGATCTGGATTCGGTCTGTGGCGGGCGCGGCATTTGTTCGAAATGTCAGGTGACGCCAGGATTTGGCAAGTTTTCCAAGCATGGTGTGACCGTGCAAGATGACGCGCTGAGTGAATGGAACAGCGTCGAGCAACGCTATAAGGACAAGCGCGGCCTGATCGACGGGCGCCGCCTTGGCTGTCAGGCGCAGGTGATGGGCGATGTCGTCATTGACGTGCCCGCCGAAAGCCAGGTGCACAAGCAAGTGGTCCGCAAACGGGCCGAGGCGCGCGACATCGTGCTGAACCCGTCAACCAAACTGTTTTACGTCGAGGTGCAGGAACCCGACATGCACGACCCGTCAGGCGATCTGGAGCGGCTTTGCGCCGCGCTAAAGGACCAATGGGAGCTGGAGAACGTAAAGGCGGATTTGCAGATCCTGCAGGTGATGCAAAAGATTTTGCGCAAGGGCGATTGGAAAGTCACCGTGGCCGTGCATTTGGGCGATGATGAAAACCCGCCCCGTATCATGCATCTGTGGCCGGGGTTCTACGAGGGCACGGTTTATGGGCTTGCCGTCGATTTGGGCTCCACCACCATCGCCGCGCATCTGTGCGACTTGCAGACCGGCGAGGTAGTCGCGTCATCAGGTGTGATGAACCCGCAAATCCGCTTTGGTGAGGATTTGATGAGCCGGGTCAGCTATTCCATGATGAACGAAGGCGGCGCGGATGAAATGACCCGCGCGGTGCGCGCCGGCATGAACACCCTGTTTGACGAGATTTGCGCCGAGGGTGGCGTGGATAAGGGCCTGATCGTGGATGCGGTGTTCGTCTGCAACCCCGTCATGCACCACCTGTTCTTAGGCATTGATCCGTTCGAGCTGGGGCAAGCCCCCTTCGCCTTGGCCACATCCAACGCGCTGCGCATGCGCGCGGTTGAGCTGGACCTGACCATTCACCCCTCGGCACGGATATATTTCCTGCCCTGTATTGCGGGCCATGTGGGGGCCGATGCCGCCGCCGTCGCCCTGTCAGAGGCACCGGATAAATCCGACGATCTGGTGTTGGTCGTCGATGTGGGCACCAACGCTGAAATCCTACTGGGCAACCGCGAGAAAGTGCTCGCCTGTTCCTCGCCCACCGGCCCCGCGTTCGAGGGCGCGCAGATCAGCAGCGGGCAGCGTGCCGCCCCCGGCGCGATTGAGCGGGTCGAAATTGACCCCGTGACCAAGATCGCGCGCTTCAAGGTGATCGGCAGCGATCTGTGGTCCGATGATCCGGCGTTCGAGGCCGAGATCGGCGCAAGCGGTGTGACCGGCATCTGCGGGTCCGGCATTATCGAGATGGTCGCCGAGATGCGCATTCACGGTATCGTCGACGCGCCCGGCCTGATCGGCACAGCCGAGCAAACCGGATCGCCCATGGTTTTTGCCGACGGGCGCACCAATTCCTATCTGGTCTATGACGGCACGGCCCATGGTGGCCCCAAGATTACCGTAACCAACCGCGATATCCGCGAAATCCAGATGGCCAAGGCCGCACTGTATTCAGGCGCGCGTCTGCTGATGGATAAATTCGGCGTCGATAAGGTCGACCGTATCGTGCTGGCCGGGGCCTTTGGCGCGCATATCAGCACCAAGCACGCGATGGTGTTGGGCATGATCCCCGACGCCCCGCTGGACAAGGTCACATCGGCCGGGAACGCCGCAGGCACCGGCGCGCGGATTGCCCTGCTGAACAGCGCCAGCCGTGCCGAGATCGAAGAAACCGTGCGCAATATCCACAAGATTGAGACCGCGATCGAACCCCGCTTTCAGGAGCATTTCGTCAATGCCTCGGCCATCCCCAATGCCGTTGAACCCTTCCCGATCCTGAACAGCATCGTCACCCTGCCCACTGCGACATTTAACACAGGTGGCGGCGATGGTGCGGGCGGCGGGCGTCGCCGTCGGCGCGGTTAACCCGCGCACAGGAGCCCCACATTCTGGCCGTCATGACCGATGCCTTCGCGCAATTTGACGGCCACGCCATCCCCGCAGAGATTAACTTTTCACCGCCCGCAAGTCCTGACTTGACGCTCTGCGCGCCACGACCTAAATCAGGTCCACGGCGCGCGGGTATGGTGAAAAGGTATCACGGCAGCTTCCCAAGCTTTAGTTACGAGTTCGATTCTCGTTACCCGCTCCAAGCCGAAATCTAGTTTACAACGATTTCGTCACAGGCTTGAAAGATCGCATTTACGGTGCTCATTTATGAAGGAATGGGCACGCGGGTTGATGATCTCTAAATTAGATGTCGGTTCCAACTTCTAACCGTAGTTGCCAACCCAATCAGGCCTCGGACCTTCGGGAAACGTCCATTCGTAGCCCGTTTTTCTCTCTAAGCGACGGAGTATTTTCATAAGGCTTTCATGCATATGCGCATCAATGAACGTTATGAGTTCCTCCCACTCGTTTCGACCACCGAAAAAGAACCCAAGTCTCATCTGCATGCTTACCTTGAACCCATCATCATCAAAATGTAACTCAATACCACTATTTATCGTTTTATGAGTACCATTGTGAGCATATCTTTGGTGGCGAAGGTCCATAATGTCTTGGTGAACGGGTCTTAAATGCTCCGGAATATCTGTCTTGGACAGCTTAACCGCTCCATTTCCGCTTGCGAATAGACGCGCATAGGTCACAATAAATGCAGTTGTGAGAACTTCCTGCTCCATTAGTGCCTCTGCCGTCACTTCAATTTCGGCCGTTCTTAGACGGTGGTAGATATAACTAAGACTTGATGTTGTTGGTATTGCTTTCGCAAGCCTAATTAGACCTTTGATGTCGTTATCGGCGATCCGTAGGACCTTCTTACCTTGCTGCTTGCGTGCCTCAGCGGCCTCGCGATACTCCTTCGGTAGAAGATTGAAAAATTCTTCTGGTACATATACGAACTCTTCATCTTCCCGAAGATTGTATAGGTCTGATCGCGTCATATTGAGCACTCCTCAGGGACGTTAAAATCAGCTTTCTGGGCCTAGCAGATGAGTCGAACCGATATCTCTGAAATCAGATCGCTTTGCTGGTCAGAGTGACCACAGTCGGCATGTAGCTCCTTATACCGCAAATTCCCCCTACTCAGACCGACGCACGTTCTCGGACGACGTGCCCGCTTTGGCCGTGGACACGTTGATGACCTCTAAAATCTGATAGGCCCCCGCAGCGATGACAACCATGGCGACGACGGCGGTTAGAAACGCTTTCATGTTACGGCTCCTTGCGTGCTGCGGGTTTTGGTCCGGCGACTTCTTCGGCCCAGATGCTGTGATGTTCGCGGGCCCATTGCTCTTCGACTTCGCCCTTGCCCATGGCATCAAACGCGCCTTCCATGCCGATGGAGCCCAGATAGATATGCGCGAAAATAATCGCGGTCAGGATCAGGCTGATCAGCGCGTGCCACAGTTGGGCGTATTGCATTTCCTCTTGCGGAGCGAGCGGGTATGGCAAATCGGCAAATCCGAACCATCCCGGCGCGCCCAAGCCGTTCAGCCACGAAAACGTATGACCGAAGAGATTGAATTCAAACGGGAAAAGTAGGGATAGACCGGACAGAGAGATCGACCCGCCCAGCAGGATCACCGCCCAGAAAATTAGCTTTTGGCCAGCGTTGAACTTTTTCGCAGGCGGGTGCCCGCCCCCGATCAGCCCGCCACCTTTTGCCAGCCAGCGCAGGTCGGTGCGGTCGGGGATGTTGTGGACGACCCAAATGATGAACACGAATATCAGCGCGATCATAAAGGCCCATGACACGTTATTATGCACCCATTTGCAGACAATCGCGACGGATGAAAACGCCTCGTGACCGAAGGCGGGGATCAGCACGGTGCGGCCAAACAACGAGATCAGCCCTGTCACCCCAAGCAGAACAAAGGACGACGCCAGCATCCAGTGGCCAAAGCGTTCAAAGGCTTGAAACCGCAGCAGCGTCCGCCCGGTTTTTTCGCCCTCGATACGGATACGGCCCCGGATCAGATAGAACAGTGCCAGCGCCAGCAAGGTGCCGCCCAGCAGGTAAATCGCAATCTTTTGCAGGGGGCCACGACGAAAATCGAGCCACCACATACCGCCGTCCTGGATCAGGGTCGTGGCCGCAGGCACACGCGCTTGGGTGGTGATGTCAGCCTTGCCAAAGCGGAAGGCGCGCCACAGATCGGCGTCAGACGCCCCGCCAAGGGTGCCCAGCTGATCGGTGGTGGACATTGCGGCGTCAGGATCGCCAAGCTCGTTCGCGCGGATCACATCGTCTGCGGTTTTCAGCCCCTCTTGCCGCCGCAAGATGTCATCCAGCTTGGACACGGCCGGGTTGCTATCCACCGTGCTGGTCTGAGGCGGCACATTGGTTTGCGCATAACCCGCCGAAGGCACGGCGACCCCCATCAAAACAGGCAGGCAAATCAAGAAGGCGGCAATCAAACGCTGCATCGTTATATCCCTTTTGGCTGACCAAATAGGGGCGGTCCCGTAACAGGCCGCCCCTATGATTGTCATATCATAACGGGCAGTTAGCCGCCCTTTTGTTCGTACGCCGTGCCCCAGCCCCACGCGCCAGAGCCAAAGCCCCGTGCCACGACCCGTTCGCGGTAGATGCCCGAGACGACATCGCCGTCACCGGCAAGCAACGCCTTGGTTGAACACATCTCGGCGCAGATCGGCAGTTTGCCTTCTGCGATGCGGTTGCGGCCGTATTTCTGGAATTCGGCGGTGGAGTTGTTTTCTTCGGGGCCACCGGCACAGAAGGTACATTTGTCCATTTTCCCGCGAGAGCCGAAGTTGCCCGCTTGGGGGTACTGCGGCGCGCCAAAGGGGCATGCGTAAAAGCAGTAGCCGCAGCCGATGCACAGGTCTTTGGAGTGCAGCACCACACCGTCGTCTGTTTGATAGAAACAGTCGGTGGGACAAACGGCCATACAAGGCGCGTCCGAGCAGTGCATACAGGCGACCGAAATCGACCGTTCACCCGGTTTGCCGTCATTGATCGTGACAACCTTGCGGCGGTTGATGCCCCACGGCACTTCGTGTTCGTTTTTACAGGCGGTGACGCAGGCGTTGCATTCGATGCAGCGTTCAGCGTCGCAGAGGAATTTTGCTCTAGCCATCTTATCTCTCCCTTACGCTGTCCAGATTTTGCAAAGAGTAGCCTTGGTCTCTTGCATCTGGGTTACACTGTCATAGCCATAGGTTTGCGCGGTGTTGGCGCTTTCACCCAAGACATACGGATCGGCCCCTTCGGGATATTTATCCCTCAGATCAACACCTTCCAGATGCCCACCAAAGTGGAAAGGCATGAACGCCACGCCTTCGCCGACCCGCTCAGTCACCATGGCCATCACTTTGACCTTGCCGCCTTCGGGGCCTTCGACCCAGACCTGTTGCCCGTCACGGACGCCCAGATTGTTGGCATCGCGTGTGTTAATCTCGACGAACATGTCTTGCTGGAGTTCGGCCAGCCACGGGTTTGAACGTGTCTCGTCGCCCCCACCCTCGTATTCAACCAAGCGGCCCGAGGTCAGGATAATCGGATAATCCTCCGAGAAATCCTTTTCCTGGATCGAGGCATACATGGTGGGCACCCGCCAGAATTTCTTATCCTCGTAGGTTGGGTAATCGGCCACCAGATCGCGGCGGTTCGAATACAGCGGCTCGCGGTGGATTGGCACCGGATCAGGGAAGGTCCAGACCACGGCACGGGCTTTGGCATTCCCAAAGGGCGCGCACCCATGGGCGATTGCAACCCGCTGGATACCGCCAGAAAGGTCAGTCTTCCAGTTCACGCCACCGGTCTTTTGAACGTAATCCGATGGAATTTCACCGGTTTGCGAGGTTTCACCAACTTCTTCGTTGGCGGCACCACCATCATCGGACGCGTTGCCCATATTCGGATCACCGTCAGGGAAGCCCGCGACAAAGTTAATCGATGCGCGTTCTTCGTCGGTCAGGTCGCTATCCCAGCCAAGATCACGCAGCATTTGCATGGTGAACTCGGGATACCCGTCCTCGATCTCGGACCCGGCCGAGAATACGCCCTCGGCCAGCAGGTTCTCGCCGTTGCGCTCCACACCGAAACGGGCGCGGAAGGTCAGCCCCCCTTCGGCGACCGGCAGCGACATATCATATAGGTTCGCCGTGCCGGGGTGGTTCATCTCGGCGGTGCCCCAAGACGGCCATGGCATCCCGTAAAAATCGCCATCGGCCGGCCCGCCATTCGCCCGCAAGGTTGTGCGGTCGAACGTGTGTTGGTTGGCCATGTGCATCTTCATCCGCTCGGGGCTTTGGCCCGTATAGCCGATGGTCCACATACCCCGGTTAAACTCACGGGTGATGTCCTCGACGTTTGGCTCGCCACCTTCTTCAATGGCAATGTTGCGGAAGATTTTGTCGTGGAAACCGAATTTTTCGGCAAACATTGCAATGATCGTGTGATCGGGCAGCGATTCAAACAGCGGATCGACCACTTTGTCGCGCCATTGCAGCGACCGGTTGGACGCCGTGACAGAGCCGCGCGTTTCAAACTGCGTACAGGCCGGCAGCAGATACACCCCGTCGCTTCGGTCTTGCAGCACGGCGGACACTGTCGGATAGGGATCGACCACAACAAGCAGGTCGAGCTTTTCCATCGCCGTCTTCATTTCCTTTTGACGGGTTTGCGAGTTCGGCGCATGCCCCCACAAGACCATGGCCCGTGTGCTGTCGGGCTGGTCAAGGTCTTCGGCATCTTCCAAAACACCATCAATCCAACGACTTACGGGAATACCGGTCAGGTTCATCATCGGCGTATCGCCAACAGTTTCGCTGCTGAACCGGCCCTTGAGGTAATCAAGGTCTTCTTCCCATACCCTTGCCCAGTGCGCCCAAGCGCCTGCGGAAAGGCCGTAATACCCCGGCAGCGTATCTGCCAGAACACCAAGGTCCGTCGCACCCTGAACGTTGTCGTGGCCGCGGAAAATATTGGTGCCGCCGCCTGCAGTGCCCATGTTGCCAAGGGCCAGCTGCAAGATGCAGTAAGCGCGCGTGTTGTTGTTACCATTGGTGTGCTGGGTGCCGCCCATACACCAGATCACGGTGCCGGGACGGTTGTTGGCAAGGGTCCGCGCCACACGCTCAAGCTGGGTACCGGGGGTGCCGGTTACACGCTCGACCTCGTCCGGCGTCCATTTGGCCACTTCGGTCCTGATCTCGTCCATGCCCCAGACACGGGTGCGGATGAATTCTTTGTCTTCCCATCCGTTTTCAAAGATGTGCCACAGGATACCCCAGACCAAGGCCACATCCGATCCCGGCCGGAAGCGTACATATTCATCTGCGTGGGCCGCCGTGCGGGTAAAGCGCGGGTCGCATACGATCAGCGGCGCGTTATTTTGTTCTTTGGCTTTCAGCAGGTGCAGCAGCGACACGGGATGTGCCTCGGCCGGGTTGCCCCCGATGATAAAGATCGCCTTGCTGTTGTGGATGTCATTATAGCTGTTGGTCATGGCGCCGTAGCCCCATGTGTTTGCCACACCCGCAACCGTGGTCGAATGGCAAATACGCGCCTGATGGTCGACGTTGTTGGTGCCCCAATAGGCCGCGAATTTGCGGAACAGGTAGGCTTGTTCGTTGTTATGCTTGGCAGAACCCAGCCAATAAACCGAATCCGGCCCGCTTTCCTCGCGGATTTTCATCATGCCGTCGCCGATCTCGTTGATCGCCTGTTCCCAGCTAAGGCGAACCCACTGACCGCCTTCTTTTTTCATCGGATATTTCAGGCGACGTTCGCCATGGGCATGTTCGCGGACCGATGCCCCTTTGGCGCAATGTGCCCCCAGATTGAACGGACTGTCCCAGCCGGGCTCTTGCCCCGTCCAGACGCCATTATCGACCTCGGCGATGACGGTACAGCCGACGGAACAGTGGGTGCATACTGATTTAACCGTTTCAACCGCGCGGGTCGCGGCGGTTTGGGCAGTCGCTTTGGTGACCGAACCGCCTGTCGCGGCAATGGCCGTCAGCCCGCCAATAGCAAGGCCCGATCCGCGCAAAAATCCACGTCGGTCGATGGTGCTATTGCCATTGTTCACCACGATCGGCGCGCGGCCTGATCTGCGTGTATACCCGTTGGTCTTTTTCCTCAGCATGGTATTTCTCCCTTTTTCCAGCATCAGCCGGAGAATTCTACGTCGCTCACCGTGTTGGCATGTCAGGCCGTTTGCCGGTGTTCAGTTGGCTATTAGAAACTAGAAACGTGTGCTTTCCAGATAGGCGCGGGTGTGCGCGGTATCCTGCATGGTCTCGGATGACAGGTCTGCCGGTTGCGCTTCGGCCCCCGTTGCCCCACCCGCTGCAATCGCGGCGGCGGCCACGGGTGCCGCTGTGCCTGCAAATTTCAGAAAGTCGCGGCGGCTTGCGCCTTTTGTCTTGTCCGTCATTTGGTACCTTCCCTTCGAGTTATCCGGCGGGCGTCCCCACCGGAGTGTGACGCATTACCGTTCAGCTTTGGTCATGCGGAATGCTTCGCGTTCGATATCCATAAAGGCCGCGCCAACGGCCCCCACAGACGCGTATAAAACTGATGATTTGGCAGCTTGCAGATCGGCAAAATAATGCGCCGCCCAACTGCCGATATGAGCGTTAAAGAACTGTTGTTGTTCGCTGATTGTGGCCACGCGGCCAAACCGCCCCACGATCATGCCCGCCATCATCTCCATCAAGGATGCGATGTTGTCTTCGGGCTCGAACACATCCTGGGCGCGGGTCATACCAAGGCTGGCCATGGTTTTGCGCAAATTCGCCAACGGCTTTTCGTTCAAAAAGCCGGTCAGATAATAGCTGGCATAGGGCAACAATTCACCGCGCCCCAAGCCGATGAACAAGGCGTTGAATTCCGTGCGCACCGATTTTGGGCGCGATACCTTTGCCACGCGCGCCAGCCCTTGGATCGCTTGGCCCAATGGGGTCTCGTCGCCCTCCAGGTTTGCGGTTTGATCCAGCAACATCTGATCGGGCGGCCCGGACAGCATCACCCCAAGATAGTTGTACAGATCCGCGCGCAGGCGGTCCTCTTGGATCACTTCGGGCAATGTTGCGGCCACGTTCATGCGTTTTGCCCTTCGATATGAAATTGCATGCGACGGCGGGTCGGCGCGGTTTGTTCGATTTCTTCGGCCTCTTCGACGCGGGCGTACTCAACCGGTGCGTCGTCCGTGGCGGCGCTCACCTCGTCCACCACCACCAGCACATCTTCGTCGTCTTCGGCGTCGTCATCAACCACCACCAACGCGGCCTCAGCGGGTGCCGCCGCTTGGCGTTCCATCTCTAGCAGATGTGCCAACATGCCTTTGCCGACCTGATAGCCGGTCTTGATCGGCCCCTGCCCCGTGCTGCCGGTCAGGTAATCGTCGTCATAATCGTTCAAGCCATCGACACAGGCCAATACAGGATTGCTGCGCCACAGGGATCGCAACGCGCGTTTGCGTAGATGTTGCGGGACGGTCTTAACCATGAACGCCTTAACGTTATCGCCCAGAACCAGCGCATCAGGATCGGGCAGGCCCAATTCCTCTAAAATCTCGGCGTCGGTCTTTTCGGCCAGCTCCGCCTGCTGCTCTGCAACAATCGCGTCATCGGCTTCGCGTTTCAGCGCGGCCTCTTCTGCGGCGACGGCGGCACGTCTGCGTGACCATGATGAAAGTGCGGCGGTCAATTGATCACCTCGCGGCGGCGCGGGGCGCGGTACACATCGGTGGTCTGGCGAATACGGGAATCGCCCACGCCATCATCCGTCTGATCCACCCGCGCGTTCTTGCGCCGGCGTTTCACAAACGCTTCTTCCTCGTAGTGTTTTTCGACAAATTCGATAACCAAGGCCCGCAAACCATGGGGCATTGGCAGCTTTTCAACCAGTTCTTCGGCTGAATCGCAGTAATCCTGCGCCTCGTAGGGCGATGCCGTCACAAGGGCCACTGACCACGGCACGCCGCCGCTTTCAGCATTGGGGCGTAGCACCGTGTAGATCGACGGGCTTCGGGCCTGCAATTCATGTGCATAGGCCTCGGCATCCGGAACATATAAGGTAAGTGGCAGGGTGGCCGCGTGGTATTCGGTAACGTCGCCCTCGGTCCGCAGAACCTTCCAGTCGGCTTGCGCTGCACCGGGCAAAATATCCGTGACCGTCCAGGCATATTTAGCCCAGCGTGTAGCCCCCGGTGTGCGTCTGACAACGACACCAACAGGGATGGTCACTGAATTTGGGTGGCTACGCGGCAATTAAATCCCCTCGTGTGGCTGCCCGTATGGTGACGCAAAACTTTGAAAACGACAAAGGTTTTTTTGATATTTCCCTTCACGCGGTTGTTATGCTGCGATGCAGCATCCACAGACACCAATGATTACTGGTTAATGCGGTTAAGTGATTGCACATAAATATTATTCAGCCAGGGTGATGCTGCACCTGCATTCGGTCCAGACCAGCACAGAAACCAGATTTGCGGTTTACTGTGCGCCCATTTCCTGACTACCTGAAGCACGATCCACAATCGGCACAAGGGGATATCATGACGAAAACGTTGTTGGTTTGTGATTGTCTCGGCTCACAGCAGGTCGATTTCAAAGCCTTGGGCGACGCAACCGGAATGGGTTGTTCGGGATGCCACACAAGCCTGTGCACCACGCAGATCGAAACCGCCGCCAAGGCAATCTCGGCCGGTGATGTGGTCATTGCCTGCGCCCAAGAAGCCCCCCGTTTCGCCGCATTGGCCGAAGAACTGAACGCCGATGAACCCCTATGCGTCGATATTCGCGACCGCGCTGGCTGGACCGCCGATGGCGATGATACCACACCCAAAATGGCCGCGCTGATTGCCGACGCAATGCTGGCCCCGCCGCCGCCCAAATCAATCGATATCATCAGCGAAGGCACCTGCCTGATCCTTGGGGATGAAGACGCAGCCGTTGCGGCGGCTGAAAAACTGTCTGATGCGCTGGCGGTGACGGTATTGCTGGCACCGGGCAGTGCATTTCTGCCCACCCCCGCTTATGACATCGTGATCGGCACCCTGCGCGGCGCCAGCGGCACCTTGGGCCAGTTCGACATTCGCATTGATCATTTCCAACAAAGCCTTGCCGGGGGCCGTGGCACCCCTGCCCTGACCGATCCGCAAGACGGGGCCGTATCGCAATGCGACCTGATCCTTGATCTGACCGGGGGTCAGCCGCTGTTCCCCGCGCCCGAAAAACGCGACGGCTATCTGCGTGCAGACCCGGGCAGCCAGCCCGCCGTCGCAGATGCAATCCTGTCCGCCAGCCAAATGGTCGGCACCTTTGAAAAGCCGCTGTATATCAGCATGGAACCGACGCTTTGCGCCCATTCGCGTGCCGAACAGCCCGCCTGCTCAAACTGCCTGAACGTCTGTCCCACGGGGGCGATCCTGTCTGCGGGCGAAACCGTGAGCATTGATCCGATGATCTGCGCCGGTTGCGGGGCGTGCGCCGCCGTCTGCCCGTCCGGGGCCATCACCTATGACGTGCCAGGGCCGGATCACATGTTCCGCCGGATCAGCACGCTGGCGCGCAACTATCGCATGTCCGGTGGTGAGGATGCGGCACTTTTGGTCCATGATGATCACGGCGCTGAAATGATCCAGCTGGCCGCCCGTTTTGGTCGCGGCCTGCCCGCCCATGTGATCCCGATGGAGGTCAGCGCGCTGTCAGGCTTTGGCCATGCCGAGATGCTGGCCGCCCTTGCCAGCGGGTTCAGCCATGTTGATATCCTGTTGGGGCCAAAAACCGAACGCGACGCCCTTGATCCGCAGCTGGCGCTGGCCGATGCGATTGCGCCCGGTCAATCTGCATTGCTGGATTTCGCAGACCCCGACGCGCTGTCGGACCACCTGTTTGGCCGCGCGCCGATGGCCCCCACGGCCGACCCGATCCTGCCCATTGGCAGCCGTCGGCAGGTCGCGCGTCTGGCCGCCAAGGCGCTCAACCCCGATCAACAGGTTCTGACGCTGCCGCTTGATGCCCCTTATGGCGCGGTTTTGGTCGATACAGATGCCTGCACCCTGTGCCTGTCTTGCGTGTCTTTGTGCCCTTCCGGTGCGCTTGGTGATAATCCCGACCTGCCGCAATTGCGCTTTCAGGAAGACGCCTGCCTGCAATGCGGGCTCTGTGCCAATATCTGCCCCGAAAACGCGATCACGCTAGAGCCGCAGTTCAACCTGACCGAAACCGCCCTGCAACAGGTGATCTTGAACGAAGAAGAACCCTTTGCCTGTGTGGAATGCGGGACGCTGTTTGGGGTTAAATCCACCGTTGAAAAGATCGTCGAGAAACTGGCCGGAAAGCATTCGATGTTCGCCAATTCCGACACCGCGCGGATGATCCAGATGTGTGACGGCTGCCGTATCAACGCGCAGTATCACGCCCAGAACAACCCGTTTTCAGGTGCCGAACGCCCCCGTCCGCGCACCACCGATGATTATCTGTCAAAGCGCAAGGATCACTGATTTTGCAAGCCAGCGCCCCGATCCGCCAGTTACAAAAACAAATACCCCTTTCCCATTGCCGCAACCGCACCAACCCACAAGGTTGACCGCACAGCGGCCCCAGATATCGGAGACCCGAAAATGAGCGAAGATTTCAACATGTCGATGCGCAAGTTCCTGAAACAGGTTGGCGTGACATCCCAACAAGCCATCGAAGAGGCCCTGCGCAACGCCGGTGACACCACAGGCAAAAGCTTTGACGCCAAGATGGTGTTGACCATCGACGGGCTGGACATGGAACATGTCGTTACCGGCAAAATCGAGGGGCAATCCTAAGGTGACCGTCACCAGAGAATCCGTTCTTGCCATTCTGGCAGACCTGAAAGACCCGATTAGCGGCACATCGATCGTCGAGGCGGGTATCGTCAAGGCGCTGACCGTCGACGATGGCGTGGTGCGTTTCGTGATGGAGGTCAGCGGCGATCACGCGGCCGCCTATACCGCGCTCAAGGATACCGGCGAGGCGCAGATCAAGGCGCTGGACGGCATCACATCAGTCTCCATCGTGTTGACGGCCCATAGCGCGCCCAAACCGCCGCCCGACCTTAAGGGATCGCGCAGTTCGGCCCCCACTGGCCCGCAAAAAGTACCGGGTATTGACCGGATTATCGCCGTGGCATCCGGCAAGGGTGGCGTGGGTAAATCAACCGTCGCCGCCAATCTGGCCTGTGCGCTGGCCGCCGAAGGCCGCCGCGTCGGGCTGCTGGATGCGGATGTCTACGGGCCCTCGCAACCGCGGATGCTGGGCGTATCGGGGCGGCCCGCGTCGCCTGATGGCAAAACAATCCTGCCCATGCGCAACTATGGCGTGACCATGATGTCGCTGGGCCTGATGACGAACGAGGATCAAGCCGTTGTATGGCGTGGCCCGATGCTGATGGGCGCGTTGCAGCAGATGTTGTCGCAGGTGCAATGGGGCGCGCTGGATGTGCTGATCGTCGATCTGCCCCCCGGCACCGGCGATGTGCAGATGACCCTTGCGCAAAAGGCCGAACTTAACGGCGCGATCATTGTATCAACCCCGCAGGACATCGCCCTGCTGGATGCCCGCAAAGGGATCGACATGTTCAACCAACTGGGCACGCCCCTGATCGGCATGATCGAAAACATGTCCACGCATATCTGTTCGGCCTGCGGTCACGAGGAACATCTGTTCGGCCATGGCGGCGTCGCTGCGGAAGCCGAGAAGCTGAACGTGCCTTTGCTGGCTGAAATCCCGCTGCATATCGACATTCGTTTGGCCGCTGACGGCGGCGCACCGATTGTGGTGTCCAAGCCCGAAAGCACCCAAGCCTTGGTCTTCCGCAAGGTGGCAAAAGACCTGATATCCCAAGGGCATGCATGACGGCGCCTGAGTTTCCACCGCTATTTTCCGGCCAAGACGCCAAGGGGCAAGACCCCTTTGCGCTCGCCTGTGACGCGGCGGATAAGGGGTGTGATGCGGGATTGGTGTTTTACGATCTTGGGGCCAGCAGCTTGCGGGCGGCAATTGTCTTTGCCCCCGATGTGCCGCTTGCCGACGCGGCGGCAATGCTGCCGGTGTGCGGCGTTGGCTTTCAGAATGCGCTTGGCGCTTTGGCCCCGCCCGAGGTCGGCGTGCATCTGGGCTGGGACGGCGGCATTTACCTGAACGGCGGGCGTGCCGGGCAATTGGCCATGGCGGCATCGGGCACCGACCCTGAGGCTGAGCCCGATTGGTTGGTCGTCGCCCTGACCCTATCGCTGTGGCCCGACAGCGATGACACCGGCCTAACCCCCGATCAAACAGCGCTTTATGCCGAAGGCTGCGCCGACGTGGCCCCGCATCACCTGCTTGAGGCATGGGTGCGCCACACCCTTGTCGGTATCAACAGCTGGGCCGACGGCGGCATGGCCAAACTGCACGCCGAATGGTCCGGCCTTGCCCATGGGCTTGAGGGGCAGATCACGGTCGCAGGGCAGACCGGCAGCTATGTCGGGCTTGATGAAAACCTGGGGCTGCTGTTGAAGATCGACCAAGAAACCGTTTTGATACCGCTGACCGCAACCCTCACGAGGCCCGTATGAAACTAGCCCGCGCCATCCATTTTGACGAAAGCGACACCCGCGTTTTCCACAACCCCGCCCGCACCGGTGAATGGTGTATTTCCGGCGGGTTCGAGTTTTCAAACTGGAGCGAGGGTGATCTGGTCGGCAAGGCGCGGCAGGCCTTTGCCAATGGCTGGATGGGGATCGAGACCTTTGGCCGCGTCAGTTTTGTCGCGGTGACGCAGATTGAGCCCCATGAACATGACGTGTTCGCCAACCTGCTGGCCCAGCATTTCGTCGAGATTTACGGTGCACCAAACCTCGAGGCCGCGATGACCGTCGCCAAAGAGGAAATCGCCCAAATGGCAGAGCTATGCGAGGACCACGCGCCGAACACCTTGATCACAGTGTCGCGCGAATTGACCCCCGCGGGCGTCAGGGAAACCTACCGCGTGATCGAGGCGCAGGATGCCGACATCATGCAATTCGCCGTCCATGGATCACTGGACGAGGATGAGCCGCATGACCATGGACATGATCATGGGCACGATCACGGGCATCATCATCACGACCCTTAAGGCGTTGCGTTAAACACAAACAACGCTTCGCCATTGATCTTGTAACCATTGATCAGCTCGGCCGCCCGCGCACTGGTCAACCAACCCTCAAGTTTCATCGCCAAGTCATTGCGAATGTTAGCGTTTTTATCAGGGTTCACCGGCAGCAGCGCATATTGATTGAACAAGGCCGGATCGCCGGAATAGAGCAGCGCCAGATCGCCCTTGTTGCCAAAGTTCAACCAGCTTGCACGGTCTGCCACGATATAGGCGTTCATGCCAGCGGCAGTGTTCAGCGCGGCCCCCATCCCTGCCCCGACCGGACGATACCAATCGCCGAACCCGGCGCTGTCTAGACCCGCACTGGCCCAGATCTTTTTCTCGGCCTTATGGGTACCGCTGTCGTCGCCACGGCTGACAAAGGGGGCTTTGACACCCTCGATCCGCTGCATCGCATTCGCCGCGCTGGCTGCATCAGCAATCGCCGCTGGGTCAGCGTTGGGGCCAACAAAAACAAAATCATTATACATGATCTCGCGGCGGTGCGTCCCATGCCCCTCGGCCACGAATTTCTCTTCTGCCGCTTTGGAATGGACCAATACGGCATCGACATCCCCCGCCTCGCCCAGGCGCAACGCCTGCCCGGTGCCCACCACCAACAGCCTTACATCCAGATCAAGATCGGACTTGATCGCGGGCAGCAGCACATCGGCAAGCCCGGAATTATCGAACGATGTGGTCACAGCCATGCGCATCTCTTCTGCGCTGGCGGTTTGTGCCCACAACAGCATGGTTACTGCGGTTAAAATTCGTTTCATGTTACAATGTCTCCTCTTAAAAATGCGGCAAGCGCTTCGGTTTGTGGGGCTGCAAATTTGGTCGTTGCAGGCCCGGTTTCGTGAATTCTCCCATCCAGCATAAACACCAGATCATGGGCCAGCCGCCGCGCCTGCCCCATGTCGTGGGTTGCCATCACCAGATGCGTGCCAGCCGCTGCAATCTCTTGCAGCAGGGCTTCGATCTCTCGGGTGGCGTGGCCGTCTAGATTTGCGCAAGGTTCATCCAGAAACAGCACATCCGGCTTGCGGACCAAGGCGCGGGCAATGGCCAGTTTCTGCCGCTCGCCCCCTGACAAACGGGTGGCGGGGCTGTTTTGCACGCTTGCCAGCCCGATCCGGTCCAGCCAATAGCCGACCGTTTCCCTGATCTGCGCTGCAGGGGTTTTGACCAACCGCAAAGGATAGGCCAGATTTTCAGCGACAGACCGGCGCATAACGATGGGGGATTGAAAGACAAACGCCTGTTTCGACGTATCCTCGGTCGTCCAAGTCACAGACCCTCCATTGATGCGCTCGATCCCGTGCAGGACGCGCAGCAACGTGGTTTTGCCCGACCCGTTTGGCCCGATCACAATCGTCGGCCCCTGCGGATCAAGCACCAGATCAACCGGCCCGATGATCCGTTTGCCCTGCCTGCGGACGGTAACATCTTGCAAAGTCAGGGGAAATAGACGGCTCACCATTGCCCCTCCCGCTCCGTTCGCGACAGCGTGTGGATCGCCAAATTCACCACAATCGCCAAGCCGATCAGGACAAAGCCCAGCCCCAAAGCCAGTGCAAAATCGCCCTTTCCGGTCTCAAGCGCGATGGCGGTGGTCAGCACGCGGGTCACATGATCAATATTGCCGCCCACGATCATGATCGCCCCCACCTCGCCGATGGCCCGGCCAAAACCGGCCAAGGCAGCGGTCAGCAAATTGCGCCGCCCGTCGCGCACCAGGGTCGTGATGCGCTGCCATTTCGAGGTGTTCAGCGAGATCAGCAGATCATGATATTCGGCCCATAGCTCGCGCATGGATTGATGGGCAATCGACGCGATCACAGGGGTGATAATAATTACCTGCGCAATGATCATCGCGGTGGGGGTGAACAGCAGATTTAATACGCCAAACGGCCCGGACCGCGACAGCAAGATATAGACGACCAACCCTACGACAACCGGCGGCAGGCCCATCAGCGCGTTGATCAGCGATATCGCAAAACGGCGATAGCGAAACCGCTGCACGGCCAGATAGGTACCCAAGGGGATGGCGATCACCGACGCAATCACCAAGGCGGTCAGGGTTACACGCAACGATCTAAGGCTGATTTCCCAAAGCTCGGCATCGAAATGCACGATCAGCCAGAATGCCGCGTTCAATCCCTCCCAGATATCAACCATTTGCCGCGCGATCCCGTTTCACACCGTTGGGTTTAACGGTCGGGTTTTCCGGCCTGAATGACAAGCGGAAACTGCCTGAAATATTCCGCAGGCTGTTGCAGCCCCTTAAAATGATTGGCGTATTTCGCGTGCGGCTTTGGGTGCCTAGTTTGCTAAATCGCGGCGCATCCCCTCTGCACGGCGGTTGATTTCAAAACTTTTGCAGAAAATTTGAAGTCAGCGCATTAATGGGGTTGAAACACCCGTGGGGCTTGGATAGTAGAACGCTCACGGGTCGTTAGCTCAGTTGGTAGAGCGCTTCGTTTACACCGAAGATGTCGGGAGTTCGAGCCTCTCACGACCCACCATTCCCCCTCTCTTAAATCGCATAACGAACTGAGATGTTTGGATAATGTTTCGCGCCTGCGAGACCCATACAGGTGGCTTGAATGCCCCGATTTGATCAGTCGTCAGAACTGTCCGCATCAATCCCAAAGCCCGTGCGCGGCGCGGGTTTTGCATCGACCTGACGCACTTTCACGCGCATCATTTTACCGTTTCCAAGGTCTTTCTCGTTCAGCACCTTGAACTTGCCCATCGGCAAAAGGTTCAGCTCGCGGCTGTCGTTCAACGCCTCGCCCAACACGGCAAGCATGGCGTCGATGACCGGCTTCGCGTCCTTCTTTTTAATGCCTGAGCGTTCAACCACCAGATCAATCAGTTCTTTCTTGCGCATGACCGGGCCAACAATCACCGGGCGCGGCGCGTTGGGGTTCGGTGTATCGCTGGAGACAGCGGGGGCCTTGACCGATTGCATGGCCTGCCCTTTCGGGGCCCCACGCAATTTTATGCGGCTTAAGTCCGGCTTAACGGTTTTTGCGGCTTTGCTCATCAACCCTGCCTTTTTACGGATACACAGCAGCACCGTAGCGTGATGGCCGGCCCAAAGCCAGCGCTACGACTGCATGTGCACATTGGCGTGACGATGCAATAGCCTGCCACCAAATGAAAAAGCCGCCCCGTTTCCAGGGCGGCTTTGTTTTATATTTCAGTATGATCAGTGCGCGGTGGCGCTGTCCCCGCTTGGGGATTTTTTGGCCAGGGCAGCGGCTGCTGCATCTTCTGCCTCCTGATCCCATTCGATAGCTTCAGGCTGGCGCACAAGCGCGTGCTGCAACACTTCGGACACGTGCTTGACCGGGATGATTTTCAACCCTTCCTTCACGTTGTCTGGGATATCCGGCAAATCCTTTTCGTTCTCTTCGGGGATCAGAACCGT
This sequence comes from uncultured Sulfitobacter sp., assembly GCF_964021855.1. Lineage (NCBI taxonomy): Bacteria > Pseudomonadati > Pseudomonadota > Alphaproteobacteria > Rhodobacterales > Roseobacteraceae > Sulfitobacter > uncultured Sulfitobacter sp. The sequence continues at coordinate 60,978 of NZ_CAXHZD010000003.1, forward strand.
GGTAATCCCACCGCGCAAGGCGGCAAGCAGCTTTTCCTTGAGCCCGCCAATAGGCATCGCATTCCCGCGCAGCGACACTTCGCCCGTCATGGCGATGTCACGCCGAACAGGGATTTGCGTCAGCACCGAAACGATCGATGTCACCATGGCCAAACCGGCCGAGGGGCCGTCTTTGGGCGTGGCACCATCGGGCACGTGCACGTGGATGTCGACCGTGTCGAACTTGGTCGGCTTCACCCCGATAGACGGGCTGATCGACCGTACATAGCTGCTGGCGGCGTCGATGGATTCCTTCATCACATCGCCCAGCTTGCCTGTGGTCTTCATCCGACCCTTGCCCGGTAGGCGCAATGCCTCGATCTGGAGCAATTCACCCCCGACCGACGTATAGGCCAACCCAGTCACGACACCGATCTGATCTTCAAGCTCGGCCAGACCATAGCGATACTTTTTAACGCCAAGGAATTCCTCGATGTTGTCAGCATTTACTGTGATGCTCTCGGCCTCTTTCTTGACGATCTTGGTCAGCGACTTGCGGGTCACTTTTGCGATCTCACGCTCAAGGTTCCGCACGCCAGCCTCGCGGGTGTAATACCGGATCATGCTGGTCAAGGCACTGTCTTCAATGGCAAATTCCTTTGCCTTAAGACCGTGGTTCTTGATCTGCTTGGCGACAAGATGCTGTTTGGCAATCTCGCGCTTTTCATCCTCGGTATAACCCGACAGCGGGATAATCTCCATCCGGTCAAGAAGCGGACCCGGCATGTTATAGCTGTTCGATGTGGTCAGGAACATCACGTTCGAGAGGTCATATTCGACCTCCAAATAGTGATCCACAAATGTGGAGTTTTGCTCCGGATCAAGCACCTCGAGCATGGCCGACGCGGGATCGCCGCGGAAGTCCTGCCCCATCTTGTCGATTTCATCGAGCAAGATCAGCGGGTTGTTGGTCTTGGCCTTTTTGAGCGCCTGAATGATCTTACCGGGCATGGAGCCGATATACGTCCGACGGTGACCGCGGATTTCGGATTCGTCACGCACACCGCCAAGGCTGATGCGAATAAATTCGCGCCCTGTGGCCTTGGCCACGGATTTACCAAGCGACGTTTTACCCACACCAGGAGGGCCGACAAGGCACATGATCGGGCCTTTCAGCTTGGACGAGCGTTGCTGCACGGCAAGGTATTCCACGATGCGTTCTTTAACCTTTTCAAGGCCATAGTGATCATCGTCGAGCACTTGTTGTGCTTTGACCAAATCCTTTTTGGTGCGCGATTTCACATTCCACGGGATCGACAGGATCCAGTCAAGATAGTTGCGCACAACCGTGGCTTCGGCAGACATGGGCGACATGTTCTTGAGCTTTTTCAGCTCACCGTCGACCTTCTCTTTGGCCTCTTTGCTCAGCTTGGTTTCCGCGATGCGCGCTTCAAGTTCGGCCAATTCGCTTTTGCCGTCCTCGCCATCGCCCAGCTCGGTCTGAATGGCCTTCATTTGCTCATTCAGGTAATATTCGCGCTGCGTTTTCTCCATCTGGGTTTTAACGCGGGTCTTGATTTTTTTCTCGACCTGCAACACGGACATTTCGCCCTGCATCAGGCCGTAAACTTTCTCAAGACGCTCGGACACGGACAGCGTTTCAAGCAAATCTTGCTTTTGCTCGACTTCGATACCCAAGTGGCCCGCCACCAGATCAGCAAGACGCGCAGGTTCGGTCGCTTCCAGCACAGCTGTCAGCGCCTCTTCGGGCACGTTCTTTTTGACTTTGGAATAACGTTCGAACTCTTCGGCGACGGTTTTGATCAGCGCCCGTGTGGTGGTTTCATCACCGGGAATTTCGCTCAGATACTCGGCCGTGGCTTCGAAAAAGCTATCATTTTCAAGGTATTCAGTGATGCGCACACGCGACTGCCCTTCGACAAGCACCTTAACGGTGCCATCGGGCAATTTCAGCAGTTGCAAGACATTCGCCAGCACACCTGTCTGGAAAATACCGTCTGCGTCGGGGTCATCCATGCCGGGGTCGATCTGGCTCGACAGCAGAATCTGCTTGTCGTCGGCCATCACTTCTTCCAGCGCGCGCACGGATTTTTCACGACCCACAAAAAGCGGGACAATCATATGGGGGAACACCACGATGTCGCGCAAGGGCAACACGGGGTAGGATGCGTTCAGAGGCTCTAACATGCTCTTTTCCTTATACTGCAAGATGACACTGGCCCCTATTCTAGGCAGCCGATCGGTCATCTCCTGTTCTAGATAGGGTATTTGGGGACCCTACCCGCCTGTTTCAATCCCCGTCGTGCTACCGCCTTGCTAGGCTTGGCCAACTGATTTGGGGTTTTTGCCAGAATGAACCGCTATCAGCGGACAGACAAGCACGGATCGATTAATTTCCGGTCAAAAAGGGTTTGTAACGGGTGGTTCCGGCCCATCCAACGCGGCGGGCCGGAAAATTGCGGCTTAGTCAGCAGCGATTTCTTCCAAAAATGGATAGTCGGTAAAACCTTCCTTACCGCCCGCATAGAATGTGCTGGTGTCACCCTCGTTCAGTGGCGCATCGCGTTCCAGACGTTTGGCAAGGTCGGGGTTCGCGATATAGGGCCGGCCAAAGGCAACCAGATCAGCAGCGCCATCAGCAACCGCTTTGATCGCCATGTCGCGGTCGTAAAGGTTGTTGGCCATATACACGCCGTCAAACAGCTTGCGTAGCTTGGCCAGATCCTCGCCTTCCTTCAGATCGCGCGACTGTCCGGTCGATCCTTCGACCATGTGCAGATAGGCAAGGCCGAATTTGTTCAGTTCCCGGATCACATATTCAAAGGTTTCCTGCGGGTTTTCATCTGCGATGTCATTCGCAGGTGAAAATGGCGACAGACGCAGGCCGACATGGTCGCCGTCCCACGCATTTGTGACGCCCTCCAAGACCTCAAGCAGCAGACGCGCGCGGTTTTCAACGGAGCCGCCATAGGCGTCATCACGTTTATTGCTGGAGGTTTTCATGAACTGATCCAGCAAATAGCCGTTGGCACCGTGCACCTCGACCCCGTCAAATCCGGCTTTCTCGGCCATCTTGGTCGCGTGAACATAATCTTCGACGATGCGTGGCATTTCGTCCAGCTCAAGCGCGCGTGGCTCGGAGGTGGGGACCATGCCGTCACCGGTGAACGTCTTCATGTTCGCGGCAATCGCGGAAGGTGCGACAGGTTTTTGGCCGTTTGGCTGGATATCAACATGGCTGATCCGGCCCACATGCCAAAGCTGGATAACGATCTTGCCGCCCGCCTTGTGCACGGCATCCGTGACCTTCTTCCACGCGGCAACCTGCCCTTCGGTATAGATGCCGGGGGTTTTGATGTAGCCCTTGCCTTCGGCGCTGATTTGCGCGGCTTCGGTAATGATGATGCCGGCACCTGCGCGCTGCGCATAATATTCAACGTGCAGATCGTTGACTTCACCAGTGTCGTTGTCGGCGCGGCTGCGGGTCAGCGGGGCCATTACGATACGGTTCTTAGCCTCGATTGCGCCGACTTTCAGTGGCGTAAATAATTCTTGTGTCATGGGGTACGTCCCGTCCTTAAAATTTATTGTCTTCATCACCTAACCAAAAGACGCGCGACGACAAGGATGGGTTCACAAGTTTATTTTTCACGCCGCCGGTTGAAAAGCTACAGCGGCTCTATATCCCCCTGCGCCCTTTGCGCATGGAAATCGGCCTGCCACGCGTCAAACGTGCCTGCGGCAATCGCAGCGCGCATACCGGCCATGATTTCTTGGAAGTAATGCAGGTTATGCCAGGTCAGCAGCATGCCGCTGATCATTTCCTGACTGCGGAAGACATGGTGCAGATAGGCGCGGCTGTAGTTTGAACAGGCCGGGCATGTGCATTCTTCGTCCAACGGGCGCGGATCATCAGCGTGGCGGGCGTTTTTGATGTTCACAACGCCGTGACGCGTGAACACCTGCCCCGTCCGGCCAGAGCGTGACGGCAGAACGCAGTCCATCATGTCGATGCCGCGTGCGACGGCGCCGACGATATCATCGGGCTTGCCCACCCCCATCAAGTAACGCGGGCGGTCGACGGGCAGCATGTCGGTGGCGAAATCAAGACAACCGAACATCGCCTCTTGCCCCTCGCCCACGGCCAGACCGCCGACGGCATAACCGTCAAAGCCCACGTCGATCAGCGCCTTGGCGCTTTCCTCGCGAAAATCCTGCTCAAGCCCGCCTTGTTGGATACCAAACAACGCATGGCCGGGACGATCCCCAAAGGCATCACGGCTGCGCGCGGCCCACCGCATCGACAGGCGCATGGATTCCGCGATGCGGTCACGGTCGGCAGGCAATGCGGGGCATTCGTCGAAACACATCACAATGTCAGAGCCGAGCAGCTTTTGAATCTCCATCGAGCGCTCTGGCGTTAGCTCATGCTTGGACCCGTCGATGTGGCTTTTGAAGGTCACGCCTTTTTCCGTCAGCTTGCGCAGGTCGGCAAGGCTCATCACCTGAAAGCCGCCTGAATCGGTCAGGATCGGTTTGTCCCAATTCATGAACTTGTGCAGGCCACCCAACCGGTCGATCCGTTCGGCCGTGGGCCGCAGCATCAGATGATAGGTGTTGCCCAGCAAAATATCGGCACCTGTGGCCGCGACGCTTTCGGGCATCATCGCCTTGACGGTGGCGGCGGTGCCAACGGGCATAAACGCAGGCGTGCGAATGTCACCCCGAGGGGTCGAAATGACGCCGGTGCGGGCAGACCCGTCGCGCGCCTGAAGATCAAATGAGAATTTTTCCATGACAGCGCCTATAAGAGGTCGCGCAATCACGTGCAATCACGATGGCGCTTTGCTTTTGCGGCCAGATGGCCGAAACTGCCCCCACGCGCATCTTGAGGAGAGCCGCCAATGCCCATCGAAGCCATCTTGCTGGAAATCCTACAAAGCAATCTGCCACTTATCCTGCTGGCCCTTTTGCTGATCATTCTGGTGGTCAAAGGGGTCAAGATCGTCCCGCAGTCCGAGCAGCATGTGGTCGAACGCTTTGGCCGTCTGCGGTCTGTTATGGGGCCCGGCATCAATATGATCGTGCCTTTTATCGACAAGATCGCGCATAAAATCTCGATCCTGGAACGGCAATTGCCGACCGCCAGCCAAGACGCGATCACCCGCGACAACGTGTTGGTGCAGGTGGATACGTCGGTGTTTTACCGGATCATCGAGCCTGAAAAGACAGTTTACCGCATTCGTGACATCGATTCTGCCATCGCCACCACCGTCGCAGGCATTGTGCGCGCCGAGATCGGCAAGATGGATCTGGACGAGGTGCAATCGAACCGCACCGCCTTGATCACCACAATCAAGCTGCTGGTCGAAGATGCAGTGGACAATTGGGGGATCGAGGTGACCCGCGCCGAAATTCTGGACGTGAACCTAGATGCCGCCACCCGCGCCGCAATGATGCAGCAGTTGAATGCCGAACGCGCCCGCCGCGCCCAAGTGACCGAAGCCGAAGGGAAAAAGCGCGCCGTTGAGCTGGCCGCCGATGCGGAGCTTTATGCGTCCGAGCAAACCGCCAAAGCCCGCCGCGTGCTGGCCGACGCCGAAGCCTATGCCACGCAGGTCGTGGCCACCGCCATTGGCGAAAACGGGCTGGAGGCGGCGCAATACCAGATCGCCCTGAAACAGGTCGAGGCGCTGAACGCCCTTGGGGCCGGTGCGGGCAACCAGACAATCGTTGTCCCCGCCCAAGCCATCGAGGCCTTTGGCGATGCGTTTAAACTGTTGAAAGGGCGTGGCTGATGTTGATGGATTATCTGACGCTGTGGTGGGTCTGGGTGTCGATTGCCCTGATCTTGGGCCTGATCGAGATTCTGCTGCCGGGCAACATATTCCTAGGCTTCGCGCTTGGGGCCTTGGCCATGGTGCCGGTGGTGTTGCTGCTGCCGGGGGCAAGCACGTCGTTGCTGGCTGCGGTTTTTGCCGGATTATCATTGCTGTGCTGGATCATTCTGCGCGCGGTATTCCGCAGACAATCCAGCGGTGCGCGGATTGTGACACGCGATATTAACGAAAGTTAGGGTATCGCTGCGACCGTCTCGGGGCTCTGCCCCGAACCCCGGGATGATTTACCATTTGGAAGCACGCGTGACGCCTTGAGAGGCGCCATGCGACCTGTTAGTCGGCGGCATCAATGCATCGGTCTTGGAGCCCTGTGGTATGGAAGAATTGAATTTCGGTTGGGAAGAATGGATTGCCCTGCCAGACTTGGGCTTGCCCGCGATCAAGGCAAAGATCGACACGGGTGCAAAGACATCATCCTTGCATGCCCATGACATCGAAGTCTTTGGATCCGATGCCAAGCCGAAGGTGCGGTTCAACGTGCATCCGGTTGCCGGCAACGACGATATCGTCATCACCTGTTCCGCACCGATCATTGACCGCCGCGAGGTCACATCATCAAACGGCGAATCCGAGTTGCGCTATGTGATTGCGACCACCTTGGCCGTTGCCGGTCAAAGCTGGCCTATCGACATCACCCTGACCAACCGCGCAGGCATGGCCAGCCGGATGCTGTTGGGGCGGCAGGCCCTGACCGATCACATTACGATTTCGGCCACGGAAAAGCGCCTGCAGCCCGAGCTGAGCTATGATGTCTATCACTCTGCCGCCGTGCGCCACACCGCCCCGAAACGGGCGCTGCGCATTGCGGTGCTGAGCCGCGAGCCTGACAATTATTCCACCCAGCGGTTGGTCGATGTCGGCGAGACGCGCGGACACACGGTTGAGGTCATTGACACCACGCGCTGCTATATGGCGATCAATGCCATGGCCCCCGAAGTGCATTATGACGGCAAACGCCTGCCGCGCTATGACGCTGTGATCCCGCGCATCGGGGCCTCGGTCACGCCCTATGGCTGTGCGGTCATCCGGCAGTTCGAAACCATTGGCACCTATTGCGTGAACGGATCGGCAGGCATTCTGGCCAGCCGCGACAAGCTGCATGCGCATCAGGTGTTGGCGTCCAAGAAAATCGGCATGCCAACCACCGCATTTGCCGCATCGCCCAAGGACACATCGAACCTGATGGCGCTCGTGGGCACTGCGCCCTTGATCGTGAAACTGCTGGAATCGACCCAAGGCAAGGGGGTTGTTCTGGCCGAAACCAAAAAGGCCGCAGAATCGGTGATCGACGCCTTTCGCGGGCTTAAGGCAAATTTTCTGGTGCAGGATTTCGTCAAGGAAGCCGCCGGCGAAGACATTCGCTGCCTGGTGATTGATGGCAAGGTTGTGGCCGCCATGAAACGCACCGGCGCGGATGGCGATTTCAGGTCGAACCTGCACCGTGGCGGATCGGCCAAGGTGGTACGGATCACCAAGCAGGAGCGCGAGACAGCCCTACGCGCGGCGCGTGCCTTTGGCTTGGGCAAAGCCGGCGTTGACCTGCTGCGATCTGAAAGCGGGCCCAAGGTGCTGGAGGTCAATTCCTCCCCCGGTTTTGAGGGGATCGAAAAGGCAACCGGCAAGGATATCGTCGGCATGCTTTATGATATGGTTGAGGCGCGGGTAAAGCCGCAACCTGTGCGCAAACGCAGGGGCTGAACCCGACGGGTAAACACAGCTATGCCCCACTAGACGCTGGGCGCGGCGATCCCTATATAAAGGGTCAGAAAAAGAAGTGAGGCACCCGATGACCGACAGCACCCAACCCCTAGAAGGTACACCGCTGATTGCACCCTCGACCACCGACCATCCGCTATATGAGCAGATCGTTGAGGCATGCCGCACAGTCTATGACCCTGAAATTCCCGTCAATATTTACGAACTTGGGCTGATCTATACGATCGACATCAACCCCGAGAGCGAAGTGAACATCAAAATGTCGCTGACCGCACCCGGCTGCCCCGTGGCAGGCGAAATGCCCGGATGGGTCGCCGACGCGGTCGAACCCCTGCCCGGCGTCAAGACTGTCGATGTCGAGCTGGTCTGGGAGCCACCCTGGGGCATGGATATGATGTCGGACGAAGCCCGTCTTGAGTTGGGGTTCATGTAATCTGGCAGTCGCAATTCACGAGACCATCATGAAACCATCGTAGAAATGTAACATCTGGCAGCGACATACGCGCCAGATGTTTTTTTATCTGGAGAGATCATGCGTATCACAACTGCCCTAACCGCTTTGGCCCTGCTGCCGTCCGCCCTTTTGGCTGGCACCCACGCCATGCAAACCCCCGTCGAATACGGACCACGCCCGGCCTATCTGGTCGATAAGCTGCCTGCGGGGGCGCTGAAGGACAAGCTGGCGTCCTGTATGGGCCAAACACCGCAGCAGACCGCGTTTTCCATCGGTCACCGTGGCGCACCGTTGATGTTCCCCGAACATACCGTTGAATCGAACGTCGCTGCGGCGCGGATGGGTGCGGGCATCTTGGAATGCGACGTGACCTTTACCGCCGATCACGAACTGGTCTGCCGTCACGCCCAAAACGATCTGCACACCACCACCAATATCCTCGTGTCCGATCTGGCCGATAAATGTACTGCTGGGTTCACCGCCGCGTCGGGCGACAGCGCAGCAAGCGCCGAATGCCGCACATCCGACCTGACGTTGGCCGAATTCCAGACGTTGACGCCGAAAATGGACAGCGCCGATAAAACCGCCACCACAGCCCAAGAATACCAAGGTGGCGTGGCCCCCTTCCGTACCCAGCTTTATGTGGACGGTGCCCATCTGATGACCCATGCGGACTCCATCGCATTGTTCAAATCCTTGGGCGCAAAATTCACGCCCGAGCTGAAGTCCCCTTCGGTAGAGATGCCGCACAATGGCTTTAGCCAAGAAGACTATGCGCAAAAGATGATCGACGAGTACAAAGCCGCAGGCGTCCCTGCCTCTGACGTTTGGGCGCAATCGTTTAATCTGGACGACGTGTTGTACTGGATCAAGGCAGAACACGAATTCGGCAAACAAGCCGTCTATCTGGTGCAATGGTCTGACGGGTTTGACGAACAGGACCAGTCCACTTGGGTAGAGGATTTTGCCCAGCTCAAAGCGCAAGGCGTGCAATATCTTGCGCCATCCTTGAACATGCTGCTGACCAACGAAGGCGGCAAACTGGCCGCATCCGCCTATGCAAAAGCCGCCAAAGCGGCCGATCTCAAGCTGATCGCGTGGACGCTTGAACGCTCTGGCCCGCTGGCGTCGGGTGGCGGCTGGTATTTCCAGTCTGTGGGCGACATCATCAGCGATGACAGCGATTATCTGGTCGCACTTGATGTGCTGGCACAAGATGCCGGTGTCGAGGGGGTGTTCTCTGACTGGCCCGCGACCGTGACATACTACGCCAACTGCATGGGTCTCTGACCCCTTCTGCTTTTCGCGAAAACATCAGGGCCGTCCGGTATTTCCGGGCGGCTTTGTTCATTTTACACGCTACCGCTTGAGAATGCGCCCCGAACCCCTTATCTTTGCTGTAACAGGAGTATCAATGATGTTCGCAATCCCCGGCAAGCAAGCTGTCACAATCACCCCAAAAGCCGCGACGCAAATCAGCAAGCTGATGACGTCGGCAGGCCATGCAGGGCTGCGTATCGGCTTAAAAAAGGGTGGCTGCGCAGGCATGGAATACACCATGGAATACGTCAACGAACCCGACGCCAATGACGAGGTCGTCGAACAAGACGGCGCACGGGTGTTGATCGCCCCGATGGCGCAAATGTTCCTGTTCGGCACTGAAATTGACTATGAAACCTCGCTGTTGGAATCCGGGTTCAAGTTCCGCAATCCCAACGTGACCGAGGCCTGCGGCTGCGGTGAATCGATCAAGTTCGGCTAAGCCGCCGCGCAGGTGACGCGCAATATCGCGCTGTCGCCCGCCCCTAGTCGTTGCCCCGTTTCGCCCCCCCTGCTATCCCAGTGCAAAAGAACACAAGGGATACCGCTATGCGCCGCAAACTTGCCGCTGGAAACTGGAAGATGAACGGCACGGGCAACGCCCTGTCAGAGCTGGCTGAGCTGGCCAAACACGTCAGCCCCGGTGATGCTGAAACCCTGATCTGCCCCCCTGCCACGCTGCTGTTTCCCGCCTGTGAGACGCTGCGCGGCACCCCCATCGCCATCGGTGCCCAAGATTGCCACAGCGAAGACGCAGGTGCCTATACGGGCGATATTTCGGCTCCGATGATTGCAGATAGCGGGGCCAGCTATGTCATCGTCGGCCATTCTGAACGCCGCGAGGGCTATGGCGAAACCGACGCCACCGTGGCCGCCAAAACCCGCGCAGCGTGGCGGGCGGGACTGACGGCAATCATCTGCATCGGCGAAAGCGGCGACGACCGCGAGGCAGATAAAACCCTCGATATCATCGCTGATCAGTTGGCAGGCTCCGTGCCCGACGGTGCCACGGGCGAAAACACCGTCATCGCCTATGAACCCATTTGGGCGATCGGCACCGGCAAAACCCCGACGTTGGATCAAATCATCGAAGTCCACGATTTCATCCGCGCCCGGCTGATCGAACGGTTTGGCCAAGAAACCGCCAACGCAATCCGCCTGCTCTATGGCGGGTCGGTCAAACCCAGCAACGCCGCCGAAATCTTTACCGCTGAAAACGTCGACGGTGCTCTCGTCGGCGGTGCCAGCCTCAAGGCCGCTGATTTCGCGCCAATCATCAAGGCACTGTCACAAGCCTAATTTTCATTTTGCAAAATAAACTCACTGCGCCACAAACGCAAAAGGGCGGCACGTCGATCTGACATGCCGCCCTTTGCTTTTCATCGTCCTAGATCGCTACCGCACCAGAACCTCTGGCCCCATCATCAGGGTCGGCAACCAGGTTGAGATGATCGGGATGTAGGTGACCATGATCAGGAACACGAACAACACGGCGGTGAAGGGCAATGCGGCCTTTACCACTTTCATCATTGGCATGTTCGCTACGCCCGAGGTAACGAACAGGTTCAGACCCACGGGCGGTGTGATCATCCCGATCTCCATGTTTACCACCATGATGATGCCCAGATGGATCGGGTCAATTCCCAACTCCATCGCGATCGGGAACACCAGCGGTGCAACGATAATCAACAGGCCCGACGGCTCCATAAACTGGCCACCGATCAACAAGATCACGTTGACGATGATCAGGAACATGATCGGCCCAAAGCCCGCGCTCAGCATCGCGGCCGAGATTTGCTGCGGGATTTGCTCGTCGGTCAGAACATGTTTCAGGATCAGCGCGTTGGCGATGATGAACATCAACGTGACCGTCAGTTTGCCCGCCTCGAACAAGGTATCGCGCACGTCGCGGTGAAAGAACACCGATACCAGTGCGGCAGGCTTGCGCAGCAGCGAAAGGTTGCGCCCCTCGCCCTTAACATGCAGCGGCCCCATATCGCGATAGACGAAGCAGGCGATAAAGAAGGCATAGACAGCGGCCACAGCGGCGGCCTCGGTCGGGGTAAAGATACCGCCATAGATGCCGCCCAGAATGATCACGATCAGCATCAGGCCCCAGCCCGCTTCACGGCCAGAGGCAAAGACCTCGGCCCAGCCACGCCATTCGCCCCGCGGCAGGTTTTTAACCCGCGCCATGATATAGATTGTCAGCATCAGCATGAAACCTGCAAGCAGGCCCGGGATCACCCCTGCCAGAAACATCCGGCCCACGGATACGTCTGTGGCCGATGCATAGACCACCATCACGATGGACGGCGGGATCAGGATGCCCAAGGTGCCCGCGTTGGCGATGACGCCTGCGGCGAATTCCTTGGTATAGCCAGTTTCGCGCATCCCTGCGATCACAATGGATCCGATGGCAACCACGGTGGCAGGCGACGATCCTGACAGGGCCGCGAACATCATACAGGCGAAAACGCCCGCAATCGCCAGACCGCCCGGAAAATGCCCGACCAGCGCGATTGAGAAACGGATGATCCGTTTCGCCACACCGCCCGTCGACATGAACGAGGATGCCAAGACAAAGAACGGGATCGCCAGCAGGGTATAATGCCCCGCCATCGCCTGAAAGAACGTCTGCGCAATCGACGCCAGCGACGAATCCGACAGGACCAGCAGGAATACTATGGACGAAAAGCCAAGGCTGACCGCGATGGGCAGGCCCAACAGCATCAGCCCAACGATCATCAGAAATAGAATAAGGACTTCCATCCGCTTAGTCTCCCGCGTTCATATGTTTGACGGCCTCGATGTCGTCTTCGGCCTCGTGGCTGACGATCAGGCTGGTCGAAACACCTGTGAAAATCCGTACCGCTGCTTGGATAAAGCGGAACAAAAGCAATGCCATACCGATGGGCAGCATCACATAAGGAATAAAGCGCGGCAGCTTTTCATAGGCCTCGCCTTGGTTCATCGACGCCTCGATAAAACGCAGCCATTCCGGCATGGGGATATCCACGGTCGAATACCACGCTTGATCGCGGCTGTTTTCAAATCCGGTGGGGAACCAGCGGCCCGATGTGGCATCCAGCCCCGCGAAAGGTGCCCAGTAATCCCAAGCGCCTTTCAGCAACAGCATCGCGTAAAAGATGCAAATCGCCGATGCGACCAGCGCGATCATGCGGCGTACAGGGGGTGAAAAGAGGTTGATCACCGCGTCGACGCCCAGATGTGCCGTGACTTTGACGGCATAGCTCATCCCGAACAGGACCAGCCATGCGAACAGAAACGTCACCGCCTCAAGGCCCCAGATCAGGCCGGTGTTGAAACCATAGCGCAAGACGACGTTGATAAAGGTGATGATCGTCATCAGGCCCAAAATCACGGCAATCGCCGTTTCCTCGAACTCGTGCACGATCCGGCCCAAGGCCGATGTGGGTTGGTATCCTGATGACATAAGAAAACTCCGCTTGAATGCAGAAAGCTGGCACATACGACGCGGGATGCCCCCGGTTGCCAGATGCAAAAAATGCCCCGCCCAGATCGGGCGGGGCATTTATCAGTTTGACTTAGTGCTTGGCGTTGATCGCTTGCGCCGCGTCGATGTTTTCCTGGCCCACATCTGCTGTGAACTCGGCCCAGACGGGCATCATCGCATCAACCCAGATCTGGCGCGTGTCTGCGTCCAGCTCGATGATGTTCGAACCCGCGTCCAAGATCGCTTGGCGCGCTTCGGCATCCACTTCGCCAACGGCGGCGTTACGTGTGGTTGTGACCTCTTCAAGGATGGTCGCAAGCTGCGTGCGCACGTCGTCTGGCAGGCTGTTCCACCAGTCTGTGGAGGTCACGACCATATAGTCCAGAACACCGTGGTTGGTTTCGGTGATACCGTCCTGCACTTCGAAAAACTTTTGGCCATAGATGTTGGACCATGTGTTTTCTTGGCCGTCCACAACGCCGGTTTGCAGGGCGCCGTACACCTCAGAGAACGCCATTGGCTGTGGGGAAACGCCGATGGCTTCCATTTGGGCCTTGATCACGTCAGACGCCTGAACGCGGAATTTCAGACCGTCTGCGTCAGATGGCAGGTTCAGCGGCTTGTTTGCCGACATTTGTTTCATGCCATTGTGCCAGAACTGCAGACCGGACAGGCCGCGACGTTCCATCGATGCTTTCATCGCCTGACCTGTTTCCGAGCTTTGGAATTCGTCAACGGCGTTGATGTTTTTGAACATGAACGGCAGATCGAAGATGCGGAATTGCTTGGTGAACTGTTCGAATTTCGACAGCGAAGGGGCCGCCATTTGAACGTCGCCTTGCAGCATTGCTTCCAGAACCTGGTCATCGTTGTACAGGGTCGAGTTCGGGAACACTTCCATGCAGGCTTTGCCGTTCATCTCGGCGTTTACACGGTCGGCAAGCAGGGTCGCGGCGATGCCTTTCGGGTGCTTGTCGGTGTTTGTAACGTGGCTGAATTTGATCAGAATTTCACCGTCATCACATGCGGCAGATACGGCACCTGCGCTCACGGAAAGGGTCAGCGCGACTGCGGCTGTTGTCAGGAATTTCATGTGGTGTCTCCTCCCAGAGAACTGATTTTAATGTCTCGGCAATCGGGGGTCCGACTGCGGTGGCGAAATTAGATCGTTAAATTCACCACCTCACAAGCCTGTTACAAGGGAGGTCGAATTTCTGGATAAATTATAATAAATTCAGCTACCTATAGGATTTTGCGAGGCCTACGAAAACACCGCCCGCAATGCCCTGTGCGAAAACCCGCACGCGCGCATGGGCCGTTGTGCGGAAAACCGCACAGGTTCAACTGCGGTAGTCTTCGGCCCGAATCCCGTAGCGGGTCAGCTTGTCATAAAACGTCTTGCGCGGCAGTTTCAGCGCCGATGCAGCGGCACTGGCCTGCCCGCCTGCCCGCTTGAGTGCTGCGCGCAGCAGCGACTGTTCCACCTGCGCCATTTGTTCGGCCAGCCCCAGATCCGCATCCGGGGCCACATCATCCGCGACCCCCATCACGAACCGCATCGCGGCTGACATCAACGCGCGCGCATTCCCCGGCCAATCACGCGCCATCAACCCGGCAATCACCTGAGGCGAGATCGGCGGCACAGCAAGGCCCGATTGTTCCGCCGCCTGATCAACATAGCGCCGAAACAGGATCGGAATATCCTCGGGCCGCTCAGCGAGCGACGGAATGCGCACCGGCATCACCTCAAGCCGGTAATAGAGATCAGCGTGAAAACGCCCCTCGCCCACCATCGCAGACAGATCATGGGTGCTGCCCGCGATCAGGCGCACCTCGGCGGTGTTTTCCAAAGCCTCGATCAGGGTCAGCTGGGTTTGCGCAGGCAGATGGGTGACCTCGTCCAGAAACAGACTGCCCCCACCCGCCGTGGCCAACGCGTCGCTAAGATCGGATGGCGACAACCCCTCGCCCGCGCGTTTCACAAACGGCGCTTTCGAGCGGGGCGAGGACAAATGGATCACCTCTGCCACCTTGGAAATCCCCGATCCGTAGGGGCCAGTAACCAGAACCTCCGCATCGGTGGTTGCGGCGCGGCGGACCTTGCTGCGCAACGCTTCGGACAGCGCAGAGCTGCCAAAAATCAACCGTGCCGCAGGATCACCGCTTTCGACCATCTGCAACAAGCGGCGGTTTTCCAGCACCAGCGCACGGGTCTTCAATGCCCGCTCAACCACCGCCAACAAAGCCGCAGGCGCACAGGGTTTCTCAAGAAAATCAAAGGCCCCTGCCTCCATCGCGCGGACGGCCATGGGGATGTCGCCCTCGCCCGTCAGCAGGATCACCGGCAAATCGGGGTCTTGGTCATGGGCATATTGCAGCAGGTGAAACCCGTCGCGCCCCGGCATGCGCATATCAGACAGGATAATGCCGTCAAAATCCGCTGTAATCTGATCCTTTGACGCCACAAACGACCCCGCCGCGATCACATCGACATCAGCCAGCTCCAGCGTTTGGGCCAAGGCCTCGCGCACATGGGCGTCATCATCTACCAGCAAAACGGTTCTGCTCATGCGGCGGCCTCGGTCATCTGTACGCGTTCCAGCCGGACAGAGAACATCGCCCCGCCGCCGTCAAGGTTTTTGCCACGGATTTGCCCGCCCAAGCTTTGCACGATGCCATAGCTGATCGACAGGCCCAGCCCCATGCCGCTGCTGTCGCTGCCGCCCACGGATTTGGTGGTATAGAACGGATCAAAGACTTTGTCGGGCATCTCGATCCCCGGCCCGGTGTCCATAAACTGCACCAACACCGCATCGGACCAATCTATCTGGATCGTCAGCTTGCGCGTCTGCGCGTCGGCCATTGCATCTGCGGCGTTGGTGATCAGGTTCACGAACACCTGGCTTAACCGCACCTCGCCGCCGCGCACCCACACGGGCGCATCCGGTGGAGTATATTCCAGCGTCACGCCGGCCTTGGCCAGATAGCTTTGCGTCAGCTCGATCGCGCTTGAGACGACGCGCGTCACGTCAACTTGGGTCTGCGGCACGCTTTCCTGCCGCGCAAAGGCCCGCAGGTTTTGAATGATCCGCGCCATGCGGTCGGCCATCTGCGAAATCCTCGACAGGTTTTCGGTCACCCGTTCGGGCTTGTCGCGGGCCATGAATTGCCCTGCGTTTTCGGCAAAGGACCGGATGGCCATCAGCGGTTGGTTCAGCTCGTGACTGATGCCCGCCGACATCTGCCCCAACGCCGACAGTTTGCCCGCCTGCACCAGATCGGCCTGCGCGCGGCGCAAGGCGGCTTGGGCCTCTTCCCGCTCGGCGGCCTCGCGGCGTAACTCGGTGTTGCTGGCGTTCAGCGCGGCAGTGCGCTTGGCGACGCGGCGTTCCAATCGGGCATTGGCCTGTGACAAGGCGCGGCGGCGTTCGGTTGCCAGAAACAGCAACGCGCCAAAGGCCAGACACAAGGCCGCCACCGCCGCCGCTTGCGACAGCGCCAAGCGGCGTGCGGGTGCCACGTCGAGCAGCACCTCGCCAATGAAGCCCACAATGGGCAGCGGCGTGGTCAGATGCAGCGCCTCATCCGGCAGATACGGGCCCCAGCCCATCTTCCAAATCTCGTGCCCGTTGACCCATCCAGCCTCGAACGCCAAGGCCGCACCGTCGGGCGGGATCAGGCCAGAGGTGCCTTCGGGCCGCTGCCAGAACAGCATTTCCGACCGGTTGGAAATTTGCACCACCCCAGCGTCATCGGTGAAGAACGCCGCCGGATTGCTGCCGCGCCAGCCGTAATCAATGCCGTTCAGATCGGTCGTGACCACCACGGCCCCCTTGACCAACCCCGCGCCGTCGAACACCGGTGCGGCGTGAAAGTAAGCCCGATCCGTCAGCGGCAGGCTTGGCCCGTGGCCCCAGCCAAGCGCGCCCCGCAAGGCACGGCGCACGAACGGCAAGTCGATCAACACCTCACCCGGCGCGCTTTGCGGCGATGCCAGAACACGGCCCGCAGAATCCACCACGCGCACGTCCAAGGCCGCCGATTTATCCGCCACATCTTGCAAGAAATCCCGCGCGGTGCCCGGTGCCCTGCCCTGCAACACATCACTGATCTGCGGATGATCGGACAGAAACACCGCCAAATCACGATAGCGTTGCACCTGCGCCACCAAACGGTCGCTGGCCACGGATAAATCCGCCTTGCCGCGCGCGCTAAGCTGGTCCAGCCCTTGCCAATAGGCATAGCGCCAGACCCCTGCTGACAGGGCGGCGACAACCATCAAAAATATCAACCACGTCGCGATGCGACGACCAAGTGCAGCATTCATTTTCACAATTTGGCACAGACCGGCTTGCAAAGACCAGAGGGCGCGGTATTCCTGCGGCCTATGAAAACCTTTCTCCAATCCCCGCAAGACCCTGATTTCGTGCAAAACCCCTATGCGGCCTACGCCCGCGCGCGCGCCGATGCCCCAGTGCAGTATTGGGACGATTACGGAATGTTGGCCGCCTTTGATGCCGCCACCGTGCAGGCGTTGCTGCGCGACAGGCGTTTGGGCCGCGAAATTCCCGTTGATCAGCAACAGCCTGTTCCGGCGCATCTCGCGGATTTCCATGCGGTCGATCAACATTCGATGCTCGAGCTTGAGCCACCCACGCACACGCGCCTGCGCGGCCTTGTGTTGCGGGCGTTCACCTCGCGCCGGATTGCCGGCCTCGCGCCTGAGATCGAGGCGATTTCCGCTGAACTGCTGGCCGCATTGCCCCAAGGCCCGTTTGATCTGATACCGGCCTTTTGCACGCAATTGCCCGTGCGCATTATCGCGCGACTGCTGGGCGTGCCTGAGGAAATGTGGCCCGATCTTTTGCGCTGGTCCAATGCCATGGTCGCGATCTATCAAACCGGCAGTACCCGCGCAGTTGAGGATGCAGCCAACGCCGCCGCCGCTGATTTCACCGCGTTTTTGCGCGGCTATGTTGATCAGCGCCGCACGGACCCGCGCGATGATCTGATCACCCAGCTGATTGCAGCCGAACAAGACGGCGAACGCCTAAGCACTGATGCGCTGATCGGCACCTGTATTTTGCTGCTGAACGCCGGGCACGAGGCAACGGTGCATGCGCTTGGCAACGGTGTGGCCTGCGCGTTGACGAATGGTACCCCCTTGGCCGCGTTTCAGCCCGACACCATCGCCGCCACGACCGAGGAAATCCTGCGCTACGATCCGCCCCTGCATGTGTTCGAACGCTTTGCCTATGAGGATATCGATCTGGACGGCATCACGCTGGCCAAGGGCAAGAAAATCGCGCTGGTGCTGGGGGCTGCGGGGCGTGACCCTGCCGTCTATCCCGATCCGGATCGCTTTGACCCGACGCGGCCCGTGAAACCCCATGCGGCCTTTGGCGGTGGGTTGCATTTCTGCGTTGGTGCCCCGCTGGCCCGGCTTGAGATGCAGATCGGCCTGCGCGCGCTCTTTGACCACGCGCCTGGGCTGCGGCTGGCCGAACCGCCACGCTATGCAAACACCTATCATTTCCACAAACTTGAACGCCTGATGGTCGCGGTTTAGCTGCGGCTTAAAGCGGTAGCATCGTCGTCGATTTAATCTGCTCCATCGACAAAAGTGCTGTGACATTATGCACCCGCACCTCCGAGATCAGCGCCTGATAGAACGCGTCATAAGCGCGCGCGTTTTTGACTCGAACCTTAAGGATATAGTCGATATCGCCCGCCAAACGGTGCGCTTCCTGCACCTCGGGACGGTCTTGCAGCGCCTTAAGGAAAGCCGCCTGCCAGTCGGCCTCGTGCTCTGACGTGCGGATCAGCACAAAGAAGCACGCCTCAAACCCCAACGCCTCGGCATCCAGCACAACGGTGTGCTGCCCGATCACGCCCGCCTCGCGCAATTTGCGAATCCGGTTCCACACAGGTGTCTTCGAAGACCCGACTTCGCGGGCAATATCGTCCAAAGATTGGCTCGCATCCCGCTGAAGCTGCGACAAAATCTTCCGATCTACCTCGTCTATACGAACGTCCATTCTGCGTATCCTTTGGTTTGCGGTCTTCTGTTCCAACTACCCGGCGAATTAGAACACATGTTCTTATATGTCCAGACATCTAGCGCAGTATCGGAATTATTTCCTATATATACCCCAAGGCAAGCGCAAGGACAGCAACATGGATCATTTTCCGATTTTCCTTTCTACCAAAGGGCAACGCATTGTGTTGTCGGGCGGCGGCGATGCCGCATTGGCCAAGCTGCGCCTGTTGATGAAATCCCAAGCCAAGATCAGCGTTTACGCGCCCGACCCTGCCCCCGAGCTGGTGCAATGGGCCGATGCGGGTCGTCTGACCCTGCATACCCGCGCGCTGCAACTTGGTGATGTTCTATGCGCGAAACTGTTCTATGCGGCTGACGAAGACGCCGTTGAGGACGCCCGTACCGCCGCCATCGCGCGGGCCGAGGGCGCGTTGGTCAATATCGTCGACAACCTGCACGACAGCGCCTTTATCACGCCCGCCATTGTTGACCGCGATCCGGTGACCATCGCCATCGGCACCGAAGGGGCGGCCCCCGTGCTGGCCCGCGCGATCAAGGCCGATCTTGAGGAACGCTTGCCCACTACGCTGGGCACCCTCGCACGCATTGGCAAAGGGTTTCGCAAGATGGCAGATGCACTGCCTTTTGGCCGCCCCCGCCGCGATTTCTGGCGCGACTATTACTTCAACGCAGGTCCCCGCGCTGTGGCTAACGGCGAAGCGGCAGTCGGCGAAACGCTTGATACCCTGCTGGCCGATCACCTGACCCGTGCCGCCCGGCCCGGTCATGTCGCCTTTGTCGGCGGTGGCCCCGGCGATCCTGAATTGTTGACCCTCAAGGCCCGCCGCGCCTTGGACGAGGCGGACGTGGTGATTTACGACCGCCTGATCAGCCCCGAGATCCTCGAACTTGCCCGCCGCGAGGCGCTGATGATCGATGTTGGCAAGGAAGGCTTCGGCCCCTCCACCGCACAAGAGACGATCAACGATCTGCTGGTCGAACATGCCCAAAGCGGTGCCCAAGTCGTGCGCCTAAAATCCGGAGACGCGACGGTGTTTGGCCGGCTGGACGAAGAAATCGACGCGGTCGATGCCCATAACATCGGCTGGCATATCGTGCCGGGCATCACCTCTGCCTCTGCCGCCGTCGCGACAATCGGGCAAAGCCTGACCAAACGCGGGCGCAATGCCTCTGTCCGGTTCCTGACCGGTCACGATATGAAGGGGTTTGCCGATCACGACTGGGCCAACCTTGCGCGCCCCGGCGAAGTTGCCGCGATCTATATGGGCAAGAAATCCGCCCGTTTCATCCAAGGCCGCCTGATTATGCATGGTGCCGACCGCACCACCCCCGTGACCGTGATCGAAAACGCTTCGCGCCCCGATCAACGCATTCTGGAAACCACGCTGGACCGTCTGCCCGCCGATCTGGCAGGGGCCGAAATGAACGGCCCTGCGATGACATTCTATGGCCTGGCCCCGCGCGCGGCGGCACTGGCCTCAACAGAAATCCTGCAAGAGGAGATGGCATAATGGCCAAACCCTTCACCCCCAAAGTTGTCACCGCAAACGCCCTGCTTGAAGGCGACGTGATCTATCAGACCGCGACCGGCTGGACCCGTGATCTGGCCCAAGCCGAGGTGCTGACCGACGAGGCAGACGCCGATCTGCGCATGATTGATGCCAGCCAGCAGGTCGATCTGGTCGTTGGCGTCTATCTGGCCGATGTCGATCCCGATCCGGTGCCGCAGCCGGTCCATTTCCGCGAAGCGTTTCGCGCCAAAGGCCCATCAAACTATGCCCATGGCAAACAGGAGACCCTGTAATGTATAGCTATACCGAATTCGACGACGCCTTTCTGGCCGAGCGCAACGCGCAATTCCGCGCGCAGGTTGAACGCCGCATTGACGGCTCCCTGACCGAGGATGAATTCAAGCCGCTGCGCCTGATGAACGGTCTTTATCTGCAACTGCACGCCTATATGCTGCGCGTGGCAATTCCCTATGGCACGCTGAACAGCACGCAAATGCACAAGCTGGCCGATATCGCAGACAAGTGGGACAAGGGCTATGGCCACTTCACCACCCGCCAGAACATCCAATACAACTGGCCCCAGCTGCGTGATGTACCCGATATGTTGGATGCGCTGGCCGAAGTGAACATGCACGCGATCCAGACCTCTGGTAACACGATACGCAACGTGACCGCCGACCATTTCGCCGGTGCCGCCGCAGACGAGGTCGCAGACCCCCGCCCCGTGGCCGAGCTGATCCGCCAATGGTCCACCGATCATCCCGAATTCCAGTTCCTGCCGCGCAAGTTCAAGGTCGCCGTTTCCGGTGCCCCGCAAGACCGCGCCGTGATCAAGGCCCATGATATCGGGTTGCAAATCGTTGAACGCGATGGCGAACTTGGCTTTCAGGTGATTGTCGGCGGTGGCCTTGGTCGCACACCGATGATCGGCAAGGTTCTCTATGATTTCGTGGCCAGCGACGATCTGCTGCCAACGCTCGAGGCCATCGTGTCGGTCTATAACCTGCTGGGCCGCCGCGATAATAAATACAAGGCGCGCATCAAGATCACCGTCCACGAGAACGGCATCGATGATATCCGTGCCCGTGTGGATGCACGCTATGCCCTGATACGCCCGCAGTTCACCGGCGTAGACCAACAGATGCTGTCCCGGATCGAGGCGGATTTCGCCAAGCCGACATTCAAAACCGCGCCGCTGGACGCCTATACCGCAGCCTACGACAGCGATCCCGTCTTCCGCAGCTGGGCCGATACGAACCTCGCCGATCACCGCGCGCCGGGCTATGCGATCGTGTCCATCAGCCTCAAGGCCCATGGCGCGACGCCAGGCGATGCGACAGCGCATCAGATGCATGTGATGGCAGATCTTGCCGCGCAATACGGTCATGATGAACTCCGCATCAGCCACGAGCAAAACGTGATCCTGCCCCATGTGCACCGCGCCGATCTGCCTGCCCTGCACACAGCACTAAAAAGCGCGGGCCTCGCCACCGCAAACATCGGGTTGATCTCCGATATCATCGCCTGCCCCGGCATGGATTACTGCGCGCTGGCCACGGCCCGCTCGATCCCAATCGCGCAGGAAATCGCGACCCGCTTTGACGAGCTCAAGCTGGAACACGAAGTTGGCCCGCTCAAGATCAAAATCTCGGGCTGCATCAACGCTTGTGGTCACCACCACGTGGGCCATATCGGTATCCTTGGCCTTGATCGCGCTGGCGTCGAAAACTACCAGATCACCCTTGGCGGTGATGGCACGCAGGACGCGGCCATTGGCGAACGGGCTGGGCCCGGTTTCTCGGCCGATGAAATCATCCCCGCCATTGAACGTCTGGTGCGCGGCTATCTTGATTTGCGCAGCGAACCAACTGAGACCTTCCTGCAAACCTACCGCCGCCTTGGGTTGGCCCCGTTCAAGGCCGCCCTCTATCCAGAAGCCCGTGCCAATGCCGCGTGACACAATCGTTCCATATGGACAAAAAATCCTCCCCGAAGGGCCGGATCGCATAGCGCAGCTGACCGCTCAGACGGATGCGCTGAACGATCAGTTGCGCCATCACAGCGCGACGGACGTGCTGCGCGCGGCGATCAAGCACGTGCCGAACCTCGCGCTGGTGTCCAGCTTTGGCGCGGAATCGGTGGCCTTGCTGCATCTCGCGGCGATGGTGAAACGTGATCTGCCGGTGATCTTTATTGACACGGAAATGCTGTTCGCGGAAACGCTGGTCTATCAGCACGAGCTGGCAGAGCGCTTGGGCCTGCGCAACATCCAGACCATTCGGGCCGCTGACATCGCGGACAAAGACCCCGACGGCACCTTGCACCTGCGCGATACCGATGCCTGCTGTGCCCTGCGCAAAACCCTGCCTTTGCAAACCGCCCTGCAAGGGTTCGATGGCTGGGTCACGGGGCGCAAACGCTTTCAATCGGGCACCCGCGCGTCCCTCCCGTTTTTTGAGGTCGAGACCCCACCAGATGCGCCTGCGCGGATCAAGGTGAACCCGCTGGCCCATTGGCAGGCCTCGGACGTGTCTGATTATATTGATGAAAACCGCCTACCCCGGCATCCGCTGGTGGCCCAGGGGTACCCCAGCATCGGTTGCGCGCCCTGCACATCCCCGGTCAAACCGGGCGAAGACCCCCGCGCAGGGCGCTGGCGGAACAGTGAAAAAGAAGAATGCGGCATCCATTTTGTCGACGGTAAAATGGTGCGGATAGGAGCAGACACATGACACAATTGGTAACCGATCAGGGTTTTGTTGCAGATGACTGGGCAGCCGGGTTCACAGCCCTGGGATGCGCGAATGATGCGGCATCCCTTGATGTACCCTCGGACGCGCAGCCGGAGGATATCCAGCTCAGCTCAACCTTGCAGATGATCCGCATCGATTTCCCCAGCTCGGCCGACGGGCGCGGGTTCACCATCGCGCGTAATCTGCGCCTTCGTGGCTATACGGGACGGCTGCGGGCCCATGGTCATGTTCTGGCAGATCAATACGCCATGGCCCGCCGTTCCGGCTTTGACGAGGTCGAGATCCCCGATGATCTGGCCGCGCGACAACCGCAGGATCAATGGCTGGCCCGTGCCAACTGGCAGGACCATGACTATCAGTCGCGGCTGCGTGGCTAAGACCGGCCTTTTCCCTCCCCCCCACTTGCCCCTATACAAAGGACGGCGGGCCAATTGCCTGTCGATGAAATAATGACCGAGCAGACAATCGTGCCCCAAACCGACGCCAAACCCGTACCGACATTGCCCGACGCGCAAACCGTCACATCTGTAAAACACTGGACGGACCGGCTGTTTTCCTTCCGCGTCTCGCGCCCTGCATCGCTGCGGTTCCGGTCGGGTGAATTTGTAATGATCGGGTTGATGGGTGACCCTGACCCCAAGACAGGCAAGCAAAAGCCGCTGCTGCGCGCCTATTCCATTGCGTCGCCGTCATGGGACGAAGAGTTGGAATTCTATTCGATCAAAGTGCAAGACGGCCCTTTGACCTCGAAATTGCAGCATATCCAGCCCGGTGATCAGATCATCCTGCGCCCCAAGCCCGTTGGCACGCTTGTGCATGACGCGCTTTTGCCCGGCCAACGGTTGTGGCTGTTTGCCACCGGCACCGGTTTCGCGCCTTTCGCTTCGCTGCTGCGCGAGCCTGAAACCTATGAAAACTTTGATCAGGTCATCGTCACCCACACCGTGCGCGACGTGGCCGAGCTGGATTACAGCCGCAGCTTGATCGAAGACATCCAGAACGACGAAATGATGCACGAGCTGATCGGCAAGGAAAACCTGGCCAAGATCGTTTATTATCCAACCACCACCCGTGAACAAAGCCCCAAGATGGGCCGCATCACCACACTGCTGCAGGATGGCACTGTCTTTGCCGATCTGGGCATTAATGGGATCAACGCAGAAACCGACCGTGGCATGGTCTGCGGTAGCCTCGCCTTTAACAAGGACATCAAAGAAGTACTTGAAGGTTTCGGTCTGGAAGAAGGGGCAAATTCGGACCCCAAGCATTACGTGGTCGAAAAGGCGTTCGTCGGCTAAACGCCCCTACCCCGTAGACATGAAAAAACCGCGCCCTCTTGCGAAGGCGCGGTTTTCTTATTTTAGAATGATCGGATCAGATCACATATCCAAAGCTTTGCGGATACGACCAAGGATCGATTCCAACGCTTCGGGGTTGTCTTGTGCTGCGGTCAGGCCACGCTTGAACATGGTCTTTTGCAGCTCTGGCAAGGAAGACTGATCAACAAGCGCTTGAACCTCGTCCAGATCGAACCCTGCGACTGTTGCCGCGTCTGCCGCGACGGTGGCATCTGCTGCGGGTGTCTCAACCGTTGCTTCGGCAGCAGCGTCTGCTGTGGCTTCGGCTGCCGTGTCTGCTGCGGCGTCAACCGATGCAGTTGCGTCTGTAGCAGCGGTTTCAGCTGCTTCTACCGCATCAGATGCGGCCTCGGCTGCTTCGGATGCTGTTTCAGAAACGGCTGCTGCTGCGTTTTCAGCGGCCTCGGCGGCTGCGTCTGTCGCCTCGGATGCTGTCTCGGACACGGCTGCTGCGGCGTCAGACGCGGCTTCTGCTGCGGCTTCTGTAGCAGCGGTTGCGGCCTCAGTTGCGGCGGTGGCTGCCTCGGATGCGGCTTCTGCTGCTGCTTCTGCGGCTGCATCAGCGGCCTCGGCGGTTGCTTCAACTGCGTCGGCAACGGCACCTTCGGTTGCATCCACGGCATCGCCAACGGCGGCTGTGGCGCTTTCCAATGCTTCGGGTGCATTGACGGCATCGGCTGCCTCTGTCGCGATCTCTTGAACCGAGCGACCGGAATACAGCATGTATCCCCCAATTGCGATCACCGCTGCGACAACGATCCAGACTAGATTTTTCATGATATATGTGTCCCTTTAGACCAACTAGCTTCGTTCTTGCGCACGCGAAATACGTGCTTATCGGCTCAAATGAGGGTTAGAGTACGCAGTTGCAACCCGATTTGCCCATTTTGCTCAAGTATAGCCCATTTTGCGTCTTGAAGAAGGGCGGTGGCACGTTTACCTTCTGACTTCGAGAATTCGGAACAATCAAAGGACGTTCATCATCGCTCGCAGACCCCATAACGCGCCGCCACAAAGAGATACCGGCCCGCGCATTAACGAAAATATCCGCTCTAACGAAATTCGCCTTATTGGTGCCGACGGTGAAAACGTCGGGGTCGTGACACCGGGCCGCGCCATGGAAATGGCCGAAGAAGCAGGACTGGACTTGGTCGAGATTTCTCCCAATGCCAACCCGCCCGTGTGCAAGATCATGGATTTCGGTAAATTCAAATACGAGACGCAAAAGCGCGAAGCCGAAGCGCGCAAAAAGCAAAAGATCATCGAGATCAAAGAGGTCAAGTTCAGACCGAACACCGATACCAACGACTACGAAGTCAAAATGCGTAACGTGTTCAAGTTTCTGGACAATGGCGACAAGGTAAAGATCACACTGCGGTTCCGCGGTCGTGAAATGGCGCACCAAAATCTGGGCCGCGAGCTGCTGGAACGTGTTGCAGAAGACACCAAAGAAGTTGGCCGCGTCGAGAACTTTCCAAAGATGGAAGGCCGCCAGATGGTCATGCTGATCGGCCCGATGCCGAACAAGTAAGCCGTTTTAACGGCAGTTAAATACAAACGCCCCCGCGATATCCTCGCGGGGGCGTTTTTCGTTTTAGGGACCGGTGCTTTGGGCGCCGACGTTACTGACGCAGCAAGCTCGTAATGTTGCGCACCACGGCACGGCGGTTCGCGGGTTCAGCATCCAACGTGCGGATTTTCAGCGTGCTTTCCCCATAGCCTTGGGTGATCAGGTTGGCGGGTGGCACGTCAAAATACTCGGTCAACGCCAGCGCCACAGTTTCAGCCCGACGGTCAGACAGCGCAAGGTTATAGCCCGCATCGCCAACCGCATCGGTGTGCCCTTCGACCAAAATCACCGTGCGCGGATCGTTGCGAATGGCGTTGCTGATTGCTGTCCCGATTTTGGCCAGTGATTTCGCCTGCTCGGGCCGGATCGCAGCGGACCCGGTCGCGAAACGCACGGCATCCAGCTCGATCTCAGGGGCTAATGCACGGACCTGACTGATATCGCGCACCTGACGCAGTGAATAGCGCTGTGCCTGATCGCCACGCAGCTGGGTTTCCAAGGCAAGGCGCAACGCCTCTTCGTTCTGCTCGCTGGCCAACGTGTTGCGCTGTTCAATCTGCGGCAGTTCGTTCACAATAACGCGGCGTTCTTCGCGCGTATCGTCGAACAGCACATATTCATTGCCCTGCGCGTCGATGTTGATCCGGCGCAAAACCGTGCCATCGCGGCCCAGAATTGTCACAACCCGACTGCCATCGGGTTTGGTCACAGTTGTACGCGCGGACCCGTCGTTGAACGTTTCGCGGCGCACTTCGTCACCGGCCTGACGGACCAGCGCATCGTCATCCTTCAACACGCGCAAATCGCCATATTGGTCTTCGACAACCAGCCGATCACCCGAGTTGCTGACAACCTTTGACCCGTTTTTCAAAACCGCACCCACTGCAACAGCCCCTAGGCCCAACAGCAGCGCTTTTTCGAACTTGCTCATGCCGTCGTCTTCTTGCGGGGCCGATTGGACAGCGGCATTCGCGGATGCGTCACCAGACGCCTCGCCCGTCACTTGGGTGTCAAACTCTTCATCTGAACTGCGGGTTTGCTCGGCGGTGACCTCCTCGGTCTCGACCTGCGCTTCTACTTCACCACTATCCGCAGCGGCAGCGGCCTCAGCGGCGGCAGAGGCTTCGGCAGCGCGTTGTTCCCGACGCGTTTCCTCGGCAGCCTGTTGCTCGGCCAGTTCGGCTGCGATCTGATCTTCCGTTTGAGGTTCCTCAGCCGGTGCAGCTTCGGCTTGGGGCTCGGAGGCAGCTTCAGCTTGCGGCTCCGCTGTCACCTCAGCCTGTGCAGCGGGGGCAGTCTCTGCCTCGGCGCTCGGTACCGGCTCAGCTGCTGGAACGGATTCTTGTACCGCCTCTCGCGCTGCCGCCTGATCCGCAGCCTCTTGATCCGCCACAGCCTTCGCTTCTGCATCTGCCGCAATTTGCGCGGCAATGGCGTCTTCCTGCGCCGCAGCAGCATCCGCCGCCGCTTGCGCTTCAGCTTGGGCCGCGGCTTCAGCCTCTGCCGCTACAATTTCAGCCTCAGCAGCTGCTGCATCCGCCGTGGCTTGGGCCTCATCGGTAGCTGCCGTTTCTGCTTCTGCTTCAACATTGGCGTCAGCCTCGGTCTCAACAGCACCGGTCGCGTCCAAGATGCCAGTGACAGCACCCTGAAGCTGCTCGGTCAGTTGTTCTGCATTCTGCACCTCGGTGCCATCTGCCAAAACGCATGGAAATACGGCCTCGGAACCTTCCGGGGCACAGCCAACCGTTGCAGATTGCGCGAACCCGCCCGAGGGTAACGCCAACGCCAAACACATCGTCAAAGAAGTCGTCGATTTTAGAACTCTAAACATTTCATGTCCTTATGAAATTAAATCCAAACGCCGTTCGGGCAGCGCTTGGTGTTCAACACATGGCGGCATGTTAGGTTCCAGAACCCCTGCACCGGACAGCGGAAAGCCGCCTTTGATCGCTCAAAGACGGCTTTGCCAGATAGAGTGCCTGTTGGTTTAGCTCAGCGCGGCAACCGCCCGCTTGGTCATCACGCCCACCAAATGCGCGCGGTAATCGCCAGATCCATGCAGATCGCTGATCATGCCGCTGCCATCCACGGTCAGCCCGTCAACCGCGCTTGCGGCAAAATTCGACGACAGCGCGGCCTCGGCCTCACCCCAGCGGAACACGCCGTTTTCCGAGGCACCCGTGACGGCGACGCGCACGCCATCGCTGAACTTGGCGACATATACCGCGACCAATGGAAAGCGTGATGCAGGCTGGATAAATTTCTCGTAATGTGCCTTTTCAGGGATCGGGAACTTCACCTCGGTGATGATCTCGCCCTCTTCCAATGACGTCGCAAACATCCCCTCAAAGAAATCATCCGCTGCGATTTCACGCGCGTTCGTCACGACCGTCGCACCGCTGGCCAAGACCGCCGCCGGATAGCAGGCAGAGGGGTCATTATTCGCAACCGATCCACCGATTGTGCCCCGGTTGCGCACCGCAGGATCACCAATACGCGCGGCCAAGCCAGCAAGCGCCGGATAATCCGCAGCCGCCTCTTTCGCGACAACCGCGTGCAACGTGCCACCCCCGATACAAAGACGCCCCTGATCATCGGTGCAAATGCCCTGCATTTCGGCGATACCACGAAGCGATACCAAGACCGACGGCATCGCCAGCCGTGCCTTAAGCGTCGGGATCAAGGTCTGGCCGCCGCTCATTGGTTGCGCCTCTTCACGCCCCAGGGCCGCAACCGCATCCGCGATGCTGGTCGGCTTTTCTACGTCAAAATTATACATCTTCCGTCCTTCCAAAAACTTGGCGGGTTTCCCTGCCCTCGTCTTCATTTTGCCAAATAAACTCCGGGGGTGTGGGGGCTGGCCCCCGCTCCCGTCGTCTCAAATCATCCGTTCATCGCCGCCCACACGCGCGCGGGCGTCACGGGCATGTCGATATGACCCACATCCTTGCCACCTGATCGCATCGCGTCCAACACCGCGTTCACCACAGCCGGTGGCGATCCAATCGCACCCGCCTCGCCGCAGCCTTTGACGCCCAAGGGGTTGTGTGTGCACGGCGTCTGGCAGGAATGATCCACCGTATAGAATGGCAGATCGCTGGCACGTGGCATCGCGTAATCCATGTAGGATGCGCTCAGCAGCTGGCCATCGCTGTCATAGCTACAGTTTTCCATCAAGGCCTGACCGATGCCTTGCGCCAACCCACCATGCACCTGACCGGTCACAATCATCGGGTTCACGATATTGCCAAAGTCATCGGCAGCCGCAAAACGTTCGATTGTCACATGGCCGGTTTCCGGGTCGAGCTCGACCTCACAGGCATAGGCACCCGACGGGTAGGTAAAGTTTGACGGATCGTAAAACGCCGTCTCTTCCAGACCCGGTTCAATGTCTTCCAGTGGATAGTTGTGCGGCACATAGGCGGCCAGTGTAACATCGCCCCACGCCACAGATTTATCCGTGCCCGCAACGCTGAACGCGCCATCCTTAAGCTCGATATCGCCCTCGGACGCTTCGAGCAGGTGTGACGCAATCTTTTTCGCCTTGGCGATGATCTTTTCTGTCGCGCGCACCATGGCAGACCCGCCCACGGCAAGGGATCTGGACCCGTAAGTCCCCATACCCATTGGCGTATTGGCGGTATCGCCATGCACGATCTCGATCATATCCTCGGGGATGCCGATCATCTCGGCGATGACTTGCGGGAACGCGGTCTCATGGCCTTGGCCGTGGCTGTGCGATCCGGTCATTACAACCAGACCACCCGTGGCATTCACCCGCACGGTGGCGGATTCGTACAGACCGGCACGTGCGCCAAGCTGCCCGACAAGGTTCGACGGCGCGATGCCGCAGGCCTCAATATAGCAGTTCACACCGAAGCCACGCAGCTTGCCTTTGGCCTCTGACGCGGTGCGGCGGGCGGCGAAACCGGCCATGTCTGAAATTTCTTCCAGCTTGTCCATGGTCGCGACGTAATCGCCCGTGTCATATTCCACCGCCACAGGGGTGGCATAGGGGAATTCGGTGATAAAGTTTTGACGCCGCAGGGCAATCGGATCAACGCCCAGCTCATGCGCACATTTATCGACCAGACGTTCAAGCTGATAGGTCGCCTCGGGGCGGCCAGCGCCGCGATAGGCATCAACGGGAACGGTGTTGGTGAACACGGCCTTAACGTTCACATAGATCAGCGGCGTTTTATAATTCCCCGCCATCAATGTGCCGTGCAGCCATGTTGGAACCGACGGCGCAAAGGTCGACAGATACGCGCCCATGTTGGCGTAAGTATCTGTTCGCAAAGCGGTAAAGTTGTTGTCCGCATCCAGCGCCATTTGGATTTTGGTCACGTGGTCGCGGCCATGGGCGTCCGACATGAACGCCTCTGACCGGCTGGATGTCCATTTAACCGGACGGTTACAGGCCTTGGCGGCAAAGGTGCAGAACGCTTCTTCTTGGTAGTGGAAAATCTTGGTGCCAAATCCACCGCCCACATCCGGGGCCACGACACGCAGCTTATGTTCAGGAATGCCCAGAACGAATGCACCCATCAGCAACCGAATAACATGCGGGTTTTGCGAGGTGGTATAAAGCGTGTGATCGCCGGTGCCGCGGGCGTAATCGCCAACCGCGACCCGTGGTTCCATCGGGTTGGCCACCAAACGGTTGTTGACCAGCTCAAGCGTGGTGACATGGGCCGCATCTTTGAACGCCTGATCGACGGCACCTTTGTTCTCTTCAACAAAGCCCCAGTCGTAACACAGGTTCGACGTCAGATCGTCATGCACCTTGGGCGCGCCGTCTTTCACGGCTTCCTTCATATCGATGACGGCGGGCAGATCGGTGATGTCCAGCACGATGGCTTCGGCGGCATCGCGGGCTTCGGCCAATGATTCCGCCACAACGGCGGCAATCGGTTCACCCACATGGCGCACTTTGCCGTGGGCCAGAACGGGGTGGCGCGGTTCTTGCATGACTTCGCCATGCTTGTCCGTCACCTGCCAACCGCAAGGGATCGATCCGACGGCTTCAAAATCCGCACCGGTGAAAATCTTGACCACGCCGGGCATGCCCTCGGCGGCCGATGTATCAACTGAGTTCAACGTACCATGGGCGATGTCCGAGCGCAGAAAGAACACATAGGCCTGACCATGCAGGTTAATATCGTCGGTATAATTACCCTCGCCGGTCAAAAACCGAATATCTTCGCGCCGCTTGCTGCTGGCACCAATTCCGCCATCCTTTGGCATAGTATTCTCCTCCCTATGGGGTGCCGCATGTGATGGGCACCATCGCGTTTGCAGGTTTTATCTGTTGGTGTGGCGCCACCCAGAACCGCAGGGATACGCCTTATTTATTGCGGATTATTGCGTCTTTTCCGTGCCTCCCCGCACGGGTCAGACGCGCCGCTTTTTACTCAGCCGCCAGCGCGCTGACGTCCTGGCCGGATGCGGCCATGATTGCTTTGACGATGTTGTGGTAGCCGGTGCAGCGGCAGATGTTGCCGTCCAGATAGTGGCGCACTTCGTCCTCGGTCGGTGTGGGGTTGTCTTTCAGCAGCGCCGAGGCAGACATGACCATGCCAGGGGTACAGAACCCGCATTGCAAACCGTGGTGATCCTGAAACGCCTGTTGGATCACGTTCAGCGATCCATCGGCATTGGCCATGGATTCGATGGTTTTCACGTCCGCGCCTTCGGCCTCGACCGCCAGCATGGTGCAGGCTTTGACGGCTTCGCCATCCACATGCACGACACAGGCACCACATTGGCTGGTGTCACAACCGATATGTGTCCCCGTCAGGTGCAGGTTTTCACGCAGAAACGACGCCAGCAGTGTACGGCCCTCAACCTCGCCAGACGCGGGCTTGCCGTTCACGGTCATTTTGACCTGTGTCATAGATATCCTCCCTTAAGTGTTCTTGATCTCGTTAAGGCAAGTTAAGCATGCCACCCGCCAGTTGAGAACAAAAATATTTTGCAATGCATGATTTTATGGGAAATTTTCGTGCAAATAGCTGTGATTACCCGCGGCGCGGTTGGGGCCGGGTCGCAATTTCCTTGAGCAATCCACCAACACCCATGGCGGCAATGTCGCGGTCGGTCACGGCAATACCGCAGGCGATCCGCGCCAAAACCCAATCAGCGCCATTCAGCGCAGGCGACCGCGCGCAGCCGGGCAAGCCGATCACCTTTTGCGTTTCCAGCGCACCCAGAAACAGCAGATTGCCCGGATCAACAGGCATGCCGAAACGTTCAACCGTGCCACCAGCAGCGCGCAAGGCAGAGGGGGCGACATCGTCGATGTCCGAGGTGGCCGATCCGGTCAGGATCAACACCAGACCCGTGTCCGCAGACTTAATTGCAGCACTTAGGGCCGCCGTCTGATGTGGCACCATCACCACGTCCTTTAATGCGATGTTCAGCGCGGCAAGGCGGTTCGCAATGGCCTCGCGGCCCTTGTCCCCCGCCCCTTTTGCGATCTCGGTGATGATCAATGTCGCATCAGGCAACACAGGCGGCGCAAGGCGGATTGCCCCACGTCCGGCCGCGCAGGCCCGTGCCAGATCATCCTGATCGACGCCATATGAAATAATCTTGATCGTGGCGACCATGCCGCCATTCGCCATCTGCTGAAACGGCGGCACCGTGGCCAATGTGATCATCGGGTGGACCGAATTCACAGCCTCAAGTGCGGCGACATCCAGCACGGCCACCCCCGGCCCCTTGGCCAGCAGATTGACGCGGCCGGTAAAGGCGTTTGTCATCTCAAGATGCGGATGATCGGCCAGCAACGCCTGCGCCAATTGCGCCGCTGCGGTGTTTTCATCCACATCGGTCACAGCCAGTTGCGCCACGGTGACTTGGCTTACCCCCGCGGCCAGCAGATCAGCAATGTGGCTTTCATCCAACCGCAGGCCTTTGCGCAGCCGCCCGTTGGGCAAGGCGACGGAATGCGCCAAAAGCGCGCCTGCTGCATCCTGCGTGGCGACGGCCCCGAACTTCACGGTTTTCTCAGGCTTTGCACCATCTGCGCAAGGATCGCCACGGCAATCTCGGGCGGGCCAGCCGCCCCGATATCAAGGCCGATGGGCCCCGCGATCCGTCCAATATCATCGTCGCTAAACCCCGCTGCCGTCAGCCGATCCACCCGCGATGCATGGGTGCGTTTAGACCCAAGCGCGCCGATGTAGAACGCGGGCGAACGCAACGCGATATGAAGCGCCGGATCGTCCAGTTTCGGGTCATGGGTCAGCAACACGACAGCGCTGCGGGTATCGACGCCAACCTCTTCCAGCGCTGCATCGGGCCAGTCATTGATCACGCGCGCCTCGGGAAAGCGCGCTTGCGAACCAAAAGCCTCGCGCGGGTCGATCACCACCACGTCAAACCCAGCAATCTGCGCCATCGGGGCCAAGGCTTGGGCAATATGCACCGCGCCCACAATGATCAGGCGCAAAGGCGGGTTGTGGATCGCAACAAAGGTATCGCCATCTTCCTCAACGCCGGACCGGTCCATCCGAAAACGGTTCTCGTACCCCTCGCCCACCAGACGCGCATTGCCGCCCGACAGCGACACCGCATAGCCGACAGGCTTGCGTGCGGCACGGGCCTTGACCAGATCGGCCAGAATATCAAAGGGCATGCCCGCATCGCCAATCGGTTCGACCAGCACGCGGATTTTACCGCCACAGGCCAGCCCGACTGCAAAGGCGTCGCCATCGCTGACACCGTATTCCAACAGGCGCGAAGTACCTTCTTCGATGGCCTCTAGCGCCTCGATCACCACGGCCCCTTCGACGCAGCCGCCTGACACAGACCCCTGCATTTCGCCGTCGCCGGAAATCGCCAGCTGCGCGCCCACCCGGCGCGGGGCCGATCCCCAGGTTTCGACAACTGTGGCCAATGCGGCACCACGGCCCGCTTCGGCCCATGCATAAGCGCGTTCTGGTGCGTCTTCAAAGATGTCCATCGGGGGTGTCTCCGGTTTTGCGGGGCGGTGCGGCTTGATATATGTAGTGCGTCATCGGCAATCGCTCAATGAGATAACTTGCACGCCGCCGCGCGCACTACTACATCTTGGCTAACACAACCGAACGGAGCCGCCCCCATGCCGATGCAAGCCAGCGATATCGAAGACCTTTTGCGCGAAACATTCCCCAACGCCAAGATCGAGGTCCAAGGCGATGATGGTGTCCACATGGCCGCGATGGTCATCGACGAAAGTTTTCGCGGAAAAAACCGCGTGCAGCAACAACGCGCCGTCTATGCCGCCCTCAAGGGCAAGATGGACGGCCCCAGCGGGGCTTTGCACGCGCTGGCCCTGACCACCAAGGCCCCCGATTAACCCCAAGGAGCACGCCCCATGGACCTGACACTTGTCGTTATACTGGCAGTTCTGGTGCTGATCGTGGCGGTGCTGCGCGGCCTGCAATCCCTGCGCCACACCCGTGATACCGACCGCGGGTCGCTTCCCGGCAAGGGCTATCACGAGATCGAAACAACCTATCACTCTGGCGGCGGCGGGGGCGGACATCAAACCACGTACCGCATTCCCAAGGACCCGCAAGAATACGCCAAACGCTTTATACCAAAGGACAAATCGAAATGACCGATACGGCAACACAAATCAAAGAGACCATCACAGCAAACGACGTAGTGCTGTTCATGAAGGGCACAAAATCCATGCCACAATGCGGGTTTTCGTCCCGTGTGGCCGGTGTGCTGAACTATATGGAAGTCGAATATGCCGACGTGAACGTGTTGGCCGACGAAGCATTGCGC
This sequence comes from uncultured Sulfitobacter sp., assembly GCF_964021855.1. Classification (NCBI taxonomy): domain Bacteria; kingdom Pseudomonadati; phylum Pseudomonadota; class Alphaproteobacteria; order Rhodobacterales; family Roseobacteraceae; genus Sulfitobacter; species uncultured Sulfitobacter sp. Next base: position 95,883 of record NZ_CAXHZD010000003.1, read on the forward strand.
CAAGGCATCAAGGACTTTTCCGACTGGCCCACCGTGCCGCAGCTGTATGTCAAAGGTGAATTCGTCGGCGGCTGTGACATCATCACCGAAATGATGCTGTCGGGCGAGCTGGACACATTGCTGGCTGAAAACGACGTCAAATTCGACCAAGACGCCGCCGACAAAATCCGCGAAGCGAACGGCTGATATTATAATGGGGGCTGGCGCGTTTGGCGTGCCAGCCCCTTTTTTTGTTTGATGGCGTGAATGCCCCTGAAACAGCGCGAAACACCACAGTTTCGCACCGGCTGAAATTATTTTCGCCAACCCCTATTCCCCCCTTGTAGACATGCCCAGCTGATCCCCATTTGTGATCGCGGCAGGCTGATTGCCCGAGGATTTTCATTTTGGATTACATCTATGTTGCGGCCGGGCTTTTGGGCCTTTTTTTAGGCGGCGAGGCATTGGTACGCGGAAGCGTCGGCATCGCGCAACGGCTGGCGATTTCGCCGCTGTTGATCGGCCTAACGGTCGTGGGGTTCGGCACCTCCATGCCCGAACTGCTGGTATCGATCGAAGCGGCGTGGCGCGGCGTGCCTGACATTGCTGTTGGTAATATCGTGGGGTCCAACATCGCAAATATCGCCTTGATTATGGGGATTACCGCGCTTGTTTGGCCCATCCGCGTGTCCGGTGCCACCCTGCGGCGCGACACGGGCGTTATGATCTTGGCCGCCGTGGCTTTGGTGCCTGTTTTTATGACCGGGCAAATCGGCAGACCAGCGGGCGCGATGCTGTTGGCGGGGCTGATCGGCTATCTGGTATGGGCCTATTTGCAGCCCGGTGACATGGCCCAAGACGATACCCTTAGCGCGGAAAAGCCCAAAGCGATCATAGCGGTCCTATGGGTGATTGCCGGTTTTGTCGCCTTGCTGTTCGGCGCGCGGTTTTTGGTCGATGGCGCGGTGTCCATCGCCCGCGATGCGGGCCTGTCCGAAGCGTTCATCGGGCTGACAATCGTCGCGGTTGGCACGTCCCTGCCTGAACTGGCCACATCGGTGGTGGCCGCGTTCCGGCGACAGTCAGAGATCGCCATTGGCAACGTGATCGGGTCCAACATCTTTAACGTATTGGGCATCTTGGGCGTCACCGCCGTGATCCAGCCCATTCCGGTTGCAAGCCGGTTCATCAGCTTCGATCTGCCGGTCATGATCGCGCTGTCGCTGGTGATCACCGCGCTTTTGCTGACGCGCCCCGTGATCGGGCGCGTTACAGGGATCGTGTTTTTAATCGGGTACGCGGCCTATGTGGTGCTGGCGCAGGGGTAACACCCCCTCGCCCGCCCTTCATCAAGCAGACCCGAGCGGTCAGCTCGCGACCTTATCTTCGACCTCTTGGGCCAAGGATTCGGCGCGGGCGGCCATTTCGGCCAAACCATCCGTGACCGCTTGTGGTACAACAGGCACTTCGATGCGTTCGGGTTCCACCACGGTGTCGCGCAGCTTCGCCAGCTCGGCCTCGCGTTCGGCCAGCTGTGCGCGCACTTCACCAACCTGATCTTCGACGCTGGCGGTTTTATCGGCCAGCAACAGGCCCGCCATCAACAGCATCCGCGCCTCTGGCATCCGGCCCACTTGATCCGATAGCACCTGCGCCTCGTCATCCAGCATCTTGGCTGCGGCGTGCAGATAGCTTTCTTCGCCTTCTTGGCAGGCAACCTCGAACTGGCGACCGCCGATGGAAATGGTAACTTCGGGCATCAAGCATACTCCTGCGCGGCTTCAACGAGGGGCGAAAGGGCAGACAAGATCGCCTCTGCCTCGGCGATTTGGGCTGTGCGGGCGGCGCGTAAGGCGTCCAGCTCGGCTTGCATTGCCTGATTGATCAGATCCGCGTCCCCGACACCTTCTTCGTTGGCGGCGCGCAAGGCGGCGCAGGCCTCTGACAGTTTGGTGTTGGCACCGCGCACCTGCTGCAATTCAACGTCCAACTGCTCAACCCGCGATTGTGCCTCCCCCTCTTGGGCCAGCTTGGCTTCCAATTCAGCGACTTTCGCATCAGCCGCGTCCAGTTTGGCCTGCGCATCCGCCGTTGCGGCCTCAAGCTGGTCATTCAGGGTTTTAACCCGCTCGGTCAATTGCGCATTGGCCAGACGTTCTTCTTCCAGGTCCTGCGACAGGTCAGGCACGTCCTCTTTGGCAGGTGCCAGCTTTTCCAGACCGCGCGCCGCGCGTTCCATGGCGGCCATAATACGGCCTTGCAATTGTTCTATGTCGCTCATGCCCTAATGCCCCTCGCAAGTTGCTTGGCCCAGTTTGCCAACCATCGAATCGATGGTCAACGTTGTTGCTATCGATCCTAACTAAACCATACGCGGATTACTGCCCCTTTAAGAACAACATCTTGGCGCCCCCTTTTCACACATCACCTGCCCGTGGGTGGTTGTGCTTGATCTTTGCGGGGTGGCTGGTATTCATCCGCCAAATGTTAATCCCCCTTATAAGGAAGCAACACCGTGGACTTGAACGCACTTGCGAAAGCAAATCCTGAGCATTGGTCCAAAGCGACCGCCATTCGCGCCCTGACGCTGGACGCCGTCGCCGCCGCCAATTCCGGCCACTCCGGGATGCCCATGGGCATGGCCGATGTTGCAACCGTGCTGTTCGAAAAGCACCTAAAATTTGATGCATCTAACCCGCTCTGGCCTGACCGCGACCGTTTCATTCTGTCAGCGGGTCACGGGTCGATGCTGATCTATTCGCTGCTGCATCTTGTGGGCGACGCACAATTCCCCATCGAAGAGTTGAAGAACTTCCGCCAAATGGGCGCACGCACTGCCGGGCACCCGGAAAACTTCCTTGCCGATGCGATTGAAACAACCACCGGCCCCTTGGGTCAGGGGATTGCGAATTCGGTTGGCTTTGCCATGGCCGAAGAAATCCAGCGCGCACAATACGGCAAGAAAATCGTCGATCACTTTACCTATGTGATTGCCGGCGACGGTTGCCTGATGGAAGGCGTCAGCCAAGAGGCGATTGCCCTTGCCGGCCGTCACAAGCTGAGCAAGCTGATCGTGATGTGGGACAATAACAACATCACCATCGATGGTCCCGTGACCCTGTCCGACACCGTTGATCAAGTGGCGCGCTTTAAGGCCGCCGGTTGGCATGTCGTAGAAATCGACGGTCACAACCCCGATCAGATCGACGCCGCCCTGACCGAGGCACGCAATTCCGATCTGCCGACGATGATCGCCTGCAAGACCCACATCGCCTTGGGCCACGCGGCACAAGACACGTCCAAGGGTCACGGCGCTCTGACCGATGCCGACCAGATGGCCGCTGCCAAAGCCGCCTATGGCTGGACAACCGGTCCGTTTGAAGTACCCGCCGATGTGAAATCCGCATGGGAATCCATTGGATCGCGCGGCGCAGACACCCGCAAAGAATGGGAAGAGCGTTTCGACGCGATGTCCCGCACCAAGCGCGAGGAGTTCAACCGCGCGCTGGCAGGCGATGCGCCCAAGAAACTGTCGGCCACCGTCAAGGCGTTCAAAAAGCAGATCTCTGAAACTGCACCGAAACTGGCCACCCGCGCCAGCAGCGAAAAGACGCTTGAGGTCTTGAACCCGCTGTATTCGGAAACCGTCGGCGGCTCGGCTGACCTGACCGGTTCCAACAACACCAAGACCGCCGATCTGGGCGTGTTTGACATCGATAACCGTGGTGGGCGCTATGTCTATTGGGGCATTCGTGAACATGGCATGGCGTCTGCAATGAACGGCATGGCCCTGCACGGCGGCATGCGCCCTTACGGCGGCACGTTTATGTGTTTCACCGATTATGCGCGCCCCGCCATGCGTCTGGCCGCGTTGATGAAAGTGCCAACCGTGTTCGTCATGACCCATGACAGCATCGGTCTGGGCGAAGATGGTCCGACCCACCAGCCTGTTGAACATCTGGCGATCAGCCGCGCGACACCCAACACCTATGTGTTCCGTCCCGCCGACACGATTGAAACAGCTGAGGCGTGGGAAATCGCGCTGACGTCCAAAGACACACCATCGGTGCTGTCGCTGACCCGTCAGGGCCTGCCGACCGTGCGTCTTGAGCATAAGAACAAGAACCTTACCGAACAGGGTGCTTACGTTCTGGCCGATGCCGAGGGCAAACGTCAGGTGATCCTGATCGCCACCGGTTCCGAGGTCGAGATCGCGTTGAAAGCGCGCGATATCCTGCAAGAGCAAGGCATCGGCACCCGCGTTGTCTCCATGCCCTGTATGGAGCTGTTCGCCGAACAAGACGAAGCATACCGCCGCCGGGTTCTGCCCGCAGGCCCCGTGCGCGTCGGTGTCGAAGCTGCCGTGCGTCAGGGTTGGGATCGCTGGCTGACCGGCGAGCGTGGCAAATGGAACAAAGCCGATTTCGTCGGCATGGACCGTTTCGGTGCCTCTGCCCCGGCAGACGAGCTGTTCGAGAAGTTCGGCATCACGCCGCAGAACGTGGCCGACAAAGCCAAGGCGCTGCTATAAACCAGCCTAACTTTCAGACATTAAAAAAGGGGGCCGCGTTGGCCCCCTTTTGCGTTTTAGATCAATACGATATCAGACCGCTTGCGGGCCCTTCTTTTTACGGCTGAACACAGCGCGCCACAGGGGCGTGACGATCTTTTCGCCAATAGGGATCAGGATCAAGCCAAGCGCCAAGCCAAACACGCCGTCCATCGCGGCCTTTGCGATCCATTCAACAGTCGCGGTATAGGCGGCGGGCACCATGTGGCCCATATAGGCGGCTGCGTCGTGGATCAGGTGGCCCAAAGTGCCAAAGCCCAGCTCTTCCATCCCGTGAATGATGATTGACCCGCCGACCCACAGCATCGCCGCAGTGCCGATAATGGTCAGCGTCGTCAGAAACTTCGGCATGCCGCGCACAACCGCGCGGCCGATGGTGCGGGTGACGCCAAGATTGCCGTTCTTCGCCATATACAGCCCCACGTCATCCGCCTTAACGATCAGCGCCACCGATCCATAGACCGCAACCGTGATCATGACCGCCGCCGCCGCCAGTGCCGCCGCTTCCATCCAGAAATTCGACACCGCAAGGTTGGACAGGATGATCGTCATGATTTCAGCAGACAGAATGAAATCGGTCTTGATCGCCCCTTGGGCCTTTTGCTCTTCCAGATGGGCGGGGTCTTCGATGATCTCGGCCTTTTCGGGATAGTCGTCATGCCCTGCGCCGCCCAACCCCAAGGCATGGGCAACTTTTTCCGCCCCTTCGAAACACAGATACGCGCCCCCCAACATCAGCAAGGGCGATATCGCCCAAGGCGCGAAATTGGAAAGCACCAAACCGGCAGGCAGCAAAAACACCAACTTGTTGCGAAGCGACCCTTTGGTGATCCGCCAGATGATCGGCAGCTCGCGCTTGGCCTCGAATCCATGCACATACTTCGGCGTCACGGCGGCGTCATCAATGACGGCCCCCGCTGCTTTTGCACTGGCTTTTGCGGCTTGCCCGAACACATCATCCACACTTGCTGCTGCCACTTTGGCAATTGCGGCCACGTCATCCAACAGCGCCAGTAAACCACTCATCATGTCTCTCCAAATTTGTCAGAAATGAACCTAGCCCAGTGCCAGACGAAGGCAAAGACCCAGCAGCATTTTGATAACCATGTCAGGTTATCGCTAACATGCCAAGTTATCGCTAACATACGGAATTTACGTCATTTTCCGCTTTCCGTCCCGCGCATGCTGCCATTATAGAGCGCCTAACGTCACCGCATTTTTCAAAGGACGCCCCATGACGATCAAAGTTGGTATTAACGGATTTGGCCGAATTGGCCGCTGCACCCTGTCACATATCGCCGCTTCTGGCCGCGATGACATCGAAGTGGTCCGCATCAATGCCACCGGCCCGCTTGAGACAGCGGCCCATCTGATCAAATACGATTCCGTCCACGGGCGTTTCCCGAACGAGGTGAAAGTCGGCAATGGCACGCTGGATCTGGGCCAAGGCCCGATCGAGGTCATGTCGACCTATGACATGAACGAGTTGAACTGGGACGGCTGCGATGTCGTTCTGGAATGCACCGGCAAATTCAACGACGGCACCAAGGCAAACGTTCACCTTGAGCGTGGCGCAAAGCGCGTGTTGCTGTCAGCACCGGGTAAAAACGTTGACCGTACAATCGTTTACGGTGTGAACGACCACGAATTGCAAGCGTCTGACACGATGATTTCGAACGGGTCCTGCACCACCAACTGTCTGGCCCCGCTGGCCAAGGTTCTGCAAGAATCCTTTGGCATCGAATACGGCATCATGACCACGATCCACAGCTATACCGGTGACCAGCCCACATTGGACCGCCGCCATGATGATCTGTACCGCGCCCGCGCTGCGGCCATGGCGTTGATCCCGACCTCGACCGGTGCAGCCGCCGCCTTGGGCGAAGTGTTGCCCGCGCTTAAGGGCAAGCTGGACGGTACCGCCATGCGCGTGCCCACCCCTAATGTCAGTGCCGTTGATCTGACATTCCGTGCCTCGCGCGATGTCACCGTCGAAGAGGTTAACGCCGCCATGCGCGCCGCCGCCGAAGGCCCGATGAAGCGCGTGCTGGGCTATGACCCGGAAAAGAAGGTCTCCATCGACTTTAACCACACCGAGGAAAGTTCAATCTTTGCACCGGATCAAACCATGGTTGTCTCGGACCGCATGGTGCGCGTGCTGGCGTGGTATGACAACGAATGGGGTTTCTCTGTGCGTATGGCCGATGTTGCCGTTGCCATGGGCAAGCTTGGCTAAGCCTTGCGGCACCGGCCCTGCCCTGTCATATCTGGGGTCCTGTTATCAACGGGGCCGCATGTATCTGGGCCGGGCACCGCGCAAGGAAGTTACGGAATGAACACCCCTATCGCCCTCGCTTTGGCAATTGTTCTGATTGGTGCGCTGGTTGTGGATGTGGCCTATTTCGGCACCGAAAACCTCATATTTTTAACTAAAAAGTTTATGGACCTGCTTGAGTGGGTCGCTTTCTGGCGCTGATCGGAAACACGCCGCCCTCATTTTCGGTGGTTTTCGCCAATCCTGTCCCTAATTGATGCCCCATCGGTTGACTTTTCGCCTTGGATCATCATGTTAGCGCTATCACATTCAGGAGGACGCCCCGATGGCAACCAAAATCGCAATCAATGGCTTTGGCCGCATTGGCCGCAACGTACTGCGCGCTTTGATGGAACAGGGTGGCGATGACCTTCAGGTGGTCGCGATCAATGATCTGGCCCCGCTTGAGACCAACGCCCATCTGTTCGAATTCGATTCCGTGCATGGCCGCTATGGCCGTCCGGTGACGCTGGGCGATGGTACAATGGACGTGGGCCAAGGGCCAATTCGCGTCACCGCCGAACGCGACCCCGCAGCATTGCCATGGGGCGATGTCGATATCGCGCTGGAATGCACTGGCATCTTTGTGACCCGCGACGGTGCTGCCAAGCATCTTGCGAATGGCTCCAAACGTGTGCTGATCTCGGCCCCCGGCAAAGACACCATGAAAACAATCGTCTACGGCGTGAACGAAGATATTATTACCGCCGATGACACGGTGATGAGCAACGCCTCCTGCACCACCAACTGCATGGCACCGCTGACCAAAACGCTGCACGACGCTTTCGGCATTGTGCATGGTCACATGACGACGATCCACGCCTTTACCGGCGATCAGCCGACCCATGACACCGCGCATAGCGATCTGTACCGCGCCCGCGCTGCATCCCTGTCGATGATCCCCACGACAACCGGTGCGGCCAAAACATTGGGCAAGGTTCTGCCAGAGCTTGACGGCATCATCGCCGGCACCGCGATCCGCGTGCCCACCCCCAACGTATCTTGCGTTGATCTGGTGGTCGAGCTTTCCCGCAAGGTGACGGCAGAGGACGTGAACAACGTGCTACGCGCCGCGTCCGAAGGGCCGCTCAAAGGCATCATGGGCATGGTCGACAAACCACTTGTGTCGATTGACCTGAACCACGACAGCCATTCCTGCGTCGTCGCCACCGATCAAACATCGGTTCAAAACGGCACACAACTGCGCGTGTTGGCGTGGTATGACAACGAATGGGGCTTTTCCAACCGGATGCTGGACACATCCCGCGTGATCGCCAAATTCCTTTAGGGATTATGCGCCGGAAAAGCGTTTCTTAAGCTCGGCATTGACGGCGGGCGTCACAAATTTGCTGACGTCCCCGCCAAGCCGGGCAATTTCCTTGACCAGCTTGCTTGCAATCGCCTGATGTTCGGCCTCTGCCATCAGGAACACCGTTTCAATGCTGTCATCCAGCTTACGGTTCATGCCAACCATTTGATATTCATATTCAAAATCGGCAACAGCACGCAATCCACGAATGATCATCTGCGCACCCACATCACGGGCGCAATCAATCAGCAGATTTTCAAAGGGATGCACAACGATATTGGTGCCGGTTTCTTCTGACAGCGCCGCGCATTCCGAATTGATCAGCGCCACACGTTCTTCCAGCTCGAACAGCGGCCCCTTGTCACGGTTGATGGCCACGCCGATCACCAGTTTGTCGACCAATGTCGCAGCACGGCGGATGATATCAAGGTGGCCCAACGTGATCGGGTCAAAGGTGCCGGGATACAGGCCAACGCGCATAGGATAATCCAGTTTTTTGGTGTCTTAAAATTTGCGGCAGGCAAGCATTTACTTGCCTGAAACGCAACGGCCTATTTTGGCATTAGCGCGCGACGTTGGGGCTAATGCCCCATGATCATCCCCTCAAGGGCATCTTTCTCCATCGAAAGCTCCATCAGGCGGGCCTTGACCACGTCGCCAAGCGAAATCAATCCGATCAATGCACCGTCTTCCAGCACTGGCATGTGGCGGAACCGTCCCTCGGTCATTTTGTTCAGGATCGCGTCTGATGTCTCGTTCTTGGTGCAGGTCACCAGCTTGCGGGTCATCAGGCTCTCGACGGTCATGTTCAGACACGCGCCGCCCTGACGGCCCAGCTCGCGCACGATATCACGCTCTGACAGGATACCATCGGGGTTCTTGCCGTCGCTCGATATCACCAAGGTCCCGATCCGCTTTTCCGCCAACATCTGCGCCGCATCGGCGATCAACATGCCTGGCTTGACCGTGGTCACACTGTCGTCAGCCTTGGTTTTCAGGATTTGAGATACAAGCATTCAGGAGCCCTCCGCAATAATATTGCTCTGAACCCTAGGTTCCCTTTAATGCTATTACCTGTCAAGTATTTGCCTCAAGTTTTAACACTTCTGTTCGAATACCTTGGGCGAGTTCATCTGCAAAGCGGCTCAACCTTTGATTGCGGCGATCATCCTCGTGCCGGATCAGGTAAAATGCCCGGCTCAGCGCCACCTGCGATGTCAAAACCCGCGTCACGCCGGGGGTGGCGGGCAGACAGAAATCATGGACAATGCCAACGCCCCCACCCTGCCGGATCATATTCACCTGCACGGAAACCGAATTCGATGCCAAGGGGACGCGGGTCATGCCCAATTCGGTTAGATAATCCAGCTCGCGGTCGAAAATCATATCGGGGATATAGCCCACCAAGCGATGCCCTTGCAGATCGTCAGTGCTGCGAATGGGCGCGCTGCTGTTCAGATATGCCTCGGACGCCGCCAGATGCAGCTTATACTCGGTGACTTTTTGCACCACTAGCCGCCCCGCTGTGGGCGCGCTCACGCCAATCGCCATATCTGCTTCGCGCCGCGACAGGTTGAACACCCGCGGCAGGGCGACGATCTGAATGTCCAGCTCCGGGTTTGCCTCGATCAGCCGGGCACAGACCTGCGGCAACAGATAGTTCGCACAGCCATCCGGCGCACCAATCCTGATTTGCCCCCGCAACCGATCCGACGGCTCCGCCACTTGAGCCGTGGCTACGCGCATCGCCTGCTCGGCCGCCTCAGCCCGTTCCAACAACTGCGCGCCCGCCTCGGTCAGCGCATAGCCCGTTGGCGATTTCACGAACAAAACCGCCCCCAACCCTTTCTCGACCCGCGCCATCCGCCGCCCCAAGGTCGCCGGATCAAGCCGCAAAATCTTACCCGCCCCCGACAGGCTCTGCTCGCGCGCAACCGCCAGAAACAGCCGTAGATCATCCCAATTCCCTAACACGCGCCACACCTCTCTTCATTTTGCCCAAAAAACTCCGGGGGAGTCCGCAGGACGGGGGCTGGCCCCCTACCCGCTGTGCAAACTGCACATACGTCTTGCAAAAATGCAAAACAGTTTTGACTTCATGCCCCTTTCACAATCATTTTTGCAAGCCTATCCTTCGCGCAAACTTAACCGGAGGATTCCCATGCAAGAGCTCACCCATTATTTGAACGGCGAACATGTCAAAGGCACGTCGGGCCGTTTTGCCGATGTTTTCAACCCCGCCACCGGCGAAGTGCAGGCCAAATGCCCCCTCGCCAACGAGGCCGAGATGGACCAGGCCGTGAAATACGCCATGGCCGCACAGCCAGCTTGGGCCGCCGTAAACCCACAGCGCCGCGCGCGGGTGATGATGAAATTCGTCGACCTGCTGAACCGCGACATGGACAAACTGGCCGAGGCGCTGTCGCGCGAGCACGGTAAAACCCTCCCCGATGCCGCAGGCGACGTGCAGCGCGGGCTTGAGGTTGTTGAATACTGCATCGGCGCGCCTGAATTGCTGAAAGGCGACTACACCGACAGCGCGGGCCCCGGCATCGACATGTATTCCATGCGCCAACCCTTGGGCGTGTCCGCAGGCATCACGCCGTTCAACTTCCCCGCCATGATCCCCATGTGGATGTTCGCCCCCGCCATCGTTTGCGGCAACGCCTTCATCCTAAAACCGTCCGAGCGTGATCCCTCTGTTCCGCTGATGCTGGCCGAACTGCTGGAAGAAGCAGGCCTGCCCAAAGGCATCATCCAAGTCGTCAACGGCGACAAAGAAGCGGTCGATGCGATCCTGCACCACCCTGTCATTCAATCCGTGGGCTTTGTCGGCTCCACCCCGATTGCCGAATATATCTATGGCACGGGTTGTGCGAATGGTAAGCGCGTTCAATGCTTTGGCGGTGCCAAGAACCACATGATCATCATGCCCGATGCCGATCTGGACCAAGCAGCCGATGCGCTGATCGGTGCGGGCTACGGCGCGGCTGGCGAACGCTGCATGGCGATTTCCGTGGCCGTCCCAGTCGGTGACGAAACCGCCGACCGTTTGATCGAGAAACTGATCCCGCGCATCGAAAAGCTGAAGGTCGGCCCATACACATCCGGCAAAGACGTCGATTACGGCCCCGTTGTTACCGGTGCAGCCAAGGCCAACATCGAACGTCTGGTGCAAACCGGTATCGACCAGGGCGCGACCTTGGTTGTCGATGGCCGTGACTTCAAACTGCAAGGCTATGAAGACGGCTTTTTCGTCGGCCCGCACCTGTTTGATAACGTCACCAAGGATATGGACATCTACAAGCACGAGATTTTCGGCCCCGTGCTGTCCACCGTGCGTGCCAAAACCTATGAAGAGGCGCTTGGCCTTGCCATGGATCACGAGATGGGCAACGGCACCGCGATCTTTACCCGCGACGGTGACGCCGCGCGTGATTTCGCGAACCGGGTGAACGTAGGCATGATCGGTATCAACGTGCCGATCCCTGTGCCGCTCGCCTATCACACCTTTGGCGGCTGGAAAAAATCGGTCTTTGGCGATCTTAACCAGCACGGGCCAGATGCGTTCAAATTCTACACACGCACCAAAACCGTGACCTCGCGCTGGCCGTCAGGCATCAAAGAAGGCGGCGAGTTCAACTTTAAACCGATGGAGTGATCCATGCGCTGCGGGGGGAATCCCCCGCAGACCGCTTGCGCCTTCGGCGCATCTCTATACAATTAAACGAACGTTCAATTCGACCGATCTTGGGAGGGATCATCGCTATGGATTTCGCACTTTCCGAAGAACAATCTGCCATCTTCGACATGGCCTACGGCTTTGGCCAAGAACATATTGCCCCCTTTGCGCGGCAATGGGAAAAAGACGAAACCATCCCCAAGGAAATCTGGCCCAAAATCGCCGAGCTTGGCTTTGGCGGGTTGTATGTGTCTGAAGACGCTGGCGGATCTGGCCTGACGCGGCTTGATGCCACGTTGGTGTTCGAGGCGCTGAGCATGGCCTGCCCCTCCGTTGCGGCCTTCCTGTCGATCCACAACATGTGCGCCAAGATGCTCGACAGCTTTGCCAGCGACGAATTGAAATCGCGGATCATGGACGATGTCTTGTCGATGAACACCGTGCTTAGCTATTGCCTGACTGAACCAGGATCAGGCTCCGACGCGGCGGCTCTCAAGACAAAATGCGACCGGACCAACGACGGCTACACCCTGAACGGGACCAAGGCGTTCATCTCGGGTGGCGGGTATTCCGACGCCTATGTGGCCATGGTGCGCACCTCTGACGATGGGGCCGCGGGCGTGTCCACCGTCTATGTCGAAGACGGCACCAAGGGGCTGTCGTTTGGCGGGCTTGAAGACAAAATGGGCTGGCGCAGCCAACCGACGTCACAGGTGCAATTCGATGATTGCACCATCCCCGCCGGCAATCTGGTGGGCGAAGAAGGCAAAGGCTTCAAATACGCGATGATGGGGCTGGATGGCGGGCGTTTGAACATCGCCGCCTGTTCGCTGGGGGCCGCGCAAACCGCGCTGACCTCGACCCTGAACTACATGGGCGACCGCAAGGCATTCGGTAAATCCATCGACCAGTTCCAAGGCCTGCAATGGCGTCTCGCGGATATGGAGATCGAGCTGCAAGCCGCCCGCACCTTCCTGCGCCACGCCGCATGGAAGCTGGACAACGGCGCGCCTGATGCCACCAAGTTCTGCGCCATGGCCAAGAAATTCGTGACCGAAACGGGCAGCAAGGTCGTCGATCAATGCCTGCAATTGCATGGCGGTTATGGCTATCTGGCCGATTACGGCATCGAAAAACTGGTGCGTGATCTGCGTGTGCACCAGATCCTTGAAGGCACAAACGAAATTATGCGCGTGATTGTCGCCCGTGACATGCTGAAAAACAGATGAGCGATATTTGCATCCGCATTACGGGCCGTGCCGGTCGGATCACCCTGACCCGCCCCCAAGCGCTGAACGCGTTAACCTATGAGATGTGTCTGGCCATCGAAGACGCATTCGATGCGTGGCGCGACAATGACGCCGTTGACCTGATCGTGCTGGATGCGGAGGGCGAACGCGCCTTTTGCTCCGGCGGGGATATTGCCGAGTTGTATGCCACCGGCACCAAGGGGGATTACGCCTATGGCCGCAAATTCTGGGCGGATGAATACCGGTTGAACGCCAAGATTTTCGCCTATCCCAAGCCGGTTGTCTCCTTCCTGCAAGGCTTCACAATGGGCGGCGGCGTTGGCCTTGGCTGTCACGGATCGCACCGCATTGTGGGCGAAAACAGCCAGATCGCGATGCCCGAATGCGGGATCGGTCTGCTGCCTGATGTGGGCGGCACTTTGATGCTGGCGCTGGCACCGGGGCGCATGGGGGAATATCTGGGCACCACCGCCACCCGCATGGCCGCCGAAGACGCTATTTATGCAGGTTTTGCAGATAGCTACATTCCGCAGCTAAAGTGGAATGACATAATTCGCGCGCTCGAAACTTCGGGCGATGTGGCCGTCATTGACGCCGCAAAAATCGCGCCGCCTGACTCGACTTTAGCCACGCTACAAGACCAGATAGACGAGCTGTTCGATGGTGAATCACTGAGCGATGTGCTGAACAATCTGCGCACCAAAGACAGCGATTTCGCTGCCGAGACCTACAAGAAAATGTCCCGGATGAGCCCCCTTGCCATGGCCAGCACGATTGAGGCGATCCACCGTCTGCGCGGGCCTTCGTTGACCATCGAGAAGGCGCTGGACCTTGAATACCGGTTCACCTTCCGCGCGATGGAGCATGGCGATTTTCTGGAAGGCATTCGCGCGGCGATCATCGACAAAGACCGCGACCCCAGCTGGAAATACGCCGATATGAATGTCCCTTTGGCGGCGGTGGCCACGATGTTGAAACCCTTGGGCCAAGACGCCCTGACACTGGAGAAAACGACATGAGCATGAAGATTGGTTTCATTGGGCTTGGCAATATGGGTGCGCCGATGGCGTCCAATCTGGCCAAGGCCGGGCATCAGGTTACGGGCTTTGACGTCGCAGGTACCACTGCTGAAGGCGTCGCTGCCGCCGTCGATCTTGAGGGTGCCGTCAAAGGCATGGACGTCGTGATCACCATGCTGCCAAACGGATCGATCCTGCGCCAAGTCGCAGCACAAGCCATTCCCCACATGAGCAAGGGCACGCTGTTTATTGACTGCTCTACCGTGGATGTAGAAAGCGCTAAGAACACCTCGGAAGCTGCTGAAGATACGGGGATTTTGGCCGTTGATGCCCCGGTATCGGGTGGTATCGGCGGGGCGGCTGGCGGGACGCTTACATTCATGGCCGGAGGGTCCGACGCGGCATTTGCCAAGGCAAAGCCGCTGTTCGACATCATGGGCCAAAAGGCAGTGCATTGCGGTGATGCAGGTGCGGGTCAAGCGGCGAAAATCTGCAACAACATGATCCTTGGCGTCACGATGGTCGCCACCTGCGAAGCCTTTGCGCTGGCCGATAAACTAGGTCTCGACCGTCAGAAAATGTTCGACGTGGTCAGCACGTCTTCGGGCTATAGCTGGTCGATGAACGCCTATTGCCCTGCCCCCGGTGTCGGCCCCACCTCGCCCGCCGACAATGGCTATGCGCCCGGGTTTGCGGCTGAATTAATGCTCAAGGATTTGGGGCTGTCGCAACAAGCCGCCGAGATGGCCAATGCCGACACGCCGATGGGCGAATTGGCCCGTACGCTTTATGCCCAATTTGTCGAGGATGAAGACGGCATGGGTAAAGACTTCTCGGCCATGCTGCCCCGTTTTGAACAACGCAATCGGGGATGAGCTTCTTGGGGCGAAGGCCGGGGGTTTCACACCCCCGGACCCCCGTGGAGTTTACTTGGCAAAATGAACGACGCAGAGCTATTCAGCGGCGACCTTGCGCGGTGACAGCATCGGCTTGAGGTAATGACCCGTGTGGCTTTCCGCGATCTCGGCGACCTGTTCGGGTGTGCCGGTGGCCACCACACGTCCGCCGCCATCGCCGCCCTCGGGGCCGATATCAATGATGTGATCTGCGGTTTTGACCACGTCGAGGTTATGTTCAATCACGATAACGGAATTTCCCTGATCTACCAATTCATGCAACACTTCCAACAGCTTGCGCACGTCTTCGAAATGCAGGCCGGTGGTCGGCTCGTCCAGAATATAAAGCGTGCGGCCCGTGGAGCGTTTGCTGAGTTCCTTGGACAGCTTGACGCGCTGCGCCTCGCCGCCAGAGAGCGTGGTGGCCTGCTGGCCGACCTTGATATAACCAAGGCCGACGCGCATCAGGGCGTCCATTTTCTCGCGAATGCTGGGCACGGCGGCAAAGAACGTTTGCGCGTCTTCGACGGTCATATCCAGTACATCTGCGATGGATTTGCCTTTGAACTTTACCTCAAGGGTTTCGCGGTTGTACCGCTTGCCCTTACAGGTTTCGCATTCGACATAGACGTCGGGCAGAAAGTGCATTTCGATCTTGATCACGCCGTCGCCCTGGCAGGCCTCGCAACGACCGCCCTTGACGTTAAAGCTGAACCGCCCGGGCTTGTATCCGCGCGCTTTGGCCTCGGGCAAGCCCGCGAACCAGTCACGGATCGGGGTAAAGGCACCAGTGTAGGTTGCGGGGTTCGACCGGGGCGTGCGCCCGATGGGCCGCTGGTCGATATCGATCACCTTGTCCAGATGTTCGAGGCCCTTGATCGTTTCGCAGGGGGCCGGGGTTTGCCGCGCACCGTTCAGGTTCATCGACGCGGTTTTGAACAGGGTTTCAATGGTCAAGGTCGATTTGCCGCCGCCGGACACGCCGGTCACGCAAACGAACTGCCCCAAGGGGAAATCAACGGTGACGTTTTGCAGGTTGTTGCCCGTCGCTTTGACCACTTTGATCTTTTTCTTGTTCCCTTTGCGCCGCTTGGCCGGCACCGAAATCTCGCGCTTGCCGGTCAGGTATTGGCCGGTCAGCGAATTGGGGTCGTTGGCGACATGTTCGGGCGTGCCGTGGCTGACCACCTGCCCGCCATGCACACCGGCCCCCGGACCGATGTCGAAGACATAGTCCGCCTCGCGGATCGCTTCTTCGTCATGCTCGACGACGATGACGGTGTTGCCCTGGTCGCGCAGGTTTTTCAGGGTCTGCAACAGGCGGTCATTGTCACGCTGATGCAACCCGATCGAAGGTTCATCGAGAACGTACAGAACCCCCGTCAGCCCCGACCCGATTTGTGAGGCCAGACGGATGCGTTGGCTTTCGCCACCACTTAATGTACCACTTGAACGTGCGAGCGTAAGATACTCTAATCCAACGTTATTTAGGAATCCAAGCCGCTCGCGAATTTCCTTGAGAATGGCGCGGGCGATCTCGTTCTTTTGCTTGGTCAGTTGGTCAGGTACGGCATTACACCAATCGAACGCCTCGCGGATCGACATCTGCACAACCTCGCCTGCGTGCAGGCGCTCTTCGGGTTTGCCATCGACCGGACCGATTTTTACAGCCAAGGCTTCGGGGCGCAGGCGGTAGCCGCCGCAGGTGCCGCACGGGCGGTTGTTCTGGTAGCGTTCAAATTCTTCGCGGATCCAGTTGCTGTCAGTCTCGCGATAGCGGCGTTCCATATTGGGGATGACGCCCTCGAACACGCGGCTAACCTCGTAGACGCGGCCACCCTCGTCATAGCGGAACTTGATCTCTTCCTTGCCGGAGCCGCGCAAAAACACCTGCTGCACATTTTCGGGCAGGTCTTTCCACTTGGTGCTTTTGTTAAAATTGTAATGCTTGGCGATGGCTTCGATGGTCTGCAAGAAATAGGGCGACTTGCCCTTGCGCCACGGGGCCAAAGCGCCGTCGTAAATCTTGAGGTTTTGATCGGGCACGACAAGGCGTTCGTCAAAGAACAGCTCTTTGCCCAGACCGTCGCAGGACGGGCAGGCACCGAACGGGGCGTTGAACGAGAACAGGCGCGGCTCGATCTCGGGGATGGTAAAGCCGCTAACGGGACAGGCGAATTTCTCGCTAAAGGTAAAGCGTTCGGGCTCCCCCTCGGCGGGGGCGGTTTCGATGATGGCGATGCCATCGGCCAGATCAAGCGCAGTGCGCAAGCTGTCGGCCAGCCGCGTCTCAAGCCCCTCGCGGACCACGATCCGGTCAACGACGACGTCAATGTCATGGCGGAACTTCTTATCCAGCGTTGGTGGCTCGTCCAACTCGTAAAACTCGCCGTTAACCTTAACGCGCTGGAAACCCTGTTTGCGCAGCTCAAGGAATTCTTTGCGATATTCGCCTTTGCGGTCGCGCACGATCGGGGCCAGCAGGAAGGCGCGGGTCCCCTCCTCCATCGTCATGATCCGGTCGACCATGTCCTGGACTTGCTGCGCCTCGATGGGTTTGCCGGTGGCGGGGCTGTAGGGCGTGCCGACGCGGGCGAACAGCAAGCGCATATAGTCGTAAATTTCGGTCACGGTGCCCACGGTCGAACGGGGGTTTTTCGACGTGGTTTTTTGTTCAATCGAGATTGCAGGGGACAGGCCGCTGATGTGATCCACATCAGGTTTCTGCATCATATCAAGGAATTGCCGGGCATAGGCGCTTAGGCTTTCGACATAGCGGCGCTGCCCTTCGGCATAGATCGTGTCAAAGGCGAGCGAGGATTTACCCGAGCCAGACAGGCCCGTGATCACCACCAACTGATCGCGCGGAATATCCACGTCGATGTTTTTCAGATTGTGTTCGCGCGCGCCGCGGACTTCGATGTTTTTCAGCTCAGCCATATCAGACCCCCATTACCAATTGGTACATAGGCGGACAGTACCGGTTTTCCAATAGAAAAATGAGAACATATCAGGAACGTGACCCGCGATAGCGCAGTTGCCCCAAAATCAGATGCACGCCAAGCCCCATAAGGCAGGCAACCCCGGCGACAACCGGCATTCCCGCATAGCCAAAGCCCAACAGAACGGCGGCAACAACTGGCGTGCCAAGCGTGTTGCCAAGGTTGCCCATCTGCGCCATCGCCCCGTTCGATTTCGCTTGGGTCGCGGCGTCTTCGTTCAGTTGCGGCACGGCGGCAAAACTGGCCCCTTGGATCAATCCCAAACCGGCGGCAAGGGCCAGGCAGGCCAACGGCGCACCGGGGACAGCCCAGAGCCACAGCAGGCATAGCGCAGACCCGGCAAAGCCCAGCTCAACAACTTGCACCGCTTGCAGATGGCGCATCAACCACACGCCCACCGTCATGGACACGGCGATGCTCACCAGCGGCATCGCGGCAAGGATCATGTTGCGCAGATCGGGATCCAGATAGGGTGGCAAAACGGTCAGGATCGAGACAAAGCAAAAGGTGTAAAACAGCCAGCCCGCCGCAGGGGCGCTGATGCGGGGCGAGCGGTAGATCGCGCCGTGATCACGTATGATTTGGCGCAGGTTTAGCACGGGCTGCGGCCCCTCAGGCGGTAGCCGCTTGAGCCGCGCGGATAAAAACACCGCGAAACCAGCCATATACACTGCATGCGCCACGAACAGCGCCGAAATCCCCCAACTGTCGACCAAGGGACGGCCCAGCAGCGACAAAATCGCAAAGGCCACACCAAAGAACGTGCCCCATAGCGACAGGGTCAGCCCGCGGTCCTTGGGTGCGCTAAGCTGCGCGATCAATGTCGGGGCAGCAACGACGATGGCCAGATGCGACGCCCCTTCGATCACGCGACTGGCCAGAAACAGCGGCAAGCTGGGCAAAAGCGCCTGAAACGCCGACATGGCCGCCCCGACCCAAAGCGCGCCGATCAATGCCCGCCGGTACCGCACCCGCGCCACGACCAGCCCGGCCACCACGCCAAAGATAATGCCGACCAGCCCGACCAAGGACACGGCAAAGCCCAGCATGGCCCCTGCCCCCGGATAGACCGCAGGCAGGGCATCGAACACGACGCTGACCTTGCCATATTGCGCAGCAGAGCCGAGACCCGCGCCCCAAAGCGCGAAGATCAAAGGAAAGGGGGTTTTCATAGCAGGAATACTCGTGTGATTTTAAGTTTTTCGGGCCAAGGCCCACGCGCAGATTGGCATGTCTGGATCGTTGCTGATGTCGTCGGTCGCCTCGTTATATTCGGGGGGCCATTTTTCTTCCATGTTGCGCAAGGCGACGTGGCGGTTGCCCCATTGGCTCGATTGCACTTCGTCCTCGTCAAACCCGCATTCGACCAGCAGGTTTTTCAGCCCGCGTGCCGACCAACGTGAGTTGTCCATCGGGGCCGCGTGAAACGGGACGAAAAACGGCACGGCGACCCAAAAATGCCCGCCCTTTTTCAGCATCCGGCGGATGTTTTTGGTGGCGGCATAGGGGCGATCCAGATGCTCCCACACTTGGTTGGCAAGGATCAGATCAAATTTGCGCGGACGGTCCAGCTGTTTGTCCATGACCGGCCCGGCGCAGATGTCATATTCGGGGTATCGGAATTGTTCGTAGGATTTGAAATCGAACATCTCGCCCCATTTCCCAGAAATCTCTGCAACATCAAGCTGCTGCGGGATGAGGTTCTGGATCATCCGACGAGAAGCCGGGCCCATGACGACGCGATTAAGACTAACCATAGCCAATCTATGGCAGCGCCGCGCCACCCCGTCCAGAACGGAATGGCGCGGGGCGCTTTTTACATGTGGATGACTTTGCCGTAAGCGTCGAGCACGGCCTCGTGCATCATTTCCGACAGCGTTGGATGCGGGAAGATGGTGTTCATCAGGTCTTCCTCGGTGGTTTCCAGCTGGCGGCCGATCACGTAGCCTTGGATCAGTTCGGTCACTTCGGCACCGACCATATGCGCGCCCAGCAATTCACCGGTTTTCGCGTCGAAGACGGTTTTGATCATCCCCTCGGGTTCGCCAAGCGCGATTGCCTTGCCATTGCCGATAAAGGGGAAACGGCCGACTTTGACATCGAAACCCAGCTCTTTGGCCTTCGCCTCGGTATAGCCGACGGATGCAATTTGCGGGTGGCAATAGGTGCAGCCCGCGATGGATTCAGGCTTCACCGGATGCGCATGTTTACCCGCGATCAGCTCGGCCACCATGACGCCTTCGTGCGATGCCTTATGTGCCAGCCAAGGGGCACCTGCGATATCGCCGATGGCATAGAGCCCATCCACGCCCGTGCGGCAATATTCATCTGTCACCACATGGGTGCGGTCGATTTTCACGCCCATATCCTCAAGACCCAGATCCTCGACGTTACCGACGATGCCCACGGCGGAAATCACGGTATCAAATTCGTGTTTCTCGACCTTTCCGCCTGCCTCGATATGGGCGGTCACCTTGTCAGCCGCGCGGTCCAGCTGTTTCACAACAGCCTTTTGCATGATCTTCATGCCCTGCTTTTCAAACTGCTTCTTGGCGAATTTGCTGATCTCTTCGTCTTCGACAGGCAGGATACGGTCCATCACCTCGACCACGGTCGTTTCTGCGCCCAAGGTGTTGTAGAAGCTGGCGAATTCAATGCCGATGGCACCCGATCCGATGACCAGCAGCTTTTTCGGCATGTGGGGCGGGTCCAGCGCGTCTTTGTACATCCAGACACGTTTTCCGTCGGCCTCTAGGCCCGGCAGGTTGCGCGCGCGGGCACCGGTGGCCACCACGATGTTTTTGGCGCTCAGGTCTTCGCTGCCCTTGTCGGTTTTCACGGACACTTTGCCCTTACCGGCAAGTTTTGCCGTGCCCATGAACACGGTGACCTTGTTCTTTTTCATCAGATGGCCGATGCCGCCCGACAATTGCCCCGCAACCTTGCGCGACCGTTTGACGACAGCATCCAGATCATAGCCGATATTGTCAGCTTTCAGGCCGAATTCCTTGGCCCGGTGCATCAGGTGAAATACCTCGGAGGACCGCAGCAGCGCCTTGGTCGGGATACAGCCCCAGTTCAGGCAGATACCCCCCAGATGTTCACGCTCAATAATCGCCACGGACAGCCCCAGCTGCGCGCCACGTATCGCGGCGACATAGCCGCCCGGCCCGGCACCGATCACGATCAGATCAAAGGATTTTTCAGCCATAGGGAAACCTCGCAGCATGGGAGTATAAATATAGTTTAACGGTAAACTATATAATTCCCCTCAGCAACCGCGAGATTACTTCAAAAGGTGCGGGTGTCTTAGGCCGCTTCATCCTGCAAGGCGCGCATGGTGCTGCCATAGCCGCCATCCTCGATATAGGACTTTTCATGGGCCGTGCTATGCCTGTCCAGCGCCTCGTTACGATAGGGGAAGCGGCCAAAATCACGGATCACCTGACGGTGTGCGCGGGCGTGCAGCATATTGCTTGTACTGGCGGGCATACGCTCGCAAATCAGTCGCACGCAGCGGTCTTGGTCCATCAGGTTTTCCGAATGCATCAGCGGCAGATAAAAGAACTGCCGCGCGGGCGGATCAATCCGCATATCCCAGCCTTTGTGGATCGACGACTTTGCCGCGGCCAGCGCAATCCGGTCCGACGAAAACGCACGCCCCTGCCCGCGGAACATGTTGCGGGGGAATTGATCGGTCAGGATGATATAGGCCAAGGCCCCGGTCGGATAGGTCAGCCAAAGCGAGAACTTGCCCTCGCAGGCGGCCTCCCATGTGGTTAGAAAGCGGTCGCGGACTTCTTGATCAAAAGCATCATCAACCGCGTACCATTTTTCCTCTCCGGCATCATCAAGCCAGAATTTCAGTATTTCCTCGGGGCCAATCACATCGTGTTCCTTTGCCTACCCAATACACAAATATAGCTAACGACGAATATGAAAGCTTTGGAACTCAAGTTTTGTAACAAAAGCGTCACAAAACCCACGCTTAAGCGGCATTTTCCTCGGCTTGTTCATTTTCGACGGCGTATTCATGGGCAACTTCGACCGCCAAGGCCGCTGTAGCTGCCGAAAACGGGACGTACTGGCTGGTCACATCTGTCGCGATCGACGGACGCACAGTGGCACGGTAGAAGGCATAGACGGCCAGCGCGGCGAACAGCACTGCAGTGAACAGGTAAAAGCCCCCCGGCCCAAGGGCCGTGCCCATCATCCAACCCGTGATGATCGGGCCCATGATTGCCCCTAACCCGTTGATAAATATCATGCCACCCGACGCTGCGGCCATGTCTTCGAGGTCAAGAAAATCGTTGGTATGCGCGATCAGCAGCGAATAAAGCGGGTTCGACATGCCCCCGACGATAAAGGCAGAGAGCAGCAAAATCGGGAACTGATGCCCCATCATCATGCCCAGAATCGAGCCGACAAAACCGATGGCCGCAGTGATCACGATCAACAGGCGGCGGTCCATCCGGTCGGACATCCAACCGATGGGATATTGCAGCAACATGGAGCCGACAAAAAACACCGCCACAAAGATCGAAATTTGCGCGACGCTTAGCCCCGCCTCGGCCCCGTAAACGGAGGCCATACCGAATTGCGCCGAAAAGACCCCGCCCAGCAAAAACATGCCGACGCAGCCCAAGGGGGATGCCGTCATCAGGCTGCTCAGGCTCATGGGTTTGGTGGTGTCAAAGGCCGGCGTGGGGCTAACCGCCAGCAAAATCGGCGTGACGGCAAGGCTGACCAGCACGGAGGGAATGACGAACAAGACAAAGCCCGACGGATCAGCCGTCAGCAGCAAGGCCTGCGCGATCACGATGCCCGCGGTTTGCACGATCATATAAAGCGACAGCGCCTGTCCGCGGTTTTCATTGGTGGCCGCGTTGTTCAGCCAGCTTTCTGCGGTGACATAGACCACCGAAAAACAGAACCCGATCAACACCCGGCCCAGCGACCAGACCGCAATATTGGGAAAGGTCGGGTACAGGATCATCACAGCGGAAATCAGCGATGCAACAGCGGCAAAAACCCGCACGTGGCCGACACGCCGGATCATGCCGGGGGCCATGCGCGATCCGCCCAAGAAACCCGCGAAATAGGCCGACATAACAATCGACATTTGGAAGGTCGAAAAATTCTCGATGCCGCCGCGAATACCCAGCAAGGTGCCTTGCATGCCGTTGCCGATCATCAGCAAGCACATACCCAACAAAAGCGCCCATACGCTGGTGAAAACCTTAAGCATCAGTCGAATCCTATTGCAAACCTTGCCCCTCCCTGACGGGGTTCGGCGTATAAGTCATCCCTTTGAACGACACTCAGGCGGTTTTTTGCGCCCTTGGCAAAAGCAGGGACGCATCACCGTAGGAAAAGAACCGATAATTTGATTCAATCGCATGGGTATAGAGGGTTTTTATCGCCTCTTGGCCCATCAGCGCAGCCACCAGCATCATCAAGGTCGATTTGGGCAAGTGGAAATTCGTCATCAGCGCGTCGGCCACGTTGAAGGTGAACCCCGGCGTGATGAAAATATCGGTATCGCCTTCCCACGGCTGAATTTCGCCGCTGCGCCCGGCGGTTTCGATCAGGCGCAGGGCCGTGGTGCCAACGGGGATAATGCGCCCGCCAGCGGCCTTGGTCGCCGCGATCTCAGACGCGGCTTGGGCGCTGACCTGCCCCCATTCGCTGTGCATCTTATGATCGGATATGTCATCGACTTTGACCGGTAAAAACGTGCCCGCCCCGACATGCAGGGTGACATGGGTGAACTCCACCCCCATCTGAGCCAGTTGTGCCAATAGCGCCTCGTCAAAATGCAGCGACGCGGTGGGGGCGGCGACGGCCCCTTTGTTGCGGGCGAAAACCGTCTGGTAATCGGTCATGTCTTGGGCATCAGCGGGGCGTTTGGCAGCAATATACGGTGGCAAGGGCATGGCCCCCGCCGCATTCAACGCGCGGTCAAAATCATCCCCGGCGCAGTTAAACCGCAAATGTCCCTGCCCGTCTTCCACAGCCTCAAGCGTGGCGCGCAGATCATCGCTGAACACGACCTCTTCGCCGATCTTCAGCTTTTTCAGCGGCTTGATCAGTGCCGCCCATGTGCCATCGGCGCGTGGTTCCAGCAATGTGACTTCAATCCGGGCCTGTACTGGCCCTTGGGCGCTGTCACGGTGACGCTGACCGCTAAGCCTCGCGGGAATAACGCGGGTGTCATTCAGCACCAGCCTGTCGCCCGCGCGCAGCCAGTCGGGCAGATCGCTTACCTTTTTGTCGTGCAGCACAGGGCCATCGGCCACCAACAACCGTGCCGACGTACGCGGCACCGCAGGACGGGTGGCGATCAGCCGATCGGGCAGGTCAAAATCAAAATCACTTAGTTTCATGGCAGCCGCTTACCGCCCATAATCCGGTGTCACAACCGGTTTTTGCGGTGCTGCGGGCGCGGGCGTTCCGGCCTCCCCCTCAACCGGGGGCAAGGTTGGGGCCGGTGCGCGCAAGATATCGCGAAAGAACCCCGGTGCCAGCGCGGACAGCGGGTTCACCGACACGTCAGGATTTTCCGCAGTGCCGCCCAGACTGTAGTTAAAGCCCAGCAGCCCTTCGCCCTTGCGGGTCAGAAAGCTGCCCAAACCGTTCAGCAAATACACCGGAGAGATCACCCCCTGCAGCGCCATGCGCCCCGTATCGGTGGCAAATACCCCGTCCATTGAAATGCCCAGCGACGCGCCTGTTGCGCTTGCTTGCGCCAGGGTCACGCGGTTGGGGGTCATTCGAAAATCCGCCTCGACCGTGTCGAAATAGATGCCATCGCCGTTCAGCTCGTTCACCAGACCGACCACCGACACCGCGTTCACCAACGCGGCAATCGCGGGGGCATCTTGGATCGTGACATCGGTAATCTGCGCGCGCCCGTCAAAGGCACCGCCCGTTCCCACAGGCATCAACGTCAGCGTCAGATTTCCGCCGCGCACCTGTTTCAACATATTTGCTGACCGCAGCACCCCGCCCGCATCCGCCGACACCAGCTGGATCGCGCTGCGGCCGCTTTGCGGCGCGACGCGACCGGACACCGGCGTGCCACCGTTCAGGTTGGCCTCGAACCGGCCATCAAGGCCCCATGCCATGTCGAACTGGCCACGCATATTGGTCAGGGCGATCTTGTCGGTGACCTGAAGCCGGTCCAGTTGCAGCAGCATGGGCGGGCCTTTGACACCGCTGGGTTTCGAGCTGCCAAATTCAGCGTTGCGCAGATCAAGACGCCCCCCGCGCACCACAACCTGCACAGGCTTGCCCGCGCCCTGCCCCAGCAGATCGACAGGAATATCCAACCAGTTCCCAACCCTCAGCGTGTCGAACCGGGCGCGATCCAGCCCACCGGTGGTGGCAAGTTTCACCGATCCCTTGGCCGTCAGCCCCGCGACCTTTGCCTCGATCAGATCAATTTGCGGCACGGTCCCCAGCTTGCCTGACAGCTCTAGCGACCCTTTGGTTGCGGCGGGTTTTGTCCAACCCAATTGCGGCACATTCAAACGCACCCCTTGCAGATCAGAGCTAAGTGCGAAGGACGGCGCGCGTCCCGTCGGCAAATCCAACGCAAACCACGCGCGCCCGCTGCCCGATACACTGCCCGGCGGCAGCTGTATGTTAAACTGATCAAGGGTGTTCTGGCTTAGCTCGATATCGGCCCGCACCTCGCTCGGGACATTCGCACCCCCAAGGGGTTTGGACCAGCCGCCGTCAAAACCCACGCCGTCGACATCGCCCTGCCCCTTGATCGTGATATTCGTGTTCGAGGCCACCACCGACAGCCGATCCGCCGACAGCCTGTGATCCTTGACCAGTACATCGCTTTGCACGTCCCGCAGATCACCGCTGATGTCAAAAATCGTCAGCTTGGGGTCCGACCCCTTTTTGATCGGAAAGGATAATGTCCCCGACAGATCTGCCGTGCCCTGCGCCAGCGCCACGGGCAGCTTTGCCTTGTCCATCGCCATCAGCGGCGGCAGGTTCAGCAAGGCAAGTACCGCCTCGATCGGGGCGCTGCTGTTCAGCCGGACGATCCCCGGAGGGGTGTCCTTGATCGTGACATCGGGCATAATAAAGGACGAGCCGCGGATCATCACATCACCGCCTTGGGGCGCGGTGATCTGGCCCGTATCCACAGACGCGACAAAGCGGTTTTTCAACAGGCTGGCATGGCCGCTTGCGTGTTTCAGATGCGGCATGCTGCGCAAAAACCGCGCCTCGGCGTCGTTGAAATCAAACGCAAGATAGGTGTGCGGCGGCGCGTCGGGCGCGAGGCGAAACGCAACATCCACATCCGTAAGCGTGCCCGCATAGACGTTTTCCGCCACCCATTTGCGGGTCTTGGGTTTGACGTTCTCTGGCCACAGCTCAAGCACCCGTTCGGGCAGGATTTCGTTCAGCCCCGCATCAAGGGCCACGCGCCACCCGTCCGGACCAGCATCCAGTTCGCCGCTGACATTCAATGTCGTATCGGCGTCGTGAATATCCATCCGGCCCACGGTCACGCTGAACGGGCTCAGCTTGATCTGCACATCCAGATCGGCCCCTTCAATGCTGATGGGTTGCGCGTAAACATCTGCGGGGTTTGCCACCAGATCACGCATGCGGATTTGCGCCGTCAAATCGCTCAGCTTGCCGTTCTCTAGCCCGCCAATTGTGGCGTCGCCCTCAATCCGGCCTGACACCCACTGGCTTGAGACTGCGAGTTCATCAAACTGAAGCAGCCGCTGATCGGGGTGATAGCTGAAATAGCTGCGCACGCCGTCAAAGGGGATCGGTTTGGCGCTGGCATTGGGTTGCACGACGCCAGCGCCGATCTGCAATGACGCGTTTAGCGGCTCAAAGCTGCCATCCTCGTCTATGCTGCTGCGCACGGACCCAGATATCGTGGCGCGCAGAACCTTGAGCCACGTAAAGGCCGGGCTTTGCACCGCAATATCGCCTGCATCCACACCATCAAATGTCACGCCGAACTGAGCGGCGGTGTCGCCCAAGGTGCTGGTATAATTCGCGGCCAATGTGGCCACGCTGGCCCCGCCCCCCAACACGGCCAAATCGGCAGAAATCCGCAAGGTGTCGTCATCACGGTTCAGGCGTAAACGCCCGCCATCCGCGGTCCAGACCCGCTCGGACTGTAGATCAGTGTACCGCAGGGTCAGCGCACGCACATCGACCGACCGCAATCGCGAAAGCCCCGGACGTTGCAACAATGCGTCCAACTGCCCGATCAGTTGCGGCATGGTGGCCGCGCGGCGTTCAGCCGGGGCGGGCGCCGTGCTGGCGCGCAACGCGACACGGCCATCTGGGTCACGCCGCAAATCAGCGACAATGCCCGACAGCGCCAGATCGCGCAGCTTAATCTGCCCCTGCAACAGACTGCGTGCCGAGAAACTGGCGCGAACTTCGCGGAAAGCGGCGAGTTCAGCACCCTGCGGGGTCAAAATCGACACGTCTTGCAAGCGGATACGCGGCCGCCAGCCCTCGTCGACGATCAACACCATCTCGCCAAACTCGACCTTTGCGGTCGGCACGTCCTGCGCCATGCGCGCTTCAATCCGCGCTTCGATCCACTGGGGCACCACGATGGGGCTGCGGATCAGATACAGGGCCGTGCCTGCCACCGCTGCCACGCATAGCACAATGAACAGCAACGACCATTTGGTCGCCTGCCACAGACGTTTTGATTTTTTTACCGGGGTGCCGGCGGTTTCGTCTGACATGATCGTCCGTTTTAAAGGCGCTAGGGCTTTAAGTTCCGCCGCGCTGTTCTACTATGCCACTCTAAGATAACGCTTCCAATACAATAGAAAGTGCCCCATGCCAGAAATTTCCCAACCGGCCCCCGATTTTACAGCCCCCGTGACCGGCGGCGGCAGCGTGACCCTGTCAAACCTGCGTGGCAAAGCCGTTGTTTTGTATTTCTACCCCCGCGACGACACGCCCGGCTGCACGAAAGAGGCAATCGGCTTTTCCGAGCATCTGCAAGCGTTCAAGGATGCCGGTGCCGAGGTATTCGGCGTGTCGCGTGACACCCTGGCCAAGCATGACAAATTCACCGCAAAGCACGAACTGACCGTGCCGTTGCTGGCAGATGACGACGGCACCCTGACCGAAAGCTATGGCGTCTGGGTCGAGAAAAACATGTATGGCAAGAAATCCATGGGCATTGAACGCGCGACCTATCTGATTGATGCGCAAGGCAATATTGCGCGTATCTGGCGCAAGGTAAAAGTCCCCGGCCATGTCGAAGAAGTGCTGGAAGCGGTGCAAGCGCTATGATGCCGCTGGCGCAAATGGCCGAAGCAGTGCTGCGCACCGCAGATGGCCGCGAGAAGACCAAGCTCTCGCACGGGTTCGCTGCCGAATGGCGCGCGGCCCGTGAGGCTGGCGAAACACCCGAAATCGGGTCGACCACCCCGCCGATGCAACCCGCGCGGCCGGAAAAGCCGGAACTGCTGTTGCCCCGTGATGTGCCACATCGCAAGCCCGGATCGCCAGAGGGGCGTATCGCCTTGCTCCATGCTGTGGCCCATATCGAGTTGAACGCCGTGGACCTGCATTGGGACATCATCGCGCGGTTCACGGACATCAAAATGCCCATCGGGTTTTACGATGACTGGGTCAAAGCGGCGGATGAAGAATCCAAACATTTCAATCTGATGTGTGATTGCCTCGAGGCATTGGGCAGCCATTACGGTGCCCTGCCCGCCCATGCTGGCATGTGGCGCGCGGCCGAGGATACAGCGGATGATTTCATGGGCCGTCTGGCGGTTGTTCCCATGGTGCTTGAGGCGCGCGGGTTGGATGTGACGCCCAACATGATCAAGTTATTCAAACAGGCCAAAGCCACCCAAGCCGTTGAAGCGCTTGAGACAATCTATGCCGAGGAAGTCGCGCATGTGGCCTATGGGTCGAAATGGTTCCACTTTCTGTGCGGCCGTCACGAGATGGACCCGAAGGATGCCTTTCACGGTCTGGTGCGCAAGTATTTCCACGGCGTGCTCAAGCCGCCCTTTAACGAAGAGAAACGCGCCGATGCCGGAATTCCGCCCGATTTCTACTGGCCGCTGACCGAAACTGCGTGAGGCACCCTTAATAACCCCTTGAATAGGCGGATTTTTGCCAACGCTTTTGGTAAACCATTCAAAAACCGCCCATTCAGGGGCAACAGGCTTGCCCGACCGGATGCCCTTGGCTAAGCACATCGAGTGCAAACGGTGCCGTCATCCGATGACAAGAGCGCCGACGCATAACATGGAGACGATCAAGGGATAGCGGAACGTGCGTACGAGGTTGGCGATTAAGGTCCATTCGGTGTTGGAACGGTATTTTCCGGAACGCCGCGTCTTTTTGAAATCTGATTCCGACACGCGTTTTATCCGCCTTAGACCCGCCACCCAACTCTTTGCTTTTGCGGGCTGTTCCGCCCTTGTCGCCTGGGCCATTATTGCGACTGCGATCTTGTTGATGGACAGCATCGGGTCCGGCAATTTCCGCGAACAGGCCAAACGCGATCAAAGCACATACCAAGCGCGCCTTTCCGATCTGTCCGCGCAGCGCAATGGCCGCGCAGAAGAGGCCGCCGCCGCGCAAGAACGCTTTAACGCGGCGCTGAAACAAATCTCGGTCATGCAATCCGAATTGCTGGCCTCTGAAACCCACCGCCGCGAGCTGGAAACCGGGATCGAAGTGATCCAGTCCACCTTGCGCGATACCATGAAAGAACGTGAAGAGGCCCGCCTTAAGCTGGCAGCCATCGAAGGCGACGCTGCCAAAAACGGTACGGCAACGGCGCAGGATGTGGAATCATCTGCGCCGATCAGCATTCTGGCGGATGCCCTTGCCCGCACGGCGCAGGAACGTGATCAGGTTGTGATTGACGCCCAAGATGCCCTGCTTGAGGCCGAAGAGCTGTCGCAGGAACTGGCGCTGATGCGCGATCAGAACGATGCCATTTTCCGCCAGCTTGAAGAGGCCATGACCGTTTCCGTGGCCCCGCTGGACAAGATGTTCCGCAGTGCGGGCCTTCCCACAGACCGGATGCTGGAAACCGTGCGGCGCGGCTATTCCGGCCAAGGCGGCCCGCTGATGCCGCTTAGCTTTTCCACCCGTGGCGAAGAACAATCCCCAGACACATTGCGCGCCAACCGTCTGTTGAACCAAATGGACCGGTTGAACATGTACCGCATCGCCGCGCAAAAAGCGCCCTTTGCCAACCCGGTGAAAAACGCCTTTCGCTTTACCAGCCAGTTCGGTTTTCGCCGCGATCCAAAAACCGGCGGGCGGCGTATGCACAACGGTGTCGACTTTGCCTCCGGCAATGGCACACCGCTTTATGCAACGGCTGACGGTGTTGTAGTCCACGCGGGTTGGAGCTCAGGATATGGGCGGCTCGTCAAGATACAGCATGAGTTCGGCATCGAGACACGATATGCGCATATGTCAAAAATGCGCGTGAAAACTGGCCAAAGGGTATCGCGCGGACAGCGTATTGGTGATATGGGAGCCTCAGGACGGGTAACCGGTGTTCACCTTCACTACGAAGTTCGTATTGGTGGCAAGGCTGTAAATCCCATGATCTTTATTAAGGCTGCAAACGATGTTTTCTAAAAGCAAAATCAACGATCCCGCCCCTAAGTCCGACGCGCCAGCGTCCAACCCAACGGCACCTTCCTCTTCTTCGGCGTCGGCACCTGCCGCGACAAGCCCGAATGAATTCAAGGCAAGCACCCCAAAGGCCAAGCCGCCTGCGTCGGTCCTGTCGTCTGATTTGCACGTCACAGGCAACATGAAAACAACCGGCGACATTCAGGTCGAAGGCACTGTCGAAGGCGACATTCGCGCGCATCTGCTGACCATCGGCGAGACCGCCACAATCAAAGGCGAAGTGATCGCTGATGATGTTGTGATCAACGGCCGCATCGTGGGCCGTGTGCGCGGCCTGAAGGTCCGCCTGACATCGACCGCACGGGTCGAGGGCGACATCATCCACAAGACCATCGCCATCGAAAGCGGTGCGCATTTCGAAGGATCCGTTCAGCGCCAAGACGATCCGCTGAACCCGGGTTCCAAATCCGCACCCGTGCAAAAGCCGAACCCGGCTTCCTGACCTAAACCTCGTTTAGAGTATCGACAGGCATCGCAATGAGCGGTGCCTGTTTTGTTTTCAGCTTAGGTGTTTCTTAGGGTTCTGGTGCCACGGTCGGTCGCAAGCCATTTCGGGACCGACGTATGAACCTTTACCATTGCTCGATTGATCTGCGCGACACGGCCAAAGCGGTGGGGTTTGCCGTCGCGGTCGAGGCCTGGATGACCTTGCTGCAAGATCGCGGCGTGATCCAGTCGTGGCGGCTGTGCCGTCGTAAATTGGGCTTTGGGGCGCCAAGGGCGCGGGATTTCCTGCTTGAGATCGACGTGCGGGATCTTGCGCAACTGGATGAAGCCTTTCGTTTGACCGGCACGCAAGATGCGCAGGTCGAACGCCTTTATACCACGGTGCATCAGATGGTCGGGGAATTTGATATCGCGCTTTACCGCCCCTTCCCTGACCCCGAACGCGCAGAGCGGATGGCCTTTATCTAAAAATGCAAAAAGGGGCGTAGATACCCACGCCCCTTTCCAATTCTCTTTGGCAACGCTCTTATTCGGTAACGGTGACCGTTTTCATCATGTCGGGCGTGCCAACAACTGCGCCGTTGCCGCCAGTGCCACGCTTGATCGCGTCCAGCACGTCCAAACCTTCGGTGACTTTGCCCACAACCGTATATTGCCCGTTCAGGAAATAGCCCTGATCGAACATGATAAAGAATTGCGAGTTCGCTGAATCGGGGCTTTGGCTGCGCGCCATACCCACAACACCGCGATCAAACGGCAGGTCAGAAAATTCGGCTGGCAGATCGGGCATATCAGATCCGCCCATGCCCGCGCGGCTGGTGCTGCCACCGGCCTTGCCAAATTGGACGTCACCGGTTTGCGCCATAAAGCCGTCGATCACGCGGTGGAATACCACGCCATCATAGGCCCCTGCCGCAGCCAGCGCCGCCAGGCGTTCAGCATGCTGGGGGGCCACGTCTTCGAGCAGGTCAATCTTGATCACGCCTTGGGCTTCGCCATCGACTGTGATCTCAAGCCCGCTGGCAAACGCCGCGCTGCCCATCAAGGCCGTCGCAAGAGTAGCTGCGAAAAGCTTACGCATCTGCGGCGACTTTCATGCTGATCATGCGGTCTGGGGTCGCTGGTGGCTCGCCCCGTGTGATCGCATCAACATGTTCCATACCCGAGATAACCTGACCGTAAACGGTGTATTGGCCGTTCAGGAAATCATTGTCCTTGAAGTTGATAAAGAACTGGCTGTTGGCGCTGTCCGGGTTGGCGGAACGTGCGGCACCGATGCTGCCACGTGCGTGTGGCACCTTGGAGAATTCAGCCGGTACGTTGGGCAGGTCCGACCCGCCTGTGCCTGCCGCGCGCAGGTTAAAGTTGTCTTCCATGTTGCCGTTGGCCACGTCGCCGGTTTGCGCCATGAAACCTTCGATGACGCGGTGGAAAGCCACGTTGTCATACTTGCCCGCGCGGGCCAGCTCTTTCATGCGTTCAACATGCTTGGGGGCCACGTCTGGCAACAGTTGGATGGTGACAGTACCGCCTGTAAGCTCCATCAGGATCGTGTTTTCTGGGTCTTTGATCTCGGCCATGCCGCTCTCCTATTCATAAATCATTGCCAGTTACCTAAGACGACTCGCAGCAATTGCCAAGCAGGTGCATTGACCCCGCGCGCGATAACGGCAAAACACGATACCAACTGCGGATTGGATCGGGGGAAATACGATGGGCTGGAAAACACTGGATGACATGGACCTGCGCGGCAAGCGGGTGCTGGTACGGGTCGATATCAACGTGCCCGTGGAAAACGGACGGGTCACCGATGACACGCGCATCCAACGCATCGTGCCAACCGTGCATGACATTCTGGACAAAGGCGGCAAACCGATCCTGCTGGCGCATTTTGGCCGCCCCAAGGGCAAGCGCGTGCAAGACCTGAGCCTGCTGGTGGTCAAACCCGCGCTTGAGGCCGCCCTTGCCCGCAAGGTCGTGCTGGCCGAAACGCTGGAAGCCGTCGAAAACGGCACGGACGAGATCAACGCCGCTGATGTGGTTCTGCTGGAAAACATCCGCTTTTACCCCGGCGAGACGGACAATGACCCCGCATTCGCGCAACGTTTGGCAGGTTTGGGTGATGTCTATTGCAACGACGCCTTTTCCGCCGCCCACCGTGCGCATGCCTCGACCGAAGCACTGGCGCGGCTGCTGCCCGCCTGCGCGGGCCGTTTGATGCAAGCGGAGCTGTCGGCGCTTGAAGCCGCATTGGCCAAGCCGGAACGCCCTGTTGGCGCGGTTGTGGGCGGGGCCAAGGTATCGACCAAGATCGAATTGTTGGAAAACCTTGTGAACCGGCTGAACCTGTTGGTGATCGGCGGCGGCATGGCGAATACGTTTTTGGCCGCGATGGGGGCAAAGCTGGGCAAGTCCTTGTCGGAGCCTGATTTTTTCGAAACCGCAAAAGACATCATGAAGCAGGCTGACAAAGCGGGCTGCCGTGTTTTACTGCCTGTGGATGGCTTGGTGGCGCGCGAATTTGCCGCCGGTGCCGATCACGAGGTGATCCAGTTGGGCCCCGACACGGTGCTGGCAGACGATCAGATGGTTCTGGATGCTGGCCCCAACACCGTTGAGTTGGTCAAAGACGCCTTTGCCGGGTTGAAAACGCTGATCTGGAACGGCCCTATGGGCGCGTTCGAGATTGCCCCCTTTGACACCGGCACCGTCGCCGCAGCGCAAGCCGCTGCACAGCTAACCCGCGACGGCGCGTTGATTTCGGTTGCTGGCGGTGGTGATACCGTGGCGGCGCTGAACCAAGCAGGTGCGGCGGATGATTTCACCTATATCTCGACCGCAGGCGGTGCGTTTTTGGAATGGATGGAAGGCAAGACATTGCCGGGTGTGGCAGCTTTGGGCGGGTAGACGTTTTCTTAGAAAGAAAACGGCCCGGAATTTTTCAAAAATTCCGCCTGCGCATTTTGTGATCAGATTTTTGCCAAAAACGAATCACGGGGGATTCCCTTTGCGAATCACCTGTGTCATACAGGTGTTACGTCCACCAAGAGACGGCTTGAGGCAGACCCAAATGAACCGCAGCACCCGCCCCGCATTCGGCACCGTATTGTTTTTCACGATCGCATTCGGGCTGGCGATGTATTTCGCATTCGCTGCCGTGCAGGGTAATTTCGGCCTATTCCGCCGCGCCGAAATTCTGGCCGAGGCGCAAGACCTCAAGCTGCAACTGGATCAGGTTCAAATCGATGTGGCACGGATGGAAAATCTGACCGCGCGCCTGTCGGACGATTATCTTGATCTTGACCTGCTGGACGAACAAACCCGCAAGGTGCTGGGCATGATCCGCGCCGACGAGATCGTCATCCGCTAACTTTTTGTTTAATTCTTTGACAGTAACTGCCAGTTCAACACGCGCTTTCGCGTAAGACGGCAGTTCGCGGCAAAAGCCTCTCGCCATCATTGGTCGAATCCGGTAATAGATAGTTTAACGCTAAACTATATTGCGCGTGCGCGGGACAACTGTACGGAGGATTTGCCCCATGGCAGCCAAGAAACCGACCAAGAAAACCAATGCCAGTGCTGATGAGCTTAAGGCTTATTACAAGGACATGCTGCTGATCCGGCGGTTCGAGGAAAAAGCCGGCCAACTGTATGGCATGGGTCTGATCGGCGGCTTTTGCCACCTATATATCGGTCAAGAAGCCGTTGTTGTCGGCCTTGAGGCCACCGCCAAAGAAGGCGACAGCCGCATCACCACCTACCGCGACCATGGCCATATGCTGGCCTGCGGCATGAACCCTGATGGGGTTATGGCCGAATTGACCGGCCGCGAAGGCGGGTATTCGCGGGGCAAGGGTGGCTCCATGCACATGTTCTCCAAGGAGAAGAAGTTTTACGGCGGCCACGGGATTGTGGGCGCGAACGTGCCTTTGGGTGCAGGCGTCGCCTTTGCTGACAAGTACAAAGGCAATGACAACGTCACCTTTACCTATTTCGGCGACGGTGCCGCGAACCAGGGCCAAGTCTACGAGACATTCAACATGGCCGCCCTGTGGAAGCTGCCGGTGATCTTTGTGATCGAGAACAACCAATATGCCATGGGCACCTCGCAGCAACGCTCGACCTCGAGCGCTGAGATCTGGGAACGTGGCAAGGCGTTCGGCATCCCCGGCGAAGCGGTCGATGGCATGGATGTGCTGGCGGTCAAAGACGCAGGCGAACGCGCCGTGAAACATGCGCGCAGCGGTGACGGCCCTTATATTCTTGAGATCAAAACATACCGCTATCGCGGCCATTCAATGTCGGACCCTGCGAAATATCGCACCCGCGAAGAAGTACAGAAAATGCGCGACGAGCGTGACCCGATCGAACAGGTCCGCAACATCCTGCTGGATCAGAAATACGCCACCGAAGACGATCTGAAAGCCATCGACAAAGACATCAAGAAAATCGTCAACGACAGCGCCGAATTCGCCAAGACAAGCCCGGAGCCCGCCCCGGAGGAGCTTTGGACCGATATTTACGCAACCGAAGTTCCACAGGAGGCTTGAACCATGGCAACTGAAATTCTTATGCCCGCCCTAAGCCCCACCATGGAAGAAGGCACATTGGCCAAATGGCTGGTCAAAGAGGGCGATACCGTGTCCTCCGGCGACATCATGTGCGAGATCGAGACCGACAAAGCCACGATGGAATTCGAAGCCGTCGATGAAGGTGTGATGGGCAAAATCCTGATCGCTGAAGGCACCGAAGGCGTTAAGGTCAACACCGCAATCGCGGTGCTGCTGGAAGAAGGCGAAGATGCCTCTGCCGCAGACAATGTATCATCGGATGCCCCGGCGGCGGCCCCTGCCCCCGCAGCAGAGAGCAAACCTGCCGAGGTCAAAGCACCCTCAGCCCCCGAGACAGACACAACACCCGATTGGCCCGAAGGCACCAAGCTGAAAACGCAAACCGTGCGCGAAGCGTTGCGCGACGGCATGGCCGAGGAAATGCGCCGCGACGAAAACGTGTTCCTGATGGGCGAGGAAGTGGCCGAATACCAAGGCGCTTACAAAATTTCCCAAGGGTTGCTGGATGAATTCGGTGCCAAGCGTGTGATCGATACGCCCATCACCGAACATGGCTTTGCCGGGATCGGCGTCGGTGCCGCATTCGGCGGTCTACGCCCGATTGTGGAATTCATGACGTGGAACTTTGCCATGCAGGCGATTGACCATATCCTGAACTCTGCCGCCAAGACGCTCTATATGTCCGGCGGTCAGATGGGTGCGCCCATGGTGTTCCGCGGCCCCAACGGTGCCGCCGCCCGCGTTGGCGCACAGCACAGCCAGGATTATGCCGCTTGGTACATGCAGGTTCCCGGCCTCAAGGTGGCGATGCCGTATTCGGCCTCTGACGCCAAGGGTCTGATGAAATCAGCGATCCGCGATCCGAACCCGGTCGTGTTCCTTGAAAACGAGATCATGTATGGCAAGTCCTTTGATGTGCCTGACGTGGATGACTACACCGTGCCGTTTGGCAAGGCCCGCATCTGGCGCGAAGGCAGTGATGTGACCATCGTCAGCTTTGGCATCGGCATGACCTATGCCCTTGAAGCTGCTGAGAAACTGGCCGAGGATGGCATCAACGCCGAAGTGCTTGACCTGCGCACCCTGCGCCCGATGGACACGGCCAGCATCATCAAATCGGTGATGAAAACCAACCGCTGCGTCACGGTCGAGGAAGGCTGGCCGCAAGGATCCGTTGGCAACTATATCACCAGCGTCATCATGCAAGAAGCGTTCGATTATCTGGACGCGCCGGTGATCAACTGCACCGGCAAGGATGTGCCAATGCCCTATGCAGCAAACCTTGAGAAACTGGCCCTGCTGACCACCGATGACGTGATCGCAGCGGTCAAAAAAGTCACCTATAAATAAGGAGCGGACCACATGCCCATAGAAATCCTCATGCCCGCCCTCAGCCCCACCATGGAAGAGGGCACATTGGCCAAATGGCTGGTCAAAGAGGGCGATAGCGTGTCCTCTGGCGATGTGATGTGCGAGATCGAAACCGACAAGGCGACGATGGAATTCGAAGCCGTCGATGAAGGTATCATTGGCAAGATCATGATCGCGGATGGCACCGAAGGCGTCAAAGTGAACACGCCGATTGCCGTGCTGCTGGAAGACGGCGAAAGCGCGGATGACATCGGTTCGGCCCCCGCCGCTGCACCGGCCGCTGCAGCTGCAGATACCGCCCGTGCACCAGGCCCGAACACTGATGGCCCGTCCACGCCGCCAAAACCTGAACCGACCCCCACCCCCAAGCCGGACACAACGCGGGTTTTCGCGTCACCGCTGGCGCGCCGTATGGCCGGGATCGAAGGGATTGATCTGTCCGCTGTGTCCGGTTCCGGCCCCCATGGCCGCATCGTCAAGGCCGATATCGCCGCCGCATTGGCCGGGGGCACCGCAAAAGCCGCGCCAAGTGCCGCCGCCGCAACCCCCTCGGCTGACGCACCCAAAGCGGCACTAGCTGCTGGCCCGTCCGCTGAAGCCGTGATGAAAATGTACGAAGGTCGCGAGTTCGGGGAAGTCACCCTCAACGGCATGCGCAAAACCATCGCGTCGCGCCTGACCGAGGCCAAACAATCGATCCCGCATTTCTATCTGCGCCGCGATATTCAGCTGGATGCATTGATGGCGTTTCGGGCTGACCTGAACAAACAGCTTGAATCACGTGGCGTGAAACTCTCGGTCAATGACTTCATCATCAAAGCCTGCGCTTTGGCCCTGCAAGCCGTCCCCGATGCCAACGCGGTCTGGGCCGGGGATCGCATCCTCAAGCTCAAGCCCTCCGATGTTGCCGTGGCCGTCGCTATTGATGGCGGGCTCTTTACCCCGGTACTGCAAGACGCCGAGAAGAAATCACTCTCGACCCTCTCGGCCGAGATGAAAGACCTCGCCACCCGCGCCCGCGACCGCAAACTTGCGCCGCATGAATATCAGGGCGGCAGCTTTGCGATCTCTAACCTCGGGATGTTCGGCATTGATAACTTCGACGCAGTCATCAACCCGCCCCATGGCGCGATTCTCGCCGTTGGTGCTGGCGTGAAAAAACCAGTCGTCGGCAAGGACGGTGAACTCGCCGCGGCGACCGTGATGTCTGTCACCCTCTCCGTCGATCACCGCGTCATCGACGGTGCCTTGGGTGCACAGCTTTTGGCGGCCATCAAAGACAACCTGGAAAACCCCATGGCCATGCTCGCCTGACCCCCTTCCAAATGGACTAAAATCCTCGGGGGGGTTTGGGGGGCAGACAGCCCCCCATCTTAAGCGTCTAATGGGGCAGAAAGCCCCCCATACTAAAACGAACAAAGCCGGGATCATTTGATCCCGGCTTTTCCATTTTCTCAGATCTATCTTGAAAACTTACTCGCCTTGCGGCCCCAGCATGTGATCCATCAAGACCGACGGTTGCTCGCAGCCCGCCTCGCCCACAACGCGCGCTGGAATGCCAGCGACGGTCTTGCAGGGCGGCACGGCCTCCAGCACGACGGACCCCGCTGCAATACGGCTGCAATGCCCGACTGTGATATTGCCCAACACCTTCGCCCCGGCCCCGATCAACACACCATCACCGATCTTGGGATGCCGGTCCTGCTCTTCCTTACCGGTCCCGCCAAGGGTCACGGAATGCAGCATCGACACGTTATCCCCCACCACGGCCGTTTCGCCAATCACCACCGAATGCGCGTGGTCGATCATGATACCTTTGCCGATCTTGGCCGCAGGGTGAATGTCGACACCGAAAATTTCGCTAACACGCATTTGAACGAAATAGGCCAGATCGTATTGCCCTTTCGTCCACAAATAATGCCCCACGCGGTACGCTTGAACCGCTTGATAGCCTTTGAAATACAAAATCGGCTGCAACAACCGATGGCAGGCCGGGTCGCGTTCATAAATCGCCACCAGATCAGCGCGTGCCGCTTTGATCAAAGACGCGTCATTATTATAGGCCTCTTCCACCATTTCGCGCACGACCATCATCGACATTTCATTCGATGCAAGCTTCGCCGCGATCCTGTAGGACAGCGCCTTTTCAATGGATTTATGGTGCAAGATACAGGCATGGACAAAGCCGCCAATCAGCGGCTCATCCAAAACAGCTTGCTGCGCTTCGGTCAGGATTTGATCCCAAACCGGGTCAACTGATGCGATATTTCTGCGGGGCTCTGCCATGACGATATCCTTCTTTGCCCCCTCAATATATCACATTGAGACAAAGTGCCAAACGCAAAGCCTTGATCCCCCGCATCAATATCCTTGATGTGGGGGATCCCATTCGACCGGTGCGCAGGTCACACCACCAAATGAACCGCTGGCCCCACCCCGAAACTGGCCGAGATTTGAGCGACGGAAAGCAAAACGGGCCCTGCCACACCATCCGCCGCGCGCATTGCATCCCCATAATGCCAACTTGGAACAGTCGTGCTGCTTTCACGTAATATCTCCCCGTTCCGCGACACCCGCACGAGGTACTGTTCCGCCTCTTCACCCAGCGGAACCTCGATGCCTTCCCATCCGTCCCCGTCAATTCTGGTACGCCGGGTCCAGCTAAAGGTCGTGCCATCAGCAGCAGCTACACGACGCAAATGGCACGGGCTCAACGGGCGCAACCCATTGCCGTTGAACGCCTCTTCGCGGTGCACATAAGACGGATCATCATAGCCGCGCTGCGCCGGCCCGATCCGGTAGTGCTGGGCAATCCGTCGCAAATTGGGGCTTAGCGCCAGTTGCGACGGCACACCGTTCAGTAAAACAAACTTTGATCCGACGGGCCATACGGGCGGCATCAGGGCATCCGTGCCCGCCTGCCCGCGCAGCCGGTTGGTCAGCCAATAGGTGTTTGGGGCCACCAACTCTGCCCCGCTGAACTGAAACACCTCCCAATTATCTGCCGTGCCGTCGCCGATCGCCGCCAGATTAGCACCGCCAAGCAAGGCAGCCTCCTCAACGCTTTCAAGCATCCCGCTGGTCAGCCGTACCTGCAAAACCCCGCCGCGATCAAACAGCCCCGGCCTTGCAGCGGCCAGATCCGTTTCGGTCACGCCCATCGTCGCACGGATTGGCAGCACTTTGTTCAACTGGTAATTCTCGTCCGTGGCAGCGCTATAAACAGCCACACTGCCCGGCCAGGGTTGTGCCGTTGTCGCGATATAGGGCGCATGCGGCACCTCATCCCCCCGCAGCAGTGGCAAATCCATGAAAAGGGCTGAAACAGGCACAGGTGCTGCAAAGGGTTTAAGCGCGGCCAGCTCATCATCAAAAGGCGCAGGGGCATAGACACCCGGTTCAATCCGTACCGCATCCACCACTTGCAAATCGCCCTGCTCGACCCGATCAATCCGGTACAGCGCGTTGCTTTCCTCCCCTTCAGCGGGCAGTTCAATCACGTCCCCCGCCCCGACCGAAAGCATCGACGGCGGCAATGCCAGTCGTACCGTTTCGCGCGATACACGTGCCTCGGTCAGCCAGCGTTCGATTGCTTGGCGGCCTTCGGCGCGGGTCAGGGCCATATTGAATTCAGACGCGGCCACAGCATGGGTGGCATCTTGGGCCAGTACCACTTCTTCGGCGATGGTATCGAAATTCCCATCGGCCTGGACAAAACGCAACCGCACACGGCCCGCGATTTCGGCCTGCGCTTCGCGGGTTTGCTCGATCCCTCCCCTCACGTCGCTGCTGTCGACCAGTTTTGTGGTGTCCACGCGGACAGGGTTCAGACCGTCACGCATCACAAATTGCAACACGCCGCCCCGTTCAACCGCATCAAACCCATAGCGCAACATCAACCCTTGCAAACTGGCCCGCGCATCGCTGACCTGATCCACGGCATAGCCGCGCACAACGCCATAAAGCGCCGAGGTATCAAAGGCGGTCAGCCCGGCACGGCGACATACTTGCGCAACAAGCGCCGACAAGGGCTGCGATGATGTGCGCCCGTTCAACCAGTGCCCCCGCGCATAGTTCTGGCCGTCGCTCCATAGCCCGCGATTATTCGGGAAAAACGGATAGGGCCGCGTGTCCCACGCCCAGACGAACGCACGCGACATATCAATCATCGGCCCGGCATATTCAGCCGAGATCGGGTTATGCGCAGGGTCCGACCAATGCTCGGTAAAGGCACGCAAATACTGCATTTGAATCAGTTCGTCCCGCGCGCCCGTTGAATGGTGCGGCAAACGGCTTTCCGAGCTTTTCAGGTCCAGAAATTTGTTCGGCTGGTTGGTCGCACGATCAATCGCGGCGCATCCGTATTCATCAACCCACGCTGCATCGAATTGTGGCCCGCGCAACCCTTCGGGGTCATGGGCCGTATGCACTGACGCCACCGCCCCGTTGGGCCAGACCAGACGCTTGCGGGTCGCCTCCCAATCGGGCCGTCTGTCAGCGGGCGAACAGGCCAGAATGCCACTATCGCCAAAGATCATCACCTCGCGGACCTGTTCAATCGTCTCACCCACCAGCGCCACGCGTCGGCACCGCCCCGCATCCAAGGGCCGCGCCCCTTCGACCTGCGACCGGACCCATTCGGCACCTGCACGGGTTTTACCAGCTCCGCGCCCGCCCAGTATCACCCATGACCGCCAATTGCCTTCGGGCGGCAATTGATGCGGCATCGCCCAAAACTCGAACAAAAAAGGGAGAGCCAAAAGCTCTCCCTCATCCAGTTCATTCAGAAACTGGTCTTGCAGCGCCGCATCGGCGGAGCCTATCCAGCTTGCACCCGATCTCAGCCCGTGCCCGCCCAAGGTCAAGGGCATATCCCCCTCGCGCAATGCCCGCTTGTCTGTTTCTACAGTCATTCAGATAGGTCTCCACTTTGACGCAAGTCGCCACCATGCCACTGGCTTTACCCAGTGCCTTCGACGCCGCAGTTTCGTTTAATTCCTCCCCGGAAATGGCCTGTTCTTTCAGGCTCTGAATTTCGCGACGCAGGTCGCGGATTGCTGCTTGAAGCGCTCTGAAATGCTCTTCACTTTCAGCAATCTCTTGCTCCGGGGTAATCATAGTCATTGTTGCTCAAGCCTCTCGTTTGGAACCTCCAAATCCGAGCGAACACGAAAAAACGGCCACCGGAAATTAATCCGGGGCCGTCTGCCCATTTCGTCTAGCATGCCTAGATATCTACGTCAGAGCGGTCGCAAAGTCAAGGAAAACAAAGTTGCCAAAACCTTCCAAGCCCTTACGATGGTTAAGGAATTCTTAAATTCCGGCCCCAACCGCAGGATCAATCGCCCCCCGTTGACGCATTGCCTGCTGCCGCTGCACCACGCTCGGCCTCAATCACACGCCAAGCGGCCACATTGCGGTTATGCTCTTCCAGCGTCTGTGCAAATGCGTGCCCGCCCGTGCCATCTGCAACAAAGAAAACATAATCCTCTTCAGCAGGTTGCGCGGCGGCCATCAGGCTTGCGCGGCCCGGATTGGCAATCGGTGTCGGTGGCAAAGCGTCAATGACATAGGTGTTATAGGGCGTCGCTGCGCGCAGCTCACTGCGCCGCAACCCGCGCCCCAAAACGCCTTCGCCCTTGGTGATGCCATAGATCACCGTGGGGTCAGTCTGCAAACGCATACCTTGGTTCAGACGGTTGATGAACACGCTGGCCACCTGCCGGCGCTCTTCTGGCACACCGGTCTCCTTTTCGATGATCGACGCAAGGATCAGCATCTCTTGCGGCGTCTCAATCGGCAGGCCCGGATCACGTGCTTCCCACGCTTCCGCCAGCCGCTGTTCTTGCACGGCCTGCATCAACGCCAGAATGGTATTGCGATCTTGGCCTTTGGTCGCCTCATAGCTGTCCGGTGCCAATGTCCCCTCTGCGGGAACAGCGGCAACAGTGCCTTCCAGCAGATCAATCGATTTCAACGCTTCAACAATCTGCCAGCTGGTCACACCCTCGGCGACAGCGATGCGATACCGCGTGTCGGCGTTGGCTGTCGTCTGGGTATAAATCTCGGGCACGTCATCCACGCCCGGCGTAAACTCAGCCCGTTCAACATACTTGCTGGTTGCGGGGTCAAGCTCGCGCACTTGAGTGCTGATCTGGTTGATCCCGATCCGATACACAACTTCGGTGCCGCAGGTGCTTGCGCCGCCCCGTGTGACCGTGTCCACGATCTCTTTCATGCTGGCTTCGGGCTGGATCAGAAAACTGCCTGCCTTCAACGCTTGGGTCTTTTCCTCGTACTCGGCCCCCAAACGGAAAATCATCGCCGACGTCACTGCATCCTGCCCGGCAAGGTTATCGCCGACGGCACGCATGTTTGATCCACGCTCGACCTGCAGGCAAATCGCCTCGGCCAGCGGGCCGGGCGCATCATATTGCCCCCGCCCCCAAAGAATGACGCCGCCCAAAAGGAACAGCCCCAAAATCAGGAACGTCACCGCGTTAGACGCAATATGTCTCCACATTAGGAAATCTTTCCGAACAGCACGCTCGCGTTGGTGCCGCCAAACCCGAAAGAGTTGCTGAGCGCGACATCAATCTTACGCTCGACTTTTTTGTTCGGGGCCAGATCGATCTTTGTCTCAACAGCCGGATTGTCCAAGTTGATTGTGGGCGGTGCCACCTGATCGCGTATTGCCAGGATCGAGAATATCGCCTCAATCGCGCCTGCAGCGCCCAAAAGGTGCCCCGTGGCGGATTTGGTCGACGACATGGTGACCGTTTCAACAGCATCGCCCAGCATCCGCTCAACCGCGCCCAGCTCGATCACGTCAGCCATGGTCGATGTGCCATGGGCGTTGATGTAATCGACGTCTTTCGGCTCAAGCCCGGCCCCGCGCAACGCGTTGCGCATGGAACGCTCAGCCCCGTCGCCATCTTCGGCAGGTGCCGTGATGTGATAGGCATCGCCCGACAGGCCATAGCCCAGAACTTCGGCATAGATTTTCGCACCACGCGCCTTGGCGTGCTCGTATTCTTCCAGAACAACAATCCCGGCACCCTCGCCCATGACGAAACCGTCACGGTCCGCATCATAGGGGCGGCTGGCCTTGGTCGGGTCATCGCCACGCTTGGTCGACAGCGCCTTGCACGCGTTAAAGCCGGCCATGCCGATTTCACAAATCGCGGCCTCGGCCCCGCCCGCGAT
Source organism: uncultured Sulfitobacter sp. (assembly GCF_964021855.1). Taxonomy (NCBI): domain Bacteria; kingdom Pseudomonadati; phylum Pseudomonadota; class Alphaproteobacteria; order Rhodobacterales; family Roseobacteraceae; genus Sulfitobacter; species uncultured Sulfitobacter sp. The sequence continues at coordinate 140,195 of NZ_CAXHZD010000003.1, forward strand.
CATCACATCGGCATCACCGTGAATGATCAAACGGCTTGCATCACCAATCGCATGCGCGCCTGTGGAACAAGCCGTGACCACCGAATGGTTCGGACCGCGGAAACCATAGCGAATCGAAACCTGACCCGAGATCAGGTTGATCAACGCACCGGGCACAAAGAACGGGCTTACGCGGCGTGGGCCTTTTTCATGCATCATCACGGCTGTGTTCGCGATGGAGTTCAAACCACCGATACCCGAACCGATCAAAACGCCTGTGCGGTCCAGATCTTCGCGATCCGTTGGTGTCCAACCGGAATCCTCGATCGCCTGCTGTGCTGCGGCCATGCCGAACAAAATGAACGTATCCACTTTGCGCTGTTCTTTAGGCTCCATATAGGCGTCGGCATTGAACGTGCCGTCGGTGCCATCGCCAAGGGGAACTTCGCACGCGTATTGCGTCACCAACCGGCTTGGATCAAACCCAGTGATCTGGCCCGCCCCCGATTGACCGTCCAAAATTCTCGCCCAGCTGGCCTCGACCCCATCGGCCAAAGGCGTCACCAGCCCCAAACCCGTCACAACTACTCTGCGCATATCAAAGCCCCTTGGTGTATTTCTACGTTGGACGGCTATACCTTGGTGACGTGCCGAATTTCAAGACGCGATACATCAGTTCTGTTTTAGCTCGGCGGGCCTTTGCGTGTCATCAGGCAAACACGATTGCCCTCAACTTCCTCATCTCGCATCGTCACATAGCCCAATGTATCCGCCAAATGCAGCGACACATCGTTTTGCGCATCAATCATACAGACGGTCCGGCCGGTGACAACGCGATCAAACCAATCATGGGCCGCGGTTGCGGCTTCAAGGCCCAGCCCCATGCCCTGCGCATCGGGCGATAACACCCACCCCGCCTCGGGATAGGGGTCGAAATCATCGCCAAATCCGCGCGCCCCAAAGAAAAATCCAGTCTGCCCCGCCATTTCAAGGGTACTACGCGGCTGGATCGCCCATTGGCCAAAACCCGCGACCTGCCAATGGCCCGCATTGCGCAAAAACGCATCCCAAGAACGCGCCTTGGGCCATGGTTTGCCGCTAATATGGGTAACAACCTCGGGCGTGGCCCAGATTTCGGCGAAACGCGGGAAATCATCGGAACGCATCGACCTCAAGGTCAGCCGGGCGGTGTTGATCGTTGGTACAGCTCGAGACATATGGTGAAGTACTTTCACGCTAAACTTATTATGCCACCACTGTCGCCCAACCCACGGTGGAAAAACAAGTAAAATCGCCAAAACAAAAGAAAAAACGGCGTCCTTTCGATATGAAAGAACGCCGTTTTGTGTAATTTTTGCCGATCAACCCGCGCTGCGGGCCATCGAAAGAAGGCTTAGGAAGCTTCTTTGATGAATTTGACCGCGTCGCCGAAAGTTTGGATGTTTTCAGCTGCGTCATCTGGGATTTCGATGCCGAATTCTTCTTCGAACGCCATCACCAGTTCAACAGTGTCCAGGCTGTCTGCGCCAAGATCGTCGATGAACGAAGCGTTCTCAACAACTTTGTCCTCTTCAACACCCAAGTGCTCTACTACGATTTTCTTTACGCGTTCTGCGACGTCGCTCATAATCTGTCCTCATACATTCGGGCAACTCTTGCCCTCTTCTGGTTCCGCCCAAAGCCTGTAGGCCCGTTTGGATCGTGCCCCGAGGGGCGGCTATGGTTCTTGTTGACACAAGACATGGGGGGCGATCAAGCCTTCCCAAATTCGTTTCTGCGCCTCCTTTAGCATAAGACGCAAGTTTGGCAAACGCTTTGCGGCACGCCGCTATAACATGGCCATACCACCGTTCACATGCAAGGTGGTCCCTGTAACATAAGCGGCTTCCGCGCTGGCCAGATAAACAACGGCGGCAGCGATTTCAGCAGGTTCGCCCATGCGTGCGGCGGGAATCTGCGACATGATTCCCGATTTCTGATCATCGGTCAGTTTTTCGGTCATTGCCGTGGTGATGAACCCCGGCGCAATCGCGTTCACCGTGATGCCACGGCTCGCGACTTCATAAGCGAGCGACTTTGACATGCCGACCATACCGGCCTTGGACGCGGCATAGTTTGCCTGCCCGGGGTTGCCCGTCGCGCCCACGATGCTCGAGATATTCACGATCCGGCCCCAACGGGATTTCATCATGCCGCGCATCACGCCTTTGCACAGTTTGAACGTCGCGGTGAGGTTCACGTTGATCACCGAATTCCATTCGTCATCCGACATGCGCATGAACAGGTTATCGCGGGTGATACCAGCGTTATTGACCAGAATATCAACCGATCCCATCGCCTCGATCGCTTGCTTGGGCAGGGCTTCGACCGCGTCCATATCGCTTAGATTACAGGGCAATACATGGGCGCGTTCGCCCAGTTCGGCCTTCAGCGCCTCAAGCGGTTCTGTGCGGGTGCCAGACAGCCCCACGGTTGCGCCCTGCGCATGCAAGCTGCGCGCAATATCTGCACCAATGCCCCCGGATGCACCGGTGATCAGCGCGTTTTTACCTGTTAAATCAAACATATAAATATCCTCTACTCGCGGCTTGCGCCCCTATTTATCGCGTTGGTTTATGCCGTGTTCATCGCGGCTGCGTCTGCTGCTGTGCCGATATTCACACAAGTGATTTCCTTGTTGATGCGGCGGATCATGCCGGACAAGGCTTTGCCCGCGCCGATCTCCCAAATCTCGGTCACGCCTTGCGCGCCCATCCATTCAACCGACGACAACCACCGCACCTGACCGGTGACCTGTTCGATCAACAGCTTACGGATCTCGTCGGGGTCGCTGACCGCCTCGGCCACCACGTTCGCCACGACCGGCACGACAGGCGCGTTCATCGTCACGCCGGCCAAGGCTTCGGCCATTTCCTCGGCTGCGGGGGCCATCAGCGCGCAGTGGAACGGTGCAGAGACCGGCAGCAGCAAGGCGCGCTTTGCACCCGCTGCTTTGGCCAGATCAAGCGCGCGTTCAACGGCGGCCTTGCTGCCCGACACAACATTCTGCGCCGGATCGTTCTGGTTGGCGACCTGACACACGTCGCCTTGGGCGGCATCCGCAGCAACCTGCTCGGCTTGTTCAAAGGTCAGCCCCAGCAGAGCGGCCATTGCGCCCTCCCCAACCGGTACAGCCGCTTGCATGGCGCGGCCGCGGATGCGCAGCAAACGCGCAGTGTCTGCCAGCGAAAACGTGCCAGCCGCGCAAAGTGCTGCGTATTCACCCAAAGAATGGCCCGCCACGAATGCGGCGTTTTCAACGGTGATCCCTTCGGCGTTCAACGCGGCCATGGCGGCCATCGACGTGGCCATCAACGCAGGCTGCGCGTTTTGGGTCAGGGTCAATGCCTCGGCCTCGCCTTCCCAGATCAACGTCGACAGTTTTTCGCCCAAAGCCTCGTCGACCTCGTCAAACACGGCCTTGGCCGCTGGATAGGCATCCGCCAGATCACGGCCCATGCCGATGGTTTGCGCGCCTTGGCCCGGATATACAAATGCAATGCTCATAAGGTCCCCCCGTTTCTGATTAAAACGGCTTTATCCTGTGGGGTCAGCGCAAACAAGCCTGCACCGACCCTGTGCGCATATCCGTAATTGCCGCCGCGCACCGCTTTGACGTAAACTATACCCCCATAACCCGGAGACCCAAATGGCCATTAGCAACACCGCAATCCGCTACGGCGGCGTCACAAAGTTTTTTCACTGGCTGACGGCTTTACTGATCATCGCTTTGATCGGGTCTGGCATGTTCGCCGAGGATTTACCCTATGAGACCCAAGACCAGTTGACGCAAAAAGCGTGGTTCTTCTCGATCCATAAAACCATGGGTGTTTCGGTGTTTTTTGTGGCGCTGGCACGGATTATCTGGGCCATAAGCCAACCCAAACCGGGGCTGCTGAACGCGGATAAAAAGCTGGAAAGCTGGCTGGCGGAAACTGTGCATTGGGTGCTGTACGCATCACTCGTGATTGTGCCGCTGGCAGGCTGGATCAGCCACGCAGCCGCATCGGGTTTTGCCCCCATCTGGTGGCCTTTCGGCCAAAATCTTCCGCTGGTTTCCAAAAGCACGCAGATCGAACACCTGTTTGGCTCCGTTCACGTGATTTCTGGCAAAGTGCTTATTATTGCGTTGCTTTTGCACGTCGCTGGCGCGCTGAAGCACCACTTTATTGATCGCGATTCGACCCTGCGGCGGATGTTGCCGGGCGAACCGCCCATCGGCCCCATGCCCGCCCAACACCACAGCAGCGCACCGGTGCTGGCCGCCGCGGCGGTCTGGCTGGCCACTGTGGCCACTGGTGCTGGCTTGGGCCTCTCAGGCGGGAATGGAGGCGCGGCCCCTGCCCCCGCTTTGGCACAGGTTGCATCGGAATGGACGGTTCAGGATGGCACAATCGGCATCACCGTCAGCCAGTTCGGTTCGGCGGTCGAGGGCAGCTTTACCGATTGGACCTCGTCCATTTCCTTTGACGAAACGGTAACCGAGGGCAAGGCGGGCAACGTCACGACGACAATCTCGATCCCCTCGCTCACCCTCGGGTCGGTCACGGATCAGGCAATGGGCGCTGACTTTTTCAACGCTGAAAACTTCCCCACTGCCACATTTGCGGCCGAGATCACGGTAACCAATGGCGATTACCTTGCCGATGGCACACTCACCATCAAGGACCAGTCTGTACCTGTGTCCCTGCCCTTTACCCTAACGGTAGATGGCGACACCGCGCAGATGCAAAGCACGACAACCTTGGACAGACGCGCCTTTGCCATCGGTCAAAGCGTAACCGATGCCTCCACACTGGCGTTTGATGTCACCATTGATATCAACCTCACGGCAACCCGCCCCGCGCAATAAGCGGCCTGCCGCCAAACAAAAAAAACGCCGGGGCGCTAACCCCGGCGTTTTCATTTCTACCAGTTGGCTGAAAAGCTTAGTCTGCTTTCATTGCCTCGATGGAGATGTTGATGCTGACTTCGTCGCTCACGAAAGGCGCGAATTTGCCAAGGTTGTAGTCAGAGCGCAGAACCGTTGTTGTTGCGTCGAAACCGGCCCAAGGCTTGCCCGCCATCGGGTGATCACCCATTTGGTTCAGCTTGGCATCCAGAACGACCGATTTCGTCACGCCGTTCATGGTCAGATCGCCGGTGATCAGGCCGGTTTTCTCGCCCGTCACTTCGATACCTGTCGACGTGAATGTCACCATGTCACCTTCGGCTGCGCCGAAAAAGTCAGGGGACATAAAGTGATCGGTGCGCGGCTGCCAGCCGGTGATCATGTCCATAACCGGAAAGGACACGGTGACAGAAGAATTCGCAGGCTCTGCCTCGTCCAGCATGATTTCGCCGTCAAAACCGCTGTACATGCCGGTCGTTGTGGAAAAACCAAGGTGGTTATAGGTGAAAACGATCTGGCTGTGGCTGGCGTCCAGAACATATTTTTCGGCGGCAAAGGCGGATGTGGCACCCAACGTCAGGGCCGTGGCAAGCAGGATGGATTTGAAAGTCATGATAAATACTCCGGTTGGATTGTCATAAGGACTAAATGGCGCAATTACGGCGGTAGGCAACCCAGCAAGGGCAAACACTGTCTGCGCAAGAATGAACAGTTGCGCGCACAATGGGCATAGCACAGTGGTTTTTGATCCGTGATAGCGACGGCGGTCAATCACACCCTTTTGACACAGCGCATTGCCCCTTGCCCTATACGCCAAACCGTGTATATCGACCCTTCGTTTTGCATCATCTTTTGAACCGCGCAGACTCTCGTGGTGGGGCCGCAAAACGCTCATGCCCTACCTATGAAATGCGCCTTGATATAAATAGGAGTGCACATGCCGCTTTATGAGCATGTTATGATTGCGCGTCAGGACTTGTCCAACACGCAAGCAGAAGGCCTTATCGAACATTTTGGCACAGTTTTGGCTGACAACGACGGCAAGCTCGTCGACAGCGAATACTGGGGCGTCAAAACGATGGCCTATAAGATCAACAAAAACCGCAAGGGCCACTATGCCTTCCTGCGTTCGGATGCACCTGCAACCGCCGTTCAGGAAATGGAACGTCTGATGCGTTTGCACGATGACGTCATGCGCGTTCTGACCATCAAAGTTGATGAGCATAAAGAACTGCCATCCGTTCAAATGCAAAAACGTGACGAACGCCCCGAGCGCGGCGAACGCCGCGAGCGCCGTTGATCATCAGCTTGAAAGAAAGGACATAAACCATGGCCGCAAAACCATTTTTCCGCCGTCGTAAAGTCTGCCCCTTCTCGGGCGACAACGCACCGGCAATCGATTACAAAGACACACGTCTGCTGCAGCGCTACATCTCTGAGCGTGGCAAAATCGTTCCATCCCGTATCACAGCAGTTTCTGCGAAAAAGCAGCGTGAATTGGCCCGTGCCATCAAACGCGCCCGCTTCCTCGCCTTGCTGCCCTACGCCGTTAAGTAAGGAGAAAGCACATGCAAGTTATCCTTCTGGAACGTGTGGCCAAGCTTGGTCAAATGGGCGAAGTCGTGGACGTAAAGCCCGGCTACGCACGCAACTATCTGCTGCCACAAGGCAAAGCGCTGTCGGCTTCCAAAGCCAACATCGAAGCCTTTGAAGGCCAGAAAGCACAGCTTGAGGCGCAAAACCTCGAGACCAAAAAAGAAGCCGAAGCAATGTCGGACAAGCTGAACGGTCAGCAGTTCGTTGTTATTCGTTCCGCTTCCGATTCGGGTGCTTTGTACGGTTCCGTTACAACACGTGACGCCGCCGAAGTTGCAACCGCCGAGGGCTTCACAGTCGACCGCAAGCAGGTCGTTCTGCGCAACCCGATCAAAGATCTGGGCCTGCACGACGTAACAGTCGTTCTGCACCCCGAAGTCGAAGCCACCATTCAGCTGAACGTTGCACGTTCCCCTGAAGAGGCCGAGCTTCAGGCGGCAGGCAAGTCGATCCAAGAACTGGCAGCGGAAGAAGAAGCCGCAGCCGAGTTCGAGATTTCCGAATTGTTCGATGATATCGGCTCTGCCGCGAACGACGACGAAGATCTGGCCGAAGCTGTTGAAGCGCAAGACGACGACGAAGCGAAAGCTTAAGTCTCTTAACGCCCTAGACGATTTAGCGCCGTCCCCGCATTGCCGGGGGCGGCGTTTTCATTTGGTAGGGCCGGTTTATGCACCGCGTCCGCTCCTCGATAGAATCGCCGCCACCAAAGCAAATTCTGCACGCTGCTGCCCCCACATCTGCGCTTCTACGCTTATGCCAAGCCGTTTCGGCGCCCCTCTGCCCATGCAAGACCGTCAAGGTTGCGAGACACCTCAACCATTGTAGTGTTTCCCAAGCAAAAATCAGAGTTTCCAGATGACAGTCCTATCACGCCGCCTTTTGTGCCAGATGCTTTTGTGCAGCGCCGGCCTCGCCGCCTGTTCAAGCAACTCCGCGACGGTATCCCCCGACGCCCCCAGAATGCAGCTCCACCCAAATGAAACACCGGAACTGCGCGGTCTCATCAATAAATGGGCCGATTTTTACGACGTGCCCCGCCCGCTGGTGCACCGCCTAGCGATCAGGGAAAGCACACACCGCCCAGAGGCCCGCAACGGCCCCTACTACGGCCTGTTGCAGATACTCCCCGCCACAGCGCGCGGCATGGGGTTTCAGGGCAGCACTGGCGACTTGCTGAACCCTGATGTGAATCTGAAATACGGTGTGAAATATCTGCGCGGGGCATGGCTGCTGGCAGACGGCGATCACGACACCGCAATCAAATGGTACGCCCGCGGCTATTACTTTGAGGCGAAAAAACGCGGCATGCTGACCGAGACGGGGCTGCGGTCCTAGCAACAGCGTATCACGGCGACGGTCGACCCTGAGTTCAAATCCAATCCAGGTTGACCTGCCGGGCAGGATACTTCTCCGCAAACTTTTCTCGCAGCGCGCGGAACCTCGGCCTTAGATCGGCGAATTTGCGTTCATGGGTTTCGACGACCAGACATCGGATCCCCTCGATCAAGTTAGCGGCGTCCATTGCCTCAAGCAGGTCAAGCTCGGCCCCTTCGATGTCCATCTTCACAAACGCGATCTCGCCGCGCTTCTCGATTTCAGCCGCGATGATCTTTAGGAAATCCAGCAGCGCAACATCAATGTAATTGTCCGAGTCGATCATACGTCCGCCATCGACAATCGTACTCTTAACCGATGCCCCTTTCATATTCTCCTCGAAGTTTTCAGCGCGCATCAGCCGGACAGTGCCTGCCGTCGCCCCCACCGCCGCGTTTACAAGCTGCACGTTGCTGCGGTCCTTCATCGCTGTTGTCAGCTGTTCAAAGGCGTAAGGGTCGGGTTCATAGCTGATCACATCGGCGCCGGTGTCGGCCAGCAAAGCGGACACAACCCCCACATTGGCACCGCAATCCATCGCCAGATCCCCAGGTTTCAACATGGCAGTCACCCCCTTGAGAAAACCCATGGCCTCGGCATGGCGCAAATTCCGTTTTGCGCGCCGGCGAGCCTTGCGTTCTTCATCGCTCAAAGGGTGTTGGGCTTTTGCTGCGCGGCGCGCTTTGTTGTTGGTTTCATCCGACACGTTCTCAACTGTCCCCCATCTAGCAGCAACCGCTGCGATTGGGCCAGTAGAGCAGATCAACCGCCTGCATTCTAACGAAAAAGGCCGCCCCAAGCGGGACGGCCTTTTTCTTCACCTAGCTTGAAAGGACGACTTATTCGTCTTCCAGCGCTTCAACAGCTTTTTGAAGGTCTTCTTTGGACACTTCTTTTTCGTTCAATGTCGCCTGTTCGAACACATAGTCAACGACTTTGTCTTCAAACAACGGCGCGCGCAGCTGCTGTTGCATTTGCTGGTTTTGCTGAACGAATTCAAAGAACTGGCGTTCTTGACCCGGGTACTGACGTGCCTGGTTCATGATCGCTTGTGTCATCTCGGCGTCAGATACCTGAACTTCGGCTTTCTGACCCAGTTCTGCCAACAGCAGGCCCAGACGAACGCGGCGTGCGGCCAATGTCTTGTGCTCTTCTGTGGTTTCGATCTCTGGGTGGTCATGGCCCTGAACATCAGGGTTGTCTTCGTGCCACAGCTGGTGCGCGATCTGACCTGCTTCGGCGTCCAGCAAGGACGGTGGCAGATCAAAGCTGACCAGTTTGTCCAGCTCGTCCAACAGGCCGCGCTTCATGACAGCGCGCGATGCACCCATGTATTCGGCTTCCAGACGTTCGGCGATTTGTGTTTTCAAACCGGCCAAGTCTTCTGCGCCAAACTTGGTTGCCAGCTCGTCGTCGATCTTGGCGGCAACAGGCTTTTTAACGTCTTTGACTTTGCATTCAAACACGGCTTCTTTGCCCGCAAGGTTCGGCGCTTGGTAATCATCAGGGAAAGAAACAGTAACGTCTTTTTCTTCGCCCACAACAACACCAACCAGCTGCTCTTCAAAGCCGGGGATGAAGGAATTGGACCCCAGTACCAAAGGATAATCCTCGGCGGCACCGCCGTCGAACGCTTCGCCGTCAACTTTGCCCAGGAAATCAAACACGATCTGGTCGCCGTCTTTGGCTTTTGTGCCCGCTTTGCGCGATTCAAAATCTTGCGCGGTCTCGGCCAGGTTTGCCAGCGCTTCTTCAACGGCGGCATCGTCGGCTTTGACGACCATTTTATCCAGCTTGATGGATGTCAGATCAACGTCAGGAATCTCTGGCAGCGCTTCATAGGTCATTGTGACCTCGACGTCGTCGCCTTCTTTCCAGTCTTCGTTGGACATTTTCACATCGGGCTGCATCGCGGGGCGATCGCCGGACTTTTCGAAATGCTCTTGCATGGCACCATCGATGGCTTCTTGCATCGCTTCGCCCATGACCTTTTGGCCGAACTGCTTTTTCAGCAGCGCCATAGGTACTTTACCTTTGCGAAAGCCCTTCATTTCGACTTCGGGCTGTGCTTCGGCCAGCTTTTCGTTGACCTTGGCCTCCAGCTCAGCTGCTGTCACAGTGATGGCATAGCCGCGTTTCAGACCTTCGTTCAGCGTCTCGTTGACCTGCATGTTTGCTCCATAGGGTAAGGCCGCGCTATAATCGGCGCGGGCGGAAAAATTTCCGCTCTTCTATTTGGGCCTGCGCTTGGGCGCAAGCGGATTTGGGTTGGGCCCGGACTGGCAGGGAATAAAACCCGCCAAACCAAGCCCCAATCACATTCCGAGCGCTTCTTTGTACATTTCAAGAACCGCTTCTTCTTCGGCGATGTCGTCTTTGTCGCGTTTGCGCAAGGAGATGACTTTGCGCAGCACTTTGGTGTCGTAACCGCGCGATTTTGCTTCGGCCATGACCTCTTTTTGCTGCTCGGCCAGATCTTTCTTTTCGGAATCAAGGCGTTCGATCCGCTCCACAAACTGACGAAGCTCGTTTGCGGTCACGCGGTAGGTTGCATCGCCAACGACGTCGGCGGATTCGGGGTTGGTGGCACTGTCGCTCATTGCGGGGTCCTGTGTCTGGAATGGGTCAGCGCCCTGACTAACGCCGCACCTGCCCTGCCGCAAGCCACACTTGCGATACCTTGCCAATTGAGATAGCCCGCGCCGCATGGAAAACGCATCAACATCATTGTTCGACATTCTAATCTGGTCCGGCGCTGTGATCTCGCTGGTGGGATTCTTTGGCCTTGTCTGGTGTATCGTCACCGTGATGCGGGCAAAACGCGCCAACCTGCCCGAGGACGAAATGCGCGCCGTTTTGCAAAAAGCGCTGCCGCTGAACCTTGGTGCGCTGTTTCTGTCAGTCATCGGTCTGATGATGGTCGTGATCGGTATTATGCTGGGCTAATTTCGCGGCCCGCGCATTAGAGCTTGAAACATATTCAATAATCTTTATGTATTCTGTTAACACGGGTCGCCGACGCGGCCCCTCCTTTTGTGTGAACGGGAATGACATGATTGAAATCGAATGGATTTGGGGGCTGGTGGGCGGCCTGATTATTGGATGCGCGGGCGCTGTTTACCTATTGGGCAACGGGCGCATCATGGGGGCCAGCGGTATCATCGGCGGGCTGGTTGACGGCTCTGGCCGCAATACTTGGATCGAACGGATCAGCTTTATCGCGGCGCTTATCCTTGCACCTGCCCTGTTGATCTACTTTTCCGGCCGCCCCGCAACGACAAACCTGACCGACAACTGGCTGCTCATCGTCGTGGCCGGGCTGCTGGTTGGCATCGGTACGCGCGTCGGCAACGGCTGTACGTCCGGCCATGGGGTTTGCGGCATCTCGCGGCTGTCACCGCGCGGAATTGTGGCCACTTTGATCTATATATTTGCTGGTGCGGTAATGGTTGTTGCCCTGCGCTCCATGATGGGGGGACTGTAAGATGCGGAATATGATTGCTGTTTTGTCCGGTGCGTTGTTTGGCATTGGTCTTTATATCGCTGACATGACCAACACCGTTAAGGTGCAGGGGTTTCTTGATTTTTTCGGCAGTTGGGACCCGACACTGGCCTTTGTTATGGGCGGTGCGATTATACCGATGGCCATCGCATGGGCGATGACGCGCGACCGTAAACCGCTGGTTGGCGGCGACTTCCCTGCCCGCCCCGAGGCCAAGTTTGACCGCCGTCTGATTGTCGGTGCCGTCCTGTTCGGCATGGGTTGGGGGTTGGTCGGTCTTTGCCCGGGTCCGGCACTGGCATCGCTTAGCTTTGGCGGCATTGGTGGCTTGGTCTTTTTCGCAGCAATGCTGGTGGGCATGTTAATCGCGCCCAAAGTCTCGGCATTGCTGGACAGCAAACCCGCAGCTGGTTAAATCAAGCCATGGATATGCGCCAAATCACCCCCCGCTTCTTTGCTTCCCCGCAGATTGATCCGTCCGACATGGCCGCGATCCGCGAGGCAGGCATTACCTTGATCCTATGCAACCGCCCCGATGCCGAAGTACCGCCAAGCCATCAGCACGAGGCGATCAAGGCGGCCGCCGAAGCCGCCGGGATCAAATTTGCGTTCCAACCGCTGACCCACCAGACGATGACGCCAGACGTTATTGCCAACAACCGCGCAATCGGTGCGGGGGCTGAGGACGAGACCGTTCTGGCCTATTGCGCGTCGGGTACACGGTCGACAATCGCTTGGGCCCTTGGTCAGGCGGGCGAGGTTCCTGCGGATGATCTGATCGAAGCGGCCAGTAAGGGCGGATATGATCTGTCCCATATGCGCGGCATCCTAAGCACCAACTACGCATAAGCAGCCAGATCAGCCCGTATTACTGGCCCATCGCGTCCGGTGTACTATTGGCGTCATCCTCGAATCCCGGTAAATCCGACAGATCGGGCATGGGTGCGGTGGCAAAATCGACGTCAGTATCGGGCCTAGCTGGTGCATCGCCGGCTTGGCCCGCTACAGCAGGCAGGTCCTGAACGCTATAAAAGTCGTCAAATTGGGCATCTTGCGCCGCTTCGGCCCGCAACGCCCCGGCATCAGATGATCGCCGCAGCAGAGTCTCGCGTTTTTTTGCCCGGTGTTTGACCCGCAAGGCGCGCATGCCATCGCGCTGGCCTAGCACGCCATGCCCCACAATCCGCCCTTCCAGCGTTCTGACTTGTGCATCCGCAAAGCTGACGCGCCCCAGCTCAAGCACCTGCCCCACTTGCAAAGCCCCAGCCACCCGAATGGGCAGTTGGAGCTGGGTCAGCGACACGATCAGGTTGGCTTTCAGCGACAGCACATTCTCGCATAGGGTTTTGCTGCCTTCGTCAACGACCTCTTCTTCCTCCGCCGCATCCGGATCGGCGATCTTTGGCGGCGGTTTGGGCACGGGCAAACACAGCAGCAGTTCGCCCTGCCGTGCGCCTTGGGCCAGATCAAGGGTCAGGCGCAGGATGTGATACGCGTCATCCTCTAGCGCCAGCATCAGCAAACGCAGGTTTTGCGCCTTGGCCCCGAATTTGAATCCGGCCATCAGCTGCCGTTCCTCTTCGATTTGGGGCAAGGGGGCCGCCCGTTCCAAAAGCGTGTTCAGAAACGGTTCGATCAAAGACGCATCCGTGGTCGTCATGATACGGGGCGGACCGTCGGCGTTGAACGGCTGCACCGTCCCCATCGTTTGCTGTTGGATCAGCCCCCCAACAAAGGCAGCATCCACCATCGCCGCACCGCGCGCCCCCGCAGGCCCGTCAAGCAACACCATCAACTGGTCTTCGTCAAACACCCCAGCACAGGCATCATTGCCAACGACGTCTTGCGTGGCCCCCAACACGGCCAATGGTAATTCAAACAGATCCTGGCCGACCTTGGACATGCTCAGCCGCAGCGCCCGAAGCACAGAAACAGTGCGCGACTGGTGCATAGCCCGTCCCGCCTGCGTCTTTCGCCGCATCGCTGATTGTTGCTGCTCTGTCACTGCATACTCCGCCGTACTCAGACCCCTTTAGGGAAGGTGTAAACGGTTAATCGTAAAGATGACCTTTATGCAGACGCGGCAACTTCATTATTGTCGGTGGCGTCGCTCTGCGATCCAATGGGCAGCGTCACGCGAAAACCGGTGCCGGGGCCATCAGCGAGATAGACGATATCTCCTTGTAACCGCGTGATAATTTCGCGGCAAATAGCAAGGCCAAGCCCAGCCCCTTCACCGCCCTGCCCCGGCACACGGCTGAATTTCTCAAATATCAACGCGCGCGAGGCCGGATCAATGCCGGCACCATTATCGACAAAATCTACCGCGACATACTCCTCAAGGCGCGTGACGCTGATCCGCAGTTCGGGCATCTCTGCCACGCAATATTTTTGCGCGTTGGTAATGAGGTTAATAAACACCTGCGCCAGCCGGTCGAGGTCGGTTTCAAGCATCACATCTTCGCTGTCTGCGTCACGGATGATCTCTATCGCGCCAGAATTGGCCGCCTTGCCCGTGGTTACCGCAAGGTCCAACACGTCGCGCAACGACCCGCGTTGCCGGTTCAGCGTGACAGCACCGTTCTCAAGCACCGACAGCCCCAGCAGATCGTCCAGCAACCGCGTCAATCGGATGGTTTCAGAGTGGATAATCGACGCATAGCGGGTCTTTTCCTCCGCGCTCAACGCCTGTGCATCGCGGAGGATTTCCGAAAACGACCGGATCGACGTCATGGGCGTGCGCAATTCATGGCTGATCTGGCTTAGAAAGCTGTCTTTTTGGTGCGAAAGCTGGGTCAGCTTGTCATTGGCGCTGCGCAGTTTTTCTGCGGTATCAGACAGTTCGCGCGATTTGATCTCGAGCTGGCTGGAATATTCCAACATTTGCGCGGATTCGTCCGCCACCGCCAGCAGATCGCGCACGGAAACGGACGCCCCACCCACCAGCTGGGCCACCATCGCATGGGCCGTCGCGGCCCCTACAGATGCGGCAAGCTCCCGCTCCAACGCCTGAACAAAGCGCGGCGTCGGTTCGGGCAATCCTTCGGCTTTTTCCTGCAACCGGGCCTGCGCGCGAAAGAACGCCTGCGCCTCGCTGGGGCCAAGGATTCGCTGCGCCATGATCATCAGGTCTTCGGTCCCGGCCTCGGAGGCGGTCCAACCGCGCGCGGGGCTTGAGTGGTCAAAAATGTTGACGAATTGCGCACCCTGTAGGCGTTCCATCGGGGTGGGGAAGCTGACCAGCGACCCTAGGATAAAGGCCAGCGTGTTCAACGACAGGCTCCAGATCACGGCATGCACGGTGGGGTCCAACCCTCTGAGCCCGAACAGCGCTTCTGGCCGCAGCCACGACAGGCCCAGCAACCCTTGCTCAAAAGTTTGGGCGGACAGGACAGCGCCCGGGCCAAAGCTGGGCAAAAGCATCGTAAATATCCACACGGCAAAACCGATGCACAGCCCGAACACCGCCCCTGTGCGCGTCGCCCCGCGCCAAAATACACCGCCCAACAAGACCGGCAGAAACTGCGCGACCCCGCCAAAGGAAATCGTCCCGATAGCCGCCAAGGCTCCGCTGCCGCCAGAGGCGCGGTAATAGGAATATCCAAGGGCGATAATGAACAGGATCGACAGCCGCCGCGACAGGATCACCACATGGCGTACATCACCCGATTGCTGCACGGTCCCCTGCCCGAACGCCAACCAGATCGGCATGACGATATGGTTGCTGACCATAGTTGAAAGGGCGAGCGTCGCCACGATCACCATCGAGGTGGCCGATGAAAACCCGCCCAGAAAAGCCAGCATCGCCAGATTGTTCTGGCCCTGACTAAGCGGCAAGCTCAGCACGAACAAATCGGGGTTCGACCCCTCGGGCAGCAGATCAAGGCCCACCACGGCAATGGGCACGACAAACAGGCTCATCATCATCAGGTACAGCGGAAAGGCCCAACTGGCGATTTGCAGATGACGTTCGTCATCGTTTTCGACCACCAACACCTGAAACATCCGTGGCAGGCAGATCAACGCCGCCGCGGCCAGCAAGGTTAGCGTCGCCCAGCGTCCGCCATCCACCTGCCATACGCCAATGTCCGACCGGTCGATCTGGGCCATCGCCTCGGTCAGGCCGCCCGCAAGGCCCCAGACCACAAAGATGCCGACCGCAATCAGGGCCAACAGCTTTACAATCGCCTCGACCGCGATGGCGATCACCACGCCGTGGTGGCGTTCATTGACGTTCAGGTTTCGTGTGCCGAACAGCACCGTAAACAGCGCCAGCCCCACGGCCACCCAAAACGCCGCCTGCGCCGTGTTGATCGGATCAGTCGCGCCATCTGCCAGATTGGACGGTGCCGCAAAAATCGACAAAGACAGCGTAACCGATTGCAATTGAAGGGCAATATAGGGAGTTACGCCAATAACAGCCATGACCGTCACCAAAATGGCCAGCAGGTTGGACTTCCCATAGCGCGAGGAAATAAGATCGGCGACCGATGTCACGCGGTGCGAGCGCCCGATGCGCACCAAGCGGCGCAGCAACCACCACCAGCCGATCAGAACCAGACTAGGGCCAAGATAGATCGTCACATATTCCAGCCCCGACCGGGCGGCATATCCAACGGCCCCATAAAACGTCCAACCGGTGCAATAAATCGACAGGGACAGCGTATAAACCAGCGGCGAACGCAGCAGCCAATCGCCCCGCCCCTTGATCGCCGCCCGCTCCGCCGCAAAGGCGACGGCAAACAGGCCCACCACATACAGCAGGCACACCGCAATCAGTTGGTTCAGCGACACCATCAGCTTTGGTTTTCTTGCGCGATCTTGCGCGCGGTGCGACGCCACAGAAACAGGGCCAACAAGATCATGCCCAGCCAGACGCCAAAGATATAGCGCAGCGCGTGTGACGTTGTAATCACCGGGTCAGCGGCCCCATCCGGCACCGGCCATAACAGCGGCACCATCCAGAATGCGAGGGCAAGCACCGGCAGCAATCGCACCGCGTCCATCAGCCGGCGAAACCGATAGCTGCGCCGGGCCAGAAACAGGGGCGATCCGGGCCGGTTGCTCATGATGCGGTTGGGGTTGTCGCTGTCAAAGAATGGACCGCCTCAAGCATTTCGGCATTCGAAAACGGCTTTGTCATAAAGCGGCTGACGCCTGCATCTTTGGCCATCTCGCGGTCGCGGGCCTGCCCACGTGCGGTCAACATCAGGATCGGCAGATCAACAAAAGCCGGATCGGCCCGCAATTCCTTGAGGATTTCAAACCCGCTTTTGCCGGGCAACATCACATCAAGCATCACCAGATCAGGGCAGACATTGCGGATTACATCCACGGCGGATGACCCGTTGGCCAATGTCTCGACGCGCCAGCCTTCGCGGCCCAGCAGAAAGCGGATTGCCTCTGCGATATTTGTCTCATCCTCGACGAGCACGACGTGCTTTGTCATCGGTATTTTCCCTCCCGTGGTGGTGCCCGTCGCCTTTGAAAAGCAATCTTTGCCACCGGATCAGAGGATGCACCTTATTGATGGCACTGTCAAAACCAGTTTGATGCCAAACTGCCGCATCACATGCCGTCATTCAGAATTGATGGTTCACGGCGTGCGGGGCAATTGTTGCGCGGGCAGACACGGCAGGTCGCCCCCACCTCAAGCCGTGGTCCGGTTGCCAGCCCTTGTGCGGGCAAAATCAACATCACGGACTGCACCAAAGGCTGCGCGTTATAGCTGTGGACCGATTGAACCTCGCAGGCGGCGATGCAGTCGAATTCGGCATTGCCGCGGCCCAACTGCTCCACCCTTTCCTTGACCACCACGCCGGGATTTCCCAGCACCGAAAACAGCGGCCACAACGGGCAGCCCGCGCCAAAACGTGGCACCATGAAACCTTCGATGGATTTGCGGAAAATCACCGTGCCGGACCTGTCACACACCAGCAGGCCAGCCCCAAGTTCAGGCATCGCCGCCATCCGCCGCAGCACGCGCCCGACCGGCTGATGCAAATGCTGCGCCAAGGCCATGGGATCACGGCCAACGGTTCGGATCACGTCCCTGATCCGTTCAATCGGCAGGGCACTTGCATCCGTCGCCACCTGCTGCAGCACGGTGCGCGCAATATGACGCGCGGCAATGCTTTTCAGCTCGGGCGCGGCGTTGGCAAGGTTCTGAATGGCGTTCTCGTCCTGACCGGCCTGTTCAAGCACGGCAAACTGGAACCGGTGCGCAGCCAGAAACGCCTCGACTTCTTCTTGGGGGGAACTTGCGGCGGGCGTGGTTTCGGGGTCAGCCTCAAGATATCCGACCAAAGATTGCGCGCTGTCCGCCAGCCGCCTGCTGTCTTGGTCGATATTAATGTGAAAACGGTCCCGCCATTCGGGTTCCAGCGTTTTGGTATCCGCCAGAATAGATGCCGTAGACCGGATGGCCGCCGCTGTGGTCAGCAATTCATGCATGGATGCGGCCAAATGCGGATCATGGGCCAATCGGTCGGTCAGCGCCTCGATCGTGCGCTCCAATGTTGCGATGCGGCGTTGCGCATTGGCCAAGACATCCGCCCAGCCGGGGAACCGCCCGGCGAACTCATCCGCGCGCGCCACCTCTGGCCCGCTGAGCCCGGTATCATCCGCTGCCTCGCGCAGTGCTGCAATCAGCGCGGCTTCGGCCCCTTCGGTCAACGTTGTAGGCTCAACCCCAAGCGCAGAGGCGATGTTCAGCAGCAGTTTTCCACCGATTCTACGGCGATTATGCTCGATTAAATTAAGGTAACTCGCCGAGATACCAACAATAGCGGCAAGGTCAGCTTGCTTCTGCCCCGCCATGATACGCCGCTCTCGGATGCGACTACCCGTCAAACCCTCACGAGACACGATTATGCGCTCCTATTTTACCGCACGATTCCAACGACTTTCTGCGATGCAACATCATAAACTTTACAAACCTACTAGTTACTTTGCGAATATATTTACAGAATAATTGTTTTTATCAAGGGGCTTATTGATCGGTTTTCAATATTCCCCTCATATCGTCTTTGCACCTTTGTGCATCGTGTACATGAAAAAATATTCATGGCGCGGTTTCAACAATTGGGAGGAATTAAATGTCATTTTCTAATTTGACACGTCGTGGTCTGATCAAGACCAGTGCCGCAGCCGGCGCTGGCCTTGCACTGCCGACGTATCTTAGCGCGGCATCACATGCCGGATATACCAACGCCCCCGAGGGCGACACGGTCACGCTTGGCTTTAACGTACCGCAATCTGGCCCCTACGCTGACGAAGGTGCCGACGAGCTGCGCGCATTCGAGCTGGCAGTCGAGCACCTGAACGGTGGCGGCGACGGCGGCATGATGCAAACCTTCAGCTCCAAGGCGCTGAACGGCACGGGCATCTTAGGCAAAAAGGTCCAGTATGTAACCGGCGACACGCAAACAAAATCTGACGCGGCGCGCGCGTCTGCCAAGTCGATGATCGAAAAAGACGGCGCTGTCATGATCTCCGGCGGTTCGTCCTCCGGTGTGGCTGTGGCCGTACAAGCGCTGTGCCAAGAGGCCGGCGTTATCTTTATGGCGGGTCTGACCCACGCCAACGACACGACGGGTAAAGACAAGCGGGCCAACGGTTTCCGCCACTTCTTTAACTCCTACATGTCCGGTGCCGCCCTCGCGCCGATCCTTGCCAATGAATACGGCAAAGACCGCAAGGCCTATCACCTGACTGCCGACTACAACTGGGGTTATACCACAGAAGAAGCCGTTCGTTCCTCGACCGAAGCCTTGGGTTGGGAAACTGTGAACGCGGTTAAAACACCACTGACACAAACCGACTTCTCGGCGTATATCGCGCCTGTTCTGCAGTCCGGTGCCGACGTTCTGGTTCTGAACCACTACGGCGGGAACATGGTGAACTCGCTGACCAACGCGGTTCAGTTTGGCCTGCGCGACAAGATGGTCAACGGCAAGAAGTTCGAAATCGTTGTGCCGCTCTACTCCGAGCTGATGGCCCGCGGTGCGGGTGCCAACATCAAAGGCATCCTTGGTTCGCAAAACTGGGATTGGAAGCTCGAAGACCAACTGGGTTCGCGCTACTCTGGTACAAACGCCTTTGTTCAGTCCTTTGGCACCAAATACGGCTTCCCACCATCGCAGGCCGCGCACACATGCTATGTGCAGACCATGCTTTATGCTGACGCGGTTACACGCGCCGGTTCGTTCAACCCATGTGCGGTTGTCGAAGCGCTGGAAGGCTTTGAATTCGACGGTATGGGCAACGGTCCAACATTGTACCGCGCGGATGACCACCAGTGCTTTAAGGACGTTGTCGTTGTGAAGGGTAAAGAAAACCCAGAAAACGAATACGATCTGGTGGAAATCGTCGAAGTTACACCAGCCGATCAAGTGACATATGCACCTGATCACGAACAGTTCGCAGGCGGTAGCCTGGGTTCATGTAACGCTGGCGCATAATCGCACCGTAAATTTGCGGGGCGGGCCACGCCGCCTGCCCCGCAGCACCACTTAATACAGCAGTACCAACCGACAGCGACCTCGCCCGATTTCGGGCGCGCAATACGTGTGACAGATGGGATAGACCATGGACGCAATTCTTCTTCAAATATTGAACGGTCTAGACAAGGGGTCCGCCTATGCGCTGATTGCCTTGGGGCTGACCCTGATTTTCGGCACCTTGGGCGTGGTCAACTTTGCCCACGGTGCGTTGTTCATGATCGGGTCATTCTGTGCGGTGACCTTTAGCAAATTCCTAACCCTCAGCCACACCATCATTGATGACACGCGCAAGGATTTCTTGGGCAATCCGATGAAGGTCGACGTGCCCTATATCCATGAAATCGTTGGGCAAACGGCAGGTGACACGATCATAGATTGGGCCGTGCCGCTGTCGATCCTCTTTGCGATCCCCGTGATGATTGCCATTGGTTTCATCATGGAACGCGGGCTGATCAAGCATTTCTACAAGCGCCCCCATGCAGACCAAATTCTGGTGACATTCGGCCTTGCGATCGTGCTGCAAGAGGTCATCAAGTTCTTCTACGGTGCCAACCCGATCCCGACCCCTGCCCCCGCAGTGTTCGCCGGATCGTTTGATTTTGGCGCGATGCTGGGCTTTGATCCCAACACCATCATCTATCCCTACTGGCGCTTGGTATACTTTGGCTTTGCCGCTGTGATCATCGGCGCTGTGTTTGCGTTCTTGCAATTCACCACCTTTGGGATGGTCGTGCGCGCCGGTATGGCAGACCGCGAAACCGTTGGCCTGCTGGGCATCAACATCGATAAACGGTTCACCATCATGTTCGGTATCGCTGCGGCCGTGGCCGGTTTGGCAGGTGTGATGTACGCGCCGATCAATTCGCCCAATTATCATATGGGTATGGATTTTCTGGTGCTTAGCTTTGTTGTGGTCGTTGTCGGCGGCATGGGCTCTCTGCCCGGTGCTGTGCTGGCGGGCTTCTTGCTTGGTATTTTGGAAAGCTTTGCCTCGATGTCGGCCGTGCTAGAGCTGATCCCAGGCATCAACCAGATCATCATCTACCTTGTTGCAATCATCATTTTGCTTACGCGTCCCCGTGGTCTGATGGGCCGCAAAGGCGTGATGGAGGAATAAACCATGTTTGGACTATCAAAAAGAGACGCGGGCCTCCTCTTTGTTGTGGCATTGCTTTGCCTCTTTGCCCCCTTCATCCTGAACCCCTTCCCCGAAGGCTCTGCCATGGCGCAGTTCAACGGGGGCTATCCTGACCTGATGCAACGTCTGGTGATCTTTGGGATCTTTGCCATCGGCTTTAACATTCTGTTCGGCCTGACCGGCTATCTCAGCTTTGGTCACGCGGCCTTTTTGGGTGTCGGATCTTATGCGGCCATCTGGATGATGAAGCTGCTGACGATGAATGTGATCCCTGCGATCATGGTCTCGGTCTTGGTGGCGGGCTTGTTCTCGTTGCTGGTGGGGTGGATTTCATTGCGCCGCTCGGGCATCTATTTCTCGATCCTGACCTTGGCCTTTGCACAAATGTCCTATGCGTTGGCCTATTCGGTTCTGACGCCAATCACTGGCGGTGAAACCGGATTGCAGCCAAAATACACCGATCCGCGCATTCTGGACGGGGCATTACCCGCTGGCCAATCCCCCCGCGCCAACCTGTTCGGTCTGGACATGAAGGCCAGCACACAGCTGCAACTGGGCGACTGGGTATTTACCTTTAACGCGGGCTATTACATCGCCGCTGCCATCATGCTGGTCGCCTTTTACCTGTCGATCCGCATCTTCCGGTCCCCGCTTGGCATGATGTTGCGCGCTGTGAAATCAAACCAGCAGCGGATGAACTATACCGGTCTCAACTCCAAACCCTATACGCTTGCGGCCTTTGTGATCTCGGGCATGTATGCCGGTCTTGCGGGTGGCTTGCTGGTGGCGATGGATACCCAAGTGGGCGCGGAACGCATGTTCTGGACAGCCTCGGGTGAGGTCGTGTTGATGACGATCCTTGGCGGTGCAGGTACGCTTATCGGGCCGATCCTGGGTGCGGGTTTCATCAAGTACATGGAAAACATCGTCTCCAAGATCAACGACAACGTTCTGCATGGCTGGTTTTCCTTCATGCCCGACGGCATCGAAAACTTTATGGTCACGATCATCCACCCCTTCGTGGGCAAAGGTTGGCACCTGACATTGGGCCTGCTGTTCATGCTGGTCGTGATCTTCCTGCCCGGCGGTCTGGTCGAAGGCGGTCAACGCATCGGCAACTTGTTTAGACGCAAGAAAGCCGACCCTAAAACGCCTGATGGCACCACAACAACACCTGCAGAATAAGGAGCGGACGCGATGAATATTCTTGAAATCAAAAACGTCAACAAGCGCTTTGGCGGTCTGCAAGCCCTCGGGAATGTGAACCTGAATGTCGCTGAAAATTCGGTTCACACCATCATCGGGCCGAACGGTGCGGGCAAATCCACCCTGCTGAACGTTCTGGTGGGCAAACTGATCCCCGATACCGGGTCGGTCATGTTTGACGGGCAATCGGTGCTGGGGCGCAAACCCTATGAAATCAACCAGATGGGCATTTCACGCGTGTTCCAGACCCCCGAAATTTTTGGCGATCTGAGCGTGCAAGAAAACATGCTGATCCCCTGCTTTGCCAAGCGCGACGGGGCATTTGCAATGAACGGCTATAACGCCATCGGCAGTCACCGCGACGTGTTGGACAAGGCCGAGGAAATGCTGGTCGAGATGAAGCTGGCGGATAAACGTCACATGCATGCGGCGTCTATGTCGCGCGGTGACAAACGCCGTCTAGAGATCGCGATGTGCCTGGCCCAAGATCCCCGGCTTTTGTTGCTGGATGAACCGACGGCCGGTATGGCGCGCGCCGATACCAACAACACCATTGATCTACTGAAACAGATCAAAGAGGAGCGTGACATCACCATCGCGATCATCGAACATGACATGCATGTGGTGTTCTCACTGGCCGAACGGATCACGGTGCTGGCCCAAGGCACGCCTTTGGTCGAAGACACCCCCGATAACATCAAAGGCCACCCCAAGGTCCGCGAAGCGTATTTGGGCGAAACCCAAGTCGCCGCATGATGCAGGGCGGGGTCTGCCCCGCACCTCTCGTAAGGATAATGCTATGAACACCACCCCCGATTTTTCCAATAACGCCAACCACGCGGCGACCGCCCCCGCCTATCTATCGGTGTGGGACATCCACGCCTATTACGGCGAAAGCTATATCGTGCAAGGCGTCAGCTTTAACGTGCACGAGGGTGAAATCCTCGCCCTGCTGGGCCGTAACGGTGCGGGAAAAACCTCTACCCTGCGGACACTTGCACAGATCGGCGATCCGGAACTGCGCAAGGGCGAAGTGTGGCTAGACCACCAACCCTTGCACAAGATGGCCAGCCACGAGGCATCGGCCTGTGGCATGGCATTGGTGCCAGAAGACCGCCGCATCATCGCTGGTTTGACGGTCGAGGAAAACCTGCAGCTTGCCCAAATCGCACCGCCTATCGGTTGGTCGCTGGAGCGCATCTACGAATTGTTTCCCCGCCTCAAAGAGCGCCGCAAGCAAGAAGGTGTGACGCTGTCGGGCGGCGAACAGCAAATGCTGGCCATAGCCCGCGCCTTGGCCCGCGACATCAAGGTGTTGCTGCTGGATGAACCTTACGAGGGTCTGGCCCCGGTGATCGTGGACGAGATTGAAAAAACGCTGACGCTGATCAAATCCCAAGGCATCACGACCATTCTGGTGGAACAAAACGCCGTGCGTGCGCTGAAGCTGGCGGATCGTGCGGTGATCATGGACACGGGCAGCGTCGTATTTGACGGCACCGCCGAAGAGGTTCTGAACAACGCCGAACTGCGCGCGGAATACCTCGCCATCTAAAACCAACAGCAGCGGGGGGCGCGGAATTTTTCAAAAATTCCGGTCCGGAAAATTTGAAATTTTCCGCCCCCGCTGCGGCTTTACGGCTTTAACAGCGCCCGCAGTTCCGTCTTGAGGACCTTACCGTAGTTGTTCTTGGGCAGGCTCTCGACCCTGATATAGGTCTTGGGCCGTTTGAACCGCGCAATCCGGTTTAGGCACAGCGCATCCAGTTCCGCCTCCGGCACCTGCCCGACGATGAACGCCACCACTTCCTCTCCCCACTCCGCATGGGCGCGCCCGATGACTGACGCTTCGATTATGCCCGCATGTTCCAACAAGACTTCTTCGACCTCGCGGGGATACACGTTTGATCCGCCAGTGATGATCACATCCTTGCTGCGGTCTTGTAGGGTGACGAACCCTTCGTCATCCATCATCCCCACATCCCCCGTCATCAGCCAGCCGTCCTTCAACGTCGCCTCGGTCGCGCCGGGATTGTTCCAATAGCCCGGCATCACGGTCTGCCCGCGCACCATAATTTCGCCCGCCACGCCATGTGCAACGGGCGTACCGCCGGCATCGCCAATCCGCACCTCAACCGCGGCCTGCGCGCGTCCGACCGACCCCAATCTGTCCCGCCAATTGGGATGCTCACGATCCGCGACACAAGCGCGGGGCAGCGCCGTTATCCCCATCGGGCATTCGCCCTGCCCGTATATCTGCACGAACACGGGGCCAAAGTGATCGACCGCATCGATGATATCGGCGGTGTACATCGGGCCACCTGCATAGACGATCGTGCGCAGCCCACCGCCGCTGCGCCCCAATGCCCGCGCGCCATCGGTCAACCGTTTCACCATCGTGGGGGCCGCGAACATATGCACCCGGCCAAAATGTTCTGCCAGATCCAGAATTTCGGGCACATCAAACCCGCCCGATGCGGGGCAAACATGGCGCGCCCCCGCCTGCACATGCATCAGATTATACAACCCCGCCCCATGGCTGAGTGGCGCAGCATAAAGCGCTGTATCCGCGCCCGACACCTGATCCACATCGACCCCGTAACACAGCGCCATCGAAAGCCCCATGCCGTGGGTGATGATCACGCCCTTGGGCTTGCCCGTGGTCCCCGAGGTATAGAACAGCCACGCCAGATCATCAGCCCCACGGTCTGCCACCGCATCCACCGGCACCGCGGCCAAAATCGCGCGATACGCATCAGAGGGCGCGACCACCACATGGTGATCTTGGCGCAGTCCGTCGGTCAAATCAGGGCTGGCGAACACCAGCGTTGCACCGGAATCGTCCAGTATATAATCAGCCTCGCGACCGTGCAGCTTGGCATTGATCGGCACCACAGCAGCGCCCGCATACCAAGTGCCGTAGAACAGGATCAGATATTCGGGCGTGTTCTTCATAAAGATCGCCACGCGGTCGCCGGGTTTTATCCCTTGGGCCTGCAACCATCCCGCCACAGCCCGCGCGCCCGCATCAAATTCGGCATAGTTTGCAACCTGTGTTTCGCCCAAGAACAAGGCGGGCCGTTCCCCGCCCGCCTGCGCGCTGCGCGCCAGCCAATCTGCTAGATTCATGGTGAATGCCCCTTTGTTTACCGCAGTTTGGCAAGGCGCTGCCCTATAGGCAACTGGTTGCTTTCCATAACCGCGCCCATGTCCTATAAGACAGCAGCTTTGGGGCTGAGGCATTCGCGCCCCGCGTTATATACTGGCTGAGGAACAAAATGACAAAAAACACCCATGACGCAGATGTGGCATTTATCCGTGCGCTTGCCGAATTGTTGAATGAAAACGACCTGACCGAGCTTCAGGTCAAGCGTGATTATGCCGAGGACGACAGCCTGAATGTGCGGGTCAGCCGCAAGCCCCCTCAGCAGATCGTCGCACCACAACAGATGCAGGCCGCACCCGCGCCAATGGCGTCTCCGGCCCCTGGAAACATGGCGGCCCCGGCCCCATCCGCAGCAGAAAATGCCGATCCGGCGTCCGATCCCGGCGCGGTTGTATCGCCCATGGTTGGCACGATCTATATGCAAGCCGAACCCGGCGCACCGGCCTTTATCAGCGTTGGTACCACCGTCGCCGAAGGTGACACATTGCTGATCGTCGAAGCCATGAAAACGATGAACCACATCCCTGCCCCGCGTGCAGGCACGGTCAAGCGTATCTTGGTCGAAGATGGCGCAGCCGTCGAATTCGGCGCACCTTTGGTGATCCTGGAATAAGGCGTAAACCAATGTTCAAGAAAATCCTTATCGCCAACCGGGGCGAGATCGCGTTACGCGTGATCCGCGCCGCGCGCGAAATGGGCATCGAATCTGTCGCGGTACATTCCACCGCGGATAGCGATGCAATGCATGTGCGCATGGCCGACGAATCTGTTTGCATCGGCCCGCCGTCGTCCCAGCAATCCTATCTGTCGATCCCGTCGATCATCGCGGCTTGCGAGATTACAGGCGCCGAAGCGATCCACCCCGGATACGGCTTTCTGTCTGAAAACGCGGGCTTTGTGCAGATCATCGAAGACCACGGTTTGACCTTTATCGGCCCCACAGCCGCGCATATCCGCATCATGGGTGACAAGATCACCGCCAAAGACACGATGAAGGAACTGGGCGTGCCCTGTGTTCCCGGTTCTGACGGCGGCGTTGCAACGCTGGAAGACGCCAAGCGTATTGGCGAAGAAGTCGGGTATCCCGTGATCATCAAAGCCACGGCTGGCGGCGGCGGCAAGGGCATGAAAGTCGCGCAAACCGCGGCTGACATGGAACGCGCCTTTATGACGGCCCGCGCCGAGGGCAAATCGAACTTTGGCAATGACGAAGTTTATATCGAGAAATACCTGACCACGCCGCGCCACATCGAGATTCAGGTGTTCGGTGATGGCAAAGGCCGCGCTGTACATTTGGGTGAACGCGATTGTTCGCTGCAACGCCGCCACCAAAAGGTGTTCGAGGAAGCCCCCGGCCCCTCGATCACGGAGTCCGAGCGTGCGCGCATTGGTAAAGTCTGTGCCGATGCGATGGCCAACATCAACTACATCGGTGCCGGCACAATCGAATTCCTATACGAGAACGGCGAATTCTATTTCATCGAGATGAACACCCGCTTGCAGGTCGAACACCCTGTGACCGAAGGCATCTTTGACGTTGATCTGGTGCGCGAACAAATCCGCGTGGCGTCCGGCATGGACATGTCCTTCACCCAAGAAGACCTCAAGATCAACGGTCACGCGATTGAAGTCCGGATTAACGCGGAAAAGCTGCCTAACTTCTCGCCCTGCCCCGGTAAAATCACACAGTACCATGCGCCCGGTGGTCTTGGTGTGCGGATGGACAGCGCGCTTTATGATGGCTATTCGATCCCGCCCTATTACGACAGCTTGATCGGCAAGCTGATCGTGCATGGCCGTGATCGCCCCGAAGCCTTGGCGCGCTTGAAACGTGCCTTGGGCGAGCTGATCGTGGACGGTGTCGATACGACAATCCCGCTGTTTCACGCGCTGTTGGAAGAAAAAGATGTGCTGACAGGGGATTACAACATCCACTGGCTGGAACATTGGCTTGAAACCAACCTGGGCGATGCCTGACCTAACGCCCGAGCTTTTATTACAAGGCTATGCCATGGGGATTTTCCCCATGGCCGAACACCGCGACGACCCGGATATTTTCTGGGTCGATCCGCGTTTACGGGGTGTGTTCCCAATCGACGGGTTCCACATCTCGCGCAGTCTGGCCCGCACGATGCGCCGCACCCCCTTTATCGTGTCGATCAACACCGCGTTTTCTGACGTCGTGACAGGCTGTGCCGACCGTGAAGACACATGGATCAACGCCGAAATCTTTGCGCTGTACCAAGCACTGCATGACCGTGGTGCCGCGCATTCAATCGAGGTATGGGACGGCGATGATCTGGTTGGGGGCGTTTACGGCGTCACGCTGGGGGCCGCGTTTTTCGGGGAAAGCATGTTTTCGCGCCGCGATAACGCGTCGAAAATCGCCTTGGCCTGTCTGATTGACCGGCTCAAACGGGGTGGGTTCACGTTGTTTGATACGCAATTCCTCACGCCGCATCTTGCGTCGCTGGGCGCGGTCGAGATTACCCGGGACGCCTATCACACCCGTCTAGAAGAGGCATTGGAACTGACCGCTGATTTCGAGGGGCCTGCCCCGTCGACACCTCAGGACGTGGTGCAGCGGATGACCCAGATGTCATAGCGCGGATGCTCAAGCGCCGACAAAGCCGGGGAAGAGGCGATCATCCAGCCGGAAAACAGCCGATTTTCATTCCCGAACTCAACAATCTCAAGCTCGGCAAAGGCATCGCCTGCAGGGTTTCCTGCGGGAAAGCGGCAATCGTTCATCTGAATGGCCAAGCTGCCCGCGCGCACAATCTGGCCGCGCTTGATCTCGAAATCTTTGGCTTCGCCAGATATCTTATCCAAGGCACGCAGCACCGCGCCATCGGCGCTGGTCACCTGTTGCGCCTGTACAGGGGTTGCCAGTAACGCCAGCAAGATCAACATCTTACGCATCAGTCATTTCCTTGGCCTGAAACGAATTTCATCAAAAGCGAGATCAGGCTGATCGCCCCTTGGGTGTCGCTGATCGCATCCCCGTCCGACAAGTAAAACGGTGATCCGCCCGGCACGATTTCCATGTAATTACCGCCCAATAGCCCCTCGGAAGACACGACAAGCGCGCTGTCGTCGGGGATTTCGATGCCATGGGCCACTGATACAACCGTGTCAGCGCGGTAGGTTTCGGCGTTCAGTGTCAGACCTGTGACCTTGCCGATATTGACCCCGGCCAGCCGCAGGTCAGTGCCCACATCAATGCCTTCGATACTGCGAAAGCTGGCTTTTAGGGCGTAGCTGTCTGACGACCGCCCGATGCCAGCTGCCTGCCCCGCATAGATGATAAAGCCCAATGCAGCGGCCAAAACGACACCGCCCACCATGATTTCTGGCAGGTCATCACGCATGGGTTATTCCGGGCTCCAAGCCTCGTAATCGCCGCGGTCTGCCGGGTGTTCGCGGCGGATAGACCCCGCAGGTGCATAGGCCAACGCCGTACCTGTCAGATTTTCCTGATGCGGCTTTTCCCAGTGTTTGTGCGTCAAAGGGCGGTCTTGTGGGGTTTCATCCCAAGTGTGGTGCAGCCAGCCATGCCAATCGGGGTTCACCCGCGAGGCTTCAATCTCTCCGCTAAAGATCACCCAGCGTTTGCTGTCGTCAACGTTGCGATAGTAGATATTGCCCTCGGCATCTTCGCCCACCTTGGTGCCCTTGCGCCAAGTAAACAGCTGCGTGTTCAGGGTCTGGCCGTTCCACCATGTGACGGCGCGCAAGAAAGAAGATAGAATGCCCATTTAGGTCTCCTGAAGCTTTGGTTTGTCTATGCCCGATTGGTGGGGCAACGTCTAGTCATCGCTGGCGGCACGGCCCCTGAATTTAACCGCCTAACCCTGCTTTGACCCTGATTTTGCTGCGAAAAGCCGCCCATTGCGCAGATGTATCAATTTTTTGCAATTTTGGGTCCCTTACCCTATATTAAGGTCTACAGGCATAAAAGGATCTGTATCCGCCGGAAGAACTGGCTTGAGGTCCTTTTGTATGATACGAGAAACGCATACCGATTGAGGGGTAGAGCAATGACAACTGACGGTTTCGGCAACGGCCTTCCCCGTGATGGCTTTGGCAACGGATAAGGCTAAGCTGCTTTAGACGATGATTGTGCGCGCATTCCTCATTATATTTGGCGCGTTACTAACCCTTTGTACCCTTTGCATATTCCTGTTGATCCTGCTGCCCTTGGCATCGGCCAGCTTATCCAGCGTTTATGCATTATTTCCTAACGACCCCAATCCGCAATACACGTCATTCCTGACCGCGACCGGCACCATCGTTGCTGCGATTTCGGTGGTTGCGGCGATCCTGACCTTTTGGTTCAGCACCCGCGCCGCCCGTCATGCGCAGCGCAAGCAGCACACGATCACGGTCTTGCTGGAAACGCGGCTGAGTTCGGAATTCCAGGGCACCATCGAAAAACGGCGCGCCTATTTCCCTGAATATACCGATGTGGCCTTTGATGACTGGAACGCCGCGCGCAACGCCATGCCGCCCCCCGGCGCGTCCTTAGATGTTATTGCGGAACATAAGGTTAGACGGGACAGCGCCCTCGCCCTGACGACGCTGTTGAATTATTACGAATTCCTTGCGGTTGGCATCACCGAGGGGGATCTGGACGAGGACATGCTGAAAAAGACGCTCAGGTCCATCATGTGCAATCTGGTCGATGATTCCAGACATCTTATTGCCGGCATGCAACAGATTAACCCTAACACATACGAGCATCTGACGGCCCTTTATGGTCAATGGCGCAAGCATAATGCCCGCGACATTAACGGCAGCCCGAACGAGCGTCCCATCCCGCGCCTGCGTTAGACGGCGGGGACCAGTGCTGTGACCTCGATCTCGATGCGGTATTTATCGTCGATCAATCCGCATTCAATCATCGTCGCAGCAGGTGGGTTTTCGCCAAAGGCTGCGGACAAAATCGGCCAGCAAGGTTCAAACTCGGCCCGGTCCGGCAGGTAATAGTTCACCCGCACCACGTCTGCCATCGTACATCCGGCTTTTTCCAACGCGTTCTCAATCGTGGTTAACGCAGCGCGGCATTGATCGGTGACCGTGTCACCCTGCCCCACGGTGCCCGCAACATGCGCAAAACCGCCTGCAACGACCGCGCGGCAATAGCCGATCTTGGCCTCAAACTCACCGCCCGAAGATATACGCTGTATCATGGTTTATCCTTTGTGAAATACCTGCGACCCAGTCAGACCCAATCGCCGATCTGTCGTCAAGATGTGAAAATACCAAACCACCCAAAGCCCTGCCATTAAACGAAAAAAGCGCACCCATCAGGGCGCGCTTTGATCAATTAATATGGGCGAAGCTTAGCCTGCGGTTGCGGGCTCTTTCTCGGCTTCGGCGTGGATCATCAGCGGTGCTGCGTCCGACATCACGGCCTCTTCGTTCACCACAACCTCGGTCACGGTATCCATTCCGGGCAGATCGAACATGGTATCCAGCAAGATATCCTCAAGAATGGACCGCAGACCACGGGCACCGGTTTTACGCTCAATCGCACGTTTCGCGATGGCAGACAGCGCATCTTCGGTAAAGGTCAGCTGCGTGTCTTCAATCTCGAACAGGCGTTGGTATTGCTTGACCAGCGCGTTTTTGGGCTGGGTCAGAATGGTCACAAGCGCGTCTTCATCCAGGTCTTCCAGCGTCGCCAAAACAGGCAGACGGCCGACGAATTCTGGGATCAAACCGAACTTCAACAGGTCTTCTGGTTCCAGATCGGTGAAAATCTCGCCGATGCCGCGGGCATCTTTGTCGCGTACATCCGCACCAAAGCCCATGGCCGACCCTTTGCCGCGTGCGGCAATGATCCGGTCAAGACCCGCAAAGGCCCCGCCACAGATGAACAGGATGTTGGTCGTATCCACCTGCAGGAATTCCTGCTGCGGGTGCTTGCGGCCCCCTTGTGGTGGAACGGATGCAACCGTGCCTTCCATCAGCTTCAGCAACGCTTGCTGAACGCCCTCGCCCGACACATCGCGTGTGATCGACGGGTTTTCGGATTTGCGCGTGATTTTATCAACTTCGTCAATATAAACGATGCCGCGCTGCGCACGTTCAACGTTGTATTCGGACGATTGCAGCAGCTTTAGGATAATGTTTTCAACGTCTTCGCCGACATAACCCGCTTCGGTCAATGTGGTGGCGTCGGCCATTGTGAACGGCACATCCAGAATGCGCGCCAGCGTTTGTGCCAGCAGCGTTTTACCGCAACCGGTTGGGCCGATCAGCAGAATGTTGGATTTCGCCAGTTCGATATCACCGCCCTTTTGGGCGTGGTTCAAACGTTTATAGTGGTTGTGCACCGCAACGGACAAAACGCGTTTGGCCATCGCCTGACCGATCACATAATCGTCCAGCACATCACAAATATCTTTTGGTGTGGGCACGCCATCGGTGGCTTTCAGGCCGGATGCCTTGGTCTCTTCGCGGATGATGTCCATGCACAGCTCGACGCATTCATCACAGATGAACACAGTCGGCCCCGCAATCAGCTTGCGCACCTCGTGCTGGCTTTTACCACAAAAGCTGCAGTAGAGAGTGTTTTTGCTATCGCCGCTGGTCGTATTCGCCATTTCAACCCTTTCAGGTCTGTCTTGTGATCTTGCCCACCTTGCGGCAGTGCAGTTTTGTTTTTTGCTCCGGGGCAGCTTAGGCTAGCGGTGCGCGGTCCACAATCGCAAAATCATGAACCACGCACGCCTTATTTACTTGCCTTTTTTATCGGCGTCCGGGTCGTCCATTTTACCGCGGTTTTCCACGATTTCGTCGATCAGACCCCAGTCTTTTGCTTCTTCCGGGGACATAAAGTTATCACGCTCCAGCGCCGCTTCGACTTTCTCAAGCGACTGGCCGGTGTGTTTTACATAGATCTCGTTCAGGCGCGTTTTCAGCTTTTGCGTTTCTTGCGCGTGGATCATGATATCGGTCGCCTGACCCTGATACCCGCCAGAGGGCTGGTGCACCATTACACGGCTGTTGGGCAGCGAGAAACGCATGCCGGGTTCACCCGCTTGCAACAGCAGCGACCCCATCGATGCGGCCTGACCGATGACCAGCGTTGATACCTTGGGTTTGATGTATTGCATGGTGTCGTAGATCGACAAACCGGATGTCACAACGCCGCCGGGGCTGTTGATATACATCGAAATTTCTTTCGAGGGGTTCTCGGCCTCGAGGTGCAGCAACTGCGCGACGATCAACGACGACATGCCATCATGCACAGGACCGGAGAGGAAAATAATCCGCTCTTTCAGCAGACGCGAGAAAATGTCGTAAGCGCGTTCGCCCCGGCTGGTTTGTTCAACCACCATGGGGACAAGCGTGTTCATATAGGTATCGTGTGGATCGTTCATAAGCCTGCCTGATTGTGCCGTCCGCAGGACCATACCCGCGAAACCCTTACTCACAGATTAGTCTCGCCATACTTGGGGTTCAAGGGGTGCTGGCCCATCCATTCGGTGACTGGGGGCCGTTGTCCGCAGGTTTCAGTCCAAGGTGCTGCCCGCTGCGCGCTGATATACCGCCGCTCGGGACACGAAATGCGCCATCTTGCCAAACAGAAAAATATCGAAAAATTTATCAATGTCGCGGCGATGCCCGCCACGTGTCACAAAACCTTCATTCCATTTGCACAGCTTTGTGACATATTAAAACGATGTTTCGCGGCATCACAGCAAACATGCAGGAGCTGCCATGACCCGCCATGATATCCTTAACGATCCGTCTATCGGTAATAAGGCCGAGGCCTATGAAGCCTTTGACGATATCCCCACAAACCCCAACCTTGAGCGCACGATTGGCGATGTCATCAATGCCCGCTACGGCCGCCGCGACATCTTGCGCGGGATGCTGGGTGTGACCGCGACAACCACGCTGTTTGGCACCTCGGCCATGGTGGCCCCGCATCAGGCGAACGCCGCCGCGCCCACCAGCCGCTATGCCTTTGATGAATTGACGTGGGGGAACGACGAAACCCACCACGTGGCCGATGGCTATGACGCGCAGGTTTTGCTGCGGTGGGGCGATCCGATCACTGCTGACGCGCCCGAATTTGACGTGATGAACCAGACCGCCGCCGCGCAGTTGCAACAGTTCGGCTACAACAACGACTATGTCGGGTTCGTGCCGCTGAACGATGATGGCACGCGCGGGTTGCTGTGTGTGAACCACGAATACACCAACGAAGAGGTGATGTTCCCCGGTCTTGGCCGTCAGGACCGCGCCGGGTTTTCCGGCATGACGCCTGAGCTGATCGACATTGAAATGGCTGCCCATGGTGGATCGGTTGTCGAGATTGCCAAGGATGCAAACGGCGCATGGCAGGTTGTGCGCGACGGCAAAATGAACCGCCGCATCAGCCCGCTGGACACGGCGATGACGTTGGATGGCCCTGCCGCAGGTCATGCGCGCCTGAAAACCAACGATGACCCAAGCGGGACCAAGGTGATCGGCACACTGAACAACTGCGCTGGCGGCCTGACCCCGTGGGGCACTTGGTTGATGGCCGAGGAAAACTTTCACGGGTATTACTGGACCGACAATCTGGATGCCGACGGCAAGCCGGTGATTGATCCCGCCAGCCGCGAAGCTGCCTCGCAGAAACGCTATGGCGTGCCGGGGATGTGGTATGCTTGGGGTCAGAAATACGACCGCTTCAACATCGACAAAGAACCCCACGCGCCCAATAAATTCGGCTGGGTGGTCGAGGTTGACCCGATGGACCCGACCTCTACCCCGATCAAGCATACTGCCTTGGGTCGCTTCCGCCATGAAGGGGCCGAAACAACAGTTAGCAGCGATGGCCGTGTGGTGGTCTACATGGGCGACGACAACCGCTTTGATTACCAGTATAAATACGTCTCGGGCGGCAAGGTATCCGACGACCGCGCGGCCAATTCCAAACTGCTCAGCGATGGCACGCTCTATGTCGCGCGCTTTGACGAAGATGGCACTGTCGCGTGGCTGCCGCTGATCCATGGCACGGGTCCGCTGACCGCCGAAAACGGGTTCAATGACCAAGGCGACGTGATGATCGACACGCGCATGGCCGCCGATCTGCTAGGGGCCACCCCGATGGACCGCCCCGAAGACGCGCAACCGCGCGGCGATGGTACGGCCTATATCATGCTGACCAACAATACCAAGCGCAGTCAGGATGACGTCAACGCCGCAAACCCCCGCCCTGAAAGCAGTTTCGGCCATATCATCGAGATCAAAGAACATGGTGGCAACCACGCTGCGACCACGGGCACATGGTCGATCTTGGTGAAATGTGGTGACCCATCGCTGGCCGAGGTGGGCGCGCAATGGAACCCGGACACATCGGAAAACGGATGGTTCGGCAGCCCCGACAACTGCGCCATCGACGCCGATGGGCGGCTGTGGGTCAGCACCGATCAGGGCGGCAGCTGGGCCAAGACGGGCAAGTCAGACGGGCTTTATGCCGTTGAAACCGAAGGCGATGCGCGCGGCACGTCCAAGCTGTTCTTCCGCTGCCCCGTCGGCGGGGAAATGTGCGGCCCCTACTTTACCGATGACGGCGAAACCCTGTTTGTCGCGGTTCAGCATCCGGGCACGGACGGGACAAAAAACCTGGCCGGGTTCGAGCGTAACAGCACATTCGAGGACCCCGCCACCCGTTGGCCTGACTTTGATCCCGCCATGCCACCGCGCCCGGCGGTGGTGGTGATCACCAAACAAGGCGGCGGTAAAATCGCTGTATAACAACGCCTTGAGCATTCTGCATTACGCCCGGAGTGACCGCTCCGGGCGTTTTCATGCGAAAGGTGTTTGACCAAGCGCATCGAATCATCTTTACAAAACTAGTTTTATAGTTTTGATTGAGCGCATGACAGATCACATCAAAACCGCCCGCTCCCTCGCCGCTCTTGGTCACGACACCCGTCTGGCCGTCTTTCGACTGCTCGTTCGCGCAGGCCATGACGGCCTGAACGTGGGCGAGATTGGCCAACATCTGGGGGCAGCACCCTCGACCCTCGCCCACCACCTTAGCACCTTGGTGGATGCCGGGTTGGTCCTTCAGTCGCGTCAGGGCCGGCAAATCGTCAACCGCGTGGATTTCGACGCGATGCAAGAAACAGTGGCCTTTTTGACGTCAGAATGCTGCGTCGGGGTCACATTAAACAAGGAAGACGCCGCATGACCGATATCACCCTCCCCCCGCGCAACCGTGGCATCGATCTGCTGCGCCACATCTGGACGAATGAACGTGTTTGGCTGTTTTGCGCCGCCCTGCTGGCCGTGCTTTTCATCATCAACCCGCCCCAAGCCGCCACCAGCGCGCAGTTCGCCGCCACCAACCTTTTGAATGTCGCGCCGTTTTTGATCCTGTCGATCGGGATCGCCGCCTATGCCGGGGCGACCGGCGCGGACGGGCTGATCGCGCGGGCCTTTACCGGATCGCCTGCCATCATGATCGTGATTGCAGCACTTGCGGGCGGGCTGTCGCCGTTTTGCTCTTGCGGGGTGATCCCGCTGATCGCGGCCTTGCTGGCCATGGGCGTGCCTTTGTCGGCGGTCATGGCCTTCTGGCTGGCCTCGCCCGTCATGGACCCGTCGATGTTTATCCTGACCACGGGTGTCGTGGGGTTTGAATTTGCGGTGGCCAAAACCCTTGCCGCTGTGGGCCTCGGTGTCTTTGGCGGCATTGTCGTACATGTCATGGGCAAAGCTGGCGGTTTGGCTGATCCCCTGCGCGAAGGCGTGGGCAACGGCGGCTGTGGTGCCTCAAAGGTGCGCAGCGTACAGCCGGTGGTGTGGAAATTCTGGCAGGACGATGCCCGCGTGACCAAATTCTGGCGCGAGGCCGTAAAAACCACCTTTTTCCTCGCCAAATGGCTGACGCTGGCGTTTTTGCTGGAAAGCCTGATGCTGGCGTGGATCCCGGCCGAAACAATCACGAGCGTCTTGGGCGGTTCGGGTTTTGCACCCATCGGATTGGCCACATTGGTTGGCGTACCAGCCTATCTGAACGGCTATGCAGCGCTGCCTTTGGTCGGTGGATTGCTGGGCCAAGGCATGGCACCGGGTGCGGGTCTTGCGTTCTTGGTCGCGGGCGGTGTGACGTCCCTGCCCGCCGCCATCGCCGTCTGGGCCTTGGTCAAAAAGCCGGTGTTTTTCCTGTATATCGCCATCGCGTTGGTCGGGTCACTCACCTCTGGGATCTTGTTCCAGCTGTGGGTGACCCTGTGAACGCGTTACTCTGACAGACACTCGGTAAAGGATGTTGCGAGCCCCTGGATCACCGCGCCATACAGCGCGGGACCGGGGGTTAGCGTTGCGCCTAAGGGATCAAGCGGCGCTGATTTCATGCTGCTCCCTTCGGTCAGGGCGGCGACCAGACCGGGGTTGAACTGTGGTTCGGTAAAGACACAGACGGCGTTAACCGATTGCACGACATCGCGCACCTCGGCCAGCCGCGCCGCACTGGGTGCGCTGCCATCGCTTAGGGAAAGCGCCGCGCTGGCCTCCACCCCGAAACGCGCCTCGAAATAGTGATAGGCATCATGGAACACCGCAAATGGCCGGCCTTGCAGCGGGGTAAGCTCTGCCTGAATGCTGGCTTGCAGATCGGATAGATCGGCCTGCGCTTTGGACGCATTGGCGGCGTATAGGGCCGAGTTTTCCGGATCGATCTGGCCAAGCACATCCGAGATTGCGTTCA
Organism: uncultured Sulfitobacter sp.; assembly: GCF_964021855.1. Taxonomy (NCBI): domain Bacteria; kingdom Pseudomonadati; phylum Pseudomonadota; class Alphaproteobacteria; order Rhodobacterales; family Roseobacteraceae; genus Sulfitobacter; species uncultured Sulfitobacter sp. The sequence continues at coordinate 177,315 of NZ_CAXHZD010000003.1, forward strand.
ACCACAGCGACGCATTGACCGGATCAAGCCATAGATGCGGATCGACCGCCCCCGGCGCGTGATTATGTTCATCATGATCAGCGTGGTCGTCATGGTCGTCGTGATCATCATGGTCGTCATGACCCTCGTGATCATCCTCGTCGTCATGACCGACATGTTCGTCATGATCATCGCCGTGCTCATGATCTTCAAACGCCACGCCTGCTCGGTTCTTCAACACAAGGGTGCCGACGACGTCCTCAAGCTCAAGATGCAGCGCGTCGCCCGCCAAAGCTTTGATCGGCTCGCCCATCCAAGGGGTCAGCGCAGGGCCGACCCACACTACCAGATCAGCCGCCGCCAGCGCGCGCGCCTCGGACGGGCGCATGGCATAGCTGTGCGGCGACGCACCCGGCGGGATCGTCAGATCGGGCGTGCCAACCCCCGCCATCACCTGCGACACCAGGGAATGCACAGGCGCAATATCCGTCGCCACGCGCGGAACGTCAGCCCATGCAGCGGTGGACAAAAGCAGGTAAGAGGCAGGCAATAAATAGCGCATGGGGATGCTCCGAATTGTTATAATGTAACGCTTGATAGATCAGATGTTATAACATATCAATACCCTAACTTGCAGCGGAGGCAGAAATGACCACCATCGGATTCGAAACCCACGATCACCACGCCTGTGTCAGTGATACCATGGCCAAGGCCGAACGCCGCTGTGCCGCGCTTGATCTGCGGCTGACGCCTGTGCGCCGCCGGGTGTTGGAGCTGTTGCTGGCCGAACATCGCGCACTTGGGGCCTATGATATCCTGGGGCATCTGGCCGCCGAAGGATTGGGGACCCAGCCCCCTGTTGCCTATCGCGCGTTGGATTTTCTGGTCAAAGCCGGGTGCGCCCACCGGATCGAGGCGCTGAATGCCTATATCGCCTGCGCCCATTTGGGTCAGGATCATACGCCCGCCTTTCTGATCTGTCGCAGCTGCCAATCGGTCGCCGAAAGCGACACGACCCTGACCCAAGGGCGTCTTGGCAAAGCAGCACGCGCCGCTGGCTTTCAAATCGAACATGCTGTCGTCGAGGCCCAAGGCCTGTGCCCCGCTTGCCAATCGCAGGATGCCGTATGAGCCTGATTTCGACAAAAAATCTGACCCTCGTTCTGGACGGGCAAACCGTTCTGAAGAACGTGAACATCGCCATTAACCGAGGCGAGATCGTGACCATCGTCGGCCCGAATGGGTCTGGTAAATCAAGCCTGCTGCGTGCGCTGATCGGGGCGCTAAAACCCGCCAGTGGAACCGTCACCCGCGCCGAAGGCCTGCGCATCGGGTATGTGCCGCAAAAACTGCAGATTGATGCCACCTTGCCACTGACGGTACGCGGGTTTTTGAACCTGCCACACCGCCACCCGCGCGCCGTTGTGGAAAACGCCTTGAAAAAGGCCGGTGTCGGCGATTTGGCAAAGCGCCAGATGGTTGATCTGTCCGGTGGTCAATTTCAGCGGGTTCTATTGGCGCGCGCCTTGCTGAACACCCCCGATATTTTGATTTTGGACGAAGCAACCCAAGGGTTGGACCAACCCGGTGCCGCCGCGTTCTACCGCCAGGTCGAGGACGTGCGCCGCGAAATGGGCTGTGCTGTGTTGATGGTCAGCCACGATTTGCACGTCGTGATGGCCGCGTCCGATCGTGTGGTTTGCCTGAACGGGCATGTCTGCTGCGAGGGCACGCCCGAAATTGTCGCTGACGCCCCCGAATACCGCGCCCTGTTCGGGACCGGTACCCAAGGGGCCTTTGCGCTTTATCGGCACGAACACACCCATTCACATGATCACGGTCCTGCGCAGGATCATGACCACACGAACTGCGACGGGGTTCACTGATGCTGGACGATTTTTTACTGCGCGCGGCCCTTGCGGGGGTTGGCGTGGCGCTGGCTGCCGCCCCGTTGGGGTGTTTCGTCGTATGGCGGCGCATGGCGTATTTCGGCGATGCAACATCCCACGCGGCCCTTTTGGGTGTCGCGCTGGCCCTGTCGCTGGATCTGCCGATCTTTGGCGGGGTCTTGGTTGTCGCCTTGGCCATGGCCGTGATCGTCGCGGGGTTGAACGGGCGCAATGTCAGCACCGACGCATTGCTCGGCGTGTTGGCCCATGGGGCGCTGGCCATTGGTCTGGTCGCCGTGTCGCTGCTGCCCAATCAACGGGTTGATCTAAGCGCCTATCTGTTCGGCGAAATCTTGGCCGTGACCAAGAGTGATCTGGCCGTGATCTGGGGCGGCGCTGCTACATCCATCGCGCTGCTGGTCTGGCGTTGGCAGGCGTTGTTATCGTCAACCTTGAACCCCGATCTGGCCACCGCGAGCGGGCTGAACCCCAAACGCGAACAGTTGATCCTGACGCTGGCCCTAGCCGTCACCGTCGCGGTTGCGTTGAAGGTCGTCGGTGCGTTGTTGATAGCCGCGATGCTGATCATCCCCGCCGCCACCGCACGCCCGTTTTCGCGCAGCCCTGAAACGATGGCAATTATCGCCGCCGTGATTGGCATGATCTCGGCCTTGGGCGGGCTGGCGGCATCCTTTGCGTTCGACACGCCCACAGGGCCCAGCATCGTCAGCGTCGCCGCCGTACTGTTTGCAACGTCGACCGGCTTGGCCGCCGTATTCCGGCGCTAGGCCTTTGAAATAACGGCAGTTGCTTCAATCTCCACGCGGGCTTCATCCTCGATGAGGCCCGCTACAACGACCATCGCCATTGCCGGAAAATGCCGCCCCATCACCTCGCGGTAGGCGCGGCCTACCTCGGCTTGGGCGGCCAGATATTCAGCCTTATCCGTCACATACCACGTCAGGCGCATGATATCTTCGGGCACGCCCCCTGCCGCTTCGACCACATCGCGGATGTTGCGCAGGGCCTGTTTCATCTGACCGATAAAGTCATGTGCCTCGAACTTCTGATCTGCCGTCCAGCCGATTTGGCCGCCGACAAACAGATGCCCGTCCGCGCTGAGCATCCCGTTGGCATAGCCCTTGGCCGGTGCCCATCCTTCGGGCTGGATCACTTGATGAGACATTTGTTTTCCTTTTCAGTCAGGCGCTTAAACGCCAAGATATTGATCGGCCACGGTGGCATCTAGGGCATCCATGCGCCCCGACCACACGGATACGCCGCGTTCCAGAATGACAGCGCGGTCTGCGACCTGTCGCAATTCGGCCAGTGATTTATCGACGACCAGCAATGCCAGCCCCGCGTCGCGCTTGAGCGTTGCCACCGCCGCCCAGATTTCCTGACGCACGACCGGGGCCAGCCCTTCGGTCGCCTCGTCCAGCATCAGCAGCGTCGGGTTTGTCATCAACGCGCGGCCAATTGCCAGCATTTGCTGTTCGCCCCCCGACAGTGACACCGCAATTTGATCGACGCGTTCGCCCAAGCGCGGGAACAGGGCACATACCCGCTCAAAATCCCACGCGCCCGGACGCGCAGCGGCGATCAGATTTTCATACACGGTCAGCGGGCCGAAACAGCGCCGCCCCTCAGGCACCAAACCCAGACCGGCCTGCGCCGCCTTGTAGCTGGGCAACGGGCCCAGATCGCGACCGTCGAAATGCACCGTGCCAGCGGATTGTTTCAGCATCCGGCAGATCACTTTGATCGTGGTGGATTTCCCCATGCCGTTGCGGCCCATCAACGCGCAAACCTCGCCAGCCTCAAGCGCCAGATCGACGCCGAACAACGCTTGGGACGGGCCGTAAGACGCTGTAATCCCTTTCAATTCGAGAAAGCTCATGCCGCATCCTCCGCACCTAGATAGGCCTCGCGGACGGTGGGGTCGCGCTTGATCTCATCAGCCGTGCCGGTGGCGATCACCTGCCCGTAGACCAAAACGCTGATCCGATCGGCAAGGGCAAAGACCGCATCCATATCATGTTCGACCAGCAATATCGGGGCCTGCGCCCGCAACGTGTCCAAGAACCCGGTCAGCCGTTTTGAGCCTGACGCGCCAAGCCCGGCCATCGGCTCATCCATCAAGAATACCTTGGGCTCCAGCGTCAGGGCCACGGCGACCTCAAGCAACCTGCGCTGGCCGTGCGACAGATCGGCAGTGCGTTTGGCGGCCTGATCGGCCAGCCCGACGCGTTCCAACGCGGCCATCCCGCGATCAACCAGTGCGCGGTCCTTCATCACCGGACGGAAAAACCGCATCACGCCGCCATCATGGCCCAACGCGCCCAGCACGGTGTTTTGCAGCACGGTATATTCCATCGCCAGCGACGAGATTTGGAAGGTCCGCCCAAGCCCGGCCCGCGCACGTGGCACCGTGCCCAAGGGGGTCACGTCGCGGCCCGCAAATTCAACCGTCCCGCTGTCAGAGCGCAAGCCCCCCGCGATCTGTTTGATCAGCGTCGATTTGCCTGCGCCGTTGGGGCCGATCAGCGCGTGGATTTCCCCAGGCACCAGCGTCAGCGACACATCATCGGTCGCCTTGAGCGCGCCAAAGCTTTTGTTCAGGTTCGACAGTTTTAACAACGTATCAGTCATGTGCCACCTCGCGTCCTGCGATTGTGCCAATCAGCCCGCCGCGCGCAAAGAGGACCACAAGCAGCAAGAGCAGTCCCAGATAAACGTGCCAGAATTCGCTAAGCCCGCCCAATGTATGTTCGAGCAAGATATACAGCGCCGCCCCGGCCACAGGGCCAAACAAGCGCCCGACCCCGCCTAGGATCACGAACACCATAATCTCGCCACTGGTGTGCCAGCTGAACATCGTGGGGCTGACGAAACGGTTAAGATCGGCAAACAGCGCACCCGCCAGTCCGGTAATGGCCCCCGAGATCACGAATGCCACCAGACGCAACCGAAACGGGGTCAGGCCCACGGTTTCAACCCGCTCGGCGTTTTGCCGTGCCGCCGACAGCGCCAGCCCAAAGCGTGCCTTGGCCAGGCGGCCCGCGCCAAACAAAACGATGGCCAAGATGCCAAAGGCGATGGCAAAGAACTGGATCGGGTCAAGGGTGTTGAGCCCCGGAAAATCGTTGCGAACATAGATAGATAACCCATCCTCGCCCCCGTAGGCAGGCCATGAAATCGCGAAATAATAGAGCATCTGACCAAAGGCGAGCGTGATCATGATAAAGTAAACGCCGGTCGTCCGCAGGCTTAGCGCGCCGATGGCAAGGGCGGCCAGCGCCGAGGTGACAATCGCGACACCCCAGATCACCAGCATCGATTTGGTGCCCTCGATCAGAAACGGGGTCTCCATCAGCGGTGTATAGCTTTGGGCGTGGCTGGCAAGGATGCCCATGGCATAGCCGCCCAGCCCGAAAAACGCCGCATGTCCAAGGCTGACCAACCCACCAAGCCCCAGTGCGATGTTCAGGCCAACCCCCGCCAAGGCAAGGATCGCCGCCTTGGTTGCAAGCGTGATGATAAACGGCTCGTCCAGTGCGAATGCGACCAGCGCCGTGGCGGGCAGGATCGCAAATAATGCAATGTTCAAAAGGGTTTCGCGGGTCATGTTACTTCCCTCCAAACAGGCCGGAGGGTTTGAACAGCAACACCCCGACCATCAAGATATAGATCGACATCGATGCGACCGCTGACCCGACCGAATTGGCCGAAGACGCCTGCATGAATGTCCCGAAAAGCGGGGGCAGCAACACGCCGCCCAATGTGTCGGTAAGCCCCACAAGGATCGACCCGACCAACGCCCCCTTGATCGATCCGATGCCGCCGATCACGATCACCACAAAGGCAAGGATCAAAACCGGCTCGCCCATGCCGACCTGCACCGATTGGATCGCCCCCACCAGCGCGCCAGCAAGCCCAGCAAGGGCCGCACCAAGGGCAAAGACCATCGTATAAAGCTTTGATATATCAATGCCCAAGGCGGCGATCATCTCGCGGTCCGCCTCGCCCGCGCGGATCTGGATACCAATGCGCGTTTTCGCGATCAGCCAGAAAACCCCGGCAGCGACCAGCAGACCAACGCCGATTATCACCAAGCGATAGAGCGGATATAAAATGCCACCGGGCAGCATGATCGGGCCAGCCAGCGTAGCGGGGACGTCCAAAAACAGCGGGAACGAGCCAAACAGCCAACGCGTCCCTTCGGAGAAAATGAGAATAAGCGCAAAGGTGGCAAGCACTTGGTCCAAATGATCGCGGTCATACAACCGGCGGATCACCAGCAATTCAACCAGCGCGCCAGCAGCCGCGGATGCCGCCAGTGCAGCGACCAGCGCCAAGGCAAAAGACCCCGTCCATCCCGCAACCGCTGCGGCAGCAAAGGCACCGACCATATAGAGCGACCCATGGGCCAGATTGATCAGGCCCATCACGCCAAAGATTAGCGTCAAACCGGCAGCCATCAGGAATAGCATCACACCGAACTGAAGCCCGTTCAAGACCTGTTCGATCAGTAATATCATCGACATAAGGGGGCGTTCCTTAGGTAGGTCTTGCAGGTGTCAACCTGCCTGAACACGCTGCGCCAGTGACCACCGGCGCAGCGCATGAGGTTACATTTTGCAGTCAGCACCATAGACGTCTTGGTGACCGCGTGATGCCACGCCGACGATCTTGTTTGTCACGACATCACCCTCTTTGACGACCTCGCGCATGTAGATGTCTTGGATCGGGTGGTGGTTCGGCGCGAATGCGAAATCACCCCGTACCGATGCAAAATCGGCCTCTTCCAATGCGGCTTGGAACGCGGCTGCATCTGCGACATCCGCCTTGCCCATTGCGCTAAGCAACAATAGCGCGGTGTCATATCCTTGCGCCGCATAGAGCGATGGCAGGCGGCCATACTCGGCTTGGAAGTCCGCGACGAATTTCTTGTTCGCGGCGTTGTCGATGTCCTTGGACCAGTGCGATGTGTTCTTGACGCCCAGTGCGGCATCGCCGATTGCGCCCAAGATCCCTTGGTCAAAGCTGAACGCTGGACCCATCACATTTTTATCGACCCCGGAACCGGCAAATTGTTTCATAAATGAAATTCCCATGCCGCCTGGCAGGAAGAAATAGACCGTATCGGCGTCCGATGCGCGGATTTGTGCAATTTCTGCCGCATAGTCGGTTTGGCCCAATTTGGTGTAAACCTCGCCCACGACCTCTCCGTTAAAGGTGCGTTTGAAGCCGGTCATGCCATCTGTGCCCGCTGGATAGTTCGGGGCCATCAGGAACACTTTTTCGATGCCATTCTCGCTGGCCCACAGACCGCCTGCCTCATAAAAGGCGTCATTTTGCCAAGCAACGTTAAAATATAGCGGGCTGCACCCCTTGCCTGCCAATGCAGACGGACCGGCGTTCGGGGACAGATAGAATTTGCCCTGTGCGGTAGCGGCGGGCACCACGGCCATGGCAAGGTTGGACCAGATGATACCGGTCAAAACATCGACCTTTTCGGACTGGATCAGCTTGTCGGTCAATTGCACCGCAACATCCGGTTTGCGCTGGTCATCTTCGATCACCAGTTCCAGATTTTCGTTACCCTTGGCCGCCAGCACAAAGCCGTCGCGCATGTCGATGCCAAGACCGGCACCGCCACCAGACAGCGTGGTGATCATGCCGACCTTAACCTTGCCGCCATCGGCATAAGCCATGCCCGCGCCAAGCGCCGCGATCGAGGCCGCAGCAATTAGTGTTCTTAGTTTCATTGTAGTCTCCCTTGGTGTGTGGGCCTCTTTTTTGGGCCCGTTTGATAATTCTACAGTGACGTTTGTGTCGGGTCGGTCAAGCAGCGCCTTATGTGACCCGTGATTTCACCTTGTAAGCATCGGTATCCCAAAGATTATTGTTCATTACGTCAGCGATAATCTTGACCGCAGCAGATACATCGGCGCTGTCGATATACAGCGGCGTAAAGCCAAAGCGCATGATGTCGGGCGCACGGAAATCACCGATCACGCCGCGATCAATCACCGCCTGCATCGCGGCATAGCCATGTTCAAATCGCCACGACACTTGCGAGCCGCGTACCGCCGCATCGCGCGGGCTGGCCAACGTCAGCGCGGGCACATCGCGTTCAATTTCTTCGATGAATTGCTCTTGCAATGCGATGGACGCGTCACGCAGATCGTTCATATCCACATCGGCCCACAATTCCATCGCGACCTCAAGCGCGGTCAGCTGGATCACCGGGGGCGTGCCCACCCGCATCCGTTCAATACCGTTTCCAGGCGCATAGTTGAGATCAAATTCAAATGGTTGGCGGTGTCCCAGCCACCCCGCCAGCGCAGGTTCAACCGTGTCCGCCAGATCAGGGCGAACATAGATAAAGCCCGGCGCGCCCGGGCCCCCGTTAAGGTATTTATAGGTACAGCCCACAGCGAATTCGGCATTTGACGCAGTCATATCCACGGGCAGCGCGCCAGCGGAATGCGCCAGATCCCAGACCATAACGGACCCCTTGGCATGGGCCAATTCCGTCACCGTTTTCATGTCGTGCTTCCGGCCTGTGCGGTAATCGACCTCGGTCAGCATAACCACGGCGATGTCTTCGCTGATCGCATCCATGACCTCTTCGGGGGCCACAGTGCGCAGCTCGTATCCCTGCTCCAGCAGCTTTACCAGCCCTTCGGCCATATAAAGGTCAGATGGAAAATTCCCATTATCACTAAGGATTACACGACGATCTTTGCGCAGTTTCAGCCCCGATGACAGCGCCTGAAAAACCTTGATCGACAGGGTATCGCCCATCACAACCGACCCGTCAGGCGCGCCGATAATGCGGGCGACCATATTGCCCACACGGCTGGGTTGCGCCATCCAATCGGCCTTGTTCCAGCCCCGGATCAGCATTTCGCCCCATTCATCCGCCATCATCGCCTGCACCCGCGCAGGCACCGCACGCGGCAATGGGCCCAGCGAATTACCATCAAGATAAATCACACCTTCGGGCAGAAAGAACGCCTCTTTATTCAAAATATAAGCCACTTACAGGACTCCTCTCACGTGCCAGAGTTCCGGGAAAAGTTCGACTTCAAGCATTTTGCGCAGGTAAGCCACGCCGTTTGTGCCGCCCGTGCCGCGCTTGAACCCGATGATCCGCTCGACGGTCGTCACGTGGTTAAAGCGCCAGCGGCGAAAGTAATCTTCGAGATCAACCAGCTTTTCCGCCAGCTCGTACAATGCCCAATATTTCGACGGGTCTTCGTAGACTTTCTGCCACAGGTCCTGCACCTGAGGTTGTGCGTCCCAATTGGTTTTGCCCGGCTCCCCTGCCAGGTTGTCATGCCCGAACCCCTTGCACAGATGGCTAATCGCAACCTGATACAGACTGGGGAGCGCCAGTTCGTCTTGCAGCGCCTTCAATGCCTCTGGCTTGTGTTTATGGACCTGCATCAACGCGCCATTGCGATTGCCCAGCAGATATTCGACCAGCCGGTATTGATGCGACTGGAACCCGCTGGAATTCCCCAAAGACGGGCGAAATGCTGTGTATTCACTAGGGGTCATGGTGCGCAGCACATCCCAAGCGCTGTTAAGCTGTTCAAAAATCCGCGCCACCCGCGACAGCATCTTGAACGCCGAGGCCAGATCATCCGTCAGCATCACCTGCCGCGCGGCTTGCAGCTCGTGAATGGCCAATCGCATCCACAGCTCTGACGTCTGATGCTGCACGATAAACAGCATCTCGTCATGGGCCTCACTCAGCGGGTGTTGCGACGACAGGATCGCATCAAGCCCCAAATAATCGCCATAGGACATGTCCTTGGCAAAATCCATTTTCGCCCCTTCAGAGGCTTCGTCAAAAGTAGTCACTGTTTTTCCCTTAGCGCAAAACGCTGTATTTTGCCTGTGGCGGTTTTTGGTAAAGCATCAATAAACTGAATGTCTCGCGGATACTTGAATGGCGCAATGGTCTGTTTAACATGGTCTTGCAACATTTTGATTGTGCTATCATTTCTGGGCACACCTTCGATCAGAACGATATGCGCCTGCACGATTGATCCACGGCGTTCATCGGGCTTTCCCACGACCGCGCATTCCAGCACAGACGGGTGCGCCAGCAGCGCGGCTTCGACCTCGGGACCTGCGATGTTGTACCCGGACGAGATAATCATATCGTCGTTGCGCGCGGCAAAATGCAGGTAACCATCGTCGTCCATGCTAAAGCTGTCGCCGGTGATGTTCCAACCGTCTTTGACATAAACCGCTTGCCGCTCATCCGCCAGATAGCGGCAGCCTGTCGGGCCCTGCACTGCCAAACGCCCCACATCCCCACGGGGCAATTCGCGGCCTTCGCCATCAACCACCCTGACGCGATAGCCCGTGACAGGCTTGCCCGTGCAGGCGGCGCGGTGATCGTCAAAGCGGTTCGAAATAAAGATGTGCAACATCTCGGTCGCGCCGATCCCGTCCAGCATCGGCTTGCCGGTTTTCTCCTGCCACTCGTGGTACACGGGCGCGGGCAAGGTTTCCCCCGCGCTCACGGCAGCACGCAGGCTGGACAAGTCCGCACCGTCGTCCATCGCGACCAGCATCGCACGGTATGCTGTGGGCGCTGTGAAACACACGGTCGCTTTGTATTTCTCAATGATTTCAATCATGTTTGGCGGTGACGCGGTTTCCAGCAAGGTGGCCGCTGCGCCAAACCGCAACGGGAATATCGCCAGTCCGCCCAAGCCAAAAGTAAACGCCAAGGGCGGCGATCCGACGAAAACATCGTCGGGCGTGACGTTCAGAACCTCGCGGGCATAGCCGTCTGCGATGATCAGCAAATCGCGGTGAAAATGCATCGTGGCCTTGGGGCTGCCCGTGGTGCCCGAGGTAAAGCCAAGCAGCGCAACGTCATCCACAGCCGTATCAACCGATTGAAACTGAACCGGTTTTTCCAACGCAAGCCGGTCAAGCTCGGCGTCATGGTTGCTGGTCCCGTCGAACCCCACCACAGATTTCAAAAACCGGGAGGTTTTGGCACAGGCCGTCATTTCATCCATCAATCGCGTGTCGCAAATTGCATGGCTGATCTCGGCCTTGTCGACAATCGCCGTTAACTCACCAGCGCGCAGCATCGGCATCGTGTTCACCACCACGGCACCCGCCTTGGTCGCGGCCAGCCAACAGGCGACCATCGCGGGGTTATTCGCCGACCGGATCAACACGCGGTTCCCGGGCTTCACCCCTAGGTTTTCGACCATCGCGCGCGCCAGCTTGTTGGTCCAGTCCGCCATCTCTTTATAGCTGCGCCTGCGGCCATTTCCAATCAGCGCCGTGTAATCTCCAAACCCTTTTTCCACCATCTTATCAGTAAGTTCTACGGCAACGTTCAACCGATCAGAATATTCGAACCCATCCAACAAAAGATCAGGCCAGCTTTCCGTTGGCGGCAAGTTATCCCGTGAAAAGCTATCGACATGTCCTGACGGTTGCATACCTAAATCCCCTTACATCGCACCAATGGTTTGCCGCGCAATCACGACCCGCTGCACGTCGGACGCGCCTTCATAAATGCGCAACGCCCTGATTTCGCGGTACAGGCTTTCCACCATCATACCGTGGCGCACCCCGTCGCCGCCGAACAGCTGCACGGCCTTATCGATCACAATTTGCGCGTGATCTGTGGCAAACAGCTTGGCCATCGCTGCCTCGCGGGTGACCCGCGGCGCGCCTTGATCTTTCAGCCATGCCGCGCGGTAAATCAGCAAGGCCGATGCATCCACATCCACGGCCATATCCGCAATGTGCCCCTGCACCATCTGCAAATCCGCCAGCGGTTTGCCCTGTACCTGACGCGCAGTGACCCGTTGCAGCGCCTCGTCCAAGGCCCGACGGGCAAAGCCCAAAGCCGCCGCCGCGACTGTCGAACGGAACACATCCAGCACCGACATCGCAATGGCAAACCCCTGCCCCGGCGCGCCCAAAATTGCAGACGCTGGTACCCGGCAATCGGTAAACCGCAAGGTCGCAAGGGGATGCGGCGCAATCACCTGCAACCGCTCGGCAACCTCGAACCCCGGCAAACCCGCAGGCAAGATAAACACCGACAACCCACGCGCACCCGGCGCTTCGCCCGTTCTGGCAAACAAGGTGTAAACATCCGCGATGCCACCGTTGGATATCCAGGTTTTCTCGCCGTTCAGAATATAGTCATTACCGTCACGAACTGCTGTCATGGTGGAATTCGCAACGTCCGATCCAGACTGCGGCTCGGTCAAAGCAAAGGCAGAGATCGCCGCGCCCGACCGCGTCCTCGGCAGCCACTCAGCTTGCTGCTCTGGCGTGCCGAACAGACTGATGGCCCCCGTCCCAAGCCCCTGCATTGCAAAGGAAAAATCGGCCAACCCATCATGACGCGCCAAAGTTTCGCGGATCAGACACAAGCTGCGCACGTCCAACGCCTCGCCTGCTTGCGCACCCGAATACTGCAACCAACCACCGGCGCCCAACATCGCCACCAGCGACCGGCACGTTGCATCCGTATCACTGTGATCCAGCCCGTCCAACGCTCCGGCCGCCCACGCGTCCAAATCATCCGCCAAGGCCCGATGCCGATCCTCAAAGAACGGCCAATCCAAAAAACTGCGATCAGACATTGAACACCGCCCTCTTGTTCATTTTGCCAAGTAAACTCCCGCCGGAGGCTGCCGTACTCACATCAAACACCATCGCTCAGTTTCCCTCAAACACGGGCCGCTGCTTGGCGACAAAGGCGTTGTAGGCGCGTTCAAAATCACCGGTTTGCATGCAAATTGCCTGAGCCTGCGCCTCTGCCTCAATCGCTTGTTCAATCGACATGGACCATTCCTGCGCCAGCATCGTCTTGGTCATCATGTGGGCGAAATTCGGACCTGACTGGATTTGCTGCGCCAGTTTCAGCGCTTCAGCTTCCAATGTATCACCATCGACCAGACGGTTGAAAAATCCCCAGCGTTCACCCTCATCTGCCGACATCGACCGCCCCGTGTACAGCAGCTCAGCGGCGCGGGTTTGGCCGATTACGCGGGGTAAAATCGCGCAGGCCCCCATGTCGCACCCAGCGAGGCCAACACGTGTGAACAAGAACGCCGTCTTAGCCTCGGGCGTGGCCAGCCGCAAATCGGATGCCATCGCGATGATCGCACCCGCGCCGACACAAATCCCGTCCACCGCCGCGATGACCGGCTTGCCGCAGTTCACAATGGCCTTGACCAGATCGCCGGTCATGCGGGTAAAGCGCAGCAGCTCTTTCATATTCATGCGGGTCAGCGGTCCGATGATGTCATGCACATCCCCGCCCGAGCTGAAATTCCCGCCGTTTGACCCGAAAATCACCACGTCTACGTCATCTGCATAGACCAGATCGCGGAACCAGTCGCGCAGCTCGGCATAGCTGTCAAAGGTCAGCGGGTTCTTGCGGTCAGGCCGGTCCAAACGCACCGTGGCAATGCCGTCTTTGATCTTGCAAAGAAAGTGCTTTACGTCGCTACGCATGGCTTGGGTCATCTATTTTTTCCTTATTTTCAGCGGCTTGAGCCACTGCTATCAGTTGTGCGGCCATCTGGCGGGCATCTGCCGCGCTGATGCCGTGCAGCATATCGTTGATCCACCCCTCATGGGCGCTGGCTTGCTCTGCGAATTCGGCGTTCCCGGCCGCTGTCAGCCGCAAGATCATGGCGCGGCGGTCCCCGGGAACGGGTACGCGCTCCACCAGCCCCTCTTCGGCGAGCCGGTCGGCGATACCCGTGACATTGCCGTTGGACACGCGCAGCACGCCGGACAGCTGGCTCATTTTCAGGCCTTCGGGGTGGCGCGATAGGGCAGCCATCACATCGAAACGCGGCAAGGTGGTTTTGAACTCCACCCGCAGCTTATCGCGCAAGTGCCCATCCACGTGACGGGTCAGGCCCAGCAGGCGCAGCCAGAGGCGCAGGCGGTCTTTCGACGCGGTGGTCATATCTCGCCGCCCGATACCGACAGCGCATGGCCATTAACCATCGACGCGCCGGGCGAGGCAAGGAATGCCACAGCAGCCACCACTTCGTCGGTGGTGATCATGCGCCGCATCGGGTTGCCGCCGACCACCATCTTTTCCGCCTTTTCGCGCGGGATATCAAAGCGCGTCATCACATTGGTGACCGCCGTTTGCCCCATATCGGTATCCACAAATCCGGGGCAAACCGCGTTGCAGGTGATGCCGTCACGGGCGACTTCCTTGGCAAGCGCACGGACCAAGCCCAGCACCCCATGCTTGGCCGCTACATAGGCCGAGATATTTGGCCCGCCCTGCAACCCCGCGGTCGAGGCGATGGCAATCAATCGCCCCCCTGCCTGCATCCCTGCCAGCGCGGCGCGGAAGGTCAGGAATGTACCGGTCAGGTTCACGTCCAGTGTCGATTGCCAGTCGGCCAGCGTCATATCGCGCAATTTGGACGGTTTTCCAGCGCCCGCGTTGGCGATTACGATATCATAGGGCGCGTCGAACAGCGCCTGAACCGAAACCTCGTTGGTCACATCCAACGCGCGGCATGTCATCCCGCGCCCCGCATTGGTTTCCTCTAGCGCGTCCATCCGGCGGCCCGCGATGGTGACATCGGCACCGTCCTGCGCAAAATGCCGTGCGATTGCGCGCCCGATGCCCGAACCGCCCCCTGTCACAAGTACTCTAACCATCAAACACGCCCTTCCATTTCTGCGGCGCGGTCGGCATTGCGCCACGCCTGATCACGCCCCGCCTCATACGGTTTCGGCCAGACCGCCTGACGGTCGCCGATGGCGGCCCCCTCGTGCAATGTCCAATAGGGGTCAGCCAAATGCGCGCGCGCAAGGCACACCAGATCGGCCCGCCCCGCCATAAGGATCGAATTCACGTGATCTGCCTCGAATATATTGCCCACCGCCATCGTCTTGATCCCGCCATCGTTGCGGATCCGGTCCGAGAACGGCGTTTGGAACATACGGCCATAGACTGGTTTCGCCTGGGTCGAAGTTTGCCCGGCGGACACGTCGATAATATCGGCACCGGCCTTGTCAAACATCGCAGCGATTTCAACGGCTTCTTCAGGGGTGACGCCATCATCGCCCGCCCAGTCATTGGCCGAAATACGCACCGCCATCGGCTTGGCGTCAGGCCAGACCGCGCGCATTGCGGCAAAGACCTCCAAAGGATAGCGCATGCGGTTTTCCAGCGACCCGCCATATTCATCATCGCGTGTGTTCGACAGCGGAGAGATAAAGGAAGAGATCAGATAGCCATGGGCGGCGTGCAGTTCGATCATGTCGAACCCTGCGCGGTCGGCCATCTCGGCCGACGCCACGAACTCGGCCTTGACCGCATCCATATCGGCGCGCGTCATAGCCTTGGGTGTCGCGTTTTGGTCGGACCACGGAATTGCTGAGGCGGACAGCAGCGGCCAATTGCCCGATGGCAACCGCGCATCCATCGTTTCCCAACCAACTTGCGTGGACCCCTTGCGACCCGCATGACCGATCTGGCAGCAGATTTTCGCAGGTGTTTCCGCGTGCACGAAATCCGTCAACCGCTTCCACGCGGCCTCATGCTCTGGCGCATAAAGTCCCGGACAGCCCGGCGTAATCCGCCCCTCGGCCGAAACGCATGTCATTTCGGTATAGACCAACCCCGCCCCGCCCTTGGCACGTTCGCCATAGTGGATCAAATGCCAGTCGGTGGGTGTGCCATCAACGGCTTTATATTGAGCCATCGGCGAGACAACGATCCGGTTTTCCAGCGTCATATCGCGCAACTGAAACGGCGCGAACATCGGCGCACGCGCGGGCAGATTGCTGCCTGCGCCCGCTTGCTCCATAAACCATGCCTCGGCCCCACCCAACCATTGCGGATCACGCGCGCGCAGGTTTTCATGGCTGATACGTTGGCTGCGGGTCAGCATTGAGTAGTTCAACTGCACCGGATCAAGATCAAGGTAGCGTTCAACATCTTCGAACCACTCAACCGAATTGCGCGCCGCCGATTGCAGGCGTAATACCTCAAGCCGGCGCGCATCTTCGTATTTCTCGAACGCCGTCTTCAAATCAGCATCATCGGTCACATGCTTGGCCAGCGAAATGGCGGATTCCAGCGCCAGTTTGGTCCCCGACCCGATGGAAAAATGCGCCGTGGCCGAGGCGTCGCCCAGCAGAACGACGTTCTCGTGGCTCCATTTTTCGCACAGCACACGAGGGAATTTGATCCAGGCCGACCCACGGATATGGCCCGCGTTGGTCATCAACCTATGCCCGCCCAAGTGATCTTTGAAAATCTCCTCGCAGACAGCGATGCTTTCCTCCTGGCTCATCTCACCAAACCCGAACGCGTCATAGGTTTTTTGCGAACACTCCACGATGAAGGTCGCCGTGTCGGGATCAAACTGATAGGCGTGCACCCACACCCAGCCCTTGTCGGTTTTTTCAAAGATAAAGGTAAAGGCATCATCGAATTTCTGATGCGTGCCCATCCAGACAAACGGGCAACGGCGCACATCAATGTCGGGCTTGAATGTGTCCTGAAACTCTAGCCGGGTTTTCGAATTCAACCCGTCGCAGGCCACCACCAGATCATAGTCATCCATGTAAGCTGACGCTGATTTCACCTCAGTCTCGAACTGAAGGTTAATGCCAAGGGCACGCGCGCGTTCCTGCAAGATCAGCAGCAGTTTCTTGCGCCCGATCCCGCAAAACCCGTGCCCCGACGACGTGATCACCTGCCCCTTGTGATGCAGTGCGATGTCATCCCAATAGGCAAAATGGCTGCGGATTTCAGCCGCGCTGATGGAATCGTTTTGTTCAAGGTTATCAAGTGTTTCATCGGACAGAACCACGCCCCACCCAAAGGTATCATCGGGCTTGTTGCGTTCAAGAACGGTCACATCCGCATCGGGCTGGCGCAGCTTGAGAGAGATGGCAAAATACAGCCCCGCGGGCCCACCGCCCAAACATATCGCCCGCATAACGCCACTCCTCATCCCGCCAATACCTACGACGCTAGAGTGAGTCGTTTATTATTTCAAGTATAGATATTTTAATCCTAAAGCAATTAAGCGAAGGAGAACGAAGTGGGCCGCTAGACGCGTAAAAAGCCGTCACTTCGCTTTTAAAACGGGCCAAGTAATATCGATGCTATTCTGTTTCGCCTCACCGCTTTTCACCGCCTTATTAATCGCAACTGTACCGTCACATTGACCTCCCGTGCCAGATCGCCAAAGCGAATGCCATAGATCGATGCAAAGCTCAGCACCCTTCCCTCACCCATTGACACCCTCAAGAAAGTAGGTAGACCGGTCTACCTATTCATAGCGAGACCAGAATGCCCCCACAGCCCAAGCATCAAGGCAACAGCGCCCGTGACCGGTTACTCACCGCAGCGGCGGTGTTGTTCTACAATGATGGCATTGCCGCCACAGGGATCGACGCGATCACCGCCCGTGCGGGCGTTGCAAAGCAAAGCCTTTATAATAACTTCGCCTCCAAATCTGATCTGGTGGCGGCTTATATCGATCAGCGCCATGACGAATGGCTCGCCCTTTATGCAGCCCGCGAGGCCACGGCGCATCACCCCAAAGATAAAATCCTCGCCGTTTTTGACGCCTATGATGACCACGCCACATTCGCCTATGAGCGCGGTTTTCGCGGCTGCGGGTTGTTGAACGCGGCGGCGGAACTGGATGCTAATGACGTGGGCCGCACAGCGGTGCGCCGTCACAAAGAACAGGTGGAGGCAATTTTGCACACCGAGCTTGCGCAGCTTTTGCCCGATGACACAGCCCGCGCCGAAACGTTGGCGGCGCATCTGGCCTTTTTGCTTGAGGGGGCCATGACCCGCGCCGGGCTTGAGGGCGACGCAAACCGCCTGCGCAGCGCCCGTGCCATGGCCCAAGACATGCTGGCGCGTCTATGACCCGCGCCCTGTCCAACGGCCCCGCCCCATCCAGCCCGCAAGCCCAGCAGACGATCGGTGCCCTCTTTTGCCTGTTCGCAGCGATCGCTTGGGGCACGACCGGGACAGCCGCTACATTCGCCCCCGGTGTCAGCCCGCTTGCCATCGGCGCGGCCGCCATGGGGATTGGGGGCGCGCTTCAGGCTTTGATCGCATACAAGGGCATCTGGACCCATCGCGCAGCGCTGCGGCGCGAGCGGATGGCGTTGATGGTGGGGGCCGTTTCTGTGGCGATTTATCCCTTGGCTTTCTATGCCTCTATGCGCCTTGCGGGTGTGACGGTGGGCACGGTGATCTCAATCGGGTCCGCGCCGCTGATTTCGGCGCTGATCGAATACGCGCTCGATGGCCGCCGCCTGACCGTCCGCTGGGCCATTGGGGCTGCCATCGGCCTTAGCGGCATCGCATTGCTCAGCTTGTCCGAGAGCGGCCATGGCACGGCAAGCAACATTCCCTTGGGCGCATTCCTCGGCCTTGTGGCCGGGGGCACCTATGCGCTGTATTCGTGGACGGCCCAACGGATGATGCGCCGCGATTTACCGCCGCGCGTGGCAATGGGCGCGACCTTCGGCCTTGGCGGATTGCTGCTTTTGCCCGTCCTGCTGATCACCGGCGCATCCTTTCTGGACAGCGCGGGCAATCTGGCGGTCGGGCTTTACATGGCACTGGTCCCAATGTTTTTGGGCTACCTCGCCTTTGGCGCAGGCCTTGCCCGCGTGCCCGCCAGCATGGCCACGACCATCACCCTGTTCGAGCCGGTGGTCGCCGCCGTCCTCGCCGTTTACGTGGTCGGTGAAACGCTGCCTGCGCTTGGATGGCTGGGCGTCGCACTGATCGTCGCATGTTTGCTCTGGACGACGCTACCCTTGCCGCGCAGGAGGGTTTTGGCGGCGTGATAGTTTGGGAAAGTGTGTGTGTGGAGGGGGAATTTGGGGTTTCGAAACGCTGAACTGGAATATTTCTGACCCGAGAGGTGTTTAGCTGCCACACTCAAGGGCATTTCCACCCGGCTGGTATGTCAAAAAAATACTTGAGCAGCATGCACACGGCCATGACTTGCGTATATCTTTAATTCTTGCTGAAATGGTGCCCCCACACGGACTCGAACCGCGGACCTATTGATTACAAATCAATTGCTCTACCAGCTGAGCTATAGGGGCACTGGGCGTTCGTTTAGAAGATTGCTCGGGGGGGCGCAAGAGGGGAAATAGCAGATATTTTGCAGTTTTACAGATCGGGCAAGAACGGCTATTGCCTTGGTCACACGATAGAAGTTGAGCTGGATATCCATGCAGTTGGTTTTACACGCAGGTGCTCATTACACCGAAGAAGAGCGTTTACTGAAAAGCCTGCTGGCTAACACCGACCGGCTGGCCAAAGACGGGACCGTTGTACCGGGGCCAAGCACCTATCGCGGGCTGTTTCGCGACACGTTGAATGCGATGTATAAATCCACCGTGGCCGAGGGCGCGCGTGACGTATTGCTGGATGCGATTCTGGATGATGCCGACGCGAAACGCGTGGTTTTGTCGGACCCCAACTTTTTCCGCACGCCCGCCACGGCCATGGTCGAGGGGATGCTTTATCCGGCGGCACCGGTGCGCATGATGCGTATTGTGCAGCTGTTTCCCGATGACGAGATCGAGCTGTTCTTGGGTATCCGCAATCCGGCGACTTTGTTGCCGATATTGCACGGTGTGTCAGCGGATAATTCCGACGCGCATTTCTGGGGCAACAAGGATCAGGCCGATGTGTGCTGGTCGGAAACCTTGGAGCTGTTGCACGATTCTGCGCCGGAAATTGCCGTCACCGTTTGGTGCAACGAGGATGCGCCGCTGATCTGGGGCACCATCATGCGCGAAATCGCAGGCCTGCCCAAGAACGCAAAGCTGAAGAACGAATTTGACCTACTGGAAACGATCATGACAGTCGAAGGCATGAAACGCTTTCGCACCTATATCGCCGCGCACCCCGAGATTTCAGGGTCGCAGGAGCAAAAGGTGATTGCGGCATTCCTGAGCAAATTCGCCATGGAAGACGCAATCGAAGAAGAGCTGGACATGCCGGGCTGGACCGATGAGCTGGTCGAAGAAATGACAGAGAACTACGACCAAGACGTATTGCGCATCCAGCAGATCCCCAACGTGCGGATGATCATGCCGTAACAAGGTGGCCGAGAAGGTTGATTTCTATCTGCGCGACATGATCCACTGGGACCCAACGGATGAGCGTCCATCAACCAAAAGTTCAAACCGGGCAGCCAGCTGGAACCGGTTCATCCGATCTTTATGGAGTAAGCAAACGGTACACTTGCAAGGTGCCTTTGCCCTTTGCCTCGATATCGCCGCGCTCGACCACCCTTTCGCGGGGTTTGACCAGCGCGGCGGTGTCTGCCGACAGCAAAACGGTATTCTCGTCGCAGGCGCTGACCATCCGTGCGGCGGTATTGACCGTATCGCCCCAGATATCAAAGCTTAGCGTTTTGGTTCCGACCACACCGCTAGAGATCGGGCCGGTGTGAATGCCGATCCGCAGGCCCCAGCCCGCGACCTCGTCTTGGGCCGTGTAGTCAAGGTTGTGTTGGACATAGGCCATAATCTCGGTCGCGGCGGCGCAGGTGGCGGCGACATGGTCTAGGTGCCCTGCCCCGTTCAAGTCGCCTGCGACCGTCATATAGGCGTCACCGATGGTCTTAACCTTTTCGACGCCATGCTTGGCCACAATTTCGTCAAACGCACCATAATAACGGTCCAACATACGCACCAGATCAATAGGGTTCATCTGTTCGGTGCTTTTGGTGAAATCAACGAAATCCGTGAACATCACTGTCGCCGAAGAGATATGACGCGGGCGCACCTTGCCGTTGGCCTTAAGCTCTTCGGCGATGGCTTCGGGCATGATCGACCGCAACAATTGTTCTGTGCGGTCTTTTTCAGCCTCAAGCGATTTATACAGCTGTTCGATCTGGGATTTCTGATCTTCGATATCCGCGATCACACGGCGCTGGAACGCATGCGAGGCGTCCATCAGATCCTCAAGCTCGACCCGGCGCAGATCGGATTTTTCAAGCCGCTTTTCCAATCGCCGCAGCTGTTTATCCAGGTCAGACCCTTTTCGGTGTGCTGTTTCCGATGTCATAAATGTTGATCAAACCGCGGGCGCGGCCCCCAACAAAACAGCAAGAAACGCATTGGTGTGTTGTTCAGCCTTGCCTTGACTGCCTGCTGGCCCAATCTCGCCGTAGGTATAGAAACCGGCTGTTGGGAATGCGCCGCCAATGATGGCTTCAAAGCTTTCGTATTCCTCTTTGGTGCGCGTGCCCAAAGCGGCCCGTCGCCCCGCACAAGAGAAGAAAAGCGCGGCATCCGGGCTTTGCTTGGGGAACCCTTGGAACGCGTTCTCGACCGCGGTCCGGGACGCGGCGATAATTTCATCGCGCGAGGCCGTGGCAAGCTGCACCTCTTTATTCTCTTCGATGGGGTTCGTTCGCCAGCGCGATATCCGTGTTCCAGCCATCCGCCACGGCACCGGGTTTGGACCCTTCGATCCCGTAAACGCCAACGGTCGGGTTGACCCCGCCGTGATAAACCACGGACGCAGTAAAGGCGATTAGATCGCGCATCGCGCCGTTGCGATAGCACAACGACCTCGCAGGATAGGGAATGAAGCCTGCCTTGTGCAGATCAGCGCGTTTGCAGTCTTTCGATGATGCTTGCCGCCGTCACCGTGCCGATGGTTTCACCGTTTTCCTCGACCGCGATTTCACCCACCTTGTCGTCCAGCTGATGGATCAGATCGTCCACGGGCGTTTCAGCGGCCACCGAGGTGGCATCATCCCCGACCACTGGCCCCATCACATCGCGCGCCGTCAGCACGCCTAACGGGTTCATATTGGCAACGAATTCAGCGACATAAGGCGACGCAGGGTTCGAGAAAATCTCGCGCGGGGTGCCGCATTGCACGATACGTCCGCCTTCCATGATCGCGATGCGGCCGCCCAGCTTGAACGCCTCGTCCAGATCGTGACTGACAAAGATGATGGTGCGTTTCAACTCGCGTTGCAGGTCCAGCAGCTCGTCTTGCAGCCTCGTGCGGATCAGCGGATCGAGCGCGGAAAACGGCTCGTCCATCAGCAGGATCGGGGCTTCGGTCGCAAAGGCGCGGGCAAGCCCCACGCGCTGCTGCATACCGCCCGACAGATCACCGACCTTGCGATCCGCCCAATCGGAAAGCCCCACAAGCGCCAGTTGTTTGTCTGCCCTTTCCAGCCGTTCGGCCTTGGGCACATCGGCCAGTTCCAGCCCCAACGCCACGTTGTCACGCACAGAACGCCATGGCAGCAGCCCGAATTGCTGAAACACCATCGACACGCATTCACGGCGCACGCGGCGCAACTCGGCGGCGGAGCTTTCTGCAATATCGCAGGACCAGTCGCCATCGTTGACCCGCACCGTGCCGCGCGCCATCGGGTTTAACCCGTTCACCGCACGCAGCAGCGTTGATTTTCCGGAACCGGAAAGCCCCATCAACACCAGAATTTCGCCCGCTTTCACGTCCAACGAACAGTTGTGAACGCCCAGAACTTGGCCGGTGGCGACCTCGATCTCGGCGCGGTCCTGACCTGCGTCCATCAGCGGCAATGCCTTTTCAGGGCGGTCGCCAAACACGATGGATACGTTGTCGAATTCGACAGCATTTTGAGGGGTGGTTTTCATATCAGCGCTCATTTCCGTGTCACCCGCAGCATACGGTCCAGCATAATTGCCACGACCACGATAATCAGCCCGGATTCAAACCCAAGCCCCGTGTTGACCGAGTTCAGCGCCCGCACAACCGGCACGCCCAAGCCATCCGCGCCCACGAGGGCCGCAATCACGACCATGGACAGGGACAGCATGATGGTCTGGTTCAACCCCGTCATGATCTGCGGCAACGCATAGGGCAATTCGATTTTAAACAATGTCTGGCTGGGCTTTGCGCCAAAGGCCTGCGCCGCCTCAAGCAGCGGTTTGGGCGTGGATGCGATGCCCAATTGCGTCAGGCGGATCGGTGCGGGCAGCACGAAAATCACTGTGGCGATCAGGCCCGGCACCATGCCGATCCCGAAAAATACAATCGCGGGAATAAGGTAAACAAATGTCGGCAGCGTTTGCATCAAGTCCAACACCGGGGCCATGTACCGATAGAGCTTGGGGCGGTGTGCGGCGGCGATACCAATTGGCACGCCCACACCCATACAGACCACACAGGCCGACAAAACCAAGGTCAGGCTTTCTGTGGTTTCCTCCCAATAATCTTGGTTCAGGATAAACAAGAACCCCAAAACGATCATCAGCGGCGTTTTCCAATTGCGTTGGATCGCCCAGGTCACGGCCGCAAATGCGGCGATGATGATCAACGGATGCGGCGTTTGCAGCACCCACAGAATGGCGTCAATCAACCACTCCATCGCGACAGATAGCCCGTCGAACAACCACCCTGCGTGGATCAACAGCCAGTCAAATACCGCCTCGGCGGCGTCATCGATCGGAATTTTATTGTCGGTGAGCCAGTTCATTGGGGTCTCCGCGAAAGGGTTGTTTTAATGCAGAAAAGGGCCCGCCCGATGGCAGGCCCTTTTGATCGTTAAGGGGTCATTACTCGACGATTGTCTTTGCAGCTGCCATCGCGTCGCCACCGTCTTGGGTGGTCACGCCTGCCAGCCACGTGTCCAGCACGCCGGGGTTTGCCTTGATCCAAGCGGTCGCCGCATCTGCGGGCTCTTCGCCGTCATCCAGAATGGCACCCATGATTTCGTTTTCCATGGCCAGCGTGAATTCCATGTTGTTCAGCAGTTTGCCAACATTCGGGCATTCCTCAACATAGCCAGCGCGGGTGTTGGTAAAGACCGACGCACCGCCCAAGTTCGGACCAAAGAAATCATCGCCGCCTTCAAGATAGGTCAGATCGAAGTTGGCGTTCATGGGGTGTGGCTCCCAACCCAAGAATACAACGGGCTCGCCCTTGCCTGTGGCGCGCTTGACCTGCGCCAACATGCCCTGCTCGGACGATTCCTTGACCTCAAAGTCTTTGAGATCAAACGCGTTGTCGTCGATCATCGACTGGATCAAACGGTTGCCGTCATTGCCCGGCTCGATGCCATAGATCGTCGCATCCAGCGCGTCGGCGTTCGCCGCGATATCGGCAAATGTCGTGATGCCCATGTCAGCGGCGGCTTTGTTCACGGCCAACGTATATTTCGCGCCGTTCAGGTTGGCACGCACGGTATCCACGGTGCCCGCTTCGCGGTAGGGCGCGATGTCGGCTTCCATGGTGGGCATCCAGTTGCCCAGGAACACGTCAACATCCCCTGCGGCCATCGCGGTATATGTCACCGGAACCGAAAGAATTTTGATGTCGGTTTCATAGCCCAGCGCCTGCAAAACAACCGTGGTTGCCGCAGTCGTCGCTGTAATGTCTGTCCAACCTACATCTGAAAACGTAACCTCATCACAGCCAGCAGCGGACAGGCTGGTGGCAAGGCTAAGCGTAAGAGCGGTCGTGGTGGCGAGAATTTTCATTTCGGGTAGCTCCCTGTGTTGTTATAATTGATGGCGCATTAGAGCGCTAACATGCCCAATGATGCAACCCGATTTCTGGCCCACGGGGTTCTATCGGGCCAAAGGCAGCACGCCCGGGCTTGCGGGACCGCCGTTCGATTGCTAGCCACGCGCCAACCCTCGCCCACGCCCCTCAAAAAAGGTATTCCAAGATGCGCAGTACAGAATGGATTGGCCTCACATGGGGCACCGAGTATCCGGTTGTCACGGTGATCGGCGCGAGCGGCGAAGTGATCGCCAAACATGCCGCGCCCACGGACCTGTCGCCCGACGGCTTGGCAGATTTTCTATCGCCCTATTTGACGACACTTGCACCGACCCCTGTGCTATGCGCAGGGTTGCCCGGAATGCCCGCAGATATGTACCGCGCAGTGCCTGCCGCCCCAATGGCGGGCAGCTTTCAGATGGATACGCCTGACCCTCGGGTGGTTTTGCACGTCGTGCCCGGATTACGTCAGGCCAAACCGGCCGATCTGATGTTGGGCTGCGAGACGGCAATCGGCGGGATGCTCGCCCAAGATCCTGATTTTGACGGCGTCATCTGCACGGTCGCATCACAATCACATTGGTCGCATATCAGCGCGGGCGAGGTCGTGAGCTTCCAAAGCTATCTGACGCCGGTTCTTGCCAATACGCTGACATCCAATCCACCACTGTCTGATTACGCGGGCCAAGGGCCACTGGACGAGGCTGCGTTTGCCCAAGCCGTCGATGACGTGATGGCAAGGCCGCAAACCTTTGCCGCCACATTGGCGCAAATCTCGGCTGATGCAGCGATAAGCGGGTTACCCGAAAACCTCGGCTGGTCGCGCCTGATGGGATCGCTGATCGGGTTGGAACTGTCAGGGGCCCGCCCCTATTGGCTGGGCCAGAATGTGGTAATCGCGGGGGATGGTGTATTACCCACGCTTTATAAATCCGCCCTCGCCACCCAAGCAGAACAGGCGCAGTTAATATCGCGCGAGGAGTTATCGCTTGCGGGGCTAAGACAGGCATGGGTGCAATTGAGCAAGGGGTAGACTGCCGGACGCCGACAGGGGTTAATGCTGGTGGGGCTGCAAGGCATCATAGCGTAGGCGGATTGCCGGAGTGCTGCCGGCACTGACTACCCCGCTGTGCTAAACCCAACCTCGAATGCGGCCCCCTTAATCCTAGGGTCTGTTACCACACGCAAGGTACCGCCCCAGCTTTCGACACGGC
Source organism: uncultured Sulfitobacter sp. (assembly GCF_964021855.1). Taxonomy (NCBI): domain Bacteria; kingdom Pseudomonadati; phylum Pseudomonadota; class Alphaproteobacteria; order Rhodobacterales; family Roseobacteraceae; genus Sulfitobacter; species uncultured Sulfitobacter sp. The sequence goes on from NZ_CAXHZD010000003.1 coordinate 202,970, forward strand.
GACGCGCAAGGGTTAGGCCCATCCCGCTCCCCTCTATCACATCACGTGGTTTCAGCGTTACGAACGGGTCAAAAACACTTTCGCGATATTCCTCTGCGATGCCTGCCCCGTCATCCCCAACCAACAGCGCCGCGTTCGTATTGATGTTGGTTATGAATATTGTACCGCCTCGCCCCCCATTATGTTTGACCGCGTTGTCCAACAGCGCCGTCATAACCTTGTCAAAGCTGCCTTGCGGCAAGGCGCATTGCTGTTCGGCCATGTTCAGTTCAACGTCAAACCCATCGGGAAGACTATAACGGTCGAACAATGACCTGACCGCCGCGCTCAGCTCCACCTTCTCAATTGGATCAGCGCCCGCATCCAACTCGCAAAGCTCCCGCACATCGGCAAGCAAACGATCAGCGCGCCGTGCGCTCACTTGGATGCTGGTAAGATACTGATACACCTCCTCAGGCACGTTTTCCGAATTCTCGACCAGATCCTCTTTTATCCAGTCAGGTAGCGTTTCAACCGCCCGTAAACACGCCCGCAAATCGTGCACAAAATGGGAGACAAACGCCTCCTGCGATATCCGCAGCCCTTCTACCTGAGACATCACATTCAGCACAAACAGCTCTCCAAATCTGGCCACGACAGGTCGACGCTATCAGACCGAGCCTTCTGAATTCTTAATGCGCCACATCAGAAATTCCGTAATAGTCGATCCATCTACTTGGAAGAAAACCGTATTCTGGTCATTTACTATTAACAAAGATCGTCCAACGTCGCGGGTGCAAGCAGAGCAAACGGATGGCCCAAATGCATGATGGTCAAGGCAGCAGTGATGACGGCACAGACATCCTAGCCCCCGGAAACAAAGAACTAATGGTTCTAATCGTCGATGATTCTTCGTTTGATTGTAAAAACATTATGCGCCAGTTTCGCCGCACCAGCCTGCGTCTATCCGTCGACACCGCGTGTGATCTCAACCAAATGCGCGCCGCGCTCGATCGGCGCAGATATGATGTTATCTTTGTGGATTATCACCTGACCCATGAAACCGGCCTGCAGGCGATACAGATTATCAGCCAACACCCTAAAAACGCGCAGGCGGCAACCATCATGATCACCGGCGAAGCGTCGCACGAAGTTGCCGTTTCGGCGATCAAGAACGGCTGCAAAGATTACGTCGACAAAGCAGATTTAGACGCAATATCGCTGGAAATGATGATGAAATCAGCGACAAAGCGGCTGGAAAAGCACGCCTCTCGGGTTTTGCAAAGCGAAATGGACGCAATCCACGACCGGACAATCGCCGCCATGTCCCAGCTTGTCCAGAATGAGCTGAGCGATGACCGCATCGTGTCGCTGATCCTACGCGCGCTGCAACAGGTGACCTATGTAGACGGCTTTCCGGTCTTACAGCACAGCCCGGACTTCACTACGGCCCTCGAAAACGAAAAACTGGATTATTTCGATTTTGGCGAACTGGCCGATCAAAACAACTAACTTGGTGTTTTGCGGCTTATCGGGATGGCTGCAGGGCATGTTGGCGGAGGAGGTGGGATTCGAACCCACGGTACGCTCTCACGCACGCTGGTTTTCAAGACCAGTGCATTCGACCACTCTGCCACTCCTCCGCAGCACAGACCGCATAGAGGGGCGAAGGCGATTCTGCAAACCTCGAAATGCAGATATCTGCGCCGTAATCTGAGGGGAATTTTGCCGATGATGCAGGCTCAGCCTTTTCAGCGCGGGTTTCAAAGGCTACTGTGCGCCAAAGACCCCGGCAATGGGGCATGAAACATGCCGTTTTCACGGCGCGAATGGATAACGGCGAAAACGCCGGTCAGCAGGCAAGGACGGCAAAAATGGACAGGCACGAGGTTTCATTATTTTCTAAGGCGCGGCCGCTTTTGATGGCCACCGCTGCGGGCATCATTTTGACCGCACTTTCGGGCTGTGATGCGGTTGATGGATTGGGGTTCGGGCAGAAAAGCCCGTCGACGGAAGCAACCTCTACCTCGACCAAGCTTGTCGAGCGTGACGTCGAAGCGCCCGATGTATTTTCGGTGACAGATCAGGGGCTTTGGGATGGCCGGCCCAGCCTTGGTGGCGTTTGGGTCGCACATCCGGATGTCAGCGACCCCGAACGCGTCATTATCCGCAACGAGGCCAACGGCAAATTTGTGATCGGCGCATTGTTCCGCCGTGAACGCGATCTGCCCGGCCCAAATCTGCAAATGTCGTCCGACGCGGCGGCAGCCTTGGGTGTCCTTGCGGGTGCTCCCGCCCCGTTGAATGTCACGGCCCTGCGCCGCGAGGAAGTCGGCACACCGGCCGAGGATTCCGCGCCCGACACAACCGTCGAAGCGCCAGCATCGGTGACCGAAACGCCCCTTGCGCCGGTGGAGGCGATTGCCACTGCCGCACTTGAGACAACAGCGGTCGAAGCACCTGCCCCCGCACCAGCACCAGCGCCCGCCAAAGCATCAAGCCTGTCGAAACCCTATGTGCAAATCGGGATTTTCAGTGTTGAGGCAAATGCCAATCGGTCGGCCAACCAGATGCGCAGCGCAGGCATGCTGCCCACCGTCAAGCGCAGCGAGATAAACGGCAAGGCATTCTGGCGCGTGGTCGTCGGCCCTGCGTCAAGCAAGACAGAGCTGACTGCCTTGATGAAATCGATCAAAGCCGAAGGGTTTTCCGACGCCTATGCGGTGTCGAACTGACCACAAGCCAAAGGAGCTTTAACATGATCCGCATTTTCGCCGCCACGCTTGCTTTGGTTCTTTGGTCCTTGCCTGCGCAGGCCTTTGAAACCAGCGCTACCGCCGCCTACGTAATCGATCAAACAACCGGCACGGTGTTGCTGGCCAAAAACGCAGATGAACCTTTGCCGCCCGCGTCGATGTCCAAGCTGATGACGCTTTACATGGCGTTCGAGGCAATCGAGCGCGGCAAAAGCAATGGCGGGCTGGACCTGACCGAAAAGCTGCCTGTATCGCAACACGCGATGTCCTATGGCGGCTCGACCATGTTTCTGGATACCACCGACCGCGTCACCGTCGAAGATTTGCTGCGCGGGATCATCGTTTTATCGGGCAATGACGCCTGCGCCGTGATTGCCGAAGCCCTAAGCCCCGATGGCACAGAAGCCGGTTTTGCCCGGCTGATGACCCGCCGCGCCCAGCAATTGGGCATGACCAGTTCGACATTTGCCAATGCCAATGGCTGGCCTGCCGCCGGGCAACGCATGTCGATGCGCGATCTGGGGCTGCTCGCCATGCGCCTGATCACGGATTACCCTCAATACTATCCGATGTTTGCACAGCGCGAATTCCTGTTCGATGGCCGCGCGCCGCAGAATAAATTTAACCGCAACCCGCTGCTGGGCCTTGGTATTGGCGCGGATGGTCTGAAAACCGGCCACACTGAAGAGGCGGGATATGGGTTGGTCGGCTCCGCCAAGCAGGGGGATCGCCGAGTGATTTTCGTGATCTCGGGGCTGGAGTCGGCCGCTGCACGGGCGCAGGAATCCGAGGCGATCGTAAATTGGGCCTTCCGCCAGTTTGCACAACGGTCCATGGGCGCGGCTGGTACGCAAATCGCGCAGGCCCCCGTGGCAATCGGATCGGCGAATACAGTCGGTATGGAATTAGCAGATGATTTATCGGTCTTGGTTCCCGTCTCTGGCGGCACCGACTTCAAAGCAGAGGTGGTTTACACCGGCCCCTTACGTGCCCCCATTGCAAAGGGCGATCCCGTGGGCGAGCTGGTCTTGACCCGCGGCGACCTGCCTGAAGTACGCGCGCCACTGGTCGCATCAGAAGCAATCGCGCCGGGTGGCTTTTTCGTCAAACTAACGGCCGCAGCACAACATCTTTTGACCCGCCTCAACGAAGGCCCCGAGGGCGCTTCGTGAGCACTAAGGGCGTCTTTATCAGCTTTGAAGGCATCGATGGGTCGGGCAAGTCCACGCAAACCAAGCTGCTGAAACAAGCGCTTGAGGACGCCGGTCATGATGTGATCCTGACGCGCGAACCCGGCGGTTCCCCCGGTGCCGAAGAAATACGCGCGCTGGTGTTGCAAGGTGACCCTGATCGCTGGTCCGCCCATACTGAAATCCTGCTGTTTACCGCCGCCCGTCGCGACCATCTGGAACGGACAATCCAACCCGCGCTTGATGCGGGCAAGGTCGTGATATGCGACCGCTTTGCCGACAGCACGCGGATGTATCAGGGGCTTAGCCGTGGCGATCTGCGCGCCACCGTTGACCAATTGCATGATCTGATGATCGGTATTGAGCCTGACCTGACGCTATTGATCGACATGGACCCCGCCGAAGGGTTGTCGCGCGCGCTATCGCGCAACACGGTCGAAGAACGGTTCGAGGATTTCGGCGAAAGCCTGCAAGCGGCCATGCGCAAAGGGTTTCTGTCCTTGGCGCAGGAATTCAGCGACCGCTTTGTCGTCATCGATGGCGCGCAACCGGTCCTCTCTGTCGCCCAAGATATTCTAGCCGCCACGCAAAAGCGGATCGGCTAAGTGCACCCAGTCGCACATCTGCACGCCTACGCCGATGCCGGTAATTGCGCGCCGCCCCTCTTCCAACGCCCCCATTTCATGGTAAACGCACTTCATGAGCGATGACGCCCCCCAACCAGACCGCATTGACGGCACGCGCCACCCGCGCGACACACCGCGCCTGTTCGGGCAAACGGATGCAGAAGCCGCATTTTTGGACGCGTTCAATTCCGGCAAACTGCATCACGGCTGGTTGCTGACTGGCCCGCGTGGCGTGGGCAAGGCGACATTGGCTTGGCGCTTGGCCAACTTTCTGCTGGCCACACCTGACCCCGATGATGGCGGCATGTTCGCCCCCGAACCGCCAACCAGCCTTGATATCGACCCCAATCATCCCGTGGCCCACCGCATTGCTGCGGGCGGCGAAGGGGCGCTGAAATCCGTGACCCGGTCGGTGGACGAGAAAACCAAACGTCTGCGCAAGCAAATCGTTGTCGATGATATCCGCAAGCTGAACGGGTTTTTCCAGATGTCTGCGGCAGATGGCGGTCGCCGCGTCGTGATCATCGATGACGCTGACCTGATGAACCCCAACGCGGCCAACGCGCTGCTCAAAATGCTCGAGGAACCCCCTGCCCGCGCGATTATCCTGCTGATCAGCCACCGCCCATCAGGCCTGCTGCCCACCATCCGGTCGCGCTGCCGTACCTTGCGTCTTGGTACATTGTCGCCCGAGGATATGGCGTTGGCACTGGCCCAATCCGATGTGGATATCCAAGGTGACCCTGCAGCCCTTGCTGCACTGTCCGGCGGGTCTGTCGGTGGCGCGCTTGGGCTGTCCTTGATGGGCGGCCTCAAGATGTATGCCGAGCTCGTTGGCATTCTGGGCACCCTGCCCCAACTTGACCGGTCACGCGCGCTGGCCTTGGCCGAAGCCGCCGCCGCCCGTGGTGCCGAAGAAAAACTGTCGTTGCTGTTCACGCTGGTTGACCTGCTGATGCTGCGCCTGGCACGCACCGGTGCCACAGGCCAGCCCCCAGAAACCGAGGCCGCGCCGAATGAGCACGCCTTGTTGACACGGCTGTCGGCCACCCCCGCCCAAGGCCGCGCATGGGCCGAAGCCGCCCACGAGATCAGCACCCGCGCGCGCCACGGGATGGCCGTCAACCTTGACCCTGCTGCACTGGTCCTAGATACCCTGTTCAAGATGGGTCAAACCGCACCCAGATGATCAACAAACGGGACCGGCATGAGCGACATTTACCCCATCACCGACAGCCATTGTCACCTTGATTTTCCCGATTTTCAGGATGAACTGCCCGATGTGATCGACCGTGCCGTACAGGCTGGCGTCACGCGCATGGTCACCATCTGCACCAAGCTGCAAAATGAACCCTCCGTGCGTGCCATCGCCGAAAAATACGCGCCGGTTTTTTATGCCGCTGGCACCCACCCGATGAGCGTCGCTTCCGAGCCGATGGCCAGCTACGATGATCTGATGGCCCTGACGCAGCACCCCAAGATGGTCGGCATTGGCGAAACCGGCCTTGATTACCACTATACCGCTGACTCTGCCGATATTCAGCAAACCTCCCTGCGCACCCATATTGCCGTGGCCCGCGATACAGGTTTGCCCCTGATCATCCATTCGCGCGACGCTGATGACGACATGGCCCGCATCCTGCGCGAGGAATACAGCAATGGCGCATATCCTTGCGTGATGCATTGCTTCTCCAGCACCGCCGAACTGGGCCGGGCCGCCCTTGATCTGGGGTTCTATCTGTCGATGTCCGGCATCACCGCCTTTCCCAAAAGCAGCGATTTGCGTGACATCTTTGCGGCCGCTCCGCTTGACCGGATCTTGGTCGAAACCGACAGCCCCTATCTCGCCCCGCCACCCCATCGTGGCAAACGGAATGAACCGGCCTATACCGCGCATACGGCGCGGCGCGGGGCTGAAACTTTTGGCATCGACTACGCGACATTCGCGGCCCAAACCCAAGCCAACTTTGACCGGCTCTTTACCAAGGTCGCGGCCTTCTCAGAGGCGGCATAATGGCAACGATGAAGATCACCATTCTGGGATGCGGGTCTTCGGGCGGGGTGCCACGCCTTGGCGGGCAATGGGGGGCCTGCGATCCGACCAATCCCAAAAACGCACGCCGCCGCTGTTCCATTCTTGTTGAGCGTATCACCGATGCGGGCACCACATCCGTGCTCATCGACACCTCCCCCGACATGCGCAGCCAGCTCTTGGATGCCAATGTCGGACGGCTTGACGCAGTGATCTATACCCACTCCCACGCCGACCATGTGCACGGCGTCGATGACCTGCGCATGATCGTGATCAATATGCGCAAACGCTTGCCTGTCTGGGCCGACATCCCCACCCGCGAGGCGCTGCTTGACCGCTTCGGCTACGTCTTCATCCAGCCCGAAGGGTCGTCCTACCCGCCGATCCTCGACATGAACCTGATCGACGGCGACGTGACAATCGACGGCCCCGGCGGCCCCCTGAAGTTCACCCCGTTTCTGGTCAACCACGGTGGCATCGACGCGCTCGGCTTTCGGATGAACGATGTCGCCTATTTACCCGACGTGGCCCGCATCCCCGATGCCGCTTGGCCGCATCTGGAAAACCTGACCTGCTGGATCGTCGACGCCCTGCGCCGCGACCCGCACCCGACGCACAGCCATCTTGAACAAACTCTCGGCTGGATCGAAAAGATGGCCCCGCAAACCGCCGTGCTGACCAACATGCACAATGATCTCGACTACGAAACCCTCGCCGCCGAAACTCCCGACCATATTCAACCTGCCTTTGACGGCATGACACTAACCTTTCCCGCCTAATTTCATTTTGCCAAATAAACTCCACGGGGGTCTGGGGGTGTGAAACCCCCAGCGATCCGCGAAAAATCTCAAGGCTTCTTTCGTGCAGACACTTCTCGATGTCATTCTTCCCGTCTTCTTGGTCATCGGCTTTGGCTATGTCTCGGTCTGGCGCGGCGTTTTTCCGACCGCTGGCATCGACGGGATCATGCGCTTTGCCCAAAGCTTTGCGATCCCCTGTTTGCTGTTCCAATCCATCGCGACCCTCGATCTGTCGGCCTCTTTCGACCCTCGGCTTTTGATCAGCTTTTACACCGGTGCCACGCTGTGTTTTGCGCTTGGCATTTGTGGCGCACGGCTGCTTTTCAAACGCGACTGGGAGGATTGCGTCGCCATCGGCTTTTGCTGTCTGTTCTCGAACTCGGTCCTGCTGGGGCTGCCGATCACCGAACGGGCGTATGGCGCTGACGCGCTGACCGGCAATATCGCGATCATCGCGATGCATTCGCCGTTTTGCTACGGCTTGGGCATTACCGTGATGGAATTTGTCCGCAATCGCGGCCAGTCGGGCGTGGCACTGGCCCGCAATGTTGGCAACGCCATGTTCCACAACCCCCTCGTGATCGGGATTATCGCTGGCTTTATCGTGAATTTCAGCGGTATCGCCATTCCGCAAGTGGTTGATGACGCGCTGTCGCTGGTGATACGCGCAGCCCTGCCAACGGCCCTGTTCGCGCTTGGGGCAGTGTTGTTCCAGTACAAGCCAGAGGGCGATTTGAAAGCCATCGTAATGGTCTGCGCCATCGCCTTGCTTATTCATCCGGCGATTGTCTGGCTGATGGGGTCCAGCTTTGGTCTGCCGCAGGATTTATTCCGCTCCGGCGTTCTGACCGCGGCGATGGCACCGGGGTTCAACGCCTATATCTTTGCCAATATGTATGGCCGTGCCCGGCGCGTGGCGGCCAGTTCGGTGCTGATTGCCACAGGTGCCTCCGTGCTGACCGCGTGGATGTGGCTGTCCATCTTGCCATGACGCCGGTGCTCTATTCCTTTCGCCGCTGCCCCTATGCGATGCGCGCCCGACTGGCGATCTTGGCCGCAGATGTAGAGGTGGAGTTGCGAGAAGTCGTGCTTCGTGACAAGCCACAGGCGTTTCTAGACGCGTCCCCCAGCGGCACGGTGCCTTGCCTCGTTCTGCCTGACCAGGTGATCGACGAAAGCCTTGATGTTATGATCTGGGCGCTTTCACAGTCTGATCCCCGAGGGATGCTGAACATGCCAGAGGCCGGCTGGGACCTGATCGCGCGCTGTGACGGGCCGTTCAAACACGCACTGGACCGCACCAAATACACCACCCGATATCGCGATGATGATCCAACCCATCACCGTGCCGAGGCATCGGGTTTTCTGGCTGATCTCAACGATCAAATCGACGTTCACCTGTTTGACCACCCCAGCTTGGCGGACATCGCTATCGCGCCCTTTGTTCGTCAGTTCGCCTTTATTGATAAGCCGTGGTTCGATGCACAGCCATGGCCAAGGTTGCAAGGCTGGCTGGCGCGGTTTTTGGCCTCGGACGCGTTCGCTCAGGTGATGGTCAAATACCCCCAATGGCGGCCGGGCGATGCGCCCACAATTTTCCCGTCGCAGGCTGCACAAGAATGACCCTTTGCAACATCGCGCCAGCGCGCTACTCCCATAGCCGTGAATAATACAACCAACTCAACCATATCACTGGCCGATTTGGGCTGGTCCGACTTTTTCCAAGATCAGCTGGAGGAAGCCGACACCGCCCTGCGCCCTGCCCGCATCGCCACCGTGCACCGGTCGCGCATGTCAGCGGAAACCCTTGACGGGCCTGCAAGGCTGCTTTTGCCGCCCAAGACCAATACCACTGATTTTGCGGTGGGTGACTGGGTGCTGCTGGAACCGGATGAACCCATGTTGGTGCGCAGGCTGGACCGGCAGTCGTTGTTGAACCGGCAGGCCAAAGGCGGGCGCGTGCCGCAGTTGATCGCGGCCAACGTGGATACCTTGTTTATCGTCACCTCGTGCAATGATGATTTCAACCCGGCGCGTCTGGAACGCTATCTTGCCCTTGCCAACGAGGCGGGGACCGAACCGGTGATCGTGCTGACCAAAGCAGACAAAATCGACGATGCGACGCAGTACAAGGATCAGGCCCTCGCGCTGCAGCGGGATCTTGATGTGGTCACTGTAAATGCCAAGACGCCCGATGCCGCCGAAGTATTGAGGCCATGGTGCGGCGATGGCCAGACGGTCGCCTTAGTCGGGTCCTCTGGCGTGGGGAAATCGACGCTGCTGAATACGCTTGCCGATAAAGCACCGGAAGACGCCCAACAGACAGGCGGCATTCGCGAAGATGACGCAAAGGGGCGGCATACGACCACCTCGCGATCCCTGCATGCGATCAAGGGCGGCGGCTGGCTGATTGATACGCCGGGAATGCGCACGCTGCATGTCGCCGATGTGTCGGTAGGTCTAGACGTCCTCTTTGCCGAGGTTACCGAGCTGGCCCCAAACTGCCGGTTCCGCGATTGCACCCACTCGCATGAGCCCGGATGCGCCGTGCAAGCGGCAGTGACGGCGGGGGATTTGGACCCGACCAGACTGGACCGCTGGCGCAAGTTGCAAGACGAAAACCGTGATAATACGACAGCGTCTTCACAAACCCGTGGGAAACGGCGGTAGTTCATTTAAGGTTCACTTTGAAATATAAACAAATATTCTCAATGCCTTAACCAAAATCCACAGCAAACAAACCCTACCATAGCTTTCCATCTGCCCAAACCGCAGGCAGGAACCATTCCCCAATGCCCGTGTTGCCCCTTTGAATTCAAAAAGGAGCGAGCATGTCCAAGATCACCACGGTAAACCCCGCCACCGAAGAAGAAATCCAATCCTACGACATGATGTCAGAGGATGACGCCGTCGCGCGGCTAGAGGCCTGCCATGCCGCATTTCTGGAATGGCGCGAGCTGACGCATGAAGAACGCGCGCCCTATCTCACCAAGATCGCCACCAAGCTGCGCGACAATGCGGATGAACTTGCGGCGCTTATGACGCAAGAGACCGGTAAGCTGCTGAAAGACGGCCACAGCGAGGTCGAGATTTGCGCCGCGATTTTTGAGTATACCGCCAAGAACGGACCCGACGCCCTTGCCGATGAAGAGCGCACCCATGGTGCCGATGGTAAGCGTGGCGTTGTTAGCTATCAGCCCATCGGCGTGATCTATTCGGTCCAGCCGTGGAATTTTCCGCTGTACCAACCCGTCCGCGTGTTGGCCGCCAATCTGATGGCAGGTAACGGCTGCGTCTTGAAACACGCCAGCATTTGCACCGGGTCCGGCCTGCGCCTGCGCGAATTGTGCATTGAGGCGGGTCTGCCTGAAGATCTGTTCCAAGTGATCCTGATCGACCATGACACCAGCGACAAACTGATCGAACACCCCAAAGTGCGCGGCGTGACCATGACGGGCAGCGACGGTGCCGGTCGCCACATCGGTTCGGTTGCCGCCAAAGCGTTGAAAAAGACGGTCCTCGAACTGGGGTCCAACGACGCCTATCTGGTGCTTGAGGACGCGGATATTGACGTGGCGGTCAAGTATTCCGTCATGGGACGGCTTTATAACAACGGCGAAACCTGCGTTTCAGCAAAGCGGTTTATTGTGACCGACAAGGTCTATGACGCTTTCGTCGAGGCGTTCGCCAAGCAAATGGGCGAGATCACGATGGGCGACCCGACGGACAAGGCCAGCCAACTTGGCCCGCTGTCCAGCCAGGATCAATTTGATACCGTCAATGATCAGGTCAAAAAAAGCGTCGCTAAAGGGGCCAAGGTTCTGTGCGGCGGCGAAGCGCCGGATCGCAAAGGGGCGTATTATCCCGCGACCGTGCTGGCAGATGTCACACCCGGCATGCCTGCTTATGACGATGAAATCTTTGGCCCCGTGGCCGCCGTCATCCGCGCCAAGGATGATGCCGACGCCATGCGCATCGCGAACGACAGCCGCTACGGTCTTGGCGGGGGCATCTTCTCGCGCGACGAAGAGCGCGCGTTGAAACTGGTCCGCGATCATTTTGACACCGGCATGGTGCGCATCAATTCATTTGGCGCAGCTGATCCGAATATGCCTTTCGGCGGGGTCAAGGATTCCGGCTATGGGCGCGAGCATGGCGGCTTTGGCATGAAGGAATTCGTGAACGTCAAAGCGATCTTTCTGCCCTGATCAAACAGGCCGCACACCACAATCAAACACAGTAACACGTTGAAGGAGTACAAAAATGAGCATGAATATTCTAGTCGCAGGTGCCACAGGCAAAACCGGGTCGCATGTGGTGAAAAATCTTATTGATCAAGGGCATGAGGCAACCGCACTGGTGCGCGAAAGCTCTGACACCAGTGATCTGCCTAAGGGCACGCATTTGCGCCACGGCGACCTGACCGATTTGTCGGATGACGTTTGCCAAGGCATGGATGTCGTCGTGTTTGCCGCCGGTTCAGGCGGCGACACGGATGCCGGAATGACCGATAAGGTTGACCGCGACGGCGCGCAGCGTCTGACCGATCTGGCCGCAGCGGCGGGCGTGAAACGCTTTGTCATGCTCAGCTCGGTCGGGGCGGATCAGGAAAACCCGTCAGGCGATCTGGCCCACTACATCAAGGCCAAGCACGCCGCTGATGAGCACCTGAAAGCATCCGGCTTAACTTATGCCATTCTGCGCCCCGTTGCCCTGACAGATGACCCGCGCAGCGATAACGTGATCTTGGGCGACGACGTGGACACATCAGCCGAGGCGTCGCGCCGGGATGTTGCCGATGTTCTGGCCGATGCCGCAATCAGCGGGCAATACGACGGGATGGCGCTGAATATGCAATCGGCCTGATCTGCTGATTGAACCATCCCCCACTTTACGAACGCGCGGGCACCCAACGGTGTCCGCGTTTTTGTGTTTGCCCCTAGACCTGTGACAACCGGAATATTTATTGCCTCGCGCCCGTCACATGCTATTTCAAACCACCAACAATAGATGGATCACATTGTGGCAACAGAAACGCTTGGCGCGCTGAACCCCGTAACGGCAATCGCATTGGTCGGTGCCATAGGCGTTGGATCGCAATGGATCGCATGGCGTCTGCGCATGCCTGCAATCGTACTGATGCTGGTCGCCGGTATTCTGATCGGGCCGGTGTTTGGCATCTTTGATCCCGCCCGCGATATCGGGCCGTTGATGGCCCCCATGATCTCCATCGCCGTGGCGATCATCCTGTTCGAGGGCGGTCTGTCGTTGAACTTTCACACGCTGCAAGACGCGGTTGGCGGGGTCAGGCGGTTGGTCTATATCGGCGCGCCTTTGGGGTGGCTAATGGCCGCGCTGTCGCTGCATTATGTGGCGGGGCTTAGCTGGTCCAGCTCGGCCGTGTTTGGTGGCATCATGATCGTCACCGGCCCCACCGTGATCGCGCCGCTTCTGCGCACCGCGCGGCTGTCGCGCCGCCCCGCGACCCTGCTGCAATGGGAAGCCATCATTAACGATCCGATCGGGGCCTTGGCCGCTGTCTTGGCGTTCGAGGTCGTGCTGGCGCTGAACACGGCCACCACGGCGTCCGAGGCGATGATCGAACTGCTGCTCGGGGCTGCCGTGGCAACCGCTGCCGGCGTGGCGGCTGGCGTCGGCCTGTCGCGCGGGTTCAAACGCGGCTGGGTGCCGGAATATATGAAAGTACCCGTGCTTTTCGCCTTGTTGCTGGGGGTGTTCGCCGCATCTGACGCCGTGCTGCATGAAAGCGGGCTGCTGGCCGTGACGATCATGGGGATCGTGATCGCGAACTCAAAACTGCCCAGCTACGAAGAGCTGCGCCGCTTCAAGGAACACGCGACCGTGCTGTTGGTGTCGGGCGTGTTTATCCTGCTTGCTGCGGGTCTGGATGTGGACGCGCTTGGCAATCTTGATTGGCGCGCGGCGGCGTTTGTGGCCGTGGTCGTGCTGGTCGCGCGCCCGCTGACGGTGTTTATCTCGCTTATCGGCTCTGGCATTCCGTTTCGCGAAAAGCTGCTGGTCGCCTTGACCGGACCACGCGGTGTGGTTCTGGTCGCCGTGGCGGGCCTTTTCGGGGAACGCTTGCTCAGCCTTGGCTTTGAAGACGCCGCCTTGATTGCACCGCTGGCATTCGCCCTTGTGGCGGTGACGGTCGTGGTCAACGGATTTACCCTCGCGCCTTTTGCGCGGCTGTTGGGGCTGGCGGGTGCCGATGTGCCGGGCGTCGTGATCATCGGCGGGGCGGATTGGACAACCGCGCTGGCCGAGGTGCTGCGCAAGGCCGAAGTGCCCGTTTTGATGACCGATCCGAACTTCATCCGCCTGCGCAAAGCACGCGCTGCGGGCATCGATACATTCTCGGGTGATATCCTGTCAGAGGCCGCAGAACAGCGGGTCGAGCTGGTCAGCTATGCCACCCTGATCGCGGCCACGGATAACGACGCCTATAACACGCTGGTGACCACGGACCTTGCCCCGGAATTCGGGCGTGAAAACGTGTTTCAGGTGATGCGCGAACGTGCCGACAGCAGCCGCCACCAATTGCCCCGCACCTTGGGGGGGCGCCCCCTCGGCCTAGAGGCCACCCACGCCGAGCTTGAGAAATTGATGGCTGCCGGATGGACCTTCCGCATCACAAAACTATCCGAGGAATTTACGCTCGACGATTGGCGCAACGAGACGCCGGACGGAAAATTACTTGCCCGGATTACGGCGAACGGCACCATTCGCTTTATCCGCAAGAACGAGGACTTCAAAGGCGCACCGGGCCTGCGCATCATCGCCTTGCGCCCACCTGAGGAGTGATGCATATCGGCGGGGGCTTGGCATTGCTCAAGGGTAAATCCCCGCCGCTGCGGTCTGATCACAGAAAAATTTACCCGATCCCAATAACAGCATATTGACACCAAACGGCATTACACCCCAATATGTAGTTGCTTTGGTTCCTGCGGCGCGAGTCGCAGGCTAAGAGGGAAACCGGTGTGATACCGGTGCTGCCCCCGCAACTGTAAGCGGCAAGTGTTGGCCTATGACCCACTGATGCACCCGCATCGGGAAGGAGGCCCCCACATCCGAGCCGTGAGCCAGGAGACCTGCCTTGGCACGATACGAACCACCGCGAGCGGAGGGCTTGAGGACGTGTTGAAGGTTGTGGCCGTGTTGGCCTATGCCCCGCGCGCCCCCGTCCCTTTGCACCACAACAGATAGGGATATGGGCATGACCATCACAGTTTATTCGAAACCCGCTTGCGTGCAATGCACCGCCACCACCCGTGCGCTGGATATGCGCGGTTTGGAATACCGTGTGATCGACCTGACACAAGATGCCGAAGCCATGCAAAGCGTGACCGAAATGGGCTACCGTCAGGTGCCTGTCGTGGTCGCGGGTGATGCGCATTGGGCGGGTTTCCGGCCCGACATGATTGGTCAGTTGGCCTGACCGGCAATGGGCGGGCTGGTCTATTATTCGTCGGCAACGGGCAATACCGCGCGGCTGGTTGCAGCGCTTGGGATTGATGCCATGCGCATTCCCATTCGCCCGTCTGATCCGATGCCAGCCCCTGCCCGCCCCTTTGTGCTGGTCTGCCCAACATTCGCCGATGGCGCAGGGCGCGGCGCGGTGCCCAAACAGGTGATCCGCTTTTTGAATGAACCGACACGCCGCGCGCTGCTGCGCGGTGTGATCGGTGCGGGAAACCGTAACTTTGGCGCGACCTTTGCGCTGTCGGGCGACGTGATCGCCAAGAAATGCAACGTGCCCGTGCTCACAAGGTTTGAGCTGGCAGGCACGGACCTAGACATCGCCCGCATTCGCGACGGGCTGGACAAATTTTGGAGAACAGAATGCTTGATGACGGTATGACCGCTGGGCTGGACTATCACGCGCTGAACGCGATGCTGAACCTATATGACGAGGCGGGGCACATCCGTTTTGACGCCGACCGCAAGGCCGCGCGCGAATACTTTTTGCAGCATGTGAACCAGAACACCGTGTTCTTCCACTCGCTTGAGGAAAAGCTCGGGTATCTCGTCGACGAAGGCTATTACGAGGCCGCGGTGCTGAAGGCCTATCCAGCCGAATTCCTGCGCGAGATTTGGGACACGGCATTCAAGCAAAAATTCCGGTTTCCAACCTTTCTGGGCGCGTTCAAATATTACACCTCCTACACGCTGAAAACCCGTGACGGGAAACGGTTCCTGGAACGCTACGAGGACCGCGTTGTGATGACTGCGCTGACGCTGGCGCAGGGCGATCAGACCCAAGCGATGGCGTTCATGCATGAAATTCTGTCGGGCCGTTTCCAACCCGCCACACCGACATTTCTGAACGCGGGCAAGCAAAGCCGGGGCGAGCTGATCTCGTGTTTCCTGCTGCGTCTTGAGGACAACATGGAAAGCATCGGGCGCGGCATCAACTCTGCCCTGCAGCTTAGTAAACGCGGCGGTGGCGTGGCCTTGATGCTGACCAACGTGCGCGAACATGGAGCCCCGATCAAGGGGATCGAAAACCAGTCCTCAGGCGTGATCCCGGTGATGAAACTGCTTGAGGATTCATTCTCCTACGCCAACCAGCTTGGTGCACGCCAAGGTGCAGGTGCTGTGTATCTGAATGCGCATCATCCTGATATCTTTCAGTTTTTGGACACCAAGCGTGAAAACGCGGACGAGAAAATTCGCATCAAGACGCTCAGCCTTGGCGTGGTTATCCCCGACATCACCTTTGAATTGGCCAAGAAAAACGAGGACATGTATCTGTTCTCGCCCCACGATGTTGAGCGGGTTTACGGCGTGCCGTTCTCGGACATTTCGGTCACCGAGAAATACGCCGAGATGGTCGACAACAAACGCATCCGCAAGAAAAAGATCAACGCGCGCGAGTTCTTTCAGACCTTGGCGGAAATCCAGTTCGAAAGCGGCTATCCCTATATCATGTTCGAAGACACGGTGAACCGTGCCAACCCCATCGCCGGGCGCATCACCATGTCGAATCTGTGTTCGGAAATCCTGCAAGTAAACGAGGCCAGCACGTTCCACGATGATCTGGGCTATGATCATCTGGGCACCGATATTTCGTGCAACTTAGGGTCTTTGAACATCGCCACAACCATGGATGGCCCTGATCTTGGCGCGACGGTGGAAACATCGATCCGCGTGCTCACGGCCGTGTCCGAGATGTCGGCGATCAATTCCGTGCCTTCGGTGCGGCGCGGCAATGACGAAAGCCATGCGATTGGGCTGGGGCAGATGAACCTGCACGGCTATCTGGCGCGCGAACGCATCCATTATGGCAGTGCCGAGGGGATCGAATTTACATCCGTTTATTTCGCCGCCGTCGCCTATCACGCCATCCGCGCGTCAAACCTCTTGGCGCAGGAAAAGGGCGAAAGCTTTGCCGGGTTTGCCGACAGCGCCTATGCGAGCGGCACTTTCTTTGACACATACACCACCCGCGATTGGCTGCCCGAAAGCGACGCGGTAAAGGCGCTGTTTGACGGCAAAGACCTACCCACCCGCGACGATTGGGCCAAACTGCGCGAACTGGTCATAAAACACGGGCTGTATAACCGCAACTTGCAGGCCGTCCCGCCCACGGGGTCGATCAGCTATATCAACAACTCAACCTCGTCGATCCACCCGATCGTCAGCAAGATCGAGATCCGCAAAGAGGGCAAGATCGGGCGCGTCTACTACCCCGCCCCATTCATGAACAACGACAACCTTGAATTCTACCGTGACGCCTATGAGATCGGGCCAGAAGCGATCATTGATACCTATGCCGCCGCGACGACGCATGTGGATCAGGGCCTGTCGCTGACCCTGTTCTTTCCCGCCGATGCATCGACCCGTGACATCAACCGCGCGCAAATCTATGCGTGGAAAAAAGGCATCAAAACCATTTATTACGTCCGCCTGCGCCAGACCGCCCTTGAGGGGACGGAAGTCGACGGCTGCGTTTCGTGCACATTGTGAGACCCGACATGAAAGATCTTGACCACACCCCCGCCGTGCCCCGCGCCATTAACTGGAACCGGGTCCAAGACGACAAAGACCTTGAGGTCTGGAACCGCTTGACCGTCAATTTCTGGCTGCCCGAAAAGGTGCCATTGTCCAATGACGTGCAAAGCTGGGCCACCCTGACCCCCCAAGAACGCACATTGACGATCCGCGTGCTGACGGGCCTAACCCTGCTGGATACGATCCAGAACACGTTGGGCGCACCGGCCTTGATGCCAGACGCCCAAACCCCGCACGAAGAAGCCGTGCTTAGCAACATCGCCTTTATGGAAGCGGTGCATGCGCGGTCCTATTCGTCTATCTTTTCAACGCTCTGCTCGACCAAGGACGTTGACGAGGCGTTCCGCTGGTCCGAAGAAAACCCGCATCTTCAGGCAAAATCCCGTCTGATCCTGCAGGAATACAACGCCACCGCCGACCCGTATAAACGCAAGATCGCATCGGTGTTTTTGGAAAGCTTCTTGTTCTATTCGGGCTTTTACCTGCCGATGTACTGGTCCAGCCGCGCCAAGCTGACCAACACGGCCGATCTGATCCGCCTGATCATCCGAGACGAGGCGATACACGGCTATTACATCGGCTATAAATTCCAACGCGCGACCGAACAATTGCCCGCCGAAAAGCGCGATGAGCTGAAGGATTTTGCGTTTTCCTTGATGTTCGACCTTTACGAGATCGAGTCGCATTACACCGCCGAGCTGTATGATGATCTGGGCCTGACCGAAGACGTCAAAGCATTCTTGCACTACAACGCCAATAAGGCCCTGCAAAATCTGGGCTACGAGGCGCTGTTCCCCGCACAGGCCTGCGAGGTGAACCCCGCGATCCTTGCCGCCCTGTCAACAGACGGCGAGAACCACGATTTCTTCTCGGGCAGCGGATCGACCTATGTGATCGGCAAGGCCGTCGCGACAGAAGACGAAGACTGGGATTTCTGATCCCTACCAAACAAATAGCGCCGCCCCAAACATTCGGGGCGGCGCAAATCTAGTGGCCGCTGATCAGGTCGCAGGCGACAGAATGTGGATCTTGCGATCGGCCAGCATGTCTTTGGTCTGCGCGCCATATTCCTTCATATGGGCCGATCGGGCATGCGCGCCTAGCGCGTCCATGCTGGCCCATTTTTCCACCACCACGAACGTATCCTCGCCAAAGGCGCTTTGCATCGGGCCCGCGTTTTCGGTGTCGATTGTCGCCTCATAGGCGATACAGCCATCTTCGGCCAATACAGCCGGAACATTGGCGTTGAACAGCTTCAACACGGCGGCGCGCTGGCCCGGTTTGGTGGTGATAACGGCAACTACGTGAACGAGTGACATATGTGGTTCCTTTTTTGCGGTGTTGGGCCGCGCCCACGGGGGGCACAGCCATTCAAATCTATGCAGCCACCTGCGCGGTTTTCTTATTGTCCCACCAGATCAGGGCAACCATCGCCGCCGATGCCAGCCCGCCGATCAGGGTCGTCATCAACCCCGGAAAGCTGAACGCAAACCCCGCGACAGCAAGCGGCAACCGCATCCAAGTGCGCACCAGCCCGAAGCCCAGCAGATACCCTTCGAGACCGCCAGACAGCAGCATAATCCCGATGATGATCGACGGCAAAACATAAATCAGCGGGGTCAGGTCGCCTTGCAGCACCAGCGCCGGTTGGAACAGAAAGAACAACGGTACGAAGTAAATCACAACCCCAAGACGCATCGCCGTAAAGGAGGTCTGCATCGGTTTCGCCCCCGCAATTGTCGCCGCAAGGAAAGCGGCAGCCCCGACAGGCGGCGTGATCACGGACAGCATTGCGTAGTACACGATAAAGAAATGCACCGCGACGACGTTCAGCCCACCGATTTCAACGATAGCCGGGGCCAGCGTCACAGCTAGGAAAATGTAGGCAACAATCGCCAACCCCGCCATGCCCATGATGAAACAGGCGAGCACCCCAAGCGCGATGATGAGGTAAACGTTATCCCCACCCAAAGCGACCAACCCCGATGTCATGGACCCGGTCACGCCGGTAATGGTCAAGGCGCTGACAACAAAGGCAATCGGCAAGATGATCGCGGCGGTCTGCGTGACCAAGACGCCAACCTGTCGAAGAGTCGCAAACAGGCGCGTCGGCGTCATCATTGTGTCACGTTGGAGAAAGCTCAGCGCGATCATCATCGCACTTGCATACCACGGGGCATAATATTCCCACCGCATGTACAGCAAGCCCCAGACCAAAAACACCATGACCGACAGGAACGGCCAGCCGCGTTTCATGACCTCGCGGGCCGATGGCAGTTTGTCTTGGGTCATGCCCACCAGCCCTTTGCGCGCGGCATAGGCGTCAACTTGCAACAGCAGGCCGAAATAAAACAGCAGTGACGGCAGGATCGCGGCCACCATGATGGTCGCGTAATCCACACCAATGGTGATCGCCATCACGAATGCAATCGCCCCCATCACGGGTGGCATCACCACCCCACCGGTTGACGCACAGGCCTCGATTGCGGCGGCGTAATGTGGGGGATAGCCGACCTTTTTCATGGTCGGAATGGTGATCGATCCGGTGCCCGCAATGTTGGAAAAAATCGAACCAGACAGCGACCCGAAAAATGCACTTGCCACGATGGATACCTTGGCCGGACCGCCACGGTATTTGCCGAAACCCGCATTGGCCAGATCGATAAAGAACTGCCCCGCCCCAGTCGCAATCAGCACCCCTGCAAACACAAGGAAGCCAAGGACGATTTCGGCAACGATCTTGGTCGTGATCCCCATCAACCCTTCGGTGCGGAAAACATGCGCCTCAATCATACGTTCAAACGTATAGGGAATGCCCATTAGCAGCCCCGGAAAGAAGTCAGCGACCAGCGGATAAAGCCCCAACAGGAACACCACCAGCAAGAATGGTAGGCCACCCGATCTGCGGGCGACCTCAAGCATCAGCACCCACAAGACGACGCCAGCGGGGTAATTGGTCCAGCCCGCTTGCACGATGTCCCACGCGTGGGTGGAAAACCACATGCAGATGCCAAAGGCGATAACAGCTGCGGCAATGTCATAAACCGGCACGCTGCGTTGGCTTTGTCGGCCGGGCAACGCGATAAAGGCGGCGGCCAGAAAAATACCGATGAAAAACCAGTAATATTGCCCCTCAAGCAGACGTTTACCGCCAATGGGCACCCCAAACGCATAGGCAAGCCCCATACCCAAACCGCAGGTGCAAAGGGCCACAAAGGCGATGCTGGTCCAGGAAAACAATGCCCCCAGACGCGTCGTTTCCGAGCTGGGTTCGGCATCAATATCCGGTGCTACATGGGGTTGAGTGTCTGACATCTGACGATCCCGAAGAATGAGGTGAATGAAACTGCAAATATTAGGATGACGGAGCGGGTGACCGCTCCGTCAGTTTCAGGTTCGAGTGTCCGCTTACAGACGCGAGCGGAACCTGCTCAGGCCTTCGGTGTGCTTGGCCATGATTTCAAGGAACGCTTCGTTCTCGAAATTGACCTCAACACCTTGTTCCATGGCATCTTTCAGGCCCGCTTGGCGTGCCGTCATCCACTGGTCCATTTGCTCAATCGCTGCGTTGTTCCACGCATCATCCGCATCGGTCCATTGGCCGATTTCGCGCAGGTACTTTACCGTGCCTTCGTGAACCGGGATCGGGTTGCTGTTCAGATAACCACGGAACAGATCAACAGACATCCGTGCGGCCAAAGCATGCGTTCCTTTGTAGGCATCATGCGACTGGTGCATCCATTTCGCCATGTTATAGGCAAAATCAACATCCGCTGTCGCAGGGACAGCATAGACAAAGTTCGACGTCATCGAATTGACCCCTTGCGCCGTCTTCACGCCCAACGAAACCTTGGTCGGGATCGTCATGGGGCGATAGTTCAGATAGCCGTTCCAGCCGTCCTTGTTTTCAGGGTCCATGGCCAGCCAACGGATGCTGCCGGGGGCACCTTCCATTTCAGACAGAACCGATGAGATCGGCGAACAATATGCCACGTCCGATTTACCTTCGACCACCGAACGGCAGTTTTCGCCGTAGCTGGATGCTGGAACAAAGGTGATTTTCTCGGCCGCTTCTTCTGGTGTCAGGCCAACGAAGGCTGGCAACGCTTGTGTAACGGCGCGGACGATCGCGGGGGAAAACACACCCGATGTGACGCGCACGCCGCCCTTGGCAATGTCTTCAAGGTTTTGCAGATCGGAATCGCCTGCCACAACAAAACCCCACGGCGTGTCATTGTGGTGCCATAGAATGCGCTGCGCCAGTGGCTTGACCGCTGCATAGCCGCCAACGCCCTCGGTTTGCGACGCCATTTCAGAAGCGGACACAGACGAAATCGCGATATCTTCACGATCTGTCAAACGCTTGTAGCGCATCGGCTCGCTGTCTTCGGGAACGATACGCACGGTGGTACCGGTCTCTTTTTGCAAGGTCGGACCCCAACCGTTTGTCGAGGCAAAGCTGCCCGTTGACGTGCCCGGCGTGCCGATCACCAACAAACGCGGCCAATCGTAATCTTGCGCAATTGCAGCGCTTGAAAGCCCCAGCGTGACGGCAAGCGCCCCCAGACCCAGCTTTGCAGTATTATTCAGTTTCTTCATCGTTAATCCTCCCGATTTTTCGAATTATTTATGGCTTTCGGGGAATGGGTCTGCTGGCGCAGAGGTCCATCAACCGCCCGAAAAGCATGTGATTTTGCGATAGCTCACTATCGGCAAATGTCCTGATTTCTCAGAATAGACCCGGCCCCTCCCCTTGCCGGCTATACGTGTCGCGCCAAGATGCGATATCTTGCGCCGGTCACGATAAATCTCGCGTTCGGTATCCGTCTCCCAAGGATACACGACTGATTCACTCGGAAAGACTAGGAGCAAATTTACCTTGCGGCAATACCGCAAAGCGGAACGTGGTTCCACGATATGTGAAGTTGTTATAGGGGGCACTCGACTCCCGCTTTACGGGCGCGATCGCGTACTATCCCCTTATTTTATGGGCGATAGCAGCGCCGCAAATTTTCCAGAAACCTGCGGAGCGGCACGCCGAGACAGCCATTTCCCAAGATTTCTGGCAAGTGACGTTACGTACCGAGTTTTCGCCTGCGCGGAAACAGCGCCGGACGGCCTGCATTGCCGCGCAATGGGCTACGCCGCCCCGCCACCGCGAATTTTGCGGCGCATGGCGAACTGGTACAGACCGGGCGACGCGCGCATCAGCAGGGCCGCAATCCGCGCCACGCGGCCTACGGGGATGAATTCATGCCCCTTTTCCACCCCGCGCAAAATGATTTTGGCGGCGGCTTCGGGGCTCAGGTGATCGATCCCATCCGCGGCAGAACCGGGTCGCACGATCCCGTCCTTGGACTGTTGCGCATTGCCCATATTGGTCGCGACAAAGCTGGGCGCGGCGATCAGACATTGCACGCCAAAGGCGGCTTCCTCGGATCGCAGGGACGCGAAAAACCCCTGCATCGCGTGTTTGGACGCGGCATAGGCGGTGCGGTTATGCAGCGGTGCAAACCCCGCGACGGATGAGATGGCCAGATGCGTGCCATGGCTTTCGCGGATCGGTGCCACAAACGCACGGGCCATCTCGACCGCAGCGAAATAGTTGATGTCGAAGACGCGCCGGTGACTGGCCGCATCGGACTGCGCAAAGGGCCCGATTTGTGACACGCCCGCGTTGTAGATTACCAGATCGATTGAGGGACGTGCCGCGATGATCTGCGATGCAGCATTCGCCAAGTCGGCCCAATCCGTCAGATCGACCGCCACCGGGGTTCTCGTCTCAGACGCCTGTAGCCCCGCAATGTTGATGTCCATCAGCACGCAATGCCAGCCCGCCGCCTCAAGCTGATCGGCCAGCGCGCGGCCCAAGCCGCCATTGCCGCCGGAAATAACCGCTGTTTTCATAGCCCTGCCTCGCGCCGCCATAGATCAAAAACTTGGGCTGACGTCAGTTCAGGCGTGTAGCCGAACACCTGTTTCAGGCGGTCATTGGCCAGCACAGGACGGTATTGCAAGAACCGCACCTGTTCAGGCCCGTATTGCGACAGGCCCAGCGGATGCAGCACCGCCAGCGCGGCCTTTACGCCCCAAGCCGGCAGCCGCAAGACGGGTTTGCCCATGACCCGCGCCAGATCATCGATGGACAGCCAGCCATCGCCAGCCACGTTGAAAATGCCCGCTGGACCATCGGTTGCCGCCTGTTTGACAATCCGCGCAAGGTCTTGCGTCCAGATGAACACGAACGGGCTGTCACTGCCACGGATCGACAGCAGACGTTTACGGCGAAACAAGGCGGTGATCTGATTATCGACACCCGCGCCAAGGACCGTCCCAACACGCAGGATGACCTGCTCAAGTGCGGGGGTGGTTTCCCGTGCCGTGGCCAGCATCTCTTCGACTTGGCGCTTGTGATCGGCATAGGCGAATTCAGGGTTACCACGACAGGGCGCATCCTCGGTCAGGGGCACGGGATTATCCGCGTGATAGCCATAGGCGGCACCGGAGCTGGTCACGACCAAGCGCTTCACCCCATGTGCCGCGCAGGCCGCCAGCACATTCCGCGTCCCCGTCACATCCACCGCGAATGCCTGCTCACGGGTCATGCCCGGCGGCGGGGTCACGATGGACGCAAGGTGGACAACGACGTCGGGGCGTTCCTGTCCGATCACCTTATCGGGGTCCTCGCCCGTCACATCCATCCGCCGGAACCGCAAATGGCCGGGCAGACCCGTGTCAGCAAGATCGGTCACCACAAGGTTTTCAGATGGCAAGGCACCGGCCAAGGCGCGGCCAACCATCCCTGCCCCGCCAGTGATCAAGATACGGGTCATCGCGCGGCCACCGTACGCGACATGAACCTCGCCAAGGCAAGGCCGGAAATCGCATGCCAAACGCCCCAGAACGCCGCGACAATCGCCATGCCGCCAAGCCCGCCAAAGAAACCAAAGATCAACACCAGCCCAAGGCCGGAGTTCTGAATACCCGTTTCAATCGTCACGGCCCGACGGTCAAAAGGGGAAAGCCCCGCAAGGGTCGCCAGCGCATAGCCGCCCCCAAGGCCAAGCGCATTATGCACAATCACCAGCCCCGCGATGCCACCGGCAAAGGCAAGGAACAGCCCCCAATTGGCGGCAAGGGCGATCACGATAAAGCCAAGGAAAATCCCCATCGACAACCATTGCAACGGCATGCGCAGCTTGCGGGTGATGTCGGGGCGTTTGGCGTTCAGCACCAACCCAAGGACAAGCGGCAACACCAGCATCAACCCCACCGTGATTGCAATGCTGACAGGATCAATCACCGTCGCGCGCAGGATCTCGGCCGAGGGGGGATACAAGCTGCCCCAAAAGGCGATGTTCAGCGGGGTCAGCACAATCGCGGCAATGGTGGCAAAGGCCGTCATCGACACCGACAAGGCGGCATTCCCGCCCGCGCGGTGCGTGATAAAGTTAGAGATATTGCCCCCCGGACAGGCCGCAACCAAGATTAAACCAAGGGCAACCGATGCTTGCGGTTGCGTCACCAAAACCAGCAGGAAGGTCAGCGCAGGCAGCAGCAGAAACTGCGACATCAGGCCGACGATTAATGGTTTAGGTGCATTCGCCAATATCTTGAAATCACGCGGCTTTAGGTCAATCGCGATTGAGAACATGACAACAGCCAGAATGGCATTCAGCACCATCAACGATCCGGCAGAGAACGCTAGCACAGCTTCGTCAATCATGTCCGGCCTCCTGACAGTTTGGCGATCCACTGACCCACCGCTTTGCGGTAGGTGGCCTTGTCGACGTAATAGGCCATGCGCGGCAGATCGATATAGCTCATGCCGCCTGTCGCACGCTCAAACCCCCGCGCTTTGGTCTTTTTCAGCTCACGTGCTTCGGGCGCTCCATCGCGCAACCCCTTGATATAGCGGATCACCATCTCGGCCTGTTCGTGCCGCCCTTGCCAACCCAGACCTGATGCCTCGACCATGCCCAGCACGAAAATATCGTCGCGATCAGGGTGTATGCAATTCAGGTACAGATGCGGTGCCGCACCTTGCCAGTTCAGATGCGCATAATCGACAAAGGGGTAGTCCAGCTTGTAGCCCGTTGCGGCGAGGATCATGTCATATTCAGCGCTGGTGCCGTCTTTGAAATGCACCGTCTTGCCGTCGAAATGGTCGATATCGGGGCGGATCGTAATGTCGCCATGACCCGCATGGTACAGCACCAGCGAATTGACCACAGGATGGCTTTCGTACAGCTTGTAATCCGGTTTCGGAAACCCGTATTTCTGCGGATCGCCCACGAACCATTTCAAGATCGCGCCGTCCACAATCCGTTTGAGCGCCATGGGCAGTTTGATCGCCCCGCCCATCGTATCGGCGGGTTTGCCAAAGACGTATTTCGGCACAAAATAATACCCGCGCCGCATCGACAGATCGCATGACACCCCGTGATGGATCGCGTCAACGGCGATATCGCAGCCGGAATTGCCCGCACCGATAATCAGTACGCGCTTGCCATCAAACTGGCTGGGATGGCGATATTGCGATGAATGGATCAGCTCGCCTGTAAATTCGCCCTTAAAGCTGGGCATGTTCGGCGTGCTCAGCGTGCCATTGGCGATCAGCAGCCCCGCGAATTCCTCGACATGATCGCCCGCGTCATCACGCCACGTGATCCGCCAGCCGTCATTTGGACCGCCCAGCGGGGTACAGTCCAACACCTTGGCCCCAAAGTGGTAATGTTTGTGCAGGTCGAAATGCGCGGCGAATTCCTCAAAATACCGTTTCATCTCTCGGTGCGAGGGGTATTCGGCAACCTCCTCCCGCATCGGAAAATCGGCGAACTCAGTCATTTTCTTGGACGAAATCAGGTGCGCTGTCTCGTACATGGTCGACTGCGGGGCATCGATATCCCACAGGCCCCCCACGCCTGAATTCAGCTCGAACCCCTGAAAGTCGATGTCATTTTCCACCAGCAGCTTTGCCGCTGCCAACCCCATCGGCCCTGCCCCGATCAGGGCTAGCCGTTTCTCCGCGTCTCCCATCGCGTCCTCCCCTTGTTAATCCTTAGCTTGAACAAATGTTCAATTTAAGGCAAGGTGTTTTCATGACAAACGTGCAACCCCTTGAGACCAAGCGCAAAAGAGCCCCCTCGAAACGGGCGCTTGAGACCAAAGCCCGTGTTTTCGATGCAGCGGAAAAGACTTTCGCCATCAGCGGATATGATGGTGCCACGATCCGCGACATCGCAGCCGAAGCAGGCGAACCGGTGGGCACGATCCACCATCATGGGGGCGGCAAGAAAGCATTGTTTCACCAGACCGTCGCGCGCCGGTCTGATACATTGTCCCGCGTCAGGCTTGCGGCCCTCGATCAGGCTAAATCTGCAGATATGTGGGGGATTGAGGCTGTCGTCGCCGCCTTTATGCGCCCCTTCTTTGATCTGTTGGCACAAGAACCCGCTTGGCGCGATTACGCCCGGTTGGTCGCTTTTGTGTCCTCAGATGACCGTTGGCGCGAAATTTCAGCGGAGTGTTTCGACCCGACGGCCCAGATATTTCTGGCAGAGTTTCAAACACTTCTGCCCCATGCATCCAAACAACAGGTGGCAGAGGGGTTCGCGTTCTCCGTCGCCGCCATGCTTGCGCTGCTGACCTCGAAAGAGCGTATTGGCGCGTTGGGTGCAGGGCATTCAACAGAAGACGCGCAAATCGACCGCCTTATTGCTTTTTGCGCGGCGGGTATGCTTGTCTGAAAAACGTATTGCGGCATGGTGATAGCTGCGGCCACCACCATGCCTTATCGTCGTTAATCCAGATCAAAGTGATCCACCATTGCTTCAACGATCATGTTCAGTACCTGCGCGCGGTCCGTGCCTTCGGGATCGGTGCAGACCGGATCATCCTTTTCATCAAGCAAGATCGCCTCGCCCGCCGGTTTACACACCCCTAGCGCGCTAAAGTGCATGGCGGGGGCGATCTCCAGAACCCTCGCTTGCGTCACCAAAGCCTCAAAATTGCTGCCCCCTGCACTTGTGTCGGTCGCGGCAAGGCGGTCATCGCCCTCACCCAATCCGATCAGCAAAAGCGGGGTGTCAAACTCCTGCATATCTGCGGATGTCAGGCTCCAAGTCAGGCCGGGGTCAATCGCCGCAACCCGGCTTATCCGGTCATCCTTGTAGGATGCGTCATATTTCCGCGCGTCCAGCGTTGCCGGGTCATGCGCAGCCGTGGCCAGTTCACCGCAGAACTGCGACTGCGGCCCCGCAGCCTCGCAATAGGCGAACAGCCCATCCCGTTTGGCCTGCACTCCGCCCAAAGAAAGCGCAGTCCACCCGCCATAGGAAAAGCCAGCAGCATAAATGCGCATTTCATCAATGAGGTTTGCAAAGGTCGTGTCCTGCACCACGTTGTCCAACGCGGCCGACAAATCCTGCGCCCGGGTCCAATGGTCGAATGCGCCGTCCAAATCCAGATCAAAAGTCGTGCTGTTCGGGTGATTGACCGCAATCACGATCGCCCCCCGCGCTGCCAGCCCTGCGCCAAGCCACGCCATCCGCGCATAGTTTCCGCCCCACCCATGTGACATCAGAACGACCGGATATTGCCCGGCCACGGGTTCTGCGTTTTCAAGGACAGGCGCGCCGTAAAACACCGCGTTTTCGCCAAAGATAACTTTGTTATGCCCGGTGGCCGGAAACATGACAGACACTTCCATATCGTGATTGTGGTGTGGCACAGCGATGGTCCGTTCAATCAACCCCACCTCTGATGCAATTGCGCCGGTCGCGACAGGTACCAGCAAAGCTGCGGCAAAAACTATATGTTTCATAGGATAACCTTTCGAATAATTGGTTTGAATGTTGACACCCCCATTCAGCCGCTCGCATGGTTCCAGACGACCGATATCCGGTTTCAGGTCGTGCAGATCGGGATTTAGGACCTTTGAGAATTAGAAAAACGGACATTTCCTGATGCCAGTTTTACCCGTTCCCATGATTGTCGCTTTAATACTGCTCGGCTTTGTTCTGCACCGCGTGCTGACCCGCAAAACACATATCACGCTGTTGGTTCTGATCACCGTTTGCGCGGTGCAAAGCGCAATCATCGCGTTGGTCCAATATTATGGCGTCTCTAGCCTACGGATCGTTCAGGCACTTGTTGCCAGCATCATCCCCGCAATCGCTTGGCTGGCCTTTCGACAGGCATCGGCGGGCCCTCTGCGCAATCAAAACATTTATGTTCATCTGGCAATCGGGCCTGCCCTTGCGGTGATCGGTCTGATCATTCACCCCGACTGGCTGGACGTGGTGATCCCCTCTCTTTTTGCGGGATATGGCCTCGCCATCTTGATTGTTCTGCGCGAAGGCGAAGACAGTCTGCCCCACAGCCGCTTGGAAAACGGCTATCTGATCGTGTTGGTCTGGCGAATTCTGGCGCTTGCCTTGATCGGGTCTGCGGCCACCGACATTTTCATCGCGGTCCGTCTTGCCTCAGGGCATTCGGATATGTTGCTTTGGCTGCCCAGCCTGTTGTCGTCGATCACGTTGCTGGTACTTGGCGCGCTTGGCCTGTCGCACGCGATAGAAAGCCAGAACGACCCCCAAGCAAAACGCAGCCATGATACCGAGCAAGACAAGGACCGCGATACTGCGATTATCGAAAAGCTCGAAACCTATATCGCCACGCACAAGCCCTATCTTGATCCTGACCTGTCGCTGTCACGCTTGTCACGGAAACTGCTGGTGCCGGAAAAGCAGCTTTCACGCGCAATCAACAAATACAAAGGCGAAAACGTATCGCGCTATATCAATGCCCATCGCGTGCACCATGCCTGTGCTTTGATGCAAAACGACACATCGGTGACCGAAGCGATGTTCGCCAGCGGGTTTAACACCAAGTCGAATTTCAACCGCGAATTCCTAAGGGTCATTGGTGCCAGCCCCCGCGATTGGCTGAAATCACGCGCGTGAATTCCTTAACGACAAAGCGGCGCGCAACCTGAAGCGCCATTAAATTCACCCGATCCCGTAGGTCCGATCTGACACGCCAATGGCAGACAGTTCCGCTTCAATCTCGGCCAGAAATATCGTTTCCGCTTCGGAATGCCGGCGCGCCGGATTGCTCAGCAGATATATGCTGACCAGCGGCAGGTCCTCGTAGGGGGGAAGCTGGCGGATATGTCCGGCGGCAACATCCTGCTTGGCCACGTGAAGCGGCAGCGCGCCGATCCCCACATTCGCCATGATCATGCGCCGGATCTCGTTCAAGCTAGACGACACACCGCGCCAGTTACGGGCCAGATTCAAACGGGCGCGTAGCATTGACACGGCCTCAAGCGGGCCACCTTCTGCTTCGGTTTGAAAGGCCACAAAGGGTTCCCCTTCCAAGTCCTGCGGAGAGATGTCTTTTACATTGAACAAGCGATGCCGCGCCCCGCAAAACAGGCCGAAATATTCGTTGTACAGCACCATGGTGTCCAGCTTTTTGGGAATGCGCGGCAACAGGCAAATACCGAAACTCGACCGGTTCAAGGTCACCATTTTCTCGACTTCGTCGCTTTCATAGACGGAAAACGAATAGGTCACGTTGGGGTGGTTTTTCGAAAACCGGTTCAGGAATTCGTCGAAATGCTCTGATATCACGGAGCTGGTAATCGCGATGGACAGATGACCGCGCAGTTCGGCGTTCCCCTCGTCCATGATGGCGGGCAGTTGCGACACGGTGCCAAAGATAGCCGCACATTCAGCGTATAAAACCTGACCCGCGCGGGTGATCGAAAATTCATTGGGTTTGCGGATCACAAGGGTTTTGCCGAACGCCTGTTCCAGCCGCTTTAACGCCGCCGACACCGTTGGCTGCTTAAGCCCCAGATAAGTCGCCGCCTTGGAGATGCCGCGTTGCTCTGCGACCACCATAAAGGTGCGCAGTAAGTTCCAATCGAGGTTCCATGGAAACCGATTTTGATGTGGCAGTATCATAGTTCAAATCTATACTCATGATGCTTATTATTTATTTGCATGATACAATTCCTCTGTGCAAGTCTTTTTGCAGAGCGGGCCAACCGCCTTTTGTATCACAGGTGACTTAATCACCAAAAACCAGCATGGAGACCAAAATGACTTCTCGTCGTACGATCCTGAAAACTGCCGTAGTCGCAGCAGGCTTTGCCGTCGCGGGCCTAAGCGCCGCCGTGGCCGAAGAGCTTAATACCCTTAAGGAAAATGGTGTTATTCGCATTGCAATGTCCGGTGCCTACCCTCCCTTTAACTTTGTGAATGACCAAAACGAAGTCGTCGGTTTTGACCCCGCCGTGGGCACCGAAATCGCCAAGCGTATGGGCCTGGAGGCCGAGATCGTCACCACCGCGTGGGATGGAATCATCGGCGGTTTGCTGGCCAATAAATACGATGCGATCGTGGGCTCCATGACCATCACGGACGAACGCGATGAAGTTGTCGACTTTGTCGGCCCTTACTATTCCGACAAGCGCGCAATTTTTACGCAACCCGGTTCAGACATCAAAAGCCTTGCCGATCTTGAGGGCAAGAAAGTCGGTTTGACCTTGGGCGAAACCCACGAAGATTGGGCCCGCGCAAAAGGCTATGACATCAACACATATAAGGGCCTGCCCGAACTGCTGCTTGAGCTGGAAAATGGCCGCGTCGATGCAATTGTGAACGATTCAATCGCCGCCATCCTTGCGATGACTGCGAAAGAGCAAGAGTTCGCAATGTTCGACGACCCGGACACAAAACCATTCGGTGCCGGCATCGCGATCCGCGAAGGTAGCCCCGAGCTTGCCGCCGAAATGCAAAAGGCGCTCGATTCCATGATGGAAGACGGCACCTATGTCGCTTTGGCTGAAAAGTGGATTGGCGCAGACATCCGCTAAGCCTGTCGCCTCTCGCCCGTTATCGCGGCGAGAGGCACTTTGCCGTGCTGCGCCGTCCGAGCCATGCAGCTAAGCACCACAATAACTGAAAAAGGAGGGGCGACATGGATATTGACCTGATGCTCAAAGTCTATCCGTTCTTTCTTGAGGCGGCAGGACTGACCATATTGCTGTCGGTCCTCACCGCGATCCTTGGGCTTTTCTGCGGGATATTGGGCGTCGCTGCCCGCTTGTCCCGCTTTGCCTTCATCCGTTTTCTGGGCGCGGCTTACGTCAGTGTATTTCGCGGCACACCCGCGCTGATCCAGCTTTTCATCCTGTATTTTGGCGGCCCACAGATCGGCATCCAGCTTGACGCGTTCGAGGCCGGTGTAATCGGGCTGGGCGTCAATGCAGGCGCGTACATGACCGAAACAATCCGCGGCGCGATCATTTCGATCGACAAGGGCCAACGCGAGGCCGCCCGCACCTTGGGGCTTAGCAACTGGCAGGCCATGTACCAAATCATCCTTCCGCAGGCCGCACGTCTGATGGTCCGCCCGCTTGGCGTGAACCTGAACATGTTGATCAAAGCGACAGCGCTTGTCGCCGCGATCTCGGTGATTGAGCTCACGTATACGGCACAGCGTTATATCGGATCGACCTACAAGCCCTTTGAAATGTTCCTGCTCGCAGGGGTTCTTTACATGATCATCATCTATGTCGTCGGCCGGGGCGTGACCTGGCTGGACCGCAAAGTACAGATCACCTGATTGGAATAGGAAAAACAGATGGGCCTAGATTTTTCGATTATTCCCAAGCACCTGGACATCATCCTGCTGGGGTGTGCCTGGACAATCGGCATCACCGTTGTCGCCGCGATCATCAGCTTTTTTGGCGGCATCGTCTTTGCGGTGATCGCGCTCTACGCGCCATGGATTATCCGGCAGCCGTTTCGTTTGGTTGCGTGGGTTTTCATGGGGACGCCGCTACTACTGCAACTGTTCCTGATCTATTTCGGCTTGGTGCAAATCGGCATTGATCTGCCCGCCTTTGTGGCTGGGGTCATCGGGCTGGGCCTGCACTTTGCCGTCTATAATTCCGAGCTGATCCAAACCGCGATCCTGTCCGTCGACAAGGGCCAGATGGAGGCCGCACGCACCGTCGGCCTCAGCCGTGGCCAAGCCTTGCGTAAGATCGTGATCCCGCAGGCTGTGCGCGCCGTTATCCCGCCCATTGGCAACAACATGATTGCCCTGCTCAAGGACAGCGCCCTTGTGTCGGTGATCGGGGTAAGCGAGCTGACGCTGTCGGCGCAGCGCGTGATCGGGAAAACCTACCGCCCCTTCGAATTCTACATTCTTGCCGCGGCATTCTACTATGTCATCAATCTTTGCATGGAATGGGTGCAGCGTAAAATTGAACGCCGCATCTCGCTTTCCCGCTGATCCACAAGGCCAAAACAATGACCGATAAACAAGACTTCGTAGACGTCCGTCATGCGCAGAAATCCTATGGCAATCTTGAGGTTCTCAAAGACATCAGCCTAACGGTAGAACGCGGGCAGATCGTTGCCATCATCGGCCCATCGGGTTCGGGGAAATCCACGCTTTTGCGCGCCATCAACGACCTTGATCCACTGACCAAGGGCGAGGTTTGGCTGGACGGCGTTCAGGTCAACAAAAAGCTGCCGCACCGGCAGTACGAAAAGCATATCAACGAAATGCGCCAGCAGATCGGCATGGTGTTTCAACACTTTAACCTGTTCCCGCATATGACCGCCCGTGAAAACGTCGCCATGGCCCCCAAAATGCTCAAGGGGTTGTCCAAGGAAGCCGCCGATAAGCTGGCCGAAGAGCAGCTTGATAAGGTCGGTATGCTTGAGCGAATTGATTACTATCCCTCGCAACTGTCGGGCGGCCAGAAACAGCGGGTTGCCATTGCCCGCGCGCTGGCGATGCACCCAAAGCTGATGCTGTTTGACGAGGCGACATCGGCGCTGGACCCAGAGCTGGTGGATGAGGTCAATCAGGTCATGAAGAAGCTGGCCGAAGAGGACATGACGATGATCATCGTCACCCATGAGATGGATTTCGCGGCCTCTGTCTGTGATCGCGTGTTGTTCATGGATCAAGGCGTGGTTGTCGAAGAAGGCCCGCCCGAGGTTCTGTTCAAAAACCCCACCAAGGCGCGCACCCGTGAATTCCTGGGCAAGCATCTTGGGGCGAACAAATGACCGACGCGGCGTCTTATCTGTTTTACCAGTCCCGCAATCCCCGCCCCTTTCTGGATTATGGCGAGGGGATTTACCTCTTCGACGAAGACGGCAAGCGCTATATCGACGGATCGTCCGGCGCGATGGTGTCAAACATCGGCCACTCAAACCCCCGTGTTCTGGCCAAGATCAAAGCGCAGATGGACAAGGCGACCTTTGGCTACCGGCTGCATTTCCGCACCCACCCGTCCGAGGATCTGGCGGCCAAAACTGTTGCGATGACGCCTGACGGGCTGGATCGCGTGTTCTTTGTCTCTGGCGGATCCGAGGCGGTGGAAAGCGCGGTAAAGCTGGCCCGTCAATATGCCCTCACCCAAGGACAGCCCAAACGGCACAGGGTGATTTCGCGGTTCCCATCCTATCACGGCTGCACCCTTGGTGCGCTTGATCTCACGGGCTACGATCCCCTGCGCGCGCCCTTTGCCCCGATGATGGAAGGCATGCCCAAGATCGACGCGCCTGCCACCTATCTGGACCGCGACAACCTGACCGAAGAACAACGCGGCCTGAAATATGCCGAATTGCTGCGCGACAGGATATTGGAGGAAGGGCCGGAAAACGTGTTGGCCTTTGTGATGGAACCTGTTGGCGGTGCGTCGACCGGTGCCTTGGTCGCACCGGACAGCTATTACGGGCGCGTGCGCGAGATTTGCGACGAATACGGCGTGCTGCTGATCTATGACGAGGTCATGACCGGCGCGGGCCGTACCGGAAAATTCCTAGCAGCAGAACATTGGGGCATCACGCCCGACATCGTTGCCATGTCCAAAGGGTTTGGCGCAGGCTATGCCCCGCTTGGCGCGATCATCGCGGGCGCGCGTATCGTTGAACCGGTGCTGGATGCTGGCGGCTTCCAACACGGGTTTACCTATGCGGGCAACCCCTTGGCCTGCTCTGCCGGTTTGGCCGTGCTTGAGGAAATGGAAGATCAAGGCCTGATCGAAAACGCCGCCAAGATGGGCGAGGTTCTAATGGCCGAGTTGCGCGCCTTGATGGACCGGTATCCCTTTATCGGGGATGTGCGCGGCAAGGGCTTGCTGACCGCATTTGAATTTGTGTCGGACCGGACTACCATGGAGCCGCTTGATCCTGCGCTAAACGCCTATGACCGGCTGGTTGAGCTGGCCTATGCCCGCGGTTTGATCATCTATTCGCGTCGCACGCGGGGCGGCACGGCGGGGGATCATTTCCTGTTGGCCCCACCACTGATCATCACCGAGGCGCAGATCGGCGAAATGATGGTGATCCTGCGGGACGCGCTAGATGCCTTCGCCGCCGAGATCGGCCAGCCGGTGGAGCACGCCGCATGAGGTTTCCAGACAAAACATGCGCCATGGATGCGGCGATTGGCAGGATCAAACGCGGTGACACGGTGATGATCGGGGGCTTTGGCGTACCGGGCACGCCAATGACCCTGATCCACGCACTGGTCGCGCATGGCGCAGGGAACCTGACGGTGATCAAGAATGATGCGAACGAGCCGGGCATGGGCATCGACCATCTTTTGCAAAGCGGTCAGGTTAAACGTCTGATCACAACCCATTTGGGGCTGAACAGCCACGCGATTGCTCTGATGAATGCGGGCGAGATTGAGGTCGAGTTCAACGCGCAAGGTATTCTAGCCGAACGTATCCGCGCCGGCGGGGCTGGGATCGGTGCGATCCTCAGTGACATCGGGATCGGCACCGAACTTGGCGCTGGCAAACAGGTCGTTGAAATGGCGGGGGTATCCTATCTCGTCGAACCTGCTTTGCGCGCTGATGTGGCACTGATCCACGCGGACCGGGCCGATACCTTTGGCAACCTCGCCTTTGCCGCGACGGCGCGGAACTTCAACCCTCTGATGGCCATGGCAGCAGATTGCGTGATTGTCGAAGCGGAAAGCATTGTGCCCCTAGGCACGATTGCCCCCGATGATGTGCACACGGCTGGTGTTTTTGTCGATCACCTGACCCCGCTGGCCGAGCTGTCAAAGGAATACGCTGTTGTCCAACGCTAGGGAACGCATGGTTGCCCGCGCCGCGCGCGAGATTTCCCCCGGTACGGTGGTGAATTTGGGCATTGGGTTGCCCACGCAGGTGGTGAATCATCTGCCCGCCGATTTTCCCGTGTGCCTGCATACTGAAAACGGTCTGACAGGCATTGGACCGACGCTGTCACCAGAAGATGCTGACAGAAACCTGATTGATGCGGGCGGGGCCTATGTCTCCACCCTGCCCGGCTCGGCGTTTATGCACAGCGCCGATAGCTTTGCCATCGTGCGCTCCGGACGGCTTGACCTGACCATGCTTGGCGCGTTCGAGGTCAGCGCCACGGGCGATCTGGCCAACTGGAAAATCCCCGGCAAGTTCAGCCCCGGTGTCGGCGGCGGGATTGAGCTGGCGCAAAAGGCGCGGCGTGTGATCGTGTTGACCACCCATACCGACCGCGCGGGAAACCCCAAGCTGAAACAAACCTGCACTCTGCCCCTTACGGCGCATCGCTGTGTTTCGCGCATATTCACAGACATGGCCGTGATCGACGTCAGCGCCGATGGCTTTCATCTGGTCGAAACCGCCCAAGGCGTCACCGCCGCCGAAGTCGCCGAGGCCACCGATGCGCCGCTGATCCTGCCCGACACCCCACTCCCCACATTCTGAGGCACCTCAATGCAAGACGATCTGAACACCCGCATCTGCGCCGCCGTAGACGACGCCTTTGACCGTCAGCTGGCTTTTCTGTCCGACCTCACCGCCCACCCGTCGACGCGCGGCAACGAACAATCTGCGCAAGACTTCATGGCGGATGAATTGACGCAGCGCGGATATGCGCTTGACCGTTGGCAGATTGATATCGCTGAAATCCAGCACTTGCCGGGGTTCTCGCCCGTGCTTGGCCCCTATGAGGACGCGGTGAATGTTGTCGGCACCCACCGGTCCAAAACGCAGCAAGGTCGGTCGCTTATTCTAAACGGACATATCGACGTTGTTCCGGCGGGGCCGCTGGATATGTGGGATAGCCCGCCGTTTGAACCCCGTATCGAAGGCGGGTGGTTATATGGGCGCGGCGGCGGTGATATGAAGGCCGGGCTGGCCTCGAACCTGTTTGCCCTTGATGCGCTTGCGGCCTGCGGTCTGGCACCGGGCGCGGACGTTTATTTTCAATCCGTGGTCGAGGAAGAATGCACCGGTAATGGCGCGCTGGCCTGTCTGGCGCGCGGCTATACTGCAGATGCCGCGTTAATCCCCGAGCCGTTTTCCGAACATCTGGCCATTGCCCAGCTTGGGGTAATCTGGTTTCAGGTTCACCTGAAAGGTCTGCCCACACATGTGGCCTATGCAGGCCAAGGGGCCAATGCGATCGAAGCGGCCTTTCCCCTGATCCGCGCCCTGCACGAGATGGAACACCGCTGGAACGCGGCGGAAAACCGGCCTGATGACTATGCCCATATGGATCATGCGCTGAACCTGAATATCGGTAAGATCGAAGGCGGCGATTGGACCAGTTCGGTTCCGGCGTGGAGCGTGTTTGACGTGCGCATGGCAATCTTTCCGGGCCAATCCATCGACGCCGCCAAGGCCGAGATCGAAAAGGTGATCCTGGATGCCGCCCGCGAAAATGCGTTTCTCAGCAACTCCTTGCCCGACATCGTCTATCACGGCTTTCACGCCGAAGGGTACGCCCTGTCCCAAGACAGCTCGGCCAATGCGCTTTCGGCCATCGCAGCTTTGGAAACTGCGCACCACGATGTCACCGGCGAGGCACTGGTCCGCGAGGCCATCACCGCGACCACCGATGCGCGTTTCTTTGGGCTGTATGCAGACACACCCGCGCTTGTGTACGGCCCCCGCGCAGAAGCGATCCACGGTTTCAACGAACGGGTCGAGATTGAAAGCATCCGCCGTGTCACCAAGGCAACCGCCCTGTTCATCGCCGACTGGTGCGGCACGGAAGAACGATAGGGATCAATGATGCAGGCGCTTTCCCCGACCCAAATCGATTATCTGACGCAGCTGCGCCATGATCTGCACCGCGCGCCAGAGCTGTCAGGCGAAGAGGCCGCGACCGCGCAGCGCATGATCACCGAGCTTACGGCACTGAACCCCGACCGCATTTGGTCCGATTTAGGCGGGCACGGTGTTGCGGCAGAGTTTAAGGGGCACGCCCCCGGCCCCACCGTTCTGCTGCGCTGCGAGCTGGACGGGCTGCCCATTCACGAGCAATCCGATCTGCCCTATAAATCGCAGGTCGACGGCAAAGGGCATCTGTGTGGGCATGACGGCCATATGGTCAGCATGCTTGGCGTCGCGATGGCGTTGGCAACGCGCCCCGCGTCGGGGCGGGTCATCTTACTGTTTCAACCCGCGGAGGAAACCGGCGCAGGTGCAAAAGCGGTGATCGAAGACACACGCTGGCCTGAGATCCGGCCCGATTACGCCTTTGCATATCACAATGTGCCGGGCCGTCCCTTGGGGGAAATTGGCTTGCGTCCGGGGCCCGGAAACTGCGCGTCGCGCGGTATGCAAGTCCTGCTCACGGGGAAAAGCTCGCACGCCGCAGCGCCAGAGGATGGCATATCGCCCGCTGGCACCATGGCGCGGCTGATGACCTCGCTGGGCGCGCTTGGGCATGGGACCATTGAAGAAGATGATTTTGCGCTATCGACGCTGACCTATGCAAAGCTTGGCGAACCCAGCTTTGGCATTGCCCCTGCGGATGGCGAATTGCGCGTGACCCTGCGCACCATGACGAATGATCGTATGGACAGCCTGATTGCCGACGCACTGGCGCATATCGAACAGGAAAAAGGCCCCCTCAAGGTTGAGGTCCAGTGGCATGACGTATTCCGGTCGGTGGTTAATGACCCCGACGCGACAAGTATCGCGCGCGATGTCGCGGCGGATTTGGGATTTGCGATCAACGATATGGCCACCCCCATGCGCTGGTCCGAGGATTTTGGACGCATCGGGGATGACGGGGCGAAAGCCGCAATGCTTTATATCGGGTCTGGTGAAAACCAGCCGCAGTTGCACAACCCTGATTACGATTTCCCCGATGCCCTGCTGCCGATAGTCACCGATCAATTCTGTGGCATCCTTGCGCGGCTGCTTGGCCCGCCCGCGCCATGACAGAGGAACGATGCCCTGGCTCGTGGTGCGAAATTCACCGCGATAGGATATCCAACAACCTCAAACTTGCGCTTGGGCTGGTCCCAAAAGGGCGCAGGTTCTGTGCGGTGCTCAAGGCCGACGCCTATGGCCATGGCATTCAACAGGTCGTCCCGCTGATCCAAGCGCAAGGTGTGACCTGTATTGGCATCACATCAAACGCCGAAGGCTACGCCGTGCGCAGCGCAGGCTTTACCGGAACCTTGATCCGGGTACGTGCCGCCACCCCGCCCGAGATTGAGGACGCAATTGAGGCGCAGGTCGAGGAACAGGTCGGCTCGCTTGAGGTCGCTCAAACGCTGTTGGCCCTTAAAGATGCTGGCCGCCCCGTCCCTTGCCATCTGGCGCTCAATGCGTTGGGCATGTCCCGCGACGGGCTTGAGATTTCAACGGACCAAGGCCGCGCAACCTGCCTTGCCATTCTGGAGATGCTCGCCGAGGACATCGTCGGCATCTGCACGCATTTCCCCTGTAACACCGCGCAAAACCTGCGCATGGCATCAAAGCTGTTTCAGCAACAGGTGGCTTGGATCATCGACAACAGCACCCTCGATAGGTCTGACATTCTGGTGCATGCCGGAAGCTCGCTCACCTTGGTGGCCAATGAACCGGTTGAGACGGATATGTACCGCTGCGGCGCGATCCTTTACGGGATCTTAAAGCCTGAGCTGGGGTTCCAGACCACGATGGACCTGAAGGCGCGCGTGGTCAGCCTTGGCGATTATCCCAAGGGGGCCACTGTCGGCTATGACGGGGCCCATCGGCTGCGCAGCGACCGGCAGCTGGCCTGCGTATCGATCGGATATGCCAACGGGTTCCGACGCGACTTGCAAGACGATGCTGCCGTGGCCATTGGCACCCAGATCGCCCCGGTGTTGGGCAAGGTTTCCATGAACACGGTCGTTGTGGATGCCACGGACCTGAACGGGGTTCAGGTCGGGGACGAAGCGACAGTCTTTGGCGAAACCGGCGGCGCGCATACCTCGCTGGGTGCGACGGAACAACAATTCCGCACCATCATGGCTGATCTCTATTCAGACTGGGGTCTGCGCAATCCACGCGTCTTTCGCTGACCCGACCGGCCGCTTACCGCCGCGCAGCATATACGTAGTGCGCGCATATGACCGCCACCGCCAAACCGATACCGACCCACATCACCATGGCGGTTTTCCACAGGATAAGGACAGCAATCACCAGCCGTGCGCCCATTTCCAACCCACCTATTGGCCCACGGTCATAGCGGCTGAGCGCGGATGCCAGCAGATACAGCGCCAAGACAAGGCGCGCGCCCAGAAAGGCCATCCATGCCCAGTCGGTTTCGCCGGTGTAGCCGTCGATCAACACGCTTTGACCCGCGTCATTGGTGATGGTCACGGCCTCTTCGATCAACAACAGCTCGGGGTACCACGCAAAGATAAAGGGGATGGCGAACATGACGATCCCCACACGCACCGCGGAAAACCCGGTGCGCATCGGTTCGGTGTTGGAAATGGACGCGGCGGCAAAGGCGGCGATGGCAACCGGCGGCGTAATGGCCGACGCAACGGCGAAGTAAAACACAAACATATGCGCGGTGAAAAAGCTGACACCAAGGTTGCTCAGCAGCGGCCCCAGCAACAAGGCGACATTCACATAGGCGGGCACAGTGGGCATCCCCATACCCAGTAAAATCGCGCAGAACATGGCACAAAACAACGCCAACATCAGATAAACGCCGCCCACAATCGGAATCTCGAACCCGAACAGGCGCAACATCTGCGCGTGTTCAAGCCATGCGGTCACGGCGCGCGTCAACTCTCCGGTCAGGCCGCTTTCGTTCAGGAAAGACGAGATGATCGACACCGCGAACAACAGCAGGAACAAGCGCGACAACAACACGCCACCATCGGCCAGCGAGCTTAGTATTCGGCTGGGTTTCGCGCGGATTTCAGGATCAAGCAGCAGCAGCGGCAGCAGCGCAATCACCGCCCACCAGCCCGCAGACACAGCGTCGCCGGTGGCGTTCGTGATCGTTTGTATCGCGCCATCCCACAAGATCCAGCTGAGCGGGCCACTCGCGACCGCATCCTTGCTGCCAAGCAGCAGAAACAAGATGACCATGATCGGGGCAAAGATCATCACGACGTTCAAGCGGTCTTGGGGGACCATGACCAGATCTTCGGGGACTTCGCCCATGGCTTCGACGCCGTCGCGGCGCGCTTGGAACATCACCGTCAGAAAGATCGAGAAAAAGAATGCCATCGCAGGCAAAAACGCGGCGACGATAACCTTGGTATAAGGCACGGCGGTCAGCGCCACGAGGACAAAGGCCGCAACCCCCATCACCGGTGGCATGATTTGCCCGCCCGAAGACGCAGCTGCCTCTACCCCGCCGGCAAAGCGCGGATTGAACCCGTTGCGGATCATCATCGGGATCGTCAGGCGCCCCGTCGACAAGACGTTGGTGACGGGACCGCCGGTGATGGTGCCAAACATAGCCGAGGAAATGATCGCCGCATGGGCCGGGCCGCCACGCAAACGGCGTGTCAGCTTAACCGCCAGTTTGATCAATGATTTGCCGCCTGCCGAGGTGCCAAACAAGGACCCCAGAATGACATAGGGGAACACCTGATTGACCACGATATCCATAAACCGGCCCATGATGCCATCGGGTGAGATAAAGACGTTGGTGGCTTTTTGGATCGCCGCCGCCATGGGATCCCCACCATCCGCGCCTAGTTTTGTCAGCAGGAAATTATTGTCCGACAGATCGAACACCCAAAACAGGGCCGTTGTCACCGTATAGAGCACCACAATACTGGCAACGATTGCCAAAGGTGCGCCCCACACCCTCACGTTATAAAGGAAGAACAACGTGATAATCGTAAGCAGCAGCGGCAGTATCCAGATGCCAAACCGCGCCTGACAAGACGGGACTTCGGCCTCGAGCGTCATGCCGGGAATAACGCCAACAGAACGCTCTGCGGCCTCTTGGATCAGGCGCGCGCGTTCTCCGCTTATTTGATCGAACAGGCACACGCTGTCGATCTCGACCAGATAGCCAAGCGCGCCCAGAAACGCGCCCAGCACCAGCCCAAGGTCCAGCAGCAGCCCAAGCCAGGCCAGATGTGGTTTGTTTTCCTTCCAGTCCCGATAGACACTGGAACGCAACGCGACGATCACCATCATCAAAAGAAACACGGGCGGGTAAAAATATTCGGTCGCAAAGCCCGAGACGCGGAAATAAGGGCGGCCCGTGATCTCGCGCGCCCAGTCCTGCAAGCCAGCGATTTCGGGCATGGTGTTGACCATCCCCACCAACACCAAAACCAGCGACAGCACAAAAGCGATCTTATGGCCCAAGGGCATTTTTTGGAATGTCGGCTCGGTCATGCGGGGAGGCCTTTTGTGGCAAGCCCGGCGTTAAACCGGGCCTGCGAGGTCATTGAAATATTGGGAAAAGCGGCGGCCAACAGATTGGCGCGCCGCAAGGTTTTAAGGGTGCAGACACTCGGCGACGGTGAAACCGGCCTCTTGATAGGCGCGAATGGCACCGGGGTGCATCTTGATCTGCACCGCACCACAAGCACCTTGGCTGACGCCGTCAATATCGCCAAAGGTCATGTTCAGGTTGGGGCCAATGGGCGATCCCTTTTCGAACCGGTCCTGAGCCTCAAGAACCACCGTGACAATGTCGAACACCAGTTGTTCATCCATCTCAGCCGGAACGATTTCGCCAAAAGCAGTTGAATAGCTGTCAAAGGTGTCATCATCGGTCACGATGGTGATGTCATTGCCTGCATAGGCCGCGCGATATTCATCGACCGGCATCGAAAACGGCGCATGTCCGGGTGCGGCTGTGATCTGTTTGCCCAACTCGCTATTGTACAGCGCCGACGGGATGTCATGAATGGTCGTGGCGCCCGCTGCGGCGATACGGATTTGACGGCCAGATGGCAGACCATCAGGCGAAGTCCACGCATCAACGCTGCCGCCGGTAATGGTCGACACCGCGTCGGGCCAAGGGCTTTGCACGCCCTCATATCCTTCGCCGTCTTTCAACCCAGACAGCAATTGCACGGTCGCACGACCGGAGGTTAGCGCCGCGCCGCGGGGCGGGCCGTTCCAGATGCGCGTACCGTCCAGCTTGGTGATGTCGTCGATGGGTTTGCTGTCGTAATAGGCAAAGATCTGATGCGATCCCGCGTGAAAGAAAATCGCGCGAATATTATCTGCCAGTTCTTTGCCTTTTTCAGCACCAACACCGCTGTAAGGGCCAATGCCGCGCGACAAAAGGAACGGAAGAATCAGCGGAGCCGCTGCAATATCCAGCCGGCCTTCAGCGACCGCTTTGACCGAATTGGTCAGCGTTGCCCCTTCGGTGATTTGCAAGGTTGCGACCCCCGCGCTTTCCAATGCGGCTGCAAAGGTTGTGTCGATATAATGCGGCGAAGACCCTGCGCTGGTGGTCTCTGCCGTCAATGTTTGCTGCGCGGTTGCAGCAAGTGGGGCCAGCACCACGGCTGCCCCAAGAATGGTTGATTTGATCATGTGTTCCCTCCCTATATGCGGTGCATTCCTCCACAGACGCACCCCCGACTTACATCGGGTTGTGCCTTACGGTGGCAAAAATTATATGACTTGTCACGCATAATTTTTTCAGGCTTTATCCAATCTCGGAGGAGCCGATGTCAAAAACGCCCAAAACCCGGTCTGAAAAGATCAGCGCAAGGCGCGCCCGCGAAGAGGTAAACATCTTTGCGCGCATGCCCGCCGCCTATGCGGCATCGCGCAGCCAAAGCCAAAAGCTGCTGCACAGCGCAGGTGGGCTTTCGGTTCTGGAATGGCGGGTGCTGTGGGATCTCGCAGAAACCGGGCCGCTGTCGATCCGCGAAATGGCCGAAATTCAACGCGTCGATCATTCGCAGCTTAGCCGGGGCCTGCCCCAGATGCAGCGCAAGGGATTGGTGACCATGCAGCGCGACGCGGCAGACGGCCGCCAGCTGAGCGTCGCCTTGACCGACAAAGGCCGCGCCGCCTATGACAAGGCAGCGCCCATTATGAAACGACGTCGCGATGCGTTGCGACGCAGCTTTACCCCCCAAGAGATTAAGCAATTTACCAGCTACTTTGACAGGCTCGAAGAATTCCTGCGCCAGCCGATAGATGATCTGTTAACCGAGGACCCAAAATCATGACCAAACGCCCCAATGTACTTTGGATTATGGCAGATCAACTGCGCTTTGATTACCTAAGCTGCTATGGCCACCCGCATCTGCATACGCCTCATATTGATGCCCTCGCCAAGCGCGGCGTTCAGTTCAACAAGGCCTATATCCAATCACCCGTTTGCGGCCCGTCGCGGATGTCGGCCTATACCGGGCGCTATGTGCGCA
This sequence comes from uncultured Sulfitobacter sp., assembly GCF_964021855.1. Lineage (NCBI taxonomy): Bacteria > Pseudomonadati > Pseudomonadota > Alphaproteobacteria > Rhodobacterales > Roseobacteraceae > Sulfitobacter > uncultured Sulfitobacter sp. Next base: position 247,052 of record NZ_CAXHZD010000003.1, read on the forward strand.
GCCACGGATCAACATGGAACGGCACGCCCCTACGGGTTGGGGAACCCACCTTGGGCGATCACCTGCGCGAGGCCGGAGCCCGCGCCGTTCTGGTCGGCAAAACCCATATGACCGCAGATGTTGAAGGTATGGCCTGGCTTGGGATTGATCCCAAAAGCACAATCGGGGTGAGCCGGTCTGAATGCGGGTTCGAACCCTATGAACGCGACGACGGATTGCACCCAGACAGCCCGCGCCAGCGCTGGTCCGCCTATGATGATTATCTGGTCGAAAACGGATACGCATCCGACAACCCTTGGGGGGATTTTGCAAACTCCGGTCTGGATGAAAACGGTGACAGGCTGTCGGCTTGGTTGCTCAAGAATTCTCGCCTACCCGCTGATGTGCCTGAAGAGCATTCTGAAACCGCCTATATGACCGACCGCGCCATAGATTTCATGACCGACGCGCAAGAGGACGGCCGCCCGTGGATGTGCCATCTGTCCTATATCAAACCGCATTGGCCCTATATCGTCCCTGCCCCCTACCACGACATGTACGGGGCCGAGCATGTCATTGACCCGATAAGGTCAGAAGCCGAACTGTCGACCGATCATCCGCTTATGGCGGCCTATCTGAACGCAAGAGTCTGCCGCAGCTTTGCCCGCGATCATGTGCGCGAACATGTGATCCCCGCCTATATGGGGCTGATCAAGCAGCTTGATGACAACCTTGGCCGGCTGTTTGCGTGGATGGATGAAACCGGCATCAGCGAAAATACCATCATCGCCTTCACCTCGGATCACGGCGATTATATGGGCGATCACTGGATGGGTGACAAAGACTTCTACCACGACGTCGCCGCCAAGGTGCCGCTGATCATCGCCGACCCCCGCCCCGAGGCAGACGCCTCACGCGGGTCGATCTGCGAAGAACTGGTCGAGATGATCGATCTTGCACCGACCTTTATGAACGCGCTTGGCTGCGAGGCCAAACCACACATCATCGAGGGCCGCGATCTGACGCCGATCCTGAACGGCACCAAAGGGTTCTCGCGGCGCTATGCGATCAGCGAACATGACTATCACTGGTCTGAGATGGCGCGTGAATTGGACGTGGCGCAGGAACATGCCCATACGGTGATGATCTTTGACGGGCGTTGGAAATATATCCGCTGCGAAGGGTTCCGCCCGGTGATGTTCGACCTTGAAACCGACCCGCAAGAGCTGCGCGACATTGGCGCATCAAAATCTGCAGCGCATGTGGCCGTCCGCGCGCGCATGGAATCCGCCCTGCTTGATTGGTCAAGACGCCATCACACCCGCATCACCGCCACCCCCGTAATTCTGGAACGCCAAAAGCACGCCGCATCGGGCGGTATCCTGATCGGGTTCTGGGATGAACAGGAATACGAGCAAGCCACAGGCAAGCCGTTTAGCAGCCTTGTTCCCGTTGGACGTCCTGACTGACGAATTTTGCACCCCGCCTCATTCAGTCGATGAATGCCGGTGCACGCTCAACAAACTCGAACCCGCCAGAGCGCCCACCTGCGTGCGGCAAACCATTCGCCGATAGCGCATCCCCGCGGATCAGGGTAATCATCCATCTAAGTTGAACGATCCGTTCAGGAGGTAGAGATGAGCAACGACCACGAAACCGGGCCTAAGGTGCATTATATCTGCCAGACCTACGTCGAGAAACCGGCCGGCCGTGACGGGCGCGTCAGCTTGAGCATTGATAAACAGATAAAATATTCCACGGCTGACGAGGCTGAGCTGCGTGCGGAACGCGAGGATCGCTCTGACAGTTGCGTCGGTGTTGATGCCTATTGGGTGACCGAAGACCCCGATTCAGGCGAAGTAAGTGAGCCCACGTTCATCGTCCGGCTTGGCACCGTTCCCGAGGTCGATCCATCGTAAAACGCGTGCACGCTCTAAGTCGCTAGTCCAACGCGCTTTCGCTTGGCAATACTGCGCACCTAATGGGCCGTGCAGTTCTGCTTTACGGATAATCTTGGGTAGGTCGATAGCGGCAGCAAGAAGCCAATGATATCAATCTGATCGGCCGGCAAGGAGCGTGCGTCTTCCAGCCAATTCTAAACCTGATTGCAATCAGGTTTAGAACCTTGAAGAGGACAAACCCGCATTCAAAGAAACGTCTAAATTCAACATCAATGGGATAGAGTGGTGCGGGTGAAGGGACACTCAACCAACTGAAAGGATTGATAAATATAGTGCTATTCGTAATTTATTCGTAAAATAATTTTGGTGAAATCCTACGCGACACAAACCACTACGTGCTCATTGGAACCAGACATTCGGCCCGAAGCCGCTTTTAAATGAAGCGCGTAGACTGGAATTACGACGCAAAAAATGGGCATTAGTGAGCTACTCCCCATTCCTTGGACAAGATCTGAGATAAATTAAGCTACTCTTTGCACCTGCTGATCGGGGTTGTTTGTTTCATTTGTCTGCCAATAGACCACGGCAGGTGGTTTGCCGCCAAGTGCAGAATGTGGGCGTTTGTGATTGTAGAACTCGATCCATTTTCTGACGCCAGCCTTGGCTTCTGATCCAGTTTCCCAGGCGTGCAAATAGACGCATTCGTATTTTAGGGATCGCCATAGTCGTTCGACAAAGATGTTGTCGAGAAAACGGCCCTTGCCGTCCATTGAGATGCGCACGCCAGATCGCTGTAGCTGATTTGTCCACGCAAACGATGTGAACTGGCTGCCCTGATCCGTATTCATGATCTCCGGCAAGCCGTATTTGTGGATCGCTTCGTTGAGGGCGTCGACACAGAACCCGGCTTCCAGCGTGTTTGAGATGCGCCACGCCAGCACCTTGCGTGTATGCCAGTCCATGATCGCGACCAAATAAAGGAAGCCGCGTCGCATGGGCAGATATGTGATGTCCGCGCACCAAACCTGGTTGGGTCGGTCCACCCGCAGGCCACGCAGCAGATAGGGGTAAATCTTGTGGCCTTTCGCAACCTTGCTGGTGTTGGGCTTCTGGTAGATCGGCATAAGGCCCATCAATCGCATCAAGCGTCTGATCCGCTTCTCATTCACGAGGTGCTCCTCATTGCGCAGATGCCATGTCATCCATTGGCCGTCAGGGTATTGCCGAAGGCAATGTCCCGAGAGGCTGACGCACGCCGTAAAACGGTGTTTCCAAGAACTGCTTATCGATCAGCCGCATCAGATCGAGGTTCATCTCGGTCTCACCCTTCGGCTCATAGTAAAACGACGACCGCGAGATCGACAGCAATGCACATTGCATGCCGACAGACAGACCAGGCAAATTGGGTTCAATCATCTTGCGCCTCACTTGCCGGTCCAAGGCTTGAGCTTTCTGGCCAAAAAATCGTTGGCGACAGCCAACTCCCCGATCTTGGCGTGCAGGTCTTTGACCTGATCTTCATCGACTTCCGCTGCTTTCCGGCCACCGCGCTCAAATACTCCTGACGCGCCTTCCAACAAAGCCCGTTTCCATTGATGGATCATCGTGGGATGCACGCCGAAACGACTGGCCAACTCGCTGACCGTCTCTTCGCCTTTCAGCGCCTCCAACGCCACCTTGGCTTTGAATTCTGGATGATGTTGCTTCCGTTTCGACATTCCTGATCTCCTTCGTGTTGAAGATCAGCAGACTATAAATCGCAGCTTACGTCAGTGTCCGATTTTCGGGGGGTAGCTCATTAGATCCGTCAAGTCGCGAAGGATACTGTCCCTCACGACGGTCAAAATTCACTCTTCATATATAAAGGCCACCTACACTAGAAATAGCATGGGCAACTAGCATCGGAATGTATTACCTGCCGAATTACTCAGACCGGTGCGTAGGAATAATCAACAGTCTTCAACAGAGTGAAGCCGCCTGCCGTAATCAACGATTTTCGTCAAGAAACCCGGTTTTAGTTATGGAACGACGCAACTTTTTGTGCTTCAGCTTCATACCGGCAGGATCATCTTCGAGGGAGTATGGAGCGTTGGCACGCAAGACAACTCTAAATTCGTTCTCCGGTGAAAAATGCGTGGGCTTAGTAAAAATCGTTCGTAAATAATCTTCATAATCAGGCATGCCGCCAGTCTCATAGATAGATGGTATCGAGTTTGAACTTCCGGTGTTTCCATATTTGACGCGGTCATGAAGCAAGTATTCTTCCTGAGCGAGCTGAGTGTTCCACACAGAGCTTCTCGGCGCTACCATGCCGACTGCGTCTATGAAATCTATCAAGTCAATTTCTGCAAAATGCGTTAGCTTGGGATTACCTTCGTATTGTGTACCTGAGACACTTAACGCGCCATTTTTTATGTCTAGGTGCTGCCGACGTGAATATCCTCCATAGGAAGCGCAAAAGACAAATTCGTTGACCTCATGCGTTATCATTATGTCGGTGCCGTTGCCCGAGAAGTAGCTGTTGGTAATGCTTATGCCACCAATCATTACGCTCTTGGCATAACCCGTGTCAAAATTATGCCCATTCTCGATAATGCCCTCTCGCCTATCTGAAAAGCGCGGCTCCACATTCGCAGCAGATCCGTCCTCTTCGATCATGCGGTATCGCTTGAGAGTGCCAAACCAAAAGCTCCCAGCCAGATAATTTTCTAACATATCTGCTTCGAAAAATTTGGTGATCTTTGGTCGGATAAATGGAACCTTTGACACCGGTCTACCCTTTCTGAGCTCTACTAATAAAGCACGATAGAACGGTGGGTCTAGGAGTGCAAAGCCTGCTTGCTAGGCAGAGCCCGCGCTTAGGTCCAGCCTCCATCTATGATGAACAGATCACAGTCGCACCAGCCACAGATCCAACAAGCTGAGCGGCGAGGCAAAGTCCTTGAAACACCGATGAACGCCCATGACTAACTGGCCGGTTTCCATTCGTAAACCGTTCGTAATTTATTCGTAATAACACGGCACACAAAATTCCGACCACTTGCCCCGCAAGCAGACTAACAAACTGATAATGTTAGATAATCCTACCTTACGCCACATTGGCGAAATATCCGGAGAACGCCCTAAGTATCTGATATAAAACGATAAAAAATGTGTTGGTGCGGGTGAAGGGACTCGAACCCCCACGCCATAGGCGCCAGAACCTAAATCTGGTGCGTCTACCAATTCCGCCACACCCGCATTGCGCGGTCTCTATCAAACAACTTTGGGATAGGCGAGTGCAAAAAAGACAAGACACCAACTGTTTTTTGCAATAAGATAATCGGCACCTGAGGCAGGTAAATAAGGAAAATACGCCCATGAAACCGAATACGGTCGTGCGCGTCGGCGAAAATAATTCGCCAGCGGGCCAATATATGCCCTATGTCAGCGTCGATACCGGACTGACATCGGGGACTCGCTTGCTCACGCTTGATGGGGAAATTCCAGCGGAAATTCTCAGTATAGGTGACAAGCTTATTACGCGCGACTGCGGGGTTTCCAAAGTCACTCATATCCAACGTACAACACGTAAAGTGCGCACGATCTCTTTTGCGGCTGGGTCTTTGGGCCATACACGCCCTGAATCCGATACGCTGTTGGCTGGTGATCAAATGGTTCTGATCCGCGACTGGCGGTCGCGGGCCTTGTTCAACTGCGAACGGGCTTTGGTACCAGCGCGCGCGCTTGTGGATGATGAATTTATCATCGACCAAGGCGAACAAAATCAGGTGTTGATCCAGATTTTCTGCGATAGCCCGCATATCATCTATGCTGGCGGGCTTGAGCTGGGGACAGCGGATGCCAGCCGGGCCAGAGGTGCCGCATTAGACGCAGCATAAGCTGCGTAAAATCAAAGCTGCCCGAGCCAACGGCTTAGGCAGCCCGCCCCCTTTTGATAGGGTCCACCCAGCCCGTCACGCATATGGCGTCAGCTCCCTTGCGAGCCACTGATGTGGAATCACAGCTGTGCCAAATGGCGTGCAGGTTGGCTTGCTGCCCGCCAAAATCAGGCGCAGCGCGCGAAAATGCGGATACCCCTGCCCCAACTATTTCACTTCTGCCTATAATTTAATCGCGCAGCACATTTTTCATGCTGCACGCCCGAAATTTCATCGCTTGATGTGGACTCCGCCCGACGTCTGGTAGACCGTCGCCTTGCATCGTGAAATGACCCAGATGCAAATATTAATGGCGCATATCGGCAGGGAGGCCTCAGATGAAAAAGATCGAAGCTGTGATCAAACCGTTCAAGTTAGATGAAGTAAAAGAGGCACTTCAGGAGGTCGGCGTTCAAGGTCTGAGCGTGATCGAAGTCAAAGGTTTCGGTCGCCAAAAAGGCCACACCGAACTGTACCGTGGTGCCGAATATGTCGTTGATTTTCTGCCAAAGGTTAAAATCGAGATTGTTCTGGATGATGACCAAGTTGATGCCGCTATCGACGCCATCGTGAACGCCGCGAAAACCGAAAAAATCGGCGATGGCAAGATTTTTGTCAGCACCATCGAACAAACAATCCGCATCCGTACCGGCGAGACCGGTTCAGACGCGCTGTAATCCAACAAAAGTTTTAAGAAAAAGGATATCATCCAATGAGCACCAAGGACTTCTTGAAAAAAATCAAGGATGAGGACATCGAATACGTAGATGTTCGCTTTACGGACACACGCGGCAAGCTGCAGCACGTCACAATCGTTTCGGATCTGGTCGACGAAGACTTCATCGAAGAGGGCTTCATGTTTGACGGCTCCTCGATCGCGGGCTGGAAAAGCATCGAAGCATCGGACATGAAACTGATGCTCGACACCGACACCGCCTATGTTGATCCCTTCTATGCAGAAAAAACACTTTGCGTGCACTGCTCCATCGTTGAGCCGGACACAGGCGAAGCCTATGATCGCGACCCACGCGGCACAGCGCAAAAAGCCGAAGCATACCTGAAATCATCGGGTATCGGCGACGTGGCCTATATGGGCCCAGAAGCTGAATTCTTCCTGTTCGACAACGTCAAATACTCGAACTCGATCAACAAGGTATCCTACGAAGTTGACGCATCCGATGCGTCCTGGAACACCGACACTGACTACGAGATGGGCAACATGGGCCACCGCCCTGGCCTTAAGGGTGGCTATTTCCCGGTCAACCCAGTCGACGAATCCCAAGACCTGCGCGCTGAAATGCTGTCGACGATGAAACGTCTCGGCATGAAAGTGGACAAGCACCACCACGAGGTTGCCTCCTGTCAGCACGAGCTGGGCCTGATTTTCGGCTCCCTCACACATCAAGCGGACGAGCTGCAAAAGTACAAATATGTGATCCACAACGTGGCGCATGCGTACGGTAAATCGGCAACCTTTATGCCCAAGCCGATCTACGGCGATAACGGCTCTGGCATGCACGTGAACATGTCGATCTGGAAAGACGGCAAGCCTTTGTTTGCAGGCGACAAATATGCCGACCTGTCCCAAGAGGCGCTGTATTTCATCGGCGGCATCCTGTCTCACGCCAAATCGTTGAACGCCTTCACCAACCCGGCGACAAACAGCTACAAGCGTTTGATCCCAGGCTTTGAGGCCCCCGTTCTGCGCGCCTATTCCGCGCGCAACCGTTCGGGCTGCGTTCGGATCCCATGGACAGAAAGCCCCAAAGCCAAGCGCGTCGAGGCCCGTTTCCCTGATCCCGCAGCGAACCCATACCTGTGCTTCTCGGCTCTGCTGATGGCCGGCCTTGACGGCATCAAGAACAAGATCGATCCGGGCGAAGCCATGGATAAGAACCTCTATGATCTGCCTGCCGAAGAACTGGCCGATATCCCAACCGTATGTGGCTCCCTGCGTGAAGCGCTGGAAGAGTTGCAAAACGACATGGATTACCTGCTGGCCGGCGACGTGTTCACCAAGGACCAGATCGAAGGCTATATCGAGCTCAAGATGGAAGAAGTGCACACATACGAGCACACACCCCACCCTGTTGAATTCGGCATGTACTACAGCTGCTAATCCACAGCAGATAAATACAGCGAAAGGGCGTCCCATCCGGGGCGCCCTTTTTGCATGTTGTCTGGCGGGGGATTCACACTAGTTTCACTTTGAAGTTTTAACACCAACGGCTAATGTTGCCTAAATTCCGTCACTTTGAGGTTTCCCCCATGCATCCATCCAAGATTTTCGCCGCAGCCTGTTTGCTCACGGCGGGGCTGTCGTCGCCGGTGTTCGCCGCGCAATGCGGCAACAACGCGGGCGGCTTCAACGCATGGAAATCCGCCTTTGCCAAGGAAGCAGCCGCTGCAGGCGTGGGCCAAGCCGGGCTAAACGCCTTGGCAAAGGCACAATATGCCTCTGGCACCATTTCCGCCGACCGCAATCAGAAGTCGTTTAAATACAGCTTATCAAAGTTCATGCAGGTGCGCGGCGCGGACACCATCGTGGCTCAAGGCCGCAAACGCAAAGCCCGCGATGCCAGTTTCTACGCCGCGCTTGAATCCCGATATGGCGTTCCCGCAGGGGTGATCATCGCCATCCACGGGATGGAAACGGCATTCGGCGGTTTCATGGGCGACAGTGCCGTGGTCTCGGCCATTACCACCCTGACCTATGATTGCCGCCGATCCGCATTCTTTGAACCCCACGCCATCGGCGCGCTGAAGCTGGTCGATGCAGGGGCGATCACCAACGCCACCAAGGGCGCGAAACACGGCGAACTTGGCCACACTCAATTCCTGCCCGGCAATGCCCTACGCTACGGCGTCGATGCAAACGGCGACGGGCGCGTGGATTTCTATAACCAAGCAGACGCCCTGGCCTCGACCGCAAACTTCCTGCGTCAAAAAGGCTGGCAACCCGGCGTCGGCTACCAAGAAGGCCAAGGCAATTTCGAAGTCATCAAGCAATGGAATGCCGCCGGCGTCTATCAAAAAGCCATCGCCATCATGGCCGCCCGCATCGACGGCTAACCGAAAAACAGGCTGCGCACTCAATGTGGTACGCAGCCCCTTCTATTCCAAATGGCCCAAAATCCTCGCCGAAGGCATCCATCATCGCCACTTAAACCTTCGCTTGAAATCCGGGCAGTAACCCGCCATATGAGGAAAAGGGAAAGGCCCCTGCCGTCCGCATTCCGGTGAAGCCCTTGAAAACACAACACCTTCAATCTCGCCGATTGATGGGCAACGCGGACCCCCTTCGACTTTTGCGAGAGCAGGAGTGTTATAATGACAACCCAAATACCTTCGACCGATGTCCTGAAATCTCAGGCAAAACGTCTGCGCGCCGATCTCGCATTTCAAGGCAAAGCCGTTTCCCATGCGGCCACCTTGGAAATGGTGGCTCACCAATGGGGCGCGCGTGACTGGAACACGCTTTGCGCACAGGCCAGCGCGCCAGTTCATGGGTGGACGCCCGGCGACCGCGTGTCGGGCCAGTACCTTGGCCAACCGTTCAAAGGCATCGTGAAAGCCGCCAAACTGTCCGGCAGCGGCATGTGGTCACTCACCCTGCGCTTTGACGAAGCGGTTGATGTGGTCACATCGCCGCTGTTCAGCAACCTGCGTAAACAGGTCACGGCAGTGGTGGGCGCGGATGGGATCTCACCGCGCAAAACCTCTGACGGGCAACCGCATCTGGTGCTGCACCCACGCTAACGTAACACGCCTGCCCGGTCACTCCGCGGCAGGCATGTCCTCGCGGCGCACCACGGTGGTGTGAATGGTAAAGACCACAGCATCTGTTTCCGGCAGCCGCAAAATACATTGCCTTTCCGACCGCAGAAACGGCATGGCATCGTCAATCTCGCGCCGACGCGGCTGATGCAGATCAGCGTCGGCATAGCTCAACCTGTTGAACCGCCACAACGGCCTGCCAACCTGCACACCGTCAAACAACCGCTGGACGCGGCGCGCAATATTCGCGTCATACTCATCAACCGGAACATGGATCGCGGTCAAAGGCTGCTCAATTTTCTCGGCCAGCCGCCAATTCGCAGGAAAGCATAACACGGCGGCGGCCAATACATGCTCATCCCCGCGCTTTTGCAAAACGCATATGTCTTCCTGCACCAAATGCCCCAAACAGCGCAGCGGGGCCTGCCAATTAAGATCAACCTCGCGCCCATCCGGGCAAACGACGCGGCTGGCCCCAACATCAAACCCCAGCTGCGGCAAGATCGCCAACGCCGCCCGCAACACCTCGCAACTGGCCGCGCGCGCACTCTCCGGCTCGTACAAGACATCTAACGGACGCTCGGCGATCAACGCCGCCCGGTACTGCATCTGCGCGCCATATGCATCATCGACGCGCAGCCAACCCTCCGCACCACAAGGTGCCACCCCCGGCAACCGCACATCGCCACTCTGCTCAGGCGGTAAGACTTGCTGTAAAATCATTCTCATAGCTCAAGTGATAGGGGGACGGTTCAACCAAGTCACATAAAATGATATGTGACGCGACCTTCCGTATTCTCTGGCTCTTAAATATCCTCGCCGAAGGCGAAATTCTTTGGACCACGGCCAAAAGGAAGAGATGCCTTCGGCGAGGATTTAAGTCCATTTGGAAATAGGCGTTACTGCGCCAAAGCGTCCCGAAGCGCGGGGAGGAAACGTTGTTCATAATCGCTCCCCACCAAGGGGCCGGCAAAGCGGAAGAGAACTGTCCCCTCACCGTCAATGATGAAGGTTTCAGGCGGGGCGGTGACACCCCAGTCAATCGCCGTGCGCCCTTGCGGGTCAAAGGCGACACCTTGAAACGGGTTGCCATCGTCTGTGAGGTAGCTGCTGGCAGCACCTGCGGTGTCTTTGAAGTTCACTCCGATGATGGCGATCCCGTCCGCTTGCATTTTTAACAGGTTCGGGTGCTCTGCACGGCAGGGCGGGCACCAGCTGGCCCAGAAATTGACCAGTGTAACTTCGCCATTCGTAAAGACATCCGCCGCGGGGACTGCAAACCCGTCGAGCGCCTTCTCGGGCAGCGCGGGGGCCGTTTGCCCGACTAGTGTCGATGGCAACCCTTCGGGGTCGGGGCGGAACATGCCAAAGGCGGCAAGCGCGACAAAGGCCGCAAAGATCAGCGGCGGGGCGATCATCAGGGGCGAGATTTTAGACATCTTTATCCGCCTCGATCCGCGCCAAATCGGCCCGCGCCCGCCGGCCTTTGCGCAAGGTTAACACGATCAACCCAGCGATCAGGAACAGTGACAGACCGTACGCCCCCAGCACTTCGGCAGCGTATTTTCCCAGATCAGGCATCACATATCCCTTTTGCGACGCGCAAGCAGCGCGCGGGCGCGGCGCAGGCGGATTTCGGTACCGGTGCGGTACAAAACCAGCGCCAGAAACAACAGGCCGAAGCCGACCATGCTGATTGCCAGCGGATAAAAGAACACATCTGAAACCGTGCGGCCGCCGGTTGCCACGGGCACGGAGGTGCCTTGGTGCAGGCCTTGGTTCCAGAATTTCACGGCATAGCGCGACAGAACGGCAAATACTGACCCCACGAGGCACAGGACCGAGGTGAGGTCAGCGGCGGTATCCGGGTCCTCAACCGCCTCCCACAGGGCGATATAGCCGAGGTAGAACAAAAACAGGATCAGGAAGGACGTCAGGCGCGGGTCCCATGCCCACCACGTGCCCCACATCGGCTGACCCCAGATCGCACCAGTCACCAGCGCGATCAGGGTCATGGTGATCCCCACGGGGGCAGCGGCCTTGGCCGCCAAGGCGCTTACATGGTGGCGGCGGATCAGCCAGATCAGCGAGGCCACCAGCATCATGAACCACGCGTTGATTGCCATCAGGGCTGCGGGGACGTGCAGATAGATAATCTTGACCGTTGATCCCTGGCGGTAATCATCTGGCGTCCCGAAAAACCCCCAGACCAAGCCGACGGCCACACAAATAGCGGCGGCCGCCCATAGGAACGGCTGCACGCGAGCGGAGAGGCCCAAAAATTTCACCGGATTGGCGTATTCCCACAAAGACATGTTTGGTATTTACCCTTCCGCTAGGATGCACTCAATGGGCAAAACGCCTCAGGGCTGGCACCGTTCACCGCAATGTCATCCGCAGCACCGCAGCGGATGCGAAAGGCATCAGCGCAATTGTGCCCAGAGTGATGCCTGCAAGCAGGATCAAAGGCGTCGTGCCATCCAACCCGATCGCCCCGCGACGGGCGGCTTCGGCCCCGAAAATCAGGGTCGGTACGTACAGTGGCAACACCAGCAACGACATCAACAACCCGCCGCGTTTGATCCCCACCGTCAGCGCGGCACCAAAGGTGCCAATCACCGACAGGGCTGGCGTGCCAAGGGCGAGCGAGGCGATCAGCCAAGTATAACCGCCGGGTTCGAGGTTCAGCATCAGCCCCAAGATCGGCGCGGCCATCACCAGCGGCAGGCCCGTGGTCAGCCAATGGGACAACGCCTTGATGCTCAGTGCGGCTTCAAGTGGCAGAGGCGCGGTGGCCAGCAGGTCCAGCGTGCCATCCTCGAAATCCAAGGCCAGCAAACGATCCAGCGACAGCAGGCACGCGAGCAAAGCCCCCAGCCACAGCACCCCCGGTGCGATGGTCGACAGCAGTTCGGATTGCGGACCGACGCTGAACGGGACCAGCACTGTCACGATCAAAAAGAACGCCAGCCCAAGGCCAAAGCCACCGCCCGCGCGGAATGCCAGCATCAGGTCGCGGCGCAGCAGGGCGATCATAGAAACGCCTCGTCACTGGCACCGCTGCGCATGTCGGGCTTGCTGCGGTATGGGGTGACGTCAAAGGTATCTGCGTTCAGGCCAAGATCGATATGGGTCGCGATCAGCGCCATACCCCCTGCCCCCAGATGCGCGGTCACAGCCGCCGCAAACATCGCAACGGCGTCGGTGTCCAGTGACACGGTTGGTTCATCCAGCACCCAGATGGGCCGCCCCGTCACCATCAACCGTGCCAACCCCAAGCGACGTTTTTGTCCTGCGGATAGCGTGCCTGCCAGCCGGTCGCGCAGCGGATCAAGTTGATAGGCCGCCAGCGCCGGTTCGATATCGCTGTTGCCAAAAACCTGCGCCCAGAACATCAGGTTCTCGGCCACGCTCAGCATCGCCTTGAGGCCATCCGCATGGCCAGCATAGGCGATGGTTTCATCCGAGCCGTCAATCTGGCCTGATAGTGCCGGTTGCAGCCCTGCGATGGTACGCAGCAGCGTGGTTTTGCCCGCGCCGTTCGGCCCGCGCAAGATCAGCGCCGCGCCGGGTGCGATTTCAAACGATACGCCGCTCAGCACGGGCACGCCGCCACGGGCGACCGCCAGATCATTTACCCGCAATGTCATATCAGATCGGTATCATCGCCAGCGCCACGCGCCGGCCTTCGCTGAGCAACACGTTATAGGTACGCGAGGCTGCGGGCGACGACATTACCTCAAGCCCCAGCCCTGCGCCCTCAAGCTGGCGGCGCATGTCGGCGGGGACATGGGCGATCTCGGCCCCCATCCCCAGAAACAAAATGTCGATCTTGCCTACCAGTTCCAGCAGCGGGGTCAGGTCGTCAAAACCGCCCCATGTCTGGGTGCCCATGGCACCGGTGATCACCGGTCCCTCGATAACGCTGCCGCCAATACGGAAAAAGCCGGGGCCATACCCTTCGACAGGTTTGGCATCGTTAAACACAACCTCGTTCAGGCGCATGACCTTATCCTTTCCACAGCGGCAAACCGATAATAGCGGAAAGCCCGATGACAATATAGGCCACAGTACGGAAAAGCCTCTCGGAGCCCGGGTTAAAGAGCCGCGCCCCGATCATATTGGCCAAGACGCTGGGAATACCCATCAACAGGCCAAGCGCCACGATCTGCCAGACCAACAGATCGCTGGCCCAGAGCATGGCAAACAGCAGCAAATCGATGCCCACCAGATACAGCAGAAAATTCGCGCGGATCACTGCAATTGGCAGTTTGCTGGCCATATAAAGCATGATCACAGGCGGACCGGCGATGCCTGCAAAGCCGGTCATAAACCCACCCAATGCGCCCGTTCCGACAACCAGCGGCGTGCCAAGGGTGCCCGGATATCGCCAACCTGTCATCACGAGCACCAGCAACGTCAGGACAATAGCGGATACGATCCAACCGAAGGGCTCAGGCGAGATGTAGGACAGGCAGAGCAATCCCAGCGGCATCGCCACCACCACACCCGCCAGCAAAAGGGATACGTCGCGCTTGGTGCCTTGGCGCAGGGCTGCGGGCAAGTTGGGCAACGGGCCCAGTAATTCTGCCGCTGTTAGAAATATCACCGCTTGGACGGGGCTAAGCACCGATGCCGCGACGGGCATGATGATCATTGCGCTGCCAAATCCGGTAAATCCGCGCACCAGCCCCGCAACAATGACAGCGCACAACAGCCAGATCAGACCCGAGGTCGATCCGGCTGCGGCTAATACCTCAGGCATCTATGTTGGCATATTGGCCTGTGTTGTTGTCTTTCTTGGACCAGTCGCGTTTGACCCCAAGGAACAGCACCACGTTCTTCGCCACAAAGACCGACGAATAGGTCCCGACGACAACGCCCCATGTAATCGCAAAGACAAAGCCACGGATCACATCACCGCCCAGAACCAACAGCGCGATCAGCGCCAACAGGGTCGTGCCCGATGTCATCAAGGTGCGGCTAAGGGTTTCGTTCACACTGATGTTCATCACATCGCGCAGGGGGCGTTTTTTGTATTTGCGCAGGTTTTCCCGCAGCCGGTCAAAGATCACCACCGTATCGTTGATCGAATAGCCGATGATCGTCAGGATCGCCGCAATCACCGGCAAATCGAACCGGATTTGCAGGGCCGAGAAAATGCCGATGGTCAGGATCACATCGTGAAACAACGCCGCAACCGCACCAACGGAAAACTGCCATTCGAAGCGCAGCCAGATGTAGATCAGGATCGCCGCCAGTGACGCACCAACGGCAAGGAACGCGGTCTGGATCAGCTCGCCCGATACTTTCGGACCCACGGATTCAACGGATGTGAAAATGATGCTCGGCGCGACAGTTTTCAGCGCGCCTTCGACCGCTTCGATCATTTCGGGCGTTGCCGCTTCCTCGCCCTCTTGCGCCTGAATGCGCACCATGGCCACGTGTTTGCTGCCATCGCTGGTCGGGTCAAACACCTCTGAGATCGAGACATCGCCCAGCCCCAACGGCTCGATCGCGGCGCGGTAGGCGGCGACGTCAACGGCCGCTTCGCTTTGGGTGCGCAATGTCGTGCCCCCGCGGAAATCGATGCCATAGTTCAGGCCCATCGTGAACCACACGGCCAAGGCGAGAACCACAGCCAAACAGGACGCGCCAAAGGTAAACTTGGCGTGTTTGAAAAAGTCAAAGCTGGTTTCGTCAGGGATCAGTCGCAAGCGTTTCATATCAATTTCCTAGACCGTGATCGTCTTGGGACGGGAGCGTTCAAACCAGAACACGACCATCAGACGGGTGACGAAATATGCGGTAAAAACCGACGTGATAATGCCGATGCCCAGTGTCACGGCAAAGCCCCGCACCGGCCCAGACCCCAGAACAAACAGGATCACAGCGATGATGAACGTGGTGATGTTGGCATCCAGAATGGCGCTGAGCGCGCGCTCGTACCCAAGGCTGATGGCGCGTGCCGGGCCTTTGGCGGTTTTCAGTTCCTCGCGGATACGTTCAAAGATTAGCACGTTCGCGTCAACCGCCATACCGACAGTCAAAACGATGCCCGCGATCCCGGGCAAGGTCAGCGTCGCACCGATCAGGCTGAGCAGGCCAAAGATCATGCATACGTTCACGATCAGCGCGATGTTGGCGAAGAAACCGAACAAACCGTAGCTCGCCCACATAAAGAACAGCACGGCGATGAAGGCGACGCTCGTGGCGATCTTACCCGCATCAATACTGTCTTGGCCCAGTTCCGGCCCGATTGTGCGCTCTTCGACAAAGGTCAGCCCCGCAGGCAAGGCCCCTGCCCGCAGCAAGACGGACAGATTGGTCGATTCCTCGACCGAGAAATTGCCGGTGATGATACCCGACCCACCCGGAATGGCGCTTTGGATTGTCGGGGCGCTGATGACCTCGTTATCCAAGACAATCGCGAAGGGCGCGCCGATGTTTTCGGCCGTATAGGTCCCGAATTTACGCGCACCCGTGGTGTCAAAGCGGAAGCTGACCGCAGGCCGCCCGTTCTGGTCAAAGCTGGGCTGCGCATCGACCAGCTGTTCGCCGGTCACGACGGGGGCGGTTTCGATGATGTAGAACACGCCCTCAGATTCCGCGTCTGGCAACAGCGAATTGCCCAGACCGGGGGATGCGTTTTCATCCGCGCCGCGGTTCACAACGGGGTTGAACGTCAACTGCGCCGTGGTCCCGATAATGGCCTTCAGTTCGGCCGCCGACCCGATGCCCGGCACCTGAATCAAAATGCGGTCCGACCCTTGACGCTGGATCGTGGGTTCGCGTGTGCCAACCTCGTCGATGCGGCGGCGGATGATCTCCAGCGATTGCTGCATCGTCCGCTCGTCCGTGGCCAGCTTTTCAGCGTCCGTCAACGTCACGCTAATGATGTCTTCGGCACCGCTCACCACGATGTCGTTCTGGCCCGCCCCGGTGATCGTTTGCACAGGCCGCGCCAATGTGCGCGCCGCCTCTAGCGCCTCGGCCAGCTTGTCGGCGTCGTTGATCCGCACGCGCAACTCGCCCTCGGGGGCCTCGACACGGCGCACGGGCGTGATCGACCGCAACACATCGCGTACCTCGGGCCAGGCCGCTTCCATCCGGTTGGCATACACCTCAGATACGTTGACCTCGGCCAGCAGATGCGCACCGCCGCGCAGATCCAGCCCAAGGTTCACCAACTGCTCGGGCAGCCATGTGGGCCACAGGGCCGCCTGCGCCTCAAGCTCGGGCGTGGGGCCTGCCACCTCCATCGCCTTGAGCGCATCATTATGCTGCTCTACGGGGCCGTAAAACGCATTGGGCAGCGCCAGATACAGGCCAGCCGCACAGGTGAGGATGATCAACACCCGTTTCCACAGATCAATCTGAAGCATGGCGCAAGCCCTTCTTAACGCTGCCCTATTGGCAGTTTACTTGGCGGGTTCGGTCTTGGAGACAACAGTCGCGATGGTCGACTGCACAACGCGCACTTTGACGTTCTCGGCCAGTTCGACCTCAAGCTCGCCATCATCTTTGACCTTGACGACCTTACCGATCAGACCGCCTTGGGTGACAACCTGATCGCCACGGCGCAGGCCCTTAACCATCGCCTGATGTTCTTTTACCTTCTTCTGCTGCGGGCGGATCAGCAGGAAATACATGATCGCAAAGATCAGAATGAGGGGGACGAATTGTTGAATACCTTGCATGGCGTTGGTCCTTTGAATGAGGGAGCACGCCCGTTCCGGCCTGCCGTCGAAGTTTGGCGGAACCTAGGTCTAGATGCGGGGCTTTGCAAGGAGGCTTAACGCGTATTTCAACCCCCAATGGGCCAAGCACGGCCTTGATAGCCGCCTTCAGCGCCATTCACCCGTTTTGAGCGGTTGTGACACGCGAATTTGCACGGCATGGTGGTGGGGAATATGAGGATGTGCCGTTGGACGATATTATTATTCAGATTGATGGGCGTGATCTTCTAGGGATCGTTCTGGTGCTGGCGTTTTTATTCGTCCCGATTGGGATTTCGTTTATGCCCTACAGGGGCGACCCCAGCAAACCTCCCCTTTTCGACCAATTGCAAAACCGTATGGGTCTAGCAAACATCAACTCTGGCCTGCTGTTTATTGGCGTTGGATTCTGGGCGATGATTTTTGCATCACTCGTCTTTGGCCTTTTTGCCGTGATCTGGTCATTGATCATGGCACCAATACCAACACCTGAGCAAACGTGGGACTGGCGGTTTTCACTAGCAAAGCTGGCAGCCCTTACAGCGACCCTTGGAGCAGTCGTGGCGCTGCCCTTTACACTGATCCGTCTGACATTCACGCGTACCCAGACCGAAACGGCGGTCGAAGCGTTGTTCAATGAGAAGATCAACGCAGCGGTCGACGATCTTCATGCACAACGTCAGGTTTCGGAGCTAATAACTGACGGCGGAACGCAAAAACATGAAACCGTCTGGCAAGATGACGTGACGCGCAGAAATGGAGCCATTGACCGGCTTGAAGGGTTGGCAGGCGAAGAACCCAAAGCCCTCTCGCGTGTCGCGCGGATGCTGTCGGTTTATGTGCGCGAGTTGTCACGCGAACATCCAGCAAAGACTGCGCCAACATCGGGTGATCCCTATATCCTAAGTAATTGGGTCCACGCCCTGAACCCTGCCCGGTCTGACATGCAAAACGCGGCGCAAGTGTTGGGACGGCTAAGAAAAACTACCCGCTTGCCATTGGACAGTGGCGAGATTGATCTAACCGAGGCCAACATGCAGGGGTTTGATTTACGCTACCTAGATTTTGGCAGCACAAATATGCAAGGAGCGAAGTTGCAGGGGGCGAACCTCGGCTGGGCCCAGTTGCGGGGGGCGAACCTCAACGGGGCGAAGTTGCAAGGGGCGTACCTCAACGGTGCGCAGTTGCAGCGAGTTGGACTCGAATGGGCGCAGTTGCAGGGGGCGGACCTCAGCGGGGCGCAATTGCAGGGGGCGGATCTCAACGGTGCGCAGTTTGATAGCAACACGTCTATTTACGCCGCTATACTGCGAGGTGCGGCGATAAAGGATGTTGATTTTACACATGCTACAATATCATCAGAGCAGCTCAGAGATATGTTTGGCGATGCATCCGTCACCTTGCCCGGTGGCCATGGCCCCGACCACGAAAACTGGCCAAAGTACTGGAGCAAGGAAGAATTGGATTGGCTAGACTTCTACACCCAATGGCGTGCCTTCCAGCGCTCCATCGGCCAAGACCCCGAGAACCCCACATAACCCGCCACACCACATCTGGCCCCGCGATCCACAATCGGGCATAACGCGGGCAAAGCGCGCCTGAGCGATTCAAAATCGGGCGATACCAGATCAAAGGACAGACCCATGCATGACATCAAAGCCATCCGCGAAAACCCTGATGCGTTTGACGCGGCCCTCGCACGGCGCGGCGATGCGCCTGTGTCCGGCGATATCCTAGCGCTGGACGAGGCGCGGCGCGGCATGATCCTTAGCGCGGAAACAGCGCAGGCCGAGCAAAACAAAGCCTCCAAACTGGTGGGCGCGGCCAAGGCATCGGGTGACGAGGCCGAATTCGAGCGGCTGCGCGCCTTGGTCAGCGAAAAGAAAGCCGAAGTCGCGCAGATGAACGCCGACGCCAAGGAGCTGGACGCCAAGCTGACCGACATGCTGGCGCGCATCCCCAACCTGCCCGCCGATGACGTGCCCCAAGGCGCAGACGAGAATGACAACGTGGAGGTCAGCCGCTGGGGCACGCCCAAGACGTTCGACTTTGAAGCGCGCGAACATTTTGACATCACTGGCGTTGCTGCGTCGATGGATTTTGAGACGGCTGCCAAGATGTCGGGCAGCCGCTTTGTGCTGTTGTCGGGGGCCGTGGCGCGCATCCACCGCGCGCTGGCGCAGTTCATGGTCGACACCCATGTCGATGAAAACGGTCTGACCGAGGTGAACCCGCCCGTGCTGGTCAATAATGACGCCATGTATGGTACCGACAAGCTGCCCAAGTTCGGCGAAGAAAGCTATCAGACCACCAATGGCTGGTGGCTGGTGCCGACCTCTGAGGTGCCGCTGACCTATATCGCGGCGGGCCATGTGATCGACGCCGATTACCTGCCGCGCCGCTATACCGCCCACACCCTGTGCTTCCGGTCCGAGGCCGGATCGGCGGGTCGCGACACCGCAGGCATGCTGCGCCAGCACCAGTTCGAAAAGGTCGAAATGGTATCGGTCACGCATCCCGATGAAAGCGAGACCGAGCAAAAGCGCATGCTGCGCTGTGCCGAGGATTTGCTGGAGCGGTTGAACATCCCCTATCGCACCGTGCTGCTCTGCACCGGCGACATGGGCTTTGGCGCGCGCCGCACCTACGACATCGAGGCGTGGGTGCCCGGTCAGAAAACCTACCGCGAGATTTCGTCGGTCTCGACCACCGGTGATTTTCAGGCGCGGCGTATGAACGCGCGGTTCAAGCCCGCCGATGGTGGCAAGCCGCAGTTCGTGCATACGCTGAACGGGTCCGGTCTGGCCGTGGGGCGCTGTCTGATCGCAGTTCTTGAGAACGGTCAGCAAGCAGACGGATCGGTGCAATTGCCCGACGTTCTGGCCCCCTATCTGGGTGGCAAGACGCTTTTGGGCGCGGATGGCAAGTTGTCATAAGCTTTGGGAACTGAATGGCGGCGTGCTATGTTGCCTTTTGAACGATCACTTCAAAAGGACGCATCATGGCCCGCCCCCTGACCGCATTTGTGACATTTCTGCTGGCCATCGGCTTTGCTGCGTCACCGTTTTTCGTGACCAGCTTTGCCGGGTTTGACCCCAATCAGTTCCCCGTGCCGCAGGTGTCGCCGCCGGTTCAGCCGGCGGGCTATGCGTTTTCGATCTGGGGCGTCATCTATCTGTGGCTGATCATCGGCTTGGGCTGGGGTCTGTGGAAGGCCCGCGATGATTTCGCGTGGCATGACATGCGCGTGCCGCTGGCGGTTTCGCTGTTCATCGGATGTTTCTGGCTGGCCGTGGCCAATGCCAGCCCGATCTGGGCGTCCGTGCTGATCTGGGCGATGCTGATCGCAGCGCTGATCGCACTGTTTGAAGCGCCTGAAGGTGACCGCTGGTTCGCCGCCCTGCCCGTCGGATTATACGCAGGCTGGCTAAGTGCGGCATCCTGCGTGTCGTTGGGTCTGTTGGCGGCGGGCTATGGCTGGGTCGGCGCGGAAGCCGCCGCGCTGATCTTTGTCAGCCTCGCCATCGTGATTGCCGCTGCGGTGCAATCGACGCTGATGCGTGCGCCCACCTATGGGATCGCAGTCATCTGGGCGCTGATTGCCGTGGTGATGCAGAACTATGCCACCACGCCAAGCGTCGCAGCGCTGGCAGCGGGCGGTGCAATCGCCCTGCTGCTGCCAACATTCAGATCGTGGCGTAAGGCCTGAGGGGCGCGCGGAATTTTTCAAAAATTCCGGCCCAAATTTTTTTAAAAAAAAAATCTGCCGCGCCTAGCGGTCCTGACGGTGCCCGTTTGTATGTTTGCGCAGCTTTGACGGCTTGGACTTTTTGCGGCCCTTATAGGGGTTGGCATCCGACTGGCCACGCATCCAGATACGGATCGGCGTGCCGGGCATGTCAAAATCAATCCGCAAGCCATTCACCAGATAGCGGTTATAGCTTTCCGGCACTTTGTCAGGGTGGCTGCACATGACAACAAAGCCCGGTGGCCGGGTCTTCGCTTGGGTCATATAGCGCAGTTTGATGCGTTTGCCTTGGGGCGCGGGGGGCGGATGCGCCTCCATCATGCCCGCGAGCCAGCGGTTCAACTGCGCGGTGGTGATCCGGCGGTTCCAGACGTCATAGGCGCGCATGATCGCCTGTTGCAGGCGGTCCAAACCACGGCCCGTTTTTGCCGATACCGTCACCAAAGGCGCGCCTTTAAGCTGCGGCAAAAGGCGTTCAAAGCTTTCGCGCAGGTCTTTCAGCTTGCCCTGTTTGTCGGTCTCAAGGTCCCACTTATTGACCGCAACCACGACAGCGCGGCCTTCGCGCTCAGCCAAGTCGGCGATGCGCAAGTCTTGCTGTTCAAAGGGGATTTCAGCGTCGAGCAATACAACCACGACTTCGGCAAACTTCACCGCGCGCAGGCCATCGCTGACGCTCAGCTTTTCCAGCTTTTCCTGAATCTTGGCCTTTTTGCGCATACCCGCCGTATCAAAGATACGCATCGGCACATCGTCCCAGACCGTACGCAATGAAATCGCATCGCGGGTGATCCCCGCCTCTGGTCCGGTCAGCAGGCGGTCTTCGCCCATGATCTGGTTGATCAGCGTGGATTTACCCGCATTCGGGCGGCCAACGACGGCGACTTGCAGTGGCTTGGTATTGGTGGGCACGGGCATGGGCGCATCTTCGTCGCCCAGTTCGGCCTCTTCCTCGGTCAGGTCCACGTCTGTTTCAGGGGTGTCCGTATCCACGCGTTCGGCAAAACCGTCGGCGATGGGCATCAGATGCGTATAAAGATCGTTTAACCCTTCGCCATGTTCAGCCGACATACGGATCGGTTCGCCCAGACCAAGGCTATAGGCCTCAATCACGCCAGCATCAGCGGCTTTGCCTTCGCCCTTGTTGGCGGCCAAAATCACATGGGCCGATTTCTTGCGCAGGATGTCGGCAAAGACCAGATCGGACGGTGTCACCCCCACGCGCGCATCGATCATAAACAGGCAGACATCAGCCATATCAACCGCGCGTTCGGTCAGGCGGCGCATGCGACCCTGAAGGCTGTCATCGGTGACTTCCTCAAGCCCGGCGGTATCAATCACGGTGAATCGCAGGTCGGCCAAACGTGCAGCGCCCTCGCGTAGGTCGCGCGTCACACCGGGTTGGTCATCGACCAACGCCAGTTTTTTACCGACTAGACGGTTGAACAGCGTGGATTTTCCCACATTGGGACGGCCCACGATGGCGAGGGTGAAAGACATTGAAACGGCTCCGAAGGTCAGGTCAAGCCTGCCCTCTAGACTATTTCAAGGTCAACGGAAAGCGTGCAATTGCCCTTTTGACGAGACAACATAAAGTGTACCACCCGCCACAACCGGTGCCGTGGTCGCACCGCCGGGGATTTCGACCGTCCCGATCAGCGCACCATTGGTGGGATCATAGCTGCGCATCACCCCGTCGTTCGACGCGATAATGATCCGGCCACCGGCCAGGATCGGACCGTAATGCGCAAACACCTCGGATTGACGTTTCGGCTTTTCCTTGACGAAATTCGGCAGTTTCGCGCCCCAGATGCGTTGCCCCGTGCTGGCGTCCAGCCGTACCAATTCATTCAAATCGGTGATCCCGAACACACTATCCCCCGCAGGCCAGACCGGACCAACCACGCCTTCGCGTGCGGTCCATAGACGTTCACCACCAGCCAAGGTCACAGCGGCCAAGCGGCCGGACATGTTACCCACATAGACGGTGTTGCCAGAGATGACCGGCGCACCTGTGATATCCGATACATTCGCCAAGGCGCGGCCCGGGCGTTTGCCCACAACCGACGTGTCCCAGCGGCTTAGACCGCCGCGGCGGAACAGGCCCTGCACCTCGCCAAACCCGAATGCCATAACCGCGATTTCAGGGCTGATCGCAGGGGCTGGCGCGCCCAAAACGTTGCCAACAACCGTGTTTGAACCGGTTTGCCACTGCACGCGGCCATTGTTTTTGTTCAGCGCCCACCCGAGATCGTCACCTGATGTAAAATACACCAGATCGCCATAAACGGTTGGTGCACCCGATCCGGTCGCCTCGATATCTTGTTCCCAGCGGGTGGCCCCCGATGCGGTATCCAATGCCGTGACGGTGCCAAAGCCAAGCGAGACATAAACCGTGTCGCCATCAACGGCCAAGCCGCCACCGGTGGCATCGCCCTGCCCGTCGTAGACAGGCGTCAGATCACGCGTCCAAAGCGTTGCACCCGAGGTCGATGTCGCAGTGACCAAAGCACCGGAATCGATGGTATAGACCTGACCGCCCGCGACAACCGGCGTCGCATTGATGCGCTGTTTGCGGCTATCACCGCTGCCGATGTTGGCGGACCATGCCAATTGCGGTGCCGCCGACAACGCCGCGTGGTTCACGCGCGTGCTGGGGGTGCCCGCGGCTTGGGTCCAGCTAGCGTTGTTTGTCATGGCGGGCAGCGAAATTGCACGGGATGTATTTTCCGGCACCGCCAAATCGGCTGGCGCGTCAAAACCATCGTCGCTTTGGACGACCGCGCGCACATCTTCGCGCAGGCCCGGTAGAATCACGTCGGGCTCAGAACAGGCGGACAGCAGCAATGACGCCACAACGGCCCCCATGCCCAACGAGACCCGTACGGTTCGCGGTGATCTTGCACGGATGCGGTGGAGATTGGTCATAGCCCTGCTCGCTTTGCTCTTAACTCATGTCATTCTTGCGCCATTTCTGACGTTAGTTTCCGTCCGTACCTGTCGCATCAGACACATCAGGTTGCGCGCCTAGGGCTGCGCCGCCCATCTCAGGCTCGCCCCCCAACGCCACAATCACCTGAAGGGCACGTTGTTGCAAGTCTGTGGTGACTTCAGCGTCCAATAAGATCGCCTGATAATGGTCAATCGCGGCTTGGGTATTGCCTTGCTCGATCTCGATCAGTGCCAATTGTTCGCTGGCCAGCAAACGCAGGGTGTTGCCGGGCTGGGCCAATGCCTCAAGCGCCAGACGGCGTTCGCTGGCTGGTGTTTCAGTCCCTTGCAAGGTGACCGCTTTGAACTGCGCGATCTCGCGGTAGATGGCTGGCACATCGCCATTGATGGCAATTGCATTCAGCGTTTCAATTGCAGCGGCGGTATCCCCTGCCGCGGCTTGTTCAGACGCGGTTAGAAACCCGACAACGGCAGCAGACTGCGGTGACACCGTTTCAATCTCTTCCAAAGCGGCGGCGCGGCTGGCCGAATCCTCGATCTCAAGGGCGGCGAACATCGCATCGCCCAGTGTCTCGGCTTGATCGCGGGCCTGCGCCTTTTGATATTCATTCCACGCGGCACCGCCGACCAGCAGCACAACAGCCAGAACGGCGATCCAGCCATACCGCTTGAGCATGAAATAAAAACGGTCGCGGCGGACTTCTTCGTTCACCTCGTCAATGAAACTGTCTGTATCGCTCATATCTTGCCTGTCCCACCGTGAATTAGCGCCCCTCTTAACCTGCGACAGCCACCCTGCCAAGGGCATCCTTGCATCGTCTTTGAGCAACCATCCAGCCACAGTGTTGCAGCCGCCATAAAAAACACCTGTGAACTGGTCATGCCAGTCAATTTGGCCTAACAAATCGTTGTCTATAGTATGCGACTAATGAAATCTGACCGGCCAAAGGCGAAATATGCGTATTTTTTCCATTCTTGCGGCAATTGCCGTTTCCGCCCTCTTGTACATGGCGATCTTTGAACGGGACATGTTGTTGGGCCGGTCCGGCGCGCAGTCAGACGAGGCCGAGGCAGCGCAGGAAGGCGCGGCAGAAGACGGCGCAAACCCGTCCCAGATCGCTGAACAGGAATTGGTCAAGGTCGTCGTGCAGCGCAGCACCGCCAGTCCTTTGGCATCAGCGGTTATCGTACGCGGCCAAACCGCCGCTGCCCGGACCGTTGATGTCGCCTCAGAAACATCCGCTATCGTAACATCCCCGCCCCTGCGCAAAGGGACGAAAGTCACCGCAGGTGATACCATGTGTACGCTGGACATCGGCACACGCGGTGCCGCCAAAAGCGAGGCCGAAGCCCGCCTTGCCGAGGCTGAATCCCGCGTCCCCGAAGCCCAAGCCCGTGTAGAAGAGGCGCAAGCCCGCTTGGACGAAACATTGATCAAACTGAATGCAGCGGAAAAGCTGGGCGCAGGCGGATTTTCGTCCACCACACAACTGGCAACCGCGCAGGCAACAGCCGCAGGTGCGCGAGCCGGCCTAAGCTCTGCCGAGGCGGGGTTGAACGCGGCCAAAGCCGGGATTGAAGCCGCCGCAGCCGCCGTGGCGAGCGCCCAAGCAGAAATCGACCGCCTGACATTAACCGCCCCCTTTGACGGATTGCTGGAAAGCGACACCGCCGAATTGGGCAGCCTTTTGCAAACTGGCAGCCTGTGTGCGCGGGTGATCCAGCTGGACCCGATCAAGCTGGTTGGGTTTGTCCCCGAAACCGAGGTGAACCGCGTCGCACTTGGTGCCATGGCCCGCGCGCGGCTGGCCGCAGATAACCGCGAGATTGGCGGTCAGGTCACGTTCATCTCGCGTGCTTCTGATCCGACAACGCGCACCTTCCGCATCGAAATTGACGTCGACAACAGCGATCTGTCCATCCGTGACGGGCAAACCGCCGAAATCGCCATTTCCTCTGACGGGGTCGACGCGCATCTGCTGCCGCAATCGGCGCTTACCCTGAATGACGAAGGCATCTTGGGCGTGCGTGTGATTGATGATGCCAACGTCGTTGGCTTTGTGCCCGTGCAACTGGTCCGTGACACTAAACAGGGCGTTTGGATCAGCGGTCTGCCGCAAACGTCTGATGTGATCGTGTTGGGCCAGGAATACGTGATCGCTGGCGTCACCGTCGCACCCACCTACAAAGAGGTTACCCAATGAGTGGTATCGTCGATTGGGCCGCTGGCCGTGCCCGCATGGTCATGGCGTTTATTCTGCTCAGCCTTGTGGTAGGCGGATATGCCTATTCGACCCTACCCAAAGAGGGTGAACCCGACATTGAAATCCCTGCCCTGTTCGTATCGGTGCAATTCCCCGGCATTTCCGCCATCGACAGTGAAACCTTGCTGGTCAAACCGATGGAGACCGAGCTGTCCGATCTGGACGGGCTAAAAACCATGACCGGCACCGCCGCTGAAAACTATGCCGGTGTCGCGCTTGAGTTCGAATTTGGCTGGGACAAGACCAAGATCATGGCCGATGTGCGTGACGCCATGAGCACAGCCGAGGGCAAATTCCCCGAAGGTTACGAGAAATATTCGATCACCGAGATCAACTTTTCCGAATTCCCGATCATCATCGTCAACCTGACCGGCCCCGTGCCCGAACGCACCATGGCCCGCGTCGCGCGCGAATTGCAGGACGAGCTGGAAGGCATGGATGCCGTGCTTGAGGCCGGGCTTGCTGGCGACCGCGACGAGATGCTTGAGGTCTTGATCGACCCGCTGCGTCTTGAGGCCTATGACGTCACCGCCGGCGAATTGATCAATACCGTTCAGAACAACAACCAGCTGATCGCCGCCGGCGAGGTGCAGTCGGATCAGGGGACGTTCTCGGTCAAAATTCCATCGTCCTTTGACGAGCCGCGCGATGTTTATGACCTGCCCGTTAAAACCAACGGGGATCGCGTTGTGACCTTGGGTGATCTGGCGACCATCAACCTGACCTTTGAAGACCGCGAAGGCACCGCACGTTTTAACGGCGAGAAGACGCTGGCCTTGCAGGTGGTGAAACGCAAAGGTTTCAACCTGATCGACACGTCCTCCCGCGTCAAAGAGGTTGTGGCCGAGCAAAGCGCGAATTGGCCTGATGGGCTGAAGGCCGCCGTGAAAATTGGCACCTCGAACGATCAAAGCCGCGTTGTGGACAGCATGGTGCAACAGCTTTTGGGGTCCGTTCTGACCGCCGTGGCGCTGGTGATGATCGTGGTATTGGCCGCCCTTGGTATCCGCGCGGCGCTGTTGGTTGGTTTCGCGATCCCCACCTCGTTTCTATTGTGTTTCGCCTTTCTGGCGCTCATGGGCATCTCGATCTCGAACATTGTGATGTTCGGGCTGATCTTGGCCGTGGGCATGTTGGTCGATGGGGCCATCGTCGTTGTCGAATACGCCGATGCGCGCCAGCAGCAGGGCGAAGGGCCGATGCAGGCCTATGTCACCGCCGCCAAGCGCATGTTCTGGCCGATCATTTCGTCAACGGCCACAACGCTTTGTGCGTTTTTGCCGATGCTGTTCTGGCCCGGTGTTCCGGGGCAATTCATGGGCATGCTGCCCGTGACATTGATTTTCGTTCTGTCCGCCTCCCTTGTCGTGGCCTTGGTCTATCTGCCTGTGTTGGGCGGTGTGACCGGGCGGCTAGAACGCTGGATGGCGGATAACATGACTGCCATCGCGGGCTTGCGCTTTTACCTGCATCTGCTGCTGTTTCCGGTCGCCTTTGCGATGGTGGCCGTTCCGATGGCGCTGGCACAGCCGTTGTTCGGCGTGATTTCCGCGCAATTTGCGTCAATGGACGGGCTCGATATTCTCGGCTCCGTCATTCCTGTATTTGCCATCGTCTTTCTTTGCATTGCGGCGCTGGCGGCCTTGGTCTCGATTGGTATCTCGGGTGCGATGCTGGGGTTGGTCAGCTTTTTCGCGCTGTTCACGCGCATGGGGCGCGGCGGCCAGTGGGTGACGTCCAAACTGTTCAGCAAGCCTGTTGATGTGATCAAATCGGGCTACCGCAGATCGGCATTCGGGCGCGTGATCGAATTTATCGCGGGCAACCCCGTGATGCCGCTGGTCGTGATTGGTGTGGTGTTCGTCTTTGTCGGCACCACGATGATCTTCTTTAGCAACAACTCAAAAGGTGTCGAATTCTTTGTCGAATCCGAACCCGAGCAGGCCATCGTGTATGTCTTGGCGCGCGGCAACCTGTCGCTGACGGAAAAAGACGCGATCATGAAACAGGCCGAAGAGATCGTGCTGGACCATCCCGGCGTGCTGACCGCCTTTGCCTTTGCGGGCGAAGGCGGGTTGGACAGCAATACCGGTGGCGCACAGGCTCCCAAGGACAGCATCGGCCAAGTCCAGCTTGAAACCATCCCATGGGAAGACCGCGCCCTGCAGCCCGAGCTGGATGGCGACATCGTGATATCAGAGCTGACCGAAGAACTAAGCCAGATCCCCGGCGTCAAAATCGAAATTCTGGCGCAGGCCCGTGGACCCGCGTCGGCCAAGCCGGTGCATCTGCGCCTGAAAGGCAATGACTTTGACGATCTGATCACTGCGACCGAACTGGCGCGCGACCATTTCGACAAAACCCCCGGCCTGACGCTGATCGAGGACACCCGCCCCCTGCCCGGCATTGATTGGCAAATCGACGTGGATGTCGCCAAGGCGGGCCAATACGGGGCCGATGTGTTGACCGTCGGTGCCATGGTGCAACTGGTGACGCGCGGGCTGCTGTTGGATACCATGCGGGTTGATACCTCGGACGAAGAGATCGAGATCAGGGTTCGCCTGCCCGAAGAAGACCGCGTGCTCAGCACCCTTGATACGCTCAAGGTGCGCACGATTGATGGCTTGGTGCCGCTGTCGAATTTCATCACCCGCAAGCCCGTGCCAAAGCTTGCCGAAATCAACCGCGTCGATCAAAAGCGGTACCTTGATATCAAGGCCGGGGTGTCGGTCGGACTGGCCAAACTGGTGAAAACAGAAGTGATCGACGGCGCGGAAACCGACATCACCCTTGCCACCATGCGCCCTGCGGCATCTGACGCGGACATCACCACGCTGGATGGTACCAGCTATAAGATCACCGACCGCACGGTTGCAGCGGCCGGTATTGATCTGCAAGACGGGTTGGACAAGGCGCAGCTGCGCATGATCCCGATCAACGCCAACGAGCGTATTACCGAGATTAGCAAATGGCTTGAGACGAACCCCCTGCCCGCTGGCATCACCACGGAATGGACCGGCGACCAAGAGGATCAGGCCGAAAGCCAAGCGTTCCTAAGCTCTGCCTTTACGGCGGCCTTGGGGTTGATGTTCATCATCCTGCTGGCCCAGTTCAACAGCATCTATAATTCGGTTCTGGTGTTGATTGCCGTCGTTCTGTCAACCACGGGCGTATTGATCGGGATGCTGGTGATGGATCAGACGTTTTCAATCATCATGACCGGCACAGGGATCGTGGCCTTGGCCGGGATCGTGGTGAACAACAACATTATTCTGATCGATACCTATCAGGAATTCAGCCAGTACATGCCCCGGATCGAGGCGATTATCCGCACCGCGCAGGCCCGTATTCGCCCTGTTCTGCTGACCACGATTACAACGATGGCGGGCCTTGCGCCGATGATGTTCGGCCTTAGCCTTGATTTCGCCAATGGCGGCTACACCATCGACAGCCCCACTGCCCTGTGGTGGAAACAGCTGGCGACGGCCGTGGTGTTCGGCCTCGGCGTGGCGACGGTGCTGACGTTGATGGTGACACCCTCGCTGTTGGCGCTGCGCGTCTGGGCCACCACCTATGCCCGCTGGGTGGCGCAGTTGCTGGCCAAGATGTCGCTGGGGCGTGCCAGCAAGGCGGCACAGGATTGGGCGCTGGAAAAGGACGCGCAACGGCTCAAGACCGGCATCCTGATCTGGGGCGACGACGCAGCCCCTTTGTCAAAACTGAAGGTGGCTGAATAGCCCCTAGGCGGTAGCAAGCTCCATTTGCTGCTGGCGCAGCTTTGGCATGGTCACAATCACCAGCCCCACCGCCGCCAGCCCGCATAGCGCGATGCTGACAACCATCGGCAATGCGGTCCCGTCAAAGAACGGGGTCGACAGGCCGATGCAGGCCGCGCCGATCATCATGGTCATGCTGCCGCTTAGGGACGATGCCATGCCTGCCCGCCGCCCATGGGCGTCAAGGGCGGCCACCATGGCCGACGGGATCACCACACCAAGGCAGGCATAGGCCAGAAACAAGCCGATCAGCAGCAACCACATACCTTGGAAACCCGCGAGTTCCAACAGTGCCAACACGGTAGCGCAGGTCGCAAATCCGATCACGCCGCGCCCGATCAATGTGGCAAGCCCCCAGCGATCTGCCAGACGCCCGGCCATTTGGGTAGCGATGAAAAACCCGACCGCGTTGAACGCAAAGGCCAATGAAAATTCCGTCGGCGTTAGCCCGTATTCTCCGGTGTAGACAAAGGATGCACTGGACACGAACAGGAAAAAGCTGGCCATGCCAAAGCCCGCAATAAAGGTGAGGCCCAGGAAAACCGGATCGCGCAGCAATATCCCGCAGCTGCGCGACAGCTCTTTGATATTCACCTTGCGCCGACGATCTGGTTTCAGGGTCTCTGGTAACGTTACTTGGGCCAAGGTCAGGCTGAGGCCTGCAAATATCCCCATCACCAAGAAAATCTCGCGCCAGCTGCCAACCGCCACAATGCCGCTGCCCGCCAGAGGTGCCAACATGGGCGAGATTGAGATCACCAGCATAATCGTCGCCATCAGCCGCGTGGCCTGCGCCCCCGTGTACATGTCGCGGATAATTGCGCGCGGGATCACCATCACGGTCGCACCGCCCATCCCTTGGATCAGACGACCAATCACCAAAACCTCGATTGTGGGGGCAGTTGCGCAGATGACCGATCCGACAGCAAAGATGCTCATCCCGATCAGCAACGTCTTTTTACGCCCGATCTGATCCGACAGCGGGCCATAGACCAGTTGCGACACGCCGTAAGCCAGAAAATACGCCACCAAGGTCAGTTGCGCGCCTGAAACCGATGTGCCCAGTGCGGCCTCGATCGCGGGCAATGCAGGCAGATACATGTCGATGGCGAAGGGGCCGGTCACACAGATCAGCCCGAGAATTAGCGCCGTGCGGAGCATGCTGGTTTGCATGGGACGTTCCTTTTGTATTGGATATCGAGGCGCTTTATCAGGGCCGTTTTACATAGAAAACTGAGGGAGGCTTACCGCAAAATACCGGTGATCTGCCCCATAGGTGTGGCCGCGGCAGTCACTTCGCGCGTGACCGCCGCACCGTATAATTAAGTTTCATCCTCGGACTGTTGACGCTGCCAAAGCTGCGCATAACGGCCATTGCGCGCCAGCAGATCGTCATGGCTGCCCTGCTCGACAATCTCGCCCTGCTCAAGCACCACAATGCGGTCTGCCTCGGCCACGGTGGACAGACGGTGCGCGATGGTCAGTACCGTGCGCCCCTTGCCCGCCTGCCGCAGCGCGTCTTGAATCTCGTGCTCTGTCTCGCTGTCGAGGGCGCTGGTGGCCTCGTCCAGCAGCAAAATCGGCGGGTTCTTAAGCAAGGTCCGCGCGATACCCACCCGCTGTTTTTCACCGCCCGACAGCTTTAGCCCCCGCTCGCCCACGGCTGTGTCATATCCGTTTGGCAAACTTTGGATAAAGTCATGGATTTGCGCCGCTTTCGCCACGGCTTCAATCTCGGCTTGGGTGGCATTATCGCGGCCATAGCCGATGTTATAGCCAATCGTATCGTTGAACAGCACCGTGTCTTGCGGCACCACCCCAATGGCTTTGTGCAGGCTGTCTTGGGTCACGTCACGCACGTCTTGGCCGTCGATCAACAGCGCGCCGCCGTTCACATCATAGAACCGGAACAACAGCCGCCCGATGGTGGATTTTCCCGATCCCGTTGATCCGACAATCGCAACCATTTCACCCGGTGCGGCCTCAAGCGAAATACCCTTGAGGATTTGCCGCTCTGGATCATAGCCGAATTTCACATCCTTCAACGTCACCCGCCCGCCGTCAACCTTTAGGTCAGGCGCGTTTGGTTTGTCTTTAATCTCGGCTGGTTGATCCAGCAACGTGAACATCTGCCCCATATCAACAAGGGCCTGACGGATTTCACGATAGACCGTGCCAAGGAAATTCAGCGGAATGGTGATTTGCACCATATAGGCGTTCACCATGACGAAATCACCAACCGTGAGCGACCCGTTTTGCACGCCAATCGCGGCCATGATCATCACGCCAACCAAACCGCATGTGATCAGCAAGGACTGGCCAAAGTTCAGGAACGCCAGCGAATAGTTGGTCTTGATCGCGGCCTCTTCATAGCCTGCCATCGCCATATCATAGCGCTGTGCCTCGCGGTTTTCCGCGCCGAAATATTTAACCGTTTCATAGTTCAGCAAGCTGTCGATGGCCTTTTGGTTGGCATCGGTGTCTTGGTCATTCATCTGGCGGCGCAACTTTACCCGCCATTCGGTCACCGCAAAGGTGAACCAGACATAAAGCCCGATTGTCACGGCAACGACCAGCAGATACCAGAAATCAAACAGCACCGTCAGAATGATCCCGATCAATATCAGCTCAAGGATCAGCGGCCCGATCGAGAACAGCAAAAAGCGCAGCAGAAAATCAACGCCTTTGACCCCACGCTCAATAATCCGGCTTAAACCGCCGGTCTTGCGCGTGATGTGATAGCGCATTGAAAGGCGGTGAATGTGGTGAAAGGTTTCCAACGCCAGCATCCGCAATGCACGCTGCCCGACCCGCGCAAATACCGCATCGCGCAGCTGTTGAAAGCCGACATTCATCGCGCGCGCCACACCATAAGCTATGGTCAACCCAATCGCACCAAGCGCCAAAAGCGGCACGCCTTCATTGGCCAGCCCGTCAACGGCACCTTTGTAAATGATTGGAATACATACGGAAATCAGCTTGGATATGACCAGAAACAGCATTGCCCAAACCACACGCTTTTTCACCCAAGGCATGTCCTTGGGCCAAAGATAGGGGGCGACCTTTTTCAACACCAAAAGGTTTGACTGACGCTCGGCTGCGTTGGCCATTTCTTCTTCGGTCATGGGGGTGCGAGGCGGGTTTTTAGCACCAGGTGCGGCGCGGGTGGTATCGGCTGACATAAATTTTCCTGAATGCTTGCGTCACTACATAGGTCGCAAGCCACAGGGTTGCCAGAGCAACGGGCAAAATCATCACGCTAATTAGACGCCGCGCGCGTTAGTCGGGCAGATCGAAGACCTGACCGGGATAGATCAAATCGGGGTCGCGGATTGAATCTCTGTTCGCCTCGACCACGCGCAAATACAAAGTCGGGTCGCCATAGCGTTCGCGGGCAATGGCCCAAAGCGTCGCGCCTTCCTGCACTGTAACCTCTTTGATCGGGCCATCGTAATTGGCAGTGGCGCGGGCCAAGGTTTCGGCGCTTTCGCGTTTGAATGGTGTCTCCACGCGGCTGATCACGTCGCCGTCTTGGTTCAGCTCATCCACGCGCAGGGTATAGATGCCCGTATCGATCCCCTCGATATCACCGCGCCAGCGCCCTTCTTCGTTTACGGGCAATTTACCGACGGCTGCATTGTCCAGATACACCTGAACGGCGGTGCCTTTTGACTGGGCGCGCCCGGCAAGCTGGACCTCGCCCTGCTCGGAATATGTAATGGTGTCCAGTGCCACGCTTTGCGCCGCATCACGGGTTTCATCGGTTAACAGCTCCACCCCGTCCTGCGTCGATTTCAACAGCGCCACCTGCTGCGGTGCGTCGTCCTGCACGGTGGTTTCTGGGGCCGCATCAGCAGGGTCAGCCTGCACATTTTGAACCGTGGGTTCGTCGGTTTGCGCTTCGTTCTCAACGGCTTCTGATGTGGTTTGAATGTCTTCCTCAACCGCCGCAACATCGGGGGCCTTGGGCGTCATTGGGGCCAGAATAACCTCATCCTCGGAGCGGGTTTCGGTATCCTCGACTTCGGCCTCAAGGCTTAACACCTGCCCCTTTCCGTCGGGGGGGAGGATGGCGAGCGTTGCGAATTTTCCGGCGCTATCGGCGGTGGTTGTCGCGATCTCGGCTCCGTTACTAACCACCTTGACCTCGCTGCCCGGTGCGGCGCGGCCTGCGATGACCGTTACACCATCCGCATCGCGGCGCACCTCGTCAAAACGGGGTTTTTGTGGGGCTTGCTCGGCGCTCTCGACAACGGTTTCCGGCTTGGCAGAGGTTTCCGGTTCGGCAGGTTCGGGGGCCGCTGCGGATTGGGCTGCAGGTTGTGCGGTTTCTGACAGGTCGGCGTCAGGGGTAAGACTAGGAACAAAAAGGAGATATCCCGCCACGACCACAACCGCAGCAACAACAACCCCGCCCAAAACCTGAGCATTTCGCGATTGGAACACCGACATTACCACCACCCCTTGATACTCACCACATTGAGCCCTTGTAACAAGCAGGTTATCAAGGGTCAAAATAGAGCTGCACCGCAGTTTCACATTTGCTGACAAGGACCCCCGTCATGTTTCAAAAATCCATCTGCGTTTATTGCGGATCACGCCCCGGTGCGGACCCTGAATACATGGCCGCCGCGCAGGCCATGGGCCAGGGGTTGGCAGACAACAATTGGCGGCTGGTTTATGGGGCCGGTGATGTTGGGTTGATGGGTGCGGTGGCCCGTGCGGCACAGGATGCAGGCGCGATAACCTTTGGCGTGATCCCCGAGCATCTGGTCAAATGGGAGGTCGGGAAAACCGATCTGACCCAATACATCGTGACCGAAACGATGCACGAGCGCAAAAAGGTCATGTTCATGAACTGCGATGCGGTCGTCGTCCTGCCCGGCGGTGCCGGATCACTGGACGAGCTGTTCGAGGTGCTGACATGGCGGCAGTTGGGCCTGCATGAAAAGCCGGTAATTCTATTGAATACAAATGGTTACTGGGATCCGTTGATCCAACTTCTGGACCATGTTGTGGCGAACGGATTTGCGGATAAGACGTTGCTGGATTACTTTGTATCCGTCCCGGATGTAGATGCCGCGTTTAAGGCGCTGAAAACTTCCTTCGCCTGACATGCGCTTAGCTGCGGCTAATCTTTTCGATCGGCACAAACCGACGAACCTGCCAAATGCGGAGCTGTTACAGCACCAACTGTTAGCGCTGTGAGGGCGCATCTAAGCGCCCGTTCCTGTTATCCTATGTGGGGCAGACAGCCGACTGGACAGCGCATTTGCAGCTAGCCCATCGGCCGCCAGAAAAATCTAAAGCCGGCGTGGCTTACCTGCCCCGCCGGCTTTTTCGATGTTGCAAAAATATCTCGCTCTTGGCGGGCTTCACACAGAGCTATGCCGTCTCAAGCTCTGCCTTCACGATCTTTTCGATCTCGTCCATGGGATGGTTGGTCAGCGTCTTGGGAATTTCGCCAACAACTTTGGCCGCGACCTCTTGATGCATTTCATCGCGCAATTCGCCCAAGGTTTTCGGCGGTGCAACGATCACGATTCTTTCAAATTTCCCTTTGTGGACTTGCTTGTACAGGATTTCCGAAAGCTCGTGGGCAAAGCGGTCCTTTGACAGCTGATGCCAGTCGGTATCATCCACAGCCGACCGGTGTACGGACGGACCATCGTTAAAGCGCCCACGGCGGTTGGCGGCTTGATCCCGGTTTGGCGGGTTGTCCTGCTCTTCCTCGCGGAATACTTGCAAGAACGGGTCTTCGGCATCCGTCTCGTTCACCATGAACAGTGCTTTTTCACCGTCGGCGATCAGCACCCAGGTTCCGTTTTCCAGCTTTGCCATTTGTATGCTCCTGTCATGAGAGTTGCGTCATTAAGAAAACATTTCAAAAATACACTTGTTCCAAAGAAAAAGCCCCGCGAAAATTGTTCACGGGGCCTTCGATCTTAATGATTTAGCAAATTACATGCGCGAGGCGACGTTTTCCCAATCGACCAAGTTGTCGAGGAAGTTGGTCAAATAGTCAGGACGCGCGTTGCGGAAATCGATGTAATAGGAGTGTTCCCACACATCGCAGCCCAGCAATGCAGTTTGGCCAAAGCAAACGGGGTTCACGCCGTTTTCGGTTTTGGTAACCTTCAGGCCACCGTCTGTGTCTTTGACCAGCCACGCCCAGCCGGAACCGAACTGACCGGCACCAGCCGCTTTGAAATCATCCTTGAACTTGTCAACGGAACCAAAGCTTTCGGTGATGGCTTTTTCCAGCTCGGTCGGCATCGCGTTGCCTTTTGGCCCCATCATTTCCCAGAACTGGTTGTGGTTCCACAGCTGGCTGATGTTGTTGAAAATGCCGCTTTGGGCGACCGCTTTGGGATCGTAAGTGCCTTTGATGATCTCTTCGAGGGATTTGCCAGCCCATTCGGTGCCTTCAATCGCTTTGTTTCCGTTCACAACATAGGCATTGTGGTGCTTGTCGTGGTGATATTCCAGCGTTTCAGCAGACATGCCTTTGGAAGCAAGGGCGTCGTGGGCATAGGGAAGATCGGGAAGTGAAAAAGCCATTTTTTGGGCCTCCATTGATTAATTTCATCTGGGTCACATGAAGCCCCTCATGGCCTAAGGTCAAGGGGCAGGACGCAAAAGAACGTCGCCCCAAGACGCGCCATTAAGCACGGTTTCACCTGACGTCTTGGTACCCCAACAAATCAAAACCGCGCTAAGTTCCGTTATCACAACGGGTTTTATGCGCAGGCTGTGACTGCAAAGGTTAACTGCGGTGGTAATTCACCTCTGATCCGGGCTGTGCCGCGGTTTTCAGCAAATCAAAGACATATTGCGCGACCGACCGGAAACAGACCAGTTCTGCCGTATCATCATCAATCATCCAGAATGCCGCTGGCACCTGCGCAAGCCGCGTGCGCCGGATTGTACCGGGCGCAAAGACATCGGGGCTGGTATCAACCGGCGCAAGCTTGGCCAGAACCTCGCGGGTATGTGTGCCGGTAATGCGGAAAACAGCGCGGGCATCTGACACATTCACCGCCAAGGCATGATTGCTGCCAATGGCCTTTTGCAATGCCTCAAGGTTGGTCGCGACGTCCGCATAGGGGCCGATCAAGAGCAGCTCGTCGGGCGACATCCAAGCAACGCCTTTGCCGCCCTCCAGATTGATACCGCGCATCTCCGGCATAGCAACGCCGGTGATTTTTTTGACGGGTTTCTTCAGAAACCCAGCCGTCAGATCACCACGGAGCGAGATCATACCAATCGGATCAAGGGCGGTGATTTCCGCGATGCCTTGTGCGTAGGTGGCCCCTTGCAGGGCGCTGACGGGCTCAGACATTCTGCTTCTCCCCTTCTTTATCGTAAAACACCGGATCGACGATCTTTGCGTTGTAGGTTTTGCCATCGGTGCCGGGGAATTCCAGCACCTCGCCCATGCGGTCAGGGCCGTTCAGCACCAGACCCATGGCGATGCCTTTACACAGCGTTGGCGAATGATAGGTCGAGGTGACCCGCCCGATCATGTTGCGTTGGTTGTTTTCATTAACGCCCTCGCCCACGGCATAGGCCCCGTCTGGCAAGGTGCTGCCATCGGTTGTCTCAAGCCCTACCAATTTCCAGCGGGTCGGGTCCGCCATATGGCTGCGCTGCTGCGCGCGTTTGCCAAGGTAGTCGTCCTTCTTTTTCGAGATCGCCCAGTTCAGCCCCAGATCCTGCGGGATCACGGTGCCGTCGGTTTCGTCCCCGATCATAATGAAACCCTTTTCGGCGCGCAGAATGTGCAGACATTCCGTACCATAGGGCATTACGCCCAGATCATTGCCCGCAACCATCAACGCATCCCAAAACGCTTGGCCCACGCCCGCGTCAACGGCAATTTCATAGCTCAGCTCGCCAGAGAACGAGATCCGGTAGATGCGGCATTTGAAGCCGCCAAGCTCGCCATCGACCCACTCCATAAAGCCAAGCGCGTCTTTGCTGACATCCATGCCACCCAGTTTTTCCAAACACTTGCGGGCATTGGGACCAACGACAGCGATCTGCGCATATTGCTCGGTCACATTGGCGACATAGACGTTCCAATCCCACCATTCGGTTTGCAGCCATTCCTCCATATGCTGGTGGATACGGTCCGCGCCGCCAGTCGTGGTGTGGCACAGGAAGGTGTCATCATCGATGCGCGCGACGACGCCATCATCGATCAAGAACCCGTTCTCAGAACACATCAGGCCATAGCGGCATTTGCCCGGTTTCAGGCTGCTCATCATATTGGTGTAGAGCATATCGAGGAACTTGCCCGCATCCGGCCCTTTGACGATGATCTTGCCCAAGGTCGACGCATCCAGCAGGCCCATGTTGGTGCGGGTGTTGGTAACTTCGCGCATCACCGCGTCATGGGTCGTCTCGCCGGGGCGGTTATAGGAATAGGGCCTGCGCCAATGGCCGACAGGTTCCCATTCGGCACCGTTGGCCGCGTGCCAGTCATGCATCGGCGTGCGGCGCAGCGGTTGGAACACGTCACCGCGCGCCTCGCCGCCAATCGCACCCATCGAAATCGGGTGGTATGGCGGGCGGAAGGTGGTCGTGCCCACGGTCGGAATATCCGCACCCAAGGCCCCCGCAAGGGTCGCAAGACCGTTGATATTGCTAAGCTTGCCCTGATCCGTCGCCATGCCAAGGGTAGTATAGCGTTTGGTGTGCTCGACGCTCACAAAACCCTCTTGGGCGGCAAGGCGCACGTCGGAAACCTTGACGTCGTTCTGGTAATCCAGCCACGTCTTTTCACGCAGCTTTACGTTGGCACCGTGGGGCATCATCCAGACGGGGGCCAAGGGGGTTTCCTCTTGACGCTCGGCATTCGGGGAAACCACATCAGCAGGCAGTTTGAAGCCCAAAGTCGTCACAACGCCATCCGCCGCCGCGTGGGCATCATGCAAGATATCGTCCAAGCCAAAGAAGCCCGCCGCAGCACCTGCGGCTGTGACAAACCCGTGCCCATCCGCACCAATGGGTGGGTGGTTCACATCAGGGCGGAAGGTCGCAAGGGCCGCGTCCCACACCAGCTTGCCGCCGCAATGGGACCACAGATGCACCACAGGCGACCAGCCGCCGGACATCGCGACCGCATCACATTCGATGGTTTCCAACACCGCGCCTTCGCCAGCTTGGCTGCAGACATTTACCGCAGTCACCCGTTTGCCACCTTGGACCGACGACACCGCGTGGCCCATCATGACGCGAATGCCCAACTCTTTGGCGCGGGCCATCAGGGTGGAATCCTCGGGCAACACGCGGGCATCAAGGATGGCAGGCACGTTCAGGCCAGCCTCGGTCAGCGCGATTGCCGTGCGATACGCATCGTCGTTATTCGTGACCACCACGGTGCGGTCGCCGACGGAAACGCCATAATTCACCAGATAATCCCGCACAGCTGCCGCCAGCATGACGCCCGGTATGTCATTGCCCGCAAAGGACAATGGCCGTTCAATCGCACCGGTTGCGGTGATGATGTGACCCGCGCGGATGCGCCACAAACGGTGGCGTGGGCCTTGGGCCTCGGGCGCGTGGTCGGTCAGGTGTTCATAGCCCAGCACATAGCCGTGGTCATAGACCCCTGCCCCCATCACGCGGGTCCGCATCTGGACGTTTTCCATCGCAGACAATTCGCTAACCAGCCCGTCGATATGCGCGGTGACCGAAGCCCCTTCGACCGTGCCGCCATCAACGGGCGCGCGGCCACCCCAATGGGCAGTTTGTTCCAGCAAGATCACCTTGGACCCGGCACGCGCGGCCGTGCGCGCAGCCTCGAGCCCTGCAATACCGCCACCGATGATCAACACATCGCAAAAGGCGTGGAAATGCTCATAGCTATCCGCATCTTGTTCTTTTGGCGCTTTACCCAGACCGGCGGAGTGACGGATGATTGGCTCATACACATGCTTCCAGAACGGACGCGGATGGATGAACATCTTGTAGTAAAAGCCCGCAGGCAGGAACCGGCTGAGGTGCTTGTTGATTGCGCCCACATCGAATTCGAGGCTGGGCCAATGGTTCTGGCTGGCCGCTTCGAGCCCATCAAACAGTTCGGCCGTGGTGGCGCGTTGGTTGGGTTCAAACCGCCCGCCACGACCAAGGTTCATCAGCGCATTGGGTTCTTCTGGGCCCGCCGCGACAATGCCGCGCGGGCGGTGATATTTGAACGACCGGCCCACCAGCATCTGGTCATTGGCCAAGAGCGCCGACGCCAGCGTGTCCCCCTCGTAGCCGCGCAACTGTTTGCCGTTGAACGAAAAACTGACAGCGTTGGATTTATTGAGCAGGCGGCCGCCTGTGGCAATTCTGGTGCTCATGGGTCTAACCTTGGTGTTTGCGGAGGGCGCGGATGCCTCCGGCGGGAGTTTTTTGGGCAAAATGAAACAGCGGCATCTATGCGGTCTCGGGCGGCTGCCAATCGGGGCGGCGGTCGGTGATTTTGTCGATGATATCTTGGGGGATCATGCTGGTTTGGGCGGTGTAGGTGCCAAAGATTTCCAGCGTCGTTGTATCGCGGGCAGCGTGAAACCATTTGCCGCAACCATAGACATGCCGCCAGCGCTCAAAGTGCACGCCCTTGGGGTTTTCGCGCATAAACAGGTATTTTTCAAATTCATCATCCGATGCGCCGGGGCCGTGCCGGGTTAGATGCGCCTCTCCTCCTGCGTGGAATTCGGTTTCTTCGGCGGTGATGCCGCAGTTGGGACAGGTGAGGATTAGCATGGGACGCTCCTTTGGCAGGTTGCGCGAAACGCAAAAAAGCCGACCCCGCGTGCGGGATCGACTTTGGTCGCGAAAGAATGGTGTGTGGTCGGCTTAGTTGCCGGTAGCGGAGTCAGCTGCGTCTTCGACGGATTCAGCCGCGGATTCTGCGGCGTTCCCAACGGAGTCTGCCGCGTTTTCCATCGCATCGCCGGAACCTTCAACGGTAACGTTGATGTCGTTGGACGTATCCATCGGATCGCCGTCCGAAAAGTAGTAGAAGCCGAAGCCCAGAACCAAGACAACAAGGACACCGATGATGATGCCGGTGCTGGTGCCGTTGGTTTTGTTAACCGTGGTGTGCGGTGTTTGCCTGTGGGGTGTTTGGTTATGCTCTGGTGTTGCCATTGTACTGATCCTTCATAAACTCTGTATGAAGACACAACACCGTGAACGGGGGAATTGTTCCCGCCGCACTGTTGGTTTGTGACAACCGAGCAAACCATCAGTGCGCAACCCCCGCCGCCACGCTTTCATCAATGAACCGACCCTCTTGGAAACGGTTCAGCCCGAAGGCGTCTGTCAGCGGCGAGCGGCCTTTGGCCATCAGTTCAGCCATGGCCCAGCCGGACCCCGGGATCGCCTTGAAGCCGCCGGTGCCCCAGCCGCAATTGATGAACACGCCCTCAACCGGGGTTTTGCTGAGGATCGGAGAGCGGTCGCCGGTGACATCCACGATGCCGCCCCATTGGCGCAGCATCTTGAGGCGCGACACCATCGGAAAGGTCTCGATCAGGGCGCGGACGGTTTCCTCGATATGGTGGAAAGACCCACGTTGGGTGTAGTTGTTATAGCCGTCGGTGCCGCCGCCGATGACCATTTCGCCCTTATCAGACTGCGACATATAGCCGTGCACGGTGTTGGCCATCACGACCACATCCATGCAGGGTTTGATCGGTTCCGACACCAGCGCCTGCAGCGAGACGGATTCGATCGGCAGCCGGAAACCGGCCATATCGGCCAGATGGCCGGAGTGGCCCGCGACGACCATGCCCAGCTTGTCGCAATCGATGTCACCGCGGTTGGTGGACACGCCCACGACCTTGCCCTCCTCAGACCGGATGCCGGTGACTTCGCATTTCTGGATCACGTCCATGCCCATGTCGGAACACGCCCGCGCATAGCCCCACGCCACCGCATCGTGGCGGGCCGTGCCGCCGCGCGCCTGCCACAAGCCGCCCAAAACGGGATAGCGTGGACCGTCGAGGTTGATGATCGGCACCAGTTCTTTGACCCGCGCGGGGCTGATGAATTCGGTTTTGACGCCTTGCAACGCGTTGGCGTGGGCCGTGCGTTGATAGCCGCGCACCTCGTGATGGGTTTGGGCCAGCATGATCACGCCGCGCGGCGAGAACATGACGTTATAGTTCAAGTCCTGGCTCATCGTCTCGTAAAGGCTGCGGGCCTTTTCATAGATCGCGGCGGACGGGTCTTGGAGGTAGTTCGAGCGGATGATTGTTGTGTTACGGCCAGTGTTGCCGCCACCCAGCCAGCCCTTTTCCAGGATCGCCACATTGGTGATGCCAAAGTTTTTGCCCAGGTAATAGGCCGTTGCCAGCCCGTGCCCGCCTGCCCCGATGATGATCGCGTCATAGCGTTTCTTGGGCTGCGCGTCGCGCCATGCCCGTGTCCAACCTGTGTGGTGGCGCAGTGCTTCGCGGGCGATGGCAAAGGCGGAATACTTTTTCATAAAGGACGGTCCCCGGCATGGATTCGCACGCGGCTGTGTGCTTGGGTTCTTTCTGGGTGAGCAGGCAGAAAAGAGGATACTCTGCGCGGCATTCCGTATCAGTTTTACGACATCCCCTGCAATCGCACAAATCGCAAAACAGGGTGCTGCAATATGGCCCCTTTTTTCACGGCGCAACACGGTTTAGATGTGCGGTCTACTGAATGAATGGACCCGACCCGTATGAATTTCTGGATCATCGCCGCCGCTGGTGCCACCCTTGTGACCATTTTGCTGATCCGCGCCCTGTGGCGTGGCGCGGCAGTACAGGCCCCGTCGCGGGTCGAACAAGACGTGCAAGTGTACCGCGACCAACTGGCCGAGGTTGAACGCGAGGTTGCGCGGGGTGTGTTGTCGTCTGAAGATGCAGCGCGGGCCAAGACCGAGATATCGCGCCGCATTCTGGCCGCTGACAAGGGCCGTACCGCGGATGTGCAGGTCGGGCGCGCGCCGTCGAAAGTGCTGATGGCGGTGATTGCATTGGCGCTGATCGGCGGCAGCTTGTTTATGTATTCTAGGCTGGGCGCGCCGGGCTATGGCGATCTGGCGCTGAAAGACCGCATCGCTTTCGCCAAGACGTTGCGTGAGACCCGCCCCAGTCAGGCTGATGCCGTTGCGGGTATTCCCCAAGCCTCGGTCGGGGCCGAGCTAAGCGCCGAATACGAGACTTTGCTGGCGCGGCTGCGCGAAACCGTTGCGACACGGCCCGATGATGTGCAGGGGCAAACTTTGCTGGCGCAGAACGAGGCGCGGATTGGCAATTACGCTGCCGCCGCTGATGCGCAATCCGCCGTGGTGCGTCTGAAAGGGGCCGATGCGTCGACCGAAGAGGTCGTGAATTACGCCGAGTTATTGATCATGGCAGCAGGTGGATATGTCTCGCCCGAGGCCGAGGCGGTCTTGCGCGCCGTGTTGACCCGCGATGCCGAGAACGGGACCGCCAGCTATTACTGGGGCCTGATGTTGATCCAGACCGGGCGGCCCGATCAAGGCTTTCGGATTTGGGATGGATTGCTGCGCCGTGGCCCTGCCGATGCGCCCTGGATTGAACCCATATTGGGGCAA
The DNA here is from genome assembly GCF_964021855.1 of uncultured Sulfitobacter sp. Lineage (NCBI taxonomy): Bacteria > Pseudomonadati > Pseudomonadota > Alphaproteobacteria > Rhodobacterales > Roseobacteraceae > Sulfitobacter > uncultured Sulfitobacter sp. The sequence continues at coordinate 290,678 of NZ_CAXHZD010000003.1, forward strand.
ATCGAACCTGTCGCCGATCTGGCCGGGGTCGACTATACCATACCAGAGATCGGCACCGGTACGCGCCAAAGCGACCTGCCCGGCCCGTCGCAGGATGATATTGAAGCGGCCCAAGACATGACCCCGGCCGCGCGGATGGAGATGATTGGCGCAATGGTAGACGGGTTGTCAGAGCGTTTGGCGACCGAAGGCGGCCCTGCCGAAGACTGGGCGCGCCTGATATCGAGTCTTGGCGTGTTGGGGCAGACCGACCGTGCCCAGGCGATATATGACAACGCGATGGACGTCTTTGCGGGTGATCCTGCATCGACCGATATGATTGCGCGCGCGGGCGAAAAGGCGAATTTGATAAAATGATCTATGAAGACATCACTGAATTCGCCGCCGCCCTGCCCCCGATGCAGGCGCTGATCGGGTTGGACTTGGGTGAAAAAACCATCGGCGTGGCGGTCAGCGATAGCTTTCTGTCGATTGCGACCCCGCTTGAAACCGTGCGGCGCAAGAAATTCGGCATCGATGCGGCGCGGTTGGCCGAGATCATCGCAGACCGGCGCATTGGCGGGCTGATCCTTGGATTGCCGCGTAATATGGACGGATCAGAAGGCGCGCGCTGCCAATCGACCCGCGCTTTTGCGCGCAATTTCGACAGGCTGGGTGATATTCCCATCGGATATTGGGATGAACGGCTTAGCACTGTTGCCGCCGAACGCGCCCTGCTCGAGGCGGATACGTCACGCAAACGTCGCGCCGAGGTGATTGATCACGTGGCGGCAGGGTATATCTTGCAAGGTGTATTGGATCGTTTGCGCGTGTTGCGCATGCAAGGGGGCGCGGCATGACAGACGAGGTCTGGAAACGGGACGAGGTCGAAAGCCCCTGCGTCAAGCTGTGCGTTGTGCATCCGGAGACGCGGCTTTGTACCGGATGTCTTAGATCTATTGATGAGATTGGTGCATGGTCCCGGATGACGCCTGAAACACGGCGTCAGATCATGGATGAATTGCCGTCGCGCGCAGGCGCGCATTCAAAACGGCGCGGTGGTCGGGCCGCTAAACTGGCCAGACAGCAAGATTAAATCGTTTACTGCGCGACGCTGTACAGAAAATCCAACAACAGGTCGCTGGTTTGTGCCCCTTCACAGGCAGAGGGGCCAAAGTTGTCATTCGCAGCCGTCATATGCGCAATTTGCTGAAACTGCTGTGCCGCTGTCCAATGGCCGCACACCAGCGCTTTGGGTGTGAATGCGATCACGTTCGTGTCTTGGTTTTCAACTTTCGCTGTCATTGCACTGTCTCTCAATTCGATACCACGCTGATTCTGTCGCGTGGTGTTAGTCTCGGAATTTTAGCTTCCGATTTGATTAACTAACCTTCGAGTTAAGGCGAGATTGCGGCAACACCGAGGTATTTGCACGTAATTGCGAACCAATTCAGCAGTATTGTTTCTAATTGAGCAGTTTAATCATGAACGACGGCACAGAAAGCCCGTCGATCAAAGACCCAGCGATTTACGCAACATGTTCAACGCAACAAGGATCAAGAACACCGCAAACACCCGCTTGAGCGGCTTCGGGTCCATGGCATGGGCTAGTTTCACACCCAGCGGCGCGGTCATCAGCGTCATCGCAATCACAATCGCAAAGGTGGGCAGGTTCACCGCGCCAACTGTCCAAGGCGGGCTATTTTCAGGGGATGCTACCAGCAAAAACCCGATCACCGATGGCACTGCAATCAGCACACCAAACCCGGCGGCCGTGGCGACGGCACGGTGGATCGGCACGTTAAACAGGCTCATCAGCGGCACGCCAAAGCTGCCCCCGCCGATCCCCATCAGCACCGATAAAAACCCGACCGACGGCGACAGCGTGGCACGCGCCACACCCGTTGGCATCGCCTGACCCAAGCGCCATTCCGACCGGCCAAACGCCATGTACAACCCGACAATCAACGCCAGCCCGCCAAAGATCCCTTGCAGGACCGAGGTACGCAACTGCGCGACGGTCAGCATGCCAATCACCGCCCCGATCACAATGCCCGGTGCCCATGTTTTCAGGATATCCCAATCGACCGCGCCCTTTTTATTATGGCTGTGCACCGACCGAAGGGACGTCACAATGATTGTCGCAAGCGAGGTCGCCAGACACATCTGCATCAACTGCGGCCCGTCAAAACCAAGGGTTTGGAACGCATAGAAAAACGCGGGCACCAAGACGATACCACCGCCCACACCCAACAGCCCGGCCAACACACCGGCAAAGGCCCCGATAAACAGGATCAGGACAATCATTTGAACTAAAAGGGATGTATCGGTCATGGCGCAGGGCTCCGTTAATGCTTGCCCTTGGTGCTACACCGCTTTTTGCGCCTCTGCCAGCGTTTGCATCGCATCCAGCGCATCAATCAAAACCTGACGGTCTGCCTGCGGGCCTGATGCGTTTTCCGACAGCATCCGCCGCCAGACCCGTGCACCGGGCCGCCCCGCGAATAGCCCCATCATATGCCGGGTGATCTGGTTCAAACGCCCACCGCCCGCAATATGCGCGTCAATATAGGGCAGCATTTGCGCAACGGCGGCTTCGGCCGTGGTATCCTCGCCCTGCCCGTAAATCCGCCGATCCGCCTGACACAAAATATCAGCCGGACTGTGATAGGCACTGCGCCCGACCATCACACCGTCCAAGCCGCCGTCCAGAAACGCCTCGGCCTGATCCAGCGATGTGATCCCACCGTTGACCGAGATATGCAGGTTCGAAAACAGCCCCTTCATCCGGTGCACAAGGTCATAATCCAAGGGCGGAATATCGCGGTTTTCCTTGGGGCTTAACCCCTTGAGCCACGCCTTGCGGGCGTGAATGGTCACACGTTCACACCCCGCCCCCACAATATGCGCCAGAAATTCCGGCAGCACGGTTTCGGGGTCCTGATCATCCACGCCAATGCGGCATTTCACGGTCACTTCGACATCAACCGCCCTGCGCATCGCCGCCACGCATTTGGCGACCAAGGCCGGCTGCTCCATCAACACGGCCCCGAAACTGCCCGATTGCACACGGTCAGACGGACAGCCGACATTAAGGTTAATCTCGTCATACCCTGCCTGCGCGCCCAACCGCGCGGCCTCGGCCAGCTCTGCCGGGTCAGACCCGCCCAGTTGAAGCGCCACCGGATGCTCTTGCGGGTTATGATCCAACAAATGCAACGCCCCGCCGCGCACCAACGCAGGCGACGTCACCATTTCGGTATAAAGCAACGTGTGCTTTGACATCAGCCGGTGCAGATAGCGGCAATGGCGATCCGTCCAGTCCATCATGGGTGCCACGGAGAGGCGTGCATTTCGGCTGAGGATATATCTATTATTTTCAGACACTCACGAAACCCATGTGCTGTGCGACTGGCAATATGTGTAGATAGGGGGAAATTGGAGGGACGACAATAGGGGGTAGGACATCCTGCTTTTCCGGTGCTGTTGCATAATTTTGCACCTTCGCTAGCTCTGAGTATCATTGATTTGTGTTTCGTTGTAGTCGGTCGCGACGAGTGATCAATTCACGTCGGAAAAACTAGCTTGGCGATTGTCTGTATGCTAGTCGCAAATCGATTATACAGGTTTAAAGATCATGAACTCTCCAAAAATTAGCGTTTGCATACCAGCGTATGAAATGAACCGTTTAGGTGCGGCTTACCTTGATGAATCATTCACCGCTCTAGACCAGCAAGACTTCTTCGATTTCGAAGTCGTGGTTTCTGATCAGTCGAATGACTTGGCAGTGCATGAACTTTGCAAACGGTGGAGTGACCGGCTAAATATAAAGCATGTTTGGAATTTAGAGGGTGCGCGAAGAGCTTCAACTAACGTCAACCGCGCTTTAGACGAAGCAAGTGGAGATATCCTCAAAGTCCTATTTCAGGATGATTATCTTTGCTTGCCAGATGCGCTGACGCGTGTTTACTCATCTCTGTCCACAAGCATGTCACCGTGGCTACTTTCTGGCTCCGGGGTGACCCACGATGGCCATACGATTGAACGGCCAATGGTCCCTACACTCTCCGATAAATTGCATTTTGGTAAGAATACAGTTTCAAGCCCTTCGGTCTTGGCAATTCGAAAAGAATGCCCGGAACGGTTTGATCCGAATTTGGTATGGCTGATGGATGTAGAGTATTACAAACGGCTTTGGACGGCCTACGGTGATCCCGTCATCCTATCTGATATTTCAGTGGCTAATCGCATTCACAAAGGGCAAGTGAGCGCCGGAATCGATCGCGCGTTGCAGGCGAAAGAATTAGACTATACCTGGCGAAATCATGCCTCAACGACCTCTCTCTCAGGCAAGATTGAATATGCCCGCCGTCGTCTCAAAACACTTATTTCATCTTGAGGTTTCGAGCCAGCAATTTGCGTAAGTGATTGGTGTCTTTGGAGAAGTCCTGCGTTCCATGAGAGTTAAGCTGGAAGTGGCTAAGTAAATCGGGCGCATAGATGTTATTATGGCCGGTCAGAATACAATATAGTTTAATTGCTCTTTCAAAGGCGTGACCGACCGGCTTGTGGTTTCCCATATGCATCGCAATTGGTGTGAACCATCTCACGAAGTCTTTGAGGGTATCATAACGCATCGCAACGTTGTTTGTTGCTGGCCAAAATTTGTCGTCCGCGTATTTGATGTTTCCTTTCAGGAGCGGCCCGATGTCTATCCCATAGACGGCTTTGCAAGCCTCCAAGAGAGGAGCATAGCCCATGTTGTCTCGAATGAAGTTACGATCCTTCATTGCAACAGGTGCATATCCCAAAACCGAGTTTGGCGACGCTTCTAACAATTCGCTACTTTGGCTAAGAAAGTCTGGTGATAGATTTACATCATATTGAATGAGACAAACATAGTCGCCCAACACGATATTATTGCGGACACAAGCGTACCATGATGTGAAGTCTACTAAGTATTTGAAGTCTTCAATGTTGTCAGGCAAGTCACGAGCGACAACGACATTGCTCATATCTTTAATCTTGTCGACATCTCCAGTCCCTACAAACAGATAGGTAAGAGACTGTCCAATTGGACCAAACTTATTTTGAGCCTCGTACTCTAGCAGCAACGATTGATCGTGAATTGTTACGACGACACTGACGCTTGGCATTTTCATCTCCTAATGGACCTAGACAAAACTTAACCTTTAACAAGCATCGTCACGCGGGTGATCACAGCATCCAACATTGGAATGCGAGGCTAGCCGCAATCGTGCTTTGACTTAGCGCGGTTGTATATCACGCGGTTCCAGATACCAAGCCAATGTCATACACAAGACTACCATTTTGAGGTCAGCCTGTAGTTCGTGTTCACAACTCATCTACAAGAGGCATTGCGCTGGAAAGCCTTGAAGGCCCTCCTCACACCAAACCTTCGCGATATTTGTTCTAAAGACAGCTGTGCCCCCCCCCTACTCAAAGAACGTCGCATTCCGTCCGCCGACGACGATATCAAAGTCATAGGCCTCTTTCACATCCGCCGTTTGCGGGTCGCGCGGTTTGCCGATGTTCCGCTCGAACGCGTCGCCCATCAGGATTGCCATCGGGTCGCTTGCGTTGTTCGGCTCGCCCGGAAAATACATCTGGGTGATCAGCCGCGATGATCCGCCGCTGACCGACACATGGATATGTTTGGGCCGCCAGCGTCCGATATCGGGCCGCGCCAGATAGGCACCCGGGCTGATCGCCCAGAACCGATAGCGCCCTTCGTCATCCGTCAGCACGCGCCCCATACCAAGGTGGTTTTCGTCCAGTTGCAGGCCCGAATGATCCTCCACATGGCGGTAGCGGCCATAGTGGTTGGCGCTCCAGACCTCCAGCAGTGCGCCGGCCACCGGGCGGCCGGATGCGCTGCGCACGCGGCCGGTGACTTCGATCGGGGTGCCATCGGCGCGGGGGCGGTCCGGTGCGGTGCGGGTCATGTCCCATTCATGCGGGTTCGTCGCGTACCGCGCGGGCACCACCGGCACAAAGCTGGCGCGGGCGACCTCGGGGATCAGCCGCAGGCGTTGGCGCGGGGTGCGTTGGTCTGATGTGTTATCGGTCGGGCCAATGCCCAGAATACGCCCTTGATTGGCCATGGTTCAGCTCTCCAGATCGTCAAAGAATGGGGTTTCGCCCGGGCCCGCCATGACGATGTCAAAGACATAGACCTCGGCCCCGCTGGCGGTACGCCCGTCGTGGCGCGCGATCAGTTTTGGTGCGTCATCGCCGACCGCGTGCAGAACGGGGTCGCTGTCATTGCCCGCCTGCCCGTCAAAGAAGACCTGCGTGACGATCCGGTTGATCCCGTCGGAAAAGATCGTGATCGTGACGTTAGGCGCGCGCCCCGGTGTCGCCCCCGGCAGGATTGTGCGGAACTCATAGGCCCCCGACGCTGTGCGCAGCCGGCCATAGCCGTGGAACCACGGGTCAATGTCCGCGTGCGCTTCGGTCGCGGGGGTGCGGTAGACGCCTTTCGCGTTGGCCTGCCAAAACTCCAGCACCGCCCCGTTGGCCAGTTCCCCATGACGGTCCAGCACGCGGCCCCGCAGGATGATCGCTGTGCCTGCAGCCGCGCCCACGACGCCGGGATCAAAACGGGTCAGGTCCTCAAGCGCGGGGTCGGCGAAATAGATCGGGAAATACGGCCCGCAGGTGTCTTCGTTCGTGGCTGGTAAAAGGTTGGATGCTGCGTCGGTCATCACCTGTCCTCCATTGTCTTTGGTATGTTTTGCATATTAAACACCAAGGAAGGCAATACGGAAACCATACGCCCATGACCAAAGCGTCCAATCATGATGTCTATTTTGTCCCCGGTCTGCATCGGGGTCTTAGGGTTCTTGAAATCCTTGGCGCGGCAGAAACGCCCATGTCGCTGAGTGATATCGCCCGCGCGATGGAGCTGAGCCGGAGTTCGGCATTTCGTCTGGTCTATACCCTGCGGCAGATGGAATTTATCCGCGAGGCGGAGCAGGCCAATACCTTTACCCTTGGCGCGCGTGTTCTGAACCTTGGGTTCTCGTATCTGAACCAGCAGCCCATTACCGCCATTGCCCGCCCCATTCTCGCGACCCTGCGCGATGAAACCGGCGTGTCCACCCATCTGAGCGTGCTTGAGGGCGACGATGTTTTGTACCTTGTCAGCCATCAGGCGCGGTCGGGATATGTGTCGAACATGCGCACCGGCACCCGCACGCAGGCCTATGCCTCGGCGATTGGGTGGTGTTTGTTGGGGGCGTTGGACGATGCCACCTTGCAAGATTTTGCCGCCCACCAGAACTGGCACCGCTTTACCGAACACACGCCGATGGATGCCGCCAGCCTTGCCGCCCGCGTCGCACAGGCGCGCAATGCGGGGTGCGTGATATCGCGCGGTTTTCGTGAACCGGGCGGGTCCAGTATCGCAGTGCCGGTGCGCGACAATACCGGCGCGATCGTGGCTTGCGTGAACCTGTCCGGCCCCGACAGCGGGTTTGATTTCGATCGGGTAGAAAGCTTTTATCTGCCCAAGACCCAAGACGCCGCGCTGCAAATCTCGCGGGCTTTGGGGTATCAGGGCAGCTAGGGTCATCCAGCGATGCCCAGAATGCTGCGGGCCTCTTCGGGAGTGGCAAGTGCGCCGCCCAGATCGCCGATGATCCGCGCTGCTTTTTCCACCAACTGCGCGTTGCTTTGACAGTGCTGGCCCTTGGCGATATGGGCCGTGTCCTCCATGCCGATGCGGATATGCCCGCCCAGCAGCCAAGCCTGCGCCAACATCGGAAATGCCGCGCGGCCAATGCCAAAGGCGGCCCATTCGGTGCCTTCGGGCAATTGGCTGACAAGATAGGCCATCGTCGCCGGGTTGGCAACCGCACCAAAGCGTACGCCCAGCACCATTTGCACCATCAACGGTGTCTTCAGAACACCCCGCGCAACGAAATCTTTGACCATGTGCAGATCACCGCTGTCGAAAATCTCGACCTCGGGTTTGACGCCTGCATCATAGATCCGACCCGCCATAATTTCGAGGTTGCGCGGCGCATTGATCACCGACGCCTGCCCCGACCACATGGTGTTAAAATCCAACGTGCAGATATCAGGCTGCAAAGCTTCGACATGGGCCACGCGCTTTTCCGGCACACACAGGGTCGACCCGGGTGCGGCCACCTGCGGATCATCGTCAGACGGGATAAACCGCCCGCCCTCGCCCGTGGTCAGGTTCAACAGCACGTCCGTGTTCTCGGCACGGATACGCGCCACCAACTCCTCGTACAGATCAAGCCGCATGGACCCTTTGGCGGTTTCGGGATCGCGCACATGCAGATGCACGATGGCCGCACCGGCATCTGCCGCGTCCAGCGCTTGGCGCGCGATCTGTTCGGGCGTGACGGGTAAATGTGGGCTGATCTCTGGCGTCATCAGGTTGCCCGTGATCGCGGCGGTCAGGATCGTCTTGCGTGCCATTCTACTGCTCCAACACGTCGGCAACGGCGGCGGAAAGCGTCTGAACGATCAGATCAATCTCGGCTTCGGTCGAAGTATAGGACGGTGCCAACAGCACGTGATCGCCATGAACCCCGTCAATGCAGCCCTGCGACGGATAGGTCATGACGCCACGCGCTTTGGCCGCCGCACCGATTTTCGTGGCGATAGCGTCGGCGGGGTCAAACGGCGCTTTGGTCCCCAGATCAGCAACCAGCTCAACCGTCCAGAACAGCCCGCGCCCGCGGATGTCGCCCACATTGGGGTGGTCGGCAAATGCAGCACGCAACGCCGCCTCAAGCTGCGCGCCCCGCTTGACCACATTGTCCAACAGGTTTTCGTCGTCGATCACGTTCTGCACGGCCAACGCACCCGCCGTGGCAATCGCGTGGGACATATAGGTATGCCCGTTCCACAACCTGCCACTGCCCGCCTTGATCACATCGACCACGCTTTGCGCGGCCAGAACGGCGGCAATCGGCTGGTATCCGGCACCAAGCCCCTTGGCCATGGTGGTCAGATCAGCGGCAATGCCTTCCTGCTCCAGCGCATAGGTGGTGCCCGTCCGCCCCATGCCGCTCATCACCTCGTCAGCGATCAACAGAACACCGTATTGGTCACAGATTTCGCGGATACGTTTGAAATACCCCTTTGGCGCAGGTTGCGTGCCCAAGGACGCGCCCACGACAGGCTCCGCCACAAAGGCCATGACGCTGTCGGGCCCCAAGCGCTTAATCTCATCCTCCAGCAGATTGGCCATGCGCTGCGCAAAATCGGCCTCGCTCTCGCCGTTATGCTGCAAACGGTAGGGGTACGGCGCGTCGATATGCGTGACGTCAATCAGCAAGGGCGCAAAGGGTGCGCGTCTGCCCGCATGGCCACCGGTGGCCAAGGCCCCTAATGTATTGCCATGATAGCTGGGTTTACGCGCGATGATCCGGTGGCGGTCAGGCTCCCCCTTCTCGATGCAATATTGCCGGGCAAGCTTGAGCGCGGCCTCCATCGCTTCGGAGCCGGAGCCAAGATAAAGCACCCTGCCATCGCCCGTCCCTTTCGGTGCGCGCGCCACCAGATAGGCGGCCAAATCTTCTGCCGGTTGGTTGGTAAACGATCCGGTGTGCGCAAAGGCCAGCTTATCAACCTGCGCCTTGATCGCTTCGCGGACTTTGGGATGATCATGGCCGATGCACGACACAGCCGCGCCGCCACACCCATCCAGATAGCGCCGTCCCGACGCATCAATAAGGTAATTTCCATCCCCCGCAACGACCACAGGAAGGTCAGAGTTGAGGTCGCGGTGGAAGACGCTGCTATTGGCCATGGCTCTCACATCATTATGTCTTGTATATAAACTGATGTTTTGTATATTAGACACGAAGATTTCAGATCGCAAGGCTTTCCTTCTGTGACCACCGTATTGAACACCATAAAAGTGCTGGACCTGACCCATGTGCTGGCCGGGCCGTTTTGCACCTATCAATTGGGGCTTCTGGGCGCGGATGTCATCAAGATCGAAGACCCCTCAAATCCGGACTGCGCCCGCGGGCGGGGGCCGGATGATGACCTGAACGCCGCAGGGCTTGGGCTGAACTATCAGGTGCAGGGCGGCAATAAACGCAGCCTTGCCATAAACCTGCGCAGTGCTGAGGGGGCCGACCTTCTTAAGTCGCTCGCTAAAACTGCCGATGTGATCGTCGAGAATTACACAACCGGCGCTTTGGCGGCACTTGGCCTTGGGTACGATGCTCTGGCGTCCATCAATCCCAGACTGATCTATTGTTCTATCACCGGATATGGTGACAGCGGGCCGCAGGCCAAACATGGTGCCTATGACAATGTGATACAGGCGACCAGCGGCACCATCAGCCAATGCGGCGGCGTCAAACCGGGCGTGTCATTCGTCGATTACGCGACGGGCTATGCCGCCGCCTTTGCCGTGACCGCAGCGCTTAACCAGCGCGCGCAAACCGGGCGCGGCACGCATATCTCGGTCTCTATGCTTGAGGTCGCGATGCAAATGATGGCCCCCGAAGCCGCCGCCGCCCAGCGCCCCGCATCTGTCCCGCGCGGCAAAGAACCGGGCATCGCCAGCTATGACACACAAGACGGACAATTGATGTTGGGCGCGTTTCACCCCGCGCAATACCGCAAGCTTGCGACGCTGTTGGACGGGCTGGGCCATCCCCTGCCCGCTTTGACACAAGTGAAAACGTGGCCCGACGTTTGGGCCCTGTCCGACACCACCAAAAGTGCCTTGCGCGACATATTCCTGACGGCAGATGCAGATACATGGGTGACCCGCCTGCGCACGGCTGACCTGCCGGCCGAGCGGGTCAAGACCTTGGCCGAAGCGGTCGCATTGCCGCAACTCGCCGCGCGTGGTTATTTTCAACCCAGCCCGTCGGATGCAAACATCCCCCTGCCCACAACAGCCTTCCACATGGGCGGCAAAGGGGCCACAGTAAATCAAGCGCCCCCAACGCTCGGCCAACACTCCGATGCGGTTCTATCCGAAATGGGGCTAAGCGCGCAGCAGATCAGACAGCTTTACGATGCAGGGATCGTGACATGACCCAATTGACCGCGACCCTTTGGACCGAGCTGCCCGATGTTCTGCATCACCGGGGCGACCCATCGGCGTGGGCCAAAATGACCCGCCCCGGTCAGGCGATGCATTCCTTTCTGGAGGCCGCATTCTTTGACAAGGACGGCAATCTTTGGCTATCGGATGTGCCTTATGGTCGGGTGTTCCGCGTCTCGCCTGCGGGTGATTGGACGCAGATGCATCAGATCGACGGCGAACCCCACGCCATGCGCATTGCCCCCGATGGTCGCCACATTGCCGTAGATTACCGGCACGGGCTGATTGAACTGACCGGCGACACCACTTTTGACATTCTTAGCACCGGCGGCACATCGCCCTTCCTTGGCCTGTCGGATATGGCCTATGGCCCCGACGGCGCGCTTTGGTTCACGGACAGTGGGCGCACCAGCCTCAGCGATCCGCGCGGGCGGGTGTATCGCTGGCATAACGGCGATCTGCGGCAGGTGCTGGACTGCGTGCCCTATTCCAATGGCATCACTGTGTCGCCCGACAACGCGTGGGTCTATGTGGCCGCGACGCGCGCCAATCAGGTTTGGAAATTTTCAACCCGCTTGCCCGAGGATGGGATGCCCATGGTCGGCACCTATCTGCACCTGTCCGGCGGGCTTGGCCCCGACGGGCTGGCCTGCAACGCCCACGGCTGGCTGGCGGTTGCGCAGGCCCAAGCAGGTCGCGCCTATGTTTTCGACGCTGTCGGTGACCTGATCGCCGATGTGCGCCTGCCGCGCGGGCTTTGGACAACTTCAGTCACATTCGACCCCGCTGACCCGCACCGCCTTTTCATCGTGGACGCCCAATATGGCGGCGTCTTCACCTGCCAAATCCCGACACCAAGGACCTGAACCCATGCAAAAAGACGACCTTCACGGCTATGTCCCCGCCATCGCGACCCCTTTCAACGACCGTGGCGAGATTATGGAGGATGCCTTTGTCGATCTGTTCGAATTCCTGCTGTCACGCGGCGCTACTTGCATCTGCATCGCCGGCGACAACGGTGAAAGCTGGGCGCTGAGCGCAGAGGAACGCGGCCGTCTTGTGCGGCTGGCCAAAGACACTGCCAAAGGGCGCGTGCCTGTGATGATGGGCGTGTCTGCCCCCACGATCGACGCCTCGCTCGCCTATGTCCGCGCCGCCGAAGAAAACGGTGCCGATGTGCTACTGTCGATGCCACAGACCTATGTGCTCAAGGCATCCGAGGCCGAGCTGATGGCGCGCTTCGACAAGGTTTCAGCCGCCACCAAACTGCCGCTGGTGCTCTATAACTCCCCACGCCGCATGGGCTTTTCCCTGACCATCGACCAAACCGAACTTCTGCTGGATAACCACAATGTCATCGGGATCAAGGAAAGCCAGCGGGACTTTTTCTATCACACGCATCTGCTGCACCGCCTTGGCCATCGCATGTCAGTGATGACCGGCCCCTGCCACTATATTCTGCCCGCCTTCGCCCTTGGCGCAAAAGGCTTTATCGCCACGGGGCCGGAATTTACCGACCTGCTGCCGTCTGACATGGCTGCCGTGGGGAACGGCGCGCCCGACGACACCTATCGCCATGCCCACCACCAACTGACGGTTCTGTACGAAGTGTTGATGGGCACGGGCACATGGCCTGCTGCCTTCAAGGCCGCGCTGAACCTGATCGGCCAGCCTGCCGGTATTCCGCGCGATCCGGTCCTGCCCTTGGCCGAGGCTGATATCGACAAGATCAAGCGTACCTTTGATGAACTGGGCATATCATACAAATGATCCGGCTGGTTCCAAACCAAGCAACGCAAATACAGCGTTCCGAATGGGTGACCTTCACCTTTGATGGCACGCCTGTAGAAGGGCATAGGGGCGAAAGCCTCGTGTCCGCCCTGATGCGCGCCGGGCATTTGAACTTGCGTCACGCCCCCAATGACAAGGCCCCGCGCGGCGCATTTTGCTGCATGGGGCTGTGTCAGGAATGCGCTGTTGTCGTCCAAGGTCAGGTGGTCGAGGCTTGCCGCACGGATGTAACCGCTGACCTTGTGGTTGCGCGGGCTGATGTCTGATCCCTATGATATTGCCGTGATCGGCGCGGGACCTGCGGGCGGTAACGCCGCGTTAACGGCCGCGCGCAGCGGATTGCGTGTTGTCATGCTGGATGAACAGCCCGCAACCGGTGGGCAGGTGTGGCGCGGCAAGTCCGCCAGCATCGTCTCTGCCCCCGCTACACCCGAAGGCACGGCAGGTGATGCGCTGCGCAGCGCGTTGGGCGACAGCACCGTAACGCAACACTCCAACACCCGTGTCTGGGATATCCGGCGCGAGACGGGCCTATGGCACCTGCAAATCTTGCAAGACAATACCTCAACAGAAATCACCGCTCGCGCGCTGATCCTTGCCACGGGTGCGCGCGAATATGTGCAACCTGTGCCGGGGTGGACCACGCCGGGCGTGATCGGGCTGGCCGGTGCCACGGCGCTTTTCAAGCAATCCCTATCCCTGCCCGGGCAGCGCACTGTCGTCAGTGGAACCGGCCCTTTGGTATTTTATGTGGCCAGCGAAATCCGCCGTCTGGGCGGAGAGGTCGCGGCCATCGTCACGCCAAACACCCGCACGGATTGGGCGCGCGCCGTGCCAGCGATGCTGAGCCAGCCAAAGCTGTTGGCGCGGGGGGCGGTTTGGATGGCCGATCTGATGCTCGCGCGGGTGCCGATCTTGTGGGGCCATGCCGTGTCGGGAGTGTCTGGCACAGACGGCGTCACAGGCGTAATGACCCGCGACCTAAGCAGCGGATCAGCAGGCCCAGAGTTTGCCGCAGACAGCTTGTGCCTCGGCCATGGATTAATCCCGCAAATCGAAGCCGCACAGATGCTTGGGGTACCCATACGCCACGATCCAAACTTGGGCGGTTGGGTACCCGACGCAGCGCCGGACGGGGCGACACCTGTCAAAGGTTTGTATCTATGCGGCGACGGCTGCGGCATTCGTGGGGTGGCGGCTGCAGGCCTTCAAGGGACATTGACGGGCGCACGGGTCACACGCGATCTTGGGAAAGCCGCGCCCGAACCATCGCTGCGCCCTTGGCAACGGGCCGCGCGGTTTGGCCAAGCGATGACCGCGCTCAGCCTGCCGCGCCCCGAGGTGCAGGCACTTACCACGCTTGACACCATCGTCTGCCGCTGTGAAAGCCTGTGCCATGCGGACATTACCGCCGAGGTCGCAACCGGCGCTGCCAGCGCCAATGCTGTCAAATCGGGACTGCGGGCGGGCATGGGACCCTGCGGCGGCAAATACTGCCAGACAGCCATCGCAGCTTTGATTGCCGCGCAGACGGGTAAGACAATCTCGGATGTGCCACCCCCGACGCCGCGCCCGCCCTTACGCCCCTTGCCGCTTGGCCAAGCTGCGGGCGACTTTGACTATGACGATCTGCCCATTCCAAAACCGGCCCCGCTATGACCGCTGACACGCCATACGACATCGCCATCATCGGCGGCGGCATCATGGGCTGCGCGACCGCATTGCGCGTCGCGGCAGGCGGCATGACGGCCATTGTTCTGGATCAGGGCGACCTGGGTCAAGGCGCGTCTGGTGTGAACGCGGGTACACTGAGCCTGCAAATCAAGCGCGTGAAACTGATGCCCTATGCGCTAAAGGGGCATCACCTGTGGGAAGAAATGGGCGATGCCGTCGGCTTTGCCAAAACCGGCGGCTACACGCTGGCGTTCAACGCCCGCGAGGCGGAAATGCTGCAGGAACGTCAGACCCTCAAGGCGCAGGCAGGCGCGCCGATTGAGTTTGTATCAAACAACCGATTGCGCGCGGCCGAACCGAACCTGACCCAAAAGGTCGAAGCGGCAAGCTTTTGCGCCGAGGACGGCTATGCCAATTCCTCGCTCACCGGGCAGTATTACCGTGGACGCCTGCGCGATGCGGGCATTCCCTATCGCGAGGGCTGCAAGGTCACGGCGATTGACCGCAACAACGGTTTCGCCCTGACCACGCCCCAAGGCACAATCCACGCGAAACGCATTTTGCTGGCCGCAGGCGCGTGGTTGAAACCCCTCGCCGCCCTGCTGAATGTGGATCTGCCAGTGAATGCGCGGGTGAATACCGTGTCGGTCACCGAACGTATGCCCCCGCTGATGGGCAGCGTCATCGGCCATGCGACGGGCCTGCTGACCATGAAGCAAAAGGCCAACGGCACGGTGTTGATCGGCGGTGGCTGGCAGGGGCTTGGCACCCCGCAAGACGGGCGCGGCACCGTGAACGCGCAAACCGTGCGGCCCAATCTGGCGCTGGCGCAATACGCGGTGCCCGCCCTTGGCGCTGCCCGCGTGACGCGCAGCTGGACCGGGTTCGAGGCCAATGTGCCCGACTTTTACCCGCTGGCGGGTGCCCTGCCCGGCGTGCCCGACGCCTATGTGCTGGGCTGCGTGCGCGGCGGTTACACCATCGGCCCCTATATCGGGCAGTTGATGGGCGATGCTATTCTGGGGCGAGAGCCCGAAATGCCCCTGTTCGATCCGGGGCGCGACTTTGAAAAGGACATGACATGACACAAGACCCGGCCCGACTAGACGGAAAACTGGCCGTAATCACCGGCGGCGGCAGCGGCATTGGCGAGGCAACTGCCCATGTCTTTGCCCAAGCAGGCGCAACGGTCGTTGTCGCTGGGCGCAGGCTGGAACCGTTGGAAAAGGTCGCAAAGGCCGTGGGCGGGCATGCTATCGCCTGCGATGTATCCGATCAGGATGACGTGCGCGTCATGTTCGCCAAGGCCCGCGAGATCACGGGCCGCGTTGATGTCTTGCTAAACAACGCAGGCGGCCCCGGCCCCATCGCGCCGGTGGCCGAGGTCGACATGGGTGACTGGGTGACCTGCATGAACATCAACCTTGTCGGTGCGATGTATTGCCTGCAAGAGGCCGCCAAGATCATGACGGCCCAAGGGTCGGGATCGATCATCAACATGTCCTCGCTGATGGGCATTCAGGGCTATCCGATGCGGTCGGCCTATGTGGCGTCCAAATTCGCCCTCATCGGCATTACCGAAACCATGGCGCGTGAACTTGGCCCCGTCGGTGTGCGCGTCAATGCACTGATGCCCGGCGCGGTGTCCGGCGAAAACATGGACCGTATCCTTGCCCGCCGTGCCGAAGCCGAAGGCCGCCCCGCGTCCGAGATCGAGCGCGAGAACTACACCGATGTTGCCGCCCTCAAACGCTGGGTAGCACCTGAGGAAGTCGGCCGTGCGGCGCTGTATTATGCCAGCGATCTAAGCTCTGCCATCACGGGCGATAAGATGAAGGTGGATTGCGGGCGCTTCTAGCGCTTTTGATCCAGCGTTTCGCCGTCCGGCACCCCAAGGTTGGTGGTGTCCGCAACTGTATTGGTTCGTTTTGAGACGAACCAATACAGCGACACCACCGACAAGATCAAAAGCGCCATGGCAACCGGGCTGGTGTAGATGTTCAGCAGATTGCCGTTCAACAAAGCCGTGGCTTGGGACAGTGACTTTTCAAACTGCGGCCCAAGGAAAAAGGCGATGATAAAGATCACCATGGAATAGCCAAAGCTGTGCATCAGCAGGCCGATAACGGCAAAGATCAACATGACCGTTATGCCGAACAGCCCGTTGGTCGCCATCGACACACCGACAAAGCACAGCAACAGCGCCGAGGAAAAGATCACCGCTTCGGGGGCGGAGACGACTTTGACCCACAGACGCAGACCTGCTTGGCCGACCCACAGGTTCACGAAATTCGCCATGATCATCGCGCCGAACAAACCATAGACCAACCGGCCTTGAGTCTGGAACAACAGCGGGCCGGGCTGCATCCCGTGGATCATGAACGCACTGATGATCAACGCGGCGGTCACGCTTCCTGGAATGCCAAGGGTCAGCAAGGGGATAAGGTTGGCACCGACCACGGCGGAATTGGCGGATTCAGTTGCCGCAATCCCTTGGATGTTGCCCTTGCCAAAGCTGTCGGGGTCTTTCGAGGAGGCCTTGGCCATCGCGTAAGACATAAACGCCGCTGCCGTGGACCCGATACCGGGCAACGCGCCAAGGATCGTGCCAATGGTGGCACCGCGCAACAGGGTGTATCGGCAGGACCAATATTCGGCCCAAGTCACACGGCGATCATCAGGGTTGCCGCTATCTGGTGTCAGTATCCCCTGCCCCGCGCGGCCATAACCATCGGACATGCGCCGCAAGATTTCCGATATGGCCAACATCCCGATGGCCACGGATGGCAAGGCAAGCCCGTCAAACAGATCCCAAAACCCGAAAATCAGGCGGGGGGAGAAATGCTCGGGGTCGGTGCCAACAAACGAGAACATCAACCCCAAACCCGCAGCAATCACGCCTTTGATCAACGACTCCCCCATCAGGCCCGAGATGATGGAAAAGGCAAAAACCATAAGGGCCACGATCTCGACCGGGCCCATCTTAAGCGCAAGGATCGCCAGCGGCGCAGAGACGGTTATTAGAACAATATCGCTGAACGTGTCGCCGGTGATGGATGAAAACAATGCCATTTTGGTCGCCTTCAGCGGCTTGCCTTGCTGCGCCAGCGGATAGCCGTCAAGCGCGGTCGCCGCCGCATCGGGCGTGCCGGGCGTATTCATCAAAATCGCAGGCACCGCGCCACCGACCAGCCCGCCCTTGTTGACGCCGACGAGAAAGGCGATGGCAGGCAGCGGGTCCAGCCCAAAGGTGAACGGGATCGCAATGGCCATCGCCATCACCGGCCCGATCCCCGGCACCGCGCCGACAAACTGCCCCAGCACAACGCCGAAGACGACAAACAGCATGTTAATGGGGGTAAACACATCCCCAAAACCGGCCAGAATAATTGAGAGATCGACCATAACGGCGTCCTATCCGGGCAAGCCCCGTTCCAGAAGTTGCGTGACAAGAAACCAGATCGCGGCGGGCATGAGCACGGCACCGATCCCCAGCCAAAGCGGGCGGCGTTCGCCGATCATCAGCATGATCACAAGGGCCAGTGCGGGTGCCACATAGATAAACCCGAACAAAGACATCGCATAAATCGACCCACCCAACACAGCGACATAGGCGGCGGCCTGCATGAAAAAGCGCCCGTCAGGGGCCTGATGGGTTGTGGGCTTGAGGATCAAAAGGCCACCGCAAACAGAGATGACCCATGCCACAACATAGGGCAGTGTTCGGGGCGACAGATTGCCGCCTTCGGGCGCTTCGACATATGCGGGGATCACGAGGAACACCATCGCAAGCCCGAAGATCAGAAAAAACGCCCCGGTTAAACGGTCTGCTGAGTTGGTCATACGCGGGTCTCCCCTCCCTTTGGTGTATGCCCCGCCGCAAACAGCAGCGGGGCATATCAGCTTAGTTGGCGAAAAGACGCTTTGCGTTAGCAAGGCCGTCGACCATCATCAACTTGGCACCCTCGGGGCCCATGTTGATCGGATCACCCTGCACTGCGTTGCGCACGATTTCCGCGACCTCTGGCGATTGCACAGCCGCATCAATTGCGGCCGCGATGGCGGCTGCGGCCTCAGGATCGGTGCCGGCCTTCATCGCAAGAAAGAACACCGCATCAACAAAGGCATCAACGCCGGATTCGACGAATGTCTTGGTGTCCGGCGCATAGCTCAGCCGCGCTTGGTTCGCGCTGGCAATCACCTTCATGTCACCGGATTCAAGATATGGGAAATGCTCGCCCGAGGCGAAACCGGCCAAGACCTGACCGCCCAAAATCAGCCGGATCACTTCGGCGCCACCATCCGCAGTCACCAGATTGAAATCCACGCCCGATGCTTTGGTCGTTGCTTTCATCATCAACACCTGTGGCGGTGCCATGGTGGCAAGCGGCATATTGCCCTGCTCTTTGGCATAGGCGATCATACCTTGCAGATCGTCAAAGGGCGCGTCGGCGCTGGCGACCAAGGCCAGCTCGGCCTTGGCGATGGTGCCCAGATAATCAAAGCTGTCGATGTCAAAAGGCAGTTCATCGCCGCGCTGGACCAGTTGCACCAGCACCGGAATGCCTACACCCATGCCGATGGTGTGATTGTCAGCGGGCCGCTGCGACACGCTGGTGAACATCGCCACGCCGCCGCCACCGGGGCGGTTTTCAACGATGACGTTCCATCCGGTTTGATCTTTGATCACTTCGGCCAGAACACGACCCATGGTGTCGGTCGATCCCCCGGCCCCAAAGCCGATCTGGATGGTGATTGGTTTGCTTGGCTCCCACGCGTGGGCAGCCATTGGTGCGCTCAACGCGATCAGCGCTGCGGCACCCAGTGCCTTTAGTTTAGACGTAAGTTTCATTGGTCTTCCTCCCTGGTTGTTTTCAGTCGTTCACTTGTTCTGCTCGATGGCCAGCCGCTTTACTGCGCCCTCACGCAGGGTTTCGATCTGCGCCAAGAGCCCGTCTGGGTCGACCATCACGTTTGGCTCGCCCTCTTTGCGCGTGGCCATGGCCTGACGGTCTTCGTCCAACCCGTTGGAAAAGCCGTGGGTCGTCAGATGCACGTCGATGCCTGCATCGCCGTCCTCGGTCAGGGCGCGAAGCCGATCAAGGCTGTTGATAAATGCCTCTACCTGCTCGGGCCCTTCAATCGCGTTTAGACCCAGACCGCCAATGGTGACCGCGCGGTGCGTTTCGTCGCCGTCCTGAACATCATAGGCATAGGACGCGGTGCCCCATGTATGGCCGGGCGTTTCCAAAACGGTGAAACTGTTACCGCCCAGCTTGATCTCTTCCCCGTCCGCGGCGATCATTTCAGGTTCGATCATCTGCCACGCACGTGGTCCGGCTTGCGATGCCTTTGACGATGCAACGGCCTCGTCCCAGCCTTTTTGGGTCATCACGAATGTTGCATTCGGCAACAACGGCTTAAGCGCCGCAGCACCCGCCACGTGGTCAAAATGCCCATGGGTCATCAAGACGTATTTGATATCCGCCAGATCGGTGCCGGTGTTGGCAATGTTCTCAAGCAGTATTGGCGTGAACGGGCCATAAAGCGTATCAATCAAAACGCTGCCGTCATCGGTGTGCACCAGCCATGATGACACCCAACAGATACCCACGTAATTCACGTTGTCGAAGGGGGCCCATGTGTCGACCTCTTGCGCGTCTGGCGTGCTTAACCAGCGGCCCAGATCTGGCGGCATCTTGCCCGAGCGGCCAAATTCCACGAAGCGGCCCATTATTTCACCCGATGGGCACCCGTCGAAAAGCGCCTGCGCGCTTGCGGGCATCGCTAGCCCAAGCGCCAGCGCCGCACCCAGTCCTTTTGCAATTATCTGTCTCATTCTTTCTCCTCCCATAAAGAAACGACTATTTTGTCATGTCGGTATCACCCTGTGCGGGAATGAACTTTCCCGGGTTCATCAGCCCATCCGGGTCCAGCGCCTGCTTTATGGCGCGCATCGCGGCCAGTTGGCTGGCCTCTTTCAGCTTTTGCATCACATCCAGCTTGCTTTGCCCGATCCCGTGCTCTGCCGAAAACGATCCGTTCAGGCGCGACAGCTGCGCAAAGGCCAGCGCTTTGGCCTGCGCGAGGGGCAAACTCTCCCAATCCTGCTCCTCTGCTGCGCTTAATGCATAGTGCAGGTTGCCATCGCCCAGATGCCCGACGGTCAGCGGCCGAAACCCCATGGGGGCCACCGCCGCATCCATGGTCGAGACAAATTCGGCAATCGCGGCCAGCGGCAGTGAGATATCCATGTGATAGGCGGGTCCATTGGCGGTAATCGCCTCCAGGATAGACTCTCGCATGGTCCACAGATCAAGGCGTTGTTGTTCTGACTGGGCGATCATCGCATCAAGGATGATCTCCTCCTCCATCAGCTCTTCAAGCGCCGCGAAAACCATGCTTTGCAGGCGCGGATCACCATCTGCACCGGATTCCGCATCGTCTTTGCGGCATGAGGCGACTTCGAAAAATATGCCGGTGTCTGCTGGCGTTTCCAAAGGTTGACGGATCGCGGGGAATTCACGGCAGATCACATCGACAGCGGCCAGCGGCATATATTCAAAGGCTTCCACCCCGCCGCCCGTCCGGTCCTGCAAGGCGTTCAAAACCCGTGGCGCATCTGCCAAAGATGCCAAGGACAAAAATCCTGTGGTGCGGGTCAGCGGCATCGGGTGCAGCTTGAACACGGCGGCGGTGATGATGCCCAACGTACCCTCTGCCCCGATCAGCAAATCCTTCAGGTCATAGCCTGTGTTGTCCTTGCGCAGACCTGTCAGCGCGTTGATCACCGACCCATCCGGCAGCACCGCTTCGATCCCGATGCACAATTCGCGGGTCGTGCCGTATTTCACGACATTCGATCCGCCCGCATTGGTCGACAGCGCGCCGCCGATCATGGCGCTGCCTTGCGCGCCAAATGTCAGGGGAAAGACCAAGCCGTTATCCCGCGCATGGTCTTGGGCGGTTTGCAATATCATGCCCGCCTCGACCGTCATGCTGCGCCCGTCCACATCAAGGGTACGGACCGCGTTCATCCGCTCAAGCGACAGGATGATACTGCTGTGATCTGATATCGGCACGCCACCGCCGCAAAGGCCGGTTCGCCCGCCTGATGGCACAATCGACACACTGTGCGCGCGGCACAAGCGGACAATGTCCGACACTTCTTGCGTGGTTTTCGGGCGCACAACGGCCAACGGTATGGCCGTGTACTGACCTGTCCAATCTTGGCGAAACGGCAACGCGAGGTCATCGTCACCGCACAACACTTGGGACGCGCCAACAATCTGTGCGCAGCCTTGCAACAGCGCGTCTTGTGCTGATGACATCCTTGCCGATGAAGTAGCCACGACCGTTTCCCCCCTTGTTTGCCGCGTTTCCATAGAAGCGCGACTCACTCCCAAAACTACCATGTTACATGGAAGGGTATTGTGTCAATTGACATCTAACATGGTAGATCACTACATCTTGCAACAGCTTCAACTTTGAAAAGCAGACGCATGGACCCTATCCCACCACAGAAATCTCTCACCGAACTGACCGCCGAACGGATCCGCGAGGCGATCATCTTGGGGACGTTTCCGCTGGGCACAAAGCTATCCGAACAGAAACTGGCGGATCAGCTCGAGATCAGCCGCTCTCCCGTGCGCGAAGCCCTTGTGTTGCTTCAGATCGAGGGGCTTGTGCGGGTGTTTCCAAAGCGCGGTTCTTTTGTATTTTCGCCCGGCGAACGTATGACCCACGATCTTTGCGAACATCGTACGATCATGGAAACCGCCTGCCTTGCCCTTGCGATTGAACGTAATCACGACTGCCTGCTTGCGGGTATGCGTGCAGGCATGGATCAGATGCAGAACGCCATCAAAACCTCTGATACAAAACAATATTCACGCGGCGATCTGAAATTTCACCGCGCTATCATCTCGGGCAGCAGCAACAGTTCGATGATCAAATCCTATGAGACCACCATCGGCCCGCTCATGGCCCTGCGCACGCATCTGTTCACGATCACCGGAATACATCTGGATCAATCCATGAATGAGCACGCCGCCATGTTGGATGCCTGCGCCATCAAAGACGTCGCAAAGGCGCAAGAGATTTGCGCCAAACATATCACGCATCTGTCAGAACACTCGCGAGAGGAACAGATCTACACCGCGACATAGGAAAAACGGCGGCATTCCATGTTCGTCGAATACGCTGCCCCGAAACGCAAAGCGCCCCGCCGTCGAAAGACAGCGGGGCGCTTTTTTCATTTCAATATCTTCAGGTGTTCTTCAGCTCTGACCGCAAACCTTTGTAGATGGCATAGCACATCACCAGCAGCACTACGGTAAACGGCAACCCGGTCGAAATAACCATCGACTGAAGCGACGATAGCCCGCCGACCGACAGCAACAGCACGATTGCGACCGCACCTTCGAACACACACCAGAACACACGTTGTGGCACTGGCGCATCCACCTTACCGCCCGCAGTGATCGTATCGATCACCAGCGATCCGGAATCCGACGAGGTCACAAAGAACACGATAACCAGAATGATCCCGATCATCGATGTGATCCCCGCCAAGGGCAGCGCATCAAGCATGGCAAACAGCTGGCGTGGCAGCTCTGCCTCTTGGGCGGCGGTATAGCCGTCTTGCACAACTTGCTGGATTGCAACGCCGCCAAAGACGCTCATCCACAAGACGCAAACAAGGCTTGGGATCAGCAGCACGCAGGTCACGAATTCACGCACCGACCGACCACGGCTGACGCGGGCGATAAACATGCCCACGAAAGGTGACCAGCTGATCCACCACGCCCAATAGAACGATGTCCAACCTTGGCTAAAGTTCACGTCCTCGCGCCCGATGGGATTGGAAAGACCCGGCAGATATTCCACATAGGCCACCAGCGACGATCCAAAGGTCTGAAGGATCAAAAACGTTGGACCGACCAGCAAGACAAAGGCCAGCAGCAGAAATGCAAGGCCCATGTTCAACTCGGACAGTACTTTGACGCCGCCATCCAGGCCGCGCAGCACCGACACCAATGCCACCGCCGTAATGCCTGAAATCAACAGGACTTGCGCCGTTGACCCGACAGGAACGCCGAACAGTTCATTCAGACCGGCATTTGCCTGTGCCGCACCAAAGCCCAGCGACGTGGCCAAGCCAAATAGCGTCGCAAAGACGGCCAAGATATCAATCAGATGCCCCGGCCAACCCCAGACGCGTTCGCCAAGCAACGGGTAGAAAGCCGAACGAATGGTAAGCGGCAACCCTTTGTTATAGCTAAACAATGCAAGCGACAAACCGACCACCGCATAGATCGCCCAAGGGTGCAAACCCCAGTGATAGATCGTGGCAGCCATCCCTAGGCGGATCGCCTCGGCCTGATCACCGGCAGCGGCACCCAAGGGTGCCCAGTCGGTGCGCAGCCCGTCGTCACCCACAGCCGTTCCACCTAATGAGCTTGAGAAATGCGACAGTGGTTCAGAGACGCCATAGAACATCAGCCCGATGCCCATACCGGCGGCAAACAGCATCGAAAACCAGCCCAGATAGTTGTAATCAGGTGCCGCCGATGCACCGCCCAGACGGACATTGCCCAGCGGCGTGACGATCAACATCAGGCAAAACAGAACAAAGATGTTGCCCGCCGAGATAAAGAACCAGTCGAACCCTTTGGTCACAGAGGAGAACAACCATTTGAATAACGTGCCCGATTGTTCAGGCAGCGCCAGCGTATAGAACACAAAGGCGACGATGCAGATCCCCGAGATCATGAAAACCGGGTTGTGAATATCAAAGCCGAACGGCCCGACGCTGCCCTCTACGTTGTCTTGGCCAATGGTGTAATCGGTATCGATCACATCAGCCGCGCCATCCGGGGTCGGAATGCCTGGCGTCGTCACATCTGTCATAAGATGTCCTCCTTCATTTTAATTATGTATTAACTTCGTAACCTATTTGCGCCGAGACGTCGCCATCTATCTCAGGTTGGGGTAGTGTCAGTGGCCTTCATCTTTTGGCGTCCCCTTGAACAACGGCGCAATGAGATGTTCAGCTAGACCGATTTAACCGCACGGCAAGGCTTGACCCCAAGGCCCCTGTGGTGCGCAGTACGCATGAGATGATTGCCAAGCCAAGGACGACAAGATGACCAGCCAGATCACCCCGACCACACCGATCGAAGGGCAAATGCCCGGCACATCCGGGCTGCGCAAAAAGACCCGCGTCTTTATGGGGCCAAATTATCTTGAGAACTTCATTCAAGCGACGTTTGACGGGATTGGAGGGGGAGAAGGCGGCCGATATATTGTGGGCGGTGATGGCCGTTTCTTTAACAAACAAGCCATTCAAACCATCTTGAAAATGGCAGCGGCCAATGGCGCGACCGAGGTGATCGTCGGCCAAAACGGTATCCTGTCCACCCCTGCCGTGTCGCATTTGATCAGGCTTAATGAATATGATGGCGGGTTTATTCTGTCGGCCAGCCACAACCCCGGCGGCATCGACGAAGATTTCGGCGTAAAGTTCAATGCCAGCAACGGCGGCCCCGCCCCCGAAAAACTGACCGCGCAGATATTCGAGGCCACAAAAACCATCAGCCAATACAAGATCGCTGATTTCGAGGATGTGGACCTAAGCCAGTTGGGCGAAACCCGTCATGGTGACATGGTGATCCGCGTGGTTGATCCGGTCGAAAGCTATCAGGCGTTGATGGCCGATCTGTTCGATTTCGATGCGATCCGCGCGTTATTTGCCAGCGGTTTCACCATGCAGTTTGACGCAATGCATGCGGTCACCGGCCCCTATGCCATGGCCATTCTGGAGGGCACATTGGGGGCGGCAGCGGGCACCGTGGTCAACGGCATCCCGCTTGAGGATTTTGGCAAAGGCCACCCCGACCCCAACCCGATCTGGGCTAAACCATTGGTGGATTTGATGATGTCGGACAAAGCCCCCGATCTGGGTGCCGCGTCTGACGGCGACGGCGACCGCAACATGATCGTGGGGCGCGGCAACTATGTGACCCCGTCCGACAGCCTTGCCGTGCTGGCCGCCAACGCGCATCTGGCCCCGGCCTATCACGGCGGATTGGCTGGCATCGCGCGGTCGATGCCCACTAGCGCCGCCAGTGATCGCGTCGCGGAAAAGCTGGGCATTGCTGCTTTCGAGACCCCCACCGGCTGGAAGTTCTTTGGCAACCTGCTGGACGCGGGCAAGGTCACTTTGTGCGGTGAAGAAAGCGCTGGCACCGGATCAAACCACGTGCGCGAGAAAGACGGGCTATGGGCGGTGCTGCTGTGGCTGAATATCCTGGCCGTGCGCAAGCAATCCGTGGCAGAGATACTGGCGGAGCATTGGAAAACCTACGGTCGCGATTACTATTCCCGCTATGATTTTGAGGCTGTGGCCTCGGACAAGGCGAACCGCCTGATGGATCACCTGCGTGCGCAACTGCCAGACCTGCCGGGCAAAACATTGGCCGGATTGACGGTAACAACAGCGGACGAGTTTTCCTATCTTGATCCGGTAGACGGATCGATCAGCAAGAACCAAGGGCTGCGGATCGGGTTTGAGGGCGGCGCGCGCGCTGTCTTTCGATTGTCGGGCACAGGTACCGAAGGGGCCACAATCCGCCTTTATCTAGAGCAATATTCAGGCACTGATGGCGACACCACGCAAGACACCCAAGCCGCCCTTGCCGACGTCTGGGCCGCCGCGCAACAGGTCAGCGATATGGGCAAAATCATTGGTAGAACCACACCCGATGTGATCACCTGAAGCGCCCTAAACGCTGCCAATCTTGAACCCGCGTGACAGGTGGCTGCGCATCGCAAAGAGCAGCGCAGCCCCCGGCAGCATGGACGCGACCGTGACAGCCATTACCAACCCGATGTCGGTCTGAAATCCGAACAAAGCGTTCAGCGCCATCGAAATCGGCTTGCCGTTCGTGGTGGTCAGAATGCGCGCGAACACAACCTCGACCCACGAGAACATAAAGCAAAAGAACGCCGTAACCGCGATGCCGGGCGCGATCTGGGGCAGTAGGATTTTCCAGATAAAACGGCGGCGCGAATAGCCGTCTAGAAATGCAGTTTCATCCATTTCCTTTGGCACGGCGGATATAAACCCCTGCAAAATCCAGATCGAAATCGGCAGGTTGAACAGGCAATGCGCCAGCGCGATGCCAAAGACAGAGTTCACAATGCCAAGGGATGAAAACAGCTGGAATATCGGCAGGGTCAGGACGACAGGCGGGGTGATCCGAAACGCGATGAACGCCAGAAACAGATGCTTGTCGCCGACAAAGGACAAGCGTGAAAATGCATAGGCCGCCGGGATCGCCACCGGCACCGTGATGCAAATATTGATCAGCACATAGGCGATCGAATTGGCAAAGGCGGATCGCAGGCTTGGGTCGGTCAGGATGGCGCTGTAATTGCGCAAGGT
The DNA here is from genome assembly GCF_964021855.1 of uncultured Sulfitobacter sp. Taxonomy (NCBI): domain Bacteria; kingdom Pseudomonadati; phylum Pseudomonadota; class Alphaproteobacteria; order Rhodobacterales; family Roseobacteraceae; genus Sulfitobacter; species uncultured Sulfitobacter sp. Next base: position 317,641 of record NZ_CAXHZD010000003.1, read on the forward strand.
GACCGCACCCAGCGGTGCGTCGGGATGCGCCAGCGTCGCGACAAAGCTGATCATCGTCATCTGCACCAGTGGCAGGCTGACAAACACCACAAACGCAGCCAGCGCCACAGCTTTGACGACCCGCCACATACGCGCGCGATCCCTCATGATATCTGCCTGTCGCTAAGCTTGGATTGCGCCTTGCTAAAGCTATAGGCGACGATCAGCACGATCAGGAAATAGATCACCGAACGGGCGGCTGAGGGGCCATAGTTAAACGCCTTGATCTCTTCGCCCAGATCGACCGCCAAGAACATCGTCGCCCCGTCCGGCCCGCCTGCATTGATCGGAAACGCCTCGGTATAGATCATGAAGCTGTCCATGAACCGCAGCAAGATCGCCATGAGCAAAACATGATACAGCTGCGGCAATTGGATGTGGCGAAACACCTGCCACGGCCCTGCCCCGTCGATTGCGGCGGCCTGATAATGCGACGGCGGGATGGTCGTCAGCGCGCTATAGCACAAGATCACGACAAGGCTGGTCCAGTGCCAGACATCCATCGCGATCACCACGGCCCACGTATGCGGGATCGACAGTTTCCAATCCACGGGCCAGCCCAACCCACCCAGCACCCGGCCCAAAATGCCGCTGTCGGGGTTCATCAGCGCCAGCCAAAGCGACGGGATCATATTCCACGGCACCAGCAGCGGCAGCGCCACCACCGCAAGGCTGATCCCGACCCATGTTTTTCGCTGCGGGATACATAGGGCGATAGCGATGCCCAGCGGGATTTGTATCGTCAGGATTAGCATCGAAAACAGAAAACTGCGGCCAAAGCTGGCCCAGAAGCGGCCCGAGGTTACGATGCCCTCGTACCACTCAAGGCCGACCCAAAACCGTGCGTCCAGAATGAAAATCTCGAAAAAGGAATAGTTCACCACAGTCATCAGCGGGATCAAACCCACAAGGCCCAGAACCAGCGCTGCGGGCAGTACAAAAATCCAACCGGTGTTGTCGCGATCTTTCATGCGCGCTCCGCTTTGGGGCGGCGTGGTTGCGGGCTATGCAATCACCACCTCGGTATCCCATGCCGCGCAACGGGCCTCAAGCTCGGGCGACAGCGCGCCATCGGTGAACAGCACGTCGGCGTCCCCCAATGTGGCGATGGCCAGCGGGGCGGTGCGCTGGAATTTCAGGTGATCGGCCACCACCATCACCTTGCGCGACCGCTGGATCGCGGTGCTGCTGACCATGATTTCCTGACCGTCGTAATCCAGAATGTCCCCGTCTGCATCAATAGCCGAGCATCCCAAGATACTGTAATCAAACTTGAACTGCTTCACCATTTCGACGGTCATTCCGCCAACGATCCCGCCATCTGCACGGCGCAAGACACCGCCCGCAAGAATGATTTCGCAGCTGTGATTGGCCGCCAGAATATTGGCGATATTCAGGTTATTCGTCACCACCAACAGGTTTTCGTGGTTCAGCAGTTCGCGCGCGACCGCCTCGGTCGTGGTGCCGATGTTCATGAACACCGACGCACCAGCCGGGATCGCTTGGGCACATCTGACGCCGATGGCTTTTTTGCCCGCATCATTCAGCCGCCGCCGTTCTTCGTAGATGATATTGACCACTCCCGACGGCACCACAGCGCCGCCATGCACCCGTTCAAGCTGCCCGGTTTCCGCCAGATCGGACAAATCGCGGCGGATGGTTTGAACGGTCACATCGTACTGCAGGGCAAGGCCATCTACCGTGACCCTGCCATCTTTACGTGCAAGCTCAAGTATCTCTTTTTGCCTGAAGTTCGAAACCATTGCGCCCTCCCGTGGTGCATACAAGTGGTGCGGATACGGCCCTATCCCGCCGTACAAACCGCCCGCGCAACAATCAGCAGTCTGAGCGGGGGGTCAAGTGGTCGAATCACGGTTAACGCAAACAACCCATTTAATACGGAAAGAAAACCCAGCCAAAAAACGCGCGTTTTCACCTATTTTATCAAAAAGGAACATAAACGAACATTCGTTATTGCGTTTCAGCAAGATTAGGTGTTCCTTTACCGCCAATCGCAGGACGCAAGTCTGCGGTGCAAAATGAATGCGGGGAGGCTTCATTGAGCCAGCACAAACACCATCACATGGTCGATCTGTTTGTCATCGGCGGCGGCATCAATGGATGTGGCATCGCGCGCGATGCTGCGGGTCGCGGCTTTAGTGTCGAACTCGCCGAGATGCACGATCTGGCCTCCGCGACCTCCTCTGCGTCGACCAAGTTATTTCACGGCGGTTTACGCTATCTGGAATATTGGGAAGTCCGCCTTGTCCGCGAGGCGTTGATTGAGCGCGAAACCCTGCTGCGCGCGATGCCGCATATCTCATGGCCAATGCGGTTTGTTCTGCCCTACCACCCCGACATGCGGTTCGAAGGCGATACGCCCACATCGAAACTGCTGAATGTCGTGATGCCGTGGATGAAGGGGCGCAGGCCCGCGTGGCTGATCCGGCTGGGTCTATTCATGTATGACAATCTGGGCGGTCGAAAGATCCTTAAGGGGACAACATCGCTTAACCTGCACGGCACGCCCGAAGGGGCCCCGCTGCAAGACCGCTTTGAAAAAGCCTATGAATATTCCGATTGCTGGATCGAAGACAGCCGTTTGGTTGTTCTGAACGCCCGCGACGCCGAGGCGCGCGGTGCCAAGATCAACGTCCGTACCAAGGTTGTATCAGCCGAGCAGAAAGACGGCATCTGGCACATCGCCCTTGAAGAGTTGGACGGCGGCGCGCAGCGGGTGGTGCAGGCGCGGATGCTGGTGAATGCAGGCGGTCCGTGGGTCGAAGACATCATCCGCAACACCGTGCGCATCAATTCGACCGAAGGCGTGCGTCTGGTGCGGGGCAGCCATATCGTGGTGCCAAAGCTCTATGATCACGGGAAATGCTATTTCTTCCAAGGTGAAGACGGGCGGATCATTTTCACGATCCCTTACGAGACTGATTTTACCTTGATCGGGACCACGGACGCGGAACATAAAGATGTGGGCACCAAGCCTGTGTGCACGCCCGAAGAACAATCCTATCTCGCCAATTTCGCCTCAAACTACTTTAAAAAACCCGTAGCGACAGACGACATCATCTGGACCTATTCCGGCGTGCGCCCTTTGTATGATGATGGCGCGACATCTGCGACGGCCGCGACCCGCGATTATGTGTTAAAGGTTAATGAAACCGCTGGCGCGCCCATGCTGAACGTTTTTGGCGGCAAGATCACAACCTACCGCAGGCTGGCCGAAACAGCGCTGGAAAAAATCGCGCCGTTCTTTCCCGATACCGAGGGGCCTTGGACGGCTGGTGTTCCCCTGCCCGGCGGTGATTTCCCTGTGGACGGTGTTGCCGATCTGACCGCGCGCCTGATAAAACAGTTCCCGTTTCTGACGCCGGCTTGGGCCACACGCCTGATCAAGGCCTACGGGACTGACGCGTTTGAAGTGTTGAAGGATGCCACCGCCGAAGCCGATCTGGGCCAGAACTTCGGATCGAACTTGACGGCGCAAGAAGTGCTGTGGCTGATCAAGAATGAATATGCGCGCAAGGCGGATGACGTGGTTTGGCGGCGGTCCAAACTGGGCCTTCGCATGACCGCGCAGGAAATTGAACTGCTGGATGTTTGGATGGCGAAAAACACAGCGCAAACCACCAGCGAACCGCAACCAGCGTTGCGAAAAGGGAGAGGTTAATGTCACTCGTTCTTGAGGGTGTGTCCAAGGTCGTGAACGGCCAAACACATATCCACCCCACCAGCCTAGAGCTGCGCGCCGGTACGATGAACGTGCTGCTGGGGCCAACATCTGCTGGCAAAACATCCCTGATGCGGTTGATGGCAGGTCTTGATGTGCCAAACACCGGCAAGGTGATCTGGAACGACAAGGACGTGACCGGAATGCGGGTGCAAGACCGCGGCGTGGCGATGGTGTACCAACAGTTCATTAACTATCCGTCGATGTCCGTCTATGACAACATCGCCAGCCCCATGCGTCTGTTGGGCAAATCAAAAACCGAGATTGATCAGGCGGTCAAAAAAGCCGCCGAGCTGATGAAGCTTACCCCGTTTTTGGATCGTAAGCCGCTGGAATTGTCCGGCGGGCAGCAGCAGCGCTGTGCCCTTGCCCGCGCTTTGGTCAAGGATGCCGGGTTGGTCTTGCTGGATGAACCGCTGGCCAACCTTGATTATAAACTGCGCGAAGAACTGCGCGCCGAAATCCCCAAGATATTCGAGGAAGCCGGTTCGATCTTTGTCTATGCGACCACCGAACCCGAAGAGGCATTGCTGCTGGGCGGTAATACCGCCGCGATGTGGGAAGGCCGTATTACCCAGTTTGACCGCACGCCAGTTGTCTACCGCCAGCCCGTCGATGCGACGACCGCGCGCGTTTTCTCGGACCCGCCGATGAATTTCCTGAAGGTCCGGAAATCGGGCGATAGCCTGTCCTTTGGCGACGCCCAGACCGCCCCCGCGACGGGGTCATTCGCGACCCTTGGCGATGGCGATTACCTTGCCGGATTCCGACCCAACCATCTGGAATTGGTGCAACAAGGGTCGAACGCCTTGGCCTTCAACGCCAAATTGCAAGTGACCGAGATCACGGGGTCAGAGACTTTCGTGCATCTGGATCACCATGGGGACAACTGGGTGGGCCTGATTCACGGGGTGAAAAACCTCAAGATCGGCACGGCGCTGGATGTCTTCCTTGACCCCGCCCACGTCTATATTTTCGCAGAAGACGGCACATCGGTCGCCCCTGCATCCTATGCAACAGCAGCCTGAGGGAACACGACATGGCAAAAATTACCCTCGATAATCTGGCGCATTCCTATCTGCCCAAACCCGTCACCGAAGACGATTTTGCGCTGAAGGAACTCAACCTCGATTGGTCCGACGGCGAGGCCTATGCCCTGCTCGGGGCCTCGGGCTGTGGCAAGTCCACGTTGCTCAACATCATTTCGGGTCTGCTGCACCCTAGCCAAGGGCGCATCCTGTTTGACGACAAAGACATGACAATGGCCCCGACCACGCAGCGCAACATCGCGCAGGTGTTCCAGTTTCCCGTGGTCTACGACACCATGACGGTGCGTGACAATCTGGCCTTTCCGCTGCGCAACCGTGGCGCTGATCCGGCCTATATCCAAGAGCGCGTGCAACAGATCGCCGCGATGATCGGGATGGAAGACACATTGAACCGCAAGGCGCGTGGCCTGACCGCCGATGCCAAGCAAAAGATATCGCTGGGCCGTGGCATGGTACGCGAAGACGTGAATGCGCTGCTGTTTGACGAACCGCTGACCGTGATCGACCCCCATATGAAGTGGGAATTGCGCACCCAGCTGAAATCCCTGCATCACGAATTTGGGCACACCATGATTTACGTGACCCATGACCAGACCGAGGCGCTGACTTTTGCCGATAAGGTCGTTGTGATGTATGATGGCCGCGTCGTCCAAATGGGCACGCCGCAGGAACTGTTCGAAACGCCTGAACACACCTTTGTCGGCTATTTCATCGGCTCGCCGGGTATGAACCTGATGGAAGCCGACGTGAAAGGCGACAAGGCCGTGGTTGGCGGCGTCGAGATTGCACTTGGCAAGGGTTTCGGCACCCCCACAGGCAAGGTCGAGCTGGGCGTGCGGCCCGAATTCACATCGCTGCAAGGCGGCGATAGCGGCCTGCCCGTCACCATCAAACGGGTCGAGGACGTCGGCCGCCACAAGATCGTGCGCGCGGATTTCCAAGGCTCTGAAATCAATGTGATTGCGGCTGAAGGTGCCGAAATCTCGCCCGACATGAACCGCATCGTTTTTGATACGGCCGGTGTGAATGTGTATTCCGACAGCTGGCGCGTCGCGCCAAAGGTGGCTTGATCATGAATAAGACAGTCAATCAAAAAGCGTGGTTTCTAATTCTACCCGTGCTCGTGCTGGTCGCCTTCTCCGCCGTGATCCCGCTGATGACCGTGGTGAATTATTCGGTGCAAGATGCTTTCGCGGGCGATTTTTACCCCTTGGATGACAAACTAGAATGGTTCAAGCAGATGCTTGCCTCGGACCGGATGTGGGATGCCTTTGCGCGTCAGATCATCTTTTCACTGATCATTCTGGCCATCGAAATTCCGCTGGGTATCTTTGTCGCGCTCAACATGCCCAAGAAAGGCTTTTGGGCCTCGCTCTGTCTGGTGCTGATGTCCCTGCCCCTGCTGATCCCGTGGAATGTGGTCGGCACGATCTGGCAGATTTTTGGTCGCGTCGATATTGGCCTGCTGGGTCATACACTGGCCGCCCTTGGCATCGATTATAACTATACCCAAGATTCCACCGCCGCTTGGATTACCGTCATTGTGATGGATGTCTGGCACTGGACGTCGCTGGTGGCCCTGCTGGCCTATGCCGGGCTGCAATCCATTCCCGACGCCTATTACCAAGCCGCCAAAATTGACCAAGCCAGCCGTTGGAAGGTCTTTCGCTTTATCGAACTGCCCAAAATTATGGGCGTGCTGATGATCGCCATCCTGCTGCGGTTTATGGACAGTTTCATGATCTATACCGAACCGTTTGTCGTCACAGGCGGTGGCCCCGGCAACGCGACCACATTCCTGTCGATCGATCTGGTCAAGATGGCCTTGGGTCAGTTCGATCTGGGTCCGGCGGCGGCGTTCTCGATCATGTATTACCTTGTGATCCTGCTGGTGTCGTATGTGTTCTACACCGTCATGACGAACCTTGATAAAAGGGATGGCCACTGATGTCTGATCTTACCCAATCCCCCCCGAAACGCGGGTTTGGCCTGCCGTCTGTGAATGGCAGCGCCGTTGTGATGGGCCTGTATCTGCTGTTCCTTTTGTTGCCGATCTATTGGTTGGTGATGATGAGCCTTAAGACCAACACAGAGATCCTGAACACCTTTACCCTGTGGCCGCGCGACCTGACGTTCGACAACTACCTGACCATCCTTACCGATGCGTCTTGGTATACCGGCTATCTGAACTCCATGGCCTATGTGGTGATGAACATGGTGATCTCGCTGGCCGTGGCATTGCCCGCCGCCTATGCGTTCAGCCGCTATTCCTTTATGGGGGACAAGCACCTGTTCTTCTGGCTGCTGACCAACCGTATGGCCCCGCCTGCGGTTTTCGCCCTGCCGTTTTTCCAGCTCTACAGCTCGGTCGGGTTGTTCGACACGCACATCGCCGTCGCGCTTGCGCATTGTCTGTTCAACGTGCCGCTGGCGGTTTGGATCCTCGAAGGGTTCATGCGCGGCGTGCCCAAGGAAATCGACGAGACCGCCTATATCGACGGCTATTCCTTCCCGCGGTTCTTCATCAAGATTTTCACGCCGCTGGTCGCCTCCGGCATCGGGGTAACGGCGTTTTTCTTGTTCATGTTCTCTTGGGTTGAACTGCTGCTAAGCCGCACCTTGACCAGCGTCGATGCCAAGCCGATTGCCGCCACCATGACCCGCACCGTGGGCGCGTCAGGCATCGATTGGGGTGTGTTGGCCGCAGCCGGGGTTCTGACGATCCTGCCCGGTGCTTTGGTCATCTATTTTGTTCGCAACTACATCGCCAAGGGTTTTGCCCTAGGGAGGGTGTGATGACAGAATATCAGAGGGAGCTATGGGAAACTTACGGCCCCAGATTTGTCGATTTAATGGGAAGACACCCACTCAATGAGCAGGTCATTCTCAAAGATCTTTTTGGCGACGAGTGGGCGGAGGTTGGTGACAGAGTAAGGCGCCAAAACCTTGGCAGAGCAGTGGTTGCTGCATTTGCCGACCCAATAATCCAGGGCCAGATGACGGAAATTGAGCAAACAGTGGTGAATGGCACGCCAAATAGAATGCAGTATAGGAGAATTAGATAATGGAATGGATGGCATGGACTTGGCCGACCGCCATATTTTTCGCAATCATTGCGGCCACGCTGGTGACCTTCACCGTGCTGGCCATCAAATTTCCTGAAACGCCGCGTAATGGTGTTTTGGGGATCGAAACGACCCGTGGTGACCGTCTTTTCATCACGTTGCTGGGTTCGGCCTTTATCAATCTGGCCTGGCTTGGACTGCTCAGCGCCCCCCAATGGGGGGCACTGATTGTGTGTTTCTTCTATGCCATCGCGGTTTTCCGCTGGGTGTAGTCGATCAGGTACCCCGGCGCGCAAGAACCGGGGCTGCTTTCACTGTTCTAATTTAGGGAGGAACAACCATGAACTTGCGACTAAAAGGAACGACTGCCATCGGGCTTGCGGCTTGCATGCTTGGCGCGCCAGCGTTCGCGGACATGGATGCCGCCAAGGCATTCCTTGATAGCGAGATTGGCGATCTTTCGACATTGTCACGCGCCGATCAAGAAGCTGAACTGCAATTCTTTGTAGATGCAGCGCAGCCTTACCAAGGCATGTCTATCAATGTGGTCTCCGAGACAATCGGCACCCACGAATATGAATCAAACGTTCTGGCCCCCGCGTTCGAGGCCATTACAGGTATCAAGGTCACCCATGACCTGATCGGCGAAGGCGACGTTGTTGAAAAGCTGCAAACGCAAATGCAGTCGGGCGAAAACATCTATGACGCCTATATCAACGACTCTGACCTGATCGGGACGCACTGGCGGTACCAACAGGCACGTAACCTGACCGACTGGATGTCGGGCGAAGGTGCGGCTGTCACAAACCCGAACCTCGATCTGGAAGACTTTATCGGTCTGTCGTTCACAACCGGTCCAGATGGTAAGGTTTACCAACTGCCCGACCAGCAGTTCGCGAACTTGTACTGGTTCCGCTACGATTGGTTCAACGACGAACAGAACAAAGCGGATTTCAAAGCGAAATACGGCTATGATCTGGGTGTTCCGGTCAACTGGTCCGCGTACGAAGACATCGCTGAATTCTTCACCGGCCGCGACCTGTCGCGTCTTGGCGTCGAAGGCGACGTTTTTGGTAACATGGACTACGGCAAGAAAGACCCGTCGCTTGGCTGGCGTTATACTGACGCGTGGCTGTCTATGGCTGGTGCCGGTGACGTGGGCGAACCAAACGGTCTGCCCGTCGACGAATGGGGTATCCGCGTAAACGAACAATCGCAGCCCGTCGGGTCTTGCGTTGCGCGTGGTGGTGCCACAAACGGACCAGCGGCTGTTTACGCTGTGACCAAAGCAATCGAATGGCTGGAAAAGTATTCCCCGCCTGCCGCTGCCGGTATGACATTCTCTGAAGCGGGTCCAATCCCTGCCCAAGGTAACGTCGCCCAGCAGATGTTCTGGTACACTGCGTTTACCGCAGCATCGGTAGAACCTGATCTGCCCGTGATGAACGAAGACGGCACGCCAAAATGGCGCATGGCCCCTTCCCCACACGGTGCATATTGGACCGAAGGCACCAAGATCGGCTATCAAGATGCCGGTTCCTGGACGCTGATGGAATCCACACCAGTGGACCGTGCACAAGCCGCATGGCTGTATGCACAGTTCGTGACATCCAAGACTGTGGACGTGAAGAAAAGCCATGTTGGTCTGACATTCATTCGTGAATCCACGATCCAGCACGAAAGCTTTACCGAGCGTGCACCGAAACTGGGTGGTCTGGTCGAATTCTATCGTTCGCCTGCACGGGTTCAGTGGTCGCCAACCGGCACCAACGTTCCTGACTATCCAAAGCTGGCCCAGTTGTGGTGGCAGAACATCGGCGACGCAATGTCCGGTGCGAAAACCCCACAAGAAGCGCTTGATGCGCTTTGCGCAGATCAGGAAAAAGTTCTGATCCGTCTGGAACGCGCTGGTGTTCAGGGTGATATCGGCCCGAAAATGAACGAAGAGATGGACCCAGAGTACTGGCTGTCGCAGCCCGGTTCGCCCAAAGCGAAACTGGCAAACGAGGACGAAACCCCCGTCACCATCGCCTATGACGAGCTGATCAAATCCTGGCAGTAAACTACCCTTTCCGGGGCTGGATATCTGGCCCCGGTTACTCCTAACTCTTGAACCATGGGCCCACGTGCCTAAAGTTCAGATCAGCGGCTGCCCCTCAAGGTGGCCGCTTTTTACCTAACGCTTCGGGGATCCACATGACCTATATTCTTGCCATTGATCAGGGCACCACTTCGACCCGCACGATTGTGTTTGACGGCGCAATGACTGTCACCGCCCAAGCACAACAAGAATTCCCCCAGCATTTCCCGCAATCAGGCTGGGTTGAACATGATCCGGTGAACCTGTGGGACACCACGGTTGCCACCTGCCGCGATGCGATCAAGGCCGCGGATATCTCCGCGACTGATATCTCGGGCATCGGCATCACCAACCAGCGCGAAACCGTCATTGTCTGGGACAAGACAACGGGCGACCCCATTTACAACGCCATCGTTTGGCAAGACCGCCGCACAGCCGACACCTGTCGCACCCTGCGCGACGCCGGTCACGAGCCGATGATCACCGCCCGCACCGGCCTGTTGCTGGACCCGTATTTTTCGGCCAGCAAACTAAGCTGGATTCTTGACCATGTTGACGGTGCCCGCGACCGCGCTGCCAAGGGCGAGTTGTTGTTTGGCACGGTTGATTGTTTCCTGATCTGGAAGCTGACCGGCGGGGCCGTTCATGCCACCGATGCCACCAATGCCGCCCGCACCATGCTGTACGATATTCACAAAGGCCGGTGGAGCCAGACGATCTGCGGCCTGCTGAACATCCCCATGGAAATGCTGCCCGAGGTTAAAGACTGCGCCGCCGATTTCGGCCAGACGCAGCCCGACCTGCTGGGCACGCCGGTCCCGATTTATGGCGTCGCAGGCGACCAACAAGCAGCTACCATCGGGCAGGCTTGCTTTAAGCCGGGCATGTTAAAATCGACCTATGGCACCGGCTGCTTTGCCCTGCTCAACACCGGCGATACGCCCGTGCAATCGAACAACCGTTTACTGACGACCATCGCCTATCAGCTGGACGGCAAACCCACCTACGCGCTTGAAGGGTCGATTTTCGTGGCCGGTGCGGTCGTGCAATGGCTGCGCGACGGGTTAAAGATTATCTCGGACGCGGCAGAGACCCAAGCGCTGGCCGAACAGGCCGATCCCCATCAGAACGTGATCCTTGTCCCTGCCTTTGTCGGGCTTGGCGCGCCCTATTGGAACCCCGATTGCCGTGGTGCCACCTTTGGGCTGACCCGTGGCACAGGGCCTGCCGAAATGGCCAAAGCGGCCCTTGAAAGCGTCGGCTACCAGACCCGCGACCTGCTCGAAGCGATGTCGGCAGATTGGAAAGCCACCGGCGTGCAGCCAACCTTGCGCGTCGATGGCGGCATGGCAGCAAATGACTGGGCCATGCAGTTTCTGTCCGACATCATCGCAGCCCCAGTGGACCGCCCCGTTAACCATGAAACGACCGCTTTGGGGGTCGCGTGGCTTGCCGGGATGCGCGCCGGGATATATCCAGACCAACAGGGGTTCGCCGCAGCATGGGCGCGCGAGACCCAGTTTTCACCGCATATGGATGAAACCAAGCGTGGCCAGAAATACGACGGATGGAAACGCGCCGTTCAAGCCACACTTAGCGTCTAAGACACCACCCGACAGCCCAAGGAGCCGGACATGTTTTCGTTTTTCAGCCCCCAAGCCATCCATTTTGGCCGTGGTCAAAGCGCGCAAGCCCCCAGCCTTGCCCGTGCCTACGGCAACAACCTGCTGCTGGTGCACGGCGCAAGTGCGCAACGTGCGGAATGGTTGGTGAAGGCCTGTGCAGATGCGGGAATGACGGTACGCAGCCTTCGCTGCCAGAATGAACCCAGCCTGCCCGATGTCCAACTGGCATTGGCGCAGATCAAGGGGTTCAATCCAGACGTCGTCATAGCGCTTGGCGGCGGCGCCGTCATTGACTTTGCCAAGGCACTGGCCGCCCTCATCCCCTGCGCGTCCCCGCCGCAAGAGTACTTGGAGGTCGTGGGCACCGGACGCCCGCTAGACCATGCCCCCCTGCCCCTGATCGCCCTGCCGACCACGGCCGGAACCGGCGCAGAAGTCACGAAAAACGCGGTGATTACGGTGCCGGAACATGGCATCAAAGTCAGCCTGCGCGATCCGCGCATGATCCCTGACATTGCCATTGTTGATGCGGGCCTGATGCAAGGCGCACCGCGCCGCGTCACGCTCTCAGCGGGGCTGGATGCGATTACCCAAGTGATCGAACCCTATCTTTCGATCAAGGCAAACCCGATGACCGACGCGCTGTGTCTGGCGGCCATTCCAACCGGCCTTGGCGCGATCAGGGATGTGGTTGAAAACGATGACCCTTCCGCGTGGGACGCTATGGCGCGGGTGAGTACGTGGGGCGGGCTGGCCTTGGCCAATGCCGGATTGGGGGCTGTGCACGGTTTTGCTGGCGTGATCGGCGGCAGAACCAACGCCCCCCACGGAGAGATTTGCGGCGCGCTGTTGCCAGCCGTTCTGGCGTCCCACCAGCGTAAGGCGCAGAACGGGACTGATATTCAAAAACGCCTGACGTGGGTGATGGATCAGATCGACCAGCACTTTGGTGCGGACGGCACGGGGCTGTCGCAGCTCAAGGCATGGTCGCGCGACATGGGCCTGCGAGGCTTGGGTGACATGGGTCTGCGTGCGGACGATTTGCAAGGCGTCGCATCCGCATCGGCGGGCGCATCATCGATGAAGGGCAATCCCTTTTCCCTGTCGCAACAAGGGCTGGTCGAAATATTGGCGCAGGCTCTTTAGCGCCCAACCCCTACATCACCGCGCCGATTTGCCATGGCACGAACTCATCATTGCCCAAGCCCAACGCTTCGGATTTTGTAACCTGTCCCGAGGCCGTTGCGCGGATCAGATCGAAAATCTGCTGCCCCTTCTCTGCGATGCTGACCCCTTGGGATATGATATCGCCCGTGCCCAAATCCATGTCATCGGGCATCTGCGCCATCAGCTGGTCCGACGTGGCCAACTTTATGGTCGGTGCCGGTTTCGACCCAAAGGCCGATCCGCGCCCGGTGGTGAAAACCACCAGTTGCGCGCCGCCGGCGATCTGGCCCGTGGCTGACACAGGATCATAGCCGGGCGTGTCCATGAACACGGCCCCGGCTTGCGTGACCTGTTCGGCATAGTCATACACGGCGGTCAGTGGCGTCGTTCCCACCTTGGCCACGGCGCCCAAGGATTTTTCGAGGATCGTCGTGATCCCGCCCTGCTTGTTGCCCGGGCTGGGGTTGTTGTCCATCGACCCGCCGTTTTGGGCGGCATAGCCCTCCCACCATTCAATCTGTGCAATCAGCTTTTGCGCGACCGCGTCGCTGCTGGCACGGCGCAGCAACAGCTGCTCTGCGCCGTAAATCTCGGGCGTTTCAGACAGGATCACACTGCCCCCTTGCGCCACAATCAGATCACTGGCCTTGCCAAGGGCGGGGTTCGCAGTGATTGCGGAAAACCCGTCGGACCCGCCGCATTGCAGCGCGATGCGCAGCGCCGACATGGGCTGCGCGGTGCGGCGGGCGGTGTTCACCTGCGGCAGGATCGCGGTGACATGTGCCTTGATCGCGTCAATGGTGGCGCGGGTGCCGCCGTTGCTTTGGATGGTCAGCGCATGAAACCGGTCGGTGCCCGCATCGCCGAAATGCGATTGCATCCGCGCAATTTGCATCACCTCGCACCCCAGTCCGACAAAGACCGTGGCCCCCACATTGGGATGGATCGCATGCCCCCAGAGCACCCGATCAAGGATGTCATAGCCCCGCCCCGTCGCCGCCATCCCACAGCCCGTGCCATGGGCAAGGGCCACGATCCCGTCGACGTTTTCGTAATGGTCGAGCAACCCGCTGGCTTCGACCTCGGCCGCGGCTTTTTTGATCACGGTGGCCGAACAGTTCACTGTCGCGATCAGGGCGATATAGTTGCGCGTCGCGACCCGCCCATCGGCGCGGGCATAGCCCTGAAAGGTCAGCGGAGGCGTTTGCGGGATAGCGGCCTGCGCCAGCACCAGATCAGCGCCAATGTCATAGCACCGATCGGGGTTCGCAAAGCTGCAGTTGTGGCTGTGCACATGTTGGCCCGCTGCGATGTCACAGGTGGCGGTGCCGATGAATTGCCCGAATTTCAGGATCGGCGCACCCTTGGCAATGGCCCTGCGCGCGATCTTGTGGCCGGATGCGACGGGTGCCGTCAAAGCAGCCCCAATGCCCAACGGATCAGCCACCGCGCCAGCGCGCGCCGTTAGGACAGCGATTGTATCATCTGGGTGCAAAATCAGGGGGTCAGCCATGCGACAACCCTTGGATCACACCGCGCAATTCGGCCAAGCCGCGCAGCCGCCCGATCAACGGATAGCCGGGGATCAGGGTGCGTTCATGATCCGACAGCATATGATGCCCGTGATCTGGTCGAAACGGGATCGACGCATCCTCGCGCCCTGCGGCCTGCCTGCGTTTTTGTTCGGCCAGCAGCACGGCAATTAAGGCCACCATATCCGTGTCGCCGTCCAGATGGGCCGCTTCCTCGAACGATCCATCAGGATCTTTGCGGACGTTGCGCAAATGGGCAAAGTGAATGCGATCCGCAACACGCGCCGCAATCGCAGGCACATCATTCTGCGGGTTCGCGCCCAGCGATCCTGAGCACAGTGTGATGCCATTGGCAGGGCTGTCATGGGCGGCAAGCACCCAGTCCAGATCGTCACCGTTTGACACAATCCGGGGCAACCCCAAGATATCGCGGGGCGGATCGTCTGGGTGCACGCAAAGCCGTATGCCCAGCTCTTCTGCCGCTGGAATAACCTCGTCCAGAAAGCGTTTGTAGTTCGCGCGCAACATGGCGCGGTCGATGCCGTCGTACTGCGTTAGGGCATGGCGCAACCCGGTGACATCATAGCGGTCAAATGCACCGGGCAGACCGGCCATAATCGCCGCCAGCAGCGCGTCACGGTCGGCTTCGGTCGCTTGCTGGAACCACGCCGCCGCCTTGGCCAGAACCTGCGGCGTATAATCTGCCTCGGCCGCTTGCCGGCCCAGCATATGAATTTCGAACGCGGCCATGCGCACGGCCTCAAAGCGCAGGCAGGTCGCCCCGCCTGCAACGGGGGCTGCAAGGTCCGTGCGGGTCCAATCCAGCAGCGGCATGAAGTTATAGCAAACGGTCTTAACCCCCTGCCCCGCCAAGTTTGCTAGCGATTGACGGTAGTTCGCAAACAGCTGCGACAGATCACCATCACCTTTTTTGATGCGCTCGTGGATAGGCAGGCTTTCGACGACCTCCCAACTAAACCCAGCATCTAAAATCCGCGCCTTGCGCTCTGCGATGGTTTGGGACGGCCAGACTTCGCCATAGGGGATTTCGTGCAAGGCGGTGACGATCCCACGCGCGCCGGTTTGCGCGATCTCGGAGAGGGAGATTGCGTCTAAATCACCATACCAACGCCAGGTTTCGATCATGTGGCCACCTTTTCAATCGCGCGGCGGGCACCGTCCCTCCACAGCGATTCCGCGGCTTGGGTCAGGGGCTCTTGCAGACGGTCCGCCAAATCAGCGGGAAACACATCGCGCAGCGCCAGATAAGCAGCGACCTTGCCCGCCACCGTATCCGAGGTGCCCGCAGCATCCCGCATCTGGTCGGCCAGAGGGTCACGCACATCGATAGGTTGCCCCGCCTCGTCCGTGCCAGCACCATAGCGCATCCAGGCCGCCACCGCCAAACACAGCCCCGGAGAGGACCGCCCCGCTGCCATATTATCACGCAGCGTACCTAGGATGCGTTGCGGCAGTTTCTGACTGCCATCCATCGCGATCTGCCATGTGCGGTGGCGAATAGACGGGTTGCTGTAGCGCGCAAAAAGGGCATCGGCATAGTCGGCCAACGATACACCTTTTGGGGCCTCTACGGATGGCATAATCTCGGACCACAGCAAACGGGCGTATCGCGCGAAAACCGGATCGGCGATGGTGTCGGCAATGGTTTCGTGACCGGCGAGGTATCCGGTATAGGCCAGCGCCGAATGCGTGCCATTCAGCATGCGCAGCTTCATGTTTTCATGGGCGGTAACGTCGGTAACCATTTCGGCCCCGGCGGCGGCAAAGTCTGGGCGTGCGCCGTCGACGAAATCATCCTCGATCGCCCATTGGCTGAACGGTTCATGAAAGACGGGTGCCGCGTCAGAGATGCCGGTGTGCGCCGCGATCCGGTCAATGTCGGCTTGGGTCGTGGCGGGTGTGATCCGGTCGACCATGGTTGACGGGAACCGGCCGTTCGTTTCGGTCCATGCGGCCAGACGCGGGTCAATTTCTTTAGCCAGTTGCAGCACCATGCCGCGCACCAGTTTGCCGTTTTCCGGCAGGTTATCGCAGGTCAGCACCGTGAACGGCATGTGCCCCGCCGTGCGCCGCATTTCCAACGCGCGGACCAAAAAACCGGGCGCTGACACGGGGTGCGGGTTGGTCAGGTCATGCTGAATATCGGGGTGCTCAAGGTTAAGCGCGCCCGTTGACGGATTGTGGCAATAGCCTTTCTCGGTCACGGTCAGCGATACGATTTTAATCGCGGGGTCCGCCATCGCCTCCAGAACGGCGCGGGGGTTTTCGGGTGCAACAAGCACGTTGTTCAGCACTTCGATATCGCGGATTTCTTCGCTGTCTGGGGCCAGTGTGACCGACAGATACCGCCAATCGCGGCGCTTTAGCGCGTCACGGGTATCGGGGCTGCGCAGCGAGACACCGATGATGCCCCAGTCGCCGCCAGACGCCGCCATGGCATCAGCTACATAGACGCATCCAAAGGCCCGGAAAAACGCACCCAGCCCAAGATGAACGATCCCAGAGGCAGGGCGTGCCTTGCGTTCAGCGCTGGTGTTAGCGGGCAAGCCAGCCTCCATCAACGTTCAGGATCGCGCCGTGAACATATTGCGCGGCAGGCGTACATAGATAGACAGCGGCCCCTGCGATATCAGCGGCATCGCCCCAACGCCCTGCAGGAATACGGTCAAGGATCGCGGCATTGCGGTCGGGATCATCCCGCAGCGCTTGGGTATTATTGGTCGCGATATAGCCCGGTGCCACGGCGTTCACATTGATGCCCTTTGCCGCCCATTCATTGGCCAAAATCTTGGTTAACCCCGCAACACCGTGTTTTGACGCGGTATAGGACGGCACGCGAATGCCCCCCTGAAACGACAGAAGCGAGGCGATGTTGACCACGGCCCCGCGTCCACCGCGCGACAGGACATCCTTGGCAAATGCCTGTGTGGTGAAAAACAACGCCTTGAGGTTCACATCCATCACGGCGTCCCAATCGCTTTCGGTGAAATCGACCGCATCATTGCGCCGGATGATGCCTGCGTTGTTGACCAGAATGTCGATGTTTTGCCCGGCAAACAGGTCTTGGCCCGCCATCGGGTCGCTGAAATCAACCAGCACGGATGTGGCGCTGCCGCCCGCATCTGTGATCTGCGCGACGGTTTCGTCACTTGCACGGCGACCGGCGCAGACCACCTGCGCACCCGCCGCGGCCAGACCCACCGCAATCGCCTGACCGATGCCGGTATTGGCACCCGTCACCAAGGCATGCCGCCCCTCAAGTGAGAACGGGTTGGTCATCGCAGATCACCCATGGGGATCATGTCCATATCGGTGAAATCAACGTTGTCGCCCGCCATCGCCCAGCAGAAAGTATAAGACGACGTGCCAGCGCCCGCGTGAATGGACCAAGGCGGCGAAATCACGGCCTCTTCGTTAGACATAACAAGGTGGCGGGTCTGGCTCGGCTCGCCCATCAGGTGGAACACGCGGGCGTCCTCGGGCATGCCAAAGTACAAATACGCCTCCATCCGGCGGTCATGGGTGTGGGCGGGCATGGTGTTCCAAACGGACCCTTCTGCGAATTGCGTATAGCCGACCAGCAATTGACAGCTTTTGCAGACATCAGGGTGCAGCAGTTGAATGATCACCCGCTCGTTCGCGGCCTCTTTCGATCCCATCTCGACGCGGCGGGCGTCGGCGATTTTGATCAAGGTCGTCGGGTACTTGTGATGCGCGGGGGCCGACAGCAGATAGTAGCGCCCTGCCCCGCTAAACTCGACCGGGCCCGCGCCCATGCCGATATACAGCACCTCACCGTTTTCGATGGTGTGGCTGGTGCCGTCCAAGGTCACGGTGCCGGTATCACCAATGTTCAGAACCGCCATTTCGCGGCGCTCCAGGACGCTCTTGGTGCCTGTCGCCTCGACATGGTCAAGGGTAAGCGGCGATCCGTTTGGGACGGCAGAGCCAAGGATCAGCCGGTCATAATGGCTGTAGACCACATTGATCTCACCCGGGACGAACAGCCCGGACACATGGAAATGGTCGCGCAGCTGATCGGTGTCCAATGTCTTGGCTGTTGCAGGATCAATGGCATAGCGGGTTTCTGTCTTAAGCATGAGAGGTCTCTTTCTAATTCAAAGGAAATCGTCGCGGCGCGGCGTAAAGGTGTCGATCAGCGTACCCGCTTGCAGGCAGACGCAACCGTGTGTGACATTGGACGGAATGATCAGGCTGTCGCCCGGCCCAAGATCATGATCGACCCCGTCCCGGTGGAAGCGAAAGCGGCCGCTTTCGACATAGGTGGATTGGACATGAACATGGTGGTGCAGCTTGCCCTCGGCCCCGCCCTCAAAGCGGAAGGCGACGACCATCAGATCAGCGTTCTCGGACAAAATCTGACGGGTCACACCCGGATCAGCGGCCACAATTGGATAGGTCATAAACTCTCCTTAGCGAAACAGGGATGGCAGCCACAAAGACAGCGCAGGGATGTAGGTAACCATCAGCAGCACCACGAAGGCCGCGCCGTAAAACGGCCAGATCGTGCGCACGGCATCCCAGACCGGAATGCGCCCGACGGCACAGCCCACGAACAGCACCGACCCCACCGGAGGGGTGCAAAGGCCGATGCCAAGGTTCAGGATCAAGATCACCCCGAAGTGGACGGGATCCACGCCAAAGGCCAGGGCCACAGGCAGGAAGATCGGCGTGGTGATTACGATCAACGGCGACATGTCCATAAACGTGCCAAGGATCAGCAGCACCAGATTAAGCAGCAGCAAGATCACAATCGGATTGTCCGATACCCCCTGCAACAGCACAACCATCATCGCTGGCACCTTGGTATAGGCCAAAAGCCAGCCAAAGGACGCCGCGCAGCCGATCACCATCAACACCATTGCCGTGGTGCGCACGGCGGCAAATGTCGCTTGGATAAAGTCGTTCCAGCTGAGGGTGCGATAGACAAAGAACGTCACCAGCAGCGCATAGACAACCGCGATGTTTGACGATTCAGATGCGGTAAAGACGCCAGAGCGTACCCCGCCAAAGATAATCGCGACCAGGATCAGACCGGGGGCCGCAGATACGAATAGCGTGCCGATTATCCGGTAGCCCTGAAAGGGTTGCACGGGATAGCCTTTGCGCTTGGCCACCCACCACGCGGTGATCATCAACACCAAGGCCAGCAAAAAGCCCGGAATGATGCCAGCGGTAAAGAGATCAGCAATGGAAATACGCCCCCCCGCCGCGATCGAATAGATGATCATGTTATGCGAGGGCGGCAACAGCAGCGCGATAATGGAACTGACCACGGTAATATTGACCGCATAGTCAGGCTCGTATCCGCGTTCGACCATCTGGGGCACCATCAGGCCGCCCACCGCCGACGCATCCGCCGCAGCCGACCCCGACACGCCACCAAACATCACCGACGACAGCACATTCACCTGCCCCAAGCCGCCGCGCAGATGGCCGACAAAGGCCCCCGCCAGCGCGACCAAGCGGCGGGCAATATCGCCCCGCACCATCAAATCACCTGCAAAGATAAAGAACGGGATCGCCATCAAGGCGAACACCGACACGCCCGAATTCAGACGTTGAAAAACCACGACCGGGGGCAAGCCCAGATAGGCGATGGTCGCAAAGCTGGACACACCAAGGCAAAAGGCCACCGGTGTCCCGATAAGAAGCAAAAACACAAATGTGCCGAACAGGACGTAAAGCTCCATCGGTTAATCCTCCACCGGGTCATCGCCAAAGCGCGCCGTCCCCAGGCCCGCAGCACGGCGCGCGACCCGTTCAATTGAAAAAATGACGATCAAAAAACCACCCACCACGATGGGGATAAAATCAAAGGCACCTGAAATCCCAAGGCCGGGCAGCTTGTTGCCTGCCGTCTTTTCGGCCAGTTGCCAGCCGAACCAGATCATGCCCACACCAAAGCCTGCCACGGTCAGATCAGAGATCGAGTGGAGCACCAGCTTGGCCTTTTGCGGGATCATATAAAGAACGACATCAAAGGACAGGTGATACCCTTCGCGGATGCCGACGGCGGCCCCCAGAAAGATGAACCACCCCATAATCATGACCGACGCGGGTTCGGTCCACACGATGCTGTCATTTAAAACATAGCGCCAGAAAACTTGCGCTGCGATCAACGCCGTCATCAGGATCAACCCAAGTCCGGCAACCCATAACGACACATGCGCCATACGGGATGTGGCACGGGCGACGGACCTCATCGTATCTTTCACTTAGTGTTCCAATCCTTGAAAAAACGGCCCGCCGGAAAATGCGCGGCGGGCCATCCCGTTATTTAGTTGGTCGCTTGGATATCCATGACCATCTTCTTGAGAGTATCAGACGTGACATACTTCTCGTAAACCGGAACCATCGCCTCGATGAACGGGGTCTTGTCGATGTCTGTCACGATCTCAACGCCCGCTTCACGCACACGCGCTTCGGATTCTTTTTCGCGTGCCTGCCACAGATCGCGCATAACCGGCACGGAGTCTTTGGCAGCCTGACGGACCAAGGCCTGATCTTCGGCGCTTAGCTTGTCAAAGCTGGATTTCGACATCACCAGAACTTCGGGCACGATCAAGTGTTGGTCGAGCGTGTAATATTTCGCGACCTCGAAGTGACCCGAGCTGTCGTAGGATGGCCAGTTGTTTTCGGCACCATCGATAACGCCGGTCTGGATCGACGAATACACCTCGCCGTAGGGCATTGGCGTTGCGTTCGCGCCAAGGGCGGACACCATATCAACAAACATGTCCGACTGCATCACGCGGAACTTCATGCCGGCAAGGTCAGCCATGGAATTGATCGGCTTTTCAGAGTTGTAGAAGCTGCGCGAGCCGCCGTCGTAAAAGGCCAAACCCACCAGATCGTGGTCAGTGAAAGCATCCAGAATTTGCTGACCTACAGGGCCGTCCATGACCTTGTGCATGTGTTCAACCGAGCGGAAGATATAGGGCAGCGACGGGATTTGGGTTTCTTCAATGATGTTGTTGAATGGCCCAAGCGAAACGCGGTTCATATCGATCACGCCGAACTGTGTTTGTTCAATCGTGTCTTTTTCTTCACCCAGCTGCGCAGAATGGAACACTTCGATGCACAAGCGATCGCCCGAACGTTCCTTGAGCATGTCGCCCATTGCATTCACCGCTGCCACCGTAGGGTAGCCGTCGGGGTGCGTGTCAGATGACCGAAGCGTGACCTCGCACGCGGATGCCGCCGTGGAGAGCGCCACGGATGTCAGCAGCGCCGCACCTAAAGATTTCATGTAAGTCATTGGTTTTTCCTCCCAGAAAATGGCCCGTTCAGAGCCGGTAAGCCTGTTTTGCAAGCCGATATGCGAGGTCTTGAGCGACCTCGACTGCTTCGTCCTTGTCCAGCCGGCCCGTTGCGACCAGCGTGGCAAGAAACGAGCAATCCACCCGACGCGCCACATCGTGACGGGCGGGAATGGAACAGAATGCGCGGGTGTCGTCGTTAAAACCGACTGTGTTGTAAAAACCCGCTGTTTCGGTGGCCATTTCCCGAAACCGCATCATCCCTTCATAGCTGTCATGAAACCACCACGGCGGCCCCAGCTTGAGCGCGGGATAAACCCCCGCAAGCGGTGCCAATTCGCGGGCATAGCTGGTTTCATCCAGCGTAAATATAATAACCGTCAAATCAGGGTTTTCACCCACGGCGTTCAGCAAGGGGCGCAGCGCGGTCACGTAATCCGTGCGGGTCGGGATGTCATAGCCCTTGTCGCGGCCAAACCTGTCAAAGATCGACGCGGAATGATTGCGCGCGGCACCGGGGTGGATTTGCAGAACCAGCCCGTCATCCAGGCTCATCCGCGCCATTTCGGTCAGCATGTGACCGCGAAACCGGTCCGCCTCCTCTGCGCTGCATTTACCTTGCAACGCTTTGGCAAACAGCGCCGCCGCCTCGGCTTGTGGCAAGTCTTCGGTGCGGGCGGTGGGGTGGCCATGATCACTGGCCGTCGCACCGCCGACCGCTTTGAAATACGCGCGTCTGTTACGATGTGCAGCCAGATAGCCCACCCATGTTGATGTATCTTCGCCCGACAGCGCACCCATAGTGGCGACGTTATCGGCAAAGCCGTCAAATTCCGGGTCAATCACCGCGTCGGGGCGATAGGTCGTCGTCACCCTCCCCGACCACCCGCTGTCGCGGATCATCTTGTGCCAACGCAGATCGTCAATCGCGCTTTCAGTGGTCGAGATCGCCTCGATGTTAAAACGCTCGAACAAGGCACGCGGGCGAAAGGCGTCTTGGCTTAGGCAATCGGCGATCTGGTCATAGATTTCGTCAGCCGTATCTGCTGACAGCCGTTTGGTGACGCCAAAAACCGTTTGAAACGCGTGGTCCACCCAGATGCGCGACGGCGTAGCGCGAAACAAGTGATAGTTCTGTGCAAACAGCCGCCAGATTTTTCTGGGGTCAGCCTCGACCGGCCCACCGTCAGCACGCGGGACGCCCATCGCTTCGAGCGGGATTCCCTGCGAATGCAGCATCCGGAACACATAATGATCGGGCGTGACAAACAGGTTTGCCGGGTCTGGAAACGGCTGATTTTCAGCAAACCAGCGCGGGTCTGTGTGACCGTGCGGGCTGATGATCGGCAGGTCCTTAACGTCGCCATACAGCTCACGCGCCAAGGCGCGCACCGTAGGCTCCGTCGGAAAAAGCCGATCCTCATTCAATAGCTGCATGCCACCCTCCCAGATGGGGCTGGATGCACGTCTGCGCCACCCGACCCAACTAATAACCTAGTTAGTCAGATTTTATGTGTCAACTAGTATCCTAGTTGTCATGTTCATAAAAAACTGTCATACAATGAAAGAACAATAACCAAGTGCAGGAAGACGGATCGATGGTGACTTCAAAGCAGCAAAACGAAACCATGTTGCCCCTGCCCACGATTACACAAATCCCGCAACCTACTGTTGCTGATCAGGTTTTTGACGCCTTGCGGCGGCGCATCCTAAGTTTGGAATTACCGCCAAGCACCAAGATTTCCGAGGCAGAAGTGGCCCGCCAGATGGGCGTATCGCGCCAACCTGTCCGCGAGGCGTTCAAGCGATTGGCCAAGCTGGGCTTTCTGATGATCCGCCCGCAAAGCGGCACGACAGTAAGCCTTATTTCCGAAGACGCGGTACTGCGGGCACGGTTTATTCGCACAGCGCTTGAGGTGAAAACCTGCCGCACCGCATGCCGGACCCTAACCGATTCGGGTCGCGATACCCTCGCCGCCTTGATCGACGTCCAGAAAGAGGCGGTCAGCAAAGCGGATCGCACCGGTTTCCACGACGCTGACGAAGCATTCCACCGCGAGATTTGCATTATAGCGGGGGTCGAATACGTCTGGGATTTGCTGCAAGAAACAAAGGCCCATATGGACCGCATTCGCATGCTGTCGCTGGACAGTTCATTGCAAAAAATCGCCTTGCAAGAACATATCGATCTGTTCGATGCGATCATCTCCAATAACCCGGACGAGGCTGAACGCGTTCTTGATCTGCACCTGTCGCGTATCCTGATCCTGATTGCGGACCTGAAAGCCAAAGATCACAGCTATTTCACGGAAGCGAACGTATGACGCGGATTGTTTCAATCGGCGAGTGCATGATCGAGATGGCACCCAAAGACACCGATAGCAGCTATCAGCTGGGTTTTGGCGGGGATACATTTAACACCGCGTGGTATCTGCGTAAGCTTTTGCCGCACACCGACCAGATTGATTATTTCACCGCCGTCGGGCGTGATCCTGCATCGGATCAGATGGTCACCTTCATGGAAAATGTCGGGATCGGAACCACCCATATCGCGCGCCGCGACGGGTTGATTGTTGGGCTTTACATGATCCAGCTCAGCGAGGGTGAGCGCAGTTTTAACTATTGGCGCGGTCAAAGTGCGGCGCGCACCCTCGCCCAAGATGCACAGCCCATTCACCAAGTCTTAAGCGGCGCGGATGTTGCCTATTTCTCCGGTATCACCTTGGCGATATTGCCCCCTGAGGATCGTGAACGGCTGCTGGATGTGTTGAGAAATTTTCGCCGCAATGGTGGTTTGGTGGTGTTTGACCCCAATTTGCGGATGCGGCTTTGGCCGTCAGTCGCAGAGATGACCGCCAATGTGATGACCGCCGCCGCCGCCAGCGACATCGTGCTACCGTCGTTTGAGGACGAGGCCGAGTGGTTTGGCGACGACAACCCAGAAGCCACCGCGCAACGATATGCAAATGCGGGGGCCAGCACCGTGATCGTCAAGAATGGTCCGGGCGAAATCATTGCCCTGCAAGACGGGACGACGACAACGCACGCGCCTGTCATGGTCGATCAGATCGTGGACACTACCGCCGCGGGGGATTCGTTCAATGCAGCGTTTCTGGCCAATTGGACGCAAGGACGCGCCACAGATCAATCGATCGATGCCGCATCCGCGCTGGCTGCCCATGTTATTCAGTATCGCGGGGCGCTGGTTCCCCTACCCTAGCCCTTGATGGTCAGGCGGGGGCGTGCCTCAGCCCGTGAACAAATCCTTGAACTGATCCCGCAGCGCCTTTTTCTGAACCTTGCCCATGGTATTGCGGGGCAGTTCGGGCAAGACAATCATGCGTTGCGGATGTTTGAACCGCGCCAGCGACGCGGCGATATTTGCCTTGATCGCCTCAAGATCAGGTTGGCCCGTCGGCGCAGGCACCAAGATCGCCACGACCGTTTCGCCAAAATCAGGGTGCGGCACGCCGATCACGGCTGATTCCAGCACGTTTTCCTGATCGTCCAGCAACTGTTCGATCTCTTTGGGATAGATGTTATAGCCGCCCGAAATGATCAGATCTTTGTTACGCCCGACGATATGAACATAGCCGTCTTTGTCGATCTGACCCAAATCGCCCGTGATAAAAAACCCGTCTTCACGCAGTTCCTCGGCGGTCTTTTCGGGCATCTGCCAATAGCCTTTGAACACGTTGGGGCCGCGCACTTCGATCTCTCCGATCTCGCCTTGGGGCAGGGTTTCACCGGTTTTGCTGTCGGTGATCTTGAGCTCAACCCCCGGCAACGGAAAGCCGACAGTGCCCGCACGCCGTTCGCCTGAATAGGGGTTCGAGGTGTTCATATTCGTTTCGGTCATGCCATAGCGTTCAAGAATGCGCAGCCCGGTCAGCTTTTCGAACTGCACATGGGTTTCGGCCAACAGCGGCGCGCTGCCCGACACGAAAAGCCGCATATGGGCGACCAGTTCTTTGGTAAATCGCTTGTCGCCCAGAAGGCGCGTGTAAAACGTCGGCACGCCCATCAGGGCCGTGGATTTCGGCAGGTTTTCAATGATCTGATCAACGTTAAAGGCGGGCAGGAAAATCATCTGACCGCCCGCAAGCAAGGTGATGTTGGACGCCACAAACAGGCCGTGGGTGTGAAAGATCGGCAAGGCGTGCAGCAACACGTCGTCTTGGGTGAACTGCCATTCATTGACCAATGTTTCTGCATTGGACAGCAGGTTGCCCTGGGTCAGCATCGCGCCCTTTGACCGGCCCGTAGTGCCCGACGTGTACAAAAACGCCGCCAGATCATCCAATGTCCGATCCACGGTCGCAAAGCTGTCTGGCATATCCGCAGCGACATCGGCAAATGTGCCTGATCCGTCGGCGTTCAGGGTTGCCAATTCGGCACCGCATGCTTGCGCGACCGGCACCATGCCTGCGTGTTTGGCCTGATCGCACAGCACCAGACGCGCGCCGCTGTTTTCGACGAAATACGATACTTCATCCGCCGTATAGGCCGTGTTGAGCGGCAGAAAGATAACCCCCGCCTGCGCACAAGCGGCATAGACGGCCAGCGCTTGCGGGGATTTAGCGATTTGCACCGCCAGCCGGTCACCGGGCACCAATCCGAATTTGGTCAGCGCCCCAGCATATTGCGCGGCCATGCGCAGAAAATCCGCATAGGTGATCGTTTGCCCATCTGCCAAATGTAAAAACACCCGCGACGTGCCTGCGTGTTTTCCAAAAAGACGATCAAAAAGCGGATTAGCCATTCTTTAAGTTCCTATATTTCAAGTCTGCTGGCAGCGCTTAGCGCGCGGGCCAATGGGGATGCAACAGCGGCCACCAACAGGGGCACGATTGTCCTGAGGGAGGGACCGCTCATAGCGCGGCCCCCATCACGGCGTCAGGCAGCCACGTGGCCAGCCCCGGAAAGACGCACAGCAAAAAGATCGCCAGCACCATACAGCCAACGAACGGCAGCGACCCCATCAAAATCGTCTTTAGCGAAATATCAGGCGCGATGCCATTGATCACATAAAGGTTCAGCCCCACCGGCGGCGAGATCAACCCGATTTCCATGTTGATCGTCAACACCACCGCAAACCAGATCGGGTCAAAACCCGCCGTAGTGATGATCGGCAACAAGATCGGTGCGGCCATCAAGATCACGGCCACGGGGGGCAAAAAGAAACCGGCGATCAACAGAAATACGTTTACAAAACCCATCAACACCCATGGGTTCACATCCAAAGTACCGATCCAGTTGGCGATGGATTGCGTGATATAAAGGCTGGAGAGCATGTAGGAAAACACACCCGCTGCGGCGATGATAAACAGGATCATCACGCTTTCCTTGGTGCTGTCGCGCAGCACCACCCACAGGTCACGCGGGTTCCACAGTTTGTAGATCACCATCGCAATCACCAGACACAAAAGCGCGCCCACGGCGGCGGTCTCGGACGGGGTCGCGACGCCGCCATACATCGCATAAAGCACGCCGATGATGATAAACAAAAACGGCAGGACACGCGGCAATATTTCGAATTTTTCTTTCCAGCTGTAGCTGCCGGTGGCCAACAATTCGCGGTTGCCGGATTTCCATGTTGAGTAAAGCGACCACGCCATGAACAGCGCGACCAGCAACAAGCCCGGGATCACCCCCGCCAAGAACAAGCGCCCGATCGAGGTTTCGGTCGCGATGCCATAGACGATCATGGTGACCGATGGCGGGATCAGAATGCCCAAGGTGCCCCCTGCCGCGATTGACCCAGCCGCCACGCCATCGGGATAGCCACGTTTGCGCATCTCGGGGATACCCATCTTGCCAATTGCCGCGCAGGTTGCCGGGCTGGACCCGGACATGGCGGCGAACAACGCGCAGGCACCAAGGTTGGAAATCACCAACCCGCCGGGCACACGCGTTAGCCAGCGTTCCAGCGCCTCGTAAAGGTCTGCCCCTGCCCGCGTGGATGCAATCGACGAGCCCATGATGATGAACATCGGGATCGACAAAAGCGCAAAGTTATCCAGCTTGCCGAACAGGATTTCGGGCAGCAGCTCAAGCGAGCGCATCCCGTCAAAGACCATCAAAAACCCAGTCGAAACAATCAGCAGGCCAAGGGCCACCGACACACCGGAGAACAGGACAATAATCGTGCTAAAGGCGACAAACGCGCCAAGTGTAAGCGGATCCACTAGCGGTCCTCCAAGCCGAACGGCTTATCAATTTTCAAGACGACCGCGATGAGATCGGCAATCAGCTGCAACAAAAACAGCGCAAAGCCGATGGGCAACGCGGCATAGGGTATCCACAAACGCACGCCCCAAATCGTGTCGGATTTCCAGTTGCGTTCAAAGGCGAGGTGCCAGAATTCATAGCCGTACCACAGCATGATCGCGACCATAACAATGGACAGCGACAGCGTGAAAAGCGCCATGATATAGCGCGCCCGTGGCCCCAGCGAGATCGGGATCAGATCAACATTCACATGGCCACGCAGACGCTGCACATAGGGCAAGCCCACGAGCGTAGACCCGATGGCCAGATAGATCACCGCTTCGGTCTGCCACACGGTCGACCCGTTGAGCACAAAGCGGATGAAAATCATCTGGCAGGTGATGGCCACCGCCGCGACAATCATCGCCGCCGAACACCACCCTGCAACCGTTGAAAGTGCCGCCACGATACGCAGGAACGGATTGCCCCCTGTTTGCGCCGCAACGGCCGAGCTTTGGCCCGCCATAACAATATCCTTAGACTTTTTTGAAAATCATCTGCGCAAAGAGGGCCGCGTCAGCAGCCCTCCTTGATCGGATCAATCGACAGCAAGCGCCATATCAAGCAGCGTTTGACCGTCAGGCACATCTGCGACGAACGCTTTGTAGGATGTTTCCTGCGCCAATGCGCGCCATGCGTCAAAGTCTGCTGGCGTCATCTGCGCGATTTCCACGCCCGCATCGCGGAACACCTGCTCGGATGCTGCATCTTGCTTTTTCGCTTCTTCCAGATAGAACGCCTGCGCTTTGGCGGAAGCTTCCAGCAGTGCATTTTGCTGATCTGCCGTCAGGCCGTCGAACTTGGATTTGTTCATCAACAGCGGCTGATACATGAACCACAGCGCCACATCACCGGCGGGTGTATAGCAGGCCACCTGTTCATAAATCCGGTAGGATACGAAAGACGACGAGGATGTATTTGCAGCCGTCAGAACACCGGTTTGCATGGCGTTATAAATCTCGGACGATGCCATGGATGCGATCGACGCCCCTGCCCCTGCCAGCATTTGTTCAAACGCCTTACCAGCCGCACGGGTTTGCAGGCCTTTCACGTCTTCGGGCTTGGTGATGCATTTGTCTTTGCCGACAAAACCACCGGCCAGATAGCCATGGACCAAGACCATCACATCATCTTCGGCCATTTTCTCTTCGAGTGCGGCCATAAAGGGTGACGCGCTAAGCCGGGCGGCGTGATCGTGGTTTTTTACCATGCCGGGCATCAATGTCAGGTTAAATGCGGGCTGTTGGCCACCGGCATAGCTGAGCGGCAGAACTGTCATGTCCAGCTGGCCACGGCTTAGGGGGCGGTATTGCTCGCGCGGCTTAAACAGCGACTTGGACCCGAAAATCTGGATATCCAAATCGACATCTGCAGCGGCAACACCATCAGCGACAATCTGTGCGACCTGATGGCGTACATCAGTATTTGACCATTGATGCGACAGACGCAGGGTTTCAGCGTGGGCAGCAGAGCCAAGCGTAAAGCAGGCAAGCGTCGCCGCTGCCTTGAGTGCAGTCATTTTCATATATTCCTCCCAGAATGTGACCAAGGTCGAGCGCCCCGGTTCTACGCGACAAATCTTTCCACGCTTTGCATCCCAAGTCAAAAGGTCTTGTATACAAAAATTCAATCGCGGCATTACTCTCTACCCGTATTTAGATCACCGCCTTCGTAGTGCGGCATGGGTGGAGGGATCAGATTCACATCCTAACGGTTTGTTTTTAATGAATATCTATATGATATTACATAGGCTCAGGAAGGGCACTCGCCCGCGCAAATGCGCGTTGCGACCCTGCTGTGTAATACAAGAATAGCAGACCTGTATGACGGCCGGAAAACCCTCAAACAGGGTCCGATGTCGAGTATTTCAGAGCTTGTCCGGCGGTGTATCGCCCCGGAAAAACGCATCCAGATTATCCAACGCTTTGAAGCCCATCGCATTGCGCGTCGTGACTGTACCGCTCCCGACATGAGGCATCATCATGATGTTTTCATGCTGTGCAAATGCCGGATTTCCGCCCGGCTCAGTCACAAAGCAATCAAGCCCCGCCGCACCGACATGGCCGCTGTCGATAGCCTCCAGCAACGCGTTTTCATCCACCAGCGCGCCCCGTGCGGTATTCACCACCACGCAGCCCTTGGGCAGTTGCGCCAGCCGCTCAGCGTTCAGCAAGCCGGTCGTGTCAGGCGTAGCTGGGCAATGCAGGGACAGAAAGTCAGAGACCGCCAACAAATCATCAAGGTCTTCGTGGTAAATCGCGCCAGCCTCGTCCTCGGGCGAAAGGCGGCTGCGGTTATGGTAATGGATTTCCATGTCAAAGCCGCGCGCCTTGCGGGCAAAGGCGCGGCCGACGCCACCCATGCCGATAATCCCCAACCGCGCGCCGGTGACCTGCTTGCCCACCAGGAATGCGGGCGACCAAGAACTCCACGCGCCCGAGCGCACCGTTCGATCCCCCTCGACCGCGCGACGGGCAGCGCCCAGCATCAGCATCATCGCCAGCTCTGCCGTGGCATCCGACAGCACGCCGGGTGTGTTTGTGACGGTGATCTCTTTGGCCCGCAGTGCCGGCAAATCACAATGGTCGACGCCAACAGAATGGTTCGCCACGATCTTAAGACGTGGATCAAGCTGGGCCACAACATCGGCGCTAAAATGCTCGGAGTGACACGGGATCATGCCATCGACCTTGGCGCTCATCTCGATGATATTATCCGCGCTGCCCGGCGTATCAGCCGGGTCCCAGATCACCTCGTAATCGCGGCGGGCGCGTTCCAATGTGGCATCTGACAGGGTGCGCGTGATCCAGATAACCGGCTTGGACATTTGATTAATCCCGCTTGTTTTTGCTTGAGGTGGCGAAATCATAGGCCACGAACGCAAGGGTCACGAGGACAATGATCACCAGATCAGGACTAGGCACTTTGACCGCCAAGATCAGCAAAAATACAGCAAGCGTGGCAAAGGCGAAAAGGGCGAGTATGCGGTTCATGTCATGTCATTCCTTATGAGGGTGCGCCATCGGCCCAGTTAAACAGCCATTGCGCGCTGCGCATGAGGCGCGCGTCATTGCCACGTTCCCCGACAAGCTGGACGCCCATTGGAAGCCCCTCGACCGAGGTGAGAAGCGGCAGGCTGATGCAAGGTGTGCCGCAAAATGTCCATAACCCGTTAAAGATCGGATCGCCCGTGCTCTCAAGCCCGCGTGGTGCGGGGCCAGTTGCAGACGGGCAGATCAAAGCGTCGCAGCGGGTCAGCAATTCGTCCAGTGCTGCGTTCAGCACCTTGGGCATATCACAGGCCGACTGGTAATCTCGTGCCAGCACCGCGTTGCCTTCGCTGATCGCGTCCTGCGTCACCTGCCCCAACTGATCGCCCATATCGCGGGCATAGGGGTAATAGTGATAGGCCATTTCCGCAAAATTGATCAGCTTGCGCTGCTCGGCGGCGGATTGAAAAACCGAAGGCAGCGGCAATTCAAACGCCTGATCGCCAAGGGCTGCAATCAGCTCGTTAAACGCTTCTTTCATCTGCGGGTCTGCGTGTTCGTCCCATCCCGGCGGGCGCACGAAACCGAAGACTGGTGGCAGCGGTGGTTTTGATACCGCCGCCGCGTGCAGCGCGGGTGTGGGGGCCAATGTGGTTGCCGGATCGTCGATGTCATGGCCGAACAGAACCTCGGCCAAAAGTGCAGCCCCGGCTGGGTCGCTGGCGAAAACCCCGATGGTGTCCAAGGTCGGCGATTGGGTCAGCACCCCGCGTCGCGGGATCGCGCCGAATGTAGGTTTGTATCCGGTCACGCCGCAAAAGGATGCAGGCCGGATCACGGACCCGCCGGTTTGCGTGCCAATGGCCAAGGGCACCATGCCATCAGCGACGGCGGCGGCAGACCCTTGCGATGATCCGCCAGACGTATGCGCCAGATTATGCGGGTTGGCGGTTTTGCCCGGATGCATAAAGGCAAGTTCGGTCGTGACCGTCTTGCCCATGATGATCGCACCCTCTTTTTTCAGACGCTCAACGATAAAGGCGTCGCGCAGCGGCACCCGCCCCGCATCTCCCGCGCATCCGTTTTCGGTCGGAATACGCAGGGTATCGATGACGTCTTTCAACCCCACCGGCAGCCCGTGCAGACGGCCCAACGGCAGTCCGGCACGGCGTTGCGCATCCAGCGTTTTGGCTTGCGCGCGCACAAAGTCGGCATCGAACCACGCCCATGCGCCGACGTCCGCCTCGCGGGCCTCGATCCGTGCGATATAGCTTTCGACTAGCGCGCTGGCATCCAGCGCACCGGATGCCAATCGGTCCCGCAGCAACGTCACGCTGGGGGATGCGACCATGTGATCGGCGTGTGGGGCGTTATCGTCCATAGAACATTTCCGGTAGATAGAACACGATCGACGGGAAGACATACATCAGTACCATCGACAGGATCACGCAGAACAGGAACGGCATCACGCCCGCAAAGATTTGCGTCAGCCGTAGTTCCGGCGGCGCAATCCCCTTGAGGTAATAGGCCGACATGGCCATGGGCGGCGTCAGGAAACTGGTTTGCAGGTTGAGCGCCACCAATATCCCAAAGAACAGCGGGTCGATCTCGAATACTGCCAGAAGCGGCAGAAAGATCGGCACGAAGATGATGATGATCTCGGACCATTCCAGCGGCCAGCCCAGCAAGAAGATGATCAGCTGCGCAAGGATCAGGAACTGGATTGGCGTGAGGTCCATGCCTTGAACAAACTCGGAAATCACATGTTCGCCGCCAAGATAGGAGAACACCGCCGAGAAGGTGTAGGAGCCGACAAACAGCCAGCACACCATCGCCGTCGTGCGCACTGTCAGATAGACGCTCTCGCGCATCCGTTGCCACGTCATTGCCCGATAGATAAAGGCAAGGAAGATACCGCCCAAGGCCCCGATGGATGCCGCCTCGGTCGGGGTGGCAAGGCCAAACAGGATCGAGCCGAGAACAGCAAAGATCAGGAAAGCGAGCGGGACAAAGGATGTGATGATCATCCACACCAGCTTGCCCATTGGCATGTCTGGTACTTCGTCATCGGTGGGTTTGGGCGCCGAGGATGGCTGGATCAGCGACCGGCCAATGATATAGATCAGGTAGAGGCCAACAAGCGTCAGCCCCGGCAGCAGCGCCGCCGCATAGAGACGCACGATAGATACGTTGGTGGCCGCAGCATAGACGATCAACATGATCGACGGCGGGATTAGGATACCAAGCGTACCACCCGCGCAAATGATGCCCGCCGCAAAGGACGGATCATAGCGCGCTTTGAGCATCGCGGGCAGCGCCAGCAAGCCCATCAAGGTGACGACCGCGCCGACAATCCCCGTGGCTGTCGCAAACAAGGCGCAAGTGATCAGCGCCGCAACACCCATCGAACCCGGCACGTTCTTGGACGCGACATTCAAGGTGGTGAACAGACGATCCACAATGTTGGACCGTTCGACGATATAACCCATGAACAGGAACAAGGGCACGGCGGTCAGTACTTCGTTCGACATCACCGTAAAGGTCTGGTTCACGAATAAGTCGAATATTCGGTTATTATAAAACCCCTCGACCCAGGTTGACCATTGTTCCCACTGCCCCGCAGTTTCGTCTAATCGATCAAAGCTGCGCCACATGCGGCGCGCGTCGAAATAGGCGTAATAGCCAAAGCCGATGCCCATCGCCATCAGCGTGAATGCAATCGGAAAGCCAAGGAAAACAAAGATGATGAACAGGCCCAACATCATCAGGGCAATATGCGGATCGGTCATGTGATATGGTCTTTCTCGGCCTTGTTGGCCTCTTGCATAAGCAGGTCTTCGGTTTCGAACACGTCTTCGTCGGGTTCCACCCAATAGTTATCGCGAATGGCGATAATGCATCGACAAACCTGCGCAATCCCTTGAATAAACAGCAAAATACCTGCTGCAACAATCACCGCTTTGAACTGGTAAATCGGCACGCCTGCCGGGCTGTTCACCGACACCTCGCCGTATTGCCATGATCGGGCGGCGTATTTCCATCCGGCCAGAATAAGGGCTGTCACACCGGGAAAGAAGAACAGGATGTACAAGACAAGATCGATCTTGCCCTGGGTCCGCGGTTGCAAAAGCCGGTACAGGAAATCACCCCGCACGTGCCCGCCCCGCGACAGCGTATAAGCGCCGCCCATCATGAACAATGTACCATACATGATGAACGACACATCCAGCGCCCAAGCGGTGGGATTGTTCATCACATAGCGCACGAAAACTTCGTAGCCCGTTCCGATAGACATGAGCAGAATGAGCCAAGCAAATGATTTGCCGAACCAAGCCGAAAGATTATCGGCGAAGCGGATAATGGATAACATGGTGTTCCCTTAATTCGCGTAAGAACCCCGGCACAAAAAATGCCGAGGTTCGTTTTTTTACACTGACCTAAGCGATCAAAGTTTGATCTTGCCGGGGAAGTAATGCTCGTAAGCCAACCCGTAGTCAGGCGAGTTCATCAGCTCGTAATACGACACACGGCTGACCCAGTCGCGCTGGCTGTCGAGGCATTTTTTCATGAACGGGTCTGTTTCCAATTCTGGAATCAGCTCGTCCCATGCCTTGAGCTGCGCATCCAAGATTTCCTTGGAGGTGCGGCGCACGTTCACGCCTGCATCATTCTGCAAGAACTGCAGATCCGCAGAGTAACGGTTCATCGCTTTGGCTGTGTTCGCCGTCGATACCGCTTCGACACCGTATTTCAAGATGGCCTGAAGATCGGGGTCCAGGTCTTCCAAGAAGGTCTTGGAGAACAGGAACTCAAAGCTTTCGGACGCTTGGTGATACGAGGACAGATAGTAGTTTTTGGCCACGTCTTGTGCGCCAAAATCCTTATCCGACGATGGGTTGTTGAACTCGAACGCATCGATCACGCCGCGTTCCATCGCGGGCACGATCTCGCCGCCGGGTAGCTGCGCCACCGACATGCCAAGCTTGGCCATCAGATCAGCCGCAAGGCCAACGGTGCGATACTTAAACCCTTGCAGGTCGGCAACGGTGTTCACTTCTTCTTTGAACCAGCCAAAAGGCTGCGCGAACATCGGGAAGCCCATGTAGCCCACGACATCCAGACCCATAACGTCTTGGGTCAGCTCGTTATACAGCGCCTGACCGCCACCTTCATAGAACCACGACAGCATGGTTGTTGCAGAGCCACCGAAAACCGGGCCCGTACCGAACAGCGATGCGGCCTTGTTCTTACCGTACCAGTAAACCGGCACAGAGTGTGCAGCATCAATCAGACCGTCATTCACCGCGTCCAGCACTTGGAATGCGGCAACAACTGCCCCCGCTGGTAGAACGTCGACCTTAAGGCGTCCCCCCGACATTTCTTCGACCCGCGTCGCATAGTCGCGCGCAAAGTCTTGCCAGATGTTGGCGTCATTCCACGACGTCTGCATCTTGATAACAAGTGGCGCTTGCGCAAGAACCGCAGGTGCGGCCAGCATGCTGCCAGCAGCGGCCCCGCCTGCGACGGCGGATTTCGTCAAAAATGAACGTCTGTTAATGTTTGTTTTTTCCGTCATATTTTCTCCTCCCAGAGTGACCGCGCGAAAACAGCCGCAACGTGCGACGTTAGCGACGATCTAAACAAAATGTTAATGTTTTCGTGCGGACACGCAAGAATATTCCTGCGAAAAGGCATTCAAATGCGCATTTGTACTGCAAAACGGGGCGCAGATATTTATCTGCACCCCGCTCAATATCCGCTCAACCCCTGCTGATAGCCACGGGGCAGCAAGCCAGTGATTAGTGAAACAGCAGCTTGGCTTCGTATTTCTTGACCGTTGGGCGGGCAGTCCGGTAGTTTCTGATGCCCATCTCGGTTTCAAGCTCGGGGAAGAGCGCCAGAATTTCATCCCGCTGGGCCGACCCCAGACCGTCGATTGTATAATCG
Organism: uncultured Sulfitobacter sp.; assembly: GCF_964021855.1. Taxonomy (NCBI): domain Bacteria; kingdom Pseudomonadati; phylum Pseudomonadota; class Alphaproteobacteria; order Rhodobacterales; family Roseobacteraceae; genus Sulfitobacter; species uncultured Sulfitobacter sp. Next base: position 353,451 of record NZ_CAXHZD010000003.1, read on the forward strand.
CCGGGGTAGAAGCTTTCGGTCCATGTGCCGTCAGACAGCACAACCTCGTGGCGCTCGAACATAAAGTGGATATAGCTTGTGTCGGCCACATCCACATGGTTGATCCCGTCTTTTCCGACCAGATGTTTGGCCGCGGCCAGAACTTCGGGTTCGTCAAAATACATCGACACACCTTTGTCCGCGATCAGCATCCGGTGGTTTGGCGACACCATGATGTCACGCTCTGGCATATCTTCACCAAGCGACCCGGCCTTGATCAGAACCGGTTTCAATTCAGGCCGGTCGATAAAGTCATTTTGCGTCAGCGGCTTTTGACCGACCCAAGCGATTTCCTGCAGCCCGTTGTCGCGGGTGATGATCATATCGCCCTGCCGCAGGTCTTCGACCCGGCGCTGGCCTTTTGCCGTCGCAATCAGGGTGCCGGGCGTAAAGCACGGCACAATGCTTTCGATGTTGGTGAAATCAAGACGACCGGTTTCTTTACCCGCCGCATCGGTAAACACGATTGTCCCGTCCTGGCCGTCGTTACGGCTGCCATCGTCCACGGTATCGCCCGCGTCAGTATCGGGGCGCATGTTTTCAAAGCGATAGCCGCCACCGTTCAGCGACCCCGTCAGATCGATCACGTCATAGTCGGTTGCCAGCGGGCCGGACCCACCGTCGATGGTATCGCCACCGTTTACGTCAAGGAACAGGTCCTCACCGTCACCGCCAAGCATGCTGTCGTTGCCGGCCTCGCCGCGGATCGTATCATTGCCCGCACCACCGTCGATAAAGTCATCACCCGCACCGCCCGAGATGGAATCGTTACCGGGGCCAGCTGTGCTGGCCGCAACGACAGCCGTGCGCAGGGTTGCAGGACCAACGGCGGCAGGTGTCACAGCACCCGGCGTATCGCCATAGATCGTGTCATTGCCTGAACCACCGACGATCGTATCGTCGCCGTTGTTACCCTCGATATAGTCATCATCGGCACCACCATCGATGGAGTCGTTGCCACCTTCGCCGTAGATGGTGTCGTTGCCCGCGTCGCCGGTGATGACGTCGTTGCCACCTTCCTCGCCGGGGCTAAGCTCACCCACCCATGTGTCATAATACATTTCGGTCACATTAACGCCCGAATTGTTACTGCCGTTCTGGGTGTGCGTCATAACGATCCGGGTTACCGGACCGGGGATGTGAACGTTCAGATTGTACTTGGCTGAATTGACATGTTCATTACCACCCCGGCTATCAGCCGTTTCCTTGCCGGGTGCCGCATCGTTGTCATACAAGGTGATGCCCGAACCGCTGCTTAGGTTCACGGGGATTAAATTCCCGTTCACGTCATAAGCTTCGATCTTGACGATGCCATCGTTATCAAGATCGTTCACATTGAACGATACATTCGCTACCGCATCCGAGAATTCCCACTGGAATTGGCCCGTATTGCCCTTGCCATGTGTGACGGATTCAAGCGAGCTGTTGTTGTCGACGGGATCCCCGTTCGAGACAACACCATCCGTGTTCAGCGTGGCCGTCGATGCTTCGGCCGCGTGGCCGCCCGTGTCTTTAACCTGCTTAAATGTGACCGTGACGTTGCCCGTATCTTGGCTAAAGCCGTCGTTGATCTGGCGCGTGCTGACGCCTTCCCACTCAAAGTTCTCGCGCACGACTGCCGGTGCACTGCCGCTGTCGCCATAGATAAGATCGTCACCGTCACCGCCGTGGATGGTGTCATCCCCCATCGAGGTGTCGTCGATGACGAACGACGCAGGATTGTCGAAAAAGACGTCTGTCACGTTAATACCGGAGTCACCGTCAGTGGACCCGGTGTGAACAAATTCAATCCGCGCGACCGGGCCGTCGATCGACACGTTTACGGAATACTTTGCCCCGTTCGCCTCTTCATCGCCGCCCTTACTTTTGGCCGTATAAACGTTACCGGAACTGCTCAGCTCGACACCTGATCCGCCTGTCAGGTCCACATCAAGCTTATTTCCCGCAGCGTCATAGGCGATGATTTTTACCGCGCCCTTATTGTCGATATCGTTGATATTAAAAGAAACGTTGCCGACTTCGTTGTCGAAATCGAGCGAGAAAATGCTTGAGCCGTGTTTGTTGGCCAATGAGTCAAAGGCGCTGTTTTTGTTGACCGTGCTGCCGTCGCCGACAACGCCATTAATATTCTGTTCGTCGTAGGTGAATTTCTCGTCTCTACCGCTTGGCGAAGCCGAGGTGACCTTGAACGTTACATTGACCGTGCCGGTGTTTTGTTGAAAGCCGCCAGTAAGGTCGTCGTCCTCGTCGATGGCGGTGCCATCGCGGCTGGGGTCCGGTGCCTTGGACCATTCAAAGCTTTCGCGACCGGCTGTTCCTGTCGCATCAGTCCCGGCATCCCCAAGCAGGATGTCGTTCCCGCCTTGCCCATCGATACTGTCGTCACCCGACCCGCCCAGCACCGTATCATTTCCGTCGCCCGCCAGAATGGTGTCATCCCCGCCGCGGCCCAAGATGACATCGTCGTTCGACCCTAGGGTTCCGAATACAGCATCATTTGCATCGACGCGGTCGCCGTTCGGGTCGCCGGTATAGGCGGTGTTAATCAGATCATCATTGCCGGTCCCGTCGACAATGCCGTCTTTGGTCGTCGATGAGGTCGATCCACCCTTGGACCCTGAATACATACTTAAAAGTTTTCCAAGAAAAAATGTCATGTCTGTCGTCTCCAAAATACTGGTGAGGCATGTGCGATGCGCCTCAAATCTCTATTGCCCGGTTTCGAGCGAGCGACCCTTGGTCAGTTCGCCCCGTGCCCTGGGCCGTGTTCAATCTCACCGCGCGATCTGGGAAATTCCCCAAGACCCGCGGTGAACGAGCTTACAAAAACAATTTTTACCAATCTGAATAAAAGGCGTGCCGGAAATGAGCCGCGCAACGCCTTTATGGAGACAATTTGTGGTGTAGATTTGATGCGATTGTGGCGGGTTAAAGGTAAAAAACCGTCCACCCCGCGCACAAAGCAGCGGTTGGTCTCGGTTGAAGCAATGGCAGCCTTCAACTTCCCGACCTTCTCAGACCTGTTCATCGTTATTCTCCCTTATCCGCCGGACAGGCGGACCGCACGCATGCGGTAAACACAATGGACCCAAGAGCCACTCCGGCGGTCTTATGACGACGCGCAGTGAACCTTGACCCGCATGAAGGGATGACAGCCGCAAGCGACCTAACCCGGTCCCGAAAGACCCAGCATTATATTCGACGACTTGGCAGCGCGACGAACACATCTATCCCGTACATTATGGTACGCGTTCAATGCGGTCGCCCCCGTGACCTACAGAGTGTGCCCCCCAGTTGGGCATCTAATCGATAGCCGCGCATCGGCATTCGGGGAAGGGAAAATTACCATACCAGTGGCAGGCGACGCCCTGTTTGCGCCGCTTTTCGGAGGGAGTTTTCGGCGGACGACCCAACCCTTGGGTGTCCATTGTTTCAACGTACCTCAGACCGCACTTGCGCTAAGTTCAGTAAACGTTGAGGAAAATCGAAACCGGATTTTAATAGAGGTTAATTTGACCGAACGACTGTGTCCAAATTTGCAACAATTGACCCTGCGTCATTTAAGGGCAAATTTCTGCCATTTTTTTTTCGAGAAAATTCAGTTTTGGGAACCAATTGAGAAAAAATTAACCATTTGTTTACCAAATTGGAACGAAACGCCTCATTCTAGACGAATCATTTGGCCAAGTGATTCGGGCCATCTCGATTCAGTGAGCGTTTAGAGGTACATGCAAGAATACGTCGAAAACTTGCACAAAGGCGAGGCTTTTCTGCCCTTAACAGGCCCCCGCCAAACAACTTAAGGTAATGTGGCGAGAATTTGCGCACGCGGCGCATCAGCGGCCGGATTTGGCCGATCATCCAGCCCCTGAAACGCCCCTAAATGGGGACAATCAGGCATCGTGATGAGCGGCAGATTGGGTGCCGTTATTACCGCGCATCCAGTCCGGTTGCGGCCGCATCTGTGGCGCTCCGCGATGCCTTGTGGGTGCGATAAAGGCGGTTCACGAAGGCGACGACGAACACAGCCGTCAGGATCAAGACGATCGTCGGGGCCGGCGCGCTGTCGATGAAGAAGCTCAGGTAGGTGCCCGCGAACATCGACGCCGTACACACTGCGACCGACATGATCAACATCGGGCCAAAGCTGCGCACCAACAGAAACGCGATGGCCCCCGGTGTGACCAGCAAGGCGACCGCAAGGATCAGCCCTGTTGCGGTCAACGTCGCCACGATGGTCAGCGACAACACAGCCAGCAAGCCATAGTGCAACAGATCGGTGCGCAATCCGCTTGCCTGCGCTTGGGCCGGATCAAAGGCGTGCAGCAGCAGGTCCTTCCATTTCAGCACCATAAACGCCGTCACAAAGACCGAGATAACGCCAGCCGTCCATAAGTCCTGCGGGCCGACCCCCAGCATGTTGCCGAACAGGATGTGATCCAGATGTTGGTTGGTCGAAATCGACGTGTACATAATGATGCCGATCCCAAACATCCCTGAAAACACGACCCCCATCACCGTGTCCTGTTTGATCCGGCTGTTGTGGCTTAGGTATCCGGTCAGCAAGGCGCAGGACATGCCCGCAGCAAAGGCCCCGATGATCAGCGGTATGCCCGTGATCCACGCAAGCACCACCCCCGGCAGCACCGCATGGCTGACGGCATCCCCCATGAGCGCCCAGCCCTTGAGCACCAGAAAACACGACAGCAACGCCGTGGGCGGAGCCACCAGCAGAATGATCCAAAAGGCGTTTTGCATGAATGGAAACTGAAAGGGGAACAGCAATGTGTCGATCATGATGGCACCTCGTCTCGCAAGGATTGCAAGGCCTGCGCAGCCTTGCGCCTTGCGGCCAGCACGCCGTGCTTGGGGGCGAAGACAAAGGCCGCTAAGAAAATGGCGGTTTGTAGCGTGACAATCACGCCGCCCGTCGCACCGTCCAGGAAATAGCTGGCATAGGCCCCAAAGAACCCCGTCAGCGTACCAATGATAACAGACACGATAATCAGGCGCGGAAACCGGTCGCACAGCAAATAGGCCGTCGCCCCGGGCGTCACGACCATCGCGATCACCAGAAACGCGCCCACGGTCATCATCGCCGCCACAACCGCAGCTGACAGCAGCATAAAGAACACCGCCTTCAAAAGGTCCGGCTTTAACCCGATAGAACGCGCGTGGTTTTCATCGAAAAACGTGACCATCAGGTCTTTCCATTTCAGCAGCAGGACGGTCAGGCAAACCACCCCGATGATCGCCAGTTGAATGATGTCAGACGGCGCGATGGCCAGAATGTTGCCCATGATGATGGTCTGGATGCTAACTGACATGGGCGACAGCGACACCATGAACAGCCCCAACCCAAAGAACGACGTAAAGATGATCCCGATGATGACATCGATCTTGAGGCCCGACCGCCCCGACAAAAACAGCATCGCCCCCGCTGCCAGCCCGCCCGCCAAAAACGCGCCAAGCGCGAAGGGCAGGCCCAGCATATAGGCCCCCGCCACACCGGGCACGACCGAATGGCTAAGCGCGTCGCCGATCAGCGACCAGCCTTTCAGCATCAGATAGCAAGAGAGAAACGCACAGACCCCGCCGACCATGGCCGACACCCACATGGCGTTGAACATATAGCCGTATCCGAACGGCTCTAGCAGCAGGTCGATCATTTGTCGTCCTCGCCTTTGGCCAGCGCCTCTCCGTAGTGGACAAAGGGGCGTTCATCGTCGGTGATGATCCGCAGTTCGCGGCCATCATCGTCGTCATGCAGGTCACTACCGCCAAGGGTAAAGTGGCGCAGCACGCCGCCAAATGCCATTTCGAGGTTGTCATGGGTAAAGACGGTTTCCGTCGGCCCGTAAGCCAGCACGGTGCCCTTGACCAACACCGTCCGGTCGCAGAATTCCGGCACGGACCCCAAGTTATGGGTCGAGACCAACATCACCCTGCCCTCGTCGCGCAATTCGCGCAACAGGGCGACAATCTGATCCTCGGTTTTAACGTCAACGCCGGTAAAAGGTTCGTCCAGCAGGATCACGCGACCATCTTGGGCCAAGGCGCGGGCCAGAAACACCCGCTTGCGCTGGCCGCCGGACAGCTCGCCAATCTGACGGTCCCGGAATTCGGTCATGTTCACGCGGCGCAATGCCTCGTCCACTGCGGCGTGATCTGCGGCTTTGGGACGGCGCAGGAAACCCATGTGGCCATAACGCCCCATCATCACCACGTCCTGCACCAACACCGGAAAGGCCCAATCGACCTCTTCCGCCTGCGGCACATAGGCGACAAGGTTTTCGCGCAGCGCCTCGCGCACCGATTTGCCGAGCAGTTTAATCTCGCCCGCAGCGGCGGGAACAAAACCCATGATGGCCTTGAACAAGGTGGATTTCCCCGCCCCGTTCACCCCGACCAGCGCTGTGATCGTGCCGCGTGGAATTTCGAAATTCGCATCGTACAGTGCCGTGTGACCGTTGCGATAGGTCACCGTCACATTATGGGCAGATATTCCGCTGTCCTGAGGCGCGAAATGTTCTGCATCATGTTGGATTACAGCGCTTTTCATATCTTTGTTCCGCTCACTTTAAGTTCTCAGCCAGCCCATCCGCGATGGTCTGGGAAGTGACACGCAGCAGGTCCAGATAGCTGGGGACCGGCCCTTCGGCCGTGCTGAGACTATCAACATACAGGACGCCCCCAAAGGCCGCACCGGTTTCCCGCGCGATCTGTTTGGCGGGTGACGTGTTAACCGTGCTTTCGCAGAAAACCACGGGAATATCATTGGCGCGGACCGCATCGATCACCTTGCGGACCTGTTGCGGTGTGCCGGTTTGGTCCGCATTCATCGGCCATAGATACAGCTCTTTCATACCGAAATCACGGGCGAGATAGCTAAACGCCCCTTCGCAGGTGACCAACCAACGCTGCGCTTCGGGAATTTCAGCTACGCGGTCACGCAGTGGCGCAATCGTATCGCGAATTTCGTCCTTATAGCGTGCCGCATTGTCCAGATAGATCTGCGCGTTTTCTGGGTCATGTTCGGCAAAGGCAGCCGCGATGTTGTCGACATAGATCAGCGCGTTGTCCAGACCCATCCAGGCATGCGGGTTCGGCTTGCCCTCGTAATCGCCGGTCGAGATCGAGATGGGATCGATCCCGTCGGTCAAGGTCACAGACGGGGTATCGCCAAGGTTGGACAGAAATTGCTCGAACCACAGCTCTAGGTTCAGGCCGTTCCACAAGATCAGATCGGCATCGACTGCGCCGACAATATCACGTGGCGTGGGTTCATAGCCGTGAATTTCCGCCCCCGGCTTGGTGATCGATACGACCTCGGCCGCGTCCCCCGCCACCTGCCGTGCCATATCGGCCAGCACAGTGAACGTCGTCACCACCTTGAAATCAGCCGCTAGGACCGGCCCAGACGCCATCAAAACCGCTGCAGTTACCGTCGCGAACAAAGATTTTCTCACCGAAGTCTCCATACCTTACTTGGTCTGCTACTTGTAAATGCGAATTATTCGCAAATGTCAAACATGCGAATGAGAATAGATCGCAAAATCTTGCAGGCAAGAAAAAACTTGCTTAAAGTCACGGCAACACAAGGATGGTGACCACATTGAAAAATGATCCCGACTACAGGAAAATGCTGCGCGACGCGGGGCTGCGTGTCACGCCGCAGCGCGCGTCGATTATAACGATCCTGTCGGAAACCGATGATCACCCCAACGTCGAAGACCTGTATGAAAAAACCCGCGCGCTGGACGACACCGTATCGGTCGCAACCGTGTATCGCACCATGTCAGTGTTGGAAAACGCAGGTCTGGTGCGCAAGCTGGTGATGGATGACGCCCCTGCCCGCTATGAGATGATGCCCCATATCGACCACGATCATCTTGTTGATCTGGACAGCGGCGATCTGATCGAAATCCCCGGCACCGAAATCGCCGAGCTGATGAGCCGCGTGGCCGCAGAGATGGGGTATCAAATCGTAAGCCACCATACGGTAATCCGCGCCCGCAAAACCTGATCTGGCTTACTAGGCGTTTTCCGCCTCAAGCGAGCGCACCATCGCAGCGGCCCCCGCGGACACGGCACGCAGAATTTCGTCGCTGGGAATGTCGCGGTTCAGCCAATCACGCATCGGGCCAAAGGCCGACAGAAACACCATTAGGTTCGACATAATATCAAGACGGCGATCCTCGGACGCTATACCTAACCGCAGGCTAAGCTGGTCGGCCAAATCTTTCATCGCGGCGTATTCGCGGGCGTGCAGCGCCTCGCGGTCCTCGGGCAGCATATGGGGAACGCAGCGATAGGCCAGCAACGTGCCTTTGCGTTTGTATGCCCATGTCTCGCGAAAATACTGCTCAATCGCGTCTTCCAGCGATAGCGATTGATCTTGCAGGATCACCGACAGGGTTGGCACGTCTTCGCGAAACCAAAGCTGGTTCAGCAGGCGGCGCAGGATGTCATTCTTATTGGCGATATAGTCATAGATGCTGGCCTGATTGACACCCGAGCGTGCGCAGATATCGCGCACCGTCGTGGCCGCAAAACCCTTTTCCAAAAACAGCTCAAGCGCCGCCTCGCAAATTTGTTCACGGCGGCTTTGGATCAGCTCTTGGTTCTGGACGCTTGTGATATCCGCCTCGGCCAGAAGCTGCGTCCGCAATTTATGAAGACGTTCCGGGTACACGGACGTGGGCATGGCTTCGGACATTCAGGCTTCCTCCTGTCAAAGAAACTACGCAATTTTAGCATGTGAAACAACAAATAAGCTGCATGCGTAAATCAAACAAAACCCGCCCTTGCGCATGGCAAAGGCGGGTCTTGGGATGTCGGTTGTGAAAGGTGCTGATTAGTCTTCGATACCAATCGCGACAAAGCGTGGGTCGCCCGCGCGGCGGATCAGCAAGAGCAGCGATTTGCGCCCGGCATCTTGGGCCTCGGCAATCCGGTCCTCAAGGTCAGCAATCGTTGCAACGCTTTGCTGGCCGGCCTCTGTGATCACGTCACCCTTGCGCAGCCCTTTTTCAAATGCCTCTGACATCTCATCAACCTCGGTGACGGCCAAGCCGCTCGTGGTTTCATCAGCGCCAAATTCCTCGCGCATGTCATCGGTGAGCGGCGTCAGGGTCAGGCCCATCATGGAGGAGGTTTCAGGCTCCTCCGGTGCGGCATCATCCTGCGGCGTGGCGGCGGGGCTGGCACCATCTGCATCTTCACGACGGCCGAGGGTCACTTTCAACGTTTGCGTTTTCCCGTCGCGCAGCACGGTCACACGCACGGCAGCGCCAACGGCGCTGTTGCCAACCTGACGGACCAGACCACGTGTGTCTTCAACCTCGACACCGGCAAAGCTCATGATCACGTCGCCGGTTTTCAGACCTGCCTCTTTGGCGGGGCCATCCGGCACATCCGTGATCAAGGCACCGGTCGCTTTGGCCAGCCCCATGGCATCAGCCACGTCTTGGGTGACGTCCTGAATGCGCACACCCAGCCAGCCCCGACGGGTTTCGCCAAATTCCTTAAGCTGGTCCACCACGCGGGTCACCACATTGGACGCCATCGAAAACCCAATCCCGATGGAACCGCCATTGGGCGACAGGATCGCGGTGTTCACGCCGATCACAGCGCCGTCCATGTTGAACAAGGGCCCGCCGGAATTGCCGCGGTTGATCGCTGCATCGGTCTGAATGTAATCGTCATAGGTGCCCGACAGCGCACGATTGCGCGCCGATACGATCCCTGCAGAGACCGAGAACCCCTGCCCCAGCGGGTTGCCCATCGCGATAACCCAATCGCCCACACGCGCGGCGTTGCTGTCGCCAAACTTGACGAAGGGCAGCGGTGACGGTGCTTCGACTTTCAGCAGCGCAATATCGGTGTTTGGGTCCGTGCCGATCACCTTGGCCGTCAATTCTTCGCCCGAGAAGAATTCGACCGTGATCTCATCCGCACCTTCAATAACGTGGTTGTTGGTGACCACATAACCGTCTTCGGAGATCACAAAGCCAGAACCAAGCGCCGACGACTTGCGCGGGCTGGGGGTGGATTGCCCATCATTGTTGCGGTCTTGGAATTCGCGAAAGAAGTCCTCGAACGGCGATCCTTCGGGCACGATGCCGCGCGGGCCGGTGCGCCCCTCGACCACGGTCGATGTCGTGATGTTCACCACCGACGGGCTGATTTTCTCGGCCAGCGGTGCCAGGCTTTCCGGCTTGGCATAGGCCATGACGGCTTGCATCACGACAAATACCAAGGCCAGCATGCCCATCATGATCCACTGAACCCAAACAGGCGAGGTGGTTGTTTTCGACACGGATACGGCCTTTGGCGGCATTCACAATCTCCTGAACAAAGGGGGCGCAGGGCAGCGCCCATAATTTCTGGCATCAGAGTGCATCCGCAATGCCAGTGCTGCAAGGTGAAAGATGTGATCGTTCACGCGCATGTCAACGGGCAAGGCGCTTTTCGCCAGACACACCCCCGAGTTTTCACCTGTATATTGGCTGAGGTCACCACGTTTTCACTTCGCCATCGCACCGCTTTGCAACGAGGGGTCGAGCTCTGGTCTTAAACCGATCCCACTCCGATGGCCGCCATGCAGGTCAGGCTTGCTGATTATTACTCGGTCAGTGAGAGGCGGAACAGAAGTTTCGTATCGCCGCCCAAGGCCTTTTCAGCGGTATAGCTCTTCAGCAATGACCCACCGGATTTTTCAACAACCCGGATGGACGCCGGGTTGTCTGGGCTGGTCGAAATATCGATGTATCTCAAGCCAAAGGCTTTTGCCTCTGGCAGAATGCCAACGAGTGCGGCGGTTGCCAACCCTTCGCCCTGTCTCCAAGGGACGACAGAATACCCAATGTGACCCGCGCAGGTGGGCGGCAAGTCTTCGGTGCCTGGCTGCCAACGCAAGCTAATGTGGCCACAAAATTCGCCATCCCACAGCCAGCGCCGAATACTTGGCAAACGCGGAACTTCGGACCCGTCGGGTAGTTTTATGGCACCCCCGGCCCCTGTGGGATTATCCAAGCTAGAGACGAAGGATGCACCGTCTTTGGAGATGGTTGAAATCTGTTCTTGCGACGCTTCCGGTCTCAGGTTGTCTGGTGACCACCCTCTTTTCAACGCGTCAACATAAGCCGGAAGGTGTTCCATGCTGGGCTTGATCAGTATCATTCGTGGTCACATTCATCTTAATTCAAATCTAGCGGGATAGTTGTCCATCACCTGACATTGGTCAAGGCGACCCCGAACGAGGCAGTCTACGCGCGGGCGGTGAGGGCTGAAGCCAAGGTCTGCTGTGCGGGACTAACCGGACTTTAGTAATATCAAATAGCCTGCTGTTGCAGGCGTCTGAACATGCCACGCACTATCCACCGGTGAGCAACTCCAACAGGGATCATATAAGCGCGACCGAACAAATTATGTACACACACAGAAGAAGTAACTGAAAGCGTCTCACCTTCGATTGAAATACACGTCATAACATCGAGGTGACGGTCGCGTTCTGTGAGAACCAAGCACTCGTCATCAACATACTCGACGAGAAAGAAATCCAAATTTTGTCCGACACTTATCTGATCTACCGGCTTTCCACTAAATCCACCGATGCGTTTCACGCCAAAAATTGATGAAACTGTATCGCGTATTCGAAAAGCAATTTTGAGAAGTGGCTGTGGATCACTCATGATTGTGTTCCACGCGGTCAAAGCGGTCATTTTCTTAGGTATACGGGTATCTTGCCTATCGTAGTAATAGAGCATCGGCACCGGCCCCAAAATTCGAATGTTGGTGTTTGGCAAAACAATCATTTCTGCACCTTAGCTGCAATGCAGCATTATGCAAGAAAGGGCTCGAACCCACACATCAAATCCTTGCAATGATCTCCGCCAACCCGACGCTCGTTGATACCCCCCCTTATCCGCAACGTCAGAACGCAAAAAGGGCCGGCGCTGTGGCCGGCCCTCTTTAATCGCAACCCCTCAGAAGGGTTTAGTTTCTTTCACCCTCGGTCGAGCGGCTGCCCTGATCGGAGCGTAGATAGTTGAAGAATTCGCTGTCCGGTGACATCACCATGGTCGAATTCTTGCCCTTCAACGCCTCTTCGTATGCGCTCAGCGAACGGTAGAATTCAAAGAATTCTGAGTCCTTGGAATACGCCTCGGCAAAGATTTTGTTGCGCGCGGCGTCTGCCTCACCTTCGGTGATGCGGGCATCACGGCGGGCTTCTGACAGGATTTCTTCGTAGGTACGATCCGCAAGGGCCGTAACACGTTGCGCAGCTTCGCGGCCACGGGCGCGTTCATCGGTCGCTTCGCGGGCACGTTCCGCAATCATCCGCTGCAATGTCGCGTCAAAATTCTGCTCGGGCAGGTTGGTCTGGCGCAAACGCACGTCAACCACATCCAAACCCAAGGCCTGCGCACGTGCATCAGACCGTTCACGAATCTGATCCATCAGCGCCGACCGTTCTGGCGACAGAATGGTGTTCGATGTGACACCTTGCGAACCCAGAACCGCACGAATCTGACCATCAAGGATACCGTTCAGCTGAATCTCAGCCTGACGGGCCCCATCGGCACCCAAAGCCTGACGGAACTGACGTATATCAGCGATGCGGTACAAAACGAACGCATCCACTTCCAAACGACGGTCATCGGCTGGCGTAACTTCGATCATGGGGGTTTCAAGGGACAGGATACGGTCGTCATAGCGCACGACTTCGTCCAGCAGCGGGATTTTGAACCCGATTCCTGCGGTTTCACGTACCTGTTTGATCTGGCCAAAGCGCAGAACCAGCGCCTTTTCACGTTCATCAACGATAAAAATCGACGACAGCATAGCAATTGCCGCAATCACGATAACGGGGATAATGATATTCAGCTTACGCATCAGTTTGACCCCCGGTTCGAACGCAGTTCATTAAGCGGCAGATACGGCACTACGCCCTGCCCGCCCCCGTCTTGGTTGTTCTCAAGAATGATCTTGTCCACGTCGCCTAGAACCTTTTCCATGGTTTCAAGGTACAAGCGCTTGCGCGTGACCTCGGGTGCAGCTTGGTATTCGGTCAAGACAGCCTCAAACCGGCTTGCCTCACCCACAGCATCGTTCACAACCCGAGCACGGTAGCCTTCGGCGGCCTCCAAAAGCTGCGCGGATTGACCACGTGCTTCGGCGGTGCGCTGGTTGGCATAGGCGTCGGCCTGACGTTCCACCCGGTCGCGTTCTTGCTCAGCTGCCTGAACGTCGCGGAAGGCATCGATAACGGATTCCTGCGTCACCCGACCATCTGCGTCTGTCACAGTCACGGTCTGGCTTGGCGGATCCACTTTGTTAAAGTTGACGCGGATGATGTTGATACCGGTTTGGCGGTTGTCCAATGTGGACTGGATCAATTCGCGTGCATTTGCCTCGATCGCGGCGCGGTCACGGTTCAAGATCGGTGCCAGTTCGGATTGCGCAATGATTTCACGCATCGCCGATTCCGAGATCGCCCGCACAGATGCGGTTGGATCACGCAGCGAGAATTTGAAATCCTGTGCGTTTTTCACGTTCCAAACCACCTGAAAGTCGATGTCGACGATGTTTTCGTCTGTTGTCAGCATCAAGCCTTCGTTGTCACCACCCGAACGCCCAGCGCCGATGGTTTCCGCGCGGTTGGTTGTCACATCAAACACTTCGGCGGTGACGAACGGCCACGGCGCAAAGTTCAAACCTTCGGTACCGATACCCGAGAATTCACCAAGGAACAGTTCAATCGACTGCTGTTCAGGACGTACCGTATAAAAGCTGGTCATGCCCCAAAGAACGACGGCTGCCAAAGCGCCCAGACCGATTGTGCCGCGTGTAAAGCGCGGGCCATTGCTGTCGCCGCTTCCGCCGCCAGTACCGTTGCCACGGCCACCGCTTTTGCCGCCCATCAACACGCGCAGTTGTTCCTGACCTTTTTTCACCAGATCATCAATCTCGGGGATTTGTGGTTTGTCGCCACCGGGGCCACGGCCCCCACCACTTGGTCGGTTGCCATTTGGCTTATTCTGGTCACCACCAGAATTGCCGCCTGTGTTTCCTCCGCCGCCCCAAGGGCCGCCTGTATTTCCAGCCATTAACTCTTCCCTATTACGACCGCCTTTGCGGTCTCGTCTCGTTCAAACTTGGGCATAAATGCCCGGATTTCAAGCTGTGCGTGTTGGTGTGCGCATCGTTACCAGTTCTTCCGACATGGTCGGATGCACCGCACAAGTCGCATCAAACTGTTCTTTGGTCAGCCGCGCCTTGACAGCAATGCCTACCATCTGGATCAGCTCGCCCGCATTGGGTGCAACGATGTGGCACCCTAACACAACGCGGGTGTCCTGACACACGATCAGTTTCATCATCACACGTTGGTTCTGTTCGGCAAAGGCGGTTTGCATGGGCCGGAACGATGTTGCGTAGATTTCAACCGGCCCCGCGTCGCGCGCGTGTTCTTCGGTCAGGCCGACGGTGCCCATTTCAGGTTGTGTAAAGACTGCAGACGGGATCAGATCGTGATCCACCGGAGTTGGGTTGCCGCCAAAGACCGTCTCAACAAACGCCATGCCTTCACGGATCGCGACAGGCGTCAGGTTTACGCGGTTAGTCACGTCACCAATCGCATAGATCGACGGCACACCAGTCTGGCTATACTCATTCACTTCGATTTCGTTACCGCGGCCCAAGCTAACGCCGACATCTTCGAGGCCCATATCGTCGGTCATCGGGGTGCGCCCTGTGGCGAACAGCACCATATCAAAGACTTTCTCAACGCCATTGGTCGATTTAACCCAGATTGGACCCTGCGATCCCTCACGCGCAGCCGCGTTGTGACGGTTCAGTTCGCCTGCTTGGTTAACCGTGGCCCCCATCGCGGCGTCAGAATTGCTGAGCGCGTCGGCGTTGCCGCGGTCAACCTCCAGCGCCATTTCAACGATGTTCGTGCCGCAGTGAATGTCGATCCCGCTTTCGCGCATGGATTCAGCGACCAGCCCGCGGGCCTCGTCGTCAAATCCGCGCAGGATTTGCGCGCCGCGATAGTATTGTGTCACCTCAACGCCAAGCCCCTGCAAGATGCAGGCGAATTCGCAAGCGATATAGCCGCCGCCAATGATCAGGATGGATTTGGGCAGCTTTTCAAGGTGGAAAATATCATCAGACACAATCCCCAGATCGGCGTTTGGCAGATCAGGGCGCACAGGGCGGCCACCGGTGGCGACCAGAATATGCTTGGCGGTTTTCACCTCGCCGTTGGACAGTTCAACCGTATGCGCGTCTTTAATCTTGGCGCGCGCGTCAAAGGTTTCCACCCCGGACCCTGACAACAATTTACGGTACACGCCCTCTAGACGGTCCAATTCGCCGTGCAGCCGTTTGCGGAAAGAATGCCAATCAAACGTGCTCGGCTTGATATCCCAACCATAGGCTTGCGCCTCGTCCGCCATGCCGGAATAGCCTGATGCAAACACCATCAGTTTTTTCGGCACACAGCCCCGGATCACACAGGTCCCGCCATAGCGGTCTTCTTCGGCCAACCCGACCTTGACCCCATGTTCGGTCGCAGCCACCCGTGCAGCACGCACCCCGCCCGAACCACCACCGATTACAAACAGATCAAAGTCAAATTCACTCATTGGGTCGGGGCCTTTCTATGCTCAGTCGCTCAGGTCAGAAAACACATTGTCTGACTCGACAAAATCAACGCGATCACGGTCAATCGTGCCTTCGTTGATATCGCGCACTTCGACGCGACCGTCCCCGAAACCGATGACCACTGCATCACAGATATCAATAAAAAGCCCGTTTTCAACAACACCGGGCATCTGATTGATCACCAGCGACAATTGGCGCGGGTTTCCGATCCGGTTCAGGTGCAAATCCATGATGTAATTGCCCTCGTCCGTGATAAACGGCACTTCGCCATTCATCCGCAACGTAGAAGTCCGCCCCAGCACATCCATAGAGATCAGCGTCTCTTCGACCAAGGCTTGGGTGGTTTGCCAGCCAAAAGGGATGACTTCGATCGGCAAGGGGAACGCGCCAAGGGTTTCGACCTCTTTACCGATGTCGGCGATCACAACCATCTGGTCAGATGCTGTCGCCACGATCTTTTCTTGCAACAGCGCGCCGCCGCCACCTTTGATCAGGTTCAGCTCGCCATCAAATTCGTCGGCACCGTCAATGGTCAGGTCCAGCCATTTCGCCTCGTCCAGGCTGATCACTTCGATACCGACCTCGCGGGCCAGTTGCGCGGTGCGTGTCGATGTTGGCACACCTTTGATGCGCAACCCGTCGTCGCGGACCATTTCGCCCAAACAACGCACCAACCATGCAGCGGTTGATCCGGTACCCAGCCCGACGCGCATGCCGTCTTCGACAAATTGCGCGGCACGTTTGGCGGCTACAAATTTCGCCTTGTCAATTGGTGACAGTTCTCCGGCCATAATAGCGACTCCTGATTTATCGTGGTCCTTATAGACGCTGAGGGCGGTGGGTGCGACCCCTCAAAACCGCCTGCAACGTCGCAGCTGCGCCAGCTATAATATATCATATTTCGGGGTCCCCCATTACGCAGCGTCCAAGGACCGGCTTTGGGCATCGGCACGCTTTTTCCACCCCGCGTTCCGCAATGGGCGCGAACATGTCGTTTTCAATCGCTAAACTGCGCTGCAATCGGCTAACACAACGATATGAACAGCTACACACTTCACTATGCCCCCGACAACGCGTCGCTTATCATCCGCCTCGCGCTCGAGGCTTTAGGCCAGCCCTATCGCACGATTTTGGTCGACCGAAAAACGGCTGCGCATACATCACCGCCCTATCTAGCGCTGAACCCCCATGGGCTGATCCCCGTGTTGGAGGGCCCCGATGGCCCCATCTTTGAAACCGCCGCGATCCTGCTGTGGCTGTCGGACCGGCACAAGGGGCTTGGGCCGCAAGCTGACAGCCCGCAGCGTGCCGATTTCCTCAAGTGGTTGTTTTTCATCTCGAACACGGCTCACACTGCGCTGCGTATGACATTCTATCCCGAAAAATACGCAGGCCCGGACCCCACGCACCAAGCCGCATTGCGCGCCACGATGCAGGACGCGTTAAAATGTCATCTGACAGCGCTGGATGCACGTGCCGCCCAAGAACCCCCTGCACTGGCCATCCAGTTGTATCTTGGCCCTTTGCTCCGGTGGTCTGTGCTGTACCCCGTGCAGAAAGACCAAGACTGGTTTAACCTTGATGATTATCCCCATCTCAAACAGATGTGTCTGACGCTCGACACCCTGCCCTGCACCGCAGCGGCACAAACTGCCGAAGGGCTGGGCCCCACGCCCTTTTCCGCCCCGCGCTATGCCACCCCACCCCAAGGAAGTGCCACCTGATGTTTCTCTCTGTCTTCGATATGTTCAAGGTCGGCATCGGCCCTTCGTCGTCCCACACCATGGGGCCGATGGTGGCCGCGGCAAGGTTCTTGGATCTGATGCGCGCGTCGCCGTTCAAGTTTGCTGGCCTGCGGGCGTCGCTGCATGGCAGCCTCGCCTTTACCGGTGTGGGCCACGCCACTGACCGCGCCACGATACTTGGGCTCGCGGGGTTTACCCCCGAACATTATGATCATGAAAAGGCCGAAAGCGTGCTGGCCGATATTCACGCCAGCAATCAAATCACCCTACCGGATTTTGGCGCGCTCAAATTCAATCCCAAGACGGACATGATTTTTGACTATGATGTAAAGCTGGACGGCCACGCCAATGGCATGATGCTGATGGCCACCGATGCCCAAGGCGACGTGACCTTGCGCGAAACATATTATTCCATCGGCGGCGGTTTCGTGATGACCGAGGCCGAGCTGACCGCCGGAAAAGACACCGATGAAGGCGCGCCCGTCCCCTACCCGTTTAAATCCGCCGCCGAGATGCTTGAGATGTCGCGCGCATCCGGCAAGTCCATCGCCGGAATGAAACGCGCCAACGAGGAATCGCGCGGCGGGGCGGCACATCTGCGCGACGGGACCAAACGTTTGTGGCAGGTGATGAACGATTGCATCAATCGCGGGCTGGAAACCGACGGCATCCTGCCCGGCGGGCTGAATGTCAAACGTCGTGCCAAGGGCATACATGATGCGCTGCTGGCGGAACGCGGCCTGAACCAGCAAGCCCCCCATACGATCAACGACTGGATGAGCGTCTATGCCATGGCCGTGAACGAGGAAAACGCCGCCGGTGGTCAGGTCGTCACCGCGCCCACCAATGGTGCAGCGGGCGTGATGCCGGCAACCCTGCGCTATTATCTGGATCACGTGCCCGGCGCGTCCGAGGCGCATATCGAAGATTTCTTGCTGACGGCAGCGGCCATCGGCGGGCTGGTGAAATTCAACGCTTCAATCTCGGGTGCCGAAGCAGGCTGTCAGGCTGAGGTCGGATCGGCCGCCGCCATGTCTGCCGCCGGATTATGCGCCGTTATGGGCGGCACGACCGAGCAGATCGAAAACGCCGCCGAAATCGCGCTGGAACACCACCTTGGCATGACCTGCGATCCCGTGCGCGGCTTGGTGCAGGTGCCTTGCATCGAACGCAACGGCCTTGGCGCGATCAAGGCGGTGTCGGCGGCATCCCTCGCCCTGCGCGGTGACGGCACGCATCTGGTGCCGCTGGATGCCTGTATCGAAACCATGCGCCAGACCGGCGCGGACATGTCCGAGAAATACAAGGAAACATCGCTGGGCGGTCTGGCGGTAAATGTGCCCAACTGCTGATCTGACGCAGCGGCACCCGGCCAACCGGCGCTTGACCCGGCCAGCCCTTTGAAAGACGCTGACATCTGTCAGGAAACGTCGGGAGGGACATCATGGAACTGGAACAGGCAATGTTGGGGCGCCGCAGCATCAGGGGCTTTACCAAAGACCCGGTATCGCGCGAGCTGCTGGAAGAGATCATTGAACTGGCCAACCGTGCGCCCTCATCGATGAACACCCAGCCTTGGCATTTCCATGTCCTGACGGGCGAACCGCTTGAGAAAGTCCGCGAAGGCAATTCCACCCGGATGTTGCAAGGGGTGCCGCCAGTGCGCGAGATCAGCGATCACGGGGCCTATGCCGGCGTGCACCGCGAACGGCAGGTCGATATCGCAAAGCAACTCTTCGCCGCCATGGGGATCGAGCGTGAAGACAAAGAGCGCCGTCAGGATTGGGTAATGCGCGGTTTCCGCCAGTTTGACGCGCCCGTGTCCATCGTCGTTTGTTTTGACAAATCGCTCGATGACAATGGCACCATCGCGCATTTCGATCTGGGTGCTGTGACCTATGGTCTTGTTCTTGCCGCGTGGAGCAAAGGCCTGGGGTCGGTCATAAACGGCCAAGGCATCATGCAATCGCCCGTGGTCCGCGAGCATGCCCAAATACCAGACGATCAGGTCATCATGACCTGCGTTGCGCTTGGCTGGCCCGACGAAAGTTTTTCTGCGAATGATGTAAAATCGGTGCGCCGTCCCGTGGACGCTGTGGCGCGCTTCGTGGGCTTTGACGGCTGAGATCACGGCTCAGCGCGATTAACCATATTTTACGTGTTTCCGGGTGGTTTTGCTATGATGATCGCCCGGAAATCCCCCTTCTGACAAGGTGATAGGCACCAAACCTCGCGCTGCATCTGAACAGTAATTAAGGTTAATGCTTCTCTAAGATTTCGTTAACGGCATTTTGCGGGCCTCGGTGTTTGTTAACACTTTCAGCTTCCGCAGCTCTGCAACTGCGCGACTGAGCTATGGGAAAACGCGGCCCCGCCAACGTCTTACACCCCATACCTCTCCCAACACCTTAGAATTTACGAAGATGAACGCGCAGCAACTTCGTAGCCGCGTTCTTCAGGCTCATCGTCGATCAGTTCCTGTGGGAACCCATCCGCCAGTATTTTAAGGCCCGTTGCGTCCTCTAACCGCTCGATAATCCGGTCCGACTGCGCCCGTTCGCCATAGCGTTTTTGCCCATCTGTCATGATGTCGATGATCAACGGGGAAACCTCAAGCGGAATAGAATACTGGTCGGCAAGCTTTTGAAACAGCCCGATATCTTTTTGGATAAGGTCCATGGTAAAGTTCACGTCCCGCGACCCCGACAGGATCAACTGGCTTTCGGTCTCGTGCACAAAAGACGTGCCCGAAGACATTGCAATCGCTTGATATGTCGTCGCCAGATCCATCCCGGCACCCTTCATCACGGTCATCGCCTCGCAAACGGAAATCAGGTTCACGGTAGCCAGATAATTCGTCATCACCTTTAGAACCGACGCCGTTCCCAGATCGCCCGTATGCAGCACGCGCCGCCCCATCAGCGTCAGCAGCGGCAAGATACGTTCAAAGGTCGGCCTGTCACAGGCGGCGAATATGCTGATGTTGCCGGTGTCAGCACGGTGACATCCGCCGGACACAGGGCAATCCACAGCAGCGCCGCCCGCATCGATCACCGCAGCGCCAAGGCGTTTAATCTCGTCAGGGTCGGTCGTCGACATCTCCATCCAGATTTTTCCGGGGCCGACATGGGGCAGCATTTCCGCCATGACCGCCGCCGATGCTGCCGGGCTGGGCAGACAGGTGATCACCACATCGCAGGTCTGCATCAGGTCGGCTGGCGATGTGCCATCCGTGGCCCCGCCAGCCACTTTTGCAGCCACGAATTCTGCATTCAGATCATGCACATAAAGATCGACACCGTTGCGCAGCAAACTGCCTGACAGCTTGCCGCCCACGTTGCCCAAACCGATAAACCCAACCTTCATGCGCATGCTCTCCTATAAAGTTAACGATAGGTGACCCGCTCTGGCCCCAGTCGGTCGCGTCTGTTTGCGACCCCTACGCCGATAAGAGCGCAGCGGCAGCACACCAAATCAACGCAGTACGGCGCAATCGGCCCTACCCCGACAGCACCGACTTACGCACCATATCCCAGTATTGCGCAATCACCTGATCAAGCGTCAGCCGACCGCCCACCCGAAACCACGTGTTCACACCGGTCAGCATGGCGATCACGGCAAGGGTCGCGATTTTCGTATCGGCAATGTCAAAGTCACCCGCATCCGCACCGCTTTGTAAAATCGCTTCCAAGCGGTCTTCGTACTGGCGGCGCAACCCCTCGACGGCGCTGAAGTTTTCGGGCGTCAGATTGCGCAGCTCCATGTAGGAGATGAAGACCTCGTCGGGGCGATCCGCGTGAAACCTGATGTGGAAATCCACAAAGCGGCGCAACCTGTCCACCGGCGCAAGGCTGATGTCGTCGCTAAACGCGGCCAAAAGCTGCTCCATATGGGTGCTTAGCAGATTGAAAAGCAGCGTTTGCTTGTCGGGGGTATAGTTGTAGAGCGCGCCCGCCTGCACGCCGACCTCGCTTGCGATGGCGCGCATGGATACGGCGGCAAATCCGTTTTGCGCAAACAAACGCAATGCGGCCTGCCGGACCTTGGGGCCGGTAATATCAGAATGTGAACCAGTGGTGCGTGCCATATTCAAACGCTAATTGAACAGTCGTTCAAAGGCAAACCCCGCTTGCAGGATATCTGTGGCTGGTGCATGAATTGCCCCCATGACACATCGCACCCTTTCAGGCCTTTGCGCCCTTGCCCTGTTGCTGCCTGCCGCCTGCACGCAGTTTCCGGTGCTTGACAGCCGCGCAACGCCCGAAATGCTGGCCGCGCAATACCCCGCCCTTGTGCCCGTTGACCCGCTGTTGGCACAGGCAACGGCCGATCAGATCGACGCAACCCAAACCGAAAATGCGATGGATGCCCGCGTCGCTGGTTTACAAGCCCGCGCGGCACGGTTGCGTGGGTCGGTTCTGACCGGCACGGAAAAGCAGCGATTGGACGAGGGTTTGCAATAGACAATTTTCCGATTGGCTGCGTTGCACGTGGGGTTTGAACCCGCTACATCGCCGCCATAGAGTAATTTCGTCGCATCCGCGCACCGTTTTAAAGGAAATGCACATGTCACATCCGCTTCAGTCTGGGCCACTTCGTCTTGGGATTGCGGGATTGGGTACGGTGGGCGTTGGCGTTGTGCGTATTCTGCGCAAACAGGCCGATCTGCTTGAGGCGCGCACAGGCCGCAAGATCACCATTTCGGCCGTGTCTGCGCGCAGCAAAGACAAAGACCGCGGTGTGAACCTGTCGGGCTACGCATGGGAGGATGACCCCGTCGCCTTGGCCAAGCGCGATGATGTCGATGTGTTTGTTGAATTGATCGGTGGCGACGAAGGTCCAGCCAAAGACGCGACCGAGGCCGCATTGGCGGCAGGCAAGGATGTCGTGACCGCGAACAAGGCGATGCTGGCGATCCACGGTCAAGCGCTTGCCGAACAGGCCGAGGCTGCAGGCCGTCACATCCGTTACGAGGCGGCGGTCGCAGGCGGCATTCCGGTGATCAAGGTCTTGAACGAGGCCTTGGCAGGCAACCAGATCACCCGCGTGATGGGCGTGATGAACGGATCGTGCAACTATATCCTGACGCGGATGGAAGACGCCGGCCTGCCCTATGAGGACGTGTTCGCCGAAGCCGACGGCCTTGGCTATCTTGAGGCTGATCCGGCGCTGGACGTGGGCGGTATTGATGCCGCGCATAAGCTGGCGATCCTGTCATCCATCGCCTTTGGCTCGCGCGTTGATTTCGACGGGATCGACCTTGAAGGCATCGAACGGGTCAGTATCGAAGACATCCGTGCCGCCGCTGGCATGGGGTACAAGATCAAACTGCTGGGCGTGGCCCAGATGACCGGTCGCGGGCTTGAGCAGCGCATGCAGCCCTGTCTTGTCCCCGATACATCGCCTTTGGGGCAATTGTCCGGCGGCACCAATATGATCGTGCTTGAGGGCGACGCCGTTGGCCAGATCGTGCTGCGCGGCCCCGGCGCGGGCGAAGGCCCCACCGCC
Organism: uncultured Sulfitobacter sp.; assembly: GCF_964021855.1. Lineage (NCBI taxonomy): Bacteria > Pseudomonadati > Pseudomonadota > Alphaproteobacteria > Rhodobacterales > Roseobacteraceae > Sulfitobacter > uncultured Sulfitobacter sp. The sequence goes on from NZ_CAXHZD010000003.1 coordinate 376,418, forward strand.
AGTGCTGTTCTATCTGACATCTGCGATCTCGCCCGTGGTTGGCAGGGACCGGTGTTTGGCCAAAAGGCCAGCACCCTGACCGACGCGACATCCGCCATGTCGCAAGCCCCGGCGGCGTTCTATCTGCGTATGGGTCTGCTGGATAAGCCTGGCGCGCTGGCCAAGGTGGCCACCGTGCTGGGCGAGGCCGGGATAAGCATTGACCGGATGCGCCAGACCGAACACCATAACGACCACGCGCCGGTATTGATCGTCACCCATAAAACCACCCGCAGCGCCTTGGACGATGCCTTGGCTGCGATGGCGGGCACAGGCGTCCTGGCCAATGACCCCGTTGCCTTGCGGATCGAAGACCTTTGAACCGCGATTGAAAAGACTGATTTAAAAGGAACCGACCCTCATGACTTCTCCTGCTGAATTCAAAGACCGCATGTTGTCCCTTGGCCTTGCCCGCGTATCCGAGGCCGCCGCATTGGCATCGGCCAAACTGATCGGGCGCGGCGACGAAAAAGCGGCGGATCAAGCGGCCGTTAACGCCATGCGCGAACAGTTGAACATGTTGGATATCGCAGGCGTGGTAGTGATTGGCGAAGGCGAACGTGACGAGGCCCCGATGCTGTACATCGGTGAGGAAGTCGGCACCGGCAATGGCCCCGGCGTTGATATCGCGCTGGACCCACTCGAAGGGACCACGCTGACCGCAAAAGACATGCCAAACGCGCTGACGGTCATTGCCATGGGCCCGCGCGGGTCCATGCTGCACGCGCCTGACGTCTATATGGACAAGCTGGCCATCGGGCCGGGCTTTGCCAAGGATGTGGTGACGCTTGATATGACACCTGCAGAACGCGTGCAGGCCCTTGCCGCCGCCAAAGGGTGCAGCACGGAAGATATCACCGTGTGTATTCTGGAACGTCCCCGCCACGACGAGATGATCGCCCAAGTCCGCGAAACCGGTGCGGCGATCCGGCTGATCACCGATGGCGACGTGGCTGGCGTGATGCATTGCGCCGAACCCGGCACGGGCATCGACATGTATATGGGATCAGGCGGCGCGCCTGAGGGCGTGCTGGCCGCCGCCGCTTTGAAATGTATGGGTGGGCAGATGTACGGCCGCTTGCTGTTCCGCAACGATGATGAACGGGGCCGCGCTGCCAAGGCCGGGATTACCGATCTTAACCGTATTTACGGACGCGATGAGATGGTCACCCAAGACGTGATCTTTGCCGCGACGGGTGTGACGGGCGGTACGCTATTGCCCGGCGTTCAGCGCGAACCGGGCTGGCTGACCACCGAAACACTGATCATGCGCTCAAAATCAGGGTCGGTGCGGCGGATCAATTATCGCACGCCGGCGGACAGCTGAACAAGACAGGCGCGTAGATCACTGGATGAGTTACTGAACATGAACGGAACGAGGGACGCATGAGCTTTTTAGGTGTTGATGCATCCCTTACGGGCCGCAAATGGGTCGGCCCCGGTGTCGAGGTTGAACGCGCCACGCAAGTGTTGTTGCAGCAAACCGAGCTGCCACAAGCCTTGTGTCAGGTGCTCGCCCGCCGCGGCGTAGATCCCGCCGAGGCCGAACAGTTTCTTTCTCCGTCTTTACGCGAATTGCTGCCCGATCCACGTAGCTTGCGTGACATGGAAAAGGCCGCGACACGGTTTCTGGCCGCCGTCAAATCCCGCCAACGCATTGCTGTGTTTGCCGATTATGACGTCGATGGCGGCAGTTCTGCCGCCCTGCTGCTGGTGTGGCTGTGCGACATGGGCTGTCAGGCGACGCTTTATGTGCCCGACCGCATCGACGAGGGGTACGGGCCCAACGACGAGGCTATGGCCGCGCTGGCCGCCAAGCATGACCTGATCATCTGTGTCGACTGTGGAACGCTGTCGCACGGGCCAGTTGCTGCGGCAGCAGGCGCAGATGTCATCATATTGGATCACCACCTTGGCGGCGAAACGCTGCCGGATGCCGTCGCCGTGGTGAACCCCAACCGGCAGGACGAAGACGGCGCGTTGGCCCATCTATGCGCTGCTGCCGTTGTATTCTTGATGCTGGTCGAGGCAGGCCGCCAACTGCGCGAGGCGGGCAGCAAAGGCCCCGATCTGATGGCCATGCTTGACCTGGTCGCCCTTGCTACCGTTGCCGATGTGGCCCCGCTGATTGGCGTGAACCGCGCCTTTGTGCGCCAAGGGCTGCGCGTGATGGCACGGCGCGACCGCGTCGGCTTGGCCGCACTGGCCGATATCGCGCGGATGGACACGGCCCCGGCCTCTTATCATCTGGGGTTCCTGCTGGGCCCACGCATCAACGCGGGCGGGCGCATCGGACAGGCCGATCTGGGCGCGCGTCTGCTGGCCACCAATAACCCGCACGAGGCCGCCGCCCTCGCCGAGCGGCTCGATACCCTCAACACCGAACGCCGTGACGTAGAGAACGCCGTGCGGGCCGTGGCGTTGGATCAGGCCGAGGCACGCGGCTTTGACGCGCCACTGGTCTGGGCGTCGGGCGCGGGCTGGCATCCGGGGGTGGTCGGCATCGTCGCCTCGCGCCTCAAGGAAGCATCAAACCGTCCGTCGATCGTGATCGGGTTCGAAGACGGCATCGGCAAAGGATCGGGCCGATCCGTATCGGGCATTGATTTGGGCGCACCGATCCAACGGCTCGCCGCCGAAGGATTGCTGATCAAGGGGGGTGGCCACAAGATGGCCGCGGGCCTGACCGTCGCCGAGGACAAACTGGACGCCGCCATGGCGCGGCTGGCCGAGCTGCTGGAAAAGCAAGGCGCGCATCTGGCAGGGGCCGCCGATCTGCGTCTGGACGGCATGCTGATGCCCGCCGCCGCCACGGTTGAACTGGCCGAACAAATCGAACAGGCGGGTCCCTTTGGTGCCGGTGCCCCTGCCCCGCGCTATGTTTTTGCGGACATGCAGATTCGTTTCGCCAAACGCGTCGGTGAAAGCCATCTGAAAATCAGTTTTGGCGATGGCGGCGGTGCGGGTACCAAACTCGATGCCATCGCCTTTGGCGCGTTCGACGGCCCGCTTGGCCCGGCCCTTGAAAACCACGGCGGCGCACGGTTTCATCTGGCCGGTCGGCTCGACATCAACAGCTGGCGCGGGCGGCAAACCGTGCAACTTCGACTGGAAGATGCGGCCCCCGCATAAAACTTTTTCGCATTAGGGGTAATTTCTACTTGCGCCCTTTCGCGCGATTGCCTAATGAACCGCTCACAAGCTAAGTGGCCCGTTCGTCTATCGGTTAGGACGTCAGGTTTTCAACCTGAAAAGAGGGGTTCGACTCCCCTACGGGCTGCCACTTGTACTTCTAGCTTCATGTTATTGTTTATAAATACCGCTTAGCACCTGACTGTGCTCGCAGGCGTTATTGATGCCCAACGCTCCAATCACAATTACCCTGCCCAGCGGCCCCGTGCGCTTCACGGAAAGCCTGTTTGCCGCCAAATGATTGTGACCTTTCGATTTTTCGGGCCGTTGGTAGGTAATCCCTCTTGGTTTTGCGGAACTTTTAGGGATGCGGCGTGTTTGTTGGCGACTGAGGACTGACAGGATCGGATCGCTGACTGGCCGAAACGGCCCGCGCCGCAATTTTGATCCGTGCGCGATTGCAAGATCGGGACTGGCACAGATGCACCTCACCAACCAAAGGCGCAACATGTGGACAATTCAAAGATGAAGCTGACGCGAAAGATCGCAATTATTGGCGCGGGGCCGATGGCCATCTACACCGCCAAAGGTCTGTTACATGGGCATGCCCCGCTTGATCTGACCATCTTTGACGCCACCGATCAGGTCGGATGTGGCATGCCGTATCGCGCCGGGATGAATGCAGATTACATGTATTGTAACGCCTTCAGTCGCGAGATTCCGTCGATTACGCAGCCGCTCGTGGCGTGGCTGCATGATCAAGACGACGCATTTCTGAACGCGTGGGACCTTGCGCAAGATGATATCGACGCGCGCGATTTCTATCCGCGCGTCTTGCTTGGCGAATATATGAAGTCCGAGTTTGCTCAGCTGTGCGTGGCGGGTCGAAACGCAGGCCATAGGGTGCGTGTTTTGCCAAATCACAAGGTCGTCGATGTTATCCCGACCGAAAACACCATCAAGCTGGAGGTTCTGACACCTGACGGGTCGTCGACTTTTGCCTTCGATAAGGTGGTGTTGGCAACCGGGCACGACTGGCCCGCGGCACCCAAACTCGGGGGGGCCGATCTGGTGTCACCGTGGCCCTATACAAATATCACAGAATTTCCTGCGGGACAGATCGGCGTATTGGGATCGTCCCTCTCGGCGATTGATGTGATCGTGGCCTTGGGGAAAGAGCACGGGACCTTTATCGAAGATGGCGAAAAGGTTAATTGGTTTAGCAACCCGGACAGCGAAGCGCTGTCCATCACCATGGTGTCACACAAAGGCATCATGCCCGAACCTGATTTTTACTATCCCTACCCCTATGAGCCGCTGAAACACGTAAACCCCGAGGCAATTGCGGCTGAACTGGAACACGGCCCGGACGCATTGCTACAGCGGGTGTTCGCATTGCTTCTGGCCGAGCTGAACGACGCCGCGCCTGAGTATATGGAGACGTTGGGGCCGGATGCGCAGTCGATTGACGGGTTTTCCGAGGCATACTTCAGGCATCGTGAAACCGTCGGCGGCCTGCGCGCCCTGCGAGAAACCCTGACCGCCGCGGTCAAATCGAAAGAGCACAAAGAGACGCAGCATCACCGTTACGCGCTGTTGCGCGGGCATGAAAATTTCGAGATGATTCTGGAGCACCTGAGCGACGAGGATTGGCAGGTCTTTAACGAAAAGCTCATGCCGGTTTTCGGGGACTGTTACGCTGCCATTCCACATATCTCGGTCCGGCGTGTGTTGGCCCTCTATGATGCTGGGGTGTTACAGATTATTCCCACCGGTCCTGATTCATCTTTCGAAAACAATGCGTCGGGCGGTGTGTCGGTAAAGACCATCGATGGAAAGATCGAATTCGACGCGCTGATAGATGCACGTGGGCAGGCGGCCGCGCCGCTCGCTGACTTGCCGTTTCCCGGGCTGGTAGGCAGGCTGGCTGAACCTGAAAAGGACCTGTTTGAGCCGTTCAAACTTGATCTATCCGTACAGACCAACGGGGCCGTCTATTGCCTGTCGATGCCGCAGGTTTTGAAACGACATCCGTTTTCGCAAGGCCTGCCAAATTGCGACGATCTTGGCCGTGTCGTCGCGAAAGATATCTTAGACAGCATCAAAAGTACCGTACCCAGCTGATCAGTTCGGGTTTAGTCGCAGTCCCTCTTAATCTGCCCACATGCTATGGGCCGCTATATCCGTTTTGCGAAACAGTGTTTGGCGCGAGCGACCCGCATTTTTTGACTGATACAGCGCCATATCCGCGTCAGCCAGAATGTCTTTGGCATCCATCATATGGCCTTCTTGGATCCAGACGGTGCCGATGCTTGCCGAGATGTGGCACGCATTGCCCTGAAAGTTGATCGGTTTTTCAAGCCGTTCGATCACCCGGTCGCCGATGGATAAAAGCATCTGCTCTGACCCGACATTGGGCAGGATAAGCGTAAATTCATCACCGCCCACTCTGGCAACGGTATCGGCGTTGCGCGTTTCCTCGACCATGATTTGTGCGACGGCTTGCAAAACATGATCCCCCGCCGCATGGCCATAGGTGTCATTGACCGCCTTAAAGAAATCCAAATCGATTTGCATGACAGCAAAACTGGCCTGCGTGCTGACAAGCCGCGCCAAAACATGATCCAACGCGCGCCGGTTTTTTAGGCCCGTCAATGTGTCGGTGAACGCCTGTTCTTCGGCCGCGATTTTTGCCCCTTGCAGGCGCAGGTTCAACTGGCGTGACGCATCCATCGCTGCCGATTTCGCCTCGATCAGATACAGCATTTCGATGGCAAGGTCGGTCGCGGCGAAATCAGCATTGCTCAGCGCATAGGTCCGCACACCGTCAAGAATTGAAATGCCAAAAGACAGGTTGATCACCACTTTGCCATTCTCGGCGTCATAGGGGACCAACACCGCCTTTAGATCGCTGTCCGGATCATCGTGCAACGAGATGTGCAGCTTGCTGCCTGCCCTGCGGCGCAGCGCCTCTATGTTGCGGATGCCTTTGGGGCGCTTGACCGCGAAGCATTCAAAAAAGCCCGCCCCGACCAGACCGCCCGGCGGGCAAATTTTCTCTGCTGTTGGGCCGGCGTGGCTGATCGTGCCATCCTTTTCGACCAGCACGTGCATCGGGCACAGCACGTCCAGCATCGCATTCATTTGCGCATTGTTCATCCGACACGGGCCCCAAGGTCAAACTGCCGCCCTTGAGCAAAATCCTTATCCACCAATGTGATAAACACTTTTTCAACGCCGTCTTTGCCCGTTTCGTGGTCCAGCAATACCAACGCGCCATAGTCATCGGCGATAACGCGCAACATGCCCACAAAGACATAACCAAAGCCCGACACAGCACTGCGGCACAGCAGTTCAAAACAGCCGCTGGCGCGTTCATCCATTTCCAGTTCCGGCAGATCCAGATCGGAAACGGCAAGCCGTGCCCGGTCCGGCAGATCATCCAAAGACAGCAAAAATTCCTCGAACGTGACGCCGCCAAACCGCAGCAAACGCCGCACCCCTTCAAGTTTCGGGGTGGAGACAAGGTAGGTACCGATGTCTTCTAACAGGTCATGCTTGGGCCGCGATGTGACCAGCGACAACGCATCAATAAGGCGCGTGGTTACATCATCCTCATAGGTCATCATCGCCTCGAAATCGGTAAAACCCAAATCTGCGCTGCCCGTCACCTGCCCCCAGACGTCATAGCCAAAGGTGTCGCTGACGTAATTTTGGACACTGCGATTAATAAGCCCGTGCATCTAAACCCTTCCGATTGACCCAAGGAACCATCGGAAAAGACAATTAACATTTGGCAAAAACGCCCCCACTGCGAATACCGGCCGCCCCACCAAATATATTGGAATTAGCGTTAAATTTCGACGAAACCGCGCGAGTTAAAGAGATCAGAAATCCGTCGGTGCCCCGCCTTCGGCTTTGCGGCGGGCGACAAAATCGGCCAGTTCCTCGTGAATGGCGCTGTCCATTGGCGGCGCTTCGAAATTGGCGATGATCTCTTTGAACATGATATGCGCGCGCTCGGGCGTCCAAACTGCGCCTGCGGCCTCCCACCCTTCGTAGTTTTTCCAATCACTTAGGAACGGTTGATAGAACGCGTCGGTATAGCGGTCTTGGGTGTGTTGGATGCCAAAGAAATGGCCCTGATTGCCGACAGATTTAATCGCATCGAGGGCAATTTCATCCGGGCCCGTCGCGCAGATCACCGGATCCATATAGCGTTGTATTTGCTGAAGAACCTCGCAATCCATGATGAATTTCTCTGGCGATGCGATCAGCCCGCCCTCAAGCCAGCCAGCCGCGTGATAGACCATATTAGTGCCTGATTGCACAGCTGCCCATAAACTGTTGGAGGTTTCCCACATGGCTTGTCCGTCAGGCACATTGGCCGCACAGACGCCCGACGACCGCATCGGCAGATTATAGAAGCGGCACAGCTGCCCCGTCATCTGGGTGGCGCGCATATATTCAGGAGTGCCAAAGGCGGGCGCGCCGGTTTTCATATCCACATTCGATGTGAAGGTGCCAATCGCGCAAGGGCAGCCGGGGTTGATGATCTGCGCCAGAACCACGGCGCAGAGCGCCTCGGCCAGCGATTGGGCCACAGCACCCGCCATCGTCACAGGTGCCATCGCACCGGCCAGCGTAAAGGGCGTCACGACCAACCCCTGCCCGCGCCGTGCCAGCCGCATCCAGCCGTCCAGCATCGGAATGTCGTGTTTCAGCGGTGAGGTCGAGTTGATGTTGGTGTACATGCGCGGGGTGGCGTCGAATTCCTCGTGGGTCAACCCGCCCGCAATGCGCACCATCTCCATCACGTCTTCGACGCGTTCCTTGCCCAGACTATAGGCATGCATAACCTTATCGGTCAGCGTTAACTTGTCGTAAAGCACATCCAGATGACGAACGGAGGCGTGGATATCGACCGGTTCCACCGGATAGCCGCCCGCGAAATGGATGCAGTTAAAATATTGCGTCAGTTTCAGCAGATCGCGACACATGGCGCGGGTACCGGGGACCTTGGTGCCGATTGACATGTCCCAATAGTTTGGCGGCGATGACACGTTACCGAACACCAGATGCTTGCCACCGATGGTAATTTGACGGTCCGGGTTGCGCGGTGTGAGGGTGAATTGCGACGGCGCTTTGCCGATCCACTCCATCACGAAATCACGCCCCATGCGGACGTTTTCGCCATTCACCGTGCATCCCGCTTTGCGCAGGATATCAAGCGCCTCGTGGTTCAGGAATTCGATCCCGATCTCTTCGAGAATGCGCATGGCACCGTCATGGATCGCCTCTACACCTTCGGGTGTCAGCGGTTCGGTGGGGCGGTCAATGTTGATGGGTGGGTTCCACGGCATCTGTTCGATCACGGATGTGCCGCGCCGTGTCTTGGCCCCCGCACGGCCACCGCCGCGTGTTCTGCGTTTGGGATCGGTCTGTGCCATGGGAACCTCCTGAAAACCTATTTCAGAAGGCATCATCCCTGCAACGGGATCGTTCCCATTACCGACGGCAAATGTCGCTTTCGCGCCTGAAGCGCCTAGCTGCGCTGCGCATTCCAGCCGGCGATCCAATCTGGCAAATGGCTGATGTCTGGCAAAACCACATCGGCAAAGGGGGCCAAATCATCGGCCGTCGCCATCCCGGTCAGCACCCCGACACGCAACATGCCAGCCGCTTTGGCCGCCAAAAGATCATGGGTGCTGTCACCGATCATGGCAATCGCCGCAGGGTCAAGCGCCACATGTTCCGCAAAACCAATCAACTGACCCGGCTCCGGCTTTCCACCAAAGCCACTGTCGAAACCAGCCACGAAATCAAACAAATGTGTCGCACCTGCGCTGTCCAGATGGGCCAAGGCCGGCTCTTCGGCATCATTGGTCGCCACACCCAGATGCAGCCCCTGCGCCCGAAGACCGGTCAGGAACGGCACCAGCGGGGTCACCTCGATCTGGGGCGCGCTTCCGGCCTCTTCGTTGATCAGGTCGATCAGTGCCTGTTGTGAATATTCGGGAAAATATTGATCCAGCACCATAACGACGTCTTTGGGCGTGCCCGCAATCACCACGCTGTCAGCGGCAAAGTTTTTAGCACCATAGTCAAACCCGATTGCCGCGCCGATTGTGGTCGCACGAGCCGTGTCTTGATTGGTTAATCGGGTCAGGAACGCATAGGCCCATGCTTCCCAGGTAGTGGCGAAATCGAACAGCGTACCGTCCTTGTCGAAAAGAATGCCTTTGATCACTGTCATGTCCAATTCACCTGTTCGCCACCCGGCAACGCCTGCCGGGCCTGCATGACGCGTTCATAGGGTGCCCCTATGGTATCGCAAAACGCAATCACCCATGCATCATCCATCATGAGAAAATCCAGAACAGCGCCCAGAAACCCCGGATCAGCTGCCTGCGCGCGCAGATCGTCAGCCCCGACACCGCTGGCATTCATAAACACCGGTAAAAGGTCTTCGTTGCCGACCAACCATGCCAAGGCTTGCAAGCCCAGAGCCTCGGCAGCTTCCTGCTTACCCATTCAAATTTCCCCACTGCTTAATTTTCTGGCAACGCTTTTTTAACCAATTCGGTCAACAAGTAGGCCCATATCCTTATGGTTTTCGTATATTTTTCGTGGGAAAGGAAGGCAAATGCTGGGTAAGATCCTCATCGTTGATCCGATTGCCACGAATAGAATTATGCTGAAAACCAAACTGGGGCCCGCGTTCTATGATGTGCGGCAGGCAACCTCGGTTGCGGATGCATTGGTTCAGGCCAATCAAGACCCTCCTGACCTTGTTATTACGGCGTTTCAGCTATGTGATGCGGATGCGACCGCGATGCTGGATGGGCTGGCCCACGGTCAAAATGGCCGCCGCATTCCCGTGCTTGCAATCGGGGAAGATGAAAGCGCTGCACTGCGCCAATTGTTCCTGTCGCGGGGCGCGCGGGATGTATTGGTCAAACCCCTTGCGGATTCCCTGTTGCTCAGCCGGGTAAGAAGCCTGATCCGGCTGTATCATTCCAGTGAAGAATGGCATGTGCGCGCCGAAACCAGCCGCGTCTTTGGTCTGGCCGATCCCCCTGCCCGTTTTCAGGCCGCAGGACATATTCAGTTGGTCGGATCGGACAAGGGGTTAAACCATATCTGGGCGGGCCAGCTGCGCCGCGATACGCCACATAAGATTTCCGTTGCAGCCCCCGAAGATGCGTTGAAAGGGTTGTCCGGCAAAGGGATACCCGATGTCTTTGTCCTTGTCCTCACACCGGACCCCGCGGCGGTCACCGGCCAGATGCATCTGATTTCCTCGATCCGGTCGAACGCCCGCACCCGCCACTGCGGCATTATCGTGGTGCAAACCACAGCCAACCCGGACGTTGCCGCAACTGCGCTCGATATGGGGGCGGATGATCTAATGCCGCAAGGGTTTAACCTGAAAGAACTGCACCTGCGCCTGACAGCATTGTTAGAGCGTAAAACCCAGATCGACCGCATTCGCGCAAGCGTTGATCTGGGCCTGCGCGAGGCGATATTCGACCCGCTGACCGGCCTATATAACCGGCGCTACGGCTTGGCCGAGATGACACGCCAAACCAGCGAGGCAAAAGCGGATGATCTGCCGTTTGCCGTGATGATGGCGGACATGGATCATTTCAAGCGCATTAACGATAAGTATGGTCATGCCACAGGTGATGCGGTGCTGGTTGAAACCGCGCACCGCCTGCGGTCACATCTGCGGCCCTGCGATATGGTCGCACGGATGGGCGGCGAAGAATTCCTGCTATTGCTGCCTGCCACCCGGGAATCCGCCGCAACCGCTGTGGCCAATAGATTATGCCAGACGTTCGAACATACCCCCTTCGTCATTCCCCGCGTCCCGGAACCCTTTACAGTGACGATCAGCATCGGGTTATGTATGATCTCCCATACCGACCTGGCAGATTTCGACATCTCTTCTTCGGCAATTGAATGGGCAGATAAGGCGCTGTATGCCGCCAAAAACAAGGGGCGAAATCGGGTTCTTCTGGGCCGCCCGGCGGCGTAGCCTTCCACCGGATTTCCGACATGACAGCCCGAATGTGAAGTAATACCTTGTACTTCGCATGAAAGTGGTGAGTATACATCTTTAGGTTGATTGATTGCGCGGAAAAACACCATGAACGATAGCGACAAACCCCTGATCGGGATTATGCTGATGCTTGGCTTTTGCATTGTCGCGCCTATCGGCGATGCCGTGGCAAAGCTGCTGGGGACCTCTGTGCCACTTGCGCAGGTCGTATTCGTGCGATTTGCCGTTCAGGTGATCCTGCTATTGCCCATTGTATATCTGACCAAACGTAAATGGCGCATGTCAGGCATGACGCTTTGGCTGACCTTCCTGCGGACCGTGCTGCATATCCTTGGCATTGCCGCCATGTTCACCGCTCTCATCTATCTGCCGCTTGCCGATGCTGTCGCGATTGCGTTCGTGATGCCCTTTTTCATGCTGATCTTGGGAAAATATGTCTTGGGGGAAGAAGTTGGCAGCAGACGGTTAATGGCCTGCATTGTGGGGTTCGTCGGAACCTTGTTGGTGGTACAGCCCAGCTTTGCCAACGTCGGCTGGCCCGCCCTATTGCCTGTCTTCGTGGCGGCCAATTTTTCCGTGTTTATGTTGGTCACCCGCAAGATCGCCAAACAGACCGATCCGATTGGATTGCAAACCGTCAGCGGTGCTATGGCCGTGGTCTTGATGCTGCCGCTGCTCTGGCTCGGGCCCAAGCTGAACATAGATGCGCTTGCACTGATCACACCCAATGTTGCGCAGTGGTCGCTTTTACTAGCGCTCGGCGTGTTGGGCAGCATGGCGCATCTGCTGATGACATGGTCCTTGCGCTACGCGCCTTCGGCGACGGTGGCCCCGATGCAATATCTGGAAATACCTTTTGCCACGCTGATCGGCTTTGTGATCTTTAACGACCTGCCCAACCCGATTGCGAGTGTGGGCATCGTAATCACCATGGCCGCAGGCCTTTATATTATCATGCGCGAGGGGGCCATCCAACGGCGGCTTCAGACACAAGCGCTTGCGCAACCGGCTGAATAAGCCTGTGTGGCAACATCAGCACTGCATTCGGCGCTGACATCTCCAGCGTAAGCGGCCCGGTGGCGCGGTTCGATGTACCGACCTTGGACAAGGTATCGAACGCAAGCCCTTCGATCGGCCACTCAAGCCCCTGACTGTGCCCGGTCACGGGGCCAAGGGGAAAGATCGAAACGACATCGCCCGGTTCGGTCGGCACTGTGATCGCGGGCGGCGCGATGAATACGATTTCGGTCTGCGCCACCAGAATGCACGGACGATGGGCATAGAGCGCCAAAACGTGCAACGCGTGCAGTTGGTGATCAATCCGCCCCCCCAGAAAACCAAGGCCAACGATCAGCGGCGCGTTGATATGGCGTAGGGCCTTGTCAAAATCAGTGGTTTCCTGTTCACTTATTATAATTTGCCGGTCTTGGGGGATCTGCGAAAGAGTGTCTGCTGAAATGGAATCCATATCACCGATGACGGCCCTAAGCGGTATATTCGCACGCCGGGCCAGTTCTGCTCCGCTATCGGCTGCAACGCATACTGGCGCGATGCCTAGCACCTCTTTAAGCTGCGACACCTTCGCGTCGCCGCCACCTATAAGGGTAACTGCCTTAGAACTGGATACAATATGGCGCTTCAATGTCTTTTTACCCCCTTTTGGGAAACCTCGTCACAATGATGACACCAAATGATACCCTGCACGGCACAGATTCGGGCCGCTTTTGTCTTGAACGTCATGGTAAACAGTAAGCTGCAAAACGGCAGAGGACGAGCATCAGATGATGAATAACAACAAAATTCTGACGGTCTCATACGGCACGTTCTCGTGTACGTTGGAGGGCTTTGACGATTCATTCGGCACCATGAAGGTTATTGCGGAGTATTTCCGCGACCTGGCAGCAGAGGATCGTTATTTTGGCGCAGAGCCTCCGCAGCCAGATGCGAACATGCTCGCCCACATCGCCCAGAAAGAGATTTCGCGGAAAGTTGTTGGCTATCAGCAGGACGGTCAGATTGTTCTGAAAGCCCGCGAGGATGCCCCCGCACCTGTTGAACAGGCCGCCCCTGTCGCGCAAACCCCTGCGGCAGATCTGCCTGTATATGACGACGCAGATGAGCCCGAGGCGCAAACACAAGCTGCCCCCAAAGACGAGGCTGCAGCCAAAGTTGACCTGACCGACGTCGATATCGTTCCCGGTCAGCCCGATGAAGAGGTTAAGGCCTTCTTTGATGAGAAAACCGCCGACGAGCCCGCGCGCCCATCTTCGGAGGCATCGCAAAACAGCAGCATCGCCGCCAAATTGCAGCGCATCCGTTCTGTCGTATCGCGTCAGGATGTTGATGCCCCCGATGCAGACTATACCGAAGACGAACACGCCGACGAAAACCATGCCCCGATGGCCGAGAACAACGGCTTTGTTGCAGATGCGGTAAAAGACATCGAAAGCGCGCTTGCCGCCGATGACGCGGTTGAAGCCGCTGATGCAGATGACGATGCTGCCAGCGCCCAGTTGAACCGTCTTTATGCAGAAACAGGGACCGATGATCTGGCCGAAGCAAACACTGCAGAAGCTTTCACGGCTGTTGAAGCTAATGAAGACACCAATTCTGAAAACCTGTTTGATGGCGATGCATCGACATCCCCGGAACCCTCCGCCGCGCCCCGTGGCCGTGTGGTCAAGGTAAAGCGCGCAGATCTGACCGACGCCATCGCGCGCGGCAATCTGGAAGAATACAGTGAAGACGATGATGCGGATGTTGCGCAGCCCGACGACATGCAAGACCGCCTGCCTGAAACCTTGGTGGATACCCCCATCCAATCTTCCTTGTCCGCAGAAGAAGAGGACGAGCTGGCCCGCGAACTGGCCGAAGTTGAAGCCGATTTCGCAGATGACGTGTCTGGTGCGGATACATCAGACGACACAATGACCGACGTCGCCGAAGACCACGCGACAGAGGAACCAGCAGAAAAGGTTGTTACGGCAGAAACGAACGTGAATGCCGAACCACGCCGCAAACTGCCATCTTTGGATGACGCGCAAGGCGCTGATATGAGCCGCCTGTTGGCCGAGACCGACAACCAGATGGACGACCCTGAAGGCACTGTGCGCCGCGACGCCATCGCCCATCTGCGTGCAGCTGTTGCTGCCAAAAAGGCCGACATGGCCATGGGTGCAAACGACAGCGCCGATGACGACGGCACAGCCTACCGCAGCGATCTGGCCGAGGTGGTTAAACCGCGTCGCCCTGCCGCCGCAGCCACCCGCACTGACCGCCCGTCCGAACCACGCCCGGCCCCGTTGAAACTGGTGGCAGAGCAGCGGATCGATATCAACTATGCCAAACCGGACACAGTAGCCCCCGTGCGCCCCCGCCGCGTGGCCGCCGTAGCCCCGACACCTGCCGCTGCCGCGCCGGTTGATGGTGGTTTTGTCAAATTCGCCGCCGACATGGGTGCCAGCACCTTGTCCGAACTTTTGGAAGCCTCAGCTGCCTATCTGTCCTTTGTCGAAGGGATCGATCAATTCTCAAGACCGCAGTTGATGCAAACCGTGCGCCAAGCTGAAAAAGAAGACTTCAGCCGCGAGGAAGGCCTGCGCGCCTTTGGCCAACTGCTGCGCGCCGGTAAATTGATCAAACTGGATGGGGGCCGCTTCAAAGCATCCGACGACATCGGTTATCAACCCGAAGAACGCGCCGCCGGCTAAACATTCCGGCACATGCTGAGTTAAAAAAAACGGCCCCGCATCAGGGGCCGTTTTGTTATTTCTGACTGTCTTCTTTATCGGGGTCAGCTTGGCCAATCCCCTTGAACACATATTTGAACGGTATCGCCCAGATGATGCCAAGGCCCACATAGATCGCAAGTTCGATCCAGAACGGGGGCCGGTCAAACTGGCCGATGATGGCGACCGCAGCAATGATATAGGCGGGCAATCCAACCAATAAAATCACCAGCGACCAGCGCCGCCGTGCCTTGTAACTCAATGCCATTGCCACTCTCCCGTTGCGCCGCGCCCCCGATCAACGGGTGCCACAGCGGCCAAAGTCAAACTTAGTCGGCGAAGGGGTCCGTCACCAAAATCGTGTCTTCACGTTCGGGCGATGTGGACAGCAATGCAACCGGACAACCGATCAGCTCTTCAACTCGGCGCACATATTTGATCGCATTGGCAGGCAATTCCGCCCAGCTGCGCGCGCCTTCTGTCGATTCGGACCAGCCTGGCATTTCCTCGTAAACCGGCGTGCACCGCGCTTGCTGGTCTGCCGCCGTTGGCAAATATTCCAGCATCTGACCGTCCAGCTCATAGCCCGTACAAATCTTGAGCGTCTCAAACCCGTCCAACACGTCCAGCTTGGTAAAGGCGATGCCGTTTACACCGGATGTCGCACATGTCTGGCGCACCAGAACCGCATCGAACCAGCCACAGCGACGTTTGCGTCCGGTGACGGTGCCAAATTCGTGGCCCCGTTCGCCCAAACGCTGGCCATCCGCGTCATTCAACTCGGCCGGAAACGGGCCTTCGCCCACACGGGTGGTATAGGCTTTGACGATCCCCAAAACGAAATCAATCGACCCAGGCCCGATCCCGGTGCCCGTTGCGGCCTGACCTGCAATCACATTGGAAGAGGTCACAAAAGGATAGGTGCCAAAGTCGATGTCCAGCAACGCGCCCTGCGCGCCCTCAAACAAAATGCGTTTCCCGGCTTTGCGCTTCTCGTTCAGCACTTTCCAAACCGGTGCGGCATATTCCAATACGGCTGGCGCAATCTCGCGCAGGGCCGCAAGCAAAGCATCACGGTCAATCGGCTCAAGCCCAAGGCCACGGCGCAACGCATCATGATGCACCAACGCGCGATCCACACGCAGCTCTAGCGTGGCATCATCGGCCAGATCGGCAACCCGAACCGACCGGCGACCCACTTTGTCTTCATATGCCGGCCCGATCCCGCGACCCGTCGTGCCGATCTTGGCAACACTGGTCTGGTCTTCTCTGGCGCGGTCCAGCTCTCCGTGAATGGGCAGGATCAGCGGTGTATTCTCGGCGATCATCAACGTCTCAGGCGTGATCTCAACGCCCTGCTCGCGCAAAATCGCGATCTCTTTGACCAAATGCCATGGGTCCAGAACGACCCCGTTGCCAATGACCGACAGCTTTCCGCCCCGCACAATGCCAGATGGCAGCAGGCTTAGCTTGAACACCTTGCCGTCAATAACCAACGTGTGCCCGGCATTATGCCCGCCCTGAAACCGCGCGATCACATCTGCGCGCTCGCTCAGCCAGTCGACAATTTTGCCTTTTCCCTCATCGCCCCACTGAGCGCCTACGACAACAACATTGGCCATGGTGATATTCCTTTAACGGTGCAAACCCGCGTCGGTATAGCCGCGCACGCAGCGAACCGAAACTGCAAAATGACATCTTCGCTTCTCTGGCTCGAAAATATCCTCGCCAACAGCGAAATCTTTTGGACCGCCCATAGACTTTTATGCCTTCGGCGAGGATATTTATGAGCCAGAGAAGCAGGGGAATAAACTGAATGGGTTTTATCATAAGATGGCTATGCGCCTTGGCCCTGCTCACGGTCACCTTTAACCCGACCGACTATAATTACATCACTTGGGTGCGGGACTATGGGCATATGAACATGTCCGTCGCTGCCCTGCTGGGGCTGATCTTGTTTATCGGCTACGTCATTTATCTCCGCGCGACGCTGCGCTCGATCGGCGGATTCGGCATGTTTCTAGTGCTCGCCGTTGTCGGCGCAGGCCTGTGGGTGCTGTTCGATTACGGTGTGCTCAGCTTGGACAATAAAGATTTCAACGTCTGGCTTGGCCTGCTTGCCCTTAGTTTTGTTCTGGGCGTCGGCCTGAGTTGGAGCATCGTGCGCCGCGCGGTATCGGGCCAAGCGGATATGGATGACGTCGAGGAATAAACGGGATGGCGGGCGGGGCGTCTTGGCCGCAGGACCAAGCGCGCCGAAGGCATCCAGACCCCGATCCGTGCCGCGCGGGCCAATCCTTGCTTGCCCCCATGGGCAAACATCCCTAGATACCTGCAAAGTTAGAACCAAAGCCCGTAGGTACTCATGGAAAACGTTGTCCTGATCGTCCATCTCATTCTGGCCCTCGGCCTGATTGCCGTTGTGTTGCTACAACGGTCCGAAGGCGGCGGCCTAGGTATGGGCGGCGGAGGCGGCGGTGCGGTCTCTGGCAGGTCCGCCGCAACGGCCATGGGCAAGATCACCTGGGTTCTGGCCATTCTGTTCATCATCACATCGATCACGCTGACCATTATCGCCGCAGAGAAATCTGCAGGATCGTCCGTGATTGACCGCCTTGGGGCCACACCACCGGCGCTGAATGACGCACCGGTGCTGCCAGATAGCGACAGCTTGCTGCCACCGACACCGGCGGATAACACGCCGCAAGTTCCGACAGCGGATTAATCCAGTTACCACAATAACTTGAGGTCAGGCCAAGATTCGTAACAGGATGTTGCGGCTTGGCCTTGCCTTATCCACCATAATTCTGTTAGGCTTTAGTCCCGTGGTGCTGCGGTTTTCCGCAGCTCATTTGGCTGGCTTTGGCCACATCAAATTTGAACTTCACGGGGGTCTTCGATCACATGGCACGCTATATTTTCATCACGGGCGGTGTGGTTTCCAGCCTTGGCAAAGGGTTGGCATCAGCCGCCTTGGGCGCATTGCTGCAAGCACGCGGCTTTTCGGTACGTCTGCGCAAGCTTGATCCTTACCTGAACGTCGATCCCGGCACGATGTCGCCCTTTGAACATGGCGAAGTGTTCGTAACGGATGATGGCGCGGAAACCGACCTTGATCTGGGCCATTACGAGCGTTTCACGGGTGTTGCTGCGCGCAAGACAGATTCGATCAGCTCGGGCCGCGTCTATTCCACCGTTTTGGAGAAAGAGCGCCGCGGCGATTATTTGGGTAAAACCATTCAGGTCATTCCCCACGTCACCAACGAAATCAAAGATTTCTTGCATGTCGGCGATGACGAAGTCGATTTTATGCTGTGCGAGATCGGCGGCACCGTGGGCGACATCGAAGGCCTGCCCTTCTTTGAAGCGATCCGCCAGTTCAGCCATGACAAGCCACGCGGCCAGTGTATCTTTATGCATCTCACCCTGCTGCCCTATCTGGCCGCCAGCGGAGAGTTGAAGACCAAGCCCACCCAACACTCGGTCAAAGAGCTGCAAAGCATCGGGATCGCGCCGGATATTCTGGTATGCCGGTCCGAGCATCCAATCCCCGAAAAAGAGCGCGAAAAGATCGCCCTGTTTTGTAACGTGCGCAAAGATGCGGTTGTTGCAGCCTATGACCTGAAAACCATTTATGACGCGCCGCTTGCCTATCACGCCCAAGGGTTGGATCAGGCCGTGCTGGACGCGTTCCAAATTTCGCCCGCGCCGAAACCTGATCTGACCGTTTGGCGCGATGTATCCGACCGCGTGCACAACCCCGAAGGCGAGGTCAGCGTGGCCATCGTGGGCAAATACACCCAGCTTGAAGACGCCTATAAATCCATCGCCGAAGCGTTGACCCATGGTGGCATGGCCAACCGCGTCAAGGTCAAGGTTGAATGGGTCGATGCCGAGGTCTTCGACAAGGCGGACGACGTTGCGCCGTACCTCGAAGGATATCACGCGATTCTGGTGCCGGGTGGCTTTGGTGAACGCGGGACCGAGGGCAAAATCAAAGCTGCGCAATACGCGCGCGAGCATAAAGTCCCCTATCTGGGCATATGTCTGGGCATGCAAATGGCCGTGATCGAGGCCGCGCGGAATGTTGCGGGTCTGCCCAATGCGGGCTCAGAAGAATTTGATCACGAATCCACTGGCAAAAAGCGTTTCGAGCCGGTTGTTTACCACCTCAAGGAATGGGTGCAGGGCAATCACAAGGTCGAACGCAAAGTCGGCGATGACAAAGGCGGCACCATGCGTTTGGGGGCCTATGATGCGACGCTGAAAGAAGGGTCACATGTGGCCGAGATTTACGGCAAGACGTCGATTGATGAACGCCACCGCCACCGCTATGAGGTCGACACCGCGTACCGCAAAAAGCTTGAGGAAGCCGGTCTGGTATTTTCGGGCATGTCGCCGGATGGCAAGCTGCCCGAGATCGTGGAATGGCCCGATCACCCGTGGTTCATCGGCGTGCAGTTCCACCCCGAGCTGAAGTCCAAGCCCTTTGACCCGCACCCCCTGTTCAAGGATTTTGTCCGCGCAGCGAAAGAGATATCGCGGCTCGTCTAACCCTATAAAAGGCGGCCCCTCATGCTGAGCTATCAACATATCTATCACGCGGGCAATCTGGCCGATGTGCACAAACACAGCCTGCTGGCGTGGACCTTGGGTTATATGACCCGCAAGGAAAAGCCGCTGACCTACATGGAAACCCATGCCGGTCGCGCGCTGTACGATTTGTCGGATACTGCCGCCCTCAAGACCGGCGAGGCGGCGCAGGGTATTGGCCGCGCGCGCGGATGGTTCGGCAAGGATCATCGCTATAGCCGCGTGCTGGATGCGGTCGCCCAAGAACACGGGCCCGATTCGTATCCCGGGTCGCCTTTGATCGCGGCCAAGCTGCTGCGCGAGACCGATAATATCCATCTGGCTGATCTGCACCCCGGTGAATTCAGCGCGCTAGATCTGGCGATGTCGCCCTATAACGTGAAATGCCACCACCGCGACGGGTTCGAAATGGCCTTTGCCCTGACGCCACCCACCCCGCGGCGCGGGCTGATGCTGATTGACCCCAGCTTCGAGATCAAAACCGACTACGTGGATATCCCTCGCCACATTGGCAAGCTGGCCAAGGCGTGGAACGTCGGTGTGATCGCCCTTTGGTACCCGATCCTGACATCGAAACTGCACCAACCCATGCTCAGCGCGCTGATGGGTGCGCATCCTGATGCCCTGCGTCACGAGGTCGGGTTTGCCCCCGCCCGTCCGGGTCATGGCATGATCGGATCGGGTATGTTCGTGATAAATCCGCCCTATGGGCTAAAGGAAGAAGCCGCTAGGCTGACCGGAAAATTCAAAACGCTGCCAAGATAAGGAAATACGATGCCCAAAGGATACTGGATCGCCAATGTCGATGTGCGTGACGCCGCCGTTTACGAAAAATACCGCGCCGCCAATGCGAAACCATTCGCCGATTTCGGGGCCAAATTTCTGGTGCGTGGTGCCACCGCTGATGTGCGCGAAGGCACCTCGCGGCCCCGCATCGTTGTAATCGAATTCCCCAGCCTTGCCGATGCCGTGGCCTGCTATGAAAGCGCCGATTATCAAGCCGCCAAAGTCATTCGGTCGACCGTGTCGGATGGCACGCTGGTGATCATCGAAGGGTACGACGGTTAGCGCTGCGTCCTTTATACATCAGTCATGCGGCATTGCTGTTTCTTTGGGAACAGATCGCCAGAATCAGTGTTAATTTAGCTCTACGAAACCACCTAGTGAGTGCCCATGTTTGAACGCCTGTTTCCACGTCGCAAACCTGACCCCAAACCCCTGCCCCAGCCTACGCCGCAATTGGCACTGGGGGCGCTTTTGGTGCGCGTGGCCTTTGCCGATCAAAATTACGAAGTTGCCGAAGTAAGCCAGATCGACCGGATCCTTGCGCGGACGTTCAACCTTAAACCGCTTGAGGCTGCCAAACTGCGCGCGACCTGCGAAGCGTTGGAACGCCACGCCCCCGGCACCCCCGAATTTGCCACCATCCTGCGCGAAGAAATCCCCTATGCAGACCGCAAGGCACTGGGTGACGCGATGTGGTCGGTTGCGCTGGCGGACGGTGGACGGGACGAAAACGAAGAAATTCAACTGCTTGCCATCGAAACAGCCCTTGGCCTGACGGATCAGGACATGGCAGCGGCCCGCGAAACCGCGCTCAAGGCATTGTAAGCTTGGCCTTTCTGCGTGGCGCCACTATATGACCCCCATGTTTGCAGATTTTCTAAAACGGCTGACACAGCCCGAACCCGCCCAAATGCCCGATGCCGATGCGCGTCTGGCGCTGACCGCCCTTTTGGTGCGCATCGCCAAGTCGGACAATGAATATGCCCCGGCTGAACAATCCCGCATCGACCAGATCACAGCCAAACGCTATGGCCTTGATTCTCATGGCGTAAAGGCCCTGCGCGCAGACGCAGAACAGCTTGAAGCCGAAGCCCCCGATACCGTCCGTTTCACCCGCGCGATCAAGGATGCAGTCCCTTATGACGCACGCCTTGGCGTGATCGAGGCGTTGTGGGAAGTCGTGCTGGCGGACGGCATGCGCTCTGACGAGGAAAACGCGCTGCTGCGCTTGGTCACCAACCTGTTGGGTGTGACCGATACCGACAGCGCCATGGCCCGTCAGCGTATCGAAGAGCGCGGTTAATTTAGCCGCGTCACCCGCGATTACGCCGGGTCAATGCCGTTTATTTAGGCAAAAACCAAGTTCTAGATTGCAAACGCCCCGTAGAATAACCTTTAATCGCTTGAGCCAGCGCAACAAGGATGCCTCGTGACACAACAGCCCCCTGTGATTGAGATCAGAAACCTGCACAAAGCCTATGGCGCTTTGGAGGTGTTGAAAGGTGTGTCGATGACGGCACCCAAGGGGCATGTGATTTCGCTGATCGGGTCTTCTGGGTCTGGCAAATCAACATTGCTGCGCTGCTGCAATCTGCTTGAGGACAGCCAGCAAGGAGACCTGATTTTCAACGGGGAGCCGGTGACGTGGAAGGGCGACGATCACAACCGCCGCCCCGCCGACCCCAAACAGGTGCTGCGCATTCGCACCAACCTGTCGATGGTGTTTCAGCAGTTCAATCTGTGGGCCCATATGACGATCCTTCAAAACGTGATGGAGGCCCCGCTGACCGTCCTGCGTCGTGATCGCGCCGAGGTCGAGAAATCGGCCCGCGCCTATCTGGACAAGGTCGGTATCGGCGACAAATGCGATGTGTACCCTGCCCAACTGTCTGGCGGCCAACAACAGCGCGCCGCCATCGCCCGCGCCCTGTGTATGGAGCCCGAGGCCCTGTTGTTCGACGAACCCACGTCGGCGCTGGACCCCGAGCTGGAGCAGGAAGTTATCAAAGTTATCAAAGATCTGGCCACCGAGGGGCGCACGATGCTGATCGTGACACATGACATGAAACTGGCCGCTGATGTGTCCGACCATGTCGTGTTCCTGCACCAAGGGCTGATCGAAGAACAAGGGGCACCGGAACAACTGTTCGGTGCGCCAAAATCGGAACGTCTGCGTGGATTCCTGTCAGCAGGCCACGTGTCGTAATATCAACAAAAAAAACGTTGGGAGACTACAAAATGAAGAAACTACTTTTGGCGACAGCCGCCGTCGCGCTGAGCACCGGTTTCGCACTGGCAGACAGCCACGGCAAAACAATCCGCATGGGGACCGAGGGTGCCTACCCTCCCTATAACTTCCTGAATGATGCGGGCGAAGTTGACGGTTTCGAACGCGAAGTCGGCGACGAGCTGTGCGCGCGTGCAGAACTGACCTGTGAGTGGGTCACAAACGAATGGGACAGCATCATCCCGAACCTGACATCCGGCAACTATGACACGATCATTGCTGGCATGAGCATCACAGACGAGCGTGAAGAAGTCATCGATTTCACACAGAACTACTTCCCGCCAGCGGCCTCGGCCTATGTTGCGAAATCTGAAGGTGCAGACATCGCAGGCGGTGTTGTTGCAGCCCAGACTAGCACAATCCAAGCGGGCCACGTTGCCGAATCCGGTGCGACCTTGCTGGAATTCGCGACCTATGACGAAACAGTTGCAGCCGTGAACAACGGCGAAGCTGACGCTGTTTTCGCTGACAAAGACGCGCTGGCCCCCACGGTCGAAGAATCCGGCGGCGAGCTGATGTTTGTTGGCGACGACGTGCCACTCGGCGGCGGTATTGGCCTTGGCCTGCGCGAAAGCGACACCGAGCTGAAAGCGAAATTCAACGCCGCGATCCAGTCCATGAAGGACGATGGCAGCCTGAACAAACTGATCATCAAATGGTTCGGCGAAGGTTCGAAAACCTTCTGATCCTAGACATCTGATCTTAGGGGGGCGGCGTCACACCCGCCCCTTTTTCCATACTTCAAGACGCCCAATAAGGGCGCTGCCACCCGGGGACATCTCGTTATTTTTGCCTGTACCGATCCTGAAACGCTTTCCGGCCTGTCTTGGCTGACCTGCTACCTGACCACGGGCAAGCATCTGGCGTTCTACGGGGCCTTTGGCACCGTGCTGTTGTTGCTGGCCGTAACGGCCCCGGCGGCGATGGTCTTTGGCTTTGGCGGGGCCATGGCCGCGCGGTCGCGGGTTTTGCCGCTGTCATGGTTGGGCCGTGGCTATATCGCCATCGTGCGCGGCGTGCCCGATATTGCGTTCTTTCTGTTCTTTGTGATCGCGCTGGATCAGGGCATCGAATACCTGCGCCACAAGATCAAATGCCCCGATTGGGACGAACCGATCCGGCAGGGCAGTGATTTTATCGTCTGTCAGGCGGCCAAAATGCCCTTGGGCAACTCGCCCCAATGGGTCCATGAGGCCTATGGGTTTTCGCTGGCCGTTCTGACCTTTGCCATCGTTTTCGGGGCCTTTGCGGCCAACGTTCTTTACGGTGCCATGCGCGCCGTCCCCCGTGCCCAGCTTGAAACAGCCGAGGCGTATGGCATGTCGCCCCGCCAGACCTTTTGGCGCGTGTTGGTGCCGCAGATGTGGGTCTATGCCCTGCCCGGTCTCGGCAACCTGTGGATGGTGCTGATCAAGGCCACGCCGCTGCTGTTCCTGCTGGGCGTCGAAGACATCGTCTATTGGGCGCGTGATCTGGGCGGGGCGAAAACCCCGCGCTTTACCGATTATCCCCACCCCGACTGGCGGATGTGGTATTTCCTGGCCCTGCTGGTGTTTTACCTTTGCTTCACGCGCCTGTCCGAAATTGTGCTGGACCGCACCATGCGGCGGCTGACCCATGGGCAGGCCACAGCGGGCGGCGAAGCCCAGCGAAAGGCGCTGACATGACCTGTTTGGAGACAATTCAGGCCTATAGGCTGCGCTCGCTTGGGATTGGTGAACGGCTGTTGCCGCGCAGTGATTTCACCCTGTGTGATCAGTTCACCCTGATCGGATCGGGCATGATCTGGAACGTCTATTTCGGGTTCTTCGCGCTGGTGTCCGGCTTTCTGCTGGCAACCGCCCTTGCCGTGGCTAAGGCGAACCCGAACCCATGGCTGCGCAAACCGGCGGAATGGTTCATCTTTCTGTTTCGCGGATCACCACTGTTTATCCAGTTCTTCTTTGGGTATTTTTTGTTCCTTAGTCTAAAATCTGTGCACCCGTTTTTTGATGCTTTCACCTCTGCTTGGCTGGGCGCATTGGTGGTTTTGTTCTTTAACACCTCTGCCTATTCCGCCGAAATCTTCTATGGCGCGCTGCAATCCATCCCCAAAGGCGACACCGAAGCGGCGGATGCTTACGGGCTGTCCGGCTGGCATCGGTTCAAGCGCGTGATCTGGCCCACCATGCTGCGTCTGGCATGGCCCGCCTATACAAACGAGGCTATTTTCCTGTTTCACGCAACAACTTTGGTGTTCTTCACAGGGTTTCCGGCGCTGCAACAACGCGGTGATGCGCTGTATTATGCCAGCTATTTCGCCGACAAAACCTTTAACCCCTTTGTCCCCTATCCGATATTGGCGATGTATTTTGTGATGCTGACACTGGTCATCATTGGGGTCTTCGGTCTGATAAACCGCCGCCTGAACAAGCACCTGCCGCAAGAGCAGATACGGAAAATTCGCTTGCGTCCTAATCTGATACGGTAGTATCCATCTTTTGATCAAATTATTTGGCGCGTGGGCGTCGACCCCGGGTTTCGCCTTTTGAAGACCCCGTTTCATGCCCGCCGCTTACAAGGTGTGTTATGAAAAACTGGCTCCGTAAACATCCTCAGGTTCGCACGATCCGTGTGGCTGCCGCCGACCTGAACGGTCAGGCCCGCGGCAAACGCATCCCCACGCGTTTCGCGGATAAAATCGTCGAGGATGGTACGCGTTTTCCCGTGTCTGTCCTGAACCTTGATATCTGGGGCGAAGACATCGACGACAGCCCGCTGGTGTTCGAATCCGGCGATGCCGACGGGGTGCTGTTTCCCACTGAACGGGGCTTTCTGCCCATGCCATGGCTTGATTCCCCTTCGGCCTTGTTGCCGATCTGGATGTTTCGCGAAGATGGCACGCCCTACCCCGGCGATCCGCGCCATGCACTGCGCGCCGTCTTGGACCGTTACAAGGAGCGTGGCCTGACCCCCGTTTGCGCGGTCGAGCTTGAGTTCTTCCTGATCGACGATTCGGGCCGCAAGCTGCAGGTTCCCGTCTCGCCACGATCAGGCAAACGGCGCAAGGCGGCCGAGACCCTGTCGATCCGGGCATTGGATCAGTTCGATGAATTCTTTACCGATCTCTATGACGCCTGCGAGGAAATGGACATTCCCGCAGATACCGCCATTTCAGAGGCCGGATTGGGCCAGTTCGAGATTAACCTGATGCATTGTGACGACGCCCTGCGCGCCGCCGATGATGCATGGTTCTTCAAGATGCTGGTCAAAGGCCTCGCCCGCCGCCACGGCTTTGCCGCCAGTTTCATGGCAAAACCCTATGAGGATTATCCCGGTTCCGGCCTGCACACCCATTTCTCGGTTCTGGATAAAAACGGCAATAACATCTTTGACGATGGTGGCCCCGATGGGACAGCGATCATGCGTCACGCCATTGCAGGCTGCATGAACGCCATGGCTGCATCGGCGCTGGTTTTCGCACCCCACGCCAACAGTTTTGATCGGATGGTGCCGGGTTCCCATGCGCCCACGGGGATATCTTGGGCCTATGAAAACCGGACGTCCTCGATCCGCGTGCCGTCGGGCAGTCACAAGGCGCGGCGGATTGAACACCGTGTGTCCGGGGGCGATGTGAACCCCTATCTGATGCTGGCGGCGGTTTTGGGCGCGGCCATGAACGGCATCGAAGACGCGATTGAACCGCCTGCCCCGATCACCGGCAACGCCTATGCCGCCGATCTGCCGCAAATCCCCGGCGATTGGAAAACCGCAATTGATCTGTTCGAAAGCTCCCCCGAGGTGGCGCGCATTTTCGCCCCCGAGCTGATCCGAAACTTTGTCCTGACAAAGCGCCAAGAGCTGCATTACATGCAAGAGCTTACCCCACAAGAACAGGTCGAGATCTACCTCGACACCGTATAAGGGCAACATGATGAAAATCGGCATCCTTCAAACCGGCCACTCGCCCGACAATATGAAAGACCAGTTGGGCGACTACGGCGAGATGTTTACCAAACTGCTGGGCGGGCATGATTTCGACTTTCAAATCTGGTCGGTTGTGGATGGTGAATTTCCCGCGTCAGCCGCGGATGCCGACGCGTGGCTTATCACAGGGTCCAAGTTCGGCGCCTATGAGGATCACGACTGGATCCCGCAGCTGGAGCAGTTGATTTTGGCCATTCGCGAGACCGGACGCCCCATGGTCGGCATCTGCTTTGGCCACCAGATCATCGCCCAAGCGCTTGGCGGTAAGGTCGAAAAATTCGGCGGCGGCTGGTCTGTCGGCCCCACGGATTACACCGTTAACGGAAAACCGATGGCGCTGAATGCGTGGCATCAGGATCAGGTCACAGCCCTGCCCAAAGGGGCCAAGGTTGTCGGATCATCAGATTTTTGCGCAAATGCTGCGCTGCTCTATGATGATCAAATCTGGACGATCCAACCCCACCCGGAATTCAACGCCGATTTCATCGATGGTTTGATCCGCACCCGCGGCAAGGGCGTCGTGCCCGATGAACAACTCGCAGCGGCCGCAAAGCGGCTGGATACCCCTACAAATAACGCTGATATTGCAGATTTTATCGCCGATTTCCTCAAGAAAGAGAGACCCTGATGTCCGACTGGATTGACGACCTGCCTGAAGCCGCCCGAGATTATCTGGCGGGCAAACGACTGGATGAAGTCGAATGCATCATCCCCGATCTGCCCGGCATCGCCCGTGGCAAAGCGGTGCCAGCCAAGAAATTCTCGCGTCAGGAATACTTCCACCTGCCCGACAGCATCTTTTACCAAACCATCACTGGTGAATGGGGCGAAGCGGCGGGGGCCGACGGGTTCATCGAAAAAGACATGATTTTGCGGCCCGATATGTCGACGGCGACCGCCGCACCTTGGACTGCGGATTGGACCCTTCAAGTGATCCACGACGCCTATGACCGCGATGGCGAACCGGTGCAATATTCCCCGCGCAACGTCCTCAAACGCGTGGTTGAACTCTACCGCCAACAAGGTTGGGAACCGGTTGTCGCCCCGGAAATGGAATTCTTTCTGGTCGCGCGCAATCTGGACCCTGCCCATGCCATCAAACCGATGATGGGCCGGTCGGGCCGCCCCGCCGCCGCGCGTCAGGCCTATTCCATGACCGCCGTGGATGAATTTGGCCCGGTGATCGACGACATCTATGACTTTGCCGAGGCCCAGGGTTTCGAGATTGACGGCATCACCCAAGAAGGCGGTGCGGGCCAGCTTGAGATCAACCTGATCCACGGTGATCCGGTGCGGCTGGCGGATGAAGTGTTCTATTTCAAACGTCTGATCCGCGAAGCCGCCCTGCGCCACGATTGCTATGCCACCTTTATGGCCAAACCGATCGAAGACGAACCCGGCAGCGCCATGCATATGCATCATTCGGTGCTTGATATTGAAACCGGCAAGAACATCTTTTCCGACGCGGACGGCGGCGAAACCGAGGCGTTTTTCCACTTTATCGCCGGTATGCAAAACCACATGCCCGATGCGCTGGCCGTACTGGCCCCGTATGTGAACAGCTATCGCCGCTACGTCAAAGACCACGCGGCACCAATCAACCTTGAATGGGGCCGCGACAACCGCACCACGGGCATTCGCGTGCCCTTGTCCAAACCTTCGTCGCGCCGGGTTGAAAACCGTCTGGCCGGAATGGACTGCAACCCGTATCTGGGCATCGCCGCATCACTGGCCTGCGGCTATCTGGGCCTGATGGAAAAGAAACAGCCAAAGCCCGAGTTCAAAGGCGACGCCTATGAAGGCGACGGGGACATCCCGCAGGTTCTGGGCTCCGCGTTGGACTTGTTCGAAGAGGCCATCGGAATGCACGAAGTTCTGGGCCCCGATTTCGCCCGTGTTTATGCCATCGTGAAACGTGCCGAATATGACGAGTTCCTGCAGGTTATTTCGCCTTGGGAACGAGAGCATTTGTTAATGAACGTTTGATCCCGTCGCCGATCGCGGATGCCTTCGGCGAGGATTTAAAACCATTTGGAAGCGGGGACAGGAGCCCCTTTGCGATGAACCTGCTTTATGCAAATGACAAAAAAGGCGCTTATCCGGACAGCTGGCATGCCGCAACAGCAACACCGATGGAGCGGTTTCCCACCCTTCAAGGCGCTATAAAGACCGATGTCTGCGTGGTCGGGGGCGGCTATACGGGCCTGTCGGCTGCACTGCATCTGGCCCAAGCCGGCCGCGATGTGGTTTTGCTCGAGGCGCAGCGCGTCGGGTTCGGGGCGTCTGGTCGAAACGGCGGGCAATTGGGCGGCGGCCAGCGGGTCGAACAGGATGCGTTGGAAAAGATGCTGGGGGCCGATCACGCGCGCAAGCTTTGGGATTTGGGCGAAGATGCAAAGGCGTTGGTCAAAAGCCTGATTGCCGAGCATGATATTGACTGCCACCTGAAGCCGGGCGTCGCCTGGACAGCGTCCACTGCCAGCGACCTGCGCCATTTGCACGACTATGCGGGCCATCTGCAAAGCCGCTATGGCTATGACCAGATCGAGGTATTGGACCACGAGGCCCTGCAATCGGTCTGCCCCTCGCCCGATTACAAGGGCGGTATTCTGGACATGGGGGCCGCGCATCTGCATCCGCTTAACCTTGCACTGGGTCTGGCGCGGGCCGCGCAAAAAGCTGGGGTTCGGATCTACGAAGGCTCTGCCGTGCACCATATCCAAGAAGGCGCAAAGGTAGTAGTGCAAACCGATGGCGGGCGCGTCACAGCGGGGCATACTGTGCTGGCCTGTAACGGCTATTTGGGCGGGCTGAACCGCAAGGTGGCTGCCCGGGTGATGCCCATAAACAACTTTATCATCGCCACCGAACCCTTGGGCGACCGTATCCGCGATGTGCTGCCGCGCGATGTGGCGGTGGCCGACAGCCGGTTCGTCGTAAACTACTTTCGGCTTAGCCACGATGGGCGGCTTTTGTTTGGCGGCGGCGAAAGCTATGGCTACAAATTCCCGCGCGACATTGCCGCCAAGGTCCGCGCGCCCATGTCCGTGGTGTTTCCCCAGCTCAAAGACGTGGCGATAGACTACGCTTGGGGCGGCACCCTTGCCATCACCATGAAACGCCTGCCCTATCTGGCCCGTGTCTCGTCCAACATCCTTTCGGCATCAGGCTATTCCGGCCACGGCGTCGGTACTGCAACACACGCGGGGCAACTGATGGCGCGGGCCATAATGGGCGACAGCGACGGGTTTGACGTGATGCGCACCATCCCCACCAATCCCTTTCCCGGCGGGGCCGCAATGCGCACACCCCTGCTGACCCTCGCGATGAGCTGGTACAGCCTGCGCGACAAACTCGGGCTGTAGTCATAAATATTTAACACTGCGCTGACCTGAATTAGCTTGGCGATGGCACGCCCTTGTTTTACTATTCTGAAAACAAACATTCAGGATTTTGAAATATGTCCCTGCCAGATATGAACCGCGCCGAGGCCATCCCTGACGCCGCCCGCGCCGAGATTGAGCGGCTTTTGCAATCCGGCGATCTGTTTCGCTATACCGCTGCCTCCGACGCCCCGGTTTCCCTGCTCGAGGCTGAATTCGCCCAAATAATGGGCAGCAAATATGCCCTCGCCGTGTCCTCCTGTTCGGCCGCGCTTTTCCTGTCGTTGATGGCGCTGGACCTGCCAAAAAACGCACGCGTTATGATCCCTGGGTTTACCTTTGCCGCGGTGCCGTCTTCGGTGATCCATGCCAACTGCCAGCCGATACTATGCGAGGTCGGGGATAATTACCGCATCGACCTCAATGACTTCGAGGTCAAGTTGCCCACAGTCGATGCAGTGATCATCAGCCATATGCGCGGCCACACCTCGGACATGGATGCCATTATGGGCTTGTGTGACGCGGCCAACATTCCTGTGATCGAAGACGCAGCGCATTCATTAGGCACGCTGTGGTACGGCCAGAAAATCGGCACGATCGGCAAAATCGGGTGTTTCTCCTTCCAATCTTACAAAATGATCAACGCCGGCGAGGGCGGTATCATGATCACCGATGATGCCGACTTGATTGCCCGCGCGATCATTATGTCCGGCGCTTACGAGCATAACTGGAAAAAACACCCCAGCATCGCCGACGCCTGTGCACGCTGGCAAAACCAACTGCCGCTCTACAACTTGCGCTTGGGCAACCTATCCGCCGCCATCGTGCGCCCGCAATTGGCCGAACTGCCACGCCGCGTTGCCGACGGGCGGCGCAACCACGACTATGTTGCGGCCAAACTGAACGCCTCCCCCCATATTTCTGTGCCTGCACCGCTGGCCCCGGAAACCCGCGCCCCGGATTCCATCCAGTTCAACATGGTCGGGCTAGACGATGCTGTAATCCGTGCTTTCGCAGCCGCCAGCGCCGCCGCAGGGGTCAAGGTTCAGGTCTTTGGCCAAAGCACCGACAACGCCCGGGCCTTCTGGAACTGGCAATTTATCGAAAACCTGCCGGATCTGCCGCAAACCCGCAAAATGCTGATGACCGCCTGCGATGTGCGTCTGCCCGTCCACCTCAAGCCCAGCGATCTTGACGCGGTAATCAACGTCCTGCTGGGCGCGGTTCAAACGGCAGCAGGTTCCAGGGCCGCTTAACCCAGCCCTTTCATTTTGCCAAATAAACTCCCGCCGGAGGCATCCAACAGATACGAAAAAGCCCACCCCATTGCTGGGGTGGGCTCAGGCCTGATCTGGATCAAATAATAAAAATCGCACGTCCGTGCGGCCACTGGATCACTTCAGCTTGGACAGCTTATCCTGCAATTCGGCCAATTGCTGTTTGATCGCATCCAGACTCTCGTCTTGGTTTTTGTCGGACGTGTCAGACTTCGCCGGTGCTTCGGCCTCCGGCTTGGTCATGCCCGGCCATGCGGCTGGGATATTTCCAGTCATGGCTTTCATGAATGCTTCTTGCTGGGCCTGCATCACATCAAACCCGGGCATTTTGGACATAGGGTTGATCGTGTTCATATTTTCCAGCACCCGCGACTGGCCATCGCGCAGCATATCAAAAGATGCTTTCAAAAACTGCGGCACCACGCTTGCACCCGGTGACATATAGCTGCGCACAAGGTCGTTCAGCACATCAACGGGCAAAACTGATTCACCACGGCTTTCGTGATCTGCGATGATCTGCAGCAGATATTGGCGGGTCAGATCATCACCGGATTTCAAATCCAGAATCTGAACTTCGCGCCCATCCCGGATAAACCCCGAGATATCCTCAAGCGTGACGTAATCGCTTGTTTCCGTATTATAAAGCCGCCGGCTGGCGTAACGCTTGATAAGCAGAGGCTTGTCTGTGTCGGCCACGGTGGATCCTTCCCAAATTGCGTGCTGCATTGCAGCTTAGGGTAGCGTGTTTCAAAAAGAAAGGGTCTCGCAACAAAGAAAGGGCAGACTTTTTCAAGCCCGCCCCATCACTCATGAAAGTTGATTTGCCTTGCGGCGAATTACTTTGCTGTCGCTTTTTTCGTGGCTTTTGTTGCTTCAGCTGTTGCCTTTTGAACGGCGGCTGTTGCTTCTTCGGACATGTCTTTGCCCGCGGCCATCATCAGTTCAACTGTGTCCATTTGAACGGATTTTGCGATTTCGGCGAATGCGGCCATGTGCTCGGCTGCGACTTCGGCAGAGGCAGATGTGAAATCTGTCATTGCTTTTGCATAGTCAGCAGGCTCGGACTTGGCTTTGGACATTTCTGCCAGCTTGGACAGTGTTTCTTTTTGCCATTTGCTGGAAATCTCGGCGGATTTCTCGGCAGCTGTCAGCGCAACGCCGGACAGTTTTTCATTCAGAGTGGCTGTTGTTTTGAACGCATCGTTCAGCGCAGTTGTATCAACTGGGAATGCGCCCA
This sequence comes from uncultured Sulfitobacter sp., assembly GCF_964021855.1. Classification (NCBI taxonomy): domain Bacteria; kingdom Pseudomonadati; phylum Pseudomonadota; class Alphaproteobacteria; order Rhodobacterales; family Roseobacteraceae; genus Sulfitobacter; species uncultured Sulfitobacter sp. Next base: position 408,911 of record NZ_CAXHZD010000003.1, read on the forward strand.
TAACGTCTTTCATCATTGCGGCGATATCAGGTGTCTTTGTCATAGTCTCTTCCTCTTTCAGTTGAGAGCGGCAACAGCCTACTCGTTCTGGTATAGGAGATATCTACATGCTGCAGCGCGGCATTTCAAGTATATTCTGCACTGCAGCATGTGAAAGTTGACCTAGGGTAAAAGCGTAATCAGATCAGCCTCTTGCTTTGCGTGTCACATAGGTTCCGGGGGCATCGCACAAAATTTCACGACCGTCCGCGCCCGGCACACGTGCCTCAATCAGCCCGCCCGAGTGATTCTCGAGCCACTTGCCCCAGCGGGGCCACCACGACCCTTTGTGGAACTTGGCCCCCGCCAGCCAGTCTTTGTAATCGAGTGCCGTATCGGCGTTGGTATAGTGGCCGTATTTACCTTTGCTGGGCGGGTTCACGATGCCTGCGATATGGCCCGACTGGGTCATAATGAATGTTTTGTCCTTACTGCCCATCTGCTGGATGCCGCGATAGCTGTCTTTCCACGGCGCGATGTGATCGGTCTCGCAGCCGATGGCGATCAACGGCACCTCGATATCGCCCAGCTCTAGGTGGTGGCCCATCAGATCAAACCCGCCCTCGGCCAGTTTGTTCTGCTGGCACAGCCCGCGCAGGTATTCCATCGCCATACGTTCCGGCAGATTCGCCCCGTCCCCGTTCCAATACAGCAGGTCAAACGCAGGCGGCGTATCGCCCAGCATATAGCTTTTGATCGCGGGGCCATACACCAGATCGTTCGACCGCAAGAACGAAAACGTCCGCGCCATGATGGACGACGGCAAGATGCCCTTGTCCTTGGTCTCCGCCTCGATCCCGTCGATGAAATCATCCGTCAGGAAGGGCTGGAATTCCCCTTGATCGGAAAAATCCGTTAGCGCGGTAAAGAACGTGGCGGATCGCACCGATGGGTCGCCGCGCTGTTTGAGCAAGGACAGTGTCAGCGACAGTGTCGTGCCCGCAATGCAATAGCCCACGGCGTTGACCTGATCCTGACCGGTGATGTTTTTGACCTCTTCAATGGCCGCGACAAAACCGTCCTCGATATAGTAGCCCATGCCAACGTCGCGATAGCTGTTATCGGGGTTGATCCAGGACACCATGAACAACGTGTGCCCCTGATCGACGATCCATTTCACCAGACTGTTCTGTTCCTTCAGGTCCAGAATGTAGAATTTGTTGATCCACGGCGGAAAGATCACGATCGGTGTTTCATGCACTTTTTCGGTGGTGGGGCTGTATTGGATCAGCTCGAACATGCGGTTGCGGAACACCACCTTGCCCGGTGACGTGGCAATGTTGCGGCCTAGCTCGAACGCGCTTTCATCGGCCAGACGCACGATCATCTCGCCGTTATTGGCCTCAAGGTCGGCAATCAGGTTTTCCAGCCCCTTGATCAGGCTTTCGCCTTCGGTCGCGACCGCACGTTCCAGCGCATCGGGGTTGGTTGCCAGAAAATTCGTCGGGCTCATCAGATCAACGATCTGACGGCTGAAATATTCCAGCCGCTGCTTTTCGCGCGGTTCAAGGTCGGACACATCTGCAATCGCTTGGTGCAGCGTTTCGGCGTTGATCAGATACTGCTGTTTCACATAGTTGAAATAGGGGTGGCTTTCCCACAGCGGGTTGGCAAAGCGTCTGTCCTTGGGCGTGGTATCGGCTGGCGCTTCCAGCTTGCCCTTGGCCAATGCCTTTTGCGCCTCGACAAAATGCGCCACCGATTTGGTCCAGAATGACACCTGCTGTTCGATCAGCTTGGCGGGGTTTTGAACCGCCTCGTTCCAATAGGATTGCGCAGCCTTGGCGAATAACTCTTGATTCGGTCCGTCCAGGGCGGCTTGGTGCCCCTCCCGGTTCACCATAATCTGTGACAATCGTGCGCCCAACGCTTCGACTTTGTTCATATTCTCTGTCATCCGCGCCAGCGCGGCTGCATCAGGTTCCAAGGGCTCATTCGTTTTTGTTGTCATCTTAACGGTTCCTCCCTATGTTTGCACTTGCAGCATCGCGCCGTCCTATCTGGGAGGGGACCGGCGGAGCGCCCAAGCACAAGGGCCAACCAACAGGAGACCCCTCATGAAGTATATGGCATCTTATGATTTAATGGAAACAATGCGTAACACCAATCAGTGGCTTGGTGCGACAGCGCAGGCGTTTGCGTCATATCCTGTATTTTCCGCCTTCCCCAATCCCGCGATGGATTGGATGGCCGCCTGGGGCGAGGTGACCGAACGCAGCTTTGCGCGGATGGTCGCCAAACCCGATTGGAACCTGCCCGCCGTCGTTGGCGAAGACGAGGCAGACCACCAAGTAGACATCGAGAAAGAAATCGAAGGCGCGTTTGGCGATCTTTTGCATTTCGTGGTCCAGAACCGTCCAGTGCCAAAGCGCAAGGTTCTGTTGGTCGCCCCCATGTCAGGCCACTATGCCACATTGCTGCGGTCGACCGTGATCAGCCTGATCCCCGACACCGATTTGTACATCACCGATTGGCACAATGCCCGCGAAATTCCCGTCAGCGCGGGTAAGTTCGACGTCGAAGATTACACCCTGCATCTGGTCGAATATATGCGCCATCTTGGCCCGGACGTGCATGTTATTGCCGTCTGCCAACCCGCGCCGCTGGCCCTTGCCGCCACCGCCTATCTGGCCGAGGAAGAGCCAAGCGCGCAGCCCAGTTCCCTGACCCTGATCGGCGGCCCGATTGACCCCGACGCCGCCCCGACCGAGGTCACTGATTTCGGCGACCGCGTGCATATGGGACAGCTTCAGGAAATGTCGATCCAGCAGGTCGGCTTTAAATACCCCGGCGTTGGCCGCAAGGTATATCCGGGGCTGCTGCAGCTGAATTCGTTCATCTCGATGAACAGCGAAACCCACGCAAAAGCATTTCAGGATCAGATCATGCGCGTCGTCCAAGGCGAGGCTGGCGATCACGACAAACACAACAAGTTCTATGACGAATATCTGGCCGTCATGGACATGCCTGCCGAATTCTACCTCTCCACGGTCGAGCGGATCTTTAAAAACAACGAAATCGGCAAGAACAACTTTACCGTTGCAGGTAAAAAGGTCGACATCGGCAAGATCACAACCGTTGCCGTCAAAACCGTTGAAGGCACCAAGGACGACATTTCGGCCCCCGGCCAATGCGTTGCGGCGCTTGATCTGTGTACCGGTCTGCCCGACAGCAAAAAGGCCAGCCACCTAGAAGACGGCGCAGGGCATTACGGTATCTTTGCCGGCAAAAGCTGGCGCAATAATATCCGCCCGCTGGTGCTGCAATTCATTGATGCAAACCCACGCGAAGCCGAAAAGCCAAAGGCGAAAACCAAGAAACCCGCCAACGATAACGCGGCTGCCTGATGTTCAAAAAGCCTAAAGATGTCGCCTTTCGATGCAGCTGTGGCACCGTCACCGGCACGCTGCTAGGCGCATCCCCGGCCGTCGGCACGCATCTTGAATGTTTCTGCAAAGATTGCCGCGCGGCCGAGGTTTTTTCGGGCCAACCCGACACCCCGTCTGTGGCGTTATTCCAGACCACGCCCGACCGGATCAAATTTGACCAAGGGTTCGACAAAGTGGCGGTCTTTTCCTTTGGCGAAAAGAACATATTGCGGTGGCATGCAAAATGTTGCGGTTCCGTGATCGGCAACACATTGCGCAATCCCAAGATCGCGTTTTCCAGCATCCGCACCACGATCCTGACAGACACCGATGCCATTGGCCGCGTCGCAACCAAGGCGAATTTGCACACGCCCGGCGACAAGGCCCAGCACAAGGGCATGGGCCGTTTCGTTTGGGGCGTCCTAAGCCGCGGACTGGCGGCACGGATCACAGGCCGTTGGAAAGACACACCCTTTTTCGACACCGACAGCCTAAAGCCCGTGCGCGATGTTTATGTGGTGCCCAAGGACAAGCGCAACCAAATCAACGCGCAGCTTAGCTAGGCCCACAGGTGCGTTCTGCGCCAATCGTTATGGATAGGAAATGCCGCGCAAGGGCGGGAAATCGGCATATCGCGCACGGCGTTGTACTGTGCCCTCGACCGGTGTTTCCCCCGTGCGCAGCAACATGCCCCTAGGCGCGATGTAGCTTGAGATGGTGCGCAACGGCGTGGGCCGCCAGACCAGATTGAACGCCGCCAGCTTGGGAAAAAACCACATCTCGGAATAGGGCAAATGGTCGTGCACCCACCACGCCAGATCACGCCAATCGCGGCCCTGATCATATTGATCGGCAAACCACGGGATCACAATCGACGCCCCTGCAATGGCCGCATCCCCGGCATCCCGATCCCAGATGTGGCATTCGATGGGGTTATCGCTGGACGCGCAGTTCAGCTTGTTGGCGTTGCCATAGTCATTCAACGCCCGCGACCGATAGCCCGACCGCACAGCGACACGGCCGAATGTCTCCTCTAGCGGGTCCAGCAGCGCCGTGCAAAACGCCCGCCCGTTTTCAATCGCCAGATCGGGGTTGTCGGGAATGTTCGGAATGCCGTGAAAGCCCGTAATCTCGGAATACAGAAAATCGCGCATATAGAAATGTTTCGACAGACGCACCCGCCCGACGGTTTCAAGGCTCCACATGCTGGCGGGTTTACGCATCCGCGGCCTTGTCCAACACCTCTTGCAACGCCGTTTGCATCAACCCCAAACAGCGATCGTTGGAAAAACGGTGATCGGCGTCTTTGACCAGTTGCAACTGCATATCCGGCCCCGTGGCGTGTTCCAGCAGTTTCACCGCTGTTGCGACGCTCACCGCTGTATCCGCCGTGCCTTGCAAAAACCGCACCGGAAACGGCAGGTCCAACGCCGACCGCAACACCAACTGCTTGCGCCCGTCTTCGATCATCCGCTTTGTGATGATGTAAGGCTCCATATAATCCGATGGCAATTCAACGCGGCCCTCGGTCTCCAACTGCTGCTTTTGCGCGTCGGTAAAGCTGGCCCAATATCCGTCTTCGGTAAAATCCGGCGCTGCCGCGATGGTGACCAGCCCAGCAATCCGCTCAGGCATCGCGCGGCACAGCAGCAGCGATTGCCACCCGCCCATGGACGACCCGACCGGTACGACCTTGCCGTTGGTCAACGCAGTCACGGCGGCCAGCGTATCCTGCGCCCAATCGCCAATGCAGCCGTCGGTGAAATCACCCGAGGATTCACCATGCCCCGAGTAATCAAACCGCAAGAACGCACGGCCCTCGCGACGGGCCCATTCCTCAAGAAACACCGCCTTGGTGCCTTGCATGTCGGATTTCAGCCCGCCCAGAAACACAACGCATGGCCCACGGCCCGCTGTCAGATGATAGGCCAGCGTCCGGCCTTGTGGCGTTGTGAGGGTTTGCGCCATGGTCATCCGCCCAAATACGTGCCCTTGGCGGGGCGATAGAAAATCTTTTGATTGTGCAGACGCCCCAGCAGATCGTCGATCTTGCGCAGCGAATCTACGGTTTTATCGGCGGGCAGCATCTCTTGGGTGCCGTTATAGACGTCCGCTGATAGATCACGCTTGGTGATGTGCAGGGCTGCCTCGATCAGGTCGATATCGCTGACTGTCAGCTCGAAGTTGCGGTTGTGTTTGGACATCTCGCCATCCTTTTGAATGCATGGACCATGCCCCATGTCATAAAACCATGCGCGCCGACGTTCAATCTAATGCTTCGACCTCGCTTAGGCCAAAGGCCACAACCGCCGCGCCCACCGCCATAAGCGCAAACAGAACCAGCGTTGCATTTGGCCCGAACAGCGCCGCACCGCCCCCGGCGAACCCAGCGATCAACAGCAGCACCCCGATCACCGTGTTGGAAACCGCGGCATAGGCCGACCGCTGATCTTTGGGGGACATATCAACCAGATAGGTCGACCGCCCCTGCCGCACCCCGTGATACGCGATCATCAGGATGAACAGCACCAGCGGCATCGCCCAGATTTGCGTGGCCAACCCCAACAAGCTAAGCGCCACGGCCCCCAGCATCGCACAGGCCCCGACGATCCCGGTCAGCATCAACACCTTGCGGCTGGACCGATCCGACAAGCGCCCCCAGACATACGAGCTTAGGAAAGACGCCAGCGCCGACGCCAACACCAACGCGCCCAATTGGCCAAGGGCTGATTGCTCCTCTCCCCCCGCAAGCACCACGAAATAGGGTGGGGCTAGGGCAGTCGAGGCCAGCAAACCCCGTACCAAAATAAAGCGGCGCAGGTTTGCGTCTTGTTTCAAGATACTGAAATCGGCCCCTTCCGCCTTGGACGGGTCGCTTTTCATTTCCTTCAATGTGGAAAACAGCAACGCAGCCGCACCCCACAGGCAGGCGGCCAATGCAATCGCGGCGATAACAATCCCCGCGCTTTCGAACAGGCCCGACATCAGCAACAGAGCCAGAATAACCACGCCCACGGATGACACCGACCCTGCCAACCCCGTGATCGACCCGCGCCGCGATTTGCCGACGGTTTTGCCCAAGATATCTTTATAAGATACCGAACACGCCGCGCGACACAGCGCCAGCCCGCCAAGGGCCGCACAAATGGCAAACCCGGCGGCGGCCCCTTCAAGCGTGAGCGCCGCCAGCACGATCAACGCGGCGAATACGCCCTGCCCCGCGCTGCCAACCACCCACGCCCATTTGCGCCGCTGCATCGCCTGCACCCAAGACGCCAGCAACATCTGCGGCAGCAACGCGCCACTTTCGCGGATCGGCACCAGTGCACCGGCAAAAACGGCAGGCGCGCCAAGCGAGGTCAGCAGCCATGACAACATCAGCTTGGGATCAATCAACCCATCCGCCACCTTGGTCATCGACAGGCTGGCAACATGGCGCAGGGCGTTTGGTGCTTCGGCCTTTTGCGCGCCCTCGGTCAGATCGTCGGCGTCGTCTTCGGCCCCTGACAGTTTCTCAAAAGCCTTGCGCGTCCATCCGTCCTGCATCCTGTCGTTTCCCATCGTGCTGATTTTTTGCGGCGTCATCATACCGCAACGCACAAACACCCAAAGAGGTTTCGAAAAACGCCGCAGTTATTGACAAGACGGCCCCACGCCGCCATCTAGCGCAGGCACATAACCCGCAACCGGGCGTCTCGTAGGCGCCAAACCGACGAGGAGGCCCAAATGGCCCAGATCACTCTCACCCTTCCCGATGGCAATGCACGGCAGTACGACGCAGGTATTACTGCGGGCGACGTGGCCAGCGACATCTCAAAGTCCCTTGGCAAAAAGGCGATCAGTGCCACCGTGAACGGTGCGCATTTCGATCTGGCCTGGCCGATTGACGCCGACGCCGACATCGCGATTCACACCATGGCTGACGAAGATCAGGCCAATGAATTGGTCCGTCACGACCTTGCCCACATCATGGCCCGCGCCGTTCAGGAAATCTGGCCCGACACCAAGGTCACCATCGGCCCGGTGATCAAAGACGGCTGGTATTACGATTTTGACCGCGCCGAGCCCTTCACCCCCGAAGACCTTGGCGCGATCGAAAAGAAGATGAAGGAAATCATCAACAAGCGTGATCCCGTCCGGACCGAGGTCTGGGACCGTCCCCGCGCGATCAAGCATTACGAGGATCTGAACGAGCCCTATAAGGTCGAGCTGATCGAAAGCATTCCCGGCGATGAACCCCTGCGCATGTATTGGCATGGCGACTGGCAAGATCTGTGTCGCGGCCCGCACCTGCAACACACCGGACAAGTCCCCGGCGACGCGTTCAAACTGATGTCCATCGCCGGTGCCTATTGGCGCGGTGACAGCGACCGTGCCATGCTGCAACGCATCTATGGCGTCGCCTTCACCGGCAAGGAAAAGCTGCGTGCCCATCTTAACATGCTCGAAGAGGCCGCCAAACGTGACCACCGCAAGCTGGGCCGCGAGATGGACCTGTTCCACATGCAAGAAGAAGCCCCCGGTCAGGTGTTCTGGCATCCCAACGGCTGGCTGATCTACACCCAGCTGCAGGACTACATGCGCCGCAAACAACGCGCTGGCGGCTATGTAGAGGTGAACACCCCGCAGGTCGTTGACCGCAAACTGTGGGAAGCATCCGGCCACTGGGAAAAGTATCAAGACCACATGTTCATCGTAGAAGTTGACGAGGAACACGCCCGCGAGAAATCCGTTAACGCGCTGAAGCCGATGAACTGCCCCTGCCACGTGCAGATCTTTAACCAAGGCATGAAATCCTACCGCGACCTGCCGTTGCGCATGGCCGAGTTCGGCTCGTGTAACCGGTATGAACCGTCCGGCGCGCTGCACGGCATTATGCGCGTACGCGGCTTTACCCAAGACGACGGCCACATCTTCTGCCGCGAGGACCAGATCGAGGAAGAAACCCTGATCTACATCGAATTCCTGTCCGCCATCTACAAGGACCTCGGCTTCGAGAACTTTAAGGTCAAATTCTCGGATCGCCCCGAAACCCGCGCCGGATCGGACGAGGTATGGGACAAAGCCGAAGCGGCGCTGCTCTCCGCGACCCGCAAAGCCGGGATCGAGCCCGAGATTAACCCCGGCGAAGGTGCGTTTTACGGCCCCAAACTGGAATTCGTGCTGACCGATGCGATTGGCCGCGACTGGCAATGTGGCACCCATCAGGTGGATTTTGTGCTGCCCGAACGGCTCGACGCGACCTTTGTCGGGTCGGATGGCGCGAAACACCGCCCCGTCATGCTGCACCGCGCGACCTTGGGATCGTTTGAACGTTTCATCGGCATCCTGATCGAAGAACACGCAGGCAAACTGCCGTTCTGGCTGGCCCCGCGTCAGGTCGTTGTGGCCTCCATCACCTCAGAGGCGGATGATTACGTGCGCGAGGTCATCGAGACCCTGACCGCCGCCGGCGTCCGCGCCGAGGCGGACATTCGCAACGAAAAGATCAACTATAAGGTCCGTGAACATTCGGTCGGCAAGGTGCCTGTCATCCTTGCCGTGGGTGCTCGCGAGGTCGAAGAAAAAACCGTATCGGTGCGCCGTCTTGGGGAAAAACAGACCTCTGTCCAAACCCTTTCCGACGTCGCAGCAGCCCTCAAGGTCGAGGCAACACCCCCCGATCTGCGCTAAATCTTTCTGTAACAAACCCATCCGGGCGGCAAAACAAACCCGCCCGGATGTGACAGTTTGTTTCAACGAAAAACCCGTTTTCCGGGCTTTTTCGCCAAATATTACAAAAAAACAGCGGTTTTCCTGACGTTGATGTGAGACACTTTGACGTGAATAGATTTGTCACATCAACATGGGCTTAACTAGGATACGAATAAAAATTACCAACCAGACCATCAGGAGGAACATACAATGTCCAACACAATAAAAACATTCGCCGTCGCCGGTGCCGTTGCTGCCGCCATGGCCGCGCACAGCACGCCTGCCGACGCCGCCGCCAAGGAAAAATGCTATGGCGTGGCGCTGGCCGGTGCCAATGATTGCGCCGCAGGTCCGGGTACCACATGCGCTGGTTCATCCGTGACCGATTACCAAGGCAACTCTTGGAAACTGGTTGACGCAGGCACATGCGAATCCATGGAACTGCCCGAAATGGCAGACGGTTCCGCGCGCAAAGGCTCGCTTGAGCCACTTGATCGCGACCTGCCCGCATAAATCAAAAATCGCGCAAGCGGTGGCAACCGCCGCTTGCGCATTTTCATCTGAACCCCGAAAGGGAGCGCGTCATGCTGGACAGTCAACGCCGCTTTGACCGACTGCCCGCCAGTCCGGGGGTTGGCTATAAGCCCCAACATTTCAGTGATATACAAGCCGATCCCGGCCCTGTTGAATGGGTCGAGATTCACGCCGAAAACTACATGGGTGATGGCGGCCGCCCGCTTGCCCAGCTTCGTGCGCTATCGCAGCGTTTTGGCCTGTCCGTTCATGGCGTGGGCCTTAGCATCGGCGGTGAAACCCCGCTGGACCGCGACCACCTTAACCGGCTGAAAAAGCTATGTGATTGGGCGCAACCGGCCAGCTTTTCCGAACATCTTGCGTGGTCTACCCACGGGGCCGAGTTCCTGAACGATCTGCTGCCCCTGCCCTATACCGACGCGACATTGAACCGCGTCGCCAGCCACATCAGCCAGGTCCAAGACACACTTGGCCGTCAGATGCTGCTTGAAAACCCGTCCAGCTATCTCGCCTTTGCTGAATCCACCCTGTCCGAGACTGATTTTCTGGCCGAACTGGTGTGCATAACCGGCTGCGGGTTGCTGCTCGACGTCAATAACGTCTTTATCTCAGCCACCAATCTGGGCCTGTCTGCCCAGCAATATATCGATGCCTACCCGCTGGCCCATGTCGGCGAAATCCACGTCGGCGGCCATGACGAAGACACCGATGATGCCGGTGCGCCCCTGTTGATCGACAGCCATGGCAAACCCGTGGTTGATCCCGTCTGGGCCTTGCTGGAATACACCCTTGCGCGGACCGGCCCCAAACCGGTTTTGGTCGAATGGGACAATGATGTGCCCGACTGGCCCACCCTGCGGGCCGAGGCGCAGCGCGCCGCCCTTGCGCTGGCCGCATGACACGCCAATCGGATTTTCGCGCCGGTCTGCTTGACCCCTCTGCCGCCGTGCCGGATGGGCTGGAAGGGGCGGATGGCACCGCCGCGGGCAAGCGTTACGACGTCTATCGCAACAACGTCACCCATTCGCTGATCGCAGCACTGCAAACGGCCTTTCCCTTGGTCCGCAAAATTCTGGGCGGCCAAAGTTTCGACAGTCTTGCCCCGCTTTATGTCCGTGCGCATCCGCCGACCTCGCCCTTGATGATGCATTACGGCGGCATGTTTCCGGACTTCATTAAGCAACTGCCGCAGCTGGATAAGTTCGGCTATCTGCCAGATTGCGCGCGGTTGGATCTGGCGATGCGCGCCTCCTACCACGCGGCGGATGCACCCGCCTTTGATCTGGGCGCATTCCAGCAATTGCCGCAGGAGGCGATGATGGCGCAGACCTTCACGATCGCCCCCGCAACACGGATCTTAACCTCTTCTTGGCCCCTGTTTGATATCTGGCGTTTCAACATGGTCAAAGACGCCCCCAAACCCGCGATGCAGCCCCAAGACGTGATGATCACACGGCCCGATTTCGACCCCGAACCCAAGCTGCTGCCGCCCGGTGCCGCCGATTGGCTGGGGCATCTGGATCGGGGCAAAACCCTAAGCGAGGCCACGGACGCAACGAGTGCTGCAACACCCGAATTTGATCTGGCCGCCGCATTAACCATCGCTTTTACAAGTAGCGCCTTTTGCGCAAATGAAGGGCCCGCAGATGCAACAACTTCTTAACGTCTATGGCAGCACCGCAATGGCATTATCACGCCAAGACTGGCTGCTGGGCACCCTTGCCCGGCTGGTGTTTGCGGCCGTCCTGGCCGTCTATTTCCTGAACTCCGGCGTGACCAAATTGGGGGACGGCGTGATCGGCGTGCTGAACCCAAGCGCCAGTGCCTATATCCAGATTTTTCCCAAAGCTTTCGCCAATGTCGGCTATGACAGTTCAGCGCTTGGGCTGTATCACCACGCGGTCGTCATCGCGGGGATTGCTGCTGAATTTCTGTTGCCGGTGCTGATCTTGCTGGGGCTTTTCACGCGGTTGGCCGCTTTGGGCATGATCGGTTTTGTCGTGCTTCAGTCCGCGACCGACATCTTTGGCCACGGCCAGTATGATGCCTTGGGCCGCTGGTTCGATCACATCCCCGATGCCGCCATTCTGGATCAACGCGCGCTGTGGCTGCTGTTGCTGGTCACGCTATTGGTCAAAGGTGCGGGGCCGCTGTCCCTTGATAAACTGCTGCTGATGCTGCGCCGCTAAACGCCAAGCGCGCTCTGCACCTCTTTGGTCCAGCCCAGATGCAAACTGCCCGCGTCATCGATCAACGGGCGTTTCATCAACGCAGGATGCTGCGCGATCAACACCAGCGGACCGTGATCCCGCTCGCCCGCGTCCAGCCCCCGCCAAGTGGTCGACCGTGTGTTCATCAATGCCGGTCCAAACTGCGCAAACGCTCGCTGCATCACGTCATCCGGAACGCCATCTGCCCGCACATCAACCAGTTGCGCGTCTGGCAACGCTTTGACAGCCTTGCGGCAGGTATCGCAGTTTTTCAGCCCGTAAATGATCATATCGTGTCGTTTCCTTAAGATTTTCACCCGTGCAGCACCACTGGACCGGGAATTTCCTTGATTTTTGCCCAAACCAGACGATGTTTTGTGTAGCCCGACGATTAACGTGGTCGGGTCTAATTACTACGGCACTACGTACTACTCAACAGGAGGCACCGAAGGACATGCCAACAGGAACCGTTAAATGGTTTAACACGACCAAAGGGTATGGATTTATCGCACCAGAGGATGGCGGCAGCGATGTGTTTGTACACATTTCCGCCGTTGAAGGATCGGGTTTGACCGGTCTTGCCGACAATCAAAAAGTTTCATTTGAATTGGCGGAAGGGCGCGATGGACGTCAGATGGCAACGAACCTAAGCCTTTTGTAGAGGCGTTTCCCGACGCGCCAGCATCGGGCTTTTAGACAGGTCGGGCTGCGGGAACTAGCTGCAGCCTTTTTCGCCCGGGATGCAAGAATACCGATCCCAACGGCGTTTCTTTTGTACCGGATGCGCCATGACCTGCTGATAGGTCATGGACTGGTTTGGCGTGCCGCAACTGATGACGCCCTGAAAGGTGACCGGCTGCAATCCGGCGGGGCAATAGTTCGCGCTGGACGGATAGGGGTAAATCTTGACCTCGGCAGAGAGTTGAGCAGGCAGGCAAAGCGCGCCCATCATACCGAGCCCGGCGATCATCGCTGTTGAAACACGCATTCTACCCTCTCCTTTGGTCCGCTGTTGGTTAATTTTGACCAGTGGATGCGATCAAGTCTACTCTTTTCTCGCCACAATAAGGCATTGCCCAACCCCAAGGTTACCCATGGGTGACCTTAAGGCATTGTTATTGTTTATTTATTTTCCCTTACCCCACCGTGCCAACGTACGGGGTTGCCACCTCACGCGCCCTTTTTCACCTCGCCCGCAGATACTCGCGCACGGTGCATCTTGGCCCCGCTTCGCGCAGCACGCGGTCATTGACGACGCGCCAATCCTCGGCCGCGAAGGTCGGGAAAAACGTATCGGCATCCGCAATCTCGACATCGACTTCGGAGATCAGCAACCTGTCGGCTATCTTTAGCATCTCTTGGTAAATGCCAGCACCGCCAATGCCATAGACGCGATCATACCCCTGTGCCGACGCCATTTTGATCGCCTCGGCCACCGACGGCACAACAATCTCGGCCGCATCAGGGCGCGAAGACACAACAATGTTCAAACGCTTGGGCAGCGGTTTGACCGGCAGACTATCCCACGTGTTGCGTCCCATGATCAGCGCGCCACCAAGGGTTTCGCGTTGAAAGGATTTGAGGTCTTCGGGAACATGCCACGGGATTGTGCCGTCGCGCCCGATGGCACCGTTCACTGCTTTGCCAACGATCAAAGTAATCATGATCAGACCGCCACGGGTGCGCGGATCAGCGGATCAGGGTCATAGCCGTCGATCTCAAAATCCTCGTATTTAAAGTCAAAAATCGACGTCACATCGCGCTTAATCCGCACCGTCGGCAGCGGCTTTGGCGTGCGCGACAATTGCAGTTCCACCTGCTCCATATGGTTAGAATAGATATGCGCGTCGCCCAGCGTGTGCACAAAATCGCCCGGCGTATAGCCGGTCACATGCGCCAACATAACCTGAAGCAACGCGTAGGACGCAATGTTGAAAGGCACGCCCAAAAACATGTCGGCCGAACGTTGGTAAAGCTGCAAATGCAGCTTGTTATTGGCGATCCGGACCTGCCACATCGTATGACAGGGCGGCAGCGCCATCAGCGGCACATCGGCGGGGTTCCATGCGGTAACGATCAAACGGCGGCTGTCGGGTGTTGTTTTAATCATCTCAACCAGTTGCGCGATTTGGTCGATGCTGCCGCGGGTGAAAAGCGGCGTGCCGTCTTGGGTCTGGTCCGTGGCTTTCAGTGTTGGAAAATTACGCCATTGATAGCCGTAAACCGGGCCAAGATCACCATTTTCGTCGGCCCATTCATCCCAGATCGAAACACCGTTATCCTTAAGGTATTTAACGTTGGTATCGCCGGATAGAAACCACAGCAGCTCGTGAATGATTGATCTTAGGTGCAGTTTTTTCGTGGTGACCAACGGAAACCCATCGGCAAGGGGATAGCGCGATTGCATGCCGAAATAGGACCGCGTTCCGGTGCCTGTACGGTCGGCCGACTCGTCGCCCTGTTCCAAAATCATTTTCAACGCATCATGGTATTGCTGCATCGTTACCCCGCCTTTTTACATTGCCGCACTGCTGTTTACCGCCCAAGCTATAGCGCAATTCATGCGGCGACCGCCATATGTAGTGTTGATCTTGGGCCGGCCTTTGTGGGAAAGATGCGCCGAAGCCACGCAAAACCGGGCGTTTGTGCATCCAATATGATGGTAGTTTTTGACACGCGCGGCTTTGCGCCTAAATTCACTGCTAAGGCGAGCCAGACATATTAACCGCCCCCGTTTTGAGACCGGAAATCCAGGACTGCGACATGGGGCACGATCCCATTCGCGCTCCACAAAAAGACCAGAAAGAAGGACACCCATGCCGATCAAATATCTTCACACGATGGTGCGCGTTAAGGATTTGGAAAAATCCATGGCTTTTTATGAACTGCTTGGCCTGCAAGAGCGCCGCCGCATGGATCACGAAGGCGGGCGGTTTACGCTGGTCTATCTTTGCGCGCCCGGTCAGGACGATGGTCATGCGGACCTTGAACTGACCTATAACTGGGACGGCGATGATGCGCTGCCCGATGACAGCCGCCATTTCGGGCATCTCGCCTATACGGTCGAGAATATTTATGACACCTGCAAAATGCTGCAGGACAACGGCATCGTGATCAATCGCCCGCCGCGTGACGGGCGCATGGCGTTTATCCGGTCGCCCGACAATATCTCGGTCGAGCTGCTGCAAGAAGGCGACGCGCTGGAACCGGCGGAGCCCTGGACCAGCATGGAAAACACCGGCCACTGGTAAGGCCGATGCGGGCCGGGCTTGCATCCCTGATAGCAGCGTTGCTGCTATTGCCCGTCGCTGTTTCGGCGGCGGGGTGCAGGCTGGCCTTGGTCTTGGCCATGGATGTGTCCAGCTCTGTCGATGCGGCAGAGGACCGTTTGCAGCGCGGCGGGATGGCATCGGCACTGGTGTCAGACGCCGTGGCGCAGGCGTTTTTTGCCAGCGATTTGCCCGTGGCGCTGGCGGTTTACGAATGGTCGGGGCGCTATAATCAACAGCTGATTTTGGATTGGACGCTGGTTGACACGCAGGCCGATTTGTTGCGCGCCGCCGAAACCGTGGCCCGCAGCACACGCAGCCATAATGATTTCCCCACGGCGATGGGATACGGGCTGGGCTATGGTGCGGGCCTGTTGGAACGCGCGCCCAGCTGTTTGTACAAGACGCTGGATATGGCGGGCGATGGTCAGAATAACGAAGGGTTCGGGCCGCAGCATGCCTATGGCGCGTTTCCCTTTGACGGGGTCACGGTGAACGGGTTGGTGGTGAATGCCGCCGATTACGAGGCCGAAGTCGGGCTGATCGCCTTTTACCGCGCCGAGGTTTTGCACGGCCCCGGTGCGTTTTTGGTCGTGGCCAACGGGTTCAAGGATTACGAGCGCGCCCTGCGGATCAAGCTGGAACGCGAGCTGACGCCCCCTGCGATTGGCATGCTGTCCGCGCCGCTGGGTGCGGGATGATACGCGCGCTGGCCTGCGTTGTGGCGCTTGGGCTTGGCGGGGCGGCGGATTCGGCCTGTCGTCAGGCGCTGGCGCTTGGGCTGGATGTGTCAGGGTCCGTCGATGCGCGGGAATACCGGCTGCAGATCAACGGCTTGGCCGCCGCATTGGACAATATAGCGGTGCGCGATGCGCTGTTGTCGTCGCCCGGCGCGCCGGTGTCGGTCATGGTTTATGAATGGAGCGGCCCATCCGATCAGGCGGTGATCGCTCCCTGGGCTGTGATCGAGGACGCGCCAACCTTGGACGGATTTATCGAGACGTTGTTGCAAACCACGCGGCGCGACGTGTCGCCGGGCACGGCCTTGGGCACGGCGATCACCTTAGGCGCGCAATATCTGGATCAACAGCCCGACTGCTGGAAACGTACCTTGGATATCTCGGGCGACGGGATGTCGAACCTTGGCCCGCGTCCCCGCGATGTGAAAGACGCGATTGGCGCGCGGGGGATCACGGTGAATGCGCTGGTGATCGCGGCAACGCCCCGGCCAGAAATCGACGCGCTGGCATCGTATTTCAGGGCCGAGGTGATCACGGGGCCGGGTGCCTTTGTCGAAACGGCTTTGGGTTTTGACGATTACGAGGCCGCGATGACCCGCAAATTGCTGCGCGAGCTTGAGGTGCTAGCGGTGTCGGAACTGGTGGCTGATTAAATCTGACGCACTTCGCCCGACACGCGGATGGATGCGCCTTTTTCATCGGGGATTTCTGCGGTGATGATGGATTTCGCGCCCATATCTTCGCCCTGAATAATGGTGATTTTGCCACCGTGGGGCCATGAGATATCGCGCAGATACCCGGAAAACGCGGCAGCGGCGGCACCGGTTGCGGGGTCTTCCAGAACGCCGCCGGAGGCAAACGCATTGCGCGCGTGGAAAAGCTGATCGTTTTCGACCCAGACCAACATGATTGTGACAAGGCCATGTTCGCGCATCAAATCGCGGCCAGCGGCCAGATCATAGGACATCGCGGCCAGCGTATCACGGCTGTTCAGCGCAAGGATAAGATGCGTGGCCCCTGCCCCTGCAAAGCTGGGCGGTAAGCGGGGGTCAAGATCGTCGGGGCCAAGCCCCAGCAGGGCAAGTGCGGCTGCGGTTAGGTCTGGGGCGGCGGGATTGCTGTGCGTGGCAGGGGATTGCAGCGCAGCGCGCATCTGGCCGTTTTCGCTGTGCCCTTCGACGGTGATGGTCGCATCGTTCAGGACCAGCGTGTAGACGCCATTGCCATGCTGGGCAGCAAGTGCTGCGCCCAAGGCCACGGTGGCATGGCCGCAAAAGGGGACCTCGCTTTCGGGGGCGAAATACCGCACGCGCCAGGCATCATCTTGCGGACTGGCAAAGGCGGTTTCGGAATAGCCAAGATCGGCGGCAATCTGGCGCATCTCTTGGTCCGAGGGATGCTGCGGCGCGATCACCACACCGGCAGGGTTGCCCCCTTTGTTGTCGGTGGAAAAGGAGGCGAGACGAAGCGGTTGCATGATATGATCCCCAAAATGAATTACGGGATCATGTTGCCGTTAATGCGTCGGGCAGGTCCAGACCTATAGCCCGAAACGGCCATGACGATTTGACCGCCATACCATCACGATAATTGATCAGTAGATATATCTGATCTGGTCGGACCAATACCGTTCAACCCGTTTCAACGAATGGGTGATGTCTTCGATGCCTTCGGGGCCCAACACACCTTTGCTTTCCAAACCGATGGCGTGGCGGGCAAAAAGCTCGGACACGATGGTGCTGATATTGCGGCCTTTTTCAGTAAGACGCACGCGCACCGACCGGCGGTCAATCTCGCAACGCTGGTGGTGCATATAGCCCATATCGACCAGCTTTTTCAGGTTATAGCTGACGTTGCTGCCCTGATAATATCCGCGCGTTTTCAATTCACCGGCGGTCACCTCGTTGTCGCCGATGTTGAACAGCAACAACGCCTGCACGGCGTTGATTTCCAGCGCGCCCACCCTTTCAAATTCGTCTTTGATCACATCCAGCAAAAGCCTGTGCAATCGTTCCACAAGGCTGAGCGCCTCGAGATAACCCACCATAAACCCTTTTTGGGATCCCGGCAGGGCGATTTGATCTTGGACACTCATAATCTCTCTCCGACAAAAAATGCTTTGTCGGAAACTCAACAAAAAAGAGAAATATATCGTTAAACCCGTTACATCCTTATTTCGAATGCAAATTAATGGCTTAACCCATCCCCCTAAAGCGGATTGTCGGCGATATGAGTCTTAATATCAGCGATCAGGGCCGCAAATTCTGCGGGAGGCGCTGTTTGCCCCGTAACCCACTGATATAAATCATGGTCATTCTCGGCCAGCATGTCGTCATACAACGCCAATGCGGTATCATCCATGGTTTCAAGCCGGGTCGACGCATAAGACGGCAGGATCAAATCCATCTCTTTTATCCCGCGGCGCATGGACCGCATGTGCAGACGTTTGACCTTGTGTTCGCGCAGTTCAGCCATTTTCCGCGCCCCGCAAGGAGCTGCGCAGACGCTTTTCAAGGCGGCCCAGTTGTTCGGCTCTTTTCAGCATATCCACACGCAGACTGCGCAATTCGTTCAACACATCCATGGCGCTTTCATCGACGCTTGGCCCTTCTTCGGGTGCCTCGAGGCCTTCGCCTTCGCCGTTGATCAACCACATCATCGACACGCCCAAGACCCCTGCCAAGGTGGCCAGACGGTTGGCGCGGGGTTCTGAAAGATCATCCTCCCAGCCGCGCAGGGTCGATTGTTTTACGCCCAGACGTTTGGCCAGTGCGGCCTGTGTCATTTGGGCGTTTTCACGCGCCGCAGCGACGCGATCCCCAAAGGTAGCCACATCCGGGCCATACCAATCTGCGTTCTCGTTCATTGGTTCTCTCCTGTATGGCACCGTTGTTGCTTGATCGGTGCGGGGGTCAGCCGTATGAGTGTCACGCACACATATCAAACTGAGGCCGAAATGGAACTGCTGTCCAAGACACTTGCCCGCGTAAAACCGTCCCCCACTATTGCTGTGACCCAAAAAGCCGCCGAGCTGAAGGCCGCAGGGCGCGATGTCATCGGCCTGGGTGCCGGTGAGCCGGATTTTGACACACCCACCAACATCCAAGAGGCAGGGATCGCCGCGATCAAGGCGGGCAAAACGAAATATACGGCAGTCGATGGTATTCCAGAGCTAAAGCAAGCGATTTGCGAAAAGTTCAAACGCGACAACGGTTTGGATTACGTTCCGGCACAGGTCAGCGTGGGCACAGGCGGCAAGCAGGTGTTGTACAACGCGCTGATGGCAACGTTGAACCCGGGCGAAGAGGTCGTGATTCCCGCGCCCTATTGGGTCAGCTATCCCGATATGGTTTTGCTGGCTGGCGGGGAGCCGGTTATCGCGCCTGCCACCCTTGAGAATGATTTCAAGCTGACGCCCGAGGCGCTTGAGGCCGCAATCACGCCCAAGACCAAGTGGTTCATCTTTAACTCGCCGTCGAACCCGACCGGTGCGGGCTATGGCTGGGACGAGCTGAAGGCATTGACCGAAGTGTTGATGCGCCATCCGCATGTCTGGGTGCTGACCGATGATATGTACGAGCATCTGGCCTATGATGATTTCAAATTCTGCACCCCCGCGCAGGTCGAACCGGCCCTGTATGACCGCACCTTGACCATGAATGGCGTGTCCAAGGCCTATGCCATGACAGGCTGGCGCATTGGCTATGCTGCGGGTCCGGAAAAATTGATCGCGGCAATGCGGAAAATTCAGTCGCAATCGACATCAAACCCCTGTTCGATCAGCCAATGGGCGGCGGTCGAGGCGTTGAACGGCCCGCAGGATTTCATCCCCGAGAACAACAAGATGTTTGTCCGTCGCCGTGATCTGGTGGTGGGTATGCTGAACGAGATTGACGGCATGATCTGCCCCAAGCCTGAGGGCGCGTTTTATGTCTATCCGTCGATCAAGGGGCTGATTGGCAAGACATCAGCGGCTGGCACCAAGATCACCGACGACGAGGTGTTCGCGACGGCGCTGCTGGAAGAAACCGGCGTGGCGGTGGTGTTTGGCGCGGCTTTCGGGCTTAGCCCGAACTTTCGCATCAGCTATGCCACCTCGGATGAGGCGCTGAAGGAAGCGTGCAGCCGGATACAAGGGTTTTGCGCGGGGCTGACATAAGCCCCGCCTGTCTGCCCTGCCCTAAAGGTATTCATTTATTAGCCATTCAGAGGCTATGGCTGCGCCAAGGCCAGACGAAAGGACCACCGAGATGACGAGCGAATTGCCAGAGTATTATTTCCGCGTCCGGGACAACGGGGCGGCGGTGTTTCGGATTGATACCGCGAACCGTCAGCGCCGCATCGAAATGGATCAGATCGCCATCGCAAACATCCGCAACGGCGATATCAAACCGCAGGGTGATCGGGAGCTGTCGGATGAGGATATCGCCCATATCCGGGCGTGGATGAAAGAACGCACCGCGCTGTTGGCGCGGCGCGATATGGATGACATCCACCGCGCGATTGATCACCTGAACCTGACCACGCAATGGGTGCAATCCAAGGCCAGCGATGAACAGCTGGAAGAGGTCACCGACGCGTTATTGCTGGCCATGCATGATCTGCGCAGCACGTTGGTGCGCAAGAAATCATCCCGCTTGCCCTAGGCGGGCAACGGCGCGCTGCCCTTGCGCAGGTCCCGCATCGTCGGGCCCCAGAACCGCAGGTTCAGCAAGATTGCAGCCACGCCCAGACCAACGACCAGCCCCAGCCAGACGCCAATGCCATCCAGCCCCAGGGTAAAGCCCAGCAGATAGGACGCGGGGATGCCCACCACCCAATAGCTGATACCGGCAAGGATCATCGGTATCTTGGTGTCTTGCACGCCGCGTAGCAGCCCAAGGGCCACCGCCTGCGCACCATCCACAAGCTGGAACAGGGCCGCCATGGCCAAAAGCCCGGTGCCGACGGCGAGTATCTGATTTCGCGCCGGTTCTGATTTCTGCATGAACAGATTGATCAGCGGCTCTGGCCACGCGACAAAGGCGACGATTGTCAGGGCGGCAATACAGATCGACATGGCCGTGCCGGTGATCGCGCCCTTAGCCAGATGTTCCGGATCGCGGCGACCATACGCATTACCTGCGCGGATTGTGGCGACGTTGCTGATGCCCAGATGCACCATGAAGGTCATAGATGCCAGTTGCAGGGCGATCCCATGCGCGGCCAACGCCACGGTGCCAAGCCAGCCCATCATCACCGCAGAGGCCGCGAACAACCCGACCTCGCTTAACCCGGTAAAGCCGATGGGCAGGCCCAGACGGAACACCCGCGCCAGCATATCCCAATCGGGCCGCCACAGACGTACGAAAATCTGATGCTCTGGCAGTGCCTTGAGGACATAGATAATCACCGCCAGCAAGGCGACAGAGTTAGACGCAAGCGACGCAATCGCGGCACCGCGAATGCCCAGTTCGGGCGCGCCCCAATTGCCAAAGATAAAGGCGTAATTCGCCAGAACATTGGCGATGGCAGACACAATGGTGATCCAGAACACCACTTGGGTGCGTTCCAGCGCGGCCAGATAGCTTTTGAGAACCATCACCAACAACGCAGGGATAATTCCCCATCCGGCAATCGCCAGATATTGGCCGACCATTTCGGCCAGCGCCGGTTCCTGACCCATCAATGCCATCACCGGCCGCGACCAGATCATCAACGGCAGGGAAAGACAGGCAAAGCCCAGCGACAGCCAAAGCCCCATGCGCGTGGCACGGCGCAGGCTGGTTTCATCGCCTTCGGCTTCGAACGCGGCGACCATGGGCATCACGCCCCAAGCAAAGCCAGAGCCGAAAATCAGCAGAACAAAGAAATAGGTACTGGCAAGGGTGACAGCGGCCAGCGCCTCGACGCTGTACCAGCCCATCATGACCGTGTCGGTCACACCGATGGCCACTTGTCCCAGATGGCCGCCAACCAGCGGCAGCCCCATCACCGTAATCGCACGGGCGTGGCCGATATATGTCATTTTTGAAGTCATCCCGATGACATAGGCCAGCAACCGCACAAGGGAAAGAGATTCTAAACCCGACCCAGATGTGTGGTTTTGAACCCCTCAGGATATTTCAGCCCATACCCCAAAGCCCGGTCCGCACCGATGTGAACGCCCCAAATCAGACCTATCGCCACGGTCGTTTCGCTATCGACCCACTGCGCCACGGCCAACAGGATCAGCGGCGCGATATAACTATGGCCAAGATTGTACAAAATCGCCCCCACCCGTGGCCCCCGCACATAACCAATCATCGCCAGATCCGGGAGGAGGATCAGCGCTGCAAAAAGCAGCCAACTGAACCCGTGCTGCGCGTAAAGAACGATGCCGGCTATGGCAATCAGCGCCCCTTCGCCTTGCAGAATATACCGATTGGCAAAATGTGGTTTGGGATCGCCTTGCATGTCACATATCCTTTGTTGAGCTGTCCGCCAAAGCAGTCCCATATACCTCAGCTGAAATAAATTGTTCAAAAGCGTACGGTCAGATATCATAATTTGATGAGCAACCCGTTCCCCTCTCTTGACGTTATCCCTAGTTTTCATGCGGTAATGACCCAAGGCAGCCTGTCTGCGGCAGCACGCCAATTGGGTTTGGCGCATCCCACCGTGCGCCGCCATATCGAAGGATTGGAACAAGAGTTGGGGACGCAGCTGTTCACACGCTCGGCCAATGGGCTGACCCCGACACAAATGGCGTATAGCCTGATGCCAGCTGCGGCGTCGGTGCTGGAAGAAGCCGCATCCTTGCGCCGCATTGCCTCGGGCAACAAAGACGCGGTTGCGGGGACCGTGCGGATCACCTGTAGCCGGGTGTTGGCGGGGTTTGTGCTGCCCGATGTTCTGGGCCAGATCACCCGCGATGCACCTGATTTACGGTTCGAAATCAT
This sequence comes from uncultured Sulfitobacter sp., assembly GCF_964021855.1. NCBI lineage: Bacteria > Pseudomonadati > Pseudomonadota > Alphaproteobacteria > Rhodobacterales > Roseobacteraceae > Sulfitobacter > uncultured Sulfitobacter sp. Next base: position 431,685 of record NZ_CAXHZD010000003.1, read on the forward strand.
GGGCACGGACACCACCGAAAATCTGCTGCGGCGGGCGGCAGATATCGGGGTGCGTTTTGTGCAGCCCACGCAGAAGGCGCTGATTGCAAAGCGCCTGCCTGACGTGGAATTGGGGCTGTTTGCCGCGCCATCCTTGCCCCTGTCCGGCCGCGAGGTCGAGGATCTGCCGTTTATTGCCGATGACCGCGAAAACCGGATACTGCCCGCCATGGCAAACGCCGGTATGCCTGTGCCGCGGAACGTCATTTTACGCAGCGATGATCCTTTGGTGCAGATCGCGCATCTGCGCGCAGGACTTGGCGTTGGCATATGTCAGGTCAAACTGGCGGCGCGCCTCGGTCTGGTGCGCGTGTCCCCGAAAACCCGGCACATGATGCCCTGTTGGCTGATTGTCCACGAGGATCAGGCGCGACTGCGCCGTATTGCCTATGTGTTCGACGCGCTGAAGACACATCTGCCCCATCTGATTTAACCCGCATCCCTGCTTGCCCTTCGCGACATCGCTTGCCACAGTATTCCCGCCGTAGTAGTGGGTTTACCTAAAGGGAGCGCCGTGCATAACCGTATTGATATCGTGCGCCCAGATGCGCCCAGTTTAGCGGCGCGCGGGCACCATCCGGTCGGGGTCACCACCCACGAGATTACGATCTATGAAGGCCGGACATTAACGACGGAAATCTGGTATCCCGCCCATGCGGATACGGTGCCCGGCACCGAATACCCCACATTGACCCGCGACGGCGTCACCCCGACGGTTTTGCGCGGCTCTGCCAGCCGCAATGCGCTCCCCGCGCAAGAGGGGTTCGCGCCGCTGGTCGTCATCTCGCACGGGTATCCCGGCAACCGGTATCTGCTGGCGCATCTGGCCGAGAGCCTTGCCGCCAAGGGATATGTTGTAGCCGCCCCCGATCATGCGGGCAGCACCTATGAGGATCAGCAGCCCTTTGAGGTCACATTGGTGCACCGCCCGCTGGATCAGCGCGGCGTGATTGATGGCATGGCGCAGCTGGGCGGTGATCTGGGCGCGTTGGTCAATTGTGAAAAGGTCGGGCTGATCGGCTATTCCATGGGCGGCTATGGCGCGTTGATCATGGGCGGTGCCGGGCTGGCACCAACAGCGCTGAACCACACGCGGGCGGGCACGGATGATATGTTGTCGCGGCATCTGTTGGGGTCTGGCACCCATGCGGCCCTGCGCGATCCACGGCTGAAGGCGATCATTCCCATCGGTCCGTGGGGCAACGGGCAGAACATGTGGGATGCGGAATGTCTGGCGCAGCTGGACACCCCCATGTTTATGATGGCCGGAACGTCTGACGAGGTGTCAAACTATCGCGCCATGCGCCGCATCTTTGAGGGGGCAAGCGCGGATCGCTATTTACTGAGCTTTCAAGGCGCGGGCCATAATGCCGCCGCCCCCATTCCGGCCCCTGCCGAAAGCTGGCCCATGTCGGATACGTTGGGCTGGCACCCGTTTGCGCACTATGCCGACCCTGTCTGGGATACGTTGCGTATGAACAACGTTGCCCAACATTTCGCCGCCGCCTTTCTGGGTCTCCATTTACGCGGCGAGGATACGCTGCATTATCTGGATGGCACCACATGGCGCGGCTTTGATCCCGGCACCTCGGTCGGGCTTGTGCTGGAATATATGCCCGCCGTGCAACGGGACATCACCTCGGGGGGAGGGAACAGCAGATGACAGCCGATTGGACTGAAACAGTCACATTGAACGGGCACCCGTTTTTTGTACGCCACTGGGGCGACAAGGACGCGCCCAAGCTTTTGATGCTGCACGGGTTTCCCGAATATTCAGGGGCTTGGAATGATCTGGCCCCATTGCTGGCCACGCGGTTTCACTGCATCGCGCCCGACCAACGCGGCTATGGCCAAAGCTGGCGACCGGCAGAGGTTGAACACTATAAAACCGCGCAATTGGTATCGGATATGGCGGCGCTGATCGGCGATGAGCCGGTGATCTTGCTGGGCCATGACTGGGGTGCATCGGTGGCCTATGCGCTGACCATCGGGCGGCCCGAGCTGGTGTCGAAACTGATCATCATGAACGGTGTCCACCCGGCCCCGTTCCAGCGCGAACTGGCCAAAGGCGGGCCGCAAACCGACGCGTCACAATACATCCATTTCCTGCGCCGCGAGGGCTCAGAAGACATTCTGGCCGCCGATGATTTTGCCAAGCTGATGGGTTTGTTTTCCGCGTATATGAATATGGATTGGCTGCAAGGCGAGACCTTGGCGGGTTACAAAGCGGCATGGCGGGATGCGGCGGGGCTGCGCGGGATGGTGAACTGGTACCGCGCGTCGCCGCTGAAAATTGGCCAGACCGGAGAGGCTATCGACGATGCGCTGACCTTTGATCCGGCGCGGTTGCAAGTGCGCTGCCCACATCTGTTGGTCTGGGGCGAGGACGACACAGCGCTGATGCCCGCATCGACCCAAGGGCTTGAGGACTATGCCCCCGACCTGACCCGCGTGCGCATCCAAGGTGCCGATCACTGGCTACATCATCAAAAGCCGCGCGCGGTTGCCGATGCCATTTTGAACTGGCTCTAGCAGAACGCAGCAGTGCCGCATGGCGGGTGACCCCCACAAAACCTGCGCCAAAGGGCGGGAAAACGCGCTGGCGCGACGTCATCCACCCTTCCCCCGCCTTGCGGGCTCTGGCATAGTAGGACCCTAACAAAAGCAATAGACAGGCAGGCCCCCCTTATGTCCGATCTTCTTTCTGGTGCGCAGCCCACGGCCAAGGAATATGACGCTTCATCGATTGAGGTGCTTGAGGATATGGAGCACGTCCGCCTGCGCCCCGGTATGTATATCGGGGGCAAGGACGACCGCGCATTGCACCACATGGTCGCCGAAATCATCGATAACTCGATGGATGAAGCGGTTGCAGGCCATGCCACCTGGATCGAGTTGGAATTGCATGAAAACGGCCATGTCACCGTGCGCGACAACGGGCGCGGCATTCCGATTGATCCGCACCCCAAGGACCCCAGCAAATCCGCGCTCGAGATCATTTTCTGCACCCTGAATGCGGGCGGCAAATTCTCGGGCGATTCGTACGAAACATCGGGCGGTTTGCACGGGGTGGGGTCATCGGTTGTGAACGCCCTGTCCGACCACCTGCGGGTCGAAGTGGCGCGTAATCGCGAATTGTTCGCGATGGAATTTTCACGCGGCAAGCCCCAAGGGCCGCTGGCCAAGATCGGTGCCGCCCCCAACCGGCGCGGCACGGCGGTCACCTTTCACCCCGATCCGGAAATCTTTGGCGCGCTGAAACTGAAACCTGCGCGGCTGTTTGCGATGGCGCGGTCCAAGGCGTACCTGTTTTCCGGCGTCGAAATCCGCTGGAAATGTGCGCAGGCCGATGGCGACACCCCGGCCGAGGCGACGTTCCACTTTCCCGGTGGTCTGTCCGATTATCTGAACGAAACCCTAAGCGGATCAACCACCTACGCCGAAGCCCCCTTTGGCGGGACCGTCGATTTCCGCGAGAAATTCAACACCCCCGGCAAGGTCGAATGGGCGATCAACTGGACGCCGTCGCGCGACGGGTTCATCCAGTCCTACTGTAACACCATCCCCACGCCCGAGGGCGGCACCCACGAGGCGGGGTTCTGGTCTGCGATCCTGAAAGGCGTCAAAGCGTACGGCGAATTGGTCGGCAATAAAAAGGCCGGCACCATCACCCGCGACGACCTGATCACGGGCGGCTGCGCGCTGGTGTCGTGCTTTATCCGCGAGCCTGAATTCGTCGGCCAAACCAAAGACCGGCTGGCCACGGTAGATGCGCAGCGCATGGTCGAAAACGCCGTGCGCGACCACTTTGACAACTGGCTGGCGGCGGATACGAAATCCGCCGGCGCGATCCTTGATTTCCTTGTCCTGCGCGCCGAGGAACGCCTGCGTCGTCGTCAGGAAAAGGAAACCGCCCGCAAGACCGCCACGAAAAAGCTGCGCCTGCCCGGCAAGCTGACCGATTGCACCTCCAAAACCCGCGAAGGCACCGAGCTGTTCATCGTGGAGGGGGATTCGGCTGGCGGATCGGGCAAAGGGGCGCGCAACCGTGTGAACCAAGCACTGCTGCCGCTGAAGGGTAAGATCCTGAACGTGCTGGGCGCGGCCTCGGGCAAGCTGAACACCAACGCCGAGATCAACGATCTATGCGAGGCGCTTGGCGTCGGGATGGGCAGCAAATTCGTGCTGGACGATCTGCGCTATGACAAGATCATCATCATGACCGATGCGGATGTCGACGGCGCGCATATCGCGGCACTGCTGATGACGTTCTTCTTTACCCAAATGCGCCCGATGATCGACGCGGGGCATTTGTATCTGGCCTGCCCTCCGCTGTACCGTCTGACCCAAGGGCCCAAACGCGTCTATGTGTCCGACGACGCGGAAAAGGACATGTGGCTGGAAAAAGGTCTGGGTGGCAAAGGCAAGATCGACCTGCAACGGTTCAAAGGCTTGGGCGAGATGGACGCCAAGGATTTGAAAGAAACCACCATGGACCCCGCCACCCGCAAATTGATCCGCGTCACGGTTCAAGAGGACATCCCCGGAGAGACCGGTGATCTGGTGGAACGTCTAATGGGGAAAAAGCCCGAACTGCGCTATCAGTATATTCAGGATAACGCGCAGTTTGTGGAGGAGTTGGATGTTTGAGGGTCTTTCCTCATTCTACATGGAATACGAAAGCTTCCTAAATGGCGTCGTCACGACGGTGACGCTTGGAAGCTTTATATTTGCCCTATACCGCTTCATTAAATCACGGCAAAAGAAAATATTCTATCAATGGGTTAGATCAAGAAAAGTTAAAAAGTTAGCCTTTCCTGCTTACTCCCAATCAATTACCTTCGAAGGGAACGTCGGTAAAACGTTAGTCACCGACATCATCGTTATTTCCAATCGTACCGACGTAACATTGACTGATGATGACTTTGCAAAGCCAATATCTATTCAAAAGAAACCCGGAAAATTAATCTATCAATACACTATTGTTGACACAGGAAATGGAGCTAGTGCATCTATTGAAAATACGGAAACATCTATCGAACTATCTAATTTGCATATTCCTAGATTATCAACGCTGACGTTTTTTATCGCTCATGATGAAGCCATTGCACAGGTCCTGCATGCTACTACAAAATCCCTTCCTGACCTTAAGCAGAAGACGTTCAAAAAGGCGCGTGAGAATACATTCATTTCTTCATCATCCTTTTTAATCATAAACTTTTTCAATATATTTTTACTACTAAAAGTTAGACATTGGCTTATTGAAAATGGAACTGACAATTACTTGATACTCATCATTTTGTTTTTATTTCTTGTAGGCATTATTATTTTATATCACCATGCAACTCAATATTTTGAGAATCAAATTAATTCAATATTGAGGCCAATCTTTGGACTTACGAAAGATGAAGACAAACTCGCGGAAAAATACGTGATGGCATACGTTGAAAGTGAAATATTCGGCATTGATGAAACAAATCCGAAATAGAAAGTCTCCGAACAGGGCGAGACCCCGTCGTTATATTCAATAATTATCCGGTTTGTGGGGTGATGGGGCTTTGGTGGGTTGCACCCACCCTACGTAGGGTGGGTGCAACCCACGCGTTCCCGACCACCGCGTACCCAACCCACGCGTACCCGACCTCCACGCGTAACCGACCCACGCGTACCCGACCTCCACGCGTAACCGACCCACGCGTAACCGACCTCCACGCGCCCCCGACCACCGCGTTCCCGATCTCCACGCACACACCCACCGCGCACCCTGCACACCTCCCCCACCACGGCGAAAATTCCCCTTGATCGCCGCCCCGCTTTCACCCACGGTTTGGGCATGAAACGCGCGCTGATCCTTGTCCTGCTCCTTGCCTCTTGCGGGCGTCCGTTGACGGTGAATGAACGCGCATTTGCGCAGACCATCACGGGCGATACGCTGAATGTCGCGCGGGTGCGGCTGCATGACGGGGCCCCGTCCAAGGCCGTTACCATGACCCGCAAGGCCCGGCCCCGCACCACCTGTCGCGAACGCATTCTGCCCCCCGAAAAAGTGGGCGAGGTGATCACGACCAAGCCCGCAGCGATGGCTGCGTTCAACACGGTGCTGTTCGACAAGGATTGGTATCTGGACGATTATCTGCCCGATTATCCCGACCAGATCAGCCTGATCGAGGCGATGGTGTTCAGTCACGAGCTGACCCATGTGTGGCAATGGCAAAACCGCGCGACGACGGGCTACACCCCGCTGCGCGCCGCGTTTGAACATGGCGGGATGGCCGACCCCTATCTGTTTGATCTCACGGCAAAACCGCAGTTCCATGACTTTGGCTTTGAACAACAAGGGGCCATCGTCGAGGAATTCGTGTGTTGTCGCGCGCTCGCCCCGCAGGCGTCGCGGACCAAGCGGTTACATGCGCTGATATCACAGGTGATGCCCGTCGCCCCCCTGCCCCAAAGCCGCGCCTATGCGGTGCGGATGCCGTGGAACGGGGTCGAACTACGCGGGATTTGCGACTAGCGCTGGATGCTTTCGAGATAGACCAATAGCCCGGCCAGCACGCGCGGTGTCGGGGTCCATGCGCCGTCCAGCTCGACCGGCACCAGATCCAGCGCCATTTCCTTGCCAAAGTCGGGCATGACGCGGGTCAGGTGGTTTTCCTGCGGATCGCCATAGATATAGGCCAGCGTTTTGGTTTGCGGGAACCGGCCATCATTGTTGCGCGACAGCAGGGTCAGATCGGGTGGCGTGGTGGTCAGGTTCCCGGCCAAGGGGCCATCGCCGCGTGCGGATGTGCCATGGCAGGCGGTACAGTTATCGGCAAAAAACGCAGCCCCCTCGGGCCGTTCCGGCATGCCGGTTTCAACGCAGGCCGCAAGGGCGAGCGGGCCGAACATACACGAGATCAGGGGCAGACGCATTTTTGTTTCCTTTTATTGCTGGGACTAAACCTTGCCGTTCACCTGATGCTTTGCCATGATCTGTGTCAATTGGATAGAATAAACTGAGAGCTCCCATGGCCCACTATGCGATCATTATGCTTTTGGCCGGGGTCGGTATCCCAATTCTTGCAGGGTTGAACGCGGCCTTGGGCGCGCGTATCGGATCGCCCGCAGCGGCGGCGACGGTGCTGTTTATCGTGGCTTTCGCGGCCAGCCTGATCGTGGCGCTGGTGCATAACCCGCAAGGGTTTTCCAAGATGCCCGCAGCACCCCGGCATTTGTTTCTGGCCGGGCTGCTGGTCGCGTTTTACGTGATGTCGATCACGTTTATCGCGCCACATTTTGGTGTCGGCAATGCGGTGTTCTTTGTGCTTCTCGGCCAGTTGATCAGCGCCGCCGCGATTGATCATTTCGGGCTGTTCGGGGCGCAAGTGTCGCCCTTGGGGGCTGCGCGCATGGGGGGTATTGCGCTGATGTGTGCCGGTGTCTGGCTGACCCAGCAGGCATAGCTTACAGCGGTACCAACTGCCCTGCATCCAGCCGTATCTGGCGGTCCATCCGCGCGGCCAGATCAAGGTTATGGGTCGCGATCACCGCAGACAGCCCCGTGCCGCGCACCAGTTCCATCAGGGTTGCAAAGACCTGATCCGATGTGGCGGGGTCCAGATTGCCCGTGGGCTCATCCGCCAACAACAGACGTGGTTCATTGGCCAGCGCACGGCAAAACGCGACGCGCTGTTGTTCGCCGCCCGACAATTCCGCGGGGCGATGGCTGGCGCGATGTGCGATGCCCACCTGATCCAGCAAGTGCAGCGCGCGGGTTTGGGCGGCACCCTTGCTGACGCCATTGGCCAGTTGCGGCAACACGATGTTTTCGACGGCAGAAAACTCGGGCAGCAGATGGTGGAACTGATAGATGAACCCCACATCGCGCCGCCGCACGCCGGTGCGTTTGCGATCGGACTGGCCGGTCATGTCGGTGCCCGCGATTTCGACCGTGCCACTGTCCGGCGTGTCCAGCAGCCCCGCGATGTGCAGCAGTGTCGATTTACCCGCACCGGATGGCGCGACCAAGGCCACAACCTCCCCAGGGGCGACGGACAGGTCGATACCGCGCAACACCGATACCTCGGATGGAAGGCCCGCGTTATAAGCCTTGGAAATGCCTGACAGGCGCAACACGGGATCATTCATAGCGCAACGCCTCGACCGGGTTCATCCGCGCGGCACGGCGTGCGGGAAAGATTGTCACGATGAACGACAGGCCCAGCGACAGCGCCACGGCAGACATCACATCGCCAAATTGCAGCTTGGCCGGCAGGAAATAGATGCCGCGCACCGATGCATCCCATGCGGTGCCGCCCGACAGCCAGTTTACCACGCCAAAAATCTGATCGACGTACAATGCGAACAAACAGCCAAGGATCACGCCCATCGCGGTGCCGATGATGCCGGTAAACGCGCCGCAGATGAAAAACACCCGCAGGATCGACCCCTCGCTTAGGCCCATGGTGCGCAAAATACCAATGTCGCGGCCCTTGTTCTTCACCAGCATGATCAGGCCTGATACGATGTTCATCGCGGCAATCAGCACAAGGATGCTCAGGATCACAAACATCACGCGGTCTTCGATATCCAGCGCATCCAGAAACGACCCAGACGCGTCGCGCCATGTCCAGACCATGGCCCGTTCGCCAGCGGCGGCCATCAAGGGCTGGCTGAGGGCATCGACGTTATCGGGGTCCTCGACCATTACTTCCAGCTCGTCCGCCACCCCTTCGCGGTTAAAGAACGACTGCGCCTCGGTCAGGGGCAGATAGGCGCGGGTGCGGTCGATGTCATAGCGCCCGGCGCTAAAGATATAGACGACGTCATAGGCGTTGATCCGCGGGCTCGTGCCAAGGGCGGTTTTCACCCCGTTGGGCGAGATAATTTTGATCCGGTCGCCAAGCCCGACCCGCAGCGCTTGCGCCACGCCGGACCCGATCGCGATGCCCTGATCGAAATTTGCCAGATCGCCCTGCGCGGTTTCAGGGTTGGCAATACGCGGGCGGTTGGCCAGATTAGCGCCATCAATGCCATAGACCTCGATCCCGGTGTTGGCCTGCCCCTTGTTGGCCATCACCTGCCCGCGCACCAAGGGGGCCACATGGGTCACGCCGGGCACCTGTGCCACCCGCGCCGCCATATCGGTGTAATCGGCAATGCCGGTCTGGCTGACACCGTTTTCATCAACCGTGGCCAAATTATAAACGGTCACATGGGCATTCGCGCCCAGAATGGTGCCCACGAACTCTGCCCGAAATCCGGACCGTACCGAAAGCGTGGCAATCAGCGCGAACACCGCCAAGGTAATGCCGATCAGGCTGATCCATGTCATGACGCTCACGCCGCCTTCGGCCCGGCGGGCGCGCAGGTACCGCCATGCGATCATCCATTCAAACGGGGCAAAGGGCGCGGTGGTCTGGGCAGGTTTCGCCATCAAAGGGCTCCGGTCAGATAGGTCGCAGGCAACCTGCTGGTTTGCGCACGACGGGTCAAGCGGTGAAGGGGCAGCGGCATTTTCGCGCCACCGCCCCATTCAGTTAGCCGGAACGTTGCCTTAGGCAATCGCGCGATAGATCGCTGCGATCTTTTCGACGGCCGCTTCCGGCGTCATTTCTTCGCTTTCGCCGGTCTTGCGCGAGGTCAATTCGACCACGCCGTTTTTCAACCCGCGTGGACCGACCGTGATCCGCCATGGCAAACCGATCAAATCCATCGTCGCGAATTTGCCGCCCGCACGCTCGTTACGGTCATCATACAGTGGCTCAAGCCCCAAGGCAGTGATGCTATCATAGAGCGCCTGACAGGCCGCATCCGCCTCTTCATCACCCTGCTTGAGGTTCACAATTCCCACATGGAACGGCGTCACGCCTTCGGGCCAGATGATGCCCTTGTCGTCATGGCTGGCCTCGATGATCGCGCCCAACAGACGGCTGACGCCAATGCCGTGGCTGCCCATATGCACGGGCGTCGGTTTCCCATCGGGGCCTTGCACCGTCGCGCCCAACGGCTCCGAATACTTGGTGCCGAAATAGAAGATCTGGCCCACTTCGATGCCGCGTGCGGTGCGCTGGCGGTCGGCGGGGACTTGCGCAAACAAATCGGCATCATGCGTCTCGTCCGTGCGCGCATAGCGCGAGGTGAACTCTTCCATCACCGCTTGGCACTGATCCACCGAATCAAAATCAATCTCGCGGTCGCCGAATTTCAGATCGGTGATCTCGCTGTCATAGAACACTTCCGACTCGCCGGTGTCGGCCAACACGAGGAATTCATGGGTATCGTCACCGCCAATGGGGCCTGAATCGGCACGCATCGGAATGGCTTGCAGGCCCATCCGCTCGTAGCTGCGCAGATAGCTGACCAGATGCCGGTTATAGGCGTGCAGCGCGTCTTCCTTGGTCAGATCAAAGTTATAGCCGTCTTTCATCAAAAACTCGCGGCCACGCATCACGCCGAAACGCGGGCGGATCTCATCTCGGAACTTCCACTGGATGTGGTACAGCGTCAGCGGCAAATCTTTGTAAGACCCGACATGGCTGCGGAAGATATCCGTGATCATCTCTTCGTTGGTGGGGCCATACAGCATATCGCGGTCCTGACGGTCCTTGATGCGCAGCATCTCGGGGCCGTAGGCGTCATAGCGCCCGGATTCTTTCCACAAATCGGCTGGCTGCAAGGTCGGCATCAACATCGGAATATGCCCAGCGCGCTGCTGCTCTTCATGCACGATATTTTCAATCTTGCGCAGCACCTTAAAGCCCAACGGCAACCACGAATAAATCCCGGCAGCGGATTGCTTGATCATGCCCGCCCGCAACATCAGCCGGTGGCTGACAATTTGCGCCTCGGACGGGTTTTCCTTGAGCACGGGCAGAAAATAACGGGACAGACGCATGATGATCCTCTCAAACTGGCTTCGGCCCTGATTATGCCAAAGCAATCAGGGAAACAATCACCAACACTGCCCCTGTTCTCTGGCTCTTAAATATCCCGGGGTTTGGGGCAGAGCCCCAATCGCACATCTAATCCAAGCGCTCCCCCAAAAAACGATCAGCCCGGCACCGCCCGCTTGGCCAGTTCCAGCGCCACCCGCAATGCTTTGGCCATATCCTGAACCGATATCCACTCAAGCGGTCCATGAATTTCCTGCATGCCGGTAAAAATGTTGGGGCATGGCAGGCCCATTTCAGTCAAGCGCGACCCGTCAGTGCCGCCCCGGATAGGGATCGATACCGGCTCCATCCCTGCCGCGCGCACCGCGTCATGGGCCAAGGTGACCGGCGTCATGTCGTTTTCCAGCCAGTAGCGCATGTTGCGGTATTGCGGTGTGATCTCGCAGGTGATCTGGGCGCGCGGCTCCGTCGCCTGCACCGTTTCACATACCTGTTGCAGCAATGCGCCCTTCTGGGCCAGCCCATCCCGCTCGAAGTCCCGCAGGATAAATTTAATCTCCGCCTCCGATGACCCGCCCTTGATGGTCGAGGCGTGGATAAACCCCTCTACCCCGTCGGTCGTTTCTGGCGTCATCGTGACATGCGGCAGGGTCATCAAAATCTTCGCCGCCAGATGCAGCGCGTTCACCATCTTGTCCTTGGCCCAACCCGGATGCGCCGAAACACCCGTCACGGTCACCACAGCAGCGTCCGCTGAAAACGTCTCATGCTCGACCTCACCCGGTTTTGATCCGTCAAAGGTATAGGCAAAGTCGCAGGCCATATCGGCAGGCAAGCGTGCATCCACGCCACGACCGATTTCCTCGTCGGGGGTAAAGGCCAGCCTGATCTTGCCATGGGCCACTTCGGGGTTTTCCAGTAGATGCCGCGCGGCGGTCATGATGATTGCAACGCCTGCCTTGTCGTCGCCGCCCAGTAATGTCGTCCCACTGGCGGTGATGATATCATCGCCCTGTTTCTCAGCAAGAAAGGGTGAGTTTTCTGGTGACAGCTTTAACTCTGGCGCGTCGGCAAAGGTGATATCGCCGCCGTTATACCCACGGTGCACGACCGGTTTGACCCCCGTTGCATTGAATTGCGGTGCCGTATCCACATGGGCGCACCATCCCATCACTGGCGCACCATCGACCGTGGCGGGCACCGTGGCCAGAACCACGCCATAATCGGTCAGCTCGACATCTGCGGCCCCCATCGCCTCCAGCTCCTTGACCAGCAAACGCGACATATCCAGCTGTCTTTGCGTGCTGGGGCTGGTCGGGCTGGTCTCGTCGCTTTGGCTGTCAATCGCGGCATAGCGCACCAAACGCTGTTCAAGTTCACGGTCAAAATCACTGCGCATATCAGGTCTCCTTGTTAGCCACAGTGGCAATGGCAGCCCCGCTATTGTCAAGCCGCCGCGCCACACTGCGCGATAGATCCCACCTCATAATTTCCAAATGGTCTTAAATCCCCGCCGGAGGCTCAACATCCGCCAAACGCGCCTATGTTTTGTGGGTCCCGCACCGCTCAGCCCTTGAAAATCCGGTACCAGTGCGCAATGTCAACACGGGAACGCGTATCGGAGGTTGCCCATGGCCCTGCCTATCAGAGATCAATTGAAATACTGGGGGATTGCAGGCGCAGTCGCTCTTGTGATCCTTTGGTTCACCGGGGATATTCTGCTGCCCTTCCTGATCGGGGCCGCGATTGCGTATTTTCTGGACCCTGTTGCCGACCGCTTAGAGACTTTGGGCCTTAGCCGGGCTATGGCCACCGCAGTGATCACCTTGCTTGCGCTGTTAATCTTTGTCCTGATGGCGCTGTTGGTGGTGCCGACCTTGGTCAACCAAGCGATCAACCTGATCGAAATCGCGCCAGAACTGACCCGCAATTTCATTGATTTCCTGACAGATCGCTTTCCGACCCTGCTGGTCGAGGGTTCAACCCTGCGTACATCGATCACCGGTATTGGTGCCACAATACAGGAACGCGGCGGCGAGCTGCTGAATACGGCTTTGGCCTCTGCCGCTTCCTTGTTGAACATTTTGCTGTTGTTCGTGATCGTCCCTGTAGTAGCGGTCTATCTGCTGCTCGATTGGGACCGCATGGTCGCGCAGATCGACAGCTTGCTGCCCCGCGACCACGCGCCGGTTATCCGCCGTCTGGCCCGCGACATTGACAAGACCCTTGCCAGTTTCATTCGCGGCATGGGCACCGTCTGCCTGATCTTGGGCGCATATTACGCCATCGCGCTGATGCTGGTCGGGTTGCAATTCGGCCTTGTCGTCGGGTTCATCGCCGGGCTTGTCACATTCATCCCCTATCTTGGCGCCGTGTTGGGCGGCGTTTTGGCCATCGGTTTGGCCCTGTTCCAGTTCTGGGGTGATTGGGTGTCCATCGGTTTGGTCGCGGCGATCTTCATCCTCGGTCAGATGCTCGAAGGAAACTTCCTCACGCCAAAACTGGTGGGCAACTCGGTTGGCCTGCACCCTGTGTGGCTGATCCTTGCCCTATCCGTATTTGGATCGCTCTTTGGCTTTGTCGGCATGTTGGCGGCGGTACCTATTGCTGCGGCCCTTGGGGTCGTGGCGCGCTTTGCCACCGAGCAGTACCGCGAAAGCGTACTGTATAAGGGCGTTGATCAAACCACCTTGGACGAACGGGCCGACTGATATGGCAAAACAGCTTGGCCTTGCGCTTCCCAGTCGCACAGCACTGGGGCGCGACGATTTCTTTGTTGCCCCGTCGAACGCGATTGCGGCGGCGATGATTGACGGCTGGCAAGGCTGGGCTGGCAACAAGCTGGCGCTGACCGGCCCCGCCGGATCGGGCAAAACCCACCTGACCCATGTGTGGGCCGCCATGTCCGGCGCGCGGATCATCAGCGCCATTGATCTGCCCGATGCCGATATCCCCCAATTGGCGCAAGACTGCGTCGCTGTCGAAGATGTGCCTGCCATCGCGGGTAATGCAGATGCGGAAACGGCCCTGTTCCACCTTCACAATCTGGTTCTGGCCGAGGGGCACAGCCTGCTGATGACAGGCACGCCCCCCGTTGCCGGTTGGAACCTTAACTTGCCGGATCTGACCAGTCGTATGGGGGCTGCAGGCTCCGCCGCACTTGAGGCCCCCGATGACATGCTGCTGACGGCGGTACTGGCCAAGCTTCTGGCGGATCGGCAACTGACGCCCAAGCCAGATTTGATCCCCTATCTGCTGCTGCGTATGGACCGGTCCTTTGCCGCGGCGGGTGATCTGGTTGCTGCCCTTGATGCGGCCAGCCTTGCGCAGAAAAAGCCGGTGACCCGTGCGCTTGCTGCACAAGTACTGGACAATCGCGCCTGACCCGCGCGATACTCTCACCACTTCCCTTGTCATAATTCTGTTGTAATCCAACGCCATAAGGCCGCTATGAACCAAGCTGATTTTCTAAAAGCCGCCTTCCCCGAACCCGAGACATTGCCCGATCTGGACATGTCTGGCCCGGGGCGCTTCTTTAACCGCGAACTCAGTTGGCTGGGCTTCAATTGGCGTGTGTTGGAAGAGGCGCAGAACCCCCGTGTCCCCCTGCTGGAACGCCTGCGGTTTCTGTCGATATCCGCCAACAATCTAGACGAATTTTACACGGTGCGCGTGGCCGGTCTGCGCGAATTGGCACAGGCGGGCAATACGACCCCGGCTGCCGATGGCCTTTCCCCTGCTGAACAGCTTGTGCTGATCAACGAAAACGCCCGCAAGCTGATGCTGACGCAGCAAAGCACGCTTGTCGATCTCATGGCCGAGATGGACGCGCAGAACATCATGCTCGAACGCGCCGCTGATCTGGATAAGGCCGATTTGACCCATCTTGATGATGTGTTTTTAAACCAAGTGTTTGCGGTCCTCTCGCCCCTCGCCATTGATCCTGCGCACCCTTTCCCCTTTATCCCCAACACAGGCTATGCGCTGGCGCTGCAACTGGAACGGACGGCAGATAAACGCCCCCTACAGGCGCTGCTGCCCATCCCGGCCAAGATCGACCGCTTCGTACCGCTGCCCGCGCCCGAAGGCTGCCAGCGTTTCCTACCGCTCGAAGATCTGTTGGTGCTGAAGGTGCCGGACCTGTTCCCCGGCTACAAACTAAAAGACCACTTTGAATTCCGGGTTCTGCGCGACAGCGATCTCGAGGTCGAGGATGAAGCCGAAGATCTGGTGCGCGAATTCGAGGTTGCGCTGAAACGCCGCCGCCGCGGCGAGGTTGTACGCCTGACCCATTCCGCTGGCGCGCCAGAAAAGCTGAAAAATGTGGTCATGGCCGAACTGGGCGTGCGCCCCCAGGACGTCATTGAAATCGACGGGATGATCGGGGTCGGGGATCTGTCCGAACTGGTCATCGACAGCCGCCCCGATCTGCTGTGGCCGCAATTCACACCCCGCGTGCCGGAAAGGGTCACCGACCATGATGGCGATATGTTTGCCGCCATCCGGTCCAAGGACATGCTGCTGCACCA
Source organism: uncultured Sulfitobacter sp. (assembly GCF_964021855.1). Lineage (NCBI taxonomy): Bacteria > Pseudomonadati > Pseudomonadota > Alphaproteobacteria > Rhodobacterales > Roseobacteraceae > Sulfitobacter > uncultured Sulfitobacter sp. The sequence goes on from NZ_CAXHZD010000003.1 coordinate 447,130, forward strand.
CCCCTACGAGACCTTCGATATGGTGGTGCGTTTCCTGACCCAAGCCGCCCGTGATCCCAATGTGGTGGCGATCAAACAAACGCTCTATCGCACCTCGCGCGACAGCCCCATCGTCGAAGCCCTGTGCGAGGCCGCCGAAGATGGCAAATCCGTCACTGCACTGGTCGAGCTGAAGGCCCGCTTTGACGAGGCCGCCAATATCCGCCAGTCCCGCAGGCTCGAACGGGCCGGTGCCCATGTGGTGTACGGCTTTATCGACCTGAAAACACATGCGAAAATTTCTACAGTGGTGCGCCGCGAGGGTGATCAGCTGGTCACCTACACCCACTACGGCACCGGCAATTACCACCCGATCACCGCGCGCATCTATACCGACCTGTCGCTGTTCACCTGCGATCAGAAACTGGGCCGCGACGCGACCAAAGTGTTCAACTACCTGTCCGGCTATGCCCAACCGGAAACCTTGGACAATCTCGCGATCTCGCCGCTCACCCTCAAGACCCGCCTGCTCGACATGATCGCAGCCGAGGCGAAACACGCCGCCGCTGGCAAACCGGCCGAGATTTGGGCCAAGATGAACTCCATTGTCGATGCCGATGTGATCGATGCGCTTTACGCGGCCTCTCAGGCTGGCGTTAAAATCAGCCTCGTCGTGCGCGGCATCTGCAGCCTGCGCCCCGGCATCAAAGGCCTGTCCGAAAACATACGCGTCAAATCCATCGTCGGGCGGTTTTTGGAACATTCTCGCATCGTATGCTTTGGCAATGGCCACGGGCTGCCCCATAAAAAGGCGCGGGTTTTCATGTCCTCCGCCGACTGGATGGGCCGCAACCTGACCCGCCGCGTCGAAACGCTGGTGGAAATCGAAAACCCCACCGTCAAGGCACAGATCACCAGCCAGATCATGGCGGCAAACCTCGCCGACGTGGCGCAAAGCTGGGTGATGTCCGCGGATGGCAGCTTTGTCCGCCCCCCCTTGAAAGAAGGCGTATTCGCCTTCAACTGCCACCGCTTCTTCATGGAAAACCCCTCGCTTTCGGGCCGCGGCAGCGCCGGTGCCTCGGACGTGCCCAAGCTAACACATACCGAAGACTGACCTGATTTTCATTTTGCCAAATAAACTCTCGCCGAAGGCGCAGGTCTCCTCCCCGATCCCGCCTCCGGCCACATGGGGCTCACGCCTCCCCCACATGCTAAAATGTCACGAGGGCCTCTGGCCCTCTCCTTTTTACAACAGGCCGCGCACCGTTAACGATTGACCTCCCCCCCACAACTGGGCCAATTTGGACATGAACCAAAGCCCCCGCAGGAGCATTTGTGGCAGATACGCTAGACACCAATCCGCCCACCTCTGTCCCTGAAACCGGCGTGGCCGATCTGGGGCTTTTCGGAAAACCGCTGTTTCTAGACCCCTCGGCCCGCGCATTGGCCAAGGTCGGTGTTGTCGATGTTGGATCAAACTCGGTCCGTTTGGTGGTGTTTGACGGGGCCGCCCGGTCGCCCGCCTATTTCTATAACGAAAAAATCATGTGCGCCTTGGGCGCTGGCATGGCTGAAACCGGCCATCTATCGCCCCAAGGGCGCGCACGCGCTTTATCCGCGATGAAGCGGTTCAGAAAGCTCGCCGATGGCATGCAGCTGGCCGAACTGACGGTGGTGGCGACGGCCGCGGTGCGCGATGCCTCCGACGGCCGCGCATTTTGTGACGAGGTCGAGCGTGAAACCGGCCTGAAAATCTGGGTCATCGACGGCGAGGAAGAAGCCCGACTTTCGGCGCAGGGTGTGCTGTTGGGCTGGCCGGGGGCGTATGGTCTGGTCTGCGACATCGGCGGCTCGTCGATGGAGCTTGCTGAGATTTCCGCCGGACGCGTGGGCAAGCGGGTCACCTCGGCGCTTGGGCCGCTCAAGCTGCGTGATATCAAGGGCGGGGCCAAGGCACGGCAGGAACATATCAAAGAGGTCATGCAAGGCTTGGCCGACAAAATGGGCGCGCAGCGCGACCGTCTGTTTCTGGTCGGTGGATCATGGCGCGCCATTGCCCGCATCGATATGGTCCGGCGCGGTTATCCGCTGCATGTGCTGCACGAATACCGCATGACGGCCAAATCCGTGCGCGAGACCGTGAAACATATCAAAAACGCCAACCTCGAAGAGCTGCGCCAAATCAGTGGCGTGTCCTCCAGCCGGATGGCGCTGGTGCCCTTTGCCGCCGAGGTTCTGTCGCGCTTGGTCAAGACCTTCAAGCCCAAGGACATCGCCATTTCCAGCTATGGTATCCGCGAGGGGATGCTCTACGAACAGATGCCGCAACGTCTGCGCGACCGCGATCCGCTGATCGAGGCCTGCCGTTTTGCCGAAGCCAAAGATGCCCGCATGCCCGGTTTCGGCAAGGTGCTTTATGATTTCATTTCACCGCTGTACAAGTCCGCCCCCCCACAGCGCAAACGTCTGATCAAGGCGGCTTGCCTGCTGCATGACGTCAGTTGGCGTGCGCACCCAGACTACCGCGCCGAGGTGTGTTTCGACAACGCCACCCGCGCCAATCTGGGCGGGTTAAAGCATTCCGAGCGAATATTCTTGGGCCTTGCCCTGCTCCACCGCTATTCCAACAAGCGTGAAAACACCCGATTTGAAGACCTCTATGAGATGGTCGATGAAAAGACCCGGATCGAGGCCGAAATTCTGGGCAAGGCCATGCGCTTTGGTGCGATGTTGTGGATGAACAAGGACGAGGACCGCGGCACATTGCGCTGGTATCCCAAGAAAAAGCAGCTCGAACTTTGGCTAACCAATGACATGCTGCCGCTGTTTGGAGAGGTCGCCGAAGCGCGCCTGAACTCGCTTGCAGCCTCCCTTGGGGCCGAGGTGCAGCTCAAGACCGCTAAATCCTAAACCCCGTGCTCCCTATGCATGGGGCTTTGGTCGCGGTTCAGTCGTCAAACTCGATCGTCACCGGAAAATGGTCAGACGCGGTGATCAGCGCATCACGCAAATCCGTGTCTGCCCAGCAATCAGGATCATCCAGCGGATGCCAAATGCGCCAGCTTGCGTTGCGCTGCACAAAGTCGGGGCTGACCATGATGTAGTCCAGCAACGCCTGCAAATACCGTTTCTCTGGCGCGATCCAAAACCGCGATGTCGTGGGGGTCGCACCGATGCGTTGGGACAATGCGCGCTCCGCATGCGGTTCAATCAGCGCATATGCGCCGCGATGCCCCATCACGATCTCGACCGAGGACCGCCCGAACAGATCCTCGAATGAATCGAGACCCGGACCATCATTTAAATCCCCCAGCACCATCATCGCATCGCCTGCCTCAAGATGGGTCTCAATCCGCCGGCGCAACCATATCGCCTGTGCCAATTGTTTGCGGCGGTTGGCGATCCCCAAACGCAGCACGTCTTGGGGTGTCTTTGCGCCGTGCGGTGCTTTTGATTTCAGATGCGCGCCAATCATCCGGAACGTGAACCCCGTGTTGGTCTGAACGCTCAGCTCCAGCGGCGGCTTCGAGAAGACGACCTGATCTTCCTTGGCGTCGATATCCAGATCAATCCGCAAGACACCGTCAAAACGCGGCGCGCCTGTTGCACCCTCCGGCCCTGTCGCCTCGCCTCCCGGAGCATGGGTGACCGTCAGCTTGCTTGGGTCATAGAGCAGCGCAATTTCCTGCTGCGTGTCATTGGAAAATCCCATGATCGCGTCTGTCGTGCGCAGACCGAAATGCGCGGCAAAGTTCTGCAATGCCGCCACGGTCGCGTGATTGCGGCTGGTATCCGGTGCCTCGATGATCATCACCGCATCGGCATCAAGCGCATGAAACACACGGCCCAAGGCTTGGGTCTGCTGGGCGCGGGTCACATTATGCCGCGCCGACCACGCGCCATCGTCAAACAGTTGATCTTTCTCGTCAAACAGCCCGGTGAACCATTCAACATTATAGGTCGCAATACGCATTACCGCGCCTTGCCCGACCAGGTTTCCCACGCGCGATTGATGTCGATCAGCCGTTTTTCCGCCATCGAAATCGCCTCCGGCGGAAGCCCCCTTGCGACCAAAGCATCGGGGTGGTTGTCACGCACCAACTGCCGCCACGCAGCTTTGCCTTCTTCCAACGACGCATTGGGCGATATCCCCAAAACCGTATGGGGCAGCGGCGATGTATCAGGCACAAACCGTGCGCGCAGCGACGCGAAATCGCTTTCGTTCATGGCAAAAATCTCGGCCACGCGGGTCAGAAACGCATCCTCGTTCGGGTGATATGTGCCATCGGCCATTGCGATGTAAAACAGCCCCTCAATCAGATCGCGCAGCATCTCGGGCTGGTCCGCAAACATGCTGGCGATGCGGCTTGCGTAATCCTCAAACCCGGTCACATCCTGCCGCGCCAGGTTGAATACCCGCGCCGCACCCTGTTGGTCGGCCTCGGCGATTTGGAACACTTCGCGAAATGCCGTGACCTCGTCGCGGGTGACCTGCCCGTCCGCCTTGGCCATCTTTGCACCAAGGGCGATCACCGCGATGGTAAAGGCGACCGACCGCTCTGGCGGGCTACGCAAACGGTCAAAAACCGTCGACAGTCCCTCCCCCGCGGTGAGCGCTGACAAAGCTTCGGTGATGCGTGACCAAATCGACATGGCCCCACCCTACTGCGCCGCAGCAAGGAAGTCAGGGGGCGGTCAGCATTTTCTGCATCAAAATCAAATCAAGCCATTGCCCGTCTTTACGCGCGATTTCCGGCATCCGGCCAACCTGTTGAAATCCCATAGCAGCATGAAAGGCCACGCCGCCGGTATTGGCCGAACTGATGCCCGCAACCATGATGTGCCGACCTTGCTGCGCTGCAGATAAACAGGCCTGATCCATCAACGCGCGGCCCACACCCTGCCCGCGCGCGCCATCGCCCAGCACGATGCTATGCTCAACGCTTGAGAGGTACCCCGGCCCGGTTCGAAATTGTGCGTAGGTGACAAAACCAACGATCCGGTCCGTCTGCGCAACCCAAACGGCCCCCGGCCGGTCTGCGATCATGGCAACGATCCCGGCTTCGGTTTTCTGTTCAGTGGTAAAGGTGAACAATGTATCGCGGATCATGTCGTTCCAGATCGCGGCAATCTCGGCCGCGTCATCCGCCATTGCAGCCCGAATGATCACGTCAACACGGCCTTGCGACCCGCGATATCGAATGCGGCCGTCAGCCCCGGATCACCCGTTACAAATGACACCCGATTGTCGCGCAACAAGGGCGCAAGCAGGTCAGCCAATTCCAACGCATCAGGATGCTGCACCTCTAACGTCTCCAAACGGCAGCCCCCCGATCCAAGCCTATGCGCCGGGTGCGCATCGCCCTGCCATTCAATCAACGCAGGGGCGCAATTATCAAAGGGCAGGATACCTGACTGCGGCACCGCCATGCGCCAGCGTAAATCACCGCGTTGCAACTGAACCGGCGCGCCAAACCCATCCGGCAGCGCACGCAACGTCGCATCCAGATCATCGCAGCGGCAAATCCAGTTGGTCAGCCGCGCGGGCCCGCTGAACCGGTCCAGATCAAACCACCGCGCCCGGTCCGGATCGGGTGCCGCAGGGTTCACCGCAATCGCCTCAAGATACAGCCCGTCTTCCAACCCCAACAGTTGGTTATGGGTATGAAAAACCGCATGCTCCCCGCCCGGCTGCATGGCGACGCCCAAGCTTTCTTGAACATAAGCAACCGCCGCAGAAAGGCACTCACCCGCGATTGCAATGTGATCCAACGCCATCATCTTTTCATTTTCCAAATGGGTCTAAATCCTCGGGGGAGTTTGAGGGGGCAGACAGCCCCCTCATTCTTTAAAGGTTGGCTTAACCGCGCGCCTCGCGGATCAACTTCAAAATATCCTGCGCCGCGTTGGGGATATTTGTGCCCGGCCCGAATATCGCTTTAACCCCCGCGTCATACAGGAACTTGTAATCCTGCTGCGGGATCACGCCGCCGCAGATGACCAGAATATCCTCGGCCCCCGCGTCCTTCAGCGCCTTGATCAATTGCGGCGCTAGGGTCTTGTGGCCCGCCGCCTGCGACGAGATGCCAATGACATGCACGTCGTTGTCTACGGCGTCTTGGGCGGCCTCGGCGGGGGTCTGGAACAAGGGGCCGACGTCCACGTCAAACCCGATATCGGCAAAGGCGGTCGCGATGACCTTGGCACCACGGTCATGTCCGTCTTGACCCATCTTAACGACCAGCATACGTGGGCGACGGCCCTCGGCCTCGGCAAAGTCTTCGACCGACTTCTGGATTTCGGCAAAGCCGCTATCGCCCTCATAGGCCGCGCCATAGACGCCAGCCAATGTTTTCACCTCGGCGCGGTGGCGGCCGAATTCGCTTTCCATAGCCATGCTAATTTCTCCAACTGTGGCGCGGGCGCGGGCCGCTTCGACGGCCCCTTCCAACAGGTTGCCGCCCTCTTTTGCGCGGCGGGTCAATTCCGTCAGCGCGGCTGTGCAGGCGGCCTCGTCCCGGTTTGCGCGCAATGTCTCAAGGCGTTTGATCTGGCTGTCGCGCACCGCGACGTTATCGACGTCCAAGATATCAATCGCGTCTTCAGTCTCGCGGCGGTATTTATTGACGCCGACGATCACATCGGTGCCCCGGTCGATCTTGGCCTGACGTGTGGCTGCTGCTTCTTCGATGCGCAGTTTGGGCATACCGGATGCCACGGCCTTGGTCATGCCGCCCAGCTCTTCAACTTCTTCGATCAGCTTCCAAGCCGCCTCGGCCAGATCGCTGGTCAATTTCTCCACGTAATAGCTGCCTGCCAGTGGATCGACTACATTGGTCACGCCGGTTTCTTCTTGCAGGATCAACTGGGTGTTACGTGCGATACGCGACGAGAATTCGGTCGGCAGGGCAATCGCCTCGTCCAGCGCGTTGGTGTGCAGCGATTGGGTGCCGCCCAACACCGCCGACATCGCCTCGTAGGCGGTGCGGATCACGTTGTTATAGGGGTCTTGTTCCTGCAACGACACGCCCGATGTCTGGCAATGGGTGCGCAGCATGGCGGATTTGGGGTTTTGCGGTTTGAATTCATCCATGATCCGCGACCACAGCAGACGCGCGGCGCGCAGCTTGGCGGCCTCCATGAAGAAGTTCATACCGATGCAAAAGAAAAAGCTCAGGCGCGGCGCAAATTTATCCACGTCCATGCCAGCGGCAATGGCGGTGCGCACGTATTCGCGGCCATCGGCCAAGGTAAACGCCAGTTCCTGCACAAGGTTCGCACCGGCCTCTTGCATGTGATAGCCCGAGATCGAGATCGAGTTAAATTTCGGCATGTGGTCAGAGGTGTATTCGATGATGTCACCGATGATCTTCATCGAGGGTTCTGGCGGATAGATATAGGTGTTGCGCACCATGAACTCTTTCAGAATGTCATTCTGAATGGTGCCGGACAGGACCGATTTATCGTGGCCCTGCTCTTCACCCGCGACGATGAAATTGGCCAAAATCGGGATTACCGCGCCGTTCATGGTCATCGACACCGACACCTTGTCGAGCGGGATGCCATCGAACAGGATTTTCATATCCTCGACACTGTCGATGGCCACGCCAGCCTTGCCAACGTCGCCCTCAACACGGGGGTGGTCGCTGTCATAGCCGCGGTGGGTGGCCAGATCGAAGGCCACGGAAACGCCCTGCTGACCCGCGGCCAAAGCACGGCGATAGAATGCGTTGGATTCCTCGGCTGTTGAGAACCCCGCATATTGGCGGATCGTCCAAGGGCGGCCCGCGTACATCGTCGCCTTCACACCACGGGTAAAGGGGGCCTGCCCGGGGATGCCACCCATGTGGTCCAGACCGGCGGTATCCTCGGCGGTGTACAGCGGTTTGACGTCGATGCCTTCCAGCGTGTGCCAGGTGAGGTCGTCAACGGGGCGTCCGCGCAGCTCGGCCTCAGCCAGATTGCGCCAGATATCTTTGTCGGCTGTCATGGGGATGTCCTTTTTTAGGGTCGCCCGACGGCTGGCTTGTGCCTGCTCTTTCTCGGGCGCTATTTTCTGTCAGTTGGGCCAGACCATCCGCCCCGGCAGTCAGCCAGAACAGATCATCGGAATAGGTTTCACGCAAAGCGGCTGCTTGCGCATCGTTAAACGGGTTCCAGCGGCCCGTTTCGTCGGGCAGCAGGTTAGGGTCTTGGCCGCGCTCGGCCAGCATGGCGCGCAGCGCGGGCAGATCAGGCGCGCGGTTCAGCCAGTGATGATCACGGTCAACGGGGGCCGCGACGCCTGTCGCCTCGGCCAGCAGGGCATCAGGGCGGCCCGCGTATTCTTCGAACGTGGCGACCTTGATTTCGGCGTCCGGCACGGCGCAGGCCAGATCGGTGATTACATCGCGCCAACTGCGCGGCGAGGTGGCGATCTTGTCCAGTTTTGACGGGCTTGGCACACCGTGACCGCGCGAAATTGCGTAAGCGGCCGCCGATGACCACCATGTTTCGGGCGACCGTATGTTAAGTATAATTCGCGTAATGTTGCCATCAAAAGCGGCGCAGTACCGCGCCATCCGGTCGCCCGCAGCGGGGAAAAGCAGCCCTGTGCGCACGCAATGGCGCGACGATCCGATCATGTTTTCCTCGGACACCAGCAAACGCGCGACCCCGTTTTCACGGGCCCGGGCGAGTTGTAACGCGACACGGCCCTTTACCCGTTCGGGTGACCGCCTTTGCATCTTGGGGCCGGGAAAAATACCTGAAAACAGCCCCTTGCGGGTGCGCAATGGCCCCCAAATACCGGTTTTGGATGCGGCAATCGCGTCAGAATTATCCCTCAGATACCGTTGAAAGCTGGTCGTCGCCGTTCTATGCGCGCCCACATGCAAAATAATATCCATCAGCTTTTCGCCCAATCGTAACAAGGGAACCGCCCCAACCGATCCATTCAGGGAAACCACCCCATTCATGTCCGATGACCTGTTTCGTTAAGCTTAATAGCCGTTTGCCATAAATTGCGCATCGCAATCTCGGGCAGAACCCCTATATCAGAGGCAGTAGGAGAGAAAATGAAATCAGTGATAGCCCTTGTTTTTGTTGGATTGTTTGCATCTTTTGCAGCTGCACAATCCGCCACAGAACCACCCGCCCCAGTGCTGTTTGCACCGGCAGATATGGCAGATTTGAGTGAATTCCACTGGAAAAAAAGGCCAGTTTTGGTCTTTGCCGACAGTCCGGACGACCCTGCATACATCTCGCAGATGGAATTACTGATGGCCCAGCAAGAGGATTTGCTGGCACGCGATGTCATCGTGCTGACCGATACGGACCCTGCCGCGCGCAGTGCCATGCGGCTAAAGATGCGTCCGCGCGGGTTTATGTTGGTGCTGGTCGGCAAGGATGGTGGCATCAAGCTGCGTAAACCGCGCCCTTGGGATGTCCGCGAGATCACGCGCAGCATCGACAAGATGACCATCCGGCAACGCGAAATCCGCGATGCCAAGGAACAGCCGCGCCAATTGTTTGACTGAACGCCGGGCCTAAAACCACGCAGCGCCACGCCAATCGGGGCGGTGAAAGACACCGATCCAATGGCGGGGCTGATGCGTGGGCTGGCAATCATTGGCTTTATTCAAACTCGATAATGACGTCGTCAACGGCCAGACTATCGCCTGCGCTTGCGTTGATTTTTGATACGGTGCCCTTCTTCTCGGCGCGCAGGATGTTTTCCATCTTCATCGCCTCGATGGTGCACAGGTTCTGGCCTTCTTGAACCTCGTCACCGACTTCGACGTCGATCTTCACGACCAGACCGGGCATCGGGCAGAGCAGCAGCTTGGACGTATCCGGCGGCAGCTTTTCAGGCATCAGGCGGGCCAGTTCGGCCTGGCGCGGGTTGCGCACATGCACCTTGAGGTCAGCGCCCCGCGCCCGAATGCGGAACCCGCCCGAGATTTTGCCGACCTTAAAGATCAGCGGTGCGTTATCGACGGTCATCGTCGCCAGATGGTCGCCCGGCGTCCAGTCGCCCGCAACGCGCATTTCATGCCCATCCTCGAAAGTCACGGTCGCCCCTTCATGGTCGGCGGCAATATCCACGTCATAGGATTGCCCCTGAATGGCGACATTCCACGCGGTGCCAACCTTGCGTTCGTGGTTGTCCATCCGGCCCGACACGCGGGTGCGGCGGATTTCGCTAACACGGTGCATGGCCGATGTTGCCGCAGCGATGCGGCGCAGCTCGGCCTCGGGCAATTCAACGCCTTGGAAGCCGTCCGGATATTGCTCTTCGATAAAGGCGGTCGTCATGTCGCCTGCAGTAAAGATCGGGTGATCCATCACGGCGGACAAGAACGGCAGGTTATGCCCGATGCCTTCGACCTCGAAACTATCTAGGGCGACACGCATTGCCTCAATCGCTTCGGCGCGGGTTGGGGCCCATGTACACAGCTTGGCGATCATCGGATCGTAATACATGCTGATCTCGCCGCCCTCATAAACGCCGGTATCATTGCGCACGGCCATGTCACCACTGGGCGCATCGCCTTGCCATTTGTCATTTTTCAGCAGCGGGCCAGCGGCGATTTCCATCGGCGGGCGATAACGTGTCAAACGACCGATGGAGGGCAGGAAGCCGCGATACGGGTCTTCGGCATAAAGGCGGTTTTCGATGGCCCAACCGGTCAGTTTCACATCGTCTTGGGTGATCGTCAGATTTTCGCCATTGGCCACGCGGATCATCTGTTCAACCAGATCGACGCCGGTGATCAGTTCGGTCACGGGATGTTCCACCTGCAAACGTGTGTTCATCTCGAGGAAGTAGAAATTCTTGTCGCCGTCCACGATGAATTCGACGGTCCCTGCGGAAGCATAGCCAACCGCTTGGGCCAGTGCGACAGACTGTTCGCCCATGGCCTTGCGCGTGGCTTCGTCCAAAAATGGCGATGGCGCTTCTTCGACAACTTTCTGGTTGCGGCGCTGGATCGAACATTCGCGTTCGCCTAGGTAAATGCCGTTGCCGTGGCTGTCGCACAGCACCTGAATTTCGATGTGGCGCGGCTGGGTTACGAATTTCTCGATAAAGATACGGTCATCGCCAAAGCTGTTGGCGGCTTCGTTCTTGGAGGACTGGAAACCTTCGCGGGCCTCTTCGTCGTTCCATGCGATGCGCATGCCCTTGCCGCCGCCGCCCGCAGACGCCTTGAGCATCACAGGATAGCCAACTTCGTTCGAGATTTTAACGGCTTCGTCCGCGTCAGCGATCAGGCCCATATAGCCGGGTACGGTGGAAACCCCCGCTTCTCGCGCGATCTTTTTCGAGGTGATCTTGTCGCCCATTTTCTCGATCGCGCCGACTGGGGGGCCGATGAATGCAACGCCCGCAGCGGCAAGCGCCTCGGCGAATTTCGAGTTCTCGGACAAAAAGCCATAGCCGGGGTGTATCGCTTGCGCGCCGGATTCCTTGATCGCGGCCATCACCTTGTCGATGACAATATAGGACTGGTTCGCAGGAGGTGGGCCGATGTGGATCGCCTCGTCCGCCATTTGAACATGCAGCGCTTGGGCGTCTGCGTCGGAATAGATGGCGACGGTCTGGATGCCCATCTTTTTCGCGGTCTTGATAACACGGCAGGCAATTTCGCCGCGGTTGGCGATCAGGATCTTATTGAACATGGGCTGTCCCTTTGGGTCTTGAGGAAACGGAAAAACCCCGCGTCAGCATGGGCTGAGCGGGGTCGTAATTATCGTATAGGGATGCGCGGCCTACGCGGGCCGCGTCATCCAGTTGAGTGTCATCGTTTAGATCAGTTGCAGCGCACTGCGCCGGATTGGCAGGCAAGCACGTTTGCGCCCGCACCGATGGCCGCACCTTGCAGCAAGCCACCGCCGGTAAGCGCCGCAGCGCCGGCACCGACGACACCACCGCCAAGGGCTTGTTCGCCAAGGTTGTCGCCGCAGGCGGCAAGGCCTGCACAGGCTGTGAGGGCGAGAATGATGTTCTTGATAGGCATAGGGGGCGTCCTTTTGATCTGCTCAATGCAACGTTTTGAATACGTGGCTTAACGCGATGATAGATCAATGGTTCCGCCGCACCCAGAGCTTTACCAAGCCCCACCCCGGCAAAGGGCAAAAACCCGCTGGCCACGGGGCGGTTATCCGCTGATGTGATCCATGCTGGCATCTGTTCAATCCTCGAACGCGTCGGGAAAAGCCGCACGGGCAAGCGGTTCATTGATCACCAGCAAGGCCTCGTAATCGGCGGGATCAAAGGGATCTTCGGCCGGGACAACCTCGCGGCCGAACATCCACGACAAACGGCCCGCGTCCAGATTGCCGCGCTCGAACGGCTCTGTGCCAAAGGACTCCCACAGGGCCGCCATAAACGCCGTATCCGCGCGACGGTCCACGGATTTACGATCCGAGCGCCGTTCGCGACGGGTCAGCGGCGTCACCCCTTTGGGGTTGGCGCGACGAATGGTGAATTGATAGTCCGAACCGGGCATACGCCCCGGAAAACCGCGATGTTTCAGCATGATGCCCCCCAGACTGCAGGGACCATGCGTTGTGAAATCAAAGCAGGTGGTGTGGGGACAGACGCAACCGCCTGCCCCCGGCAAGCTTTACTTGTACTTGCCTGTGTATACTGGCTCAACCGAGATGGGCTCGGGTGCGACAACAACATATTCTTCCTGCTTGGGCGCGCATGCTGAAACAGCTGCGACAAGGCCGAATGCGGCCAACATTGTGATGCTCTTTGACATCGTAGTCTCCTGTGATTGCATAAAGGGTCCGGCACTGCCTCATGCCAATAAAACCCCGCTTTTGTGGTAAGGGATACCTGCGTATTCCTTGGCGCGATATTACCGCAGTTGCCGCGCATTGCATACGGGGCCCTTTTCAATCGGCGAAAATGTGTCGCCAAAGCCGCAGTTCTGCCAGTACGTGCAGATGGCTGCGCAAGATATTGTGGTTGCATCATAATGCCTCCCAGATGCAGATGCCCTTTTCGGGGCGATATGCTTCGAAAAACTGTGTTACGCTTGGGTCTACGGCACCGAATTCAACCGCCCTGTCCGCCAAAGAAATCACAATCACGTCGCCCGTCAGCGCATACTGTGCGGCATAGGGGATAGCCAGCGTGTCGCACAGCGCCTTCATGTCAGGCGATGCCGCGTTATAGGTGATCGTGCCGCCGTCACGGGCAATATCAGGCGCTATGAACCGAAACCGCAGCCATGTCTCATCGCCCATCTGATCGACCAGAACCTCTTGCAGGTCGACCTGCTGCCCCGAGGGGACATCAAGCGCCTGTAGCGGTGACGCCGCAAGCAAAAGGGCAGCGACCAGTTTCATCTGGCCACCTGCCCCGCCAGGGCGTTTGGTGTATGATCAGCGAACGGTTTCACGCGTTTCTCCTGTCGCGCCAAAGATTCTATGCCTTCGGCGAGGATATTTAAGAGCCAGAGAAGTCAGAGCGGGATGTTATCGTGTTTCTTCCACGGCATCGTTTTGGACTTGTTGCGTAGCGACGCAAAGGCGCGGGCGATACGCTTGCGTGTCATGCTGGGTTGGATGACCTCGTCGATAAAGCCGCGTTCGGCTGCCACAAACGGGTTCGCGAAGCGCTCTTCGTAGTCGGCGGTGTGGCTGGCGATTTTTTCGGGGTCATTCAGATCGGCGCGGTGGATGATTTCCGTGGCACCCTTGGCCCCCATCACCGCGATTTCAGCGGTGGGCCATGCATAGTTGAAGTCGGATTGCAGATGCTTGGACGCCATAACGTCATAGGCACCGCCGTAAGCCTTGCGAGTGATCACGGTCACCATTGGCACTGTCGCCTCGCCGTAAGCAAAGAGCAGTTTCGCACCGTGTTTGATCACGCCGCCATATTCTTGGCTGGTGCCGGGCAGAAAGCCGGGGACGTCAACCAAGGTCAGGATCGGGATTTCGAACGCGTCGCAGAAACGCACGAAGCGCGCCGCCTTGCGCGAGCTGTCGATATCCAGACAACCGGCCAACACCATGGGCTGGTTGGCCACAACACCGACAGTGCGGCCTTCTATACGGATAAAGCCGGTCAGGATGTTCTTGGCGAAATCTTCCTGGATTTCGTAAAAATCACCCTCGTCCGCGAGCTTGTGGATCAGCTCTTTCATATCGTAGGGGGTGTTCGCGTTCACCGGCACCAGCGTGTCGAGCGAGGATTCAATCCGGTTCGGGTCATCAAAGAACGGGCGGACGGGTGGTTTTTCGCGGTTATTGGCGGGCAGGAAATCCACCAAGCGGCGTACTTCGGCCAAAGCCTCAACATCATTTTCAAACGCCGCATCGGCGACAGATGATTTGCGCGTATGGGTCGAGGCACCGCCCAGCTCTTCGGCGGTGACCTGTTCGTTGGTCACGGTTTTCACCACATCGGGGCCGGTCACGAACATGTAAGACGTGTCTTTGACCATAAAGATAAAGTCGGTCATCGCCGGGGAATAGACCGCGCCGCCCGCACATGGCCCCATGATCACGCTAATCTGCGGGATCACGCCGGAGGCTTCGATATTACGCTGGAACACTTCGGCATAACCGGCAAGGCTGGCCACGCCTTCCTGAATACGCGCACCGCCGGAATCGTTGATGCCGATCACAGGGGCACCGTTCTGAATGGCCATATCCTGAATTTTGCAGATTTTCTGGGCATGCGCCTCGGACAAGGAACCACCGAAAACCGTAAAATCCTGGCTGAAGACATAGACGAGACGGCCATTGATGGTGCCCCACCCCGTCACAACCCCGTCGCCCGCAGGCTTTTGCGCCTGCATGCCGAAATCGGTGCAGCGGTGGGTGACGAACATGTCGAATTCTTCGAACGATCCCTCATCAAGCAGCAGGTCGATCCGTTCGCGGGCCGTTAGCTTGCCACGGGCGTGCTGCGCATCAATGCGTTTTTGCCCACCACCCAGGCGGGCCTCTTCGCGACGGTCTTCCAGCTGTTCCAGGATATCTTTCATGACGCACCTCTTTTAGATTTTCGCCATACTAGCCAGTGCAGCGAAACAACCAAAGCGTCTTTTAGCAAATTTGCAAAGTATATTCAGCCGCACTTGTGCAAACTGCAAATACGCAAACTGTGAGGAAGGTCATAGACAATAACGGACCACAGGCATAACTGATTTGCATGAAGAGTGAAAACGCTGTCCGCTTTTTGGACAAGACCAGCCCTCCGCATATTTCCACGCTGATCCTATTGTCAGGCATCGGTGCGCTGGCGATGAACATGTTCCTGCCCAGCCTGCCGTCAATGGCCGTGTATTTCGATACTGACTATAGCGTTATGCAGCTGTCCGTGCCCCTATATTTGCTGTTCAGCGCCGGCTTGCAGCTGATCATTGGCCCCGTGTCCGACAATCTGGGGCGGCGCAACGTCTTGCTGTGGGGGTTGGTCATATACATGATCGCCACGCTTGGCTGTATCTATGCACCGACGGCGTTTGTGTTTCTGATTTGCCGCTGTGCGCAGGCCATCATCGCCGTCAGCATGGTGCTAAGCCGCGCGGTTGTGCGTGATATGTTCACCCAAGACAAAGCCGCGTCGATGATCGGATATGTCACCATGGGGATGGCCGTGGTGCCGATGATCACGCCCGCAATCGGCGGCGTGTTGGATCAGGCATTCGGCTGGCAGGCGACCTTTTGGGCCATGTTCCTGGTCGGCGTGATCGTCTTTGCACAAACATGGTACGACCTGGGCGAAACATCGGTTCGGTCGGGCAAGACGATGCGCCAGCAATTCAGCGAATACCCCGAGCTGTTCAAATCACCCCGGTTCTGGGGTTATTCAATGGCCGCGGCCTGCTGTTCGGGCGCGTTTTTTGCCTATCTGGGCGGCGCGCCGTTTGTGGGCAGCGAAGTCTTTGGGATGGAGCCTGCCGAGCTTGGCCTGTATTTCGGGGCACCGGCCATCGGGTATTTCATAGGTAACTTTATCACCGCGCGCACGGCCACCAAATGGGGCGTCAACACGCTGGTGCTGTGCGGCTGTCTGGCCAATGCTGTGGGCGGTGCAGTGTCGATGCTGATCTTTCTTGCAGGCTACGGCAGCCCCATATCCTTCTTTGGCATGATGACGCTGGTCGGGCTCGGCAACGGGCTGTGCATCCCCAATGCGACGGCGGGCTTGCTGTCCGTGCGGCCGCATCTTGCAGGCACGGCATCGGGTCTGGGTGGCGCGGTGATGATTGGCGGCGGTGCGGGGCTTAGCATTCTGGCCGGATCATTGCTGAGCAAAGAAACCGGGGCCTATCCGCTGTTGTGGATCATGCTGGGGACGGCTGTTGCCGGGGTTGCGTCCATCTTGGTTGTGATCCGCCGTGAGAAGATGCTCGGCATACGCTGACGTCAGACCTTGTCGGCGCTACTTTGCAAAGATAGCATAGGCTTAATTGCAAATTTGCAAAGGCCCTGATCCGGATGGCGACACAAAAACTCTATGCTGGCGCGAAACTGCGCGAATTGCGCACCAAGATTGGCAGCACGCAAAAGGATTTTGCCGCTAAGCTGGGCGTGTCCCTGCCCTATTTGAACCAGATGGAGAACAACAACCGTCCTGTCAGCACGACAGTGGTTCTGGCACTTGCGTCCGAGTTTGGGATGGACGTGACCGAACTGTCGAGCGGTGACAGCCAACGTTTGGTCAGTGACATGCGCGAGATTTTAGCAGACCCGCTCTTCGAGGGCGACACCCTGCCGCTGGCCGATCTTCAGCTTGCCGCATCAAACGCGCCGGGGCTGGCGCGGGCCTTTATCAAGCTGCACCAAAGCCATCGCCAGACCCACGAACGCCTTGCCTATCTGGACGAGGCATTGGGCCGCGAAGATGCCCGCGCCTCCCCCAGCCCATGGGAGGAAGTGCGCGATTTCTTTCATTACTGCGATAACTATATTGATGCCGTTGACCGCGCCGCCGAACATTTCGCCCGTGCCAACAGCGATGGGAAAACGCTGAAGGCCACGGCGATTGCGGCACTGACGGCAGTGGGTATCAAGGTCAGCTTTGACGATATGGCCGCCTTGCGCCGCTATGATCCGAACGCGGGGGTTTTGCACATCTCGTCACGTGCCCCGCAAGAGACGCAGCTGTTTCAGCTGCTGTTCCAGACCGCCATGACGCGGCAGAACAGTTTGCTTGAGGCGACGCTTGATCTGGCGCGGTTTCACAGCGGTGCCGCGCGGGACATCGCCAAAATTGGCCTCGCCAACTATTTCGCGGGCGCGGCGCTGATGCCCTACCAGACGTTTTTGGCTAAGGCCCAAGAATGCCGTCATGATCTGGAAATTCTGGCGGGGCAATTTGGCGCATCGATTGAGCAGGTCGCCCACCGTCTGTCGACGCTGCAACGCCCCGGATCAAAGGGTATCCCGTTCTTTTTCGTGCGCGTCGATCAGGCGGGCACGATCACCAAGCGCCATTCGGCCACGCGGTTGCAATTTGCGCGGTTTGGCGGCGCTTGCCCGCTGTGGAATGTGCATAGCGCGTTCGAAACACCGGGGCGGTTTTTGCGACAGCTTGCCGAAACCCCCGATGGGGTGCGCTATATTTCACTGGCGCGCGACATCTCGAAACCCGCCGGACGGTTCGGCGCGCCGGTGCGGCGCTATGCGATTTCACTGGGCTGCGAGGTGCGCCACGCGGCGGCCATGGTCTATGCCGACGGGATGGACACCAGCCGCGCATCGGCCTTTGAACCTATCGGGATTTCCTGCCGGATTTGCGAGCGTAAGGGCTGCCACCAGCGGTCTGTTCCGCCGCTTGAACGGCAGTTGGTGGTCGATCCTGATTTGCGCGACGTGCTGCCCTATCAGGTGGAATAATCACCGCCGCGCAGCGCGCCATCCGGCCGCGCGCTCCTCGCTCGCTGAACAGAACCAACGTTCGCCTTTGTCCGTGCGGATCGCGGTGCGTTTATAGTCGCGCTGCCCCGCCACATGGAAAATGCGCACGCCCTTGGCGCTGATATTCCCCTTGATCGTGCAGCCGTTTTGACCCACCTGCGCCGATGTTTTAGCCGTCGCAACCTGAGCCGCGCGTTTTTGGGCGCGGAATGCTGACGGGCGGATCATCGTATAAGCGTGAATGCCGCGCCCTGCCCGGATCGCGGCTTTCTCCACGGCGATATAATCGCGAGAGTATTCGGCAAAGGCAAAGGCCAACCCACTAGCAACAAGGGTTTGCCCGACATCCACATCCCCTACCACGCAGCGCGCCACACTGCGCCCGTAGCGATCCGTATCAATCTGCCGGCACACCGCCCGCTTACCTTGGTAGGCATCGCGCACCTGCGTGGTCACAAACGCGCCACAGCGCAGTTCATCGCCGCGCGCATCGGTGCAGGTTTGATCGCCCTCGGGCGCATCGATGCCGAACAGACGCACCCGCGTACCGCCCACATCAAATGTGTCGCCGTCAATGACCTGAATGGTGCCGGTGACGCGTTTGCCCGCTGCCTGAGCAGGGGCGCTGAAAATGGCCGTGCTGAGCACGAGGCACAAAAGTGAACAAAGTTTTAACATGCGCCATGACTGGAGCGTTTGACGGCCCCAATCAATGGCATTTGTTAATTCGGGTTAACTTTTAATATCCCGACGCGACTTAGCGCTGCGATGTTTCCCAATTCGGGTTAATCCACGGTTCATCATTCGCAGCGGCCAATGGATCGATCCCCAAGATATGATCAGACATCTTCTCACCCACCATGATCGACGGCCCGTTCAGATTGCCGTTGGTGATCCGTGGGAAAATCGAGCTGTCCGCAACGCGCAAGCCCTCGACCCCGATCACCCGACCTTGGGGGTCAACAACCGCATCGGGGTCATCCGCACGCCCCATCCGGCAGGTACCACAAGGGTGATAGGCGCTTTCGGCGTGTTCGCGGATAAAGGCGTCCAGCTCGTCATCTGTTTGCACATCGGCACCGGGCTGAATTTCGCTTTTCACGAACGGTTTGAACGCGTCTTGGGCAAAAATCTCGCGGGTCAGGCGGATGCAATTGCGGAATTCCTCCCAATCGCGGTCCTGCGACATATAGTTGAACACGATTTTCGGCGTATCGGCAGGATCGCCCGACCGCAGCGAGACGGACCCACGCGAGGTCGATCGCATCGGGCCGACATGGGCTTGGAACCCGTGCCCTTCCGCCGCTGCCTTGCCATCATAGCGCACGGCAATGGGCAGAAAGTGGTACTGTATGTCAGGGTATTTGATCCCCGGTTTGGACCGGATGAACGCCGCTGATTCAAACTGATTTGACGCGCCCAGACCGGTTTTCGTGAACAGCCATTGCGCGCCGATGACGGCTTTGGAAACGAGGTTCCAATGTTTGTAGAGGGTGATCGGCTGGCTTGCCGCCATCTGGATGTACAGTTCAAGATGGTCCTGCAGGTTTTGGCCCACACCGGCGCGATCTGCGACCACGTCGATGCCGTGTTCTGCCAGATGTGCGGCTGGTCCAATGCCAGACAGCAACAACAGCTTGGGCGAGTTGATCGAGGACGCGGCAAGGATCACCTCGCCACTTGCGCGCAGCACCTCGGTCTTGCCGCCACGCAGCACTTCGACACCAACGGCGCGGCCATCTTCGATCACCACACGTTGTGCAAGGGCGCGGACCACCTCGACATTGCCGGTCTTTTGCGCGGGGCGCAGATAGGCGTTGGCCGCGGACCAGCGCCGCCCGCCATAAACCGTCTGCTCCATCGGGCCAAAGCCCTCTTGCTTTTCGCCGTTATAGTCTTCGGTGGCCTCGTAGCCGGCCTGTTTGCCAGCCTCGACAAACGCCTTGAACAGCGGGTTTTTGCGCGGGCCACGTGACACGTGCAGCGGGCCGTCTTTGCCGCGCCATTCCGTGTCGCCGCCATGACCGCCGTCATGCCAATGCTCCATCCGTTTGAAATAGGGCAGCACATCGGCAAAGCCCCAGCCATCGGCCCCCTGTTCGGCCCAGTGGTTATAATCCTCGGCGTGGCCACGCACATAAACCATGCCGTTGATCGACGATGATCCGCCAATCACCTTGCCGCGCGGGGTTGCCAGACGGCGGTTGCCCAAATGCGGTTCGGGTTCGGATGAAAAACCCCAGTCATAGGTTTTCATGTTCATCGGATAGGACAGGGCGGCAGGCATCTGGATGAACGGCCCCGCATCGGTGCCGCCGTGTTCGATCACCAACACCTTGCGCCCGGCCTTGGCCAAACGATACGCCATCGCGCATCCGGCGCTGCCTGCGCCAACAATAATAAATTCAGCTTGCATTAATTCGCGCTCACATAACCGATCAGCAGCGACAGGAATGCACCGACATGCACCACCATAATCGCGCGATCTTTCCACATCACACCAACCGCAAACCACAAAACGATGCCCGCAAAGAATGCGAACACGTTCCACGGTTGCAGCCCCATCCCTGTCAGCCCGTAGCCAACCAACTGGACGACTGTCGCGACCCATTTCAGGATATCAACACGGTTCATGCGCGGCTGTTGCGCTTCTGGCTCTGGTAGTCCGACCATCAGAAAGGTGCCTCCATATCGCCCATGCGCACATAGACGGATTTCAACTGGCTGTAGTGTTCGATCGCCGCCTTGGAGTTTTCACGGCCAACGCCTGAATTCTTCATCCCGCCAAACGGGGCCTCTACGGGCGCGTCGTTATAGGTGTTGATATAGCAGGTGCCCGCCTGAAAATTCGCCGCAACGCGGTGCGCGCGGGACAGATCACGGGTGAACACGCCAGCGGCCAAACCAAATTCGGTGTCATTGGCACGGGCCATCACGTCGTCTTCGTCGGTGAAATCCAGCACGGACATGACCGGGCCAAAAATCTCTTCGCGGGCGATGGTCATGTCGTCGGTGACATCGGCAAAGACGGTCGGCTCCATATAGAAACCTTTGCCATCAATCGCATTGCCGCCATAGACCAGACGCGCCCCTTCGGCCTCGCCCTTGTCGATATAGCCCAGCACGATATCCAGCTGACGTTTTGACACCATCGGGCCAAAGCTGGTGTCGGGGTCCATCGGATCGCCGATCACCGCATTGTCCAGACGTTCGGCAAGACGTTTCAGAAACGCCTCTTTAATGTCGGTATGTACGAACACACGTGTGCCGTTTGAACAGACCTGACCGGAGCTGTAGAAGTTGCCCACAATCGCACCGCTGACCGCGTTTTCGATATCGGCGTCTTCGAACACGATGATCGGGGATTTACCGCCCAGTTCCATCGTGACGTGCTTCATCCCGTCGGCTGCGGCGGCATAGACCTTGCGGCCCGTGGGCACCGATCCGGTCAGCGATACCTTGTCGACGCGCGGGTCGGTGACCAATGCGGCACCTACTTCGCCCATGCCTTGCACAACGTTGTACAAACCTGCGGGCAAACCCGCTTCGACCAAAATCTCGGCCACTTTTAGCGCAGATAGCGGCGTGGTTTCGGACGGTTTAAAGATGATCGAATTGCCGCAAGCCAGCGCGGGCGCACCCTTCCAGCAGGCGATTTGCGTGGGATAGTTCCACGCGCCGATGCCGACACAGACGCCCAACGGTTCGCGTCGGGTATAAACCCAGTCTTCACCAAGCTGGATGTGTTCGCCTGTCAGCGTCGCGGCCATACCGCCGAAATATTCCAGCGCATCGGCACCGCTGGTGGCATCGGCAACCGATGTTTCCTGATAGGGTTTGCCGGTGTCATAGGTCTCTAGCACAGACAGGTCGTGATTGCGTTCGCGCATGATATCAGCGGCACGGCGCAGGATGCGGCCCCGCTCTGTCCCGGTCATGGCACCCCATGCGGCTTGGGCGTCGCGGGCAGCGGTAAGCGCCTGTTCGATAATCGCGGGCGTGGCCGCATAGACGGTTGCGATCTTTTCGCCGGTGGCGGGATAGATCACGTCAATGGGCGTGCCATTGGTGTCTTCGACATAAGCGCCGTTGATAAAGTGGCTGGCGGTTGGTTGGGTTTGCATAGGATTCTCGCTTTTCGGTGCCGGTCTGGTCGGTGGATTTCAATTGCGGTGGATGTCTATTCGCCGCGCGGGAAGCGTTTGTTATCTTCTAGCACGTTTAGGTCCATATGGTTGCGCATGTATTGTTCGGACGCATTGCGCAGGGGCTGGTAATCCCAAGGGTAATAGCCGCCCTTGCGCAAAGCCTCGTAGACCACCCAGCGGCGGGCCTGGCTTTTGCGCACATCGGCGTCAAAGGCATCCAGATCCCAGCGGGCGTCGGCCTTGGCGCGCAGGGTTTGGCGCGTCCCTTGGTGGGCAGGCACTTCGGCCAGATTGGTCAGCTCGTGCGGGTCGGCGTCCAGATCAAACAGTTGATCAGGGTCCAGCGCGCAGCGGTTGTATTTCCACTTGCCATAACGCAGCGATACCATCGGGGCATAAGATCCCTCGGCGGCGTATTCCATGGCGACAGGTTCGGTGCGTTCTACCCCCTGCCCCATGGGCACCAGCGACTGGCCCGTGGTCCATTCCATCACCTCGTCGATCGACACACCCGCCAGATCGCAAAGGGTCGGACAGACGTCGATATTACTGACGGGGGTTTCGTTCAAACCGGGTTCCATCTGCGGGGCCGCGATCATCATCGGCACGCGGGACGAGCCTTCGTAAAAACTCATCTTGAACCACAACCCACGTTCGCCCAGCATATCGCCATGGTCTGAGACAAAGACAATAATCGCCTCCTGGCGGGTATCCTCAAGCGTTTGCAAAATCTCGCCGATTTTGTCGTCAAGATAGCTGATGTTCGCGAAATACGCTTGGCGGGACCGTTTGATATTATCCTCGGTGATGTCAAAGCTGCGCCAGTCGTTCGCATCGAATATGCGTTTGGAATGGGCGTCTTGCGCGTCATAGCCAAGATCACCGACCTGCGGCATCAGGTGCTCGCAGTCATTGTACAGATCCCAGTATTTCTTGCGCGCCACGTAAGGGTCATGCGGGTGGGTAAAGCTGACCGTCATGCACCACGGGCGGTCATCAAGGCCGCGCGACAAATCATACAGCTTGCGCGTCGCCTCGAACGCGACGGCATCGTCATATTCCATCTGGTTGCTGATTTCGGCCACGCCTGCGCCGGTCACCGACCCCATGTTGTGATACCACCAATCGATGCGTTCGCCGGGTTTGCGGTAATCCGGCGTCCACCCGAAATCGGCAGGGTAAATGTCGGTGGTTAACCGTTCCTCGAACCCGTGCAACTGATCGGGGCCGACGAAATGCATCTTGCCCGAAAGACAAGTTTGATAGCCCGCGCGGCGCAGGTGGTGCGCATAGGTGGGCACGCTCGACGGAAATTCAGCCGCGTTGTCATAGACGCCCGTGGCGCTTGGCAATTGGCCTGACATAAACGCCGCCCGGCCCGGCGCGCACAGCGGGCTGGCGGTATAGGCGTTCTTGAACCGCGTCGACCGCGCCGCCAGTTTCTTGAGGTTCGGCGCATGCAGCCAATCGACTGGGCCATCAGGAAACAATGTGCCGTTCAACTGGTCAACCATCAGGATCAGGATATTCGGCTTGGTCATGGTTTGCTTCCGATCAGAATGTTCAAAAGGGACAGCGCTTGCGCGCAGGCAGCAGGCGCGCTGCCTGTGTCAGACAGGGCGGCGCGCAGATACAGCCCGTCGATCAACGCAGCGAGGGTTTCGGCGTCTTGTTCGGGCTGCGCTGAAATCGGGCGCAAAGCGTGGGTCAGGTTTGACCGCAGCCGCGCCTGATAGACGATCAACAAACGATAAGTTTCAACATTGGTGCGCGACGACCCATACAGCGTCATCCACGCGCTGACCGTCGCCGGATCAAAAAAGCTTTCGTCGAAGCTGGCCCTGATAATCGCCTCAGCCCGGGCCGCTGGCGTTTTGGCCTTGCGCAGTTCGCGGCGCACCTCGGCCGAATACTCCGACAGGATATAGCGCATCGCTGCGAGGAAAATCTGATCTTTGCCGCCGAAATAATGATGCGCCAGCGCCTTGGACATTCCGGCGCGGCGGGCGATCTGATCAACCGTCACATCCAGCGACTGCGCGGCCCCGATTTCGGCAATCGTCGCCTTGACCAGCGCATCGCGGCGTATCGGTTCCATTCCAAGCTTGGGCATTGTCGTTCCTCAACGTTTCCGGTCGGTGTGATTCCGGTGCTTGGAACAGATGTAGGGTTATTGACCCGCTAGTCAATAATAACTGACCTCGCGGGCCTTCTGGCGCGCAGATTTTCGCGTCGCTTACAGCTTGGTCGCGGGGCTGGCCGGGGTGATCTGCCGGTTCAACATCGCCTCGCGCCAGGTGATAAAGGTCACAGACCCCAAGATCACCAAGCCACCGATGATCACCCAGATATCAATCGGTTCAGCAAAGACCAACGCGCCTAGGGCTGTGGCCCAGACCAACTGCAAAAACGTCACCGGTTGGGTCACCGTCAGCGGCGCGGCAGCAAAGGCTAATGTCATCGTGTAATGGCCCGCCGTCGCAAAGCAGGCCACTGCGGCCAGAATACCCAGCTCTTGCCATGTGGGCGCGATCCAGACGGGCAGCGCGAAAGGGGCCAGCATCAGCGTGACAAACAACGACATCATCGCCACCACGACCGATGGCTTAACCTCGTCCGCCAACACTTTGGCCAGCAAATACGCCCCGCCGAACACCACCGCCGCGATCAACATCGCGTAATGCCCCATCGCAAGCTCGCGAAATCCGGGACGCAGGATAATGACGGCACCGACCAAGCCAAGGACAACCGCAATCATCCGCCGCAGCGCCAGTTTCTCCCCCAGAAACAGCGCCGCACCAATGGTCACATAAATCGGTGCCAGATAATTCATGGCGGTGACTTCGGCGATGGAAATGCGGGTCATCGCAAAAAACCACAAAATCACGCCGATCCCGTGTAACCCGCCCCGCACACTGAACAACGCCCATTGGCGACGGGTCAAATGCGCGGCCCGCAAGGCACCGATGGCAGGCAGCAAAAACACCAGACCAAAACCATATCTGATAAATGCCGCCTCGGCGGCGGGCAGCCGTGGCCCCATGTATTTCACCAGTGCCGTGACGCAGATGAACAGCAATCCGGTGACAACCATCCAAAAGATGCCGATGACGGGGCGTTGTGGGGGTTTGGTACTCATGCGTCCTTCATTCCCCAACCGCGCGGCAATCACAAGATCACATCAGCAGCAACTTGGCCGCAATCGCCCACATCGTCAGCGCGATCAATCCGTCAAGGATCTGCCAACTGCGCGGCCGTGCAAAAAGCGGGCTTAGCAAGCGCGCGCCGTACCCCAGACTAAAGAAGAACACGAAGCTGGCCATGACGGCCCCGACCCCGAAGGCCAGCCGGTTGTCATATTGCGCCGAGATTGATCCCAGCAAAACCACCGTATCAAGATATACATGCGGGTTCAGCCAGGTCAGCCCCAGCAACGTCAACAGCGTCCGGCGCAAGGTCAGCGGGCCGGCCCCGTCAGCCTCAAGCGCCTCTCCTCCGCGCCAGGCGGAAAGCGCATTTTGCGCGCCATACCAGATCAGAAACGCCGCACCACCATAGCGCATCACCGGCTCGAACCAGGGCACCGCCTGCCCCAAGGCCCCGAACCCCGCAACGCCCGCCGCGATCAACGCGGCATCCGACACAGCACAGGTCAGGCACACCCAAAACACGTGGCTTTTGCGTAAACCTTGCCGCAAAACAAAGGCGTTTTGCGCCCCTATTGCCAAAATCAAAGTCAAACTCAGGGCAAAGCCAGGTAAAAATGCGTTCATCAGACCCTCGTTGAAACAGAAATACCCCTAGCATCGCAGCTGAAAAACGCAAACAGAAACACGACTTAGCCGGTCCGCACCCCTTGACGGCGGATTTTTGCGAATGCGCATGAAACAAATTCGTGATCTCGCGCGTATCCTCTGGCGAAACCCAACAACAATACCTATCTGACCAAAATGGATTTAAGGAAAGATGTCATGTCAGACGAAAAACAGAAGCTGGAAATCAGCCAAAGCGAATTAGCGCTTATTGAATCGGCGCTTCATACGCAGGCCAAAATACTTAGCGTTCAGGCAAGCGCCGGCGGTGCAAAAGCATTGACGCGCTTGAACGATGTCAAACGCGCGCTGTCCAACATCACGCAGCAAAAGCCCGCAGCAAAAGCAGAAAAATCCCGCCAGCCCGGTGTATTTTTCAGCATGGCGCGGATGTTCGGCTAAACGCCAAAAACGCATTACCCGGTTACTAAAAAGCCGCCCCCGATAGTGGAGGGCGGCTTTTTTACGTCTCAACGCTAAGCTGACTTTGGAAAGACGGCTTAAAGCTGCTCCATCACCTCGTCCGAGGCTTCAAAATTTGTGGTGACGCGTTGCACGTCATCGTCATCTTCCAGCGCATCAATCAGCTTCATCAGCTTTTCCATGCCTTCCAAATCCATCTCGGTGGTGGTGGTGGGGCGCCACACCAGCTTGGTGCTCTCGGATTCTCCCAACTCGGCTTCCAACGCCGTGGCAACATCGTTCAGATCGGTATCAAGGCACCAGATCACATGGCCCTCTTCCGTGCTTTCCACGTCCTCGGCACCGGCCTCGATTGCGGCCATCATCACTGTGTCCGCGTCGCCCACGCTCGCCGGATAGGTGATCTCGCCCTTGCGGTCGAACATAAAGCCGACGCTGCCGGTTTCGCCCAGATTACCACCGTTTTTGGTAAAGGTTGACCGAACCGTCGACGCTGTGCGGTTGCGGTTGTCGGTCATCGCCTCGACGATCACAGCCACACCATTTGGGCCATACCCCTCATAGCGGATTTCTTCGTAATCTTCGCCCTCGCCCGCCGAGGATTTCTTGATCGCGCGGTCGATCACGTCCTTGGGCACGGAAACCGATTTGGCTTCCTTGATCGCCAGACGCAAACGCGGGTTTTTATCGGGGTCGGGGTCACCCATTTTGGCGGCAACGGTGATCTCTTTCGACATCTTCGAAAACACCTTCGCGCGCAACTTATCCTGACGCCCTTTACGGTGCTGGATGTTTGCCCATTTTGAGTGGCCTGCCATGGTAACCTCGTCTGCGTAATTCCGGAACTGTGGCCTTATAGGCCAGCGCTTGCCCACGAACAAGCCACGGCGCATCTGCGCGTCTCAACTTCTCTGGCTTTGAAATATCCTCGGGGGTTTGGGGGCAGACAGCCCCCATTCCGACTGCTAGGGCTTGGATGAAAACCTCAATTTAAGTGACCCGCCCCATGACCCAAGACCAGATTATCCTGTTCACCCTATTCGCCGCCGTCTTCGGTATGCTGCTATGGGGGCGCTTTCGCTATGATCTGGTGGCTTTTTCCGCATTGATGATCGCGGTGGTGCTGGGGGTGGTGGACAGCAAAAACGCCTTTGACGGGTTCGGCCACCCTGCCACGCTGATTGTGGCGCTTGTGTTGGTCGTCTCGGCGGGGCTGGTGCGGTCGGGGGCGGTGCTGCTGATCACGCGCACCATGGTTGATGCGTCGCGCAGCTTGGGCGCGCATATCACGTTGATGGGCCTGATCGGTGGGGTTTTATCCGCCTTTATGAACAATGTGGCAGCGCTGGCATTGCTGATGCCCGTCGACATACAAACCGCGCGCAAGGCGGGGCGCAATCCGGGGCTAAGCCTGATGCCGCTTAGCTTTGCGACAATTCTGGGCGGGATGGTCACATTGATCGGGACGCCGCCCAACATCATTATCGCGTCAATCCGTCAGGAATCGCTGGGCGCGCCCTTTGGCATGTTTGATTTCGCCCCCGTGGGCGGGATCGCCGCAATTGCAGGTCTGGCCTTTGTCGCTTTGGTCGGCTGGCGCATGATCCCCGCGCGCGATGACAGCGCCCTCAAGCCCGAGGACCTTTCCCAATATATCGCCGAGCTGACAGTGCCAAAGGGCAGCAAACAGATCGGCAAACGTCTGGCAGAACTGCAAGGGGCCGCGGATAAATCCGACGTGGCAATGCTGGGCCTGATCCGCGATGGCCGGCGCGTGTATGGTCAGGCGCGCAACGTCGCGCTGCAAGCCGGTGACGCTTTGGTGATTGAGGCAACGCCAGATGCCCTAGACGAATTTCGCAGCACCTTGGACTTGCTCGTCGCGGACAGCACGCGCAATAACTTGCTGCGCGCAGACGGTGAAGGGGTCGAGATTATCGAGGTCGTCGTCACCAACGATTCCCGCCTGAACGGGCGGTCGGCCCAAACGGTCGGTCTGGCATGGCGGCAACGATCGGTGCTGCTGGGCATTTCACGGCAAGGCAAAAAAATCACCGCGCAGCTGCGCAAAACCGAACTGCGGGCGGGGGATATCCTGCTTTTGCTCGTACCGCGCGACACGGCGGCCCATGTGGTTGAATGGCTCGGCGTGCTCCCCCTCGCCGACCGCGGCCTTGCGGTGACGGAAAACAGCAAAGTCTGGCTGGCCATCGGGTTGTTTGGCGGCGCCGTCACGGCGGCCAGTTTCGGGTTGATCTACCTGCCCGTCGCCCTTGGGCTGGTCGTGGTGGCCTATGTGCTGGCCAAGATTGTGCCCCTGTCCGAGCTCTATACCCACATCGAATGGCCCGTCGTGGTGTTGCTGGGGTCTATGATCCCCTTGGGTGCCGCGCTTGAGACATCCGGCGGAACCGAGCTGATCGCTGGTGCCTTGGTGGGGTTGACCGAGGGGTTTCCAGCATGGGTCGTATTAACGGTGTTGATGATCGTGACGATGACCTTGTCAGATGTGCTGAACAACACGGCCACGACCATCGTGGCCGCCCCTGTTGGCATTCAGATGGCGCAGACCTTAGGTGTCTCGCCCGATCCGTTTCTGATGGCCGTCGCCGTCGCGGCATCGAGCGCGTTCCTTACGCCCATTGGGCATAAGAACAACACCTTAATTCTATCCGCAGGTCAGTATTCCTTCGGTGACTACTGGCGCATGGGGCTTCCCTTAGAGATCATTATCGTAGGTGTTTCGATCCCTTCGATCATGTACTTCTGGCCTTTGTAATATAGAAAAAATGAGGGGATCAGCGGTCTAATCCCCAGCACATCTTAGCCTCACCACAGCACATCACACGCCCCTCACAGCCCCGCTGAGCAACGCCTCTGGGGTATGCCATACCATCCTACCTGAGGCGGCAACACCCCAGCCCCTTGGCGATAAACCAGGGATCACGAGGGGGCCACGGGGGGTAATGGGGGAAGGCTCACGTATATTAAGGCACTCGGATTTTTGACCTAAAATCCAAATGAGTAACCGGAGGTCCACTTATGGGAAATTCAAGGCTAGGCTATCCGTCTTAATTGTGGGAAGACCCACATATCCATAAGTCCCACAAGTCTGCCTTGGGGACTGATCAGCAGAAAGTTCCAATGTCCAAGCGTTGTGTTCGGCCCTTAGCTGCCGTGCGCGGCTAGTTTGGGATGCTACAGCGCGGTCTGCCATTGCAGACATTCGCCGCGACCCCAAATCCAGCTAGTAAATGGAGCCGCAGTCCGCAGGCGAGAGCCGGCTAAAGCCAGCGAGATTGCCCGCGCGAAGACCACCATCAAGGCGAAGCGAGACCTTTTCTGGTATAGTTAAAATTTTGGGTGTAAACGGTAGTACGCTTCAGCGGTCATTGGGCCGCGATATTAGAGATGCTGTCTGATGGCCCGTGACCCGTTCAAAAATGATGCACTTCGTCTGGCGCTAGAGCAGGCTGAAACCCCGCTCCAGAAAGTCATCCGTCAATTGGAGAACGGCGCAACTACGAAGGCGCTTCGGGAACTTGAGAACTCGCCAGCTATGCAGGCGGCAAGGATGTTGGAGCAGAGCGGAAGCCCGACGCAGAGGCTCATCAAGGAGATGGAGAGCGACCCTGTCCGGCAGGCTATTCAACAGCTTGAACAGTCATCAGCTCTACGGGCAACCGAAGCACTTCAAAAGGCGGATTTACAGAGGCTGGCCACATCGCTCGTCGATGCACAGACTTCGTTCGCGGCTTACACAAAGTCACAGCATTGGGCCAAAACGTCAGCGGCGATAGCTGCTGCGCACAGCGCTATCATGCGCCCTGAAACTGTTGACGTACTTCGACGTATCGACGCTGATCTGAAGGGCCTCGTGACGGCAGCACATCATGCAGTTGTCCCGCTGGCAGAGCAGTTGCAGAGTTTTTCCTTTGCTGCTGCTGCTGCTGTCAGCCCTCTTCAGGAACACTTCCAGAAAATGGAGGCGTGGCAGGCCTCGCTTGCGGGAAGAATGGCGCAGCTCCAGAATCCTTGGGCCATCGAGGATCACCTTGGCGTCTCTATGGTCGGATTTGCCCGCATCGCTCGTTTGCATGATATTTCCAGTGGAGCGGAGCCGTTCAATCCGGCAGGCCAAGAAGTGTTCGCGGAAGAACTGGGCGAGCCAGTTGCCTTTGACGAGGGCCAGTCCCCGGAAGACCGGGAATCCGCACAGATTGACGCGGGCCTTAACGCTGAAGTTGTGGCTTTCCCGCAAGACGCATATCCGCAGGTTCTGTTTTCGGCGGGCTTCGAGCTGCGGTTTGAGGCGGTCGCCCCGGTCAGGTCGGACGGTGGCGAGGTTGGGCAGTACGATCCGCAACATGCTGGCCTTCTCGGCGAGGTCGAGAACCGTCTTCGCGCCTTAATCGAGGCGGAGCTTCGCCGGATCGAGGGAGAGGCATGGTTGCGGCGACGGGTTCACGGCGACCTTCGCAGGAAGTGGCAGGATCGAAAGACAGCGGAACATGATCAGCGCGGGGATTCCTTCCCCCTACTCTACTATGCCGATTTCATGGAGCTTATGCACATCATCATCGAAGGTAAAAACTGGAATGAAGCATTCAGACAGTTCTTTGTCTCGAAGCAGGATTTTCAAGTTTCGATGCAGCGCCTGGCCCCTGTCAGGAACACCATCGGTCATAATCGACCTTTGGTCAGAACCGACCAGTTGATCCTACTGGCCGAGGGCACCCGCATTTTGCGCGCCCTAGGTGTCCGTATTTGAAGCCCGTATTTTAAGCTGAAGCAGACAGCGTTTCCGCAAGCTTATCTGGTCACATTCTCAAGAAGCGTTCCGCGATTATTTGGACCGAAGACGCCAAAGCCGCCAACATCGGCCGTGGTTACGCGCTTATAGAGATCAAGATACTCGTTGCCGTAATTTTGGCCTGCGCTGTCGCGTGTCGGGATGACGACAATCCGGTCAATTCCTTTTACGCCATCTGCATAACCTATCTCCCAGGGACACCACCTGCTAGAAGCCGAATTTGCTGTTGCAAGGTACAGAAACCAGTCGAGTCGTTTGATCCTATCTTTAATTTTCTGGGCGGTCTCACGATCGGGTTTCGGTGGCATCGAGGTATCTTCCCAATCAATGTAAACCTTCCAACCTTGGGCCTGAAGGAACCCTTGAAGCCCCTTGGCCAGTTCCGCGTCCTTATGACTATGCGACAAGAATGCAGTCTGTTTTCCGGCCTGACGAGCGTCCTCTACGATCCGCTCTGACTTGCGCACTTCAGTTCGGCCTGCATAGGCTCTGATTGACGATTGATTGATCATATCTAGCGACCTACATCAGCAGCAGCTTGCCGCACCCAAGACGAAAAATTTTCATTGCCTCTCTGAGAACGATAACAGTAGAGACCAGCATAGCTGGAGAGCTTAATCACGTTGTTGTCGTGCGGTTTTCGCCATGTAGGCGGAAGGTCCACTGATTGTGTATAGTCCGCATACCTTATCCATTTCCCATCACTGTGTTCCGCGATCCGCACAACTCCGTTCGCCAAATAGACGCCCATGTAATCAAGAGGATTTGGCCCCTGTGGTGAAGCGTATCCGTTGCGATCACGCATTAGATGGACCCTGACCCCAAGAAGTCCGTTTCCTTTGATCACGGAACGCGCCATCTCATAGCGCACCCACCGCCGCGCGTAGGTTTCTGAGCCAACCAAAACGCAGGTGACAGATGTGTTTTGCATTCCATTTCGGATTAGACCCTTCAATGAAACAGGGCCCGTGAGCTTCGACCGCTCCCAAATGCTTGCATCATAAAAGCCTTCGGCTTCGCGGCTATTATTATGATTATAGCGCCAAGACTGGCGAACTTGGTTCACGCGCCAAACATCGTTCTGATAATGAAAAGAGAAGAAGACCCTACGCTTGGCAACCGGGCGCGGGACGGCTCCAAAAACACCACTCATTGAAATCTCCACATAAAATTAGAAAAACGATCATCCCGAAGGACAAGAAAATAGCAATATAGAACCAGGCAACGGACCAAGTCAGAGCCAGCCGGACAACTGGTACGACGTCGGCCATAAATGGGCTGGCATCTAAGCTGTATGTGTCAATTTTATCACCTCTACGCACGTGTTCGAAGAGATTTCGGTAACCACGCTCAAGACGCAGGTACTGTGCATCCATGAGCCAAAAAATTATCATCGGGACCATGGCTGAGATCGGGTAAAATGGCGAAGGCGTTTCAACACTTGCCATTATTGCGATCGCTGCACTGCCAAAGGTGGCCGCGAGGGCCTTCAATGTGAAAGAGTTTGCGCCCATCCGAGTAATGACACTTTGAAGCATCGTGAGGTGTGCAATGCGAATGCTCTCATCATGACTTTGGCTATCACCGGTAGGATCTGGAAAATGAACGTCATCGTCATTTTTGGCCATGTCGCAGATACCTCTAGTGTTGAATATGATCCCAAGAACCGCATGCCGTTGAAATGAATAAGGTAAGACGGTGCATCAGTCACCGACACCTCTGCTTCCCAAGAAATTTCACTTTAATACTTGATCACGATCGCGCAGCTTAGAGACACCGTCAAATAGAAAATGCCGAATTTCGATCTAGAAAATAGCTTTGTCAGTTCTAAATGACACTTGCGTTTGAGGGCGAATTGCAAACCCGAGACAAGGCTATTGCTTTAAGTTTGAATGAATTCCAAAGTGCAATGTCCGGTTTGCAGCGAATCTGGTGAATTATTCGCACTAGTAGCGAACGTCTGCTTGTCGCCCTTCATGAAGGCTTCCGCAATCGGTCCGAACCAGCCGTTCGTCTTCACCGCTGGGAATGTCGGCTTCTGTTCTGCCCAGAAAATGTGGTGGCTGCACCACCTCAGGAGTTCCCGGATTGCGAAGCAAATGCGTGTGCTTCGACCGCGATCATGTTTTCCGTCCTCTGACAATGAGGCGTAGCTGAAATGCTTCTCCGAGCGAAAGCTTGTGGCATCGTGACTTTGACCAGCGGCCTGTGGGATGGTTCAATCACAGAAGCGATCTATCCCTAACAATTCGACGGGCAGTCAGCCAACTACATCTGAAAAAGAGTGAATCAGGACCAGTGGCGCGGCGCATTCCAGCGTTTCCGCAATCCTGAACGCTCTATTTTTGCCTTGGTCATGATAACGGACTCCAGACCTTTATTCCCGTGCCCAACAGTGCTTAACAATGATGCCGTCTTGCTCCCCGCGAGACCTATGCCTGCCCCAACGAACGCACCGATGCTACCTGCGATCTCTTGTCCCAGCGCTACGCCCCCCAAAGTAGCAGCTGCCTCAAGAGCAAGCGCTGAACCATGTAGGAAGCGTTGCTGTCCCACAGATCTTGCGACATGCTCCATTTCGTCCTCTATTTTCTTGCGGGCGTCAAGAATTCTACGAGCGAGTGCTTTAGCGTCGGCAGATTTCATATTCAGATTCTCAGAGCGAACCATGGCTCCCAGATAATCCGCAACTGTTTGGCGAAGGCCTGAATAATCATTGCGAATCGCCAAGTATTCTTTTGGCGTCAGGGTACTTATGTTACTCGGCACAAATAGATCCAAAGAGGTCTGCATTAGCTCTTGCTCCGGGGCGTTAAGCAAGGGTTCCCCATCAAAAAGATGGTCCATGTAGTTTGCCCCGCCGAATGTGATGCTTGGCAGTGCCTCACTTATACTTACCTGCCGAGCCATGCGGCACAGAATAAAATCCGCGAGCAACGGGTGGCAAATAACGCTGTTATTCTCAATAACTTGCCCTGTCACATCATTTACATACGTCCCAGCTTTCGCGGCGCAGTTACTATCGAATATTGCGGCATGAAGCTCGTCAGGAATCTTTTCGACCGCAACATACTTCCACCCAAACTGCGACCTAAGGTGATCGATGCTTTTTTTCTGATTGGGCTCAATGAACCCAAACTTATCCTTTCGCAATATGGGAGCATTCGCCTTTGTCATCTCGACAGAGGCAATTCTAATGATGTTGGCAATAATTTTGTCCGATTTGCTGAGGCTGTCCCAGGTTCGATATCCATATTGCGGATCAATGAAACGAATAAGTTTGGAATCTGCCTCAATCAAAGGCCTCACGTGGCCACGTGAGCTAACGCCACCTTGATCTCCCGCAGGCACAATGAGACGTATCTGATCTGTGAACAATAGGATTGAGCGGAGATGATGGTTGCTCGGCGTGTAATGGGGATAATATAACACGATGTCAGCCCTCTACGTAAGTGCGATAAGGATGTGTATTCGTTCCACCAACAAGATAGCAAGAACGGTCTAAGCCTCATCGCATTAGACGACCGTTTACTTCGGTTGAGAAAATTTTAGTGATCAGAGCGCCCTGATTGCAAACGCGATTTCGCGGATAATCGGAAAACTTGTCAAATTGGAGACGATTGGGATTTTCTGAATTAAAACAGAGGTAGGCCTGCCGTATGCTTCCTGCGCGTAGCGATCGTTCCTCCAGGATTCGGCCAACGATCGTTTCCCGCTCTTGGTGTCCGGTGCTGGAAACGGCTCATAGCTGCCATCCGTCACACCGAAGCACGCCGCAGCGCAACTCCATCAAAGCCGACCTTCTCTGCGTGTCCATTATATGAGCTTAGTCGAGTGGCTGCTATGCGGGCGACCTTTCAGAAATATGGCTCCAAATTGATGTCTCAATCTCACGCCTGCAACCGTTATCGGCTTCTCTTGAAGCCGTGATCAATTTTAGTAGCAAGGTATTGGTAAAAATCATCGTATTGCGCATTTGATCGTGTTTTGGCATCGTCTAGCCATTCAACACCTTGCAGCTCCAGAATTTTGCCTATCACCGGGGTAACAACAAGAACCTCTTGCTGTCGCTCTAATATTTCTCTGCTGCTCTGCTGTGATAGGCGGTGCTTCTGACTATCGCGAACTTTAGTAATGCCCGCTTCTTTAAGCATCTCATCAAAATCAAGGACGTGTTCAGTGTCCGCATTTCTACTTTCACCCACGATATTGACCGACAGGACGTGCGGGTTGCTTAACTTAGCAGCGGTTTCCAGTATAAATTTCTTTCGAATATGCTTGTTCTGCTCTCCAAAGAACAACTTACACACACCTTGAAAGTTTCTGACGAAGAGTGGTGTGTGAGAAACTGCACTAAATGCAACCCCCCTAACGCTATCGTCTCTATGCGTACACAGCTTCAGGATCGTCTTGGCCACGAAAGGGTCTTTAGATAGCAAATCACCTGCGACTTTAACAAAACTTCGAATAACTGATGGGTTATCAAGATGAAAGGCGACGAAGTCAGAAACAATGGAGTATAGTTCATGCTTCGAATGCGTGAAGTCTTTCAAATGGTAGAACAGGGTTGTTCTTTTTGTAAGGTCAATTTCATCAGTAATTAGTTTTTGACAAAGTACGGCTGCGTCATCTTCACTTAGATCTTTCAACTGCATAGCACCCAAGTAACCGCTTCGCGATGATATCCACTGGGAAACGTCATATGTATCGCCAGATTTTAACAACTCATACAACCTTGCCGCTTTACCATGCGATCTGAAGAAATTTTTCTCCTTGACCCGCTTCTCAAACACTGACCCAGCTAAGGTTGCGCCCACAAATGTAGTTGTCTCATCAATCAGAATATCTACACCATAGGAGTGAGTTAAGTCAGCGCCCGCAAAGTTGAACCCACGAAGATCTGAATATGAGAAGTCTACTTTTCTTAGATTACTTTGTTGAAAGTCATGTTCTTTCTCTAAACCTATCGCGTCTGCAATTGCTGCAAAGTCTTCATCCAGCGAAGTAATCTTCTGGAGAGCGCTCCGAACCTCTTTATCGGGGTATATTTCACTGAGGATAATGTCATTCTTCATGTAGATACTCAAATTCTGAAAGTATGATCTCACCGACATACTTTCGACTGCCATATACGGAATTACTTAGAGACTTCGCGATAAAAATATCGATCAATCTCCGTTGAGTTTCTGTCAGCGCCGAAAAGAAACTCAATGCACTTTCGTTTCGAATAATTTGATCAATTGACAAATCCCTTTGTTTAACCTTCAAGCAGAGAGTTGCCGCCGT
Organism: uncultured Sulfitobacter sp.; assembly: GCF_964021855.1. NCBI lineage: Bacteria > Pseudomonadati > Pseudomonadota > Alphaproteobacteria > Rhodobacterales > Roseobacteraceae > Sulfitobacter > uncultured Sulfitobacter sp. The sequence goes on from NZ_CAXHZD010000003.1 coordinate 483,465, forward strand.
TCTATTACCACCATGTTTCGTCTTAGCTTCGAAGAGCTTCTCGCGCTCCATATATGTTCCGTCCAACGGATCATCATCGGCCTCTATTACTTCCCACCGCAAATTGGGTTTTGCAGTAACTCTATGGTGCTTTTCGTCCTCGCTTATGTGGGTGTCTCGGTTGGTTTCATCAGATGATCTGCTTTCAGTTGAGGCTGCCGCCTCAGGTCTTGCCTTAGTCGACCCTCCGACTTTCCATCCGCGGTTACTCGTTCTGGTTTTCGCCTGACTTATTGTCTTCTTTTTCACAACCGAGTTGTTCTTGATCGGCTCACCAAAGCGGGTTCCAGGAATGATATCAATACCTTCAGTATCTACCGATATAATCAACCTTTGAAATGAAATCTTACACTCCTGGTCGCCCAATGGCACTTCGCTACAGCTAACACGTAAGTCAACCACGCAAGACAATTTGTGAGGATCATCTGCTTCAGGTTCAAACGAAACACTGAACTCGCAAATATCTGGAAAGCTGTTTTGGGAGGTCATGCCAGCACTTTAATCATCTAATTCTACCTTGAGTGCTGAACGCACATTGGGACCCAATCTGAAGTAGACCAAAATAGCAATTACTTAATCGGGGCTCTATCCAAATCTTTTTTGTACGCGGCCCGCTTTGGCTGCCTGAAGATTACTGACGATTGTGCCAGCGCAACCCAGCAAACAGGGGATCGGATACATACCTTTGACCTGATGTACGCTGTTACCGCTCCAAGTGCTCGCCAAAGCCAACTTGTGCTCGAAAGGAATAGAATTTTTCCAGACCAGTGCTGAATAACAGCGGTACCTACAAAACAGTAAATGTTGTTTGATAGAAGCAGCTTTGGTCGATAACATGGGTAATCTTTGCGTGGGCAGCGAAAGCCCGGTTTCCGCCCACTCCCGCGCCTCTAGTGATCGATTTACCAAGTGCGGCAGCAACTATCAAACTCGATATGGCCTGTTCATGACTGTAGTACCTCTCAATGCCTCTGAGAGGCTCTGGAGGACGGCGTAGGATGCGTGCTGGGTCATGGCATATACACGCTGCGCCCCATCAGTCTACCCCCGTTCAGGCATCGCCAAGTTGGACGAGCGGGCTGTTCGCGATAGTTCCCAATCCAGTGCTCTCTCGACATCCTGCAGTATTGCAACTGTGTCGGCCACGACTGCAGCCTCTGCGAAGAAGGTGCGGTTTGGGTTGGCTTCAGTGATGGCGGCATGTTCGGCCTTACCCTTAGCGATGGCTTGGCGAACGCCTACCAGCAGGCTACATGCCATCGCCCAGCTATCCATGTCTGTGGGTGTGGTCGTTTTAGTGGGTGTTTTTGTCATCTTATTTGTTCCTTGGTTTGTGGGCCTCGTCGGCCTCGTTTTGGTTTGTGTTAGGGGCTAAGTTCACCCTTGGATGTGCTGAACCTTCGACCACCATGCTAGGGTATTCACTGCGAACGAACGTTTGCCATCACGGATGAAGTCGATCTCTGTTGATGGGTCTGCTCCCTCTTGGATCAGCTTACGAGCGATGTTGGCGCAGGAGCGATTTTGGCTTTTGGTTTGAGTGGTCTCAGAGAGTTCTATGGTTATCATGGGGCGTCCTTCTGTTTGTCGTTTCTGACCCACCGCCCTTGCGGATGGCTGGGAGAACCACCTTGGTGACCCAATCTTGGAAAGGGCGGGCCTGTGGTTTGTCGGAACGCATGATCAGCTTGTAGAGGCCGCTCTCGGATATCAGCTTCGGAGGCGCACCACGGCTATTGGTCTTAAGTTTTAAGGCCTTTGTTTCGTCGTTCGAGAGTTGCTTGAGTTGGTACGTGCGCGACCCTTTAGGATACTCGAGGGTGTTGAAGGCATCAGCGGCGACGAACCAAGGTTCACCGTTGATCTCCACGACGCGGATGGTTTGATTGTTGAACCTCAGTTTTGAACTTCGGAATTTCCGAGGATAGAGAGGTTAGCGTGTCAGCCACGCTCAGTGCAGACGCTTGGGGATGATCTGGTACGGGGTGATTGCTGTGAAATGACAGAACCTGAACGCAGTCAAGAGGAGCAGGTTAGCAAAGTTGATCGGCTGCTTGTCCAGTACGGTTGAGGTGTTCTTCAAGTTCTCTCTCCTTTTCCTCTGCGGCGTTATCAGCCTCGGCCTCTTCCCTGCGTGTCCATTCAATGGTGAAGTCGATCACATCCAACGGGGTGTTGAGGGTGTCAGCGATGGCCTGTTCAAGCTCTGCGACTGCCTCGCGCTGGGCATCGGTTATGCTGTCTATCCGCTTCCCGTCTTCGAAGTTCAGACCACCGACCACGCCGATGAAGATCGTGTCGTGTCTACGGGTGGCGCTGCGTCCACGTGAGGAGAGCGTCTTGGGGTTGCGGCCTATCTCGACCACCCCATCCAACCGGATCACGTAGTGGAAGGTACACCCCAGATAGCCCTTGCAGGCATCGAAGTAATCCATTGCGTGGGCGTCGATCCGGTTATCAGGGACGGTGTTGGTGTAGGAGATGTTCAGGCCCGTGGTCGATAAGCGTTCACGGGTGGGGAACGTGTCCACCCGAAGGCGACACACGGCGGGTCTGATGGTCAGCATGGGCGGGGGCCTCCTGTGTTGCTGTGGGCGGGGTTTTGCAGCGGATCACCCAAGCCTCAAGTTGGCTCATGGTGATCCTCTGGTTGGACGCTGGGTCTCGGCCCTCTTCCACACGGGCGACTGTCGCCCAATGATAGTCTGGGTCCTTGATCTTATCGCGGGTGAGTTCGTGGACTGCGGCTTCTATGTCAGCGTCCCAACACATCTCGTTGAGGGGTGTCATAGTCTCAGGTGTTCCCGAGTTGCTCGTTCAAGTCCTGATATAGTTCGGCCCATGTGATCCCACCGTGTTTACCTTGGGCGCGGTCGATGGCGTATCGTTCCACAACTTGGGCGACACCTGCGTGGGCGTTTGCCATCTCTGACAGACGGTCGAAGGCAGGTTTCCCCAGCTCATTGATGGCTGCCTTGGTGGATGCCTGTCGGACTTCAGTTTCAACATGTGTCGCCATTGCGCGTACATCGGCTGGTACATCGACTTCAGCGATGGACCCGTCAGCCAGACCACTGAGAGTTTCAACGACATGGTCAACCTGAAGCCCTGCGTAGGCAATCTCGGCTAAGCTGGTATCGTAGACCTGCCCCTCTTGGGCTGTCATCGAACCCTCGTCGATCAGTTCATTCAGTTTGTCGATTGCTTCGTCATAGGTCGCATAGCCCGTGTCAGACTTCTTGACGGTCTCGACCAAAGGCACTGGGGTATCTGTCCGTTTCCTTGCGGAGCCAGCGTTCAGTCCTTCGTCGAAGACCTGACCCAGAAGACCCAGCTCCCGTGCCTGCTTTGCTGTGACCTGCATTCCGGCCACGTTAATGAGATCGTTGTCGTTCAGATCGTCTGCGGTCTGGACCTCGCGGTTGAAGGACGCGCCGCCACCACTCAGGACGGTTACGCCTGTGGGCTGGTAGTTCTCGGAGGATTGATACCCTTTGTTGTCTTGGGTCATGGATTGGATTTCCTTGTTCAGATCAGCCCCAGTGAGGTCAGATCATATTGATTGGGTTGTTGTTTGAAGGGGGCAGATTGTGCCTTGCCGCGCTGAGTCAGCCACTCGAGTTGTCTGTCGCGGACCTCTTTGAATTTCGAGAGCCTCTCGGCCTCCTTGTGCATCTCGAGTTGCTCGGGGGTAAGCTCATCCTGATCGATGCCCAGTGCTTCTGCACAGGCGGGGCAGTTCATATGAGCTTCATCGAACAAGACGAACGCGGTCTTGCATTCGAAGCAGTTACGATACCGCAATTTGAGGCCCTCAGAGATACACTGGGGGCATCTCGTGGCCTTCCGGCGGGTTGTGTCGAAGTCTTCGTGACATGCCCCACAGCGCCTTGCTAAGAGCTCGCGTGGCCTCTTGGGTGTTGCGCTAGGCATGGCGATTTCCTTTGCTGATGTTGAGTAGTGGCGTTGATCAGGGGTGCTTGAATAGCCAAGCTGTGTCGCTGGGCTGTGGTGTGTAGGTGGGAGTCTCCCGTGCCTTCACAGCGTCCCTGTGGTGCCTGCTGGGTGTCCTCTCGTCTGCTGGTGTATCGACCCCCTCGGGCCATTGAGCGTTGATCTTACCGGATGCCCTACGCAGCCCATGACCGTGTTGGGGAGACCACGGAACATGATCGGGCAAGTAGTGGTCAAATGGGTGATCGCCGGGGCCTTGAGTGGGCTGTGAGTTGCGCGGGACGATCACACTGCGGTGGTATGTTCCATCCTCGACGCCCTGTAGGTATACGACTGTCGCTGTCTGGCCGACCTCACGGGTGACGCCCAGCGCCTTGGCTGTCTTGAGGACGTGGGTGCCAATCACTTCGAAGTCGGAGTGTTCAAGGCGGTAATTGCGGCGCACCTCACGCCCCTTGAGCGACCCTGTGTGTCCCGTGGGTCTGATCAGGTTACGACGAGGCATGAACGACGCACCACAGAGCCAGCGGGCGTACCTTGTGCCGACCCCAAGGTGATTGATTGCCAGATGGTAATGAAGGGCAGCGACTGCAATCGACACCGCGTCCGGTGGCTTGCGTCTGCCAACCAGCATCTGGGGCAATCTACGGGATGCTGCCATGCGGGGCCGTGCCATCAGCATGTTGTAGGAATAGATTGGTCGGTCTGCCCACTGCCCCTCCCTGTGGCGGACGCCTCGGGCCAACCTCACGGCATCCCTGAGTTCATCTTTGGTCGGGTTGATCTGGGTGAGGGTCTGCTTGGCAACGGCCCTGAGTGCATCGCTTGGGATGTAGCCGCCTGTGGGGATACCCTTCATCTGCCATCGACGACGACACAACCAACATAGGCCTGTCTCTCGGCGGGCTTTGAGATCGCTTGGGGCTATCGCTGCGGAACACGCGAGGTTGCTGCAAGGATTGTGCATTGTAGACTTCCTTGCGTATGGGTTTGGGGTTCAGACGAATACGGTCTCAGTCACCAATGAAGGCGCTGGACCGGTCTGCTTATGGTAATTGGGATTGGGGGTGATCTACCTGCATGGTCTGACACTGATCGTTTATTCACCGAGTACATCAGCAGAAGAGAACCTGCTGTTCACTCGGTGAATACACAATAAGTTGGTTGGTAGGGGATGATCACCATTCACCAACACGTAGAGTTCGCTGGAGGTACTCCTGAGGAAACTCACAGAGGAACTATAGATGTAATCTCTCGTTCGTCTTCTCATAGGGGAGCAGTAATTACCCATCCATACAGACATACCTAAGGTGTAATCTCTCGTACGTCTTCTCATAAGGGGGGTAGAATTCCATCCCCCTTATTTATATGGCTCTGTCAGTTCCGTAGTGTCAGCCCAACCGAGGCGTCACCGATGGACAGCCTGACACCATTCTTCAAGCGCAGCCAGATCGAAATACGCTGACTGGCACCCTTCCCATCGCGATAAACCTTGGCTTCATCGATCAGCTTGCGCACCCACTGGTTGGCTTCGGGGATGGACAGCAGGACGATCTCAGAGGGGACCGAACCGTAAACGCGGGTTGCCCTTGATACCGATTGCAGATTGCGGAGGCATTCTTCGACCTCTGCTTCTGCTGCAAGTACAAGACGGTCTAAGGCTGCATTGGGGCGCTTGCCCACGCGGGCTAGGAGATACTCCAGATTGTCCTGAGCGGCCATGAGTTCCCCCTCTAGGCCTTCTGCTTCTGCACTTGTCTCCACGCCAAAGGCTCTGACGATCTCTGGCCACTCATCCATCAGCACTTGGTCGATATAGGACACAGCGCCGATGTATTTGTTGGTGACGTAATCGACGTAGGACACCGACCTGTTGTTTTTCTTTGCCTTGGCCTTGTTGCCCTCGTCAGACTTCAAGACACCCACCAGACGGCCCCGACATTGGCCCTGCTGTTTCACCTTGAGCGGTGCAGCGCCTGTCTGAATGCGGTGACGGACACGGCGGGCGATTTCCTCGTCAACAATACGCGGGTAATAGTCTGCGACAGTATCGATGATCACGCGCTCTTTCTTGGTCCCCTTGCCAATCTGAAGTGTGCCGTAGGGGGTCACTTCGCGGACCAACATGTAGACAAGCGGGCCTGTCCACTTGCCCTTCCCAGATAGCGTGGGGATGCCTCTGTTTCGAAGATCAGTGGCCATACCGCTGGTTGGCTCACCGTTGGCGTATCGTTCAAACAGCTCTCGGATGAGAGCGGCCTTGTCTTCGATGACTGTGAACGTGCCATTCTCTAGGCTGTCGCCGTTGAACTCGATCCAAGCTGGCACCTTGGTGGTACGCTTACGGCGACCATCGGCCACCTTCGCAGCGTTGCTTTTCCACGCGGCCCCTACCCTCTCAGACTTGAACTTGCTCTCCTGATTAGCCCGCTCAAACCCGACGATCATGGTGATCATATCAACGAGTTCCAGTTGAGAACCCGCGCGGTACATTTTGTTGTCGCTCAGAGTGACCACGTTGATGCCAGTTTGCGTGATCCGCTTGATAAGCAGGTAACCCTCTTCGAAGTGCTGACGCGACAGACGGTCCAAGTTCTCGACGACGAGGATCGAGCCTTTATTGATGGTTCCCTTTTCTACCGCCTCAAGGAAAGCCCCCAGCGCCCCTACATCAGCATTGGCACCTTTGAACGCAGAGACCCCCAAATCTTCGAAGGTCTCTGTAGACAGGTTGTACCCTTCCCGTTGACACCACTCCTGCGCCCGCTTGGTCTGTCTCTCGACAGAGTTACCGTCCTTCTGGCCCTCCGAGGAGAACCTGACGTAGCTGTAAGCAGTGGTGTGTTGTTGATCTGGCATGTTGTGCGTGTTCATGGCGTATCCTCTCGAAGCGGTCAAACGGTGATGGAGTAAATCAGGAGAGGGGTAAAATGGGACCGAGCAAACCACCCGATCCCCCATCGCCTCACTGAGGGGACACTGCCTCAAGGTCGGCTATCTTGTCTTCGAGAGCAGCACTGTCGTCATCGCTATACGTTTCGGCTTCACTCCCAGTCATGCGGGCGAGGTCTTCACGTAGGTCCCACAGGGCTGTGTCTATGGCACACTGCAAGGCGGCTTCGGGTGTCTCAAAGGGGTTCAGGTTCATGTGTTTTCTCCAGTTGGCTATAGGTCCACATCGGACCCTTTGGGTTAACTCTCATCTGTGAACACTAGAAAACACCCATAAAACATAGAGATAACGAAGAAACCATTGGTGCAGCTCAGCGTCACACTCAATGGATAATGCTATACCCAACATAAGGTCAACACCTTGATCCTTGGGCCGGGTGGGTATTCCTTTGGGGATTACTGGCGGATGGGCTTGCCACTTGAGATCATCGTGGTTGCGGTTTCTATTCCTGCGATTTTGGTGTTCTGGCCGTTGTGATTTGATCAGAGCGCGGTGTGGGGGCCAGCCCCCACACACAGCACAAGATGGGGGCCAGCCCCCATACCCCCGGGATATTTTTGAGCCAGAGAACGAGGGCCGCCCTACCAGATGAGTGGGATGACCGAGGAGACCAGCAAGGACATCGTGAGGTTCAACGGGATGCCGATGCGCATGAAGTCCGTGAAGCGGTAGCCGCCGGGGCCATAGACCAGCGTGTTTGTTTGGTAGCCGATGGGTGTCGCGAATGCGCAAGAGGCGGCGATCATGACCGCAACCACCAATGGGCGCGGGTCCATGCCAAGGGCGGTGCCAAGGCTGATGGCGATGGGGGTCATGATGACGGCAACGGCGTTATTCGACACGATCTCGGTCAGGATGGTTGTCAGCAGGAAGACCGAGAAAATCACATAGAAGGGCGACAGCGTGCCAAGGAACGGCGCAATGTTATCGACAATCAGATTGATCGCGCCCGAGTTCTGCAGCCCTGCCCCGATGGCAAGCATCGAAAAGATCAGCGCAAGTAACCGCCCGTCGATAAAGGTAAATGCCTCGTCTGCGTCAATGCAGCCGGTGACCAGCACAAGCGCCACCGCGATCACCGCCAGCAGCAGGATCGGGGCCACGTTAAGGGCCGCGAGGATAACAATGCCAGCGAGGGCCGCAATCGCGATGGGCGCGTGCCCGCGGCGGAAGGCCCGGGCGGAGGGTTGCGAGACATCGACCATATCCATGTCAGAGGCGAGGCGCTGGATATCGGCCATCGCCCCTTCGAGCAGGAGGGTATCGCCGACCTTGACGATCAGTTCGTCCAGTTGGCGCCCGATATTCTGGTTCCGGCGGTGCACGGCCAGCGGATAGACCCCGTAGCGGCGGCGCAGGCGCAACGCGCCCAGCGAGCGGCCGACCATTTTACAGCCCGGCGTGATCAGCACCTCGACCGTTGAGGTTTCAACCGCCGACACCTGATCGACGCGTTTGAGTTCCTTGTTAGCCTGCAGGCTCAGCAGCTCGGTCATTTGCGTGCGCAAAACCACGCGGTCGCCGACCTGAAGCTGGACCGCCCCAAGATCGCGCCGCAAGGATTGATCGCCGCGCACCACATCGACCAGCCGCACGCCTTCGCGTTTGAACAATTGCACGTCCAGTACATCGCGACCGATCAAGTTGGATTCAGGGGGGATTACGGCCTCGGTAAAAAACTTCATCTTTGAGCGGTCCGACAGCATATTGGCCATACTATCGCGTGCGGGCAACAGCCGGGGCGCGAAGACCGCCATATAGATCAGACCCCATGCGCAGACCACAAGGCCGATGGGAAGGATTTCAAAAATGCCAAAGGGTTCAAGCCCCTGACTGCGGGCCACACCATCGACCAGCAGGTTGGTCGAGGTCCCGATCAGGGTCAGCGAGCCGCCCATAATAGCGGCATAGCTAAGCGGGATTAGCAGCTTGGAGGCCTTGGTGCCCAAGGTCTGGCTAAGCTGCACCACCACCGGGATCATCACCACGACAACAGGCGTGTTGTTCATGATGGCAGAGGCCGCCATAACCGCGATGATCACCCCCACCACCGTCGTTTTCGGATTGGTTTTGGCATAGCGTTCGGCCAGACGCGTCAACACGTCCAACGCACCCGTGCGCACCAGCGCGCCCATCACGATGAACATCGCCGCAATCGTCCATGGGGCGGAGTTTTGCAGCACCGCCTGCGCATCATCATAGGGCAGAATGCCAAGGGCCAGCATCAGCGCGGCACCGGTCAGCGCGACCACCTCTGTCGGGAGGGATTCGCGCAGGAACATGATGAACATCACCACAACGATCGCGAGCGCGAGCATCGCAGAGGTGCTTTGCGACAGGTTCAGAAGGTCCATTCGAGGTATATCCAGCCTATCAAGGAGGTATGAGCTAGCCGTCAGTTTCGCCGATTGCTGCAGTTTGGGCAAGCGCCGCTTTGGGCCGTGGCTGCACCAAATACAGCCCCGCAAACATGATGCCAAGTGCGATCCACAGCGTCGGGGCATAGGTTTCGGACAGGATGAGCTTGGCCCAGATCAAGCCAAACCCCGTCACCAGATAGCTGACCTGAACCGCAAAGACCGGACCTGCCCGTGCGACCAGCCATACGTAGCCCGCATAGACCGCCATATGGACCAGCGATGACGCCACAAGCGCCCATTGTGCGGTGTCCCATGGTGGGGTCGGATCGATAAATTGCCCCGTCATCAGGGCCACTGGCAATGTCAAAACGGCCCCGACGATCGACGCGCCCTGCAACACCTGAAAGGCACCCAGATCAAGGGTGCCCCATTTGGCGATGATATTCCCCTCGATCGCGTAGCAAAGGCCCGCGATCAGCCCGATCGCGATCCAGAATGCGGGCAGGTTCATGGATACATCGGCCCCCGGCAGCACAAGCAACAGCACCCCCACCAAGCCGCAGGCCAATCCGGCAAGGCGGCGATAGCTGAAATGATCCAGCCCCATGGCAAGCGCTATGGGAAAGGCAACGATTGGCACAAGGCTAAGCAGCAGAGACAGCACCCCTGACGGCAGCCAGACCGCCGCCTGATAGGAGGCCGAGTTCGGCAGCACGGTGCCGATCACCGCAATGATCAAATACAGCCGCAGATAGCGTGGGCCAAGGGGAAGCGGTTTGCGGCGCGCGACGTTGATCACCGTCATGAACGCCGCGCCGATCACCATCTGCCAGAACACCAGCCCGAAATGCTGATAGCCCGTGCTGACCGAAATCTTGGTCATTGGTTGGGTAAAGCCCCAACCCGCCCCCAGCACCGCCAAAAACGCCGTGTAAAAGGCGACTTGTGCGCGTGTCACGGGGCGCTTTGTTGCAGTTTGCCGCCTTGGCGTACCGGCACGATGCGGGTTGCCTTGCCGGTGCGGTCATCGGTTTCGATGTAGACCCCAGACAGGGTTGCCTCGTCATTGGCGGGGGTAAAGCGGTCTTTGGGCATGCCGGTGATAAAGCGGCGCAGGGGTTCGGTTTTCTCCATCCCGATGACGGAATGATAATCGCCGCACATGCCCGCATCAGACAAATAGGCCGTCCCGCCGGGCAGGATCATCGCGTCAGATGTGGGGACATGGGTATGGGTGCCCACGACAAGGCTGGCCCGCCCGTCACACCAATGACCCATGGCCATTTTCTCGGATGTGGCTTCGCAATGCATGTCGACAATCACGGCAGAGGCCAAACCACCCAAGGGGTGGGTTTTCAGCACCGGCTCCAACGCCGAAAACGGATCGTCAAAGGGGCGTTTCATGAACACTTGGCCTAATGCCTGAACGACCAGCACCTTGCGACCGTTCTGCGCGGTGAACAGGCGCGCGCCCTTGCCCGGAGCATTTTTCGAGAAATTCAAAGGCCGGATAATGCGCTGTTCCTGCTCGATAAAGCTAAGCATATCTTTTTGATCGAACGCATGATCGCCAAGGGTCAAACAATCGGCCCCAGCCTCAAGCAACGTCTTGGCGTGCAGCCCAGACAACCCCATCCCCGAGGTGGCGTTTTCGCCATTCACCACGACAAAATCCAGCTTCCAGTCTTTGCGCAGACGGGGCAGGTTTTCGCTAATTGCACGGCGGCCAGCACGGCCCATGACATCGCCAAGAAAGAGTATTTTCATGTCCCAAGCGTTAGGCCGCGACGCGGGTAAGGGCAAGGGGCAGCGCGTCGGAAATTTGGCCGCAGGGGCAAAACGCGGCGTTGTTATCCTTCGATGGCGTGACCAAACACCGCGATGGCAAAGCCCAGTGCCGCCAAAAGCGCAAACCCGATGCTGCGGGGGCCAGCGCCGTGCCTGCCCGCGCTGATCGCTGCAATGGCCGCTTGCAACGCATAGTAAAATGCGAACGCCCGTGAGGCGTAGCTGATGATTTGGAACACATCCGCCGCCCATGTCAGCACCAAGCCGAACGCCGTCAGCAGCACATATCCCAAGCGCGGTGTGATCCGCCTGCCGGACAGTTCGGACATCAACCCGCCCGACCCGCTGGTATCGGCCACCGCCGCGCTGAACTGCGCCGCCAAGGCGGCAATAACCAGTAAAACGGGCAAAATAGGTGCGACGACAGTCATCATATCGATGATGGCCGTTTCGCTCAGATTAAGGTCTTGAGGCAGAAAGATATAGGCCAGCAACAGGATATAAATCATGTAGATCACCGTCGACAGCCCCTGCGCCCCTTTCATCGACCGCACGCGCGTGGCGGTATTGTAACTGTCCCCCAGATAGCGCAATGTCTCAAACCCTTGAACGGTGACAATCAGACCAAAGGCAAGGGTAAGCGCGGCCCACCCGGTTTGCTGCACGGGCGGCAGGCTAAGCGCATCCGCTTGCAGCTTGCCCCAAAAGAACACGCTCAGCCCCACTAACAGCCCTGCGATAATCGCCAGCTTGATGGTGACGCTGACATATTCCATCCGCTCAAGCGACGCAAAACCACGGGTCCAGCCGACACACAAGATCACCAGATAGGCGGCGGTGGTTAGCAGATTGGCCCCAAGATCGCTGTCAAACGGGGTCAGGCTGACGCCAAAAGCCCCAAGCAGGTTCAAGTAATATGCAACCGACACGATATAGGCAAAGCTAAGCGCCCAAGACGATGCCGCCTCAAGCCCCTGTGGCAGGGTTTCCCCCGCTTCTATCCTGCGCATGTTGTGCCGGATCGCGGCACCGAACAGATAGGCCACCGCGCAAAGGGCGACCATCACCAGCGGCGCAGCCCAACCATATTGCGCCATGAGGATCGGACCCAGCACCAGAAAACCGCTGCCGATGATCGAGGCCAGTGGCGTGGTCATGGCCGCCCAAGTGGTGGACCTGCGCAGGGGCCCCGACCACAGCAGCACCGTAGCAAGGACGACAGCGCCAAGGATCGCAGCGGTCAACATCATCGTTTGATATCAATCACACCCGTTTCGGTCACGATCAGGTCAAGCGGTTCATCTGTGGGCTCTAACGGCAGATCATCGACCTCTTGCCCCGCAAAAGCGAATCCAATCGCCAGCGTCGCCCGCCGCGCGCGTAACTGCGCCAAGGTGCGATCATAAAATCCGCCACCATAGCCCAGCCTATCGCCGCCCCGCGTAAAGGCCAGTAGGGGCACGATCAGAATTTCAGGCTCGAAATAATCCTCGACCACCGGCACTTGCGCACCGAACGGCCCCTTGGTCATCGCCGCCTGAGGCGTCCAGCGGGAAAAGCGCAAAGGTTCGTCCGCGGCGGCAATTACGGGCACGCCCACAACGCCATGGGCAGACGCCTCTGCCATGGCGGGTCGCGGGTCAATCTCTGTCCGGATCGGCATAAACCCCGACAGCGGCACGCCGCGATAGCCCGCTAACACCTCGCTTAGGTATCCAGCCTGCGCGTCGTTGGCCGCATCAAACAGCGGCTTGCGACGGGCAAATGCCGCCTTGCGCGCTGCATCTTTGATCGCGGCCAGATCGGTCACAGCAACACAGCAGCGGCCAGCCCAAGAAAGGCGAAAAAGCCGACCACATCCGTTACCGTCGTCACAAAGGCCCCAGATGCAAGCGCCGGATCGACACCAATCCGTTCCAGCAAAATCGGGATGCCCGTGCCCGCCAACCCGGCCACGACCATATTGATCACCATCGCCGTCGCAATCACATAGCCCAGCGCGGGCGATCCAAACCAGATCACCCCCACGATGCCCATGATCACCGCAAAGATCACCCCGTTGACCAAGCCCACCAGACATTCGCGCCGGATCACCCGCCACACGTTCGATCCGGTCAAATCGCGCGTCGCAATCGCACGCACGGCCACGGTCAGGCTTTGCGTTCCTGCGTTACCGCCCATGGACGCCACAATCGGCATCAGCACGGCCAGCGCAACGATCTGCGCAATCGCCACCTCGAACTGGGAAATCACCATCGACGCTGCAATTGCGGTTACCAGGTTCACCGCCAGCCACGGCAGGCGCTGTTTGGTTGTTTCGATCACACGGTCCGACAATGACCCCTCGCCCACACCGGCCAAACGCAAGATGTCTTCCTCGTGTTCTTCGTCCAGAACGGCCATAGCATCATCAATTGTGATTACCCCGATCAGCCGCCCCTCGTCATCGACAACCGGTGCCGAAATCAGGTGATACTGGTTGAACGCATAGGCCACATCGCCCTCGTCCCGCGTGGCCGGAATGACCTGAAACGTGTCTTCCAGAATATCGCGCAACATGGTGCCACGTTTTGACCGCATCAGCTTGCCCAAGGTCACGTTGCCGACGGGATGCATACGCGGATCGACCATGACGATGTGGTAAAACTGGTCCGGCAGGTCGTCCTCGGGGGTTTTGCGCAGGAAATCAATCGCCTCGCCCACCGTCCAATGTTCGGGGGCCATCACGACCTCGCGCTGCATCAAACGACCGGCGGAGTATTCCGGATAGGTCAGCGCCTGCTCGACCGCGGCCCGATCCACGTCTTCCAACGCGTCCAAAATCGTCTCGGCCTGCGCATCCTCAAGGTCTTCGATCAGGTCAACGACATCGTCGCTATCCATGTCGCGCACAGCGTCCGACAAAACCTGCGGCGTCAGGATCGCGATGACTTCCTCGCGGATAGAGTCGTCAAGCTCCGACAGGATTTCCCCGTCAAACTCGCGGTCATACAGCCGGATCAGCTTGGTCCGCTCGAAACTGCTGATTTGTTCCAAAAGGTCAGCGATGTCGGCCGCGTGCAGCGGTTCCATCAGCTCGGTCAGCCGCTCGGCATCGTCAATCTCGACCGCATAAAGGATCGAGGCAACAGCCTTTTTATTTAGCTTATAGGCCTCGGCTTCGTCTTCTGCTTCGGGCGCCAGTTCCAGTTCTTGCGATTCATCAGACATAGCGCGCCCCCATAATGATTTGCGCTAACAATAAGCGCCGGCAAGCGGGGATACAATGGTACGAAAGGCGTATCAGGCCAATTGTCCCTCCCTCCACAAAGGCCTAAGATGGGCCAATGACACAGCACACCCTCCTCCTCGGCCACAGCCTGCTCTTTTCGGGCAATCCCCTTTCCCAAGCGTGGGAGGACGCGGTGTCAATCGACACTGCTGGCGGGGTCTTGATCAAGGACGGCCATATTGCCGACGTCGGGCCGGCAGAGGCGTTGCGCAAAGCCAACCCGACTGCGCAGATCACCGATTATGGCGATGCATTGATCTGCCCCGGTTTTGTGGATGCGCATGTCCATTACCCGCAGACAGCTATTATTGCCAGTTGGGGCAAGCGGCTGATCGACTGGCTGAATCGCTATACCTTCCCCGAGGAAATGCGCCTGTCCGATCCTGATTATGCCACCCAGATTGCAGGCCGTTATCTGGACCTGACCCTTGCCCATGGCACGACAACGGTTAGCAGCTATACCACAATCACCCCGCACAGCGTCGATGCGATCTTTGACGCGGCCGCAATGCGCGGTCAGCGGATCGTGGCAGGCAAAACATGTATGGACCGCAACGCGCCCGAGGGCCTGCGCGATACGGCACAATCAGCCTATGATGACAGCAAGGCCCTGATCGACCGCTGGCATGGCAAAGGCCGCGCCAGCTATGCCATCACCCCGCGCTTCACGCCAACCTCAACCCCGGAACAGCTTGCAGCTTTGGGTGCGCTCTGGTCCGAGCGGCCCGAGTGCCTGATGCAAACCCATCTCAGTGAACAACTTGATGAAATCGCGTGGGTCCGCGATCTGGTCCCCCATGCACGCGATTATCTAGACACGTATGAGGAACATGGCCTGCTCGGCGACCGCGCCGTTTTCGGCCATGCGATCCACCTTGAACCGCGCGAGATCGACCAAATTGCCAACAGCGGGGCCGCGATCGTCCATTGCCCCACCTCAAACACCTTTATCGGCTCGGGGTTGTTTGACATGGCAGGCCTCGCCGCGCGCCATATCCCCATTGGGCTGGCCACGGACACCGGTGGCGGCTCGTCCTTCTCAATGCTGCGCACTATGGCTGCGGCTTACGAGATCGGCCAACTGCGCGGCACCGCGCTGCATGCCGCCCAGTTGATCTGGCTCGCCACCGCCGGCTCTGCTCGCAGCTTACACCTGCATGACAAGATCGGCAGCCTCTCCCCGGGGCTCGAGGCTGACATAACCGTGCTCGATCTTTCCTCCACCCCTGCCATCGCGCAAAGGGCAGATAACGCCGAAACCATCTGGGATAAACTCTTTGCCACCATTATGATGGGCGATGACCGCGCAATCCAAGACGTCTGGGTCGGCGGCAAAAAACGGACCTAAAGTTGCATTTCGCGCTATTTCATTTTGCCAAATAAACTCCCTGCGGAGCATCAGGCGTCTCACCGCCCACGCCGCTCATTCAGGCAGGCTCACGTTTCAACGCGCGCAAAAAATGTAATGTGGCGCAGCCATGCCTTTTGATCGGTCAACAGTTTTACAACTGCGCTTGCAAGCCCTGCACCAAGGTCTTTTGACGCGCAATCTGCGCCTGCACGTCGATGGTTTGCACCTGACCGTCCGCAACGATCCTGCGGCCTTCAACCAATAGATCTCGTACGGTCTGTGGCCCGGCCATCAGCAAGGCAGCCGGGTCCCAGCTGCCGGCGCTCTCGATCCCGCCGACATCCCAAATGGCGATGTCGGCCCGCGCGCCCACGGCGATCCGGCCACATTCGGGACGCCCCAGCACATCAGCGCCACCACGGGTCGCGATCTCCAACGCTTCACGCGCGCTCATCGCGTCAGCGCCCAGCGTGACGCGTTGCAACAACATCGCCTGGCGCGCCTCGGCGATCATGTTGTTGACATCATTGCTGGCCGATCCATCCACGCCCAAACCGACACGCACACCCGCGTCGCGCAACCGGCGCGCCGGTGCAATGCCCGACCCCAAACGACAGTTCGAGCAGGGACAATGCGCGACGCCGGTGCCGGTTCGCGCGAACAGTTCAATCTCGCTTTGGTCCAGCTTCACACAATGGGCATGCCACACATCAGGTCCGACCCAGCCTAGGTCTTGGGCATATTGTCCGGGCCGACAGCCGAATTTCTCTAGGGAATAGGCGATGTCTTCTTCGTTTTCGGCCAGATGCGTGTGCAGCATCACGCCTTTGTCCCGCGCCAAGATTGCAGCGTCACGCATCAATTCACGGCTGACAGAAAACGGCGAACAGGGGGCGACGCCCACACGGCACATCGACGACGGGCTTGCATCGTGAAAGGCGTCAATCACCCGGATGCAATCGTTCAAGATCGTGGCCTCGTCCTCGACCACCGCATCG
The DNA here is from genome assembly GCF_964021855.1 of uncultured Sulfitobacter sp. Lineage (NCBI taxonomy): Bacteria > Pseudomonadati > Pseudomonadota > Alphaproteobacteria > Rhodobacterales > Roseobacteraceae > Sulfitobacter > uncultured Sulfitobacter sp. The sequence continues at coordinate 500,179 of NZ_CAXHZD010000003.1, forward strand.
GGCGGCAGCCCACCATCGCTTTCGCCAATGCTCATCGCGCCGCGGGTCGGCTGAAAACGCAGACCAATTTCGCGGGCGGCGTGAATGGTATCCTCCAGCCGCGATCCGTTGGGATAAAGATACAAGTGGTCCGAGCTGAGGGTGCAGCCCGACAGGGCCAGTTCTGCCAACCCGATCTGGGCCGAGGTGAACATATGATCCGGCGTGAACCGCGCCCAAATCGGATAGAGCGTGCGCAGCCAGCCGAACAGCAGCGCATCCTGCCCGCCTGGGACAGCGCGGGTCAATGTCTGGTACAAATGGTGGTGCGTATTCACAAGGCCCGGCGTCACGACACATCCCGCCGCGTCGATGACCTCCCCCTCGCAAGACAGCCCCTGCCCGACTTTCGCAATGGCCCCATCGCAGATCAGGATGTCTGCACCGGCCAATTCCCGGCGCGTATCGTCCATCGTCAGGATGTGATCGGCATTGCGGACAAGAATATCCGTCACGCGGGGCAAGTCCGAAGATAATCAAGCGCCTGCGCATGAATTTCCGCGTTTGCAGCGGCAATAATGCGCCCGCCGTCATGGGCGGGGCCACCTTGCCAATCGGTCACGACGCCACCTGCGGCTTGGATCACAGCAATCGGGGCTTGAACGTCATAGGATTGTAATCCCGCCTCGATCACCAGATCGATCTGGCCCGATGCCACCAGCGCATAAGCATAGCAATCCATGCCATAGCGGGTCAGCCGCGCCTGCTGCGCGACCTGATGAAAGGCCGCGCCCTCAATGGTGCTGCCCACCTCTGGAAATGTCGTGAAAACGGTCGCTTCGGACAGATCTCGTGCGGGGCGGGTTTTCAGCGCATGTGTGCCACTTGGCCCCGTAACTGTCGCCAGCCCCGGCCCACCAATGAAACGTTCACGAATATAAGGTTGATCAATGATCCCGAAAAACGGGCCGTCGCTGCCACCCACGGCAATCAACACACCCCATGTTGGCGTGCCCGAAACAAAACCGCGTGTGCCGTCAATTGGATCCAAGACCCATGTCAGGCCGGATGTACCGGCAACAGCGCCATATTCCTCGCCCAGAACAGCATCGTTTGGCCGTTCGCGCGCCAGAATATCCACCATGGCACGTTCCGCTGCACGGTCCGCGATGGTGACGGGGTCATATCCCTGAGAGAGCTTATTATCTGCAGAAAGGTCAGACGCGCGAAAATGCGCCAGCGTTTCTGTGCGCGCGGCGTCGGCCAACAAATGGCCGACCCGCAGGATGTCTGGATCAAGGTCATCTAGAATTTTCATGACCCCTTCAGTGACACCAACTTATTACCGTTGCAATAACCTTGACGGGCTTGCCCGTCAGGCTAAGTCAGCTAAAATCAGGCGACATCACTCAAAACGCGGGCCAGTTCAAAAAGACGGCGGCGTTGATGTTCCGGGATCGAATAGTACGAGCGCACCAAATCCATCGCTTCCTTGTCGCCGATCAAATCGGCAGGAATGCTTTGTGACAACCCATCAGATTGGCTTTTTTCGGCCTCAAGCCCCTCAAAGAAATGCGCGACTTCCACACCCAAAGCATCCGCAATATCCCACAAACGCGACGCGCTAACGCGGTTCGCACCCGTTTCGTATTTTTGGATCTGCTGGAATTTTATTCCCACCAGTTCTGCAAGCTTTTGTTGCGTCATTCCGGCCAACCAACGGCGTTGACGGATACGCTGTCCTACATGAACATCTACTTTGTGCGGCATCGCTATACTCTTTCCAGTTGCATGCACCAAACCATGTGCAGTACGTTTTACATCTAGCGGAAATGGCCAAAAATTGCCGTCTCCGCAGTCTTACGGCCTCATTTACTCTTTAAACACACACAAATAAAGTCCAATTGCGCAAATGCCCCAATAACTTCGGGGTACAATTCCGGACTTGAACATTTCAAGAGGTACGTTTTTCGAAAAGCGCACACACCTTATGCGTGTATTTGGGTCCACGGCGATACCTAAATGTGAAAAAAGGCATTTATGTGTCGCCTGTAAACTTCTCTTACCCATTATCGGGGCGATCAGATCATATTCTTGCCTTCATTGAGGAAATCCCTGACAGCCGTCAGTGATCCATAGCCCTTGCAGACACAATGCGGCAAATCTGCACAGGCTCGTCGCGCCCAATTTACAATCTCACCAGTGCACATTGCCAAGGTATATCGTCGGCACCGCTAATGTCGGAACATATCGCGGATCATGGCCGCCAACGAATCATGCACTATATTGCGCGTCGCCAAAGCACCGTAGAGATTGATGTTCTGCGACGGCAGCGTCGGCAAGGCACCGTGATGCTGCACCCGCTCAAGATGAGGGGGTTCCGTTCCGTCAATCATCGCATGAACGGCAAGATCGGCGCTGACCGTCGCCTCGATGGTGCGGTCGCTTTCCGTTTCGACAATCAGATCCCATTTGACCTTATGCTGGTCCAACGCTTCGACCACCTTGGGGCGGAACGTGCAAAACCGGCCAAGGGCCAGTTTCAGCGGCCGTTGACGCCACGCCGCGCCACCCGGTGCACCGATCCAGATCAGCGGTTTTGAACATAGCGTTTCACCGCCCGTATCCAGCCCGCTTTCCGTGGTCATGATCAGATCACACGCCCCCTTGGCAAAGCTTTCCTTGAGCGTCCGGGTATAAGACGATTCCAACTGAACCCGCACACGCGGAAAAACGGAATGGAATTGCTTGAGCACTTGAGGGATGGCCGGATAGACAATGTCATGCGGCACGCCCAAGCTAATCACCCCTTCGTGGGATTGATCCGTCAGCCGGGCGATCATTTCGTCGTTCAACGCGATCATGCGGCGGGCATAGGCGACCACCTGCTCCCCGCTCGCCGTCAGCGCAATGGTGCGGCCGGATCTGTCCAACAGCTCCAAACCCAGCAGCTCTTCAAGGCGCTTGAGCTGCATAGATACAGCCGATTGGGTCAGATGCAGGAAACCCGCGGCACGGGTAACCCCGCCGGAATCCGCCACGGCGACAAAGGACCGAAGCGTGGTAATATCAAGGTTTCTCATTCATCTACTTTCGTGATGCAGGAAAGCAAATCATTAGAAATTGTGATGCGATGTGCAAGGTTTTTGTCCAAAGGGCGTAATGACCGACAGGTTTTCCGCGCAAAATCACCCTTTCTGCATTGGTTTCGCGCCTGTACGCACCACAGGATCGGGCACCGTGCCAGCCACCCCGGAAAACCGGTGCCAGCATGGTACAGGTCATGCGCTATCATTATTGTAACCACTTACTGATAATCAGCGGAAAAGCCTTGAAAAACTGCGCCAGTCACCCGATATTCCATGCAATACCGGGGTCGGAAAACCAATCCCGCAACTCTTTTACCAATTGGAGGACTTTCATGGCCGACGTGAATACAATCCGGTCCGCTGCCGGATCCCGCGCCGCCGCTATCGACGAGGGGCTGCGCACCCATATGAACAAGGTGTACGGCACCATGTCGATTGGCATGCTGATCACCTTTGCCGCTGCTTGGGCCATTTCCGGTCTTGCAGTTACAACAGACCCTGCCGCAGCCGTGGCGCAGATCGGTACTGACAAATATCTGACCTCGTTCGGGTCAGCCTTGTACATGTCGCCGCTTAAGTGGGTTGTCATGTTTGCGCCGCTCGCCTTTGTCTTTGGCCTTGGCGCTGCCATGAACAGAATTTCGGCTGCGACTGCACAGACGCTGTTTTACGCGTTTGCCGCTGTCATGGGTATTTCCATCAGTTCGATCTTCTTGGTCTTCACAGGCTACTCGATCATCCAGATATTCCTGATCACATCGATTGCCTTTGCTGGCCTGTCGCTCTGGGGCTACACCACCAAGAAAGACATTTCTGGCTGGGGCAGCTTCTTGATCATGGGTGTGATCGGTCTGATCGTCGCATCTGTCGTCAACATCTTCCTGGGCTCGCCTGCCTTGGTGTTTGCAATCTCTGCCATCGGTGTGCTGATCTTTGCCGGTCTGACAGCCTATGACACGCAAAACATCAAGAGCACCTATCTGGCCCACGCCCAACATGGCGATCAAGAGTGGCTGGCAAAGTCGGGTATCATGGGCGCACTGAGCCTGTACCTGAACTTTATCAACATGTTCATGATGTTGCTGCAACTGTTCGGCAACCGCGAATAAGCGCGACGTAAACGCCTGAGACTATAAAGGCCCGTCAGAGAAATCTGGCGGGCCTTTTTTGTGCCCTGCCCCCTTGCATTCCCTCCTGCCGTCGCGCTTGTTTGGCCCATCCCCATGCACGGAAAGGACCGTACCATGCTTGAGCTACGCCCCAATTGCGAGATGTGTGACAAAGACCTGCCGCCGGACGCCACAGAGGCGCGGATATGCAGTTACGAGTGCACCTTTTGCGCGGCGTGCGTTGACGACGTGCTGCACAACGTCTGCCCCAATTGCGCGGGCGGCTTTGTGCCGCGCCCGATCCGCCCCACGCTGGCACGCCGCGCCGGGGTCAGCCTTGCGCATCACCCCGCCTCGACCACGCGCCGCGGCCTGAAGTACGATTTAGACGACATCGCCCGACAGACCGCCAAGACGAAGCATATTCCCCCTGAGGATCGGTAACCGCGACGGTTTCCCGACGGCCCCTGCATTGAATGAAAGGTCCATATCCCATGCCCAGAACCGTCCTTGTCACTGGGGGTGCCATTGGCATCGGCCGCGCCATTGCTGATGACTTCGCCCAAGATCATGACGTGGCGATTGTCTGGCACAGGTCCCCACCGCAGGGCCTGCCCGATGGTATCCTCACCATCCAAGCGGACTTGACCAAAGAGGGTGCTTGCGCAGATATCGTAGAAAAGCTGATCGCGCATTTCGGTCGGCTGGATGTGATCGTCAACAATGCTGGTGCCGTGCGCTCAACCCCGCTCGACAGTTTTGACGCTGCCGATCAGCATGCGCTGCTGGCCGTGAATGTACTCGCCCCCGCCGATTTGTTGGCCGCCGCCCTGCCGCATTTGCAAAGCGGCGCGGCGGTCGTGAATATATCGTCTGTGAATGCAGTCCTACCGCCCAAAGGGGCTGCACTTTTTGGGGCAACCAAAGCCGCGTTAAACCTGTGGACCCGCGCCATGGCGAAAGAGTTGGGGCCAAAAGGCATCCGCGTTAATGCGGTCGCCCCGGGGGCCATCAACATAGCTGAAAATCCGCGCCCTGCAGGACTGACAGAGCTGTTTGTGAAGGAAACAGCATTGGGTCGGATTGGCACGCCTCAAGACATTGCCCGCGCTGTGCGGTTCTTGGCCAGTGATGACGCAAGCTTTGTAACTGGGGAGGTTCTAACAGTTTCCGGGGGCTACCGTCTGTAAGCGCGGCAGCCGTTAGACGACACTGTTGAAAAACTGCCCGACACCGGCGGTGAACAGCATCGCCACAACGCCCCAAACGACCGCACGTATGATCGCTGGCCGCATGGGCGCGCCGCCCAGCTTGGCACCACCTCCGCCCAGCAAAACCAGCGCTAGAACAGCGACCGCGGCTATTGCACTGATATCTGCGGCACGCGGGGCGACGAGTGCGGCCGCCAAGGGAAACGCGCCGCCAATGCCAAAGGCCAGCGCAGAGGCCCCAGCCGCCTGCAAGGGGTTGGCTTGCCCCGCAAGGCCAAACATGCCCAGCTCCTCGCGGGCGTGGGCCCCTAGAGCGTCATGATCGGTCATCTGGGCCGCGACCTTGACGGCCAATACGGCATCGACGCCGCGGCTTTCCAAGCCTTCAGCCAATTCCTCAAGCTCGTAATCGGGGTCTTCTTCCAAGGCGACGCGTTCGCGTTCCAAATCAGCGGCCTCAACATCGGCTTGGGCGGAGACGGAAACGTATTCCCCCGCCGCCATCGACAGCGCACCTGCGGTCAGCCCGGCAAAGCCCGTCAGCATCACGTTGCCAGACGCCATGCCCGCCGACGTGACACCAACCAGCAGGCTGGACATGGACACGATGCCGTCATTGGCCCCCAGCACAGCCGCACGTAGCCAGTTGCTCCGGTTTATGAAGTGGCCTTCTTTGGGCATAGGGTCGCCTTTGGATGCGGGTGCGGCGCGTGCACCTTTAGAAACAGTCGTACAAACGCAAAAGACCGCACACAAGGGTGCGGTCCTGCATTCCGTTCAAAGGGCAGATCTTACTTGATCTTGCCTTCTTTGTATTCGACGTGCTTCCGAATAACGGGGTCGTACTTTTTGATGACCATCTTTTCGGTCATGGTACGCGCGTTTTTCTTTGTGACGTAGAAATGGCCTGTGCCCGCGGACGAGTTCAGACGGATCTTGATCGTGGTTGGCTTCGCCATAGTCGTTCTCCTGCAAGTACGAGAAGGCCGCTTTTCGACCAAGCCTCGTGAAATCCTGAGATTTGGGTTCTAGTCACGCCAGCCCCCGAGTCAACCGCTATTTCCCCACCAATGCGGAAAGGAGCCGGAAAATTCGAATTTTCCGGGCCGGAATTTTTGAAAAATTCCGATACGGGCCTGAAAAGATGCGCGGAAGGCCTATAAGCCGGATTTTGTCCCTGCCCGAAGACAGGGGATGACCATTCCTCTGACCCTGCAGTTACCTGCAGGGCTATAGCTGCCAACCCGGACCTGCTGGGGCAGAAAAAGCCCCGCTTTGTCTGTTGCCAGACGCAGCACGCGGTCCCTATTTGGCATTGCTCCCGGTGGGGCTTGCCGTGCCGGAGATGTTACCACCCCCGCGGTGCGCTCTTACCGCACCGTTTCACCCTGACCGCCCCGGTGGTATCGGTTGCCCGACCCGCCGGGGTGGCGGTTTGTTTTCTGTGGCGCTGTCCGTCGGGTTACCCCGCCCGGGCGTTACCCGGCACCGTTTTTCCTGGGAGTCCGGACTTTCCTCGACCTTGTTACCAAGACCGCGGCCATCCAGCCTTCCGCGCGCTGCACGCCTAGCGTTTTACTTTATGCGCGGTCAATGAGTTTCGAGGCCGGGATGCCTCCGGCGGGGATTTATTTCCATTTGGAAGCAGGCGCGTGGCAGAGGTTCATGTCCTCTGCGCAGAGTGGTCCGCTGCGCCACGGCGCAAAGCGCAGGCGTGTGGTGGCCAAGAGCGTCTCAAGTGCTGCGTCGGCGGTAAAGCCTGCTTGTTTTGCCTGTGCGGTGAAAGTTTCAGGGGATGGGGCGGCGGCGGGGCGGTTAGGGGTGCCTTGGCCTGCGAGGCCTTGTCGTGCAAGGCGCGCCCAGTCGAAATGTGGGCCGGGGTCCGTTTTGCGGCCCGGTGCCATGTCTGAATGTCCAATGACGCCATCAGGCGGGATATCCCATCGATCTAATATGCCCCGCAAAAGGGCCTCAAGCGCGCTCATCTGCGGCTCTGGAAACGGGTGGGTGCCTGTATTGTCCAGCTCTACCCCGATGGAGCGGGAGTTAATATCGTCTTGGCCTTCCCATTCCCCCTGCCCTGCATGCCAGGCGCGTTCGTCTTCCTCGACCATCTGGATGACATCACCCTTGGTGCTGATCAGGTAGTGTGCTGACACCTCGGCTGCGGGGTCGCACAGCCGTTCCAGCGCATCCGCGGCGGTTTGCATCGCGGTATAGTGGATCACAACGAGCGAGGGCCGCAGCCCGTTCCGGCGCGGCCCTTGATTTGGTGAGGGGTGCTTGATCACATTGGCCACGCTGGGTGGTTATCCCTTGATGGCCCGGCGATATGGCGACGGATCCCAATCGCAGGCGTAGCCGTCGCCGTCTGGGTCCATTCCCGCGCGGTCACGCTCCGGCCCGCCTGCGCTCAGAAAGGCGATCTGGGCCTGATCGGGGTGGCTGTATTCTGCACAGGCGCGCGTATATTTGCGCTCCTTGTTCAGACCGCGGCGGGTATAGATCGTGGTCCCCACACTATGTTTAGTTTGCAGAGCATAGGAGACGATATTTGGGCCGGCATCAATACGATCTGGCAATGCCTCGGGTTCAACGACACGGTACTGCGCGCGATTGGCCGCGATACGCGCGGCATCGCCTTCGATGGTACGTTCACCCGCAACCGCGTCAAAGTTGTTTTCCTGCGAAATCCCGTCAGAATTCAAAACCGGGGGGGCCGCGTTTGCGGGGCTGGCGTTGATCGGCGCAACACCGGAGTTCGTGGTCGCGTCATTGCCAAGGCCACCGGGGCGCGTCGCATCCAGAACCCGCGCCGTTTCAGCCGCTGTCGCAGCGGCTGAGCCGTCATCTGGCGCAGATAACGCAGTTGCGGTCACAGCAGAAGGTGCCGGAAGTGACCCCTGCGTGCTTGCCGCGAGGGCTGCGTCACGCTGGGCTTGCTCCGCCTGAAAATCATCAAACCCCGCACCGCGCCCACTGTCGGGGATTGCGGGTTGGCACGCAGATAGAGCCATGCCCAAAACTGCAACGAGCGAGAGTGGTTTAATCATTTTTCCTGCTTTTTCATTTACTGCTTTATTGGCAGCCTTTTACCACCATTTATCAGGCTTGGCTACAAAGCCCGCCGCCTTCTCAAGCGCATAGGCGGTAGACAGCAGATCAGCCTCTTCCCACGGGCGTCCGATCAGTTGCAGACCCAATGGCAGGCCCTTGGAGCTGGTGCCCGTTGGCAAGGCAATACCGGGCAGACCTGCAAGGTTTACGGTCACGGTAAAGACGTCGTTCAGATACATCGCCACCGGATCGGCATCGGTCATTTCGCCCAAGCCAAAGGCAGCCGACGGGGTTGCGGGCGTCAGGATGCTGTCAACGCCAGCGGCAAATGCGTCCTCGAAATCCTTCTTGATCAAGGTCCGAACCTTACGGGCACGGTTGTAATAAGCGTCGTAAAAACCCGCACTTAGCACATATGTCCCAACCATCACACGGCGCTGAACCTCGGGGCCAAACCCTTGGGCGCGTGTTTTCTCGTACATTTCAGTGATGCCATCACCCTGGTCAAGCGTGGCGCGGTGGCCATAGCGCACCCCGTCATAGCGCGCGAGGTTCGATGACGCTTCGGCAGGGGCAATCACGTAATAGGCAGGAAGCGCGTATTTCGTATGCGGTAGCGAGATATCAACGATCTCGGACCCGGCATCACGCATCATCGCAATGCCGTCTTGCCAAAGTTTTTCGATCTCTTCGGGCATGCCGTCCATGCGGTATTCACGCGGGATGCCGATCTTTTTACCACGGATGTCGCCGGTCAGGGCCGCTTCAAAGTCGGGCACGGCCAAGTCTGCCGATGTGCTGTCCTTGGCATCGTAGCCCGCCATCGCACCCAGCATGATCGCTGCATCGCGCACGGTTTTGGTCATTGGTCCGGCCTGATCAAGCGAGGACGCAAACGCCACCACGCCCCAACGCGAACAGCGGCCATAGGTCGGCTTGATGCCCACTGTGCCTGTAAACGCTGCTGGCTGACGGATCGACCCGCCGGTATCTGTACCGGTCGCAGCCAAACATAAATCCGCAGCAACCGCCGCCGCAGACCCGCCCGACGATCCACCCGGTGTCAGCGGCGCATCATCGCCCGCACGCCGCCACGGGTTCACAGCATTGCCATAAACGGATGTCTCGTTCGACGATCCCATGGCGAATTCATCCATGTTCAGCTTGCCCAGCATCACAGCACCCGCATCAAACAGGTTCTGCGACACGGTGCTTTCATACTCGGGCAAAAAGCCCTGCAAAATCCGTGACCCGGCTTGCGACGGCACTCCCTTGGTGCAGAACAAGTCTTTGATCCCAATCGGCAATCCGCACATGGCAGGCGCATCGCCCGCCTTGATCCGCGCATCGGCTGCCTTGGCTTGATCTGCCGCCAGATCGGCCGTGTGGTGGACAAAGGCGTTCAAGGCACCCGCGCCTTCGATTGCGCTCAAACATGCGTTGGTCAGCTCGACCGATGACACATCGCCTTTTCGCAGCGCGTCGCGCGCATCGGCAAGGCCCAGTTTGTTCAAATCAGCCATTATTCAACCACCTTCGGAACCGCAAAAAATCCTTCGCGCGCATCTGGCGCATTTGCCAGAACCTTGGCCTGCTGGCCCCCGTCGCGCACCACATCATCGCGCTGCTTGAGCACCTGAGGCGTCACCGACGTCATCGGTTCAACACCTTCAACGTCAACCTCGTTCAACTGCTCGATGAAGCCAAGGATGTTATTGAATTCCTGTGCCAGTGCGGGCAACGCGTCTGGTTCAACCTTGATACGGGCCAGCTTGGCCACCCGTGCGGCGGTGGTCTCGTCAATGGACATGGGCGCTCCTTATCTCTTTGTCTGCCGTTTACCGCCCCCCGCAGCCCCCTGCAAGTCTGGGCGGGCGGTGATTGCCCCATTCCCCGCACTTCAGCTTCATTTTGCCAAATAAACTCCCGCCGGAGGCTCCCAAAATCTGCATCACACGCTACAGTCGGGTGAATCAACCAAAGGGAAGACACATGAATATCATCTGGCTCGGCCACGGCAGCTTTCGCATCGAAATCGAAGATCAGGTCCTGCTGATAGATCCTTGGCTGACCGGCAATCCAATGCTTGAGGAAAGCCAACACAGCGCGGCACTGAACGGGGCCACTGAGATTCTTGTGACCCATGCGCATTTCGACCATATCGGCGACGTGCCTCAGATATCCAAGGATCTGAACGTTCCGGTCTCTGGGATGTATGAACTGGCCCAGTACCTTGAGACCCAAGGTGCCGTTGTAGGTGACAGCTTCAACATGGGCGGCACAATCACGCGCGGCAATGTCAGCGTCTCAATGGTGCCAGCGTCGCATTCCTCAAGCGTGAATATGGACGGCATGCCGAACTACATGGGCAGCGAAGCCGGACTTGTGATCAAGGGCGAAGGCCATTCAATCTATGTATCGGGCGACACAGGCATCATGGCCGACATGGATTGGATCGGTGATTTTCACAAACCTGACATTGGCATTCTGTCAGCAGGCGGGCATTTCACCATGGGCATGGCCGAAGCCGCCTATGCTGCGAAACGTTACTTCGATTTCAAGACTGTGATCCCTTGCCATTACCGCACCATGCCGCTCTTGGAACAATCCGCACAGGTCTTGGATGACGGCCTGCCGGGCGTCAACGTGATCGAACCGCAAGTGATGCAAGCGATCACGTTTTAGCCGCTATGGGTGTCATCCTCGTGGCGCGCGATGCAGACAATATTACCCCCGCGTAGGATTAGATCGTTTCGATACGGCAGCGTCCTGCGCGCGGTTTCCGGGTCAATGGCCAGCTCTGCGCAGACCTCAAAGCTGTTTGGGTCTAGGCGGGTATAGCCATAAGGTTCCTTGGTCACCAGATCATGTTGTTGTGCATCCTGATATCCCGGGCAAGGTACCACATCTGCAAGGCTCTCTGGCAACTCGCGCTCTGACTGGCCCTTACACGCGATCCGGTCCGCTAAAGCTCCAAGATCAGATACCCGTTGGCGGTCCTGCTCGACCATGCGGGCGTAGCCCGGCCCGCCAACCACCCAAAGCCCTGCACCGATTGCCACAGCGACCATCAGACAAAACCCGATAAGCAACACGCGGTTCATTCAGCGTCCTCTTGCCGTATCGCGTTATAATAGAACAGGAATATCCCACCGGCCACCAACCCGACGATCCCCGCCTTTAGCATGAATTGCGCGGTGAAATCGCCGGTCAGCAGGGCATAGATCGTCGCGATCAAATCCCCCAGCAACGTTCCAGCCGCCAGCAAAAGCGCGATATATGTCAGCCATTTGCGGATTGCCGACCGGTGCAGCGCAGGGTCACGGGCCAACCTGCCACGTTCGCGCAGGGTCAGCCACAGGTACAACGGGGCCGTGACGATTAGAACCGAAACGCCAAAGCGAAACCGCCCGAACGCTGCATAGCCGTCCTCCTCGAACAGCAAATCGACAAGCACCTGCAACACGATCACCAGATTGACGGCACCGACCAGCAATATGCCAAAGGTCAGCGCATAGACAAAGAAATCGCGCGCGGACACGGTTTGCACGGGGCGCGGTACCGGCGGGGTGAATGCCGTTTCGGCCCATGCGCCCAACGCGTCGGTGATCTCGGCCTCGCTCCACCCCGCGTGGATCAACGCGCCGGTAATATCCGCGCGGCTTTTGCCCGCGACCAGCGCGTCACGGATGAAAAGGCTCAACTCGTCTCGGCTTGCCATCGGCTATCCTTTTCTTTTGCCTGCGAAAAAATCGGTCAGCATGGCTTGGGCCTCTTGGCCTGCGATGTCGTCATAGACTTCGGGCACATGGTGGCATTGCGGATGGCTAAACACCCGCGCCCCTTGGGCCACGCCGCCCGATTTGGGGTCGCTGGCCCCGTAATACAGCCGCGCAATCCGCGCCGCCGAAATCGCACCCGCACACATCGCGCAGGGTTCCAGCGTTACATAAAGCGCATGCCCGCCCAACCGTTCGGACCCGACGGTTTCGCAGGCGGCGCGGATCACCAGCATCTCGGCATGGGCGGTCGGATCGTTCAATTCACGCGTTCTATTGCCCGCCGCCGCCACGATCTGCCCTTGTGGTCCAACGACCACAGCACCCACCGGCACCTCGCCGCGCAAGGCGGCGGCGCGGGCTTGTTCCAACGCGGCAGACATATATGAAGTAAAGGCCATCCCCGCACTTGGCCGCAAATGCAGGCCTTTCGCAAGGGCATGAAACAAGGTAAGCGCTGAATTATGAGCCAAGATAAACCCACACAGCCCCCCCAATCCGGCACACCCGCCGGTGACCGTATCGCCAAAGTCTTGGCCCGCGCTGGCCTTGCCAGCCGCAGGGAAGCCGAGCGCATGATCGAAGCGGGGCGCGTACGCGTCAACGGCGTGCAAATCGATTCGCCCGCGTTGAACGTGACGGCGGCCGATCAGATCAGCGTTGATGGCAAACCTGTGGGCGACCCAGAACCGCCGCGCATGTGGCTGTATCACAAGCCGACAGGCATTGTGACAACCAACCGCGACGAAAAAGGCCGCGGCACGATCTTTGATGATCTGCCCGAGGACATGCCCCGCGTGATGAGCGTGGGACGGCTCGATCTGAACTCCGAAGGGTTGCTGTTGCTGACCAATGACGGCGAGGTGAAGCGTAAGCTTGAGCTGCCGTCCAACGGCTGGTTGCGCCGCTACCGTGTCCGCGTGAATGGCCGCCCTTCCGACGAAGTGCTTGAGCCCTTGCGCAAGGGCATCACCGTCGACGGCGAAGAATTCCAACCGATGACAGTCACACTGGACCGCCAGCAGGGTGCGAACGCGTGGCTGACCGTCGGCCTGCGCGAAGGTAAAAACCGCGAGATTCGCCGCGCCATGGAAGCGGTGCATCTGTCCGTGAACCGCTTGATCCGCACCAGCTATGGCCCGTTTCAGCTGGGTGAATTGAAACCCGGCGAAGTTGAAGAGCTGAAGCGCAAGGTCGTGCGCGACCAGTTGGGCCTTGAGATCGAGGACAACACCGGCACCGCCGTCAAGAAAAAGCCGAGCCATATTGTGAAGCGCAAGCCGCGCAAGCCCGGCGTTCCCGGCCCCGGTCGCCCCGGCCTGCCCAAAGAACCGGGCGAAAAGACCGCGACAGGTAAAACCATCCCCGGCAAGCCCAAGCCCGGTTACGGCAAATCCAAGCCCGCGCGCCCCGCATCTGACGGCCCAGCCCCGCGCAAGTTCGGCACCCGTGTGAAAAGCACGCGCAAACCCTGAATTCTGCACATAGGGGCACGTTGGGATCCCTGTTCCCGCAGAATCCCTAGCGGCCCGCCGCCTGAGCCCCTATATATGGGACAGAAGGAAATTTAGATGGGTCGATTGTTTCTATTTGCCGCGCTGTTTACGCTAATCCTTGTGATTGGCTACGTACTGTTAACAATTATGGCGCGGATTTTGGGTGCAGGGCAGAATATGTTGCGAGCCCCTTACGGACTAAACAAAGAGGGCCAGATGGTACCCACATCGTTTCAAAAGATCACTTATGCCGCGTTGATTGTGCTGTTGTTCGGCGTGGCGACGGGCTGGCTGGGGGGCCTGTAATGGCGAAACGGTACGGCGGTAAATACAGCCAAGAAAGCGACACAGCGCAATCAGATGGCCAGCCGACCCAGCACCGCTCCGGTGCAAAACGGGTCGAGGTTGATCCCGTGGGCGGTCGTGCGAATGTTCTGTTCATCCCCGCGATCCCGCTGGTTTTCATGTCCCTGAATGATGGTGCGCAAGGGTTGGCCTTGGGCCTGATCGCGGCCGGGTCGCTGACCGGCGCAGCGCTTATGCTGCGCGAGGGGCTCAAGGCCGAAGCCGCGTATATTGCCCGCAAAGTCGCCGAACGCCCCGCCCTGCCCCGCAAGATGATCGCGAGCGTTCTGACCGGATTTGGCGTTGGCTTGGCCGCGTATAAAAATGACCCCGGCATTGCGGCTGCTGTGATCTACGGGCTGGCGGCCTTGGGCCTGCATGTATCGGCCTTTGGCATTGATCCGCTAACCTCCAAGGGGATGGAGGGGATCGACAGTTTTCAAAAAGGCCGCGTTGCCCGTGTGGTTGAAGAAGCCGAAAAGCATCTGAACGCGATGAGCACTGCCATCGCACGCGCGGGCGACCGTCAGGCCACGGACCGGCTGGCAGACTTCCAGACAACCGCCCGCACCCTGATCCGCACCGTCGAGGAAGACCCACGTGATCTGACCGGCGCGCGAAAATACCTGTCGGTTTATCTGCAAGGTGCGCGCGATGCGACGCTCAAGTTTGCTGATATCTATGCCAATACCCGTGATGCGCAGGCGCGCGCCGACTATCTGGCCCTGCTGGATGATCTGGACAAAAACTTTGCCGCGCGCACGCAAAAATCGCTATTGGAAGACAAGACAGACCTGAACATTGAGATTGATGTGCTGCGCGAGCGGCTTTCCCGAGAAGGCGTGCGCCTGAAGTAACGCGCCTTGACCACAGCAAAGAGAGATATACCCACATGTCCGACATCGTTCGCGAAAAAGCCGCCCAAACAGAAGCCTTGGTCGAAGAGGTCAACGCGCTTGTGCTGGCCGAACCCGCGCCCGCCGACGCCATTGTGCCGCTGGACAAGGCAAAAGGCAAAGTGAGCAAGGAAATCAAAACCCGCATGGCCGAGATCGACATGACCGAGACCCAGTCGATTATCGCGTTCGGCTCCGCCGCACAGGCCGAATTGCAAGAAATCAGCCAAGCGATGCTGCAAGACGTGCGCAACAAGGATGTCGGCCCCGCCGGTGACAGCCTGCGCAACATCGTCACCACCATCCGTGGCTTTTCCGTATCCGAATTAGACGTCCGCCGTGACCGCAGCTGGTGGGAACGCCTGCTGGGCCGCGCAGCACCCTTCGCCAAATTCACAGCCCGGTTTGAAAAGGTCCAAGGCCAGATCGACCGCGTCACGGACGAATTGCTGAGCCACGAGCACACTCTGCTCAAAGACATCAAATCCCTTGATCTGCTCTATGAAAAGACGTTGCAGTTCTATGATGAACTGGCGCTTTATATCGCAGCGGGCGAGGCCAAGATGGCCGAACTGGACGCCAAGGATATTCCTGCAATGGAAGCCGCGGTAGAGGCCGCAGATGAAAACGATCAGGTGATCAAAGCGCAGGAATTGCGCGATATGCGCGCCGCCCGCGATGATCTGGAACGCCGCGTGCATGATCTGAAACTGACGCGTCAGGTGACCATGCAGTCGCTTCCGTCGATCCGTCTGGTTCAGGAAAACGACAAATCCCTGGTGACCAAGATCAATTCGACCCTCGTGAACACCGTACCGCTGTGGGAAACGCAACTGGCGCAGGCCGTGACGATCCAGCGGTCGCGCGAGGCGGCTGTCGCCGTGCGCGAAGCCAATGACCTGACCAATGAATTGCTGACCTCGAACGCCAAGAACCTGCGCGAAAGCAACAAGATCATCCGCACCGAGATGGAGCGCGGCGTGTTCGATATCGAAGCGGTCAAGCAGGCCAATGCAGACCTGATCGGCACCATCGAGGAATCGCTGCAAATCGCGGATGAAGGCAAAGCCAAACGTGCCGCTGCGGAAAAAGACCTGCAAGAAATGGAAGCAAACCTGCGCGATACACTCGCTGCGGCCTCGGCTTCCAAAGCTGCGGTATAATTCAAGGGCGCTTAGATGGCATTGAAGGGCGGTCAGTTCAAACGCTGGATGGTGACAGGTGCGGCAGCATTACTGCTAAGCGCCTGCGCCTTTCAAACAGGCGTGAACCCGACCCTGAAACCCATTGGGCGGCCCGACGCGGCCGCCCTGCCCCTTCCGGATGTGGCCCAGCCCACATCACAAGAAAGCGCGCGCCTGCGCAGCTATTTCAATCAAGTCCAGCAAGCACAGTTAAGCCAAGGTTTGCTGCGCAGTGACGGTGGGGGCCCCGACACGCCCTATACCGCTGAAATGCTGGCGCGCAACTTTGAACAGATCGCGTTTTACAACGAATATAACGCCAGCTTTTCCGGGCGCGGTGAAAAGACGTTGATGCGCCGTTGGGATCAACCCGTGCGCATGGCCGTTGTATTTGGCGACAGTGTCCCGCCATCCACCCGCGAAACCGACGGTGCCGCGGTGCGCGCTTATGCGGGGCGGCTGTCAGGGATCACCGGCCATCCGATCACCCTGCGTGGTGATCCCAATTTCATGGTGATCATTGCGGGCGAAGATGACCGCGATGCGGCACTGGTTCAAGCAGCCCAGCGCATTCCCGGTGTCACCCCCGCCAGCCTAAGCGCGCTGCGCAACCTGCGCCGCGACACCTATTGCATCGTTGCGGCCTATGCGGGCGGGCCCGATCCCAGCACCTATACCGCCGCTGTCGCGGTGATCCGCGCCGAAAATCCGTCGCTGATGCGCCTGTCGTGCATTCACGAAGAGCTGGCCCAAGGTTTGGGCTTGGCCAATGACAGCCCCACCGCGCGCCCGTCAATCTTTAACGATGACGATGAATTTGCATTGCTGACCCGTCACGACGAAGACCTGCTGAAAATCCTATACGATCCCCGCCTCAACGCGGGGATGAGCGCCGAACAAGCCGCGCCAATCGTCCGCACCATCTCCCGTGAATTAACGGGCGGCCCCCTTTAGACTGCTGCCACCTTACCGAAAGGACCAACCCTATGGGTATTCTCGATTTCCTATCTGGCCAATTCATCGACGTCATTCACTGGACCGATGACACCCGCGATACCATGGTCTGGCGGTTCGAACGCGAAGGCCACGAAATCAAATACGGGGCCAAGCTGACCGTGCGCGAAGGTCAGGCCGCCGTGTTTGTCCACGAAGGGCAGATTGCCGATGTCTTCACCCCCGGTCTTTATATGCTTGAGACCAACAACATGCCGATCATGACATCGCTTCAGCATTGGGATCACGGTTTTAAAAGCCCCTTCAAATCCGAGATTTATTTCGTCAACACCACGCGTTTCAATGATCTGAAATGGGGCACCAAGAACCCCATTATCCTGCGTGATCCGGAATTTGGCCCGGTGCGCCTGCGCGCCTTTGGCACCTATTCGGTCAAAGTATCCGATCCCGCGCATTTCCTGACCGAGATTGTGGGAACCGACGGCGAATTCACCATGGACGAGATCAGCTATCAGATCCGCAACATCATCGTGCAGGAATTCTCGCGCAGCATTGCCATGTCGAAAATCCCGATCCTTGATATGGCCGCCAACACCCGCGAGCTGGGCAAGCTGATCAGCGGCGAAATATCGGCAACCGTCGGCGAATATGGTTTATCGATTCCCGAACTATATGTCGAAAACGTCTCTCTCCCGCCCGCCGTCGAACAGGTGCTCGATAAACGGTCGTCCATGGGGATGATTGGCGATCTGAACCAATACACCCAATTCCAAGCCGCTGAGGCGCTTGGCCGTGATGGCGGTGCCGGTGCGGCGATGCAGGCAGGTCTGGGTGCCGGGTTGGGCATGCAGATCGGTGCCGCAGCGGCCCAAGCCGGCCCTTGGGGCCCGCGCCCGACCGCCGCACATACCCCGCCGCCCCCGCCGGTTGCCGACAAGGTCTGGCATCTGGCCGAGAATGGCCAAACCAAGGGACCGTTTTCAAAGGCAGCTCTTGGCCGTATGGCGGCAGATGGCGCAATGACCCGCGAAACATTCGTGTGGACACCGGGCCAAGACGGCTGGATGAAAGCCGATGATGTGGATGAGCTGGCCCAGCTCTTCACCGTCATGCCGCCCCCACCACCCCCGGCCGGATAAGGCACCCGTTATGACGCGGCAGGTTATCTCTCCCCCCGAACTGGCCCAGCTTGTTGCGGCAACTGGGTTCTCACCTGCTGTGCGCGCGGGGGATTTCCTGTTCCTGACCGGTGCAACAGGCGGCGATGCAAAGGGCGTGATGCCGTCCGACATTGCAGCGCAGGTGCGAAATGCCTTGGGCAAGGCGCTGCATATCATTGGCGCGGCTGGTGGCACCGCCGACAGCATTGTCGAACTCACCAGCTATCACATCGGGTTGAAATATCATTTCGATCAGGTCGACCATGTCATGCGTGACATGCTGGGCCTGCCCCTTCCCGCATGGACAGCGGTTGAGGTCGCAGATTTGCGCCGCCCCGGTGCCTTGATCGAATGTCGCATTGTGGCCCATCTGCCGCCCGCCAAACCTGACCGTAAATGACCCACGCACCATGGCCCCGCTTAATATTCGCACCCGGCAGACCTAAAGGATGCAGTGATGTCTGACACCCCATCCTTTGCCGCGCCGCCCCCACCGCCAGCCCCGGTGGAAGAACATCGTTTTCCCTGCGACAGATGCGGATCGGACCTGCGGTTTGATCCGGCAGAATATAAGCTGGTCTGTGACCATTGCGGCAATTCCGAACCCATAGCGGGCAAGCGGTCGTATCAAACGATTGACGAATTGGATTTTAGCGCCGCGCTGGCGCATGCCCTGCCCCAAACCGAGATGGAGCAGACCCGCGTCACGACCTGCCCCAATTGCGCGGCACAAGTCGAATTTGACCAGGATAAACACGCCACCGAATGCCCCTTCTGCGCGACCCCCGTCGTGGTCGACACCGGCCTGAACCGCCATATAAAGCCGCGCGGCGTCTTGCCTTTTGCGCTAACAGAAACGGTGGCCAAGGACGCGATGACAAACTGGCTGGGCAACCTGTGGTTCGCGCCCAACGGTCTAAAGGACTATGCCCGCAAGGGCCGCCGGATGCAGGGCATCTATGTCCCCTATTGGACCTACGACGCCGATACCAAATCCAGCTACACGGGCGAGCGTGGCACGGTCTATTACGTGACAGTCACCGTGATGCGCGATGGCAAACGCGAACAGCGGCAGGTGCCCAAAGTGCGCTGGCGGTCAGCCTCGGGTCGGGTGGCGCGGTTCTTTGACGACGTTCTGGTACTGGCCTCAAAATCCCTGCCCAAAAAGTTTACCGATGCACTGGCACCTTGGGACCTGTCCGCGTTGGAACCCTATGCCCCTGAATACTTGGCCGGTTTCCGCGCCGAGGCGTATTCCGTTCCCCTCGAAGACGGCTATGCCGAGGCGCGCCAGTATATGGATGCGATGATCGAACGCGACGTGCGGTTTGACATCGGCGGTGACCGGCAGCGCATCCACAATGTGCAAACCCAAGTGAGCGATGTCACGTTCAAACATATCCTGCTGCCCGTCTGGCTGGCCGCCTATAAATACCGCGGCAAGACATACCGCTTCGTGGTCAATGGCCGCACCGGAAATGTCCAAGGCGAACGCCCCTATTCCGCAATCAAGATAACCCTTGCCGTGATCCTTGGCCTTTTGGTCGCCGGGGTGGTTGGCTATTTTATGGCGCTGCAAAAATGACCCAAATCGACACGCTCACCGACATCTTGCAGGCACGTTATTCCTGCCGCGCCTTCAAGCCTGATCCCGTCCCCGATGATGTGATTACGCAGATCATCGCCACCGCCCGCCACGTCCCCAGCTGGTGCAACGCGCAACCATGGCAGGTCACCATCACCAAAGGGGCCGCAACCGACAGGTTTCGCACCGCGCTGACGGAGGCCGCTGGCCAGGGGACGCCCCCCGACCCCGACCTGGATTGGCCTAAGGGATACTCGGGTGTGTACGCCGAGCGCCGCCGCACCTGCGGCTTTCAGCTATACGATGCAGTGGGCATCGACAAATCGGACCGCGAAGGCCGCAGCGCACAGATGCTGCGCAACTATGCCCTGTTTGACGCACCGCATGTGGCGATCATCTCTGCCCCGGCTGAACTTGGCCCTTATGGCGCAATGGACAGCGGCGGTTTTGTAACCGCCTTTACCTTGGCCGCGACTGCGCTTGGCGTGGCCACCATAGCCCAAGCCGCCATTGCCGCCTATGCGCCGCTGGTGCGCGATCACCTCAATATTCCGGATGACCGGTTGATCCTCTGCGCCATCTCCTTTGGCTATGCCGACCAAGACGCCCCCATCAACCAGTTCCGCACTGAACGGGCGGACCCGGCTGACATTATCGATTGGAAATCCTGACATGCGCGCTGTGCTTCAACGGGCCAAAGATGCCTCTGTCACTGTCGACGGGCAGATCATCGGTAAAATCGACGCCGGCCTGCTGATCTTTGTCTGCGCCATGCCTGATGACACCCCTGCCACCGCCGCTGCGCTTGCCGCCAAAATCGCCAAGCTGCGCCTGTTCAAAGATGAAGCGGGCAAGATGAACCTAAGCCTTGCACAAACAGGCGGCAGCGCGTTGATCGTTAGCCAGTTCACCCTTGCTGCCGACACATCGCGGGGCACACGCCCCGGTTTTTCACGCGCCGCAAAACCGGACCAAGCCAACGCGCTTTACGAACACTTCATCGCCGCTATGAAAGCCCTCGATATACCCGTTCAAACCGGACAATTCGGCGCGGACATGTCGGTGGCCCTCACCAATGACGGCCCCGTCACACTTTGGATAGACACAGCCAACCCCTAATTTCCAAATGGACTAAAATCCTCGGGGGTCCGGGGGCAGACAGCCCCCGTTCCGACCTCAAGGCTCGCGAAACGCCTCTTTGGATTTATAAAGCGGCTTCAACAAATACTGCAAAACCGTCTTCGATCCGGTATGCAGCTCAACACTCGCCTGCATCCCTGGCCGTATCTGCAAAGACGCCTGACGCGCTGTCAGATGGTCCGTATCCACCTGCAACGTGACCTTGTAATGCGGGTCGCCATCCGGGCTGCGCGACCGGTCATCTTTGAACGTATCTGCGGAAATCAACGTTACCGTGCCCTTCAGCGTTCCATAAATCGTATAGTCATAGGCCGACAGCTTGATCGTGGCCTCTTGGCCCGGGCGCACCCCTGCTATGTTTTCGGGCTTTACGCGGGCCTCGACAAACAGCTCTTCATCTATCGGGATGATCTGCAAAATCTCTTCACCGGGGCGCACGACGCCGCCGATGGTTGTCACGTTCAGCGTGTTCACAATACCGCGAAGCGGGCTGGTCAGGATCGTCCGGTTCAACTGGTCCATGCTGGACCTCAGGTTCTGCTTTAGGGTGGCGAGCTCTTTCAGCACGTCCGAATATTCCTGCGCGCGGTCCAGCTCGGTGCCCGTGGTAATCTCGTCCAGCTTGATCCGCGCATCCGCATGCACCTTGCGGGCGCGGGTGACTTCGATCAGGGAAACGATCTTTCTCTTCAGCATGTTTTCCAGCAGCTCGCGTTCTTTGGCGGCTTGGGTCAACACCCGCTGCGCCCCGTCTGAGCGTGAGGTGAAATCGGCTTGCCGCGCTTTCAGTAATACCTGCTCAGACGCCACAATGTCTGGGGAGCGCTGCGCGAACCTATCTGGCACCTCAAACTCGGACAGCCCTGCCATCTCGGCCTCAAGACGCAGACGGCGAATTTCAAAGGCGCTGATCTGATCTTCTAGATCATCGACCGAGGATTGGAACTGTGTCCCATGTAGCCGCGCCAGAACATCGCCTTTTTCAACGATATCGCCCTCACCCACGGCCAGCTCGGCCAAAATGCCCCCTTCGAGGTTTTGAATGATCTGCGGGCGCGAGCTTGAGATCATCGACCCTTCTGCGCGCACGATTTCGTCTATCCAGGCAAAGGCGGCCCATAGCACAAAGATCAGCACCGTGGCACCGCACAGCCAGACCACCATTGATGGCCCCCGCAGCGTCTCGTTCATCTGTGCGCCCAGAGTGGTGGTGCTGCGGCTGCTCATGACAGATGCCCTGTTTTGCCAGCCAGATGCGCGAGTACTTTTTCCTTGGGTCCGTCCACGGTCATGCGGCCATCTTGCAAAACCAGCGTGCGGGTCGTCAGGGCCAATATAGGCGCGCGGTGCGTGGCGATCACCGCGGTGCGCCCTTCCATCCAGGTTTGCAAGCGTGAGACCAGTGCCGCCTCAAGCCGTTGATCCAAGGCCGCAGTCGGTTCGTCCAGCAGGCAAATTGCGGGGTCTTGCAGCCACAGCCGCGCCCAGCCGATGGACTGGCGCTGGCCAACAGACAGACCTGCGCCTGCGTCTTTAATCTCGAGGTCCAGACCCTTGTGATGGTTTTTCACGAACGGCCCAAGCCCTGCAAAATCAAGTGCTGCCAGCAGCCTGTCGTCATCCCGTTCCAACAGGGTCAGGTTCAGGTTATCCCGCAAGCTGCCCGAAAACAGGCGCACGTCTTGGCCCAGATAGCCGATCAAACGGCGCAGGTCGCGGGGTTCAATTTGGGCCATCTCGGTGCCGTCAATCAGCACGCGCCCGTCGGTCGGGGCGTATAACCCGCTGAGCATTTTCAGCAGTGATGATTTACCCGACCCGTTGGCCCCCAGCACGGCCACATGTTGGCCCGCCGGGATCATCAAACCTTTGATATCAAGCGTCGGCGCGCCATCATCGTCATAGCGGAATGTCACATCGCGCACTTCGAACTGACCGCGAAGCTTTTCGCGGCGCAGGTATGTGCGGCCTTCTGCGGTGTCTTGGGGGGCCGCGACGATGGCATCCAGCCCGTCCAGCGCCCCTTTGACATTGCCCCAGCGCGCCATCGTTCCCGACAGCTGCGTGAGCGGCCCCAAGGTGCGCCCCGTCAGGATACCCACCGCAATAATCGAGCCGACAGTGAACTGCCCGGCAAACACCAGATAGGTCCCAACGATAACGGCTGCGACATAGGTGGCCTGCTGGATGCCTTGGCTCCAGAACGTCAG
This sequence comes from uncultured Sulfitobacter sp., assembly GCF_964021855.1. NCBI lineage: Bacteria > Pseudomonadati > Pseudomonadota > Alphaproteobacteria > Rhodobacterales > Roseobacteraceae > Sulfitobacter > uncultured Sulfitobacter sp. Next base: position 523,373 of record NZ_CAXHZD010000003.1, read on the forward strand.
AAAAGATGCCAGTTTGCGTTGCTCGGATGATTTGACCGCCGACAACGTGTTCAGCTCGGTCCACAAACGCAAGGTGCGGTCCTCGGCGCGTTGGGTTTTGACGGTATCGAGTTCAAAGATCGCCTCGTGCAGCAGCCGCGATGATTTTGCGGATGCACCTTGGGTTTCCTGCGTCAGTTTGATCGCTTTCTTTTGCAGAAAGAACCCCGGCACCAGCATCAAGATACCGCCCAGAACCAGCACCCAAACCACGTTGCCCGCAATGCTGGCCACGAGAAACAGAAAGACAAAGATAAAAGGGATGTCGGCAATCGTGCCGATGGTCGCTGCGGTAAAGAATTCGCGGACCGACCCAAATTCGCGCATCGCGGAAAACAGCTGGTTCGGCGCCTGGCCGCGCGCGTCTGACCGCATGCCCAAAAGCCGCTTCATCAAGGTGTCTTGGACGGCCAATTCAATCTGCCGCCCAGCCCCGTCCATCAGCCGCGCCCGCGCCATTTTTAGGAAAGCTTCCATGAGCAGCGCCAGACCCGCACCAATCGCCAGCACCCACAAGGTCGCTTCGGACTGGTGGGGGATTACACGATCATAGACCTGCAAGGAAAACAACGCCACCGCGACGGCCAGCAGGTTGGCCACAAACGACCCCATCGCGACCTCGATCAGCTGGCGGCGATAGCGGGGAAATTGCCCCCAAAACCAATGCGCACGGATGCTGTCGGTTTTATGGGTGTTCGCGACGGTCTTTAGGGATGCTTCGGCCCGCACGACCAGCCCCGCAAAGAACGGTTCAAAATCGCTGATTGGGACCATGGCGCGGTTGTCGGTGCAGGTGGTATCGAACACGATCAGATCGCCGCGCGATTGCCCCAGCACCAGCAGCACCTGACCGGATGTCATATAGGCAAGCGCAGGCCACAAGTTTTTGGTCAGCCCTGTCACGCGGCTAACTTGCGTCAGAAAACCTACGCTTTGCAGGGCCTTGGCGATTGCATCTGCTTCGCGGTCGGCTTGCGTGCCCGTGGCGGGATGTGCGGCAATGGTTTCGAACAGATCACGGGCGGTGATTTCAACGCCCAACACCCCTGCGTATGTCGCCGCCAAAGACGCACGCGCCATCAAGCGGTCTTTGGGCCGATTGACGTTTTGCGCCTTGGGCTGCGGGGCATCCGCAGCTTTCAGGCGGCCCTGATTGCCGTTGGTGATCGTCAAGGTAAAGCGCGGGTTGCTGGTCAAATCGCGCTCCCGTCTGCCAGAACGCCCTGAATTTGCGCCATCTCGATACGCAGGCGGATCACGTCATATTTCAACGCCACCTGCGACTGCTGTTGACGGGCATAGGTCTCGTAGACGCCAACGACATCCATGACCTGCCGCTGCCCCGCGTCATATTGTTCCTGAAAGACATCAAGGTTCCGCTTGGCCTGCGCGGCAAGGGTGGCGGCCTCGGCGGCTTGGCGTGATTTGGCGCTGATCTGCCTTTCCAAGCGGCGCAGGTCGCGGTTTGAATCCTCGACCGATTGGCGCAGCTTACGGGTCGCGGTCTCATCGGCCAGCGCGGTGGCGTCCAGCGACGCTTTGGTGCCCAGCCCTAGCAGTTGATCTGAACCGATGTTCAAGCCGAATGTGCTGCCTTCACCGAGTGTGCCGCCTGCGGATAACCCCGGCAATTTGCCAGCACGTTCGACCTTGGCAGCGGCGATGCTGCGGGTCTTTTCGGCCTTGGCGCGCACCACGATCAAAGGTTCGCCTGCAAAGGCGGTCACGGGAATATCGGGCAAGCCACGCAGATCGGTCAGTGGATGGATCGACATGGCGTTTAGTTCAGACAGCGATGTTGCCTCACGCTCGACCGCGGCGGCATACCTCGCGCGGATCTCGGACAGTTTTTGACCCAGAATGGTCAGGTCAGACATGTCCGACACACCGCCCTTGACCCGTTCGCGCATGACCCATTCGAAATGCGACATATCCTTGAGCGTTGCCTGCCCAAGACGCGCATTCTCGCGGGCTTCAGCGGCCGTCGTGTAAAGGGTCAGCGCTGTGGCCACGCGTTTATTGGTATCTTGCGCCAGCGACACGGCGGCCACTTCGACGTCAGCAACCGCGAATTCACGTTCACCTTTGCGGCGACCATTGTCGAACAACACCTGATCCACGACCAGATTGGCGGCGACCGAGCCCAAGGAGGTCAGGCTGATCTGCGGCCCAATCTGGGGCAGCCAATTCTTGCTGGCGGCCTCGGATCGCAATGTCGCTGCGCGCAATTCGGCCTCGGCCGTGCGGCTGTTCGCCGCCAGAACCGACGACGCGACCATGTCCGCAACACTGCCCTTGGGCAATACCGACGACCGCTGCGCCAGCCCTTGGATGATCTGGCTGTCTGCGGTCATTTGTTCTGCGTATGTCGGTTTGACGGATTGCGAGGCATCGGGCGTTTTGAACCGCGCCACCATATCGGCCGGGGCAAGGCGGCCCCCGATGCCGGGCGCGCAGCCGGACAGGGCCAGCGCCAGCGCGCATATGCCTCCTGCCCTTAGTCGTTTTTGCCCCATGCGCCTGCCCTTAACGTGCCGGTTTATTATTGTATCGGCGTGGGATGGTCGTTGCCCCCGCGCCCTGCCTTGACGGCTTAGACGACCACGTTGATATCGTCATCGATCATCAACGTCCCTTCGGTGCCCAGCGTATAGATGTCGTAGGTCTGGCTGTCTTTCGCCTCGGTTCCCGTGCGCGTCGCGCCGGTGATCGTAACGGTATCGTCAGTATGACCATTCACAATCACAGCGTTGGTGTTGCTGGATAGATTGACCAACGCGGCTTCTGTGATGCTCAACTGCGCTTCTTCAGCGAATTGAAGGTCAATCGTTTCGATATTGTGGTTGGACAGGTTGGGATTGGTCAGCTCAAGCATGGTGTTGGCGCTTTCATCGTCCAACGCAAGATATGTGCCTGATGAATTGCCCGCCGCATCGGTCGCGGTCACGACCAGATCGGACCCGTCCGGTACATCCGAGCTGAAGTAGAAATTCATCTCGTTCAGAGCATCGTTTTCCAGCGTACTGGCCGCGACCTCGGTGATGGTTGTATCAGACTGAATCTGATGCACGGCCAAAGCATCCTCGCTTTGCTCGACCGAGATTGCCCGAATGCCGTCACCGTCACGGGTGTAGGATTCGATCACGGGGCCATCGGGCGCATAGGTGTCGATTGCCAGCGAATCGCTGATTGCATCAACATTGCCCACATGGTCCGTCGCCCTGACAGAAATATCCGCATCATAGGTGCCGCTGCGAATGTCGTCGGCCGGGATGGTCACATCCCAATTACCTGCCCCGTCCACGTTGGCGTTATAACGCGTACCGTCAAAGCTAACCTCGACCCTCGATCCGGCCTCGACCTGACCATTCAGATCAATACCCGATGCCGCTTCACGCGCGCTGATAACATCGTCACCGCCGCCGGGTTCGTTCAAGCTTACGGGGTCAACAACCGTGTCGATCAGAACCGCCTGGCGCGTTGTGGCTGTATTGCCCGCAGCATCCGTGGCCTCGACCACGGCTGTTGTGTTGGTGGTACCCTCTGGCACCTGATCGGGTGCAAAGGTCACGGCCCAGTTGCCGCCCGCATCAACCGCGCCATTGGCCGAGCTGTCGCCAAGTGTGACTGATACGGACCCGCCGGTTTCCGAGGTGCCAGTGACCAGCACACCGCCATTGGTCAGGCGTTCTGCCCCGCTAATGATATTGTCGCCTTCGACCGTGTTCAAGGACAGACCATCGACACGGGTATCAACCCGCACGCTATCGGTCTCCGTGCGGGTATTGCCCACAGCATCCGTAATCGTCGCGGTGATATCGGCAGTATAGACACCTTGCGCCACGTCCCCTGCGGCGTATTGGGATGTCCACTGGCCATTCTCATCCGCGCGGGTTGTGGTCACCGCACCGGCAAGGGTCACTGTCACCACCGCACCTGCATCCGCAGTGCCGGAAATAGCGACGCCGTCGCTTGCCTCCACCGCGTTGACCACATCGTCGCCTTCGACGGGATCGGCGCTGATCGTCAAATTGCCAGCTTCGGTATCGATCCACACAGATTGCGTAATGCTGCGGGTATTGCCTGCTGTATCCGTCGCGGTTGCCACCATGGCGCTGGCATAGGTGCCCGCGGGAATGTCGCCCGCCGCAAAGACCGCCGACCAGTTGCCATCAGCGTCAACCGTCGCTTCGCGCACCACATCGCCCAGCGCGACCGAAACGGTCGAACCCGCCTCGACCGTACCGGTCATCACGACGCCGTCGGCGGCCTCGACAGCATTTACGGTCGCGTCTGATCCGCCCGCCTGATTGCGAAAGGCCAATTCGTTGACCAAGGTATCGACAACCAAACGATCCGTTGCGGTGACGAGGTTTCCGTCCTGGTCGACGGACGTGGCCCTGACCTCGGTCTCGTACTCGCCGTTTCTGAACGTGCCTGCCGCATAGCTCACGGCCCATGTGCCATTTGCGTCAACGGTTGATGTCCGGCTCACGCCCTCAACGGTGACGTCGACGATTGATCCAGCCTCGCCCGTGCCAGTGATCGTGGCCTGCTCGTCCCCGCCGCCCTCGGCAAGGGTCACCGCAATAGCAGGTGTGGCCGCAGCCCCGCCGCCAGAGCCGCCGCCGCCGAGGATCGCAGCACCGCCAGCAACCACCGCAGCGGTCACAGCACCGCCGCCACCAATCATGCCCGCCCCCAGCAACGGGGCCGCAAGCATTGAGACTTCGTTTTCGTCAGTCATCATTGCGCCGGTGATCGTGGCCGTGTCCGTGCGGCCGAAATAGATCAGATCGTCTGAGGGGCTCCATTTGCCCCATTGCTCTGTCGGGCCGTATTGCGCGTGCAGATCGCCGCCCCCTGCCACGACAAAACCCATTTCGTTCAGGTATCCATCGGACGAAATGAACAGGCGGTTTGGCACCCCTGAATCATTGAAATAGTTATCAATCGTGATGACTGTTCCATCGACCAGCGTCAGAACCAGATCATCGCCATCGCGTTGGTGCGACAGGAAATCTGCCTGACGCAAGTTAAGGGAAATCTCTTGACCGGTTTGCGCGCGTATAACGTGGGATGTGGAGCCTTCGGAGACCATACCACGTTGCACTGCGCCCGCCTGATCGCGAACGACGAATTCTATCGTCTTCATAATACTACCGCTCTACCTCGGTGTCCGTTCTGTGCGGATCACTTGGTTATTCTTGTTGCCCACCGGGTCGTTAAACCGGCCCGTGTGGAGTATTTTTAAGGCTCTCCTTAAAGGTGAATAAGGTGATAGTGGCCACGCTACATTTATAACGAATGTAAATTCAACGCTAAACGCAATCGCCTCATTGCTGCCTTATTGTACCTATGCATCGGCGCCACAGTTTGACCAAAGCCCAGATGGTTTCGCCTGCGATCAACGCGCCGATGGCGTCAAAAACGGGCGGTTCTATTTACGCGTGTATCAAACAGCATCGCGCACCGTAGCATTCTGTTGACAAGCCGCGGCACCCCCGCAACGTTGCCACTATGACATCCAGCCCAAATGCCCCGCTCGCGATACTCGAAGACCCTGATCTGGGGATCACACTTTCTGACGGATGCAGGCTTTCTGCGCGGATTTGGCGGCCTGAAAATTCGGGCGACGCCCCCGTGCCGGTGATCCTGGAATATCTGCCCTACCGCAAACGCGATGGCACCACGGCACGCGACGCGCTGACCCACCCGTGGTTTGCCGAACGTGGCTATGCCTGCGTGCGGGTCGATATGCGCGGCAATGGCGACAGCCAAGGCCTGATGGAGGACGAATACACCCCGCAAGAACAGGCCGATTGCATCGAAGTGATCGACTGGCTGGCGGCGCAAGACTGGTGCAATGGCCGTGTTGGCATGATGGGGATCAGTTGGGGTGGCTTTAACGGTTTGCAGGTCGCGGCACATGGGCCTGACCCGCTTAAGGCGGTGATCACGCTATGTTCGACCGTGGACCGTTTCGCCGATGACATTCACTACAAGGGCGGCTGCCTGCTGAATGAAAACCTTGGCTGGGGGGCGACGATGTGGGCCTATTCCAGCCGCGCGCCCGACCCTGCCCTGCGTCCCGACTGGCGCGAGATGTGGTTGGAGCGTCTAGAGGCCGAACCGTTTCTTGCGTCCCTATGGCTGCGCCACCAATCGCGCGATGCCTATTGGAAGCAAGGGTCGGTGATCGAAGATTATACCGCGATCAAGGCCAAGGTTCTGGCCGTAGGCGGTTGGGGCGATGCCTATAAAAACGCAGTTCCGCAATTGGTCGAGGCGCTGCCGGGGGCCAAGGGCATCGTCGGGCCTTGGGTGCATAAATACCCGCATTTCGCTATTCCCGAACCGCGCATTGGTTTCCTGCAAGAGGCGCTGCGCTGGTGGGACCGCTGGCTGAAAGACATCGACACAGGCGTCGAAGACGACCCTGATTATCGCGCCTATCTGATGGACGGCATGCGCCCTGCAACGTGGGTGCTGGAACGCCCCGGCCGCTGGATCGCCGAAGACACCGGTGCCACATCGCATTTGCCCACCCAATCGCTGTATTTGACGGATGCCGGGCTTGCCCCCGCACCCGCCCCCCTAAATGCCACCGTCGCGTCGCCTGCCCATTGCGGGGCCAGCGCGGGGGAATACTGCGCCATCTGGTTGGGGCCGGAAATGCCCGGCGATCAGCGTCAGGATGATGCGCTATCGACCACCTTTGACAGCGGACCGCTGAGCGAAGACATGGATATCGTCGGCGCGCCGCGCATCACATTGCGTCTGTCCAGCGACAAACCGCAGGGGCAAATCGCCGTGCGGCTGAACCACATCCACCCCGACGGGGCCAGCGCCCGCATTACCTATGGTGTGCTGAATCTCAGCCACCGCGAAAGCGCCGAGCACCCGAAATCAATGGTGCCGGGAGAGCCCGAGGAGATCGCCTTTGATCTTGATCACATCGCCTACCGCGTGCCAGCGGGGCACCGTTTGCGGGTGTCGATTTCGACCGCGTATTGGCCGCTGATCTGGCCTGCGCCTGCGGCTGCAACGCTTGCCATCACGGCGGGCGATATCGCACTGCCCCAACGGCCCACCCATGGGGGCGACGAATATAAATTCGCCCCGCCCACCGCCGCGGAGCCTTGGCAAACCGAAACCCTGCGCGCCGAAAACCACATCAGACGTCAAGAAACCGACATGGTTACCGGCGACATATCTTTGGTTATCGAAGATGATTTCGGCAAGCTTCGCGACAGCGATCACGGGCTGATCAGCGGGGCGGTTGCGCGCGAACGCTGGACCATCAATCCCGACGACCCGCTCAGCGCGAGGGGCGTTTGTCACTGGACCGAAGAACTAGACCGCGACGAGATCAAATTGCGCACCGAAACCCATTCGAAAATGTGGTCGGATGCGACCCATTTTCATCTGACCGGACGGATCGAGGCATACGAAGACGAAACCCTGATCTACGAACGCGACGTCGCGGATAGCATTAAGCGACACTTCATGTAATAAAGACGGCAAGGTCGCCGGGGTATTAACCCTTGCGACATAAAGGAAAATGCGCAAACTTTAATGTGGGAAAAACAAAATGCCGCAAGATCGGCGCATAAATAATATCACCAATAAACGACCAACAGGGAGACATGATCATGAATGATCAACTTGAATATATGACGGGCCAAGTGGCCAAGGGCACAATGACGCGCCGCGAATTTGTAGGCCGCGCTGCTGCTTTGGGTGTGACGGCTGCGGTCGCAAACACCATGCTGGCAAACAATGCCCAAGCGGCATCGCATGGCACGCCGATTCGGGGCGGCTCGATCAAAATCGGTTCCTCGGGTGGTGAATCCACCAACACGCTGGACCCGGCACTGACCGCATCCTCTGTGCCACTCGATAACCTGCGCCACCTGTATGAATCGCTGGTTGAAGTCAGCGCCGAAGGTGACATCGTTCCTCGCATGGCCGAAAGCTTTGAAGCCTCTGCCGACGCGAAAACATGGGCGTTCAAAATCCGTAAGGGCATTCAGTTCCACAACGGCAAAGACATGACCCCCGATGACGTGCTGAAAACCATGCAGCGTCACTCGGACGAGAACAGCAAATCCGGTGCTTTGGGCATTATGCGCGGCATCGAGAACATGAAAATCGATGGCGACAATCTGATTGTCGAACTGGGTGTTGGCAACGCTGACCTTCCCTATCTGTTGGCCGATTACCACTTGATGATCCAGCCCGGTGGCGGCATCGACAACCCAGGTGCAGGTATCGGTACCGGCCCCTACACGCTTGAAGTTGACGAACCTGGCGTGCGCCACGGCTTTACCCGCAACGAAAACTACTGGGATGCCGACAACCGCGGCTTTACCGACTATAACGAAGTGTTGGTTCTGAACGACGCCACAGCCCGTACAGCGGCGCTGCAATCCGGTCAGGTTCAAATGATCAACCGCGTTGACCCCAAGGTTGCGTCCTTGCTGAACCGTGCGCCTAACCTAAGCGTACAGTCCGTCGCTGGCCGTGGGCACTATGTGTTCATTGCACACGTCGATACCACGCCATTTGACAACAACGACCTGCGTCTGGCGCTGAAATATGCGATCAACCGCGAAGAAATGGTGGACAAAATCCTGCGCGGCTATGGCTCGATCGGGAACGACATGCCGATCAACGCGGCTTATCCGTTGTTTGACGAAACCATCGAACAGCGCGAATTCTCGATCGAAAAAGCGCGCGAGCATTACGCAAAATCCGGCCATGACGGCAGCCCAATCGTTCTGCGCGTCGCTGATGGCGCGTTTGCAGGCGCTGTGGATGCAGCATCGCTGTTCCTGGAAACAGCCAAAGCCGCCGGCATCCCGCTGGAAATCAAGCGCGAGCCCAACGATGGTTACTGGTCCGAAGTTTGGAACAAGCAGCCGTTCTGTGCATCCTACTGGGGTGGCCGTCCGGTACAGGACCAGATGTATTCGACAGCGTATCTGTCGACCGCAGACTGGAACGACACCCGCTGGAAACGCCCGGAATTCGACGCGATGCTGCTTGAGGCACGTGCCGAGCTGGACGACGGCAAGCGCAAGGCCATCTACTCGAAAATGGGTACCATGCTGCGTGACGAAGGCGGCTTGATCCTGCCAATGTTCAACGACTTTGTGGACGGTGTTGCCAACAACGTTGGCGGTTGGTCCGCAGACCCGAACGCCGAGTTGATGAACAACAAAGCGCCGATCAAATGCTGGATCAAAGACGCTTAAGGGTACACGCAGATGCACCCGATATTAAAACTGATCGCCCAACGCTTAGCGTTGGGCCTTCTTCTCCTCCTTGCCGCGTCGGTTTTGATCTTCGTAGGCACTTCGATTTTGCCCGGCGACGTGGCACAATCCATATTAGGCCAATCTGCCACGCCCGAAGCGCTGGCAAACTTGCGCCGCGAACTTGGGCTGAATGACCCCGCCGTCACCCGCTATTTTGCATGGCTTGGTGGTGTGTTGCAGGGCGATCTGGGTACCGCCCTGACCAATGGCCGCGACATCGCAGAAAGCCTTGGCGGACGTCTCAAAAATACTCTTTTCCTTGCCTTCTGGGCGGCCGCAATCTCGGTCCCGTTGGCAATCTTCCTTGGCCTGCTGGCCGTACGGTATAAAGACCGCTGGCCGGATAAGCTGATTTCGGCTGTGACGTTGACCACCATTTCGATCCCCGAATTTATGATCGGCTACGTGTTGATCTATTGGGTCGCGATCAAATGGCGCATGTTTCCATCTGTCTCGATCATCAATGAAAGCATGACCCTTGGGGCCAAGCTGAACGCAATTGCCATCCCGGTGATGGTGCTGACGCTGGTGGTGTTGGCGCATATGATGCGCATGACCCGCGCCGCGATCCTGAACGTGATGCAATCGGCCTATATCGAAACGGCCGAGCTGAAGGGTCTGGGCATGCTCAAGATCATTCGCAAGCACGCGTTTCCGAATGCAATCGCGCCAATCGTCAATGTGGTGATGTTGAACCTTGCCTATCTGGTGGTCGGGGTTGTCGTGGTCGAGGTGGTCTTCGCCTACCCCGGCATGGGCCAATATCTGGTGGACCACGTCAGCAAACGTGACGTGCCGGTTGTTCAGGCCTGCGGTCTGATCTTTGCCGCCGTCTATATCGGGCTGAACCTGGTCGCCGACATTGTGTCGATCCTAGCCAATCCGCGGCTAAGGCATCCCAAATGAGTTCAGCACATTTTACCCCGAAAAAATGCGCTGTGCGCGACCAAGCGTTTTTGCAAAGCAAAAGCGCGGGGAGACGCCCGGTCGCCGCATCGCCACTGAACTTTAAAACCCTGTCATCGAAAGGGTTTCGCCCATGAAAAATATTCCCATCTCTGCAATGATCGGTCTTTTCTTCACCGGCATCTATTTCGTCATGGCAATCCTCGCCCCTTGGATTGCCCCATATGGCATGGCTGAAATCGTCGGCGATGTGTGGGAGCCCTCTTCCTCCGAGTTCCTGCTGGGTACCGATAGCATTGGCCGCGATCTGCTCAGCCGGATGATTTATGGCGGGCGCACGACGATCTTTATCGCCACTGCCGCGACCATCCTTAGCTTTACGCTGGGATCCATCATGGGGTTCTTTGCCGCCGTATCGGGCGGTTGGGTCGATCAGGTGCTGTCGCGCTTTGTTGATCTGATCATGTCGATCCCGTCGCTGATCTTTGCACTGGTTGTTTTGTCGGTCATGCCGACCACTGTCCCGATCCTGATTATCCTGATGGGTCTGCTGGACAGCACCCGCGTTTACCGGTTGGCCCGTGCTGTCGCCGTTGACATCACGGTAATGGATTACGTCGAAGCCGCCCGCCTGCGTGGCGAGAAAATCGGCTGGATCATCTTCCGCGAGACCCTGCCCAACGCCCTGTCACCACTGGTCGCTGAAATGGGCCTACGCTTTATCTTTGCGGTTCTGTTCGTCTCGACCCTGTCGTTCCTCGGCTTGGGCGTTCAACCGCCACAGGCTGACTGGGGCGGCATCGTGAAAGAGAACAAAGAAGGCATCAACTACGGCATCCAAGCGGCCCTGTATCCGGCCTATGCGATTGCCACCTTGTGCATCTCCATCAACCTTGTTGCGGACTGGATTTTGAACCGCACCACATCGCTGAAAGGGGGCCGGGGATGACCGAACCACTGCTGAAAGTACGCGGCCTGAAAATCGGCGCGACGGCCTATCCCCCCGGTGAAAAGCCCGTTGCGATCAAGATCGTGCATGGCGTGGATTTCGATCTTGAGGCCGGCAAAGTGCTGGGCCTGATCGGTGAATCCGGTGCTGGTAAATCCACCATCGGTTTGGCCGCAATGGCCTATGGCCGTGGCGGTGTTGAGATCACCGGCGGCGAGGTATGGGTAAACGGGCGTAACATCCTCAAGGAAAACCTGCGCAGCCTGCGTCGTTTGCGCGGGGCCGAAGTGACCTATGTCTCGCAATCTGCTGCGGCATCGTTCAACCCCGCGAAAAAGATCATGGAGCAGGTGACGGAAGCCGCCATCTTCCAGAACAAGTTCTCAAAGTCCGAGGCCGAAGCCCGCGCGGTTGAGCTGTTTGCCAAGCTCGGCCTGCCCGACCCCGAAAACATCGGCAACCGCTATCCGCATCAGGTGTCCGGTGGCCAGTTGCAACGCTGCATGACGGCGCTGGCGCTTTGCCCGGAACCCGATCTGGTCGTCTTTGACGAACCGACGACCGCGCTGGATGTGACAACGCAAATCGACGTGTTGGCGGCGATCAAAGAAGCCATTGCCGCAACAGGTGTGGCCGCATTGTACATCACCCACGATCTGGCCGTTGTGGCACAGGTCAGCGACCACATTATGGTGCTGCAACAGGGCGACATGGTCGAATACGGGACCGTTGATCAGATCATCAACAACCCAAAAGAAGACTATACCAAAGCATTGGTATCCGTCCGGTCGATCAAGCACGAAGAAAAAACGCCAACCGATAATCCCGTGCTGCGCGTCGAAAACGTGACCGCGCGGTACAAGGGCACCAACTTTGACGTGTTGAAAAACATCAACGTGGATATCCACCCCGGCCAGACCTTGGCGGTTGTCGGGGAATCCGGGTCCGGCAAATCAACGCTGGCGCGCGTTATCACAGGGCTGCTCCCCCCCGGAGAGGGACAAATTACATTTGACGGGCGCGTGCTAAGCCCGGACCTCCCCACACGCCCCATCGAAGATCTGCGCGAAATGCAAATGATCTATCAGATGGCCGACACGGCGATGAACCCGCGCCAGACTGTGGGCACCATTATCGGTCGCCCGCTGGAATTTTATTTCGGCCTCAAAGGCAAAGCCAAGCAAAAGCGTATTCAGGAATTGCTGGACGAGATCGAGCTGGGCGACGGTTTTCAAGACCGCTATCCGGCGGAACTGTCTGGCGGTCAAAAGCAACGTGTCTGCATCGCGCGCGCATTGGCAGCCAAACCCAAGCTGATCATCTGTGACGAGGTGACTTCGGCCCTTGATCCGTTAGTGGCCGATGGCATTCTCAAGCTGCTGCTGAACCTGCAAAAGATCGAAGGCGTCGCCTATCTGTTCATCACCCACGATCTGGCAACGGTCCGCGCCATCGCCGATAGCATCGCCGTGATGTACCAAGGCGAAGTAGTGCGGTACGGCCCGAAAAGCCAGGTTCTGTCACCGCCCTTTGATGATTATACCGATCTGCTGCTCAGCTCTGTTCCGGAAATGAAAATCGGCTGGCTGGAAGAAACGATTGAACACCGCCGCATGGAAAGCGCCGGGAATTGAGGGGAACGGATTTTTTCAAAAAATCCGGCTCGGAAAATTTGAAATTTTCCGTCTCGCTCCGCAACTTTAGGACAAGACCATGAAGAACAAACTGCTGTTGATCATCCTTGACGGTGTCCCCTACCGCAATTTCCGCCGCTTGTTTGGAAATCTCGAAGGTTGGGTCGACAGCGGCGATGCCCGCGTCTGGACACAGCGCGCCGTGCTGCCGTCGATATCGGCCTCGTGCTATGCGTCGATCCACACTGGCGTGGCCCCTGCGCAGCATGGCTGTACCGGCAATGGCAATGTTTTCCGTCTCAAGCACAAGGACGTCTTTTCCCAGACCCGTTCGGCTGGCGGTGTGACAGGCGCTGTCGCCCATTCATTCTGGTCTCAGTTCTTTAACCGCGATCCCTTCGACTATGTCCGCGACGTCGAATATGATGAACCGGACAGCGACACGATCAACCATGGGCGATTTCACACCATGACCGGCTATGGCCAAGCCAACCAGATGACGCCGTCTGATGTTGATCTGTTCGGTACGCTGACCAATCTGGCAGGTCGGTTCGGCCTGAATTACGGCATGCTGCACACCTGCACGCTGGACAGTATGGGCCACCGTTTCTTTCACGACTGTCAGGAAATGGACCATGCCTGCTTTGTGATGGATGAGATGTTGGCCCCTTTCATCCCCCAATGGCGCGCCATGGGGTACGAGGTGATTGTGACCGCTGATCACGGCCAAGATGAACGCGGCCACCACGGCGGACGCGGGGCGTTGCAGCAAGAAACAGCGCTCTATTATTTCGGCGATGCAAATGGCCCGTCCGAAGATACCGTGATTGACCAGCTTCAGCTTGCACCGACGATTTTGGGGCGTCTGGGCGCACCTGTGGCCGATACGATGCTGGCGAAATCGTTTCTAAGCTAGGACAGTTCCGCAGGCCAATCCCCTGCCCCCATCGCGGAAATCGCGCCCACAATGCGGTCAAAGCTGGCCGCCGCTTTTTGCGACATCACACGGGCGCGCAAATACCCATGCACCAGCCCCGGTTCTTCGACCCAAACCGCCTGACCGCCTGCGGCCAGAATGGCATCGCGATAGGCCTGGCCGTCACTAGATAGCGGATCGCATTCAGCGGTGATCATGACACTGGGTGGCAGGTCGGAGAAATCCGTATCATGCAGCGGCGCATAGCGCGGATCGCCTTTGGGTGGCTCCCCTCCCGACCGGACCCGCTGATAAAACGCCATATCCGCGACTGTCAACTGGGGCGCGTTGGCATGGCGGATATAACTGCCTTGCTCTGGGTTTCCACCAAGTCCCGGATAAATCAGCACCTGCCCTTTGATACGGCCGTCGATGCGCCCGCGTGCATGATGTGCGACCGCCGCGGCAAGGTTGCCACCGGCGCTGTCCCCGGCCAACAGAATGCCACCGGCATATTCGGCTGCAATCGCCTGAAACGCGCCGTAGGCGTCATTGAAACAGCCGGGAAAGGTGACCTCGGGGGCCAAGCGGTAATCGACCGAGATTACCCTATATCCGCTGCGTGCGCAGATTTCGGCGCAAACGTCGTCATGGCTGTCTAACCCGCCGACGACAAAGCCGCCGCCGTGGTAATAGATGACCGTGATATCGGATGCGCCGACCTCATAACGGCGACATGGGACGCCACCAAAGGTGACGTCCCATGTTTGCACCCCATCAGGATGTGTTTGGTGAAAAGCAGCGCACATCTTATTATAGACCGCGCGCTGGTCTTCGATGCTTAACCCGACCGCGTCAGGTGGATAGAATTCGTCCGATCGCCGCATATAGGCCCAGATTTCATCATCCAGCAAAACGCCATAGTCGGGTTGGTTCATGCAGCTTCCCAGCCAAAGGTGAACGCATTCAGTGTTGCACCGACATCCGCATCAGACGCGCCGTTCATGGTAACTCGCGCCACCAAACCGCGTTTTTTATCGTCAACAACCGATGCCACACGTGCGGGCGAGCCGGCTTTCTCAAGCGATTCATTAAAGATGCGGGTGATCGCCATTTTGCGCAAATCAGGCTTAAAGATTTTGCCAACTGCCGTTTTAGGCAGTTCGGGCATGATCGTCATGTGCTTGGGCTGTGCCGCGCGTTCCTGAACCATTTCCTTGCAGAAATCCATCAGTTCCTGCTCGGTCACCGATGCGCCGCCGACCAGTTCGACAAAGGCGCAAGGCACTTCGCCTGCGTGAGCGTCGGGCTGGCCAATGGCACCGGCAAAGGCAACGGCCTCGTGACCCAGCAGCGCTTCTTCGATCTCTGCGGGGTCGATGTTGTGACCACCGCGGATAATCAGGTCTTTGGCGCGGCCCGTGATCCAGAGGTATTTGTCTTCGTCGATGCGGCCCAAATCGCCTGTGCGCAGGTACTTGTCAAAGTAATACAGGTCTTTGTTCTTCTCGGCTTCGGTATAGGTGTTGCCCTCAAAGATGCCCGGGTTCGAGATACAGATTTCGCCGATCTCGTCTATATTGGCCTCGACAGGTCCACCGGCGGTGCCCTTGATGATCTTCACATCCGTATAGGGGAAGGTGATGCCGATGCTGCCAACCTTGCGCACGCCATCCGGCGGGTTTGCAGATACAAGGCAGGTCGCCTCGGTCAGGCCATAGCCTTCGATCAGGGTAATACCCGTTGCCTTTTCAAACCGCTTGAACAGTTCCAGCGGCAACGGGGCAGAGCCGGAAAATGCCCGTTTCACGGTCGAGATATCAGCATCAATCGGGCGCTGCATCTTGGCCGAAATCGCGGTCGGTACGGTGATGATAAAGGTGATTTTCCAACGCTCGACCAGCTTCCAGAAGTTGTCGAACACGCCATCGCCCCGATACCCTTGAGGCGTCGGGAACACGACATGCGCTCCGGATGTCACCGCTGCCATCAAGATGACGTGGCAGGCGAAAACGTGGAACAACGGCAGCGGACACATGATGTTGTCCTCTTCCGTATAAAGCAGCCGGCCACCCAGCCAGCCGTTATAAACCATGCCGGAGTATTTATGCTGTGCGACCTTGGGCATGCCCGTGGTCCCGCCGGTGTGGAAGTAGAACGCCACCCGGTCTTCTTGCGGATCGTCAAAGGTCAGCTCAACCGGCTGTTTGGCGATCTCGGCATTGAAATTGTGATAGGTCGCTTGGTTGCCACCTGTCTGCTTGGGACGGATCAACGGGACGATCCACGATTTGGGCGCGGTCAGATAGCGGCACAGATCGACCTCAAGCACATGTTTCACATTGGGTGCGAGCGCGACCGCCTCGGCGGTTTTCTGTGCCACATCTGTTTTCGGGAAGGGCCGCAAAGTCACGACAACCTTGGCGTTGGTTTCGCGCAGGATGGCACCGATTTGCTCTGCCTCGAGCAGCGGGTTGATCGGGTTCGCGATACCGGCAACCGCGCCGCCCAGCAATGTGATAACCGTCTCGTTACAGTTGGGCAGCACATAGGCCACGACATCCGTCGGCCCGACACCCAAAGACCGGAACAGGTTCGCCGTCCGCCCGACCTGACCGCGCAGTTGCGACCATGTCAGCGTTTCAGCGTAATCTTTCGGGCCGGAAAATAGTTGATAGCTGATCGCGTTGTGATCCGGGAATTTGCCTGCCGTATTGCTCAGCAATCCCCACATTGTTTTGGCGACGTCGCGGTCCGCCCACGGCATCTCTGCCTCGATTGCATTACGGTCTTCGATCCCGGCAAATGACATAATATTCCTCCCTATGGTGCGGTTTTCCCGCATTCATTTATTCCCCGTCGCAAGGATGATGGCAAAATTCAAAATTCGCAAGCGTCTGAGGGAATATTGAACGTGGCGTCAGCCTAGTTTCACCATGCAAAATGCAAAAAGAGCGGCAGATTGGTTCTGCCGCTCTTGATAATGACGTAATTTGGCGTGCCCGTTGGGCGACGCGCAGTGATTATTTTGCTGGAATGCGCAGCATTTGACCCGGATAGATTTTGTCTGGGTGTGTCAGCATCGGGCGGTTGGCCTCGAAAATCTCTTCGTAGCGCGCGCCATTGCCAAGGGTCTTGGCAGAAATGGCCCACAACGTGTCGCCCTTTTCAACGGTGTGGAACGTGCCGTCGCCGTCACCGCCGCTGATGTCTTCTTCGACGGCTGCAACGCCTTCGACGTTGCCAACGGCCAGAATGACTTTTTCTTTCATCTCTTGGCTGACTGCTTTGCCGCTCACGGTAACTTTGTCACCATCGACCTGAATATCCAGACCTTCAGCATCAAGGCCAAGCTCTTTCAATTCATCCTGCAGGACCGCGCCTGTTACTTCTTTCTCATCGCCGCCGCCGAATACTTTTTTACCGGCGTCCTTAACGAAACTCCACAAACCCATGTTTATCTCCCTGTGGTTATTATTTCGCTTGTTAGTTTCCACCTTAGGCAGAGATAAACAAGCGTTTTATTCAGCAGCAATGCCATCGGTGAACTGTAAGCGTGCCAAACGCGCATAAAGCCCGCCCTGCCCCACCAGTTCGTCATGGGTGCCGGTGTCAACAATACGCCCCGCTTCCAGCACCACGATACGGTCCGCCTTTTTGACGGTCGCCAAGCGGTGCGCGACGATCAAAGTCGTCCGATCCGCGCTTAGCTTATCCACCGCCTGCTGCACCGCGCGTTCGCTTTCCGCGTCCAGCGCGCTGGTGGCTTCGTCCAGCAGCAACACAGGCGCGTCCCGCAAAATCGCGCGCGCAATGGCGATGCGCTGTTTTTGCCCGCCCGACAGCATCACGCCGCGTTCGCCCAGATAGCTGTCATAGCCATCGGGCAAGTCGCTGATAAACTGATGTGCCGCCGCCGCCTGGGCCGCTGCGACAATTTCAGAGTCAGACGCATCGGGCCGGCCAAAGCGGATGTTTTCACGCGCCGAGGTGGCAAAGATAACCGGGTCTTGGGGGACGAGTGCAACCGACTGCCGGAATGCGTCACGCGACACGTTGCGCAGATCGATCCCGTCCAAGGTAATGCGCCCCGATTGCGGATCATAAAACCGCAGGATCATCTGGATGATCGTTGTCTTACCCGCCCCTGACGGGCCGACAAAGGCAACAGTTTCGCCCGGATTGATTGTCAGGTCCACGCCGTCCAGCGCTTGCACGCCCGGCCGCGCGGGGTAGGAAAATTGTACGTCTTCGAACACGATCCGTCCCGCGACGGGGTTCGGCAGTTCAGCAGATGTGTCGGGATCATGTACGTCGTCATTGGTTTGCAACAGCTCCACCAGACGCTCAGTCGCACCGGCTGCCCGCTGTAATTCGCCCCAGATTTCCGACAATGCGGCTACGCCGCCTGCCACCATCACCGCGTAGATCACGAATTGGACCAAGGCACCGGGGGTCATATCACCGGCCCGCACATCGCGCGCGCCCATCCACAACACACCAACAACACCGGCAAAGACCAAAAAGATCACGATGACCGTCATTAGCGCCCGCGTCTTGATCCGGCGGCGCGCGGCGTCATAGGACGCTTCGGTCATCTGTGCGAATTGAGCCCGGCTTGCCGCCTCGTGGGTAAAGGCCTGCACGGTCTGCACAGCGCTTAGGCTTTCGGACGCATTACCTGAACTGGCCGCGATCCAGTCTTGATTTTCACGGCTGATCACACGCAGCTTACGCCCCAGTACAAGGATCGGCACGATCACGGCGGGCACCAGCAGCAACACCATCCCCGTCAGCTTGGCCGAGGTGAACAACATCAAGATCAAACCGCCTGTGAAAATCAGCACATTGCGCAGCGCGATCGACACGGACGACCCGATAACCGACAGAATAAGCGTGGTATCCGTGGTGATCCGGCTCAAAACCTCTCCGGTCATGATACGCTCATAGAAAGACGGGCTCATCCCGATAACGCGGTCGAACACAGCTTTGCGAATATCCGCGACCACCCGTTCGCCAAACCGCGTGACCAGCGCGTAGCGCAGCCCGGTCCCGATTGCCAAAAACCCGGCGATAATCAGGGCGGCAATAAAATACTGATCCAGCAATTCTTCGCCACTGCCAAAGTTATCGATCACACGGCGCACCGCCAGCGGCAGCATCAGCGAAATCATCGCCGTCGAGATCAACGCCAGAACCGCTGCAATCATCAACCCGCGATAAGGCCGAACAAAGGGCACGAGCGCACGCAAAGCGCCAAGCTGTTTGGATTTCTCGCGTTCTTCTTGTGCCGGTGCGGGCGTGGGCGTGCGGGCCATCAGAATTCCTTTTCAAACACAGGTGTCATCGCCTGCACCGCGCATGGGGTCAAGCCCGACAAAAGATCACGGCTTGCGGCAAATCATAGCAGTTTGAATTATGGGAAGAATTTGTTGGAGCGGGCGGAGGGAATCGAACCCTCATCTTCAGTTTGGAAAACTGAGGTCTTAACCATTACACAACGCCCGCTCAACAAAAGGGTTAGTATTTCATACCTGTATGGGCGTCAAGTAAGCCATGAGGCATAAGCAAAAAAGATCTCCGACCCGACAATCTCTTCGGGACCATTCCAGCCACTGTGCAGCAACAGCGCATACAGAATGATCTGCTGAAGGAAGCCCTTAGAAGATAGCGTAAGGTCGCCTCAGAGGCGAGAACCTCTCGGGGCATTGCTACGTCGGTCAATGGATGGCCATGAATGCGGTGGCAGTCCAAAGCCGAAAAGCGCTTTGTTCTACGTTTGATTGCTTAATGGTTCTGTGCATCAATCTGAGGGCCTTTTAGGACTTCCGCTCGTATTTGCATCCATGTCGGTGCCTGCTTGTACACCCCAGAATCCAATGGAAGAGCCAGAAGCAAATTTCTTTCACCCACAAGGACGCCTGTATCAATAAGTTGGTTAATTGAGTTGGCAATCTGTTCACGCGAAAAACTCGGCAACAACGCATCTATGACGCTATCCTTTGCTGTAATGCATGTGCAAAGGCGAACGATATCTGTCTCTAACAGGCTCAGGCGGACCCGTTTTTTTTCTCCGTTTGAACGACTGTCGATCAGAGTCATCTGAGTAGAGCCGCCGTTGTCGATGTAGAATTCGGCATTCGAATGGGAAGAGCGCCACCGTTTTACGGCTTCACCTGCAGAACGCGTGTAGTCCTGAGCATTGTCGATCCCAGCTCCAAACATGAGATGATGATAGCTAAATTTCGTTAGTTCATCGCCAATACCGGCATAGATGTATTGATAGGGTTTGGAGGGTGCCAATTGTATTTGGTAGTCTTCTGGTCTGGTGAAATACGGACTGAATCGATCTGCGCGCACTGGCGCAAACGCAGTTGGGGGCTGTAGATGGTGTAGCGAAGGCATTAGTTCGGCCATGTCATCATAGCTTTGCGGATTTTCGCCCGGAAAGCCGAAAATGAATCCCCAATCGACGAAAATGCCCGCTTGAGCACAAAGCTTCAATGTTTGGATGTTTTGCAAGGCAGAAACACCCTTTTTCATTAGTTTAAGAATGCCGCTATCTAGTGTCTCGATACCCGGTTGGATCTTACGTACCCCGGCCTCAGCCATAGCTTTGATGTGCTTTGGGAAAAGATTTGATTTCACTTCAAAGTGCATCAGGAAAGGCGTTGGATCGTCGCGTAGCATTGGTAAGAGACTGTCGAAGTACGTGTAGTCAAGTATGTTATCAACGACGACAAAGTCTGATCCATACTTTTGCGCTTGGCTTTGAAATTCCGCGAAGGCCCGCTTTGGTGATTTACTACGATATGTCATAGCGTTGCCATTAAGACCGCAAAACGTGCAATGGTTCTTGGCACCCCACCAACACCCGCGTGACGTCTCGATCGTAGGCGCAGGCTGTAACAAATCACTTAGTCCGGGCGTAAGCTCAAACCGTTTATAGAAGTCTGAAAAATCTGGTACTGGCAGATCATCAAGCGCTGTGATCATCGCACCGGGTGCTTTGGAAGGCAGGCTGTTACGCGTCGTAATTCCGGGTACTTCCGGCAGCGGTTTTGAGCGGCAAAAGGCCTCAACAAATGTAGGAAAGGACACATCCCCTTCCCCACTGCATACGGCATCTATGCATTCAAAACGCTCCAGTAAATTTTGCCCGAGCTCTGCTTCGCAATTAGCCCCGCCAAAAACAATAACTGTATCTGGCGCGTATTTCTTGAGTGCTTGGGCAAAAGCAATTGATGCCATATTCTGTTGAAAAGATGTCGTTACACCAATCAGCGACGGTTGTTTTGCTGCGATGTCCTTCGCACATGTGTCGATGAAACCTCTAACTACTTTTCGGGCCTTCAAAGCCAAGTCCGTGATCAAAAGCGACTCTAAAGGCTCGGTAAAATCAGGCAATACGTTCGTCAGATATTCTATATCCAACGTCTCGTTACGTTCAAAAACCAGTTCAGAAAATATCCATTCGCCCAAGAAGGCTTGGTAGAACTTTTCGTGCGACAGCAACAGGTATGCATCCAACCCGATTTTTTCGGCAAAATCAAAGGCAAGATAGCTAATTTCACAAGTCCGCCCACGCGCCCTAATGCCGGTTGCGAGAAGGCTCGCACCCAGGTTGGGATATTGTAGCGATGTGAACGGCAGTGAAACGATGTGAACGTCTTTTGGATCGGCCACCATCATCAGTTTTTCACCGACACATCCCTATTAACCACAGTGAGGACGAATGATGCCGTCCGTGGATTCTAGATAGGAATCTCTGATATTTTTCAGTGCATCCTGTAGCGTTCCACCAGTATTATCTTCCCTCAGCGCTTCGGCGATTGCGTTGATCAAAGCCACTGACTTTTCGTCTACAGTGTCACCGATCTTTGTGCTGATCCTTAGTTTTTCCAAAGTTGCTTCTGGATTGCTCGTGAACTCGCTACGAAATCTTTCATCAACCATTGCGCGACCAATGATCATTTGAATATCGTCTAATGTGAGGTGTTTATTACCATGAGTATGTTCGTTGTCCGCCATGTTTTTCCCCTACTGCAATCAAAATTAAAGATTATAATGAACAGTTAAAAGTCATGACCTCCTCTTGGTCAATAGTGCTTTCGTTCGTCAAAGAAACTGGTACCCTCACATAGATTGCAGTATTAGGGCCTCAAACTGACCGTTTTGTTGAGATACACCTTTCCTGAGACAGTGCTTTGTGATGAGTGAGGCTAATGACCTAGAGGCATTTTGAATTTGGGTGAAATTTCTGGTTCGGAGGAATACCTTGCCCTACCGCTCTAAAAGACCAGGTCAACGTAAGCGCAGCATTCAAATTGAAGCGCGCGAACGAAAAATTTGCACAATTGCATTCATCGACATTGTGCAATCCACGGCACTGATCGAGGATCTTGACCCGGAAGATGCCCTTGATCGGCTGGGCCCCTCTGTCGAGCTGATTATGGACACATGCGAGGAATTCGGTGCTTCGGTGCGATTTGTCGGCGATGGTGCTTTGGCAGTTTTCGGGTTTCCTCATGCTGATGAAAACCATTGTATCCGAGCTGTCGAGGCCGGGTTGGCTGCCATCGAACGAGTGGCTGGAATGGCAACTGATCGTGTTGATATTCGAGTTGGCATTCACAGTGGTCCGGTCTTGTTCGGAAGCTTGTCGCATTCCGATTTCGATGAACTTACTGCAACAGGCCCGGTCGTGCATTTGGCGGATAAAATACAATCCGCAGCGCGAACCAATTCAGTAACGGTATCAAGTGCTGTTGTGGAAACCGTAGGGGAAATGTTTCACACGCAACGCGTACAAAATATCCAAGTGGGCGGAATGGACCAGCCTATAGAACTGTTTGAAATCGTTGGCCGAGATCAAACGATGTCACGCTGGAATGTCCGAATTGGGCGTGGGTTGTCCCCGTTCATGGGGCGCTATCATGACCTTGGAACTCTCGATCAAGCGTGGTCATCTTGCTTGAAGGGAAAAGGGGCAGCGGTTGCGGTGATTGGCGAAGCTGGTATTGGGAAATCCAGGCTGCTGCATGAATTCACCGGTGCAATAGATAATACGAATGCACAGGTTCTTGGGATCAGTGCGACCGCTCTTGACAAACAAGTTGCATATGGTCCGGTTATTCGCGCGATCAAGCAATTCTTGGATATGCTGCCATCTGCCGAGCTTCCTGAAATCACCAAAAAACTGGGTGAATATCTGGACGTCGGATCGGAGAATTATCAGCAAGATATAGTCGCTCTGCAGTCGGTTTTTCACTCGGAGAGCGATGACCCTGTTTGGAGGGCAATGGGCCCAAAGGTACGGCAGGACGCAATTGTTAGGGCCATGATCGCCGTCATCGTCAAAATTGCCGAACAAAAGCCTCTGGTAGTCATCTTTGAGGATATGCATTGGGCCGACAAATACACGCATAAATTGCATCTAGACTTGGTCCAGACGGTGTCTGATAAAACGATGCTGGTCATTTCGACATCCCGAACGGCGGACAGCTTGCCAATCGGAACGGACAGTGATGTTCATCACTTACACCTTGGTCCTTTAGACACCACGTCGAGCCGCGGCTTGATTAATGAATTATTAGGTGAAGATGGAAAACAGGCGGATTTAGGTTCATTCATTGAAAAGATCTGCGGGCAAACACCTCTTTTTATTGAAGAAATTATACTTAATTTAAAAAGGGTTGGTGTTTCTGCGGGTGGCATGGTTGGGCAAAGTTTCAAGGTACCTGATAGTGTGCAACCGTTGATCGCCCAACGTATTGATGCTCTGTCTCCCACCGACAGACAAACCTTGCAGATTGCCGCCGTCATCGGGTCAGAGTTTTCAACGGATCTCTTGAAAAAGCTGTTGCGTCAAGAAGGGTTGGAGATTTCACAATCGCTGCCGTCTCTCGCCAAGCTGGAGCTACTAGAAAATATCGACGGACCATTAGCGAAGTTTAGACATGCTCTAATCCAGCAGGTCGCATATTTGACCCTGCCAAAACGCCGGCTGCGATACCTTCATGGTCAGTGTTTTGAAATCATTAAAGACATGAAACTTAACTCTAATCTGTCAGCAATGAGTTCTCTCGCTTTTCACGCCGAGCGGTCCCAACGCTGGATCGAAGCAGCGAACGCATTCATGATCTGCGGACATCTTGCGCTGAAACGCGCTGCATTTGATGATGGGATACTGCATTTTGAAAAGTCGATCGAATGTGCGGAAAAGGTCGACACGAAGTCTCTCGAGATTACAAAGCTTACTATGCAAGCGCTTCAAGGCTCGCGTGTTGCCCATGTTCCCAAGGCAAATTTTTCCAGAATTCTTGAGATGACCAGTGAAGTCGAAAGCCTTGCACGTAAACTCGGCGATGATGCATCTGTGCTGGGGGCCGGAATTGATCAAGTTATAATGGGGACAATTTTAGCGGATCTCTCCGATGTAATTCCCTCAGGTGAAGAGAAGCTTAAAGCAGCTATCGCGTGGGGTGCGCCAGGCCGGATAGCAACGGCAGCCTTTGCTCTCAGTCAGGCGTATTGGTTTCAGGGAAACTTCGAAAAAGCCGTTCAAGTTTCGACGAAATATGGACACCTTTATGTTCTAGATAACGACCGTCTTACGACTGGAACCACAGGAACCGTTTCAGTCTTAGGAACCGGTACACATGCAAATTCACTTAGCCTAATGGGAAAGTTTGACGAAGCCGCGCTGGTTTGTGACCGGATGAAGGAATTGGCGACACATACGGGCAAACCATACGATATTTCATTTCACGCGATATCGGTCGGTATACGCGCATTGCAAATGGGTGATTTGAAAACCAGTGTCGATAGCCTCGTATTTGCGATGGAGACGAGTGAAACAGCCAATATCGACGTACTGCGCGCATTTTTATCGGCACCATTGGCTAGAGGCTATGCAGGCCTAGGTGACATGAATGCCGCGCAGAACACACTGGATATGGGGCAGAATATCGCCGGTCCAGCAGGCATGTCTGCGTTTCTTGCGCAATTGCTAGCAGCAGAGCTTGCAATTTTTGGCGCACCGGAGAACCAGAGCCGCAATGAAAATCTAAGAATACGCTTAGTCGATTTATGCCGGAGCAACAGCTATGATGGGCTCTTAGCCCAGATCGACAATACCGTTGCGGGCGGAGCGATTAGCGGATGCGTTTAAGGGTCGTTGTTGCTCAAACCCCAGCCTAATTGATATCAGTTACGGGCCGTTACAATCAGGGTGCTGTCGCTGCCGCATAAATTCAACGACGATCGTCGTGACAAAATCCCAAAGCAAGAAACATCGGTTAAAGAATTGAACCAAATTCAATGAGACTGCAGTGTTTGGATTTACGAAGAGGCCCTCGGCTTGTGGTCTGCGGAACGCAGGACGACGCCGAGTGAGCAGCCTGTTTAGTTGGATTTGGCGATTGTGACGTGTCTGTATTGGGCATCCTTTTTCGGCAGTCGCTGCGCCAGCCCTCTCTTAGTTTCCGCCGCTCTTGGACCCAGAACCCTGCCGACAGACGTTCGGCCTTTTGTCGGGTACATCCTGATATGGCAGCAACATCAGGATGATGTTTGCAACATAGAATAAAATGAAGTTATACGGTTAAGGGTAATACACGACGGGGTGCCACTTGGAATACTTACTTGGAAAACTGAGGTCGCAACCATTACACAACGCACACACACACGTCTGAGGTATACCACCATCGTCAAGTGGATCAATAACCAGCAATTTTTGCAAATGTATCAATTTTTCGCTGGGTCGGTGCTATCCGCTCACGATGGCAAAGCTGCCGCCGATTGCCCCAGCCGGCCCGGTATCCGCGCGGTGATCCCTGCGGCCTGCGCCATATGCCACGCCAAAACCTGATTGCTGGAGAGGCACGGCAGCCCCGTTTTCCCCTCGATTTTGTTAATCACACTAAGCGTGCGCAAGTTGGTGCAGCTTAGGAAAATCGCCTCTGCCCCGCCTTGTGATGCCAGATCAACAGCCGCCCCGACGATCGATGCGGCATCAATGCGTACGACTTTGGCTTCCTCTGCCTCGTCAAAGCTGCCGAACACCGGCGTTTCAATGCCCTCGCGGGCAAGGGCATCGCGCAGTTTGGCGGACACCTGCGCGACATAGGGCGACAACAGTGCAAGCCGCGTTATCCCCAGATGCTGACACGCCGCAATCAGCGCGCTTAGCGGGTTGGTCACATGTGGGCTGTCTGTCCCCGCGCGGATGAGACCCGCCACACGGTCAGACCCAATTTCGGCGGCACCGGATGTGCAGCCGTACCCTATGCTGGCGAAACGGGCCGCGTGGGGCAACAGACCTGCCGCCCCCGTAAGATGCGCGGCCATTTCGGCCAAAGTATCAGGGGTCACAGCATCGCCACTGGGCACGCGGCTGACGTAGAGGGCTGTTTCCAGCGGCATCATCGCGCGCATGTCCCCCTCAAGGGTTTCATCCGCCTGTAAGACGATCAAGCCAAGGGCGGGGGCGAGCGTCGGGACCGATTGATAGGGATATCTCATTCAATCACCACCATGTCTGGCCCCGCACGCGGGCTTAGGAACCGGCAGCCATCTTGGGTGATCACGATGTTTTCCTCGTGCACCATGATGCGGCCATCCACGGTATCAATCCCCGGCTCGAGTGTCAGAACCATTCCGGCGGCCAGCACTGTCTGGTCTGCCGCGATCAGCGACATGCCTTCGGTCAGTTGCATGCCCAACCCGTGCCCCAGCCGCCCCGCGTCCGATCCGCCTGCCCCGCCGGTCACGACCTTGTCCATCGCGTGAAACAGCTGCGCCGCCGTTGCGCCGGGGCGCGCGATGTCCGCCGCCGCATTCACCGCGTCGATCAACTGTGCATGTGCATTGCGTGCGGTGGGCGATACAGATCCGATGGCAAAATTCCGGTCGTAGTCGCAGAAATAGCCGTCGAACACCGCGCCCGTATCCAGCATCAATATATCGCCCTGCGCCAACGGCCTGTCTGATGCGGGCGAAATCACATCGCCATAACCATCACGATCCGCGCCGCCTGCCAGATAGGGCACCCAATCGGCCCCTTCCTCAAGCAGCAAGCGTTGAAAATCGCGAAAGACCGCAGACAGCGCGCGACCTTGCGCCGCGATCTGTGGCACACGGGCAAAGGCACGCCCAGCGATGCCGCAGGCGGTTTCTATCTTGGCCACCTCGGCGTCGGATTTGATCGCACGCAAACGGGCCGTGATCCCGTAATCCGATACGAATGTCCCGAAGGTGCCGGACTTGATCCACCCCCAATCAGACTGGGGAACCCGCAAATAAGTTTCGGGGCCGGATGGGATGCCAATGCGCCCCGCCCCCGCCATTTCGTTCAGCGTGTCGGACAACAGGCTGACCCCATCATCAGCAGGATCGGGTGCGCGCCAGGTGCGGATGTCGTCGACCCAAGTTTGCGCCATCAATGCCGCGCCGATGGACGGTATGACGGCAACCGGTTTGCCCATAGCAGGCACCACCAGATACCAAGGGCGGGACGGGCTTTCCCAAAACCGTGTCAAAAAGCCAGTGAAATACCTGATTTCGGCCTCGGTCGTCAGCAACATCGCAGACAGGTCATGGGCCGCCATAAGCGTTTGCGCGCGAGCAAGCCGTTCTTCGTATTCGCTTTGCCCAAAGCCGCGCATCAGCTTGCCGGACCTTCGCTTAGCACCGTCAGCACGACCGATGCTGCGGTGATCCCAAGATCGGCCTTTTGCGCATCCGACAGTGCCAAAAGCCCCGCGATCCCTGCGGCACCGGACGGGCTGGATGCCAAGCCTGCAACCATTGCGGCCCCTGCACCTGCCTGTCCTTCGGCCTCGGATATCAGGGCAAATGCGTCGGCGTCTTGCGCCAGACCTTTCAGCGCGATCAGCGATGGCATCTTGCAATCCAGCCGCCCCATGTCGCTAACCGGTCCGCTGCTTTCCGTAGGTGCGCCCGCCTTAATGGACCCGTGCAATGCCGGGGCCGCATCAGGTTCGACCACAATGATACGCGGCCCGTCGCCCCACGCCTGACGCGCCAAAGCGGCACACGCCCCCGCCAGACCGCCGACGCCGGCTTGCAAGAATATATGTGTGGGCGCGGCGGGCATCTGCGCAATCGCCTCGGCCATTAGAACCAAATACCCTTCCATCAAACGGTGTGGGCGCTCGGTGTATCCGGGCCAAGAGCTGTCGGACAAAAGCGCCCAGCCATTCGCATCCGCAGCGGCCTGCGCAGCGGCCATGCTATCCTCGTATGTTGCCCCTTCACGGATCACCTGCGCGCCTTGTTCGGCCAGCCGCGCGGCAAAGCTTTCGGGGACGGGTTCAGCAATATAGACCACAGATGCCGCGCCAAAGGCCTGCGCCCCTGCGGCGACTGACATGCCGTGGTTTCCTGCGCTCGCCGTGACATAGGTGCGGCCGCGATGATCGCCGCGTTCTTTGTCGCAGGCGATGACATAGGCCGCGCCCAACGCCTTGAAACTGCCAAGCCCCATGCGGCCGCGTTCGTCCTTGACCCACAGTTCAGCAACGCCTGCCTCAACGGCCAAAGCTTCCGCCTGAACAAGCGGGGTTTCTGCCGCAACAGGGCAGCGGGCAACCAGTGTTTGGGCAGCATGTGCATCCACTGACGGCATCGGAATGTCATCAAGGCCGGTGACGGTGGCGGGACGGGTGATCTGTAAAATATCCATGGCCTACCGAACAAGCAGCGCGGTAATAGGTCAAGGGGTTTCGGCACTAGGGATCGTTTGCGCAAGGCGTGCCAGCAGCGGCCCACAGGTTTAGCGCCGTGATCATTTCATCCAGACCAATCGGCGGCGTGCTGCGCCCGGCACCGGGGTCAAAACCCCACGCCACAAAGGCCGAGGTTTCAAGATGCGCGGCCAGCTCATCCATTTCAAAACCATCGTTGGTTTCAGGGTCGCGCAGTTGCACGCAGACGTCTTCGCTGCTTTTCCCCAACCACGCCAATTCAGCCGGTGGCAACCGCCACGCGTCGTCGATCATTGGCGGGGCATGGGGTGTGTCGTTGGCCGATGCCACGCCGATATGACAGGTGCGGCACGGCATCGTTTCGGCCCCCACACGGCTGTCGCCTGCTTGCACATGCATGCCGTGAACCGCGTCTGTCCCATAGGTCAGGCCGTTCCACATCGGAATGCCGCCTTCGCCCACATGACAATTGGTGCAGCGCGGGTGCGAGGTAACAGAATACACATCATCCCAAGCCGCCAGCCCTTGTGCCTTGGTCGGCGTATTTTGGGCGGCCACCGGTCCGGCGATCAGCAATGCCATAACAAGGCCCCTCATACGAAATCAATCGATTTGGACAGGGGCAATTCGCGGATACGCTGACCTGTGGCGGCAAATATGGCATTGGCCAATGCGGGCGCTGCGGGCGGCACGGCAGGCTCGCCAATCCCCCTAAGTTTTTCGCCATTCTCAAGCCCGCGCACCGTGATTTGCGGTGTTTGATACAGGCGCATCCCCTCGTAGGCGTGGAAATTATCCTGCTCTGCAACGCCATCGCGATAGGTCAGCTCGCAATTCATCGCGTGACCTAGGCCAAAGATAACCCCGCCTTGTACCTGTGCCTCAAAATTCACGGGGTCCAGCACACGGCCCACATCGGCGGCGACGAATACCTTGTCGATGCGAATGCCATCGTCTGTGTTTGTGACCTCGACCACCTCGGCCACGGGCACCCCAAAGGCAAGGGTAAAGGCCAGCCCGCGTCCTCGGTTTGGCCCAAGGTCACTGCCCCAATCCGACATCTCGCCAACGGCCTCGAGCACTTTGCGGGACGGATCGTGCCAGCACAGGCGCAGCCGTTCTGCCAGCGGATCGACACCTGCGGCATGGCAGAGTTCATCCATGAAACTTTCGTGCAAGAACCCGTTGCCCGACGCGCCCACGGATCGCCAAGAGCTGATCGGCACCATCGCTGGCGTGCGGTATCCGGTCACGCGATAATTGGGGATCGCAAACGGCTGATCCCACGCGCCTGCGACAATCGCCACATCAGGGCCGATGGCAGGTTGGCCCAACCGCGCAAGCGAGGATTCAGCCACAGAGGGCGCTGCAATCGACAGATCAAACGCGTCCAGCGCACCGGATTTCACCGCCCCCTTTGCACGAGCCATGGCCAGCGGGCGGGGGAAATCATGGGTGAAGTCTTCTTCGCGCTGCCAGATCATCTTGATCGGGGTGTCGGGCAGTTGCATGGCGATTTCGACCGCTTGGGCGATGTAGTCATCTTCAAGCCGGCGGCCAAAACTGCCGCCCGACATCAACACATGCACATGGATGTTATCCGCGTCAAACCCCGTCAGCTTGGCCATATTGGCCTGCACGAAACGCGGGATTTGCGTGCCTGTCCAGATATCCAGACGGGCTTGCGACATCTTCACGACGACGCTCATGGGCTCCAGCGGGGCGTGGGCCAGATAGGGAATGCGGTATTCCGCCTCGATCACATCGGCACCGTCCAGGGCGGCATCAACGTCGCCTTCGTCCTTGAAACGGCTGTCTTGGTGATCGTCGGTCATGGAATTGGCAACCGCGTCAAACTGATCGGCCGTGTTGCCGATATAGGGTGACGGACCCCAATCGCATTCGACAGCTTGCGCCGCCTGAAAGGCCCGCCATGTATTATCGGCCACAACGGCAACACCGCCCGTAATCGGCAAAACACTGCGAACGCCGCGCATGTCTTGCGCCGCTTCTGCGTCAAAACCGATGAGACCACCGCCAAGCGCAGGATTGGTACGGGTCGTGGCATAGACCATCCCGTCCATCACCATATCGATGCCATAGGTCAGCGTACCGGTAGATTTGGCCACCATGTCGGTGCGCTTTTGCGGTTTGGTCAGATAGCGCCATTGCGACGGATCGCGCAGGGTGACATCCTGAACGGGTTCGATGTCTGCCGCAGCCACAGCCAGATCAAGGTATTCGATCTTCAGCCCGTCCGGCAGCACAACGCAGCCGTTTTCCGTGCGCAATTGATCACGCGGCAGACCGGTTTGCTTCATGGCGGCCCGGATTAATGTTTCGCGTGCAACGGCCCCTGCCATGCGCAGACGGTCGTACATATCGGGCACAGTCGATGACCCGCCAGTAATATGCAGCCCCATCAATTTACCCGCCACATCTACCGCACCGCGTCCGGCGCGGGCCAGCAAAGTTTCAGAGGTCGCGGCAATCGGCAGCCCCTCGGCCCCGACAACACCATTGTAATAGATCGCGCTGGCAGGCCCCGGTGACAGGGTCGCAGTCGCGGGATCAATATCCAACTCTTCAGCGATCATATGCGCCTGCATGGACCACGCCCCCTGCCCCACATCGGCACGCGGGGTGATCAGCGTGATCCCTTGGGCGTCAATCTTGACGTAAGGGTTCAGGGCGGTTTCACCGGGCCTAAGGTCTGCCAGCAGCGGGTTTTCACCCTCGCCTTTATAAAGATAGGTGCCAAAGGCAACGCCGCCTGCGATGGCCGCCGATCCGATCAAAAAGCTGCGGCGGGCAATGGTTTTCACGCGCCCCATTTCAAACCGCCCGCAGTTTGGTCGCAGCCGTTTTCACAGCCTCGCGTATGCGTGGATAGCTGCCACAGCGGCATAAATTCCCGCTCATCGCGGCGTCGATCTGATCATCTGTAGGCTCTGAATTCAGATCAAGGAATGACGCGGCCTGCATGATCTGACCGGCTTGACAGTACCCGCATTGCGCCACCTGTAGGTCGATCCACGCCTCTTGCACCGCGTGCAGAGCGTTCGGCGCACCCAATCCTTCGATGGTGGTAATCTCGCCCACGACATCGCTGGCCGCCAATTGGCACGAGCGCACGGCGACGCCATCCTCGTGCACCGTACAAGCCCCGCATTGCGCAATGCCGCAGCCATATTTGGGGCCGGTTATGCCCAGCTCGTCTCGCAGAACCCAAAGCAGCGGCATGTGGTCTTCGACATCAACCTCGTGCGTTTTGCCGTTTACGGTCAGTTTCATGAACGGCCTCCCGGGCGTGCAGAGCGATTGGGTATGACTCTGACATTACAGGTAGTGCCGAAGTCAGCAGAAGCAAAAGGTATCCTTGCGTCAACGTGGCGCGAAAATGGTTAACCAATTCCAAAGAATAACACCGCCCCCATCGGAAGCGGTGCCTTAGCTTACGTCGGTGCGGTTAAGCTCAAAACTCCACGACGGCGCGGATTGATTTGCCTTGGTGCATCAGATCGAAGCCGTGGTTGATTTCGTCCAGCGTCAGTTTGTGGGTGATCATCGGGTCGATCTCGATCTTGCCGTTCATGTACCAGTCCACGATCTTGGGCACGTCCGTGCGGCCCTTGGCACCGCCAAATGCAGTGCCCCGCCAGACGCGGCCGGTGACCAGCTGAAACGGCCGGGTCGAGATTTCTGCACCTGCGGGTGCTACCCCGATGATGATGCTTTCGCCCCAGCCTTTATGGGCCGCCTCAAGCGCTTGGCGCATGACCTTGGTGTTGCCAGTGGCGTCGAATGTGTAATCGGCACCGCCCTTGGTCAGTTCCACCAGATGGGCCACCATGTCGCCGTCGACCTTGGAGGGGTTCACGAAGTCGGTCATGCCGAAGTAGCGACCGGTTTCTTCCTTGTCGTCGTTCAGATCGACGCCCACGATTTGATCCGCGCCAGCCAGACGCAGCCCTTGGATCACGTTCAAGCCAATGCCACCCAGCCCGAACACAACGCAACGCGCGCCGATCTCGACTTTGGCGGTGTTGATGACCGCGCCAATGCCCGTGGTGACGCCGCAGCCGATATAGCAAATTTTATCGAACGGCGCGTCCTTGCGGACCTTGGCCAGCGCGATTTCAGGCACAACCGTGTGGTTGGCAAAGGTCGAACAGCCCATGTAATGGTGGATCGGCGTGCCATCGAGCATCGAAAACCGCGTGGTGCCATCGGGCAGCAGACCTTGGCCTTGGGTGACGCGAATGGCTTGGCAGAGGTTGGTTTTACCCGACAGGCAATATTCGCATTCGCGGCATTCAGGGGTGTAAAGCGGGATCACGTGATCGCCGACCTCAAGCGTGGTCACGCCCTCGCCGATCTCCATGACGATGCCTGCGCCCTCGTGGCCCAGAATGGCGGGAAAGATCCCTTCGGGATCATCGCCCGAGCGGGTGAATTCATCGGTGTGACACAGGCCCGTGGCCTTCATCTCAACCAAAACCTCGCCCCGCTTGGGACCCTCAAGGTTCACCTCCATGACCTCAAGCGGTTTACCCGCCTCAACAGCTACTGCCGCTCGTGTTCTCATCATCTGGAGTATCCTTTTTCTGTTTGCCGTGAGAGGCAGATATTGGCTGGTATTATTATCTAATGCACGTGGGGACCGGGGGCCAGCCCCCGTGGCCGCGCTGCGGCCCCTCCCCCGGGATTTAGGTCCATTTGGAAATATGGCACCAGAAAATATGGCGTCGTTACTGGGTCGTCGCAAATTGCAAAGCGTCAATCATCGCCGCGATTTCAGCGCTTTCGGGTAGGTTTTGGCGCAAGCTGATGCCGACTGGTCCCGCCATCATCGGCGCATTCAGGGGGATGGCGCGCAGGCTGCCCTGTGTCAGCTCTTGTGCGACAACACCGCGCGAGATGAACCAGATCGCATCTGTTTCAATCAATACCTGACGGCCAAAGGCAAGGGATACTGTTTCGAATGCCGGGGTCAGATCATCCTGGCCAATGCTGCGCAAATACGCCCGAACGAGCGGGCCGATCACGGCACCGGGCGGCGGCAGGATCAGGGGAAACCGGCCAAGGGCATCGGCATCAAAGTTATCCACCCAAGGGTGGCCAGCACGCACGACGGCGACGACGTCTTCGGTATAGAGCTGGCGAAAGCTTAGCCCCTCCATTCGTTCCGCATCCGCCATGCGGCCCACCACCAAATCCAGACGCCCCTCGCGCAGTTGCGATAGCAGCAGCCAGTTCGGCCCGGTGGACACCCGCACCAGGCATTGCGGCTGCACGGTACGAAAGCGGATTGCGGCGCGAGGCACCAGTTGGGTCGCCGCCGTTGGCAATGCACCGATGGCCAGCCGCGTTTGCGTGGCCCCATTCCCCTGCTGTGTGGCGCGCAGCAGCGTTGTCATGGCGGAGCCAGCAAGCTTTTGAAACGTCTGCCCGGCCATATTCAATCTAAGTTGCCGCAGAGAGCGGTCGAACAGTTGCTGGCCTAGGATATCCTCAAGCTCGCGCAGGGTTTTGGACACGGCGGGCTGGCTGACGCCAAGTTGATCCGCTGCCGCCACAATAGACCCGGCTTGGGCGATGTCTAAAAACGTTGAGATATGGCGCAAGCGCAGGCGGGGGTCTAGTTTCATAACTGTATGGTTATGCAAATTCCTGTGTTTCTCAATATCTTTAGGGTAAATGTTATGCGAAACCTACACCAATTCCAGAGGGAGCGGAGAATGTCAGACAAATACGAGACCGGAATGAAAACCCGCCGCAAGGTTTTGGGTGATGCACATGTCGACAAGGCCGAGGCCGCAAAGACCGCTTTTGACCAGCCGTTTCAGACGCTTATCACCGAAGGTGCTTGGGGGACTGTGTGGTCTAGCGACAATATAACCCATCGCGAACGGTCGATGCTGACGCTAGCGCTGTTGGCAGCAACCGGCAATTTTGAAGAAATCCCCATGCATATCCGCGCCACGGCGAACACCGGGGCCAGCATGACAGATGTGATGGAGGCGTTTCAACATGTCGCCATCTATGCGGGGGTGCCAAAGGCGAACCATGCGCTTAAACTGGCCAAACAGACCTATAGGGAAATGGGAGTAGACCTATGACCGATCAAAACGGCGCGTTCTTTCACCGCGACCGCAGCTGGCAGCCGCCGGCCTTTACCCCCAATTACAAAACCTCTGTCGTACGGTCGCCGCAAAAGGCGCTGATTTCGATGAACACGACCCTCAGCGAACAGACGGGGCCGGTATTTGGCCACAACATTCTAGGTGCCTTGGACAACGATCTGATCCTGAATTACGCCACTGAGGGCGAGATGGCGATTGGCGAGCGGATCATCGTGCATGGCCGCGTGCTGGACCAGAACGGTCGCGGTATTCCGGGGGTCCTGCTTGAGTTTTGGCAGGCCAATGCGGGCGGGCGGTATCGTCACAAGAAAGAGGGCTATCTGGCCCCGCTTGACCCCAACTTTGGCGGCTGCGGGCGTACGGTGACCGATGAAAACGGCCGCTATAGTTTCCGCACGATCAAGCCCGGTGCCTATCCCTGGCCCAACCGCGCGAACGACTGGCGCCCGGCGCATATCCACTTTTCGCTATTTGGCAGCGGCTTTGCCCAGCGTCTAATTACCCAGATGTATTTCGAAGGCGATCCACTGATCTGGAAATGCCCCATCGTGGAAACGATCCCGTCACGCGAGGCGATCGAACAGTTGATCGCGCCGCTGGATATGGAAAACACCGTGCCCATGGACGCGCGCGCCTATAAGTTTGATATGGTCCTGCGCGGCCGCAGATCGACCCTGTTCGAGAACCGCAAGGAGGGTAATTGATGCAAGAGCTAAACCACCTCAAGGAAAGCGCATCCCAGACCGCCGGCCCCTACGTGCATATCGGCTGCGTGCCGAATTTCTGTGACATCAAGGGTGTCTACCCCCATGATCTGGGCGATACCATGGTCAATGCCGATACAAAAGGCGAGCGGATCACGATCAAAGGCATCGTGTATGACGGTACAGGTACGCCGCTAAAGGATGCGATGGTCGAGATATGGCAAGCCGATGCCGATGGGATTTACCCCAACAATGACCCGCGTGGGGCTGCGGACCCGAACTTTACCGGATGGGGGCGCAAGGCGGGGGATTATGACACCGGCGAATGGGCGTTTGATACGATCCGCCCCGGTGCTGTGCCATTTCCAGACGGGCGGATGATGGCCCCGCATATCACCTTCTGGATCGTGGCGCGGGGTATCAATATTGGCCTGCACACCCGCATGTATTTCCCCGATGCCGACAACAGCGCCGACCCGCTGCTGATGCGCATTGAACATCAAAACCGCGTGCCGACCCTGATCGCGCGGCTGGAAACCGATGGCGTCTATCGGTTTGATATCCATCTTCAGGGCGAGAAAGAAACGGTATTTCTAGATGTCTGACCCTTGTATCCTTTGCGTGGCCATTACCGGCAGCGTCCCCACAAAAGCCGCAAACCCCAACGTGCCCATTTCAATAGCCGAACAGATTGAAAGCACCCACGAGGCGTTTGAAGCCGGGGCCAGCATCTGCCACGCCCATGTGCGCAATGACGATGAAACGCCATCATCGGACCCTGAGAAATTTGCGCGCCTCAAGGAAGGGCTGGAAAAGCATTGCCCCGGCATGATTATCCAGTTCTCGACCGGTGGCCGTTCCGGTGCCGGTAAAACCCGTGGCGGTATGCTGTCGCTCCGCCCTGATATGGCATCGCTGTCGGTGGGGTCGAATAACTTCCCCACCCGCGTTTACGAGAACCCGCCCGATCTGGTCGACTGGCTGGCCTCTGAAATGCGCAAATACGAGGTCGTGCCCGAGGTCGAGGCCTTTGACCTGAGCCACATCCTGCAGGCAATCCAGCACCACAAGGACGGCAAGCTG
Source organism: uncultured Sulfitobacter sp. (assembly GCF_964021855.1). NCBI lineage: Bacteria > Pseudomonadati > Pseudomonadota > Alphaproteobacteria > Rhodobacterales > Roseobacteraceae > Sulfitobacter > uncultured Sulfitobacter sp. The sequence continues at coordinate 559,802 of NZ_CAXHZD010000003.1, forward strand.
TTTGGGCGGCTTTATGTGCAATTCGTGATGGGTGTGAAAAACGCGATGCCTGCCGATAAGACCGTGTTCGATTTCTATGTTGAGCAGGTCAAGGCGCGCGCGCCAGATGCGGCATGGTGTGCTGCGGGCATTGGCCCCAATCAGATCGTTGTGAATGAATGGGCGATTGCGGCAGGCGGCCACACCCGCGCGGGCCTAGAGGATAACGTACGCCTGGATCGCAACACGCTGGCCCCGTCAAACGCAGCGCTGATCAAACGCGCCGCCGACCTGTGCGAGAAATACGAGCGCCCCGTCGCCACATGGCAACAGGCCCGCCAGATTTTGGGTCTGCGCAGCGTAACCGGCTAAGAAAACCGCCTGCCCGCTGTGTCAGTTCAGACGCACGGGCAGGTTCAACGGTCCGCGAAATCCAAAGCCGGACCAGACCACGCTTGCGGGGTCCACCAGCTCCATATTCGGGAAACGTTCAAACAGCATCGGCAACAGCACCTTGCCCACCGTGTGGCGCGAGATGTGGATGCCCATGCAGTGATGCGGCCCGTTACCAAACGACTGATGGGCCGAGGCATTGCGAAACGCATTATACAGGTGTCCGTCCTCGAACACGTCCTCATCGTGGTTGGCCGATGCTTGCGAAGTCATCACCACGTCGCCTTTGGGAATAGTGAAACCCCTGATTTCCGTATCCTCAATCGCCACGCGCGAGCTGACCTGAATGGGGGCCACCCAGCGCACGCCTTCTTCAAATGCGTCGCCCCATTTGCCTTTTGATTTAACCTCTTCCAGCTGATCGGGGTTGGTCAGCAAACCGTAAAGGATGGTCAGCAGCGCGTCACGGGGTTCGTTAATCCCACCGCCAATCGCAATTTTAATGTTCGCAATTATCTGGCTCATCTCTATAGGCTCATCCGCATTGACCATCACCGACAGCGCGGATTGATCGGGGTCGGCCTCGAGGCGATCCACCATGCGCGCGATCTCTGCATTCATCTCGATATTGGCGGCCGCTACCCGTTCAAACGGCTCGTCCGCCCAGCCAAAGTTGCCAGCCCCGTCAATCAACGCCTGCGACCAATGCTGCATGTCGGCGTCAGATGCGTCGGGCATGCCCAAAATCTCGGCTAGGATACGCGCCGCAAGCGGGCCGGCCAGCATCGGGAAGAGATCAATCACCTCGTCACGGGGTAGACGGTCCAGATAATCGCTAGCGTGGCGTTCATAGGATGGCACCCAGATCGTCTTGATATTGCGGGCCGAAAACGTCGGCACCATCGCCATACGTTCGCGCAAATGGGCATCGCCGTCCTTGCGCATCAGGGTATGCGCCTCGAACGCCTTTTCCATCGGGGTGTTGGGATCATTGGTGCTGAACAGCGCCGGGTTCCCTTTGACAGCGCGGGTATCCGCCGCCTTGGTCAACAACGTCCGCCCCAAGGATTTGACCCGCAACACAGGGCTTTGCGACCGCAACCGCGCATAGATCGGATAGGGATCACGTGTCAGATCGGCAATCGTTATTGCCTCGTCTAGCGGTGCTAACGGCATTGGTCCCCCTCCCAAGGTCAGTCCTGCACAGAATGTTCTAGAACCGAACGTTAGCGAGCAAGCCAAATTTAGGCAATCGGTAGTATCACGCCGTCAAAAATTTGTTTGCAAGATGCGGATCTGCACATGCCACGCTTTGCGACATCACCCTCAGAAACGTATCGGGGTTGAATCGCGAAACCCTAATTGCCCGTTTCATTTGGTGCCAAACGACGCACAAATTTTTCTCCGGTTAGCCGCTTGTGATTACGACGCGCCTCTCCAAGTTTTTCAATTTCGCGAAGAATATTCATATTTCGGTAATGAATTGTGTAGATTTCCTTATCGGAGGGCAAAGGTTGATTTCTCAACATCCCACCCAAAATAAAATGTTGCTCTTCGGGTAGTATATTCCACGACAGCCCAGCTCTCCGAATGGCTGCAGGTAATGTCATTTGATCTAAGTAAGGTCGGCGACGCTCTAACGTCTCGATCTTGTCAACGATTTGGGCGGTGTCATACCAAATATCCGGAAACCGCCCGTTTCCTGTTGTGTCACTCTCTGGAAAGGCCACCAATCCAGAACTGAAATATGGGATCACCGGCTCTTTGCTACGCCGCATCAAGTGATACCTTTCAACAGGGATATCCATTTCTAAAGCAGCATAAATGTCATCCCAGATTGATTGTTCGGCCCAGACCATCGACGCTGCAAGTGAACAGGAAACATGACCCGGCTTTATGATGTTCTCGGGCAGGTTATCGCGGATGAACAACACATCTGAATCAACAAACATTGACCATTCGGTTTCGCGCGGTTCAAGGCATGCCAGAATTTTATTGCCATGGGGGTATGCAGGGTCAAAACGCCCATCCGACTTAAACGTTCTGATCTCAGCCCCCATCTTCTCATGGGCAATATGCACGGCAGGGTGCAGTTCATCATACCGATGCTCAGGACAATAGCCGATTGCCTTTACGTCGCCTGGAAAACGGGTGCGGATCGAAGCAAGAAGATAGCTCGCCATGATCTCATATTCAGGCGGTTCAACTATGTAGAAAATAGTCAACGACGGGTCTGAATTACTCACATGTGGGTTCCTTGCTTCCAAAGGCAACTGCGCCCGAAGTTAGTGCTCAAACTCAATGCCAGTAACCAGCCGCTAGCATACAATGCTTGCGGGCCGGTTTTTCTAGCAGTGCAGCCGCTCATCTGCATCGAGAAAGACAAATTTGCATTTTTATATCAGTGGTGTGACGTGAAATAATAGTCAACCTGCCTGGGCTCCAAAACTAATTATGACAGGTACACGTCATTGCAGCATTCGCGCACAACGGCCGAGGTCACTTCCCTTAAAACCAATCGCGCTTGAGAAAACACAGGCAATGCTGCACAACATCACCATAGATACAGATACTTAGGGAAATTATGGGTATTAGCATTAACATTGCTGTCCAACTAGCATCCATCACGCCACTTCTTAAAGACTGTAAAAATGGCGTTATGTTGGGCCGGCAGAAGATGCATTTTAAGCCTACAGGCTGGACACCGAGGCTCATATCCGAGCTGGAGGAGCAGGGCATTTCGGCAACTCCAGAGGATCTATTTCAAGAGGATGGATTTTGCGAAACCTATCTGAATACGATCGGCTGGCCAAAATGCGAGAGCTTGGACTTCTCTGATATTGAAGGGGCTGAATATATCCATGATCTATCTGTACCAGTAGGCTCTGATCTCACCAACAAATTCGACCTCGTCTATGATGGCGGAACCACTGAGCATGTATTTGATATTGCTCAATCGTTCCGCAACGTTGACGCTATGCTTAAGGACCAAGGCATATTTGTATCTTGTGTCGGCACTGATGGGTGGTTCGGACATGGTTTTTACCAAGTCGGACCAGACATCCCTTGGCGTTATTGGGTCGCCAGCCTTGGATATAAAATGCTCGGGTGCTGGACCTTCAACAGAAAAGGAAGGGAAGCACCGCGTGAAATCCAAGACCCGACGGATAGTCGGCGCGGCATGGAACACCGCTATAACGACCCTCAGTTCATATTTTATGTCGTTCAGAAACAGCCGCGAGATGGTAAGCCGAAACAAGTAATTCAGAGTCATTATATTGACTACTAATAATGGCATAACGTTGGTGCGTGCAGACTGTGGTCAACCACCTTTAGGCTAATCGGTCTGTTGCTTCGTACGTTGTACAATCCTTTTTCGAATACGGCGGGCAAACGGGTATTCATGCTCAGCCCACATTAGATCGCACGCACGCCGCGCCAAGCGGGTGTCGCGTCGCGCAGATGCCACGTGCAAGAACGCCTTGGCCCAACGCGGGTCTTTGCGACGGTTGCGCATCTTACGCCAAAAAGCGGTGCTCAGCTCCCCCGTTTCAGCTAGCTCTTGTATCAAAAGCTCAAGCGCTCCGGATTTTGCGATCGTTCGAATAAGTGTATGGCCTGAAAACGGGATTTTGACATTCTTCAGCTTTGGCGCTGATAGCCTATGAGCGTGCTGTGCATCTTCGACGACATGTGGATCAAAGAGTATGTGACCTCCGGATATTGCCGCGGTATGTTCGGCGGCATCTAGGTAGGCTGGCGTATCCCAATCGAATTTTCTGTAGGGCCAAGGATACCGCCGCTCAAAAGGGGCGATGTCACGGTTGAGTGTGGATTGCGGGCTGAACGCCAAAACCCGTGCTTTGGGGACAAGATGCGCAAAGCAAAGCGCAGCAAAGCCACCCATTGATGCGCCGACAAAAAGCACACGGCTAAACTGCTCAAAATAGCCAAGCTTTTGCAGTGCCTTAATTTGCGCAGCGGCATCTGGCCTTCTGTACCAATCCTTATTATGGCTTTGCATGCCCAAAATACTGTAGCCAAGCGCCTCAGCGCGGTCGTTTAGCCATGGCTTCCACGGCGCATCTTTGGGTCGTTCATCAATAGATGCTAGATTATCAAACGTTACCAATAGGATATCTGACCGTTTGATCGCGGTTATATCACTGTGCTCGCCCTTAAAAACGAAACAATCCGACTTGATGGCTTCTTCGAGGCTTTGCTGGGCTTCATTTTCTATCATAGCGGGCTAATAATCAAAATTCTTCAATTTCTGCGCCACAATAACGCTAATAATAGATCATTCCGAAACCTATAGTCGGACAAAATCTTTACAATGAATATACGCAACTTTAAAGAAAAAGAACCCAATCCACATCCTAAAGGGTAGCAGAACTAAGCGCAAAGCAGGCTAGTAATGAAAAATCGTTTTGGTGGACTATCCGACACTTTCGTAAAATTACAAAATGCTGTCGTCTTTCCACATGCCCAAGACAACACCTGCGGGGTGCTGAACAGCGACGGTGAATTTTGCGAATTTTCGCGCGGGGTTATGGGGCCAAAACGCGCCTCGCTGGCACCGCAATTGCCCGTCGCCGAAAGCGAGATGCCACTGCTGAAAGGTAATTACCTGTATGGCGGGTGGCTGCGGGCGCATTTCGGGCATTTTCTTCTTGAATCAACGGCCCGCCTTTGGGCCCTGGATGAGCTTGCAGAAGACATAGACGGCATCATTTTTACGCCATTCAGAAACGGCGGCGTCGGACAGGCGCAAAAGCGGTACGGCCCGTTCTTGGACATCCTCAGCGGCTCTAAGCCGTTGCGCATTGTTCGGGAGCCAACACAGGTCGAAAATATCGTCGTCCCTGATCCCGGCTTTGGCCATCATGCCCGCATTCTTGGCTCTCAAAGGTACCGCGATTACACACGCGCGCAAGTTGCTGCCGCGGTCAAGCCCGAAGGCGCAGAACGGCTATATGTGTCACGCAGCGCGCTGATGGATAAGCGGGGCGGCGTTGTTGGTGAATTGCTGATCGAAGCCGTTATGCAAGCAAATGGGTATGAAATATTCCACCCCCAGAGGCACAGTATTCCAGATCAGCTTGCGCGATATAAAGCAGCACGAGAATTGGTCTGTCTGGACGGGTCTGCGCTGCATATGGCTGCTTACGCCCTTCAACCTGGTGCGCGTGTAGGAATGATATTACGTCGCCATGCAAACCTTCTGGACGGGTTGGCAAAACAAGTCGAACTGTTCGCAGGTGCGAAAGTGTTCAGCCTTGATGCTTTGCAGGCAAGCTGGGTGGATGAGGCGGCGAAACGTGTTGATTTCCGCTCAATGGGCGAACTTGATTTTGAAAAACTGCATAAATCACTCGTAGAGCACGGTTTTATTACGGACGGGCCTTCGCCGGAATATGCTGCAGATCCTATTCTCAACACTGTATTTGCTGAAATGCACGAGAAAAAAATGCGCCGCGTGCCTGTCGTTTAACGGCCGAAGGATTGAGTTTCTAACGTAAATCTCACTGCTGTGGAAAGGCGTTTGAATACGTGCCTAAGAAGAATTAGCGGACTTATTTTCAAGAATGATAAACTCCGGCATGCTCAACTCTTCCGACGGGATCAGGGCCGGGTTATCTATCTGCGGATACTCGCGCAGGAAAGTCCCGATCGCAGGGCCGGACAGAATGATCCGCTTGACGCTGCCCAATGTGACTGCGCTTAGCAGCTTTGCCCCGATCTGCGCATAGCTGGCGCGCAGTACGTCGGGCATTTCGTCTGCGATCACCTGATTGATCCGCGCGACCGTTTGGGCATCATCATCGGGAAAGATGACCTGATCCGTTGTCATATGCAGACGGTCGCCCAGCGCTAATTCGTTATGGGCGAGAATATTGCGCATGATGTGCATCCGCGATGCGTTATCCTCTTGGGCGATGACGGTGGCCAGTGGCATATGTTTGGTGGTGAAAATCGACAAAAAGCCGACCCCTGCCCCCAAGTCCAACAGCTTTTGACCGTCCTCGACCATCCGCCCGATCCTGCGGGCCAAGCGGCGCTGGTATTTGCCGCGTATCACAAGGTCGAGCGTATTTTGTGCGAAAATGCGCACGTCGGCGGGCAAGGCGATGCCGTGATTATCGACCCATTCAACGGCCGTCTCGACGCTTACATCAATATCACCGGGCACAAAGCCATCCCCGCCCTCGCCCACATCCGCAAAACCCGCCTCGGGTTTCGTGCGGCGCTCCTCAATCGGACGGTTGGCGTTAGATTTTTCGACCTGCGACATCAGCGCGGCGATCTCGGCGGGGTTGCGTGCCTTGGGTGGCTTGGCAACGATCTGGGTGATCGGCACCTTTGATGCTTCGATTAGCGACGCTTTCAGCGCGGCATAGGCATCCGTCTTGCGGTACTCATCCAGCCGCGCCTCGACGCGGTCAATCGCAGCCCAATGCAGACGCGCCAAAACAGGATCGGTCAGCAGTTCATCCATAATCTGTTTGCGCCGCTCGGTATAGCGCAGGATCTTGTCGTCATAGACCTCGTTACGATCCTGAAGCGACCAGTAGTCGGCGTTATACTTGTCTTTCTTATTGTTAACATTCCCGCGCAGCTTGCGGATCGCGTAGCTGTCGATGGATTTCACCGCATAGTGGTTCATCTGGGCCCATTGATACCCCACGGTGCGACGGATCGACCGCCAGCCGCGGAACTTGAAATAATCCTCCATCGGGAGGCCGGAGCCGTTCAGCCATTTGACCGTGTCAGGGAATCCGGTTTCAAGATGCTTGTTTTTGATCGACGGGCGGTGGATGCCGATCTTCCATGTATCGGGGTCGAACTTGAACAGCGTCTTGACGCCCCAGCCCTTGTTCCACGTGGGTGGTGCCGCATAAAGATATTGTTCTGACACCGGATCGCGCGACCAGTCCACCACATTGCCAGACCCGAAAATCCGCCATGTGATGACGATCCCGTTGGCATCGCCCGCCGCATCAAGCATCGGGTCCAACGTGCCATCGCCATAGTTGATGCACAAAAACTCGTCCGCATCGAACATCAAAATCCAGTCGGCTTCGGCAACTTTGGGCTCAACCTGTGCGTATTTCATCGCCGAAGGCTGCGGTTTGACCCCTTCGGGAATATCGTTGCGGCGATGATAGCCCAGGCCCAATTCTTCAAGACGGATCAACATGTCGTCGGTGCCGTCAGAGCAGTCGTTCGTATAGACAAGGATTTTGGTGAACCCCACGGCCAGATGATGGGCATACCATTCCAGCAGAAACGGCGCTTCGTCCTTCATCATCGAGATGGCCAGAAGCTTGCCGTGGGGGCTTATATGCGGTTTCAGATTGATGGCTTTGGGCCTTTGATCTGGCGGTTAGCGCAGCGCCTTGGATGGGTCGATACCTATCTTTTCGCACATCCGCGCAGCATATGATCCGGGCAGCGGTTCGTGCTTTTCCCACCACGGTTTCGTGCCATTGGTATACAGATGCACCGAAAGGGTTTTATCGGTGAAATGCCCCTCAACCCGGCCATGAGGGTCGTAAAAGATATCGTTCAGCTGGAACGGCACCGGATACAGCACCTCGCGTTCGCTGGCCTTTTCATACTGGCCAGTTTGCTTGGCGAAATAGGTAAATGCCTGCGGGCCGAATGCCGTGCGCTCGGCGTTATAAATCCGGTGGGCATGGGTCAATTTGGGGTCTTGGCGGTCGTATTTGCGGCGCTGGTTCTTGTTCCACCATGCAGGATAATCCGGCAGGTTGTCATAGTAATCCAGCAACTGATCCATCAGCTCGCATTCTTGGGGCAGGCCCACAACGCCGCAGTTTAGCGCACCCGACATGCCATGACGGCCAAAGATATATTCATCATCTTCGGGAAAGGGCTGATGGCAAAACGCATCGCAGTCGATCCATATCGCCCCGATCTTTTGGATCATTTTATAGCGGAACACATTCGACAGAAACGACGCGCTGGTGGCCTCGACCAAGGCGCGGTCGATCTCCATAATATCGGACGCCGGGCGCACCTCGACACCTTCGGGGGCATTGTCCACCTTGTCGGCGCAATACAGGATCGTCTTATGCCCCGCGACGACATGGGATTTCAGGCAAAGCTGGTTAAGATAGTGAAGCTTTTCACCAATCCAAAGCGACGCGACGGGGCGACGGTCATTCATAATTCAGGCCTCTCTGATGACGATATTCTGGCTACGTCGTATGTGTCTGCTCAACCCCAAGATTAGCTTGGCGCAGCTATGCTTGTAAAGAATCCTCAGGCCTATGACACGGCTGCGACCCAGATTGACTTGAAGCGGCGCGCGTGAGAGTCATTTGAGCAACGCAAATGACCTAGATCCAAGGTGACGCCCCCCGTGACACGTATCCTTGCTGTAACCTGCATGCGAAACGAAGGGCCCTATTGCCTGGAATGGATCGCCCACCACCGCGCGTCGGGCGTCACCGATTTTCTGATCTTCACCCATGATTGCGACGACGGCACCCCCTATCTGCTGGACCTTTTGCCGGGGGTGACACATGTGCAGTTTCAGCCGACGGGCAACAAATCGGTGCAATGGCAGGCCATGCGATTGGCCGATGCACATCCGCTGATCAAGGCTGCGGATTGGGTGATCTTTTTTGATTGCGATGAGTTTTTGTGCCTTGAGGCACCGATGGAAACCTTCGGCGATCTGATCGCGTCGGTCCACGAGGATACCGATGCTATTGCCCTACCCTGGCGGTTCTTTGGTGCAGCAGAGCAGATGGAGTTCACCGACCAGCCGACGGTTGAGCGTTTTACCATGTGCGCCCCCGATCCGTTTTTCCTGCCAGCAGGCCATTTTTTCAAAACCTTATTTCGGCCAGAGAAATTTCAAAAACTTGGCGTGCACCGCCCCAAGACCAAGCGCAGCCAGCCGGCGCGTTGGTCGCTGGGTGCCGCACAGCCCGCCAGCGATGACTTCGCCCAAGATGACAGCCGGATTAATCTGTTCGGTTTGATGCAAACCCCGGCGCCGGCGCGGTTGAACCATTACTCATTGCGATCCGCGGCTGAATTCATGGTCAAACGCGGGCGCGGCCTGCCCAATCGCACGACCAAGCGCCTTGATCTGCATTATTGGGCCGAACGGAATTTCAACACAGTCCAAGACAGTACGATTGCCCCCATGCTCATGAACACGCGGGCCGAGATGGCAAAGCTGCATGCGCTTCCGCAGGTGCAGGCGGCCCATCAACACGCCGTCGCATGGCACCAAGATGCTTTTGCGACGCTTATGAAAGACCCGTCCGAGATCCAGTTTTATTGGCACTTAACGCTTTTGGCTGGCAGCACCCCCCCGACCCAAGACCAAACGCGCGCGCATTTACGGCGTCTTGCTCAGACGTAACCGGACCACCGAGCGGCGCGAATAGAGTTGATTGCAAACACGTTCAGTTGCACCCTCACGGCACATAACTTTGCCCACGAGGTCTGCCATGTCTACCGATCCGCTGCTGCAGCCGTACCAGCTTAAGCATCTGACTTTACGCAATCGGATTATGACCACCAGTCACGAACCCGCGTACCCCGAAGACGGGATGCCCAAAGACCGCTACCGCGCCTATCATGCAGAACGCGCCAAAGCCGGCGTGGCCTTGGCAATGACGGCGGGGTCAGCGTCGGTGTCCAAGGACAGCCCGCCGGTGTTCAACAATGTGCTCGCCTATAAGGACGAGGTCGTGCCGTGGATCACGAACCTGACCGATGCCTGCCACGAACATGGCTGCGCGGTCATGATCCAGCTGACACATCTTGGGCGGCGCACCACGTGGAACAAGGGCGATTGGCTGCCGTCGGTGTCATCGTCGAAACACCGCGAACCTGCGCACCGCGCCTTTCCCAAACTGATCGAAGATTGGGACATCGACAGGATCATCACCGATTTTGCCGACGCCGCCGAACGGATGAAACACGGTGGCATGGACGGGATAGAGTTGCAGGTTTACGGCCATCTGCTTGATCAATTCTGGTCACCGCTGACCAATGACTTGGTCGGCCCTTACGGTGCTGACACGTTGGAAAACCGGATGCGCTTTCCCATGGACGTTCTGGCCGCCGTGCGCAAACGGGTTGGCGACGATTTCATCGTGGGGTTCAGATACACAGCGGACGAGGCGCAAAAAGGCGGGATCACCGCGGAAGAAGGGCTTGAGATATCCAAGAAACTTGCCGCATCCGGCCAGCTGGATTTCTTGAACGTGATCAAAGGGCGCATTCATACGGATCCCGCGATGACCGATGTGATCCCCGTGCAGGGAATGCAAAGCGCGCCGCATCTTGATTTCGCAGGCGCGGTGAAACAGGCGACAGGCATGCCCACCTTTCACGCCGCCCGCATCCAAGACGTCGCAACAGCGCGCCATGCGGTGGCGGCAGGGCTGCTTGATATGGTGGGGATGACCCGCGCGCATATGGCCGATCCGCATATCGTGCAAAAGATTATTGAGAAACGCGAGGACGACATCCGGCCGTGCGTCGGAGCGACCTATTGTCTGGACCGTATCTATCAAGGCGGCGAGGCCCTGTGCATCCACAACGCGGCCACGGGGCGCGAGCTGACGATGCCGCACAGCATTCAACCAGCACTGATCAAACGAAAATTCGTTATTGTCGGCGCAGGCCCCGCCGGGCTGGAAGCCGCCCGTGTTGCTGCCGAACGCGGTCACCACGTTACCGTGATCGAGGCCCAGCCTGATCCCGGCGGGCAGATCAGACTGACCGCCCAAAGCCCCCGCCGCCGCGAGATGATGTCGATCATCGACTGGCGCATGGCACAATGTGCCGCCCTCGACGTTGAATTCCATTTCAACACATGGGCGGATGAAGACACGATTGCACAGCACACCCCCGACGTGGTGATCATCGCCACGGGCGGTCTACCCAATACCGAACTGTTTGAAACCGGTGTCGAGGCGGAAAATGTGGTGTCTTCGTGGGACATCATCTCGGGTGATGTGAAACCTGCCGAAAATATCCTCATCTACGACGAAAGCGGCGATCATCCGGGGCTTCAAGCCGCCGAAGTTGCCGCCCACGCGGGTGCCAAAGTCGAAGTGATGACCCCCGACCGCAGCTTTGCCCCCGAAATTATGGCGATGAACCTTGTCCCATATATGCGGTCTTTGCAGGATAAGGATGTGACCTTTACCGTGACGCGGCGGCTGTTGGGGGTTTCCCGTGTTGGTAATAAATTGGTCGCCACAATAGGCACCGACTACAGTGATTTTACGAGACAGCAGGAATATGATCAGGTGGTGGTGAACTACGGCACCTTGCCGATGGATGATCTGTATTTCGCGCTCAAACCTCTGTCAAAGAATGAAGGCGCTGTTGATTATGAGGCGCTGATCGCAGGGGAGCCGCAAACGATGGACTGGAATGACGACGCAACATTCTGGCTCTTTCGTATCGGCGACGCGGTGTCGGCGCGCAATACACATGCGGCCATTTATGACGCTTTGCGCTTGGTCAAGGATTTGTAGAACCTTCACGAAATCACACCGCATTCAATACGCGGCACACGGGCTTCCTACGCCGTTGCTGGATCGTCCAAGATATTCGTAATGCTCAACAAATACCGAAATTGATATTCCCGATACCCCTTCGTAAAAATTGACACTAAGGTTCACCTGTGCGGCGTTTGTGCCGCTAGACCCTTGGTCAAGAATGAAACAAGCGATGGGTGAATGGCGCGATGTCTGACGGATCAAACAGCTATGACTATATTGTAATCGGGGGCGGTTCCGCCGGGTGCCTGATGGCCAACAGGCTCAGCGCCGATCCGGCCAACCGCGTGCTACTGTTAGAAGCTGGAAAACCCGACACCTATCCGTGGGTCCACATCCCCATCGGCTATCTTTATTGCATCGGCAACCCGCGCGCCGACTGGATGTATAAAACAGAACCCGACAAGGGATTGAACGGTCGCGCGCTTCTTTACCCCCGCGGCAAGACGTTGGGCGGCTGTTCGTCGATCAACGGCATGATCTATATGCGCGGGCAAGCGCGGGATTACGACAATTGGGCCAAGCTGACCGGCGAGGAGGATTGGAGCTGGCATAACGCGCTGGCCGACTTCATGGCCCATGAAGACCACTATAAATTGGATGACGGGGCCGATCCGGTAACGGGGGACAACAGCCGGTTTTCAGACATGCACGGCCACGGCGGCGAATGGCGGATCGAAAAACAACGTTTGCGATGGGATGTTCTGGACAGTTTTGCCGATGCAGCGGCCGACACCGGCATTCAGAAAACCGATGACTTCAACAGCGGTGACAATGCGGGCGTCGGGTATTTCGACGTAAATCAGCGCTCTGGCTGGCGGTGGAACACGTCAAAGGCGTTCCTGCGCCCTGCAAAAAAACGCCCCAACCTGACCATTTGGACCGAAGCGCAGGTTGAAAAACTGACATTCGACAAAGACAGCAACGGACGCCTGCGCTGTACTGGGGCCAAGGTGCATCACAAGGGTGTGCCCGTCGCGGTGACGGCGGCCAAGGAAACCGTGCTGTCCGCCGGTGCTGTGAACTCTCCCCAAATACTGCAGCTGTCCGGGATAGGCCCCGCCGCAATGCTCAAAGAGCATGGGATAGACGTGGTGATGGACCAACCCTTTGTTGGTGAAAACCTTCAAGATCACTTACAAATTCGCGCGGTGTTCAAGGTAAAGGGCACACAGACCCTAAACACCTTGGCCAATTCGATTTTTGGCAAGGCCAAGATCGGGCTGGAATATCTGCTCAAACGCTCCGGCCCGATGAGCATGTCCCCAAGCCAGCTGGGTGCGTTCTCGCGGTCCAATCCTAAGCGGGCGCATGCAAATCTTGAGTATCACGTGCAGCCACTTAGCCTTGAGGCCTTTGGCGAGGATCTGCATGATTTCCCCGCCATGACGGTCAGCGTTTGCAACCTGAACCCGACCAGCCGTGGCCATGTGCGGATCGCATCATCAGATTTCCGCGACGCCCCCAAGATCACGCCGAATTATCTGGATACCGAAGAAGACCGCCAAGTCGCCGCCGAAAGCCTGCGCCAAGTCCGCGAAATCATGGCCCAGCCCGCGATGCAGCCCTATGCCCCCCAAGAACACAAACCCGGTGTGCAGTATCAAAGCGATGAGGACTTGGCACGTTTGGCGGGCGACATCGCCAGCACGATTTTTCACCCCGTGGGCACCGTCAAAATGGGCCGCAAGGATGACCCGACGGCTGTCCTGAACCCGCATTTGCGAATGAAAGGTGTGGCGGGACTTCGCGTCGTGGATGCGTCGGTCATGCCCGAGATCACAAGCGGCAACACCAATGCCCCCACCATCATGATCGCCGAAAAGGCTGCGCGCTGGATATTGGCGGGCCAATAAGCCCTCGCGCAGCCGGACGTTTTTACATCATTGCAGGCGTTGCAGCAGCGACGGCGACGGATCACCTGTCGCTGGCAACCCAACCGATTGCTGATAGGCCGCGATGGCCTTGCGGCTGTTAGGACCGATCACCCCGTCGGTACCACCAGTATCAAAGCCGCGCGCGGTCAGTTTTTCCTGAAGCGCTTTACGATCCTCGATGGTCAGCCCGTATTTATCGGGACCAAAGCTGGCCCGGATAGGCCCGCCGCCCGCAATGCGGTCAGACAAATGCCCCACCCCAATCGCGTAATTGTCAGAGTTGTTGTAGCGCTTGATGGCGTTGAAATTGCTAAACACCGCAAACCGTGGGCCGCCTGCGTCCGGTTGCAAAATCTTGAGCGGTGTGGCGGAACTGGCGGCTGCCGTTCCCATCTCTCCGCCCCATTTCTGACCGGATTTCCAGCCGGACTTGGCAAGATACGCAGCGGTCGACGCCAATGAATCAGTGGGGTCATCCGACCAAATGTCACGCCGCCCATCACCGTTGAAATCTACGGCAAACGCTTGATAAGATGTCGGAATAAACTGCGTGTGCCCCATGGCACCAGCCCAACTGCCAGTCAAACCCCGGGCAGAGACATCGCCCCGTTCAAGAATTTTCAGTGCCGCGATCAGCTGTTTTTCAAAGAATGACCCGCGCCTTCTATCATAAGCCAAAGTTGACGTGGCCGATACAACAGGCACGTTGCCCCGCCGCTCTCCGTAAAAGCTCTCGAGGCCCCACACGGCGGTCACAACCTCCGCTGGCACGCCATAGCGCCCCTCGATCTGGCGCAGAACGGCACGGTGGCGGGCAAAGGCGGCACGGCCTTTGCTGACCCGTTCGTCAGACGCAGCGATGGCAAGATAATCCTCAAGCGTCCGGCTAAATTCGGTTTGGTTGCGATCACGCTTTACGACGCCGGGCAAATATCCAGCACCGGCAAAACCTTGTCGCAATGTGGCAGGCAAAATGCCCTGCTCCACTGCGCGCGCCTTGAAGGACGCAACCCATGCATCATAATTCGCATTGGGTTGCGGCATTAAATCTGCGGGTAATGCGCCCTCGCTTCGCGACGAAAAGGAAGTGACGTTGCCACGTCCTTGGCATGCCGCAAGGCCTAACGCCCCCAATCCGATTGTAAAATTCCTACGTGAAATGCCCATTCTGCCTGCGCCTTTTATTGTTGTGGCTTTAACGGCAGGTTACCCCAACTCGTAAACGGCGCAAAGGGGCAGTTCCATGGCGGCAATCCTTTGCCTAGTTGCCCGGCACATATAGCGGGACGGTAGACATCGACATCTTAGCGGACCCATTTTGCACATCGCGGGCATGGCTAATGTAGATCAAGGTGTTGTTCGCCTCATCGTAGATGCGTTTCACGTTCAGGGTCTTAAAGATGACCGATCTGCGTTCGGTGAATACAGTCTCGCCCTCGTCATCACGCTCGATATCGCCAATTTCAATCGGTCCGGTTTGACGGCAAGAAATCGACGAATTCGACGGGTCCTCAAACCAGTTCCCCTTTTGCAACCGGTCAATAATACCGCGCTCAAAATAGGCCAGATGACAGGTCACGCCTTTCACCTTAGGATCGGCCACCGCTTCGACGACGATGTCATTGCCTAACCAATCTACGTCAACGTTGCCGACAGTTTCAGCCGCCGTGGACAAGGGAAAGATAACGAGCGCAGCAAGTGCACAAAGAATGCGGGTGGGGTGTTTTTGTGTGTTCATGATCATATACGCGCCAGAGTGAAGAAGGTTCCGTTGGAAGGTGCTTGTCAGGGTGATCGGGTTGGACCTTTAAACCAGATATAGAGAGGTTAATGCTGTTTCTGGGCATCTCAGAATATCCTATTTATCTAGGTTCGATATCTACATTGTGCCTGTAAACGAAAAACTCAGTGTTCCGAGCAACCTTATCGTACAACGCCATTGCAGTCTTATTCGATGAATGTGTATGCCAGTAGACACCCACGGTACCGGCTTGGTTGGCTCGTTCATAAAACGCCAAAATCAGCTTTCTTCCAATACCTTGCCCGCGCAGTGACGGGTCAGAAAAAACGTCCTGAAGATAGCAGGTGTTTTCAATCGTGATTGTGTTTCTATGGAATATATAATGGGCAAGACCGCCCAGCCTGCCGTTATGCTCGGCCACCAGACAATGCACAGGTTCGCTTGGGTCTAATAGTCTTTGCCAAGTTGATTGGACAATGTTCTCCGAAAGCGCGGTTGGTCCGGCTCTGCCATAAAATTCGTTATATTGATCCCACAGGTTTCGCCATTGGCTATGGTCGTGCTCTGATACCGGACGAATGGTAAAAGTATTTTTCACGTCTTTAGTTCCTTTTTGAACCTATATTAAGACGTGGGCTTTCATTGCGTTTATGGCAACAGCTAATCCCCTCTAACGCAAAACGCCCGCTTAGGGATTATCCTAGGCGGGCGTTTTTTATATT